>QZDW01000020.1 GCA_009917545.1 bacterium 1XD42-76
CCTTTTTGTGAACCGATCATATAAATCTTACCCATATATCAAAACCTCACTTTCCTCTCTGCCACCATGCTTAACTGCTGTTCCTCAAACACATCAATGTAATCCACCGACTCCCTCGGCTCAATGACCAGCTTCCCTTCCTCACACCGGACCGTCAGGAGCGTCCCCGCCCCAAAGCCCAATTCTTCCAGCCAAAGCCCCTTTAATGTGATTGTAGGCGTCGGCTTATAATTATGCCCGCTCTGCTCATATACCTTAAATTTTCTAACATCCTTTTTTGCCATAAAACTTTTCCTCCTGAAATTGAGTAGACAGACAGCTTCCCTGCCCACAGACCATACCTTACAGAACTTGACCGTCCTGCGAAAAGAAAAAGGACTTCAAATCACCTTCCGGTTTCCCGGCCAGGGTGAATCAAAGTCCTATCTTTGTTATTTCTTTTATAACCTCACACTTCTCTAAAGCCAGTACCTCCGCTATGCACAGAGTCCCATCTGACTTTCAGTATAGTAGGTATTGATATGTACGGCGCCGTCCTCTCTCCACCCCGCATGGGATAAAAAAATAGGACTAAGGAGTGCAAACCCGTTGATTTTACTGGGTTTCTCTAACCTTGTCCCAATTATAACACCATCATCAATAAAAGGATGAATCCCCTCGAATTCAATATGAAACCGTGCAATCCGGGAAATGATATGATCTGTACTGTTCCTGTAAGTCTCCAACAACTGTTCCATCTCAGGCTGGATTAAATATGGCTGAACGGGTTCATTTTTTGCACCCATAATCCTGACAGGGACTCTCCTGTAAACCCCCCGATCCTCTCGTTTATCCGCCAATACAAGATAGTGTATCTGCTTGATGATACTCTCCGATAAAGGCATCTGTTCTTTTACCAAATCCCGAACAAAATCAAATGCCTCTTTATGCCCGACTGCTTCCATATGATCTTTTAATGGCTTTTTGTCAATCGTCAGACCACGCAAAACCATATCCGTTTCACGCAGAGTCAGAGTATTTCCTTCAATTGCATTGGAATTATAAGTATACTCAATAATAAATTCTTCCGTCAAACGTTCCAACTCACCCTCAGTCAGCGGGCGTCTGGTATCCAGTTCTCTTTTCTTCCTGTCTATAGCTGTCAGTAAACTTTCTGTCGCTTTAAAACGTCCATCCTGTGGTTTTTTCGCATCTGATGGGACCATCCAGCTACGCCCTTCCCGCATGGCTCCTGAAATTTTTCCCTCCGAGCAAAGTATACGCACTCGCCTGTCAGAAATCCCCCACTTTTCTGCTGCCCGCTTTACTGTTATGTACATAAAGACCGCACCTCTCTTCCCTCAATAGTATATCCTAATTTCGGAATATCATCAATTGAAAAGGAATAATATTTTATAGTTTTCGGAATAATGAAAGGCCCGAAAATGCAATAACTGCATTTCGAGCCTTGTTTTCTACACTTTCAGTTTTAAGGAACTGAAAGAGCTGGTATCCCTGTGTCACATTCCTCTCCTGAAATGGATAAATCCGTTCAAACAATAACCGCCAACACCAGATCATCAAAGCGCGGCGGCTCCTGCACCTGCATCCGGATACGATTCGATTGCCCCAATCCCCATACGGTTCAGCCGTTCCAGATTCTCTTTCATATTCTGCAGCATTTGGGGCGAATGCCCGTTCCAGCCAACCACCTCGCCGACAATCTTCAAAGGCGACCGGGTACGATACGACTTTGTCGGATTGCCGGGAAATTTCTTATCTGTCACGTTCGGGTCATCCTCAAACTCCCCTGTCGGCTCCACAACATAGATCCTCTGCCTGCCCTCTCCAGCCGCCAATTCCGCACCCCAGACTGCCGCCTCCAGCGTTCCTGCAAAGTAAACATACTTCGCTGTCCTGTCCGCATAATTGGACACAAATCCTTTTGTCAGGCAGTCACCTGTTTTTAAATCCGCCTTTGTCCCATGAAAAAAAGTGCCGGGACTAAATGTTATTGTTTGATCCATCCGAAAACCTCCTCTCCATCACAGGCCCTATTATATTTGAAAAAATCCCGCATATCAAGTCTTGTAAATGCTGCCTGTTTTATGGTATCATGAAAACAGAGGAAGTGGCTGATGTGATTTATCCTGCCAAATCATTCGCTGCACTGACGATATCATGGATGTCGTTGCATTTCTTCACATCCGTTCCCTTTTTTAACAGTTTAAAAAGATTCACTGCTCTAAAATACATATTTTCATCTGCTGTACAGAAACAATCTGCACTGGAAGCATACAGCAGATGTTCGATGTCATGCCTGCTGCTTCTTACTTTCCGATCATTCCCGTTTTTTATTTTATCTTTTTTAAATCCCAGCAAATCCATTGCTTTATATAACGTATGTATTTTTCCATTAATATCCGAATAGCGATATGGTTCTTCACTGGCTTCCAGTTGTTCCACCGTATAAGCGGCTCCCAGGCATCTTAACGCGGCGTTTACTTCTTTTGTGAAATTCCACAGAAACGTTTCCGGCTTTTGCCCATTGAAGATCTGCCTGTATTGATTCGTATTATATTGGGGCAGAAAAATATCTCCGTCCGTCTGTTCCAGCACTTTGTATTCTTCTGCCAGCTGTGTTGCTTTTTCTGTTCTTTTTATCCTTTGGTAGGAATATCCTGGTTCCTCCTGCATCCAGGTCGGGACATCATCCAAATACAGTAAAATAACATTATCGGTAAAATAAGATATCTTCTGCAATTCCTTTTTATGGTATTCTTCCTCTGATTTATATATTTCTTCTATGTGGGCCGGACTGTATACGATCTGTACTTTTCCAGGGAATCCTTCTTTCTCTGTGTCGCCTTCCAGCAGCCTGGTAAACAGGTTCTGATCCAGATACAAGGTCTTTTTGCCTTTCAGATCAACCGTTCTGGCCCCTGAAAGATTCTTATACTTTGCCATTTCCTCCCACATTTTATCTATCCGTATTAATTTTCTCGTGCGTTGCAGGGATGCTTTCACGGATTCCGGAGAAGCATTCCTTTCTACCACTTCTTTTACCAAATGTAAATACAGATACACATTCTGCATCGCATCCACATCACCCTCTTCCAGATACCATAATTTTCTTATATCCGCAATTAATTCCTGTTTCCCTGCACAGCCATTTGCATAGTTCTCTAAGCTCTGCTCCAGTAATACCTCCGCCTCTTTTGCGTTCATAACTCCTCCATCTCCATAAACAGCCGTTTCCTGCCATATTGAGTATAGCAAAAAACGGCTGCCTTATCAATCAGAGTTAAATTCTTTCAATCTTTTTAGCCATCAGCTCACTGTTATTGCTGTGGATAATCGCATCCTCCTTGGAAATGATTCCCTTCTGGTACATCTGAATCAGGCTCGTATCCATTGATACCATGCCCTCTTTCTGCGATGTGGCGATCACATTATCAATCTGATGAATCTTGGATTCACGTATCATGTTCCGTATGGCATTGTTACAGAACATGATCTCAAATGCCGGGTGCACACCGCCGTTTAAAGCAGGGATCAGCTGCTGCGAGATCACGCCTTCCATAACCATAGAGATCTGCACCCGGATTTGCTGCTGCTGTTCCGGCGGGAAGCTGTCTATAATACGGTCTATCGTATTGGCCGCGCCTATAGTATGGAGCGTGGATATTACCAGATGGCCTGTCTCAGCTGCTGTCATGGCGGTTTTAATCGTCTCATAATCCCTCATTTCTCCCAGCAGGATGACATCCGGCGCCTGTCTCAGGGCCGCCCTGAGGCCAGACACATAGCTTTCCGTATCGGTTCCGATCTCCCTCTGGGAAACCACGCTCCTGTCATGGCGGTGAAGATATTCAATGGGATCCTCCAGAGTAATGACATGGGCATTCCTTGTCCGGTTGATTTCGTTGATTATACAGGCCAGTGTCGTGCTTTTGCCGCTTCCGGCAGGCCCTGTTACCAGTACCATACCTTTTGTCATCTTCGCCACGTCGATAATCGTCCGTGGAAGGTGGAGCTGTTCGTAATCTGGAAGGTTAAATGTGATAATACGAATGATCGCGGCCAGAGACCCTCTCTGCCGGAACACATTGGCGCGGAATCGGGACAGTTTCGGCAGGGCAAAGGAGAAATCGTCGTCTCCATCCTCCTGGATCTTCTTCATATCGCGATTTCCTGCCACCTCATACAAGTTTTTTATCAGCTCCTCAATCTGCGCCGGCGACAGCTTGTCCCCTTCCTGATATTCAATGCGGCCTCCTGCTTTATAGGATAAAGGCATACCTGCCACCAGAAAGATGTCCGATGCCTGTTGATTCACCGCTATACTGAGCAATTCTACAATATCCATATAGTCCTCCTTTATCAGTCGCCAGTCCATACGGGTATGGATTTATCAATATCATAGTCCACAGAATGGGATACCTTCCAGGCCAGAATCCGATACCCTGCCTCTTCTTTCCGGTTTATTTCCAGTTCAATATGAAGCACTTGTCCATAAAGCATCTCGATCTCTGCCTGGGCCATGCCGGTTTCTTCCTGGTAAAAGCTGCCCAGCTCCTCCTGAACCATCCGCAGATACTCTTTGTCATCAGCCGCCTGGCTGCACCGGGCCAGTGCCTCTTCCACCATAGCCACGAATTCCACTCCCCGGCTGTCTGCTTCATAATACCCTTTGACAGACTCCGCATTTTTCTGAGCGAGCTTCCAGTCACTGCCCGCACTGCTCAGAGAGAGAAGCCCGAACGTTGTCAGACATAAGATAATAAATATTAAAATCAGGGATGACGTACCGATATTGATTCGTCCACCCGATCGTTTTTCATTCATATTTGTGTTCCCTTCCATGCCTGCCATATGAACGGCAGATTCTTTTGGCGTCCAGCTCAAATAATTCTGCCCCATCCTCCAGACGCCGGATCCGGATCTGAGCCTCTTCCATCAGCCCCTCTTTTGTCAGGCTGATCTCTGCCCTGTAGTCTGCCGCCTCTGCATCCTCTACAGGATTCCATTGGCTGTCCCAGTAGATGACTCCGGATTCCCCGTCCTTTGACATCAGAAACCGGCTCTCAAGCCCCTCTTCCTCTTGTGCTTTCCAGATTTCGGCTACGCTCTCTGCTGCCAGGGAGGCATAATTGGTATCTCTGGCCAGGCAGCTCAAACGATCGGCTTTCACAAATGTCAGGATACAGACGCCGGCGCACAGGATAAAAAAACATACAACTGCTATCATCTCCATAAGAAACATGGCAGTTCCCGAATCACGTTTATTCATCATACCGGCTGCCTCCGCTTCTGATATTTAACAGTACGCTGCTGGTCTTATCTCCTGTCACCTGTACATTAAGAACAGAATGTTCCAATGTAAAGGTCAGGCCCCGGCATTCCATGATCTCCAGCCCGTCTTTGAGTCCCAGTCCGCTGCCTTCATTGGTGAATAATTCTCTGACCGCGCCGTCCTGATAATAAATCCATGTTACAAATGTCCTTCCGTTGATTTCCTGTGCCAGCTCCAGCACTGGGGTCTCCTCTATGTTCTTTACTGCCACGCTTCCCGCCTGATCTCCCTGCCTCACTTTGTTTGCCACATAATTAAGGACTACCTGGCCGGAGTAATTCTCCTCAATCCGTCTGTTAATATTTTCATAAACCTTCCCGCCGATAAGCACCGTGAACAGCGCGCACAACACAAATACTAAAAACAGCAGCATTGTGAAAAGGAGATTGACGGTCTGGCTTTTCTGCTGTGCCTGCCTTTTCAAGTATCCTCTCCTCCTTTACTCTTCCGGAATGGAAATCACCGTAATATCCGGCATGATGTTAGAGGCAAACCCTTCATAGAACACATGGAACCGCTCCCGGTCTATCCGGATTCCATAGTTTTCTTCCAGATACTGGACAGAAGGCGGATATCGTCCCTCAATCGCATAGCACTGTACGGAAGCTCTGGCGATCGCGCTGCGCAGCGTCTCTGCCCCCTCCCGGTCCATCCGGTCAGACATCGCTAACACGCCATTTAAGAACATTCCGATCGCAATACCGAACACCGCTGCTGATATCAGATAGCCTTTTACCATATTCCAACTGTTTTTCCATTGTTTCATTTTTCCACCTGTTATCCTATTGCTGACAATATACCTACCAGAGGAAGCATCACAGACAGAAGCACCAGACCAACGGACACTGCCAGCACTGCCACGATCGTGGGCTCCAGCCTGGAAATGATAGTATCAATGGAGGCATCGGCTTCTTCCTCATACCCCTGAGACATCTCTTCCATCACACTGTCGAGACGCCCGCTTCGGTTCCCTACCTTAATCATCTGAATCTGGAACCCGTTAAACAGCCCGGATTCTTTCATTGCCTCATCGTAGCCTTTGCCCGTCTCCAGACCGTCTTTACATTTTGCCAGATATTCCTGAATCCTGCTGTTGTCAGCCAATTCCTCAGCCAGCTCAATTCCTTTTTCCAGTTCCAGGCCGCTTTTTAAGGTCAAGGCCAGGACAGCACAGCACCGTCTCTTTGCCACCAGAAGCGCTGTTTTGCTGGAGCGTTTGAACTTCTCGGCTGCGCGCTCTGCCAGATGGGCCTTTTTGCCGTATTTTGATGCGATGTACAGGCCCAGAGCCGCTACGGCTGTCACAGCTGCAGCCATCAAAGCAATTCCACTGAATGCGCCTCCCATCCGGATTGCCGTCTGCGATACAGGAGACAGCCGCGTCCCCAGCTGCTCATAAACTTCCTCAAAGATAGGCATCACTCTGGTAAACAGCACAAACAGCACCACCAGAAGCATGAGTACCATCATGATGGGATATGTGATGGCATTGCGGATATTCCGTATCATCCGGTCCTCCTTGTCGTAATACACAGACAAAGACTCCATCATCTGATCCAGGGTTCCTGTCTGGTCCCCCAGTTTTGCCATCCTGACCACATAATCAGGAAAGCCTCCCGCTTTCTCCAAGGCCTCAAAAGCAGGTGCACCCAGTTCTGTCTCATCCGCCAGAAAAAGCAGCTGTTTCTTTTCGTCCTCATTTGCTGCATCCTCTGCCATAATCCGCAGGCCTTCATCCAATGGAATGGCAGCCTTTAAAAGAAGTGACACCTGAAGACAGAAGGCAGAGAGTTCGCGGTATGTATATTTCTGCCCTGTTTTCTCATTCATACACATGTCTCCTTTAGTAACAATATTTTTGCTGGTAATTGGCTCCGTCGCCGATATATTTTCGGATCTCATCGCTCTGTCCTCCGGTGGAAGCAAATGTGGGATCTGCCAGAGACCAGTTAGTTCCGTCAAAGTAAATGTAATTGTCAATCCAGCCTACGCCGTCAATATACACGTTTACCCATGCATGGTAAGCGCTGCCCGTATACCCCACCACAAGCTTGGCGGGAATATCCTGGGAACGAAGCATGGACACCATAAGGGCTGCATAATCAAAGCAGATCCCCTTCCCGGCGGCCAGGACCTGGTCTACATCAGGAAGATATCCGCTCTGGACGCTGGCAGCCTTGGCCGTATCATAGGTCAGATTGTTTATCACATAATCGTATATTGCATCAACCACACCCAGATCATCCCCGGCTTTGGCAGCCAGCTCAGCGCCTTTTTGTACCGCAGCGCTCCCCTGTGAAAAATTTACATACTGATTCGGGTACAAAAACGGTTCAAACTGGTCGGCCAGGGATACTGACATCTCCTGGCTGAAGGCCTGCGAGTACTGATTACCGTTTACATTTTCAAATACTTTGATCGTATACGTCCCGTCTCCCTCTGATATGGGAAATACTTCATATGCATCCCTGGCGTTCAGGTTATACGTGTATGTGAGATCCCCTTTGGATATCTGCACCTTAATCTTATCGACGCTGCCCGTATACTGAACCATTACGTAACCGTTCCGGATATTGGACGCGTCCACAGACACCGTATCGTTACTGTAAGCGACAGTCCCGGACGCTTCGGGAACACGCACCAGGCTCTTTTCGGGCCTGGAATCCAGCGATACCATATCGTCATCAATCCTTGACAGCCCGTTTGTTTGCTCATGGGTCTCTGATTCGGCCTGGCTGGCGCCGGGGGCCGCCGCGCACCCTCCGGTTCCCAGGGTCAGAATCACCGCCGCCCCGCTTAACAGAAACGCCCACCTCTTCTTTCTCATGTCTGATACCTCTGTCTTTCTATCTGTTTTACCGCAACTGGTATATAACAGCCCCAGCCCGCTTTTTGCAAACGCTCTCAGTAATCCCATTCTCTCCGGATTACCGTGCTCCAGATAGAATAAAATTGCCCTTTTATGATCTGCCTATACGAATGCTTTTCCTGCATCCTCCCTGAAAAACGCCATGACCGCGTCAATCAGGCATTTCTTCGTATAACAGCCATTTCTTAAAGCAGGCGCAAACCGTTCCACATGACGGACAGCTTCCAGATATTCTGCTTCCTTCATCTCCTGTACCAGTGTTACAGCTTCCTCTAAAGAATCGACTACCCATCCGAGATGATTTTCCTCAATCAGCTTCTGGCTGGAGATTCCTGCCGGAACAATCACAGGGATCCCGGCTGCCAGATACCGGCTGAGCGTAAAAGAACCGCCATATCTCATATATTCATAATTCTGTTCATTCGAATACCATTCCAGCCCAAATCCGCCTTTTGACAGTTCCATCAGCAGTCTGTCCTGATTCAATGCTCCCATCCTGTATATATTCTGCCCCCGTGAAGCCGTGGAAAAGTAGACCCTTAATGGTATTTCATAATTCCAGTCCGCGACGTATGGAGCGTCCCCTCCCCCGGCGCAGTGAATCTCTTTGTGAAACGCGGGCCGCTCCAGAAATCCTGTATCTGTCGTACAATCCCACATTTCCTGAACAATAAATTTTATCCCCGGCCGAATACCGGAATCCATCAGTAATTTCTTCATCGCATGGGAAGGAACGATCAGGACCTCCGCCTGATTATATAATTCTATCGTTTCCCCCAGCATAAATCGGCTTCCCCGGATCATCAGGGCTTCCAGGCTATGGATAAAGATTACAACACGGCCTCGGTATGCCTTAATGCGCTCTGTTAGCGCCCGTTCAAACCTTAATCCATTCCAGGTGTGGAACTGGCAGATGACGATATCCCCTGCCTGCATGCCTGCGATGATTCCATCCAGCCTGACGCTGCGGCGCTCCGGATTCTCCGCATTGGCATTATAGTGATATATCCCCATCTCCCTGAATCCCAGTTGATGGGCGATCTGTACTGTCATGTACTGCATGTCCTGTGCCATGCCGCCCATCGCATTTAATTTTGTAATATACCAATTCATAGGTTCTCCCGTTGATCCTTCCGCGTATCCATTTTACAGCTTTTTGATCTCTTCCTGCATCTGTTTAAAACCAGGATGAGAAAGTGAATGTACAAATCCTGTCACATATCTCAAAGCCAGCCGTTTCAGCACATCTTTTCTCTGCGGATTTCCGTTTTCCAGGAAAAACATGACATAATCTCTGCGGTCTTTATACAGTTTCTCAGCCGTTTTGGCCCGCGAAGTATGAATGTAGGTAACATTGCGGATTATCCTGTCATACTCATATAAATGCTCATTGATATAGCAGACGGTTTCTGCATACGATAAAATATATGGCGTCCAGGCGCTGTCCTCATATGTTACTTTGGGAATCGGATGTTCTCTCACCAGAGAGCTTCGATACAATTTATTCCAGACCACAGGATACGCATATTTCATATAATGTTCAAAAAACTCATTGACGGAAATCGCTGTATCTTCTGATATCGGATAAGCTGCAATTTCCTGATACCCTTCCTTCATTATCTGGTAAGCGGACGTCATGGCAATATCGCAATTGTTTTTTACGATAGAACGATACAGCTTTTCTATCATATCCGGTCTTATCATGTCGTCGCTGTCCATAAAGCCTGTGTATTCCCCGCTTGCGTGCTTTACTCCATGATTTCTGGCTATGGCCTGACCTGCGTTCGGCTGATACACCTTCCTGACCTGCGGATATCTTTCCTGATACCAGGCAACGATTTCCGACGTCTCATCCGTACTGCCGTCATCTACCACAATTAACTCGAAGTCCATAAAGGACTGCGCCAGTACGGTATCAATACTTCTGGCAATGAATTCCGCGGCATTATATGCCGGCATCACCATACTGACAAGGCGTTTCGCCGGATGCGGTTTTGATACATACGCCGCTTCCGACTCTGCGATGATGAGTTTCCCCCGCACGCCTCTGATATAGGCCTTTACAATCAGCCGGATCTCTTTTGGAGGGTTTTCCAAAAGCAGGTAGTGCTCCAGACCGTTCAGAACCTCTCCAACCACGTTCCCGGAATCTGCGTCACAGACAAGATATCCTTCCGCCTCTCCGCAAAATATCCATGACAAGGCCAGCTTACCCTGCCAGGCTTCCCTGAGACACACAAATTCAAATACTCCTTTTGGCATGGCGCAGGCTGCATTGGACTCCGAATAGACATACAGATCCTTCCGCATCAGCATATGTATTGCATCCAAAAGGCACTTTTTGGTAAAAAGGCCTTCCCTTAAAAGCGGCGCAAACCGTGATACCGCAGATAGATACTCCTGATATTCCGGTTCTGTCATGTCCTTTACAGCCTGCGCCGCTTCCTCCAGCGTATCCACTGCGATTCCCAGATGATTTACCTCAATCATGCTCTGATTAGAGATTCCCTTGGGTACGATCACCGGGATTCCGGCAGCCAGATATGTACTGAGTTTCAGGCTGTTATTCACAGACAGGTATTGACGCCATGTCTCATTGGCGTACCATACCAGGCCAAATCCCCCCTCTGACAGTTCCATAAGAAGGCGGTCCGGCATCATCCAGCCCATCCGCCGTACCTGATTTCCCTGACATGCCTGATCGGTATATACGTTTAGTACCGCTTCGTAATTCCATGTATTTACAAACGGAAACCGGTCAGGATTCCCTGCAAAGTGGATCTCCCGCTTCAACGTTTTGGTTCCGGACAGGCTGAGCCGGGTCGGATAATCCCAGATTTCCTGAACAATCAACCGCATGCCGGGACGAAGGCCGTGCTCCAGTAAAAACTGCTTCATCCTGTAAGACGGGACAATCAGTACTTCCGCCTCGTTATACAGTCTGATCGTATCCGGCAGCGTATCTCTTCGGTTCTCAGACATCACAGCTTCCAGATCATGGATAAAAATCACGATGCGGCCATGATACGCTTTGATATGCCGCACCAGCGCCTGTTCGAATTCCAGCCCGTTCCATGTGGGAAACTGGCATATCACAAGATCCCCTGCGCAAAGCCCTGCAATGACGCCGTCCAATCTCCGCCCGCGGTCCTCTTCGCTTTCCTTAGCCGCATGGTACCGGTAGATTCCCATTTCCCTGATTCCAATAGAGTGCGCGATATTGGCAGTCATATGCTGCGCATATTGTTCCGTACTCTGAAAAAACATTCCATTTAACTTTGTAATGTAAACATTCATGCCGCGACAGTCTCCTCAAATTGCCCCGAATTCTCCTGTATCTTCGTCAGCCGCCGTTATCCAAGGCCTCTGAGCGAACCGAATAAATACGATCATAAAATGGTACTGCGAATCCGACGAAGGGGCTGTCTCTCCTCAGCGAAACAACCCCACCCGGTTAAGCAAACATATTAAGCAGCGCCATAACCGCCCACATGACGCCAAGTACGGCATGTACAATCTTAAACACCTTCTTGTCTGAGTTAAATACAAGCGCCATACTGTACACCGCAAGGATCAGTTCCAGAAAAGCCACCACGTTTAATTCTGTTCCCAACATAATTTTGCTCCTCCCTCTCTCATACTTTATTTCAAAAGAGCCGTATACATAGCAGCCTCTTCTGACATCGCTTCCTTTTTCTGCAGATCAATCTGCTCCCGTATCATCTCTTCCCGGCCCATAACCTGATTTAAGAAAGCTGCCAGAGCTTCATGGCTGTCGAATACATGCCCTTCCGGGACAAATTGTCTGTTATGCAGCGTATTCTTAAACCCAAGAATCAGCTGATTGTGTAAAAATGCCTGTTTCACTGCGGATACGATCTCAGAGCCATGATTGATATCCAGATAGTAGTCGCAGGTATCAAACAGCCCGTCAATAAACCCTGTCCGCGCCCCCGGATACAGGGTTACATTGTCATACCTGGACAGGCTCAGCAATTTGGATGACATCTCCGTAAGGGCGGCAATATAAAAATGCATCTTCGGAAGCAGCCTGATTAACTCCTCACATTTTTCAATCCTGTCAGAATTGGTGCAAATGAGCGCCTGATTCCTAAATGTGTTCTCCCTGACATGCCCATAGACAAATCCCAGAGGGCTCAATACCTCCCTGGACGCCCCCAGCCGGACCAGCTTCTCATAGCTGGCCTTCTTTTGCACATAGACGGCTCTGGTCCGCCTGGACTTGCCGGAGAGAATCAGCTGCATATTGCCGGGGATATCGTCCCTGACCCCTTCCTGCCAGAACAGTACGTCTTCCTTTCTCCCTTCCGGCATTTTCTCGGATACGAGCAAAGGCGTCGATAAGGAATTAAAGAAGATCCGGCTTCCCATAGCGCCAAGCTCTTCCAGAAGCTTCAGAATCAGATCTACCTTGTTTTTCAATACATAGACCTTATCGCCCCGGTTCAGGATCAGATCGCGGGTCACAAAATTCTCCAGCAACGTTTCCCGTCCCTCGCCGTCAAAATATGCCTTACAGAAGCGTTTCCCGTCCTTGTTGAAAAAGGTTCTGGCATACAAGGCACCATATCGGTTGTAGTGGTCGCTGGAACGGACCGTTCCCTTTTCATCCATCCAGTCCACTACCCGCACCAGCCTCTTGTTTTTTGGCTCCGCGTAGAAAATACGCCCCCGCATCCGGTGCAGGTCATACACCTTCCCTTCCGAATTGTTTGCGCTGATCTCCCAGTAGTCCGGCACATTGATCTGGTTAAAGTATCTTGCCTTTCCTGGCGCCTCACTGCTTTTTCGAAGGTCCCCGCAGAAATACTGATAGACCGAAATCACATCCTCCGGAAAAAATCCGTCGTCCTCGATCACGATCACCGGCCCCATAAAACCAGAGCTTCGAAACGACTGGTGGAGCATTTCACTGTCTTCCCCATAGTGATCCAGCAAAAGAATTGTATCGGTCAGCCCACGATATCTTTCCATCTCAGCTCCACCTCCTTTGTAAGAAATCCCCTGGCCTTTTCATACGAATGCTTATGGAAACTGTCCAGATCCGCTTCCGTAAACAGGCGGATCAGCCGGTCTGTCAGGGCCTCGATCTTCTGCCTGGACGTCATATGCTCGTCGATGGGAATGAGATACCCGTTCCCGCCATCGTCGATAAAGGTGGGATTGCCGTACCGCACATCAAAACCGATAATCGGCAGGCCGCCGCCAATGGCTTCCATCAGAGTCAGTCCGAATCCCTCGCTGGTGGAACCTGACAGGTATAATTCATAATCCTGATAAACCTCTTTCAGGTTCTGCTGGCCCCGGAGGACAATATAATTTTCCGCCCCGAGCTTCTTTATCAGCTCCCTGAGTTTCGGCTCCTCGCCGCCTTTCCCGTAGATATCCATCGAAAGCTGCGGAACCGTCTTCCATGCCTCGGCGACAGCTTCTATGATCCAGTCAATGTGTTTTTCCGAAGCCAGACGGGAGGCTGTCAGGATGGAATAGGGCTTGCGGTTCACTGTCGGGTATTTCAGTTCCTCCAGGCTGCCCACCGGTATTGTATAAACCGTCGGCGCAGCGCCCGTGTATTTTAAAAACTGATCCTTTAACAGCCGGTTCTGCTCGTCAGTCGCCGTAACATAAAAATCAACATGTTTCCTCATGGCAAAGGAATACTCATAATAATTATTCCACAGGACATAGTTCTCATCGGTCGCGCCTTCGCTGAAGTGATCCGCATGGATGATAATCCCCACCCGGGCCTCCCCCGCATGCCGCAAAATTGCCTGTCCGATTCCTGTCGTGCGGTCGATCAGTATTGTGTCGTTTTTTGTCAGATTGAGCCTTGATACCATATACCCGACGAATTCCTCTTTGGAGCAGAAAAGCTGGTCGGGGAACTGGTACATCACAGTTCCGTCGTCATTGATCTCCTCATAAGCGACCGTACCGTCTTCATTGAAAAACCGCCGCAGATACATGTGGGCTTTGTTGTTCAGAGGCGCGTAATATTCCGAGAACACCCTGCCATAGGTAAAATAATCTTTCCGGATCAGGAGACCTCCGGAGACGATCTCCACTCTGTGAACGCGGTCCGACATCTCGTCTGTAAAGTATACCGTATAGAAATTATTGGTTCCCTGGAAAATGATTCTTCCGACTTTCCCGTTTCTGGTATATTTATAATCGCCTGCAGGAAGCGTTTTTTTCAGTTCCTCTAACGTGTATGTAACGGGAGCCGTCTTCTGATCCGTAAAAAACGTATACAGCCAGATAATTTCCGAATCGAGAAATCCGATATTTTTTGTCATGTGCTCGATATTCTCCGATACGATCATGTCCGTAAAGATAAACTTTGCATTGGCTCCGATATTTCTCAGCATCACCGCCCGGTAGCTCTGCGCGTACTCCACCCCGCTGGACGCCCATCCTATCCCCAGATTAAAATTATAGATCATATCTGTCTCCCATACCCTTTGCTTTGATTTCCCGTCTTTGTCAGGGAAACAGCACCTGTATTTCCCCAGCTTTTCCATATTCCCTTTGGCCGAGAAAAATATTTCTTACAATTTCCCGTTTGATGGTTTTTTCCATGAGAAGGAAGGATTTGTACGCCTCCTCATGATACTCGAACACCGGATTTCTCTGCGCCGTGGACCGGCCGCCGACTACATACTGCAGCTGCTGCAGATAATCCACCTGTTCTACCCAGGCGTTGTCAATCGCCTGCAGGCAGCAGAGACGGATGTATTCCTTTAACTCGTCTTCCGATGCAAATGATTTCACCTTATTCTTCCATACTGTGCTTACATAAGATAATAAGGCCCGTTTTAAGACCTTTTTCATGGCTCTCTTATTTCCCTGTCCGATATTCAGGAACCTGCCGCTCAGATGATAGGTGATATGACTCAAAAGATACCGCGTCACATCGCCGGCAGTCGGATTCCGATGCTCTTTCAAGAACCCCTGTACGCTCTCCTGTGCCAGCTTCCGCACCGTCTCCAGTTCCAGGCTTCCGCCGTCCAGGAGCCGGTTTCTCACGTCATACATCATCATTCTCTGACGTTTCATCACCTTATCGTAATCGACCGACCGCTTCCTCTGGGCGACCGCCTGCTCCTCCATAAGCTTCTGCGTCCCGTTAATCAGCTTTTTTAACCTTCCTGGAGAAATCCGCCGATCCCTGTCCACATACGTTTCCAGTATCTTCTCCCCGACTGCAGAGACCGTATCGTCCTCGAGAGAAACGAAAAACTGGCTGCTGCCAGGATCCCCCTGGCGGCCTGCCCTGCCTCTTGCCTGCCGCTCCAGACGGATATTGGCCATACGGCCGATTCCAATGACGGCCAGTCCGCCTAACTCCCTGACTCCCGGCCCCAGACGGATATCCGTCCCGCGGCCTGCCATTCCGGTCGATACCGTAACCGTTCCTTTCTGACCGGCTTCCTTGATGATCTGGGCTTCCCAGTATGCGTTATTGGCATTCAGCACACTGTGGGCCACCTGTTTCCCGACCAGGACGCGAGATATCAGCTCCGTATCCGCGATGGTCGAGGTTACGATTAATACCGGCTGTCCTGTCTCATGACGCCTCAGCACCTCATTTACCGCTTCCTCATACTGCTGTTCTGCATTTTTAAAAAACAGGTCTTTCTTGTCCTCTCTTTGGAGCGGCCTGTTTGGCGGAATGACTGCCACTTTCTTTTTGTAGACTCTGTAAAGCTCTTTTCTGGCGTCCGAGATGGTGCCGCTCATCCCTGACATGCGGGGAAACATCAGGAAAAGATTCTGATATGTCACAGAAGCGATTGATCTGTTTTCACGTGTGATCTTAAGCTTTTCCTTGGCTTCAATGGCCTGATGCATGCCGCCTCTCATCTTCATGCCGGTCAGGATCCTGCCCGTACCATTATCAAGGAGCGATATTTCTCCATTTTCCGTTACGACATAGTCCTTGTCCCTTTCCATGATGATATGGGCTCTCAGGGCCAGCGTCACATGCCTGTTAAGCTCAAAATTCTCTGCTGAGTAGAACTCTCCAATCCGAAAATACTGTTCCGCATAAGCTACTCCCGCGTCCGTGAGCCATACGCTCCCGTCCTCTTCTATGTAATCGCGTTCCGGCTGCAGCGTTGTCACAAAAAAATCGGCCAGCTCGCATAGATCCGAACGCACGCGGGGAACGCCGGATATTACGAGGGGCATCGTCGCCGCATCCATGAGCACCATATCCGCCTCGTCAATGATGACATAGTAGAACTCCCTCATGAAGCGTTCCCGGACGCTGGATACCAGATTATTTAACAGATAATCAAATCCCAGGATGGAATGGGTCGTATAGACGATATCCGCTTCATAGATCTTGCGCTTCCCCATATTTCCCGCGCCTTCCCTCTGCGCCTGATCCACGCCGGAGCATACCGTCATCCCCAGGAACTCGTAGACCGGCCCCATCTCCTTCGCGTCGCGGTCTGCCAGATAATCATTGGCCGTAACCAGCATCGCGCTTTTTCCTGTCAACGCGTTCAGGTAAAGCGGCATGGTGGCCGTCAGCGTCTTCCCCTCGCCTGTATTCATCTCCGCCAGGTAACCGTAATGCAGCGCGATTCCTCCCAGGATCTGGCAGTCGTAGGGATCCTTACCGAGAATTCTCCGGTCTGCCTCGCATACTACCGCAAACGCCCTGGGAAGGAGGCGGTTGGTTGACATTCCCTGCGAAATATGCCTGCGGAACTCATCCGTTTCCTTTTGCAGCTCCTGATCGCTTAATTTCCTGACTGCCGCCTGTTCTTCCTTTACTTTTTTTAATATATGATAAAGCTTTCTATTCGCCATCTGTTACTTCCGTTATCGTAATGGAATGAAAGTGAAGCTGTGTCACACCGCCGTTAATCAACTGCACTTCATAGCTGTAGGTCTTTAAAGGGCATTGGAAATCGCCCTCGCCATCCCGTATGATCTGACTTCCTGCCTCTGAGTCATAACGGTCATAAAAGAGAAGCCTCAAAAGCAGCCCGCCCGCGGGCTTTGCAGAAGCGTCCAGGCTGATATGATACCGCCCCTCTCCATCAATCAGAGGAAGGGATGGTTCCACACGCATCGCCTGATAGTTCACTTTGGAAAACCAGCGTTTTATCACGGCTCCCGGCTGTATCAATTCGTTCTTAAACTCTACGTCATCTTTTGCATGGAAAGATACCTCAGCCCCATACAGATACGTATCTTTTGCATATTCATTCCAGTAAATCTTCCATGACTGACCTGCCATTATCTCCGTCTTCCTGTTTTTTTTCGTCTGCTGTCAAAATCTCTTGCTATAATTTCCCGGTACTGGCTCGCAAACCACCGGACAACGCCGCGTGTATCGTCGTTATGACGGCCATGCAGCCCTTTTCCGTAGATCCTCGCCCCTGCGTCCTTTAAGTGGGACTGAAGATTCTCATACGCATTGCCATCTAGCTCATCCTCTATCATGTATGCCACTGCAAACCGGGTCCCGCTCCAGTCTGTGTTATCAAACAGATCCCAGAATCTGTCGTTCATCTGCTTCACTGCACCCCGGCCCAAACTGCCATATTCCTTGTGAAGGACATCCAGCCAGGAATGACTGCCGTCTGGAGTTTTAAGCCGTTCATTATCGGCGATATCGCCGAAACTGGCCAGCGGCTTACCCATTAAGATTGTATTGGGCCTGATCTTACAACCATAATACAAGGCCCCGAATGTTCCCATCGAAATCCCTGACAGAATTACATCGGAATTCTTAAATCCAAGTTTTTTCATATGTTCCCGCAATATGTTCTCAAGGGCGCTTTCGTACTCCTCGGAACCAATATAAATATTGCCGCCCTCCAGTCTGGCCTCTGCGATCAGAAGAAACGGATGCTGCATCCCCCTCATCATGTTATATCCCTCAAAGCCTTGCTGAGTCTTATAACCGGAGAAATAAACATTTAACGGAGGTTTAAAATTGCCAGGATCAAAATAATAAAAAATTTCTTCCCGCTTTGAAGTAACCCGCCTCTTTCCTCCAGGCAGAAAAATTCCTTTTCCCCTTCTGGAATAACGGTTATGAAGCGCGACCACGGACAGTCTCCCTTTTCCTCTGGCCTTTAATGATACAAACAGATATCCGATTTTTCCGGTGCTGTTCGTAATGCAGACAACATCATCCAGCTCCCTTTCAGAAAACTTCCATACATCCGGAATTTGGGGATCGGTTCCATATGTAAACTGGAGAACAGATATTTCCAGCGATATCTCTACCGTATCATCCTTTTCATACTCCAGCCAGAAATCAAGACTCTGATCTTCGGCGAACGGAATATTATTCCTCCAACAGATAATCTGATTTAACCCGTTCCCATAGTCTCCCTCCAGCTCCACGCTCTCCAGGCCTCTCCAGGAAACGTTCCCTTTAAAGCCCTGTGCCACAGCGATATTCTTCGGCTCGTATTTCTCACCATAGGAACCTGGAAAATAATCCGGCAGCTCTTCCTCCAAAAGAATCCTCAATTCTTTTGTGGAAACCTGCTTTCCCATTTTTCTTACGAAAAGCTGTTGTGTTGCTTCATTCTTTCTTAAGGGAACCTGATCCGTAATGAATAAGCAGTACGCTTTCATAAATTGTACCAGGTAGTCAAATTCATCACCGGTAATTTCACGATCCAGAATCACAACCTCAAAATCCCTTTTCGGCAATTGAGAAAAATCAGGTTCATAGTACCACTCTGCGCATTTTGATACTGGTAAGAGCTCACTGAAGTTTTCTGTTCCCAGCTGTAATACCCGTACTGTTTCCAATGTTTTTGATAACCTCTTTCCATTGCTTAATCAAATACTGCGTCGTATGGGTTTTTCCAAGCTCGTAAGACCGGATCATCGCTTCATTCCAGTTGCCAAGGCTTTCCAGGTAATACTTTAAGTCTTTTCCCAGACTGGGCAGATCCTTGTTGATCCGTCCGTTTTCTCCCGGACGCATGTACTGTGTGGCAGTCCTCAAAATCTGGGGAATTCCCATGCCCACACACAAAATCTGCAGAAACAAATCCGGTGTGTCTGCCAGATCCACCAGAAGGCGCTGTTCCCTTACGCACTTATTCACAGATAATTCATCTACGCACTGCTCGGCGATAAACAAAACAGGCATCCAGTCTTCTTCATCCAGCAGATTCTCGGATTGATTCCTGTTCCCTTTTCCCGCCCAGGCGGAAGGATAACCATTGCGCTCTAAGATTGCGCCGATCTGTTTTAAAAGCATATCTTTTCGGTTGACTTCTGCGTTTCTGGTAAACAGATGGACCCTGGCGTTTCTGTTTTCTTCCAGATATGCCGCCATATACCTGACAGCCGTTTCCAGCGTCTCGTCGGTCAGGCGATCCACTGGAAACAGGATCTTCTGCACATTGATTTGCTGGCTGATTCCAGGCTCCATCCTCGTATCATAGGGCGGAATATTCTTTTTGGCCGTCTGTTCCAGGCCCTTCTGCCGTGAAACCATTGCCAGATTCTCTTCTGAATCTGTTACAATATAGTTTCCGCGGGAAAGAATCTCTGCCGCCGCCCTGTTACCGTCCAGGAGCGCCCTTTCTTCGAATACGGAAAAAATCGTTTTTCTGCCTGCCAGCAGCCTGCCCAGCAAAGCCAGATGCTGTTGATGCACTGCCGCACAGAATATGTCTGTGTCCTGTGTGGTCCCAAGAGCGGCTCCAAAGACTTCCTCTATTACTTCTTCCATAGAGCCATAGGTACTCTTTGCAAACGGCAGCTGTTGTTCTGCTGCCGGCGTATGGATCAGGTACTGGCTGCTGCGGGGATTTACCACCACATGCCCGTCTGCGAAATGGCACAGTTTCCAGACGCCTTTTTCTGTCAGATACTGGTCGTAGGCCTTTCTGCCGTTTTCATACACAGAAGTACACGAGATAAAGCCTCTGTCGTCATATATATTTTTCCGGCTGACCTGCCCGTCACGGTACAGATCAATCTGTATGAGATTACCGTATTCCCCGAATTCGACCTTGGCATACCTTTCCTGGTTCAGCATGGCGATGATCGAAAACGGCGTATAAACAAGCTCAATATCCCGGGGCCAGTTCAGATTGTGAAAGGAAAGGATTGCCTGCTTTTTCCTGCGAACCTCCTGTATCGCGTCAAATACCGACCAGTAGGGAACCCGGAACGCACTTTGCCTGTGCAGGAAATGCCGGAAATTCGGCGCGTAGGACAGCAAGAGGATCTTGTATTCACAGATGGAATTTCTCTGAAACAGCTGAATCTGTTTGACCGTATCATCTGTTTCCGTTTTCATCCGGCGCCTGTACCAGAACTGTTCATCCTCTTTCCATTCATCCTTTAAATACCAGGCTGGGATAAAGTACAACATCGGGTATGGTTACATCCTTTCCAACAATCAGATAAAAAATGAATATGAATCAAACGTCCGGTATGCCTTCACTTCCCGGTACAGAGGACACAGGATCCCTGTCAGGATCATAGCCGATGCAGGAAACAGCGCCAGCTCAGACGGTATTTCTCCTCTCAGCGAAAGCCCCAGTGAGATTCCCATCAAAAGGCATAAAACACAGCCGCTGAAACATGTCAGCAGCAGCAGTTTTCTCCTTAAATATCTTTTTGTTTTCTTACCTGCATAGACGCCTACGATGCTGTCGCCGCTTTTTTGCAGCTGCTCCGCCATGTCGCCCGGCGCTACCATAATGAATGAAAACATCATATTCAATGCAAAAATAATCCCAATGTAAACGGCTGCCCCTGTAGCGGTTGTCAGATTCAGTTTTCCTGAGATAAATTGCAGCGTGCGGTTATCCTCGTAAAGCAGCAAAAAAAACTGTACTGTCAGCTGAGGAATCATAAAAAAAGAAACGGCAAACATAACCGGCATCACGCCGATCGGATCCAGTTTTAATGCGATATAGCTCTTATCTGCATAAATATTATGGATGGACACACGCTGAACCGGAATGCGGATCAGTATATTTTCCATCGTCAGGATCACCACTGCCATAATCAGGCAGAGGAACACCGGCTTATGAAGCTCTGCCCATGTAAATTTTTGTATCGTGGCGGCCAGATTATCCAGGACATTGACCATGATGAGCGGGGTTTGTCCGCCGATTCCCCGTTCCTTATTCGCGCCTGCCATTTTATGTATTATGATGGCGCCTGCCGTCATCTCCAGCACAGCGATTGCTTTTAATGTCTGAATCCCTGTGTCTGAATCCTGAAACGTCAGTTTGTCCGCCCGCGACATGGCCGATGCCGCCGCTATCGCTATCATCAGTATCAATGTAATCCGTCCCAGCTTCTGCGGTGAAAAACGGGCTTTGTATTCAGCTCCTCTTATCGCCATATATATCCACAGGATCAGGGTTGACGTGATATACGGCATGATACCAAGAGCAAATATCGTATATTGGTATCTGTCCCCGCTGATCATGGAAATCAGAATATTCTGGGAATTCAACTCTTCCAGCTGGTGTGCAGCCGGATCTACCTGATAAAGCAGAATACTCCTTCCAATCATGTAGATTGCAAGGATCACGATTGTTAAGAGGAGTCTCTGCCTTAACTCATGAGTTCTATTCTTGTTCAAACAAACATCCCTTCATATATATCTCTCCGACAGGAATGCCGGAGAGATATACATTTATTGTCCAGATTATCTTACTTGAAATCTGTACCTGGCCTTACTTCTGGCTGTCGCCGGATTCTTTTTTATTCTTTCTGTTCCTGCGATACCCGTCCACAGTACTTGCCGCTGCTCCGATTACAGGAATCCATGACCACCAGATTCTGGACATTGGCGCTCCTGCAAGCGCTACCTCTTCATCTTCGATCTCTGTGAGTTCTTCAACTGCCTCATCTTCTTCGTCAAGAACTGCAAGAGGTACTTCTTCGTCAATAATCTGTGTCAGTTCATCTTCACTGTCCGTTACCGTAAACGGAAGGAAGGTTTCCTCATTGTCCACCTGTATCAGGTTGCCTGTGTTACCCACATCCTGCATTGCCGCAAGAGGTACGATCTGATCATCAATCTGTGTCACAGTTGTCGGGATTTCGGCAGCTGGTACAATCGGTTCGTCAATGATATCGGTTCCAACCGGTATGTCGGTGTCATCTGTTGCATCAGCTCCGTCTTCCGCAGCTCCGGTATCGGTATCGGCTCCCGCATCCGTTCCGTCTCCTGTTGTCCCGTCATCTGCAGAACCAGCTCCATCGCCTGTTGTTCCATCATCATCTGCTGAACCAGTGTCATCTCCTTCCGGCTCATCGTCATCTGTTTCCGTCCCGGCAGCTTCACTGTTGCTTGTGCTGGTGCTGGCTGAAGCGCTTTCGCTTTCACTTGAGGAGAGGCTTGCGCTGTTGCTTAAGCTTTCTTCTGTACTTTCAGCCAAGCTTTCACTCTCGCTGGCGCTTAAGCTCTCGCTCATGCTGGCAGACAGGCTTTCACTCTCGCTGGCGCTTAAACTTTCATTTGCATTATCATCCAGGCTCTCACTCTCGCTGACGCTTAAGCTTTCACTGATACTATTGCTCAGGCTTTCGTTCTCACCATTACTTAAGCTATCGCTTTCGCTTGTGCTATTGCTTTCGCTCGTGCTTACGCTTTCGCTTTCACTTGTGCTATTGCTCTCGCTCGTGCTATTGCTTTCACTCGTGCTCACGCTCTCGCTCGTGCTTACGCTATCGCTTTCGCTCGTGCTATTGCTTTCGCTTGTGCTTACGCTATCACTTTCACTTGTGCTATTGCTTTCACTCGTGCTCACGCTATCGCTTGTGCTATTGCTCTCGCTCGTGCTATTGCTCTCGCTCGTGCTCACACTATCGCTTTCGCTTGTGCTATTACTTTCACTTGTGCTTTCGCTCGTGCTATTGCTTTCACTCGTACTTACGCTATCGCTTGTGCTATTGCTCTCGCTTATGCTTACGCTATCACTTTCACTTGTGCTATTGCTTTCACTCGTGCTCACGCTATCGCTTGTGCTATTGCTCTCGCTCGTGCTCACACTATCGCTTTCACTTGTGCTATTGCTCTCGCTCGTGCTATTGCTTTCACTCGTGCTCGCATCTTCACTCTCTTTTATGCTTTCGCTCGTGCTCGCATCTTCGCTTTCCTTTATACTTTCGCTCGTGCTCGCATCTTCACTTTCCTTTATGCTTTCACTCGTGCTCGCATCTTCGCTTTCTTTTATACTTTCGCTCGTGCTCGCATCTTCGCTTTCACTCACTGCTTTTGAGTACGAGTCTGACTGAGAAACAGAATCCGACTCACTCTCTGAATTAAATCTTTCAGATTCGCTTACGGCATGGTCGCTGGCACTTTCACTTACCGAATCAGCAACGGACGCACTATCGCTCGCGGCTTTTGACTCAGAATCACTTGCCTCTCGGGCAGATTCAGACTCAGATATAGCGGTACTCTCAGAGGTACTGATGGCTTCTGATTCACTCTCTATCGTACTATGATAGCCGCTCAGTGCTTCACTATAGCCATCTATGATTTCTCCTTGTTTTATATGTCTATCATAATCATACGTTGTCGTTGTTGTTTTTGTAGTGTAATCTACTCCTTCACGGATTGAAAATGTATAGTCCGGCTTATCGGAGCCGTTTTTATACAGGCCGTATATGCCGTTCGCGTCTTTTCTTAATGTATAGTCGCTGCCGATATCCTGTACCCTAAAGTTACTATCACCTGTTTGGAGTCTAAAGCCTCCACTCTTTATCAAAAGAGTCTGATTCTCATCATTATCAAGTGTAAGTTTATGCCAGTCGCCATCCTGATCCTGAACAACAATGTACTGTCCAACACCAAACGGGCCGCCATTTCCACCTGCAACATCATAGTCTTTACCATTGACCGTCCCAGACTTTATCTCCGTATCCCCGCTAGCGTTATTGAACAGGTCATTATTCTTCTTATACTCTTTATAATAACCGCTGGAACCATCCTTTTTTACAACAAACAGCTTTGTAGGATTATTCCCTTTTCCCTCTTCAAGAATATAAGAAATTGTTCCATCTGGATTGATCTGCCTGGGTGGATCTATGTATTCCTTTCCATTTATTGTAATACTGACTTTCGGTGTGCCATCTGAATTATTTGTGATCACATAACTGGTTTCCGGAGCATTTCCGGCTGGAAGCTGGGTATCATTTTTAATCGGTGGTTTACCAGTTCCGCCGCTTTGAACCGTCGTCTCTGTACCACCTGTAACCTCATAAGAAATCTCTGCTTTATTTACTGTTACATTTCCGTCCCCATCTACAGTATACTTATAAACCTCAGAAAGCTCTCTTCCCTTGTCATCTTTATAATAAACTGTATAATACCCATCATCATTCCATTCAATCCTGTCTACTGTTGAGCCCTGGCTGACGATATCGTATGTGATAATGCTCTCAGCTACGGATTGCTGTGTTTTCTCCAAGTCTCCACCCGCATCAGAAGTCGAAGTCAATACTGACAATGCAGAATCATATGTGGAAAGCGCTGACGCCATATCACTGGTAAGATCACTGAACTGGTAAGTTTCCGACGTACTCTCGTACCGGCTCAGCGATTCGCTGATTGCCGCACTGGTAGAAGCACTTTCAGACACTACAGTTGAAGTACTGGTACTCGCACTGTTGCTCTCTTTTTCAGATGTACTTACTACATCACTTTTACTATTTGAAGCAGATACTGCGTTCGATTCACTTTCGCTGCTAAAGCTTACAGATTCTGACACCACATTACTGCTGTTCACCACGGATGTTGATTCCACTTCACTCCAGGTCTGCTGAGAGCCAGAATCACTTTCTTTCTGTTCCGAAGTCGAATCTGCCTGTGGTCCTGAAACTTCAGACTCCAGTCCGTCTGCATGTTCGCTTCCCTGCTCTGATGTATTTACAGACTCACTCGTGCCCTGGGTCACTTCCCCGGACTCGCTTACTGAATTCTCTGTACTGTCACTTCCAGACTCACTTGTACTTTCGCTGTCAGACTCACTTGTGTTTTCACTGTCAGATTCACTCTCGGTTTCGCTTAAGATTCCGTTCTCACTTTCCGGTTCCTCAGAGCCGTTTGAATCTTCACTGTCAGAGTCACTTTCTGACGGTTCTGAGTTCTCGCTCCCGGCTCCGCTTTCTGAATCCTCTGTCTCATTATTACCTTCATTTTCTGTAGAATCCGTCACGCTGCCGTCCGGCACATTGTCATTGTTATTCTCAGACTCCCCGGCACTGTCCGTATTCTGTCCGTCTCCCGGTTCTTCACTATTTCCCGGTTCCTCCTCTTTATCCGTGTTTTCCTCTCCCAAACCCGGATCTTGTGGACCTACAATCTCAGGATCTGATTCCCCTGTCGAATCCCCCGGACCTTCTACTTCAGGCTCGCCTGCATTTTCGCCGTCAGGCTCCTCTTCCGTTTGCCCTAAGCTTTCATTTTCGTTCCCGGTTTCATCAGATTCGCCGGTTTCTTCCCCTTCTGTCTCATTTTCTGATGGAGCTGAGCTTTCACTTCCGTCTCCGTTCTCTGGAGCCTCTGCCTCATTGCCACCCGAATTTTCCGTGGATTCCGTTGCATCGCCATCCATCACATCATCATTCTCAGATTCCCCGGCATCTTCGGTATTCTGTCCATTCCCCTGTTCCCCATCAACTGCTGGTTCTTCTACATTATCAGTATCCGGTGCTTCCTGATCTCCTGATGTCTCACCCTCTACCGCTCCTTCTTCGCCAGGGCCTTCCTGAGATTCATTATCGTCTGCCTGATCTTCGGTATTCTGATCTTCGGTTATCTGCTCTTCCTGATCTCCGGTATTCTGTTCTTCGGTTGTCTGCTCTTCCTGGACTTCGGTATTCTGGTCCTCGGTTGTCTGCTCTTCCTGTGAATCTTCTGCCTCAGCCAACTCCTCAGACTCCTCTTCCTGTGTCTCCGGAACCTCTTCTACTTCCTCCACCAGCTCCTCATAAGTCGATTCATGATCCTGCGAATGATCTTCCAGTTCTCTCTCGAACTCACTTTCAACCGACTCCTCCTGCTGTACTTCCAGTTCTTCCTCCAGCTCAGCAGCAAACACGACATTCGCATCCAGCGCTGCGCCGCCGAGAATAACGCCAGCCGCCCCGGCCGCTTTTAATATCTTATTCGCTTTATTACTTTTGCGGCTGTTCCTGCCTATGTTCTTGCTCATGCTCTCATTCCTCCTATCACCCTTATTCCTTCACCATGTACCTGTCATCAAATATAGAAGCGGATCTGTTTCCTTTCCCTCTTTATACCGGCTATCCGGTTCCTGCTGCCCTCAATCCATGAAAGGCGTCATGTCCTTCGATATCACCATATCGCACACATTTCCTCTCTTTCGATTCGCGACAATAGCACTTACGTAACAGTATAGCAAAACAGGTCTTTCACCACCTCTTTCGTTTTCTGATTTTCCTGATTTTCCTCTCATATCCCCCCGAAAATCCGACTTTTATCTTTATCAGCACCCTCTACCACATCTTCCCGTCGTCCAGCAGCCGATAGCGGATACTGCCCCGGCCGCCGCAGCGTTTTCGGTAATCCGTATCAATACGCATCCCGATATCCGGAACATTTTCCTTCCCTGCCCCTATACAAAGCAGCAGATACTGGTTCTCACTGTATTTTGCATAAACATCTCCTCTGCGCAGATGCGCCTTAAATGACGCGCACAGCTTCTTCCCCTGTTTTTTACAATATTCCCTGTCATTTGCAGGACAGCCTCCGGCATCCACAATGGTACATAAAAACAGGATAAAGCAAACCGGCCCCTCCCGGGCAACGGTGCGTTTCAGCATGCGGAAGCAGTCAAAAAATCCGGGCAATGTACAACTGTATGCCCCTTCTTCTGCCTCCTGCTCCATCAGGCACCTTCCGATATCCTCTACCGTTCCTTCCGGCTTCCGTACCCAGTCTCCGACCCTGCGGAACCTTGCCTGCTGATTTTTCGAAAGGAATCCGCCGATCTCCTGCATATACGCCGCCGTCTCCTGATACACCTTCTCTGCCTCTCTGTGACGTCCCAGAGCAATCAGGCTCTCGACCCGCCAGCTTTCCCACCCCTCGTAAGGATAAAGCTCTGCCGCCCGGGCTGACACGCTCTCTATGCTTCTGTAATCCCCGTCTTCTTTCAGATAATGAAGCAGATAATTCACCACTTTGGAGAACATCTTCCCATAATTTCTGCTTTTCTCTATGACCCACTGCTCATTCGACAGCTGGGGCAGAAATTCTCCCTGATAGAGGATACAGGCGTTTTGGCACGCTGCCGCTTTCTTATGCCGGTCCTGCTCCTTTTCAAATTCCCGAACCGCGCATTCAAAATTCCACACATCCGACTCTGTCTCAATTCCGCCGTCAAAACACAGCACACCCTCGCTTAGGGTTAGATAATCCCCTGGCGGTAACGGCGACGCCGCCAGGTATTTCCGGAGGCGGAAGATCGTATTGTTGAGGCTGGCATTGGGGTCCTCCACCTCCTCCTGTCCATAGAGAAACTCTAAAATATCCCCTTTATCGAACCCCTGTCCCGGTCTTGTCATCAGAATCTGGAACAGCTGTGTAAATTTAGAGTCCCTCTGCCTTCCGAATCCAAGCACCTCATCCCCATAGCAGGCAGAAAATCTGCCAAGCATCTTTACCAACAGTTTTTTGGCCATCGTATCCTGTCACCCCTTCGCAGGCTCCCCAGCACATCATCCTCTATCCATCATGTTTTCATTCCGGACTGACTGCAGTTCATAGCAGTGGTGAATCAGAACATCTTCTCCCTGTCTGCCGTCAAGGAAACGCTCCCTGATGCGATCCACGATCCGGTCCGCCTGCTCTTGCGCAGTATCAATCACAAGAAGCAGATATTGACTGCTGGAATATCTGGTATATACATCTCCAATCCGAAGTGTTATCCCGATATCTTCCCCCAGTTGTTCCATCAGCACGTCTTTTTCATAAGGAAGAGGGCTTTTTCCCTGCCCGTCTACTACTGTCAGGAGAATCACGCACACCTTCTGTCCGCTTCTGGCAATCCCCCGCTCCAGAAAACGATAGATGCTTTTAAATGTCTCATAATCCTGGCAGTAGGCCTCCTGCTTTTGGATCTGCTCTGTCAGTTCCTCCTGAATCCGCCTGACATCAGTGATGTAATGATCCTTTCTTTTTGTCTCTGCCCTTACTGTATCCATGATCCCTTTTTGCCGTTTCAGCTTCTCACAAACGCTCGCAAACAGATTCTGATACGTATTCCCCGGCTTCCTCAGTTCCCAGACAACGGTCAGTGAAAGCGGAATTCTGTCTTTTTCTCTTCTTCCGTCGGCATGAAAGCGCTCCTGAATCCGCCTGCAGTTCTCCTGCGCCTGCCCCATATCCAGACACTCCGGCATGAAAATAATAAACTCATCTCCACCGCATCTTCCCAGAATGTCATTGTAGCGGATCATATAGGAAAGGATCTGCGCAACCCGTTTCAGACATTCGTCCCCTGTCTGATGGCCATACTGTTCGTTGATCCGCTTCATGTGATTCACATCGCATAAAAAAAGCGTTCCCCCGCGCCTTCCTCTCATCCATGATGTAATCCGCGCCTCTGCCGTACTTTTCTTCAGTATCCCGGTCAGCTGATCCCGCTCTTCTTCATTTTGCCTTCCCTCATCCGGTTTTTCATACACGTTCCATTCTCCCCCTTCAAATACCACAGCCCACGGTTCTCTGCCGCCCTTTTCCTGTGCGGCAAGCAATTCATGTCTGCCTGCCGGGTCAGAAGCTGCAAGCCTGGCTTTCACTCCTCCGGTTCATGGGCAGAAATCATTACATTTCCTGATTTGTCACTCATGGATACGTTCTCCTGATTTTACTGACAAGACGAATCCCACAGACCGATCACAATAATCCCCTTGTCTAAATATAGTCCAAACCATTATACCCCCCCCCCGATCCAAAAAGTCAATGATTTACAAAATTTCTTAATCAAATCACCGAATTATCACAGACAAACTCCGCTTTTTTTCCATAGTAAACCTTTATGCGCTCACGTGTGAGCGCGCCACCATGAATGAAAGTTGTTAAGGCGCATTGGGCATCCCTGAATCTATGCCGCCTGACGGCGGCGAGACTTTCATAGTAAACCTTCATGCGCCCACGTGTGAGCGCACCACTATGAATGAAAGTTGTTCCGGCGCATTGGGCATCCCTGAACTTAAATCGCCTGCGGCGATGCACTTTCATAGTAATAACAAAAATAAGACCGGAAACCTGTTTTTAGATTCCCGGTCTGCGGTTTTATTTCATTATCTGACAATCGCCGGTCAGTGTAATTGCCAGCACAGAATACTGGTATTTTTCTAAAAGAGCCATGATACCGCATTCTGACGAATACTCAAAGTTGTTCTCCAGGATAAAAGGCTGGCCTGACCGGTAAATCCCCAAACTCCCGGTTCCCATCTTCCCGGACTTGTGGTAGAATAAAACCATCCATACATTCAAACGAGCGGAGGGGATAAATCGTGGAACTCGTGAAATTGACACATGACAATATAGAACAGGAACACATCTGTTGTGCCATATCGAATAATAAAGATATTCAGGTGATATCAAAAAAGAATTGGTTAAAAGACAGGCTTGACGAAGGTCTTGTGTTTTTAAAGTACAATGTCCGCGGAAAATGCTTTATCGAGTATATTCCTGCCGAATCCGCGTGGATCCCGATCCGGGCGGAAGGCTATATGTATATTGACTGTCTGTGGGTATCCGGACAGTTTAAGGGACATGGGTATTCTAACGTACTGCTGGAGCAATGCATCAAGGACAGCAGAAAGGAAGGGAAAAAGGGCCTTGTCATCCTGTCCTCCAAAAAGAAGATGGGATTCCTCTCTGACCCAGGATATATGAGATATAAAGGATTTAAAACTGCAGATACCGCAGCCCCCTATTTTGAATTAATGTACCTGCCCTTTGATGAAAACGCAGAAAAACCGCTCTTCAGCAGCACCGTACACGAACATGCTGACACGCCAAAAGGATTTGTGCTGTATTATACCAGCCAATGCCCTTTTACGGCTAAGTATGTACCGCTGCTTGAAGATATGGCGCAGGCGCGGGGAATTGATTTCCAGGTGATACATATCCAGTCCAGAGAGGAAGCGCAGAACGCTCCCACTCCCTTTACGACCTTTTCCCTCTTTTACGGCAAAGAACTTGTGACACATGAAATCCTGTCTGAGAAGAAATTCGAAAAAATCCTCGCAGGTAAGGGATTGTAGCCTCTGATTTATCTGACGGCAGGCCGGGCGCGGCAGTCAGTAGCTATATTTCGATGACTGCACGTCCTTTTGCTTTTACTGCCTGCCGCTTTCCTTCCTGATCTTCCAGACAGGTGCCAGGATATCTTTGAGAACGAGGAACGAATCCAGATCGCTGTATCCATATTTCTTTTCCAGATCGCATAACAGCTTATCCAGCTCTGCCGCATAACAGGCTGTGTCAACCTCTCCCTGAGATCGGGCCAGGACCGATACTTTTTACTCCATACCTTTGTCCAGTCTGTTTTATCCGAAAGCTCACTGCTCGTTTTCTCAATCACTTCCTGTATCTCATGGATATCAATGTCAAACTCAACCAGTTCATCCAGTGACACTCCATATAAAACGGCAAGCCTCTTGGACTGGCGGATATCCGGCAGTGTTTCATCGGTTTCCCATTTGGAAACAGTCTGCCTGCTGATTCCCGGATTTTCAGCGACCTCCTCCTGGGACATTCCTTTTTTCTTCCGTGCATGGAATAAATGATTTCCTAAGCTCATGGCATAACCTCCTTGTGTCTGTCAGATATACCCTGATTATAGTCGTTTCTCATCAGAAATGCCACCAGTGCTGCCTTGCAGTTTTGCCCGTTTTATTCACATGACGAGCGAATCATTCTATCCGTTCCCCGGATCCTGTCATGATTCCCCGCGTAATATGCGGTTCATGGCTTTCCCTCTGGCAAGCTCATCTATCAGCTTGTCGAGATAACGGATCTCCTGCATCAGGGGTTCTTCCACCTCTTCCACACGCACACCGCAGACCATGCCCCGAATCAATTTTCTGTTCTCGTTCAGCGATGGGGCATTCCGGAAAAAATCCCCATAAAGGACAAGGTGTCCCAGCATCCCTTCCAGTTCCGCCTGACTATATCCGGTAAGCCAGCAGATCACTTCATCCACCTCCTGCCTCGTCCTCCCCTTTTTCTCTGCCTTATTGACAAGCAGATGATAAACCTTTGAAAAATCCATCCGGTATACTTTCTCGTTGTCCATCGTTCCCTCCATATCCCTGAACCCGAACCGTATCCTCACAAAATTCGGTGTCTGCCGGTGGAAAGCCCGCGTTCCCCTTCCCACATCCCCTGCCGTCACAGCCACCATTCTCTCCCGGAATGTTCCTGTCCTACGGATGGTTCCCTGTCTCATAACACCATCTGGCAAGATCGGAAATCAACTCTACCGGAACTGGCCTGTTGTACGGCAGCTGTATCGTCCCTTTGCTGGTCTTATATCCTTCCAGGCGTTCAGCGAATTCCCGAACCGCCTCCGGCCCGGGATACAGGCCGACATGATTTTTCGACGCCGCAAAATGAATGATATTATACTGTTTCCAAAAAGTCGGCATGCTCCACGCAATCCGCTCTTCCGCCTCCGGCAGTGCTGCACGTATCGCTGCCCTTATGTCTCTCAAAAACTGCCGTACTTCTTCCGGCTGTGACGTGATATATTCTTCCACCGTCTGCGGTGCATCACCGCAGTAATGGTTCTGGCCCTGCTTTTTAAATGTCCGCCCGCACTTTGGACATGTCCACATGCTCTATCCCCTCCTTTATTCCCGCTCCCTGATCGTCACCCATATACAATCCCCCGGCTGTTTCCCTATCCGCAAACGAATTTCCTTCCGGACCCCTATGATATAACAGATACTCCCGTCTGCATTCTTTACTCCCATATTGACAATGCTGCCGTCATATGGTTCCCCGTCAAATGTGGCATGCACTTTCACCCTGCCGCGCCCGAATTCCTTGCGGATATCGTAGGGAAACACGACGTAAGCACCGCCTGTCTCACCGGCGCTGTAAAGCGGAGACTCATACTCATACACCTTTTTGTTCATTGCCCTGCACCTCATCGGATTGATTTTATCATAGGATACCCGGAATCCTCTCACGGGAAACATCGGATTCTTTCCGGCCGAATGATGACCTGGCTTCCCCTGCCAAATTTTTCTGGCAGGCAGGGCAGTATACGCTCCCCCTGCCGCCAATGACGATCCGGCAGAGCGTTTCTCCGCATGCAGGGCAGGGCTCGCCCGCATGCCCGTAGACCTGCAAAAACGGCGTATTGCGGTAGTCCTTTCCTTTCGTCTCCAGGTATTCCTCCGGTGTTATTTTATTTTTTTCGATAAAAAAAGAAAGGCGTCCGGGGATCATCCCAGCCAGCCGTTCCCATTCTTCCCTGGTCAGGCTGTTCGCCAAACGTGCCGGATGGATCCCCGCCGCAAATAAGATTTCATCGGAATAAATATTGCCAATGCCTGCAATCGCCTTCTGGTCTAACAGACATTCCTTAACCGCCTTCCTGCGTTTTCCGAACCGGGCGCTTAAGTATCCGCCCGTAACCTCACCGCCAAGCGGCTCGATTCCTAATTGATGGATTCCACATATATGATCGGCTTCCCCCTGCGAAAACAGCCAGAAACGACCGAAACGGCGGGTATCAGAAAACCGCAGTTCCCTGCCGTTACTGAGCCGAAAGATGACATGTGTATGCTTTTCCTCCGGAAACTCTGCCGGAGTCAGCAAAAGGCAGCCTGTCATCCGCAGATGCAGCACCACGCGGAGACCGCCGCTCAGATGAATCGTCATGAATTTTCCCCGGCGTGTCATATATAAGATCGTCTGGCCTGTCAGCCGTTTGCAGAATTCCTCCGGCGCAGGGTATGCGATCACATCCTGATGGTTCACCGTCACGTTTGTCATCACAAGCCCCCTGATCTGAGGTTCTATCACATTCTTTATCGTTTCTACTTCCGGCAGTTCCGGCATAATCTGCGCCCCTTCGCCTGGTTCCGGCCGGCTTATCATGTGCACCTGCCGGAATCAGGCGTCCTTTCTGGATGATTTTTCTAAAGCAGTCTGTCTCCCATCGCCTGGCCGTGCTATCGTTTCCTCGCCAGCTGTAAATCTATGGTATCATAGATTGTAATTTCCCCGCCATGCCGGTTGATTGCTTCTTCAATTCTGGTGAAAAATTCAGTTCTTATCGGCTCACTGATCGCAATATGGTCTGAGTAGGTGCCAAGCAGCATCCGGTACTCCCCGGCACGAAAGGTACGCGTCCTGGAAAACAGAGCATAGCGGATCTCTTCGAAACCATATGCTTTGGCTGTCATCGCTTTCTGTCTGGCCTGTTCCTCATTGTATTCCTGCAATGGCTGCCGTTTTTTATTGTAATATGTATCGTAGTATTCCCTGTACAGCGTATTGATTTCCTCTGAGAGGGCCGGATTGCCCTTATCACGGAAGGGGTGGTTGGCAAACTGCGCAAACGTCCCGCCTCGCTTTAAAATGGAATATACCTTTGGATAGCCGGCCTCCTCTGGCACCCAGTGAAAGGCAGTGGCAGAAAATACCAGATCATACGCCTCTGCGGCCAGCTCCACCTCTTCAAATCTGCCTGTAATGACAGAAAAATCAGGATAACCTTTAAATTTTTCCCGGCACTGTTCAGAAAAATGTGCGCCGTATTCTACGGCAGTATACTTGCATCCCGTCTGTAAAAACGGCAGGGTCGCCTGCCCGCTGCCAATACCGATTTCCAGAACGCGGCTTAAGGCGTCAACCGGGCAATACTCAAATATGGTCTGATATACTTCGTCCACATATCCGGGACGTATTTTTTCATAGATCATGGGCACGGTATCAAATGTCCATTCCAGTCCTTTGATCGCTGCCATACGGCTACCTCCTTTATAATACGTTCTGCTCTGTGCCTGTTTCTAATCTGCCATGCGGCATAAATTCAGGGATGCCAAATGCGCCTGGACTACTTTCATTCATGGTGGCGCGCTCACCTGTGGGCGCATGATGGCTACTGTGAAAGTCCGCTGCCGGGTATTTATTATATAGCAGTTCTCCAAACTCTTCTGTCTATAGAATCAAGATACGTTCCATCACCCATCCTCTATTTCCTTTGTGCTTCCTGAATCTTTTATAAGCATAACACAAATATATCTAAATGGCTACCGCTTCATCTGACAGGATCTGCAAATGGCAAAATCGCCTGACTGTAAAATTCAATCCGCTTGCCAGACACAGAGGCTGAACAAGAGAAGGGACTGTCAGCAGATAAGGCTATTGCCAGGGATTCAGGTGGGGAGTGGTATACCTGAAAGAGCGGCATCTTCCGGAATCAAAAGGAGCTGTTGCAAAATACAGCGGATGCACAAGATATGGCGGATGCCTATGAGCTTTAAAACCATATTTTGTATATCGCAGTTATTTTACAACAGCCCCTTCAAAACTACTTGTTACAGAAACAGCTGGTCGATCGCTGTTATTATGCCTCCCCACCAAAGGGTTTTACATCCTTTACAGCGTCCTTCGCACAGATACGTACATCGTTATTATCAATATCAATCAGGAGATATCGGTCATTTCCCATGCCCAGCTCCTTCATGTAAGTGAGCTGGCGCAGGCCGTGACGCGTCTCCATGCGCTCCACCAGATCCTTATGATCCTTTTCATTCAGTGCATATACCAGATCCACGGAAGCCTGATCTACCGCCAGGATATCGGTGGAGGCCGTGATACCGATATTCGGCGTCACCACCGGAAGTGCGGCGCAGCCTTCACAGTCACAGGATACCGACATGTTGCGGAGAACATTAATGTACGTGACATGCTTTCCGAAATAATCAATCGCTGCTTTCGTTGATTCCGTCATTTTCTCCATGAATTCTTCCTTGCTGACTCCCCACTGCTTCCCGGGAGCCGGCGAATGAATCATTCCCTTTCCGATGCGGCCGTCGGCGCATCCGATACCGATATTTTTATTGGCGCCGCCAAAGCCACCTGTTGTATGGCCCTTGAAATGCGTCAGGGCAAGCATGGAATCATATGTAGGCAGCGTTTTCCCCATCGACATCTCAGTAAACCATTTTCCGCCCTTAACCGGCAGCATGACCGTCCCGTCCGCATCCATGATATCCACAGGGCAGAATGTCCATCCGTTCACCTTAAGCGTCTCCTTATGCTGTTCGGTGGTATAGCGGTCGCCCTCATAATAAGTGTTCGTCTCAATGATAGCCGCCTCCGGAAGCTCCTCATGAATCAGATGTTTCACCCACTCTCTGGGAATGATGTTGGGACCGTTTTTCTCGCCTGTATGGAGCTTGACCCCTACTTTCCCGGTCAGGCCGCCGCATACCCGCCTGTAGATCTTCTGTAATCCTTCCGGCGACAGATCCCTTGTAAAATATACGATTGACTCGTTTCCTGTTCTTGCGTGGTACGGCACATAGCGTTCTCCGCCGACGCCCGGAACCATTTTGGTGTAATTCATACTGATCTCCTTCCTGACCCTTCATGCGCCCGCAGGTGAGTTCATCACCATAAGTGAAAATTTCCAGGCACATTTGGCATCCCTGAATTTATGCCGCCTGACAGCAGGCTTTTGCGGTAAGCAACACAATTTGACATTGTTACCACATTATGATATGTTTATTGTACCACCTGGAGATCACTTCATGTCAATAGGTTTTTCATTTTTATTCCTATTGAAAGTCCATCGCCGCAGGCGATCTAAGTTCAGGGATGCCAAATGCGCCTGACTACTTTCATTCATGATGGTGCGCTCACTCGTGGGCGCAGGAAGGTTTCTTTTTAGGAGGTATTTTTATGTCATCCATTTGCGGCATAGACTGTTGTAAGGAATGTGATAAAAAAGGCGACTGCGGCGGCTGTACAGAGACGAACGGCCATCCCTTCGGTGGACAATGTGTCGCAGCCGAATGCATCAAACGGGGCGGAATGGAAGCATTTTCCGGCTTGAAACGCTCATTCATTAATGAATTCAACGCTCTGGGAATCAAGGATCTGTATATAGACGATCTCCATCTGCTGAATGGCTCTTATATTAATCTGGAATACCCGCTTCCAGGCGGACAGACAGTAAAATTCCTGGACGACAACAACGTATACTGGGGCAATCAGGTGGAAATCCCGGGAAGCGACCGCTGCTATGGCCTGGCTGCCGGCACGGATTTTCTTCTCGTGTGTGAATATGGATGCAATGGGACAGATCCGGAGATCGTGCTGTTTCAGTCACTCCAGCCCGGCCGCCCGCGTGCATAGGGTTACATACGGACAGCCGGGGCGTTTTTCCCCCTGTTTCTCTTTAAACACCCCACAGAATCTTCGCAGCCAGAGGGGCCCAGATTACAAGAACGATGGAATAGATCACTAGCGGCAGGAGGGAACATTTGAGATAGTCGGTAAATTTGTACTCGCCGGCGCCCATTGCCATAGACTGAGCCACAGAGGCCATCGGGGTCGCGATGGAAGCCGCGGAGGCAAAACCGACGGCCAGGCTTCCCAGACGCGGGTCAACGCCGATTGAAAGGCAGGTTGCAATCGCGATTGGCTGGAAGGACTGCGCGACAGGGATATTATTCATAAACTGGGTACAGATGGCCGGGACAATAAAGAGAACCGCGATCACTGCATAGGTACTGGTACTGCCGCCCAGCATCTTTGAAACAGCGTCTCCAATCAAGGCCGCACCGCCGGTACTGCCCAGCGCCTGAGCCACATTCATCATACCGCCAATCAGAAAGACCATATATGTAAATATAATGGTTTATCCTGCCTCTATCGGGCCGACAGCCGGACGGCAGTCTGCCGCATCCGTTCCATATCCGGTTTGCGGCGGTCCAGTCTGGAAACCTCTGCAATCAGCCGGTAGACGGATATACCGTACTCTGCGGCCACCTTTTTAAAACTCTCCCCAAAGCTGGAGTGTGCCCCCGAGACGCCCAGAATCAGATCGAAGGGGGAAATGGGATTATGGAAACCAAATGGCTCCATAACAGGCATCAGCCGTTTCTCAATGCCGTCCAGCATCCCGTACAGGTCAATGTACGGATACTCACCATATCCCTGCATTAATGCCACACTGATCTCCGTAGCCAGATTACCTGCGCTGCGGGCCATGCCCATCAGGCCGCAGTCCAGAATCTGTGCGCCATTCTGATAGGCAGCCAGCGCATTGGCGTCAAATCCCTTCCCTGCTATATTGGCCCCGTCCCGCAGCGTACAGTCCATGAGCTTAATCATTGTTCATTCCTCCTTTTTGACCGTGCAAAGCAGATGCTTAGTCAAATCCTGTTCTTCTTTAACCTAAGGATACCGTATTTTATTCCCAAAAACCAACAGATATATTATCGCAAAACAGACAGGGAAATACTTGTGACCTCGTGAAGCTTCTGCTATAATGGAGAAAAGTCGGCAGAGGGGGGGGATCCAGTCAATGGAACTGACATCGTTTTCCGTGTTTTTGACCGTAGTGGATGAGATGAGCTTTACCCGGGCGGCAGAGCGGCTGTATATGACACAGCAGAGCGTTTCCAGCCACATTAAACGGCTGGAAACCAATTACCATGTGCGGCTCTTTGAGCGCCGTCCTGTCCTGAAGCTGACTGCGGAAGGGGAAGCGCTGGCATTTTATGCCCGGGGGATGGTGGACAGCGAGGAAGCCATGATGTCCCGTTTTGCCGATCTCTCGGAACTGCCCACGGGCATCCTTCGTATGGGAATCTCCCACCAGCGCAGCCAGGTGTTCATGCCCGGTATCTGGAACCGTTACCATGCGGTATGCGGTAATATTTCTGTACGGCTACGGGAACAGATGACAAACCGTCTGCTGGAGCAGCTGCAAAGCGGTGCCCTGGATTTGATTGTGGGGGTTTTTATTCCACAGCTCTCCAATCTGACCGTGCGTCTGCTGTCGCAGGAGGCGACTTATTGTGTGTTTCACGAGAAATTTTTGTCAAATACCTTCCCGGATGACTGGGAGCAGCGGCTGGAGCGATACGGACAGGAAGGCATTGACCTGATGGAATTCAAAGATCTGCCGCTTCTGCTGCCCTCCCACGACAACCGCATGCGCCAGCCTGTAGACCAGCTGTTCCGCAAGCATAATGCCATTCCCAGGGTAGCGCTGGAGACTTCCTCACACGGCCTGTTATACCAGCTCAGTTTTCAGGGCAGCGGTATTGCTCTGGTGAGCCCCTTAAGCCTGTACGAGCATACACAGCTGATGGCGGAACGGCCGCCGTATTGCCATGCATTCCGCGTACAGGGGTTCCCTCTTACCGATGTGAGCCTGGCCTGGCGGAACGATGTGGAGCAGCCCCAGTATGTCATGGCAATGGCGGAAGCCGTAGAGGAGGTATTCGAAGTTTATAACGAAACAGTACGGCTCTGTTTTGACCGGTAAATTTACAGGGGGGAAAATACTTTTTGATCCCGGCATCATAAGATCCGTGAGAATCAGAATCCAGACGGGTTACAGAAGTCACATCAAATGAGATTTGAAGATTCCAGATTATGGAGACAAGAGTTTAGGAGGTTCATATGCCAAAATTAAGCAGACGTGTGGAGACCTTCACGGATTCCGTCATTCGGAGAATGACCAGAATCAGTGACGAATATGGGGCGATCAACCTGTCGCAGGGATTCCCTGATTTCAGTCCCCCAAAGGAGCTGTTAGACCGGCTGGCCCAGGTTGCCTACGAAGATTATCATCAATATTCCATCACATTCGGAGCCCAGAACCTGCGGGAAGCACTGGCAGAGAAGCAGGGAAAGGCCATCGGACGCCCGATTGATCCGGAGACAGAGGTCGTAGTGACCTGCGGAGGGACCGAGGCCATGATGTGTGCCATGATGACGATCTGCAATCCACATGACAAAGTAATGGTGTTCTCGCCGTTTTATGAAAACTATGGGGCGGATGCAATTTTATCCGGAGCAGAGCCCATCTACATTCCCCTCGTGCCTCCGGACTATCACTTTGATTTGGAACAGATTGAAAAAGGATTCCAGAGCGGGGCAAAGGCAATCATCATCTGCAATCCCTCAAACCCCTGCGGAAAGGTCTTTACCAGAGAAGAGCTGACGGCCATCAGCCGTCTGGTACTGAAATATGACGCATTTGCGATTACGGATGAGGTATATGAGCATCTCGTATACGCCCCATATCAGCATACCTATATGGCATCTCTTCCAGGGATGTTCGAGCACACAATTACCTGCAACTCCCTGTCCAAGACGTTTTCCATCACAGGGTGGCGGCTGGGATACCTGATTGCACCGGAAGCTGTCATAGAGGGCGCCAAAAAGGTCCACGATTTCCTGACAGTGGGCGCTGCGGCCCCGCTTCAGGAGGCCGCCGTCACAGGCCTTCATTTCCCGGAATCCTATTATGATGGGCTGAAATCGCTCTACACGGAAAAAAGAGACTATTTCCTCACAGGGCTCGACCGCATCGGATTGGAACATAATGTTCCGCAGGGAACGTATTTTGTTCTGTTAGACATCAGCAGATTCCTTGCCCTGCCTCAGTTTGCGGGCTTTACAGATCTGGAATTCTGCGAGTGGATGATCCGCGAAATCGGGGTGGCCGCTGTGCCGGGTTCCAGCTTCTTTAAAGAGCCTGTCTTCCATCTGATCCGGCTGCATTTTGCCAGGGAAAAAGCGACTTTGGACGAAGCGCTGGACAGACTCGCGCGGCTTGCCGGGCTGTTAAAATAGTTACTTTGAAATCCTGCCGCCGACAGGCAGTATAAATTCAGGGATGCCATTGCGCCTGGAGGACTTTCTTTCATGGCAGCGTGCTCGCCTATTATGGGGGCAGGATGGTTATTTAAGGGAGGGGCCTGTATTTTACAGCGTCCCCTCCCGTTTTTGCGTTATTTTTCGAAATCTTCTACACCGTGATCTCAATCTGGTTCCCTTCCGAATCCAGAACACAGCTCTCATAATATCCGTCTCCGGTGACACGCGGGCCGCTTACTACCGGATATCCGTCCGCCTGCAGCTGTCTCGTAAGTGTATCCACCTTTTCGCGGCTCCCCACACCAAAGGCAATGTGGATATAGCCGGTATGCGCCAGTTCCTTTTTTCCCTCCGCCATATCTGCCTTTGTCATGATCTCCAGTCTGGCGCCATCCGAAAATGTTAGAAAATATGACTGAAAGCCGGTTTTCTGGTTATGATATTTTTCATTCGAGGCCGCTTCAAAATATTTGATAAAAAACCTCCGCGCGCCTTCCAGATCATTTACATACATTGCCACATGCTCGATTTTCAAATGTTCTCTTCCCTTTCCATATTGATTACCATGAAAGTCTCGCCGCCGTTAGGCGGCATAGATTCAGGGATGCCCAATGTGCCTGACTACTTTCATTCTTGGCGGTGCGCTCACTCGTGGGCGCATGGAGGTTTCCTGCGCCTTCACAGGCAAAAATCCGTTCATCCTGTCTGCGCCATGAGATCTTACCCACCAGCCCGGCCGGTCAAATTTCTTTGATAAAAAATAGTTCCATTGGCTGCGCATAAGCCGGAATATCGACTACAAAACCTCCGCAGTCCTTATATCCCAATTTGCGATAAAAATGCTGTGCGTTTTCGTCTGCCCGCGTGGATGTCAGCACCATCCCGTAGCCCTGCTTTTTCATATCCTTTTCCCAGTATTCCATGAGCTGTTTTCCATATCTCTTTTTCTGGTATTTTTCCTCTATAAAAAGCATGGTACAAAATGGCGTATTATCCCAAAAAAGCTGATACCGAAGCAATCCGGCCGGTTTATCATCCAGCATCAGGATATACCCTTGTCTCATCCGTACCTTATTTTCAAATTCTGCTTGCGGAAGATGATGATCGAGGCTGTACCAGAATTCTCTGTCCGAAGCCTGCATATATCTGATTTCTGTCATAATCCCTCCTATATCACCATCACGAACGTCCCCGCGGCAATCAGGATACAGCCGGCCAGTGACTTTACGGTAAACGTCTCATGAAGGAAAAGAAAGGCAAACACAAGCGTCAAAACAACACTGAGCTTATCGACCGGCACAACTTTGGACGCATCCCCTATCTGCAGCGCCCGGTAATAACACAGCCATGATGCACCGGTCGCCAGTCCTGATAAAATCAAAAAACACCAGCTCTTCCGGCTTATATCTCTGAGCCCGCTTTGTGCATGTGTGAGGAATACCATCCCCCATGCCATGACGACTACGACCACGGTCCGAACTGCCGTCGCCAGATTGGAATTCACCCCGTCAATTCCGACCTTAGCCAAAATTGAGGTAAGTGCTGCGAACAACGCGGATAAAAATGCGAACAAAAACCACATCTTATATTCCCCCGATCCATGTATCTTTCTGCTGCCGGCAGACGCTCACGCGCCCATTTAGCCAAAGCCTGCTCCGGCCGCATGCCAATGGCACATTTTACACATTCAAATATAACAAAAACCCCGCAGTACTTTACTTACTGCGAGGTTTTCAGCGCGCCAGAGAAGATTCGAACTCCCGACACTACGGTCCGTAGCCGTATGCTCTATCCAGCTGAGCTACTGACGCACACTGAGCGGTTCTGTTTCCATCACTCACTCAACAGGATAGATTTTACAACACTTTTTCGATTCTGTCAACTGGCAATTTTACTTTTTCCAGATTTTTTTGTAATATTCTGGCAGGGAAGCAGGAAACACTTTACCAGATCGCCGGTTTTACTTCCTTGGGAAGCGGATTCGGATATACCTCGCCGTCCAGCTCGGCCTCCCAGTCCTTCTTCGCATGCTCAACAAGCTCCGGCTTCATCAAAAGTTCAGCGCCGGTACATGCCATCACCTTAGCCGCTGCAACCATACCCTTATGCGCAATCGTGGCCTTTCCCTGTGCAACAGCCTGCCAGGAATGGAGGGCCGTTCCTGCTGCATAGCAGTTTACATTGACCTGGCCGGTCGGTACAACCCAGCTTACATCACCCACATCCGTGGAGCCGCCTCCGCCGATCGTTAGATTCTTATCGAGCACAAAGTCAAAAATCGGCGTTTCCAGAATCTCTTTTCTGTGCTTTTTATCTGCAAACAGATTCACTTTATCCTTTAATCCTTCTTTATCAAGTTCTGTGATTACTTCCTGGAACTTCTTCGCATACTGAAGCTCTTCCTCTGTATATCCGATCGGGACAAAATGTCTCAGGTTTTCGTCCATAATCGCTTCCAGCGTTTCATTGCGGATTACGTTCGAATATGCGGCAACCTGCCTGATCTCAACTGTGGTTCCTGTAATCAGGGCAGCTCCCTTCGCGATATCACACATTCTCTCATACAGTTTCTTGACCTGTGTCACCTTGGGGGCGCGAATCGCGTAGAGGATCTGGGCCTCCGCCGGAATTACGTTCGGCGCAATGCCGCCGGGATTCGTGATCGCACCGTGGACTCTGGCCTCGTCGATCATATGCTCGCGCATATAGTTTACGCCGATATCCATGATCTCTACCGCATCCAGCGCGGAACGCCCTAATTCCGGAGCTCCTGCCGCATGGGAGGAGATACCGTGGAACGTAAAGAATACGCGGAAATTAGCAAGGAATTTTTCATCTGTCATCGTCTTATTCGTTGTGCTCGGATGCCAGGTAATCGCAGCATCGCAGTCGTCAAAGAACCCGTCGCGCACCAGATACGCCTTCCCGCCTGCATTTTCCTCTGCCGGACATCCGTAATAGCGAATTGTGCCTGAAAGCTTATGCGCCTCCATATAGGACTTTAAGGCATCCGCTGCTGCAACTGCTGCTGTCCCGAGAAGATGGTGGCCGCAGCCATGTCCGTTCGTTTTGCCGGAAATCGGACAGTGTTCCGTCTTATCCGCCTCCTGCTCCAGGCTTGACAAGGCGTCAAACTCTCCAAGGAACGCCAGCACAGGCTTTCCCTGCCCGTATTCTGCGATAAACGCAGTCTGTTCTCCCGCAAGATCCGCCCGAATCTGAAAGCCCCTGGAGCTTAAATATTCCTGCTGATCCCTGGACGATTCCACTTCCTGGAATCTTGGCTCTGCATACTCCCATATGGCATCGCTGAGCTTCGTATACGTCTGTTTCTCCTTGTCGATCAGTTCTGCAATTTCTTTTCTGAAGTCGTTTTCCATTCTGTAACCCCTTTTTATTATTTACACCACAGACGAAATCTGACCCCTGTCCGCAGCGCATGATTTTATAATATTGTCATATTTCTGACTGCTGCCAGGTTCGCTACAGACCTGTTTCAATGCTAATGGCCCCGACGCAGACCTGTTACAGACTTATATCTGGCGGCTGCCCCGCTGTAGCCTGTATCCTGCTATAGGCCTGTATGCTGCTTCCTGCACGCCAGAATGGCCTTATTCATGCCTCTTCCCTGTCACCTGCTTTGTCACGATTTTCCAGACCTGCACATGTGCCGCCGTCGCGTCCGCAAATGCATTCTCATCGAAACACATACCCTTTGGTCTGCCGATATGATTCATGAGGATCGCTAATGCATGCTTTCGCTCATCGGAGCTGACAAGCTCTGCCACACCGCTGCCACATACGCTTTCAAAGCCCGTGGACGCCTTGCAGGCATCATCCGGGTACAGGCGGAGATCCACATTGCTGAAAATGGTGTACGACACATGCGGATCCTTTTTCAGGCATTCCAGCTTCGTCCCTTCAGCTGCTCCATGAAAATAGAGGACAATTTTCCCATCCTCTAACTGTGCCCCGTAATTCACAGGAATCAAATATGGGTATGTCCCGTTACAAAATGCAACACTGCAAAGGTTCTCTCTGGAAACAATCTCCATAATCTCTGCCAAGTCGGTTATCTCTCTGTCCTTTCTTCTCATTACCCTCTCCTGTTTAAATATTTTTATTTCTGTGCAAAATTCTCTGTCAATAAAGAAATTATACCATTTCTTTTCCCGATACTCAAGCATAAACAGCGATATTGGTTGATTTTTATCCCACATCTGCCCCCACGGTTCCTGCATGCTACCTGACCCAATCCCAGATTTCTCATTTCTTCCTAATTGAAAATTCAAGCTGTCTGTGATAAACTTCGGGAAAGGCCTTTCGGCTTTCCTTTTCTTTCTGACATCATCCGCCGGGAGCGCTTATGCATATCCTTCTAAAGAAAAGAGGTCATCCACCTATGGAACAAAAGAAACTCTATAGACTTTCCATCCATTATGTCGTTTTGCTGACTCTGTTCATTCCTCTCACTGTACTGTGGTTTGCCCTTGAAGTGGCAAATATTGCCCTCCACGCAGACTGTGAGCCTGACCTTAAACGCTTCTTTGGTGCCTATCTCCTTTTCGCACTCCTTTATTTTCTAATCCTTTTGGTGCTGGGAATCTTTAATGTCATCCGTTCCTTTCAGGCATGCCAAAAGCAGGATCTGCCTCTCTGCCTGAATGCGATGCTGATCCACAAATATGGACTGGTCCCCTTCTTTTTCATCAATTTTATTGTTTCCGGCCTGCTTTCGGCCGCCCCGGTCCTGATTTCTCTGATTGCCAGCCGCGGGGCAATCCTGTTCGCGTTTCCGGTCGTCCTTCCGGGTTTTCTCTTTTGGTTTGCGATTCCTGCCTTTTTTACCTGGCTTGCACTCATCCCCGGTGCTTTCTGGGGGATCCAGGTCATACGCTTAAGCCGCAGGCAGGGGAAATTCGGCACCAGAGCCGCCATGCTTCACATGCTTCTTCAGTTTCTGTTTCTCATTGATGTGTTGGATGCCATGTATCTTGCGGTTCAAACATGGGGACAGGGGAAAAAGAGTTCTTTTCTCATCGCAGTTCTCTATCTGCTCCTAGCTGCGGGCATCATTGCATTTTTCCTGTACCTGCCGTAATCCCGGAAGGCTATGGAAACCCTGCGCCCGGGAAGGCGGCCGCCACAGTTCCCAATGCCATAAGGATACAGACCATAAATAGCGCATTCTTTTTTTCCGAATCCGCCATCTCCCACAGGCTTTCATCCTCCTCCGGCATGAATTCCTGTGGTTTTTTCTCATTATAACGTACCATACAGCTTTCCCCTGTGCGAAATTCCCCCTCTCTGCTGCTATAGAGCAGGGAGCTTTCCCCATACGCCTTTTCATCCACAATATAGCAAAATACAGGATAGTAGTAGGCAATCGAACGCGCCAGGCGGCGTTCCTGCACTTCTATAATCTTCGCCTGGGCCCGCCCCCCGTAGTCTGACCTCGATTTCCTGATCGCTTCCATGAGCTTCCCGGCCCTCTCCCATATAAGGATCTGGTGGAGACTCAGACCGATGCAGGCGAGTAATACCAACATTCCCGACATGCTGCCACCTCCGATTTCAATTATACACGTTCTGGCTTTCCCTGTCATCTGTTATGTAAAAACCACCAATTTTTTTGAAATACCACTCCCATTTATGGTAAAAATGTGCTACACTGATGTCAGCAGCCAGGGAGGCCGCGTCTTGCCTCCCTTCATAAGAAACCGTTCTGAAAGGAGAACATAAAATGGAACGATCAAAGCAGTTAATGGAAATGACCGCCAAACATGAAGCATTAATCAACGAAACTGCAGACTATATCTGGAAGCATCCAGAGACCGGTTATCGTGAATGGAATACCTCCGCATATATGGAAAAACAGTTCGAACAATTAGGCTATACACTCGTCCGGGCCGGAAATATTCCCGGCTTTTATGCTGACCTCGACACCGGAAGGCCAGGCCCCAAAGTTGCAGTGCTGGGCGAGCTGGATTCCCTGATTGTCGGCACACATCCGGATGCGGTTCCGGAGACCTGTGCGGTACATGCATGCGGCCATAATGCACAGTGCGCTACCCTGATCGGTATTGCCGCCGCTTTAAAGGAGCCGGGCGCCTTAGACGGAATGTGCGGTTCCATCCGCTTCATGGCTGTCCCCGCAGAGGAACTGATCGAGCTTGGCTACCGCAAGGGCCTCAGGAAGCAGGGCATCATTAAGTATTTCGGCGGCAAGACAGAGTTCATCGCCAGAGGATACTTTGACGGCGTTGATATGGCTATGATGATTCACTCAGGCAATCTTCCGGAGGGAAAGACCCTCGCAGTCACCAAAGGAAGCAACGGATGCGTAACCAAGAATATCACGTTCAAAGGCTTTTCTGCCCATGCAGGCGGTTCACCAGAAAAGGGGAAAAACGCTCTCTATGCGGCTACCTGCGGCATCAATGCGGTCAACTCCCTGCGTGAGACCTTCCTTGACAACGAACATATCCGTTTCCATCCCATTCTCACTGAGGCCGGCACTGCCGTAAATGCCATCCCTGAGACGGTCAAGATGGAGACCTACGTCCGCGGAGCTTCGTATGACAGCATTCTGACCTACAATAAAAAAGTAAACCAGGCCCTGGCCGGCGCTGCCGCTTCCATTAACTGCAATGTCGAACTGGACGACCATCCGGGATACTTCCCGCTCAACAATGATCCCAACCTGTCTGAAATTATCAAAGAGGCAATGGAGAAAATCTCCGGCCCAGGCAGTGCTGTCATCAATGATAAATGGGGGACCGGAAGCACCGATATGGGCGATGTCTCCGCGATCATGCCTGCCGTCCATCCTCATGCAAGCGGAGCTATCGGCACCGGCCACGGCAATGACTACTATATTGATGATAAAAAGCTCGCCTGTCTGTATCCGGCACAATGCCTCACTGTCACCGTTGATATGCTTTTGACAAATGAGGCGGCTCTTGCCAAAAAGGTAATCGCAGAGGGTAAGCCCCGCTTCGCTTCCAAAGAGGAATTTATGGCCGCTGTCGATAAGCTCTCAATGGACAAGGATGCTGTTTCCTATAACGAAGACGGAACGATCACACTCAGCTTCTAGTTCATCACTGCTCGGGCTTAAAGTAAATCGTCCCTGCAGTTCATGTCAAATGTACGTCTGCAAAGCAAAGGTGCCGTGATACTGCGGTGAGCTTTGCAGACCTTCGGGGGAACCCCTCTCTGTAACACACTGGCAGCATTTCCATTAACCTGCACTGGATTTTCTCCTGAGTATCCTGCTATAATCAGCACGTAAGCAAACAACAGGCTGCGTAAGTAAAACGCACACAGTAAAAAGGAGAGAAGCAATTATGAAAAAACAGACACAGGTTTTTGCTGTTATGTCTGCCGCTGCTATTATGACTATGATGCCTGCCTTCGCAGGATTTACAAATGCAAATACCGCATACGCCGCTGCCTCGGGCTGGACGACGGAAGGGGATTCCCTGGTCCACTATGATGAAGACGGATATATGACAACGGATTCCTGGCGTAAGAATGGGGAAGACTGGTTCTACCTTGATGAAGAGGGACAGATTTCCAAAAGCAAAAAAATCGAGGACTATTACGTTGGGGAAGACGGAAAAATGGTGAAGGACACCTGGGTGGAGTTGAAGAACGAGGATGATATGGAATCCCCGGAAGCCCCTGCTTCCTTCTGGTACTATTTTGATAAGGACGGTAAAGCCGTTACCTCCAAATGGGTCAAGCTGAATTCCAAATGGTATTATTTCGACGAGGCCAGCCAGATGCAGACAGGCCGCATCGTGCTCGATGGCGCCACCTACTATCTTGGCAAGGAAACAGACGGAGCTATGAAAACAGGCTGGGTAAAGCTTGAGGAAAACGCTTCCGTTCCCGGCTCCTCGGAAGGCTGGTACTATTTCAATACAGACGGCCGGATGGTGGAAAACCAGATTGATAAAAAAATAAATGGAGAGTACTATACCTTTGTTGACGGCAGAATGCAGACAGGCTGGGTAAAGCTTCCGAAGGAAGCCGACGAAAACCAGGAGACTTCCGAAGAAACAGCAACCGCAAGCAACACTGCCGAAACAAAAGCTACCATTGCTGATTACCAGTACTACGGAAGTGAAAGCGACGGCAAGCGTGCCGAGGGCTGGCGCACCATCGAAGGCGTGGAGGGTATCCATGACATGGACGAGACCTATACCTTCTTCTTTAAGAATGGAAAACCGTATTTTTCCGGCAAAAAGGGCAATGAGCTGTTCACAGTAGGCGGCAAAAAATATGCCTTTAATGAACTCGGCGAGATGCAGACAGGACAGCAGATCGTAAATCTGGAGAATGATGAGATTGCAAACTTCTATTTTGGAAGTGATGGAGCCATGAAAACAGGCAAGCAGAATATCTACAATGAAGACACCGGAGAAACGGAAAGCTGGTACTTCCACACAGACGGTGACAGAAAGGGACAGGGCTACCACGGACTGCGCGATAATGTCCTTTATGTATACGGAAAACGTCAGGAAGCAACGGCTGACCAGCGTTACGCTCCTGCCACACTTGACGGCACTACGTATCTTGTCAATACGACCGGTAATGTTCAGAGAGCTTCCTCTTCCTCCACCTCCGCTAAAAAGCCGGAGCTCGGACGCGGCTTCAAGGATTTTAAGGACTCGAATGGAACAATCTGGGTAGTGGATATGTCCGGTATTATACAGTAAACCTTCTTGCGCCGCACCACCATGAATGAAAGCGCTTCCTGCACATCCGGCATACCTGAACTTGTGCCGCCTGTCAGCGGCGGACTTTCATGGTAAAGGGGGACACACCTGATTTGCAATTTCCGGCAAAGCGCTTTTCGCGCTTTGCTGGGAGGCCAATCCGGCCAATGCACAGCTATCGCATTCGGCTGGATACCTGACAATACAGGATACTGCGGTTTGAGGCTAATCTGTATCCTGAGATATAAAAAGTGGCTTCTGCTAAATGGCGGAGGCCATTTGCATTTCCTCACCCGTTTGTGATATACCGACGGATAAGACGATCTAAGGTCAAATTCATCTGAGCAATTACTTCAAGGAGCTTTTCGTTGTCGGCTTTCAGCCTGCGATTCTCCTCCTCCAAAGCGATAATGCTGTCTTTGCTGCTCATATCACAGCCCCCTTTTCTCATGGCATTCCGCACTTTACCCATCATTAAATATATAATACATTTTCTGGTAAAATGGAAGCAAAATCGAGCGCAAGTTTCGACACAATTCGAATATACTGCGCTGTTCCGGCTGTCTGTCAGATCGTAAACATACATTCCCTATTCATTTGCTCCGTGCAAAAAGCATTGGATATCCGGATTCCCCTATCCACTCAAACCATCATGTCAGATGATACGGAGTGTTTCCATCGCATAGGCGATTCCGTCGTCCTCCACATTTTTTGTCACAAAGGAGGCATATGGATCCAGCTCCTCTGCGTGTCTGCCCATCACGATAGAATGGCATGCATATTTTATCATTGCCAGGTCATTGGTACTATCGCCAAACGCATAGGATTCCTCCCAGGGAATCCCCAGACGCTTGAGGACAAATTGCATGGCCGACGCTTTATCAAAGCCGGACGGCACACATTCATACAGCCGCCTCCCACGGTCAATCGGCGTGATATCCGGGCCAAGTGCTTTCAGGAAACCAGGCAAGTCGCTCTGTTTATCGTGTATCACACAAAATTTATCAAATGCCGCGGCCGTTTTCCCCCATTCACAAGAAATCAGAGCATTCTTTGCAGCTGCAATGGCCTTCACATGCTCGACCTCCGGCATTCTCGCCGTTTTATTTTGGGCGTAGCAGCCTGTTACTCCCTCCAGGATCCCTTCCAGACGATGATGAAGAATGGCCCTCTGAAGCTCCAGACGCCGCCTTTTTGCGATCTGGTGATGTAAGGCCACCCGGCCGCCGATCTCTATGTATGTCCCACATCCACAGAGATAGCCGTCCATTTCGATCACCTGCTCCACCTCCTGCATCAGGCATCTCGTGCGGCCGGAGTTGATAAACACCACATGTCCGGCCGCCCGGGCTTTTCTGATGGCAGCCGCAGCACTGGATGGCAGCTCCTTCGTCGAATCCGTAAGAAGCGTTCCGTCAATATCAAAAAATAGTGCTTTTCTGTTCATACTCACCACCATGTCCGTCTAGGGCTGTACGGCCGTCGTGGCTGCTTCTTCCGGTTCAGCTGTCTTTGCATGGTCAATCAGGTAAAAATAGGCAGCTCCCAAGCGGAAAACATTATCTGCCGCTTCCTCACCGTAAAGATTTATCATTTCCTGCGCACTTTCGAAATAATTCATCCGCGCAAGTTTCTCCTTCTGCTCATCCGTAGCCGCCAGATTTTCCTGCCGGATAATCTCATTCAGTGTCATCTCCTGTTTCACGAGCTCTTCGGCATTTTCCCTAAGCCCTTCAGCATCTGTAGACAAAAACATCTTCAGGAAATCATCAAGCTCCAATCCGTATTGTGCCGCACGGGAGGAATACGTGTTCCTGAGCTGCTCATTCATTTCCTCCACCGCATCCGGATCACAGACAATCTCAGCATTGGCGATGGCCTGTGAAAGCAGCTCGCCCCCGGCTGCATTAAAGTAGATGTTTTCCATTTCAAATTCCAGGTTTTCACGCACGTGCTCTTTCAGAGTTTCGAGTGTAGCACTCTCATCTCCCAGCACACGCACAGCAAGGGAATCATCCACACTGCCTGCAGACGGATCCTTGATCGCGTTTAATGTCACATGGAATACAACCGCCTGTCCGGCCAGATCTACATTGTCATAATCCTCCGGAAATGTCAGATTCAGGTCCTTTTCCTCTCCCGGCTGCATCCCTACAACACCCTCTTCAAAGCCGGCGATGAAGCCGCCGCTTCCCAGCTCCAGATCAAATTTTTCCGCAGTGCCTCCGTTAAAGGCCACGCCGTCCTTAGTGCCCACAAAATCAATATTGGCAATGTCGCCGTTCTGGGCTGCACGTCCTGTAACCTCCGGAGGATAACGAAGGAGCAGAGCACTTAGCTCTCCCTCTACCTGCTCGTCCGTCACGCTTCCTTTCCGGGCGGTCAGGATGAGATCTCTGTAATTCCCCAGAGTAATACTTGCCTCGTCATTCAGCTTTTCCTGCGGCTTTGATTCAAATACTGCCGCGGATTCTGTCTGACTCGTCTCTGTTGCCATACTTGTTTCAGCCGAAGTGTCATGTTTGTTTGCACAACCGGCTGTTATGATAACAGCCGCCGCACAGATGCCTGCCCGTATCAGTCTCTTCATGTATGCTTTCCTTCCTTATCAGCTATGGGATATTCAGAACTCCAAGGGCGGCGGGGAACTAATATTCCCGCCGCCCCAGGGCTTAACGCCCCTGATAAAATGCCGCAAAGGCACGATATGTATTATATACATCCAGCTTGGAGGCAAGCTCAAACGGGGAATGCATGGAAAGAATCGGCACACCCAGATCCACCACGTCCACATCCATTCTTGCGACCAGCAGGGCGATCGTTCCACCGCCCCCGGCATCCACAGCGCCCAGCTCGCCTGTCTGCCAGAACACGCCGTTCTCCTCCATAATCTGAATCACCTTTGCCATTGTCTCTGCGCTGGCATCGCTACTGCCGGACTTTCCTCTGGAACCTGTATACTTGGTCAGTACACAGCCTTTATTGATGTAGCAGGAATTGCGCTCCTCGTATACGGAGGCAAAAGTCGGATCATACGCAGCATTCACGTCAGAGGACAGACAGATGGAATTTCTCAGCACGGTCCTCAGAACTGCCTTCTGGTTTTCTGCCAGATCCTCTACAATATGAAGCACGAAATCGGAATTCAGCCCCGTATTGCCAACAGAACCGACCTCCTCCTTATCGGCAAGAATGGTAAGAGTCGTGTATACCGGGGAAGCATTCTCCATCTCAGCCATCAACGCTGTGTAGGCGCAGACCCTGTCATCCTGGCCATAGGCACCTATCAGGCCGCGGTCGAGACCGATATCCACAGCCTTAACAGCCGGCACCATCTCAATCTCGGCACTGGTAAAGTCTTTTTCTGTCATTCCATAGCGCTCATTCAAAAGCTTCATGGCAAGCAGTTTGACCGGCGTCTTGATTTTCTCGTCCTCACCATCCATGTAGGGAATGGAGCCGACCACAATATTTAACTCCTCACCCTTTAGTCCTTCTGACAGCTTTCTTGTATTCTGCTCTGAAGCCAGATGCGGCAACAGATCCGTGATGCAGAACTGCGGCTCGCCTTCCTTCTCTCCCAGACTGATCTCTACCGTCTCTCCGTCCTTTTTAACGACTACGCCGTGCATGGCAAGCGGTACAGCACCCCATTGATATTTGCGCACTCCGCCATAGTAGTGAGGTTTAAAATATGCGATCTCCCCTTTTTCAAACAGAGGATTTGGCTTCAGGTCCAGCCTTGGGGAGTCAATATGCGCCCCGTTCATACGGATGCCCTCTGAGAGGGGTGCAGTACCGATCGTGGAAGCGACCAGTGCCTTGCCACGGTTATTCCAATAGATCTTATCGCCCGGTTTATAGCCCTTTCCGGCGTCAAATCGGGTATAACCGGCTTTTTCCAAGAGGCTGATCGCCTTCTTCACACACTCCCGCTCGGTCTTTCCTTCATTTAAAAATTCCTTGTACCCTTCACAAAACTGCTCTGCCAGCTCTCTCTGATCTGGTGCCTTTTTGGCAATGTGGGGAGCTTCCCATAATAGCTCCTTTTCTAATTCTTTGGCATTCATTTCCATATCTCCTTATTCTTTTGTTATTGAGTTACTTTAGGAAACAGCTCCCTGCTGTCAAGCATCAGCGTAAACGGGCCGTCGTTTGTCAGCTCTACCTTCATATCCGCTCCGAAGCTTCCATGCTCCACCTGACCGACCCGGCTTCTGCACTGCTCCATAAAATATTCATACAGCCGGTTCGCTTCATCCGGAGCTCCAGCCCCGGTAAATCCGGGACGGTTCCCCTTGCGGCAGTCCGCATAGAGGGTAAACTGGCTGACGACGAGAAGTCCGCCGTCCACATCTGCCAGGGAAAGGTTGGTTTTTCCGTTGGCATCCTCAAAAATACGCAGCCGGCAGATCTTATCCGCCATCTTATCTGCCACCGCCTCATCATCCTCATTCGATATTCCCAGCAGGATCAGAAAGCCCCTTCCAATGGAGCCGATCACCTTTCCCTCTACCTTAACGGAAGCCTCTGTTACTCTCTGCAGCACTACTCTCATATTCTTTTGTTTTCCTCCATGCCTGCCTACGGTTGGTTCTTTTCTCCCAGCTCCATCGCTCTCTGTCTGCGTTCCTCTCTTTCCCTCCGCTGTTTCTCGCCGATCTCCATGATCGCCTGGTTCAGAGAGAACATCTTCGCATCCAGCATTGTTACCATATCTGCGCATGTCTTGAGTTCCGTCTCGAGATTATCCGGGGGATTGCCTTCAAACTTATAGGCGATCTTATGCTCTAACGTAGCCCAGAAATCCATCGCGATGGTACGTATCTGAATCTCCACCTTCGTGTCGCGCTTACCGTCAGTCAGGTAAACCGGAATCGTCACCACCATATGATAGCTCTTATAGCCGTTGGACTTCGGGTATTTAATATAGTCCTTCACATGGAGAACCGTGATATCCGCCTGCCTGGCAATCATATCCGCAATCGGATAAATATCCGACATGAATGAGCAGATAATGCGGACCCCGGCGATATCGTTCAGGTATTCCACCATGTTCTCAATCGTGACCTCACGCCTGTCATGCTTTAGCTTCTTTACAATGCTCTCCGGTGTTTTAAGCCTCGAAGTAATGTGCTCGATCGGGCTGTAATTATATAGCTGGACATATTCATTATTCAGGATTTCGATTTTTGTATTGATTGATTTCAATGCGGAGCTGTATAAAAACATTGCTGATTTCCACTGGTCAATCTGGTCAAAGGACTCAGGGTGTTTCATCCTACCGCCGCCCCCTCTCTGCACAGGGCCGGATATGCGCTCTGAGCACACAATCTCTAATCAAGCTTAAGCCCCTTAAGGAGTGCGCCAAGCCCTGTGCTTGCCTGGCCTTCTTCCTTATAATCAAAGCTTTCCTCCGGCTCTGGCTCTTCCTCTGCCAGGGCCTTCATGCTGAGACTGATCTTATGATCTGCCGTGGAAATAATCTTCACTTTTACCTCCTGGCCTTCCTTCAATACAACTCCTGGATGCTTGATCCTCTGAGTACTGATCTGGGAAATGTGAAGAAGTCCTGTCAATCCGTTCTCCAGAGCCACGAACGCCCCATACGGCTTTAACGTTTCCACGGTTCCGTTCATGACTGCACCTGTCTCGCATCTGGCGATCCGGGAGTTTCTCTCCTCCTGCTTCTTTTCCCTTGCCGCCTCGCGTCCGGACATCACCAGTCTGTGCTCCTCCTCGTCAGCTGTGATTACAGTCACATCAATCGTTTTCCCTTTCCACTCATCGAGCTCCTCAACGTATTCGTCGGACAGGCGGGATGCGGGGATAAAACCGCGGATCCCCTCCAGATAAGCGACTGCACCGGACTTTACAATCTCTGTAAGCTTTACTGGTACAACCGTCCGCTCCTCCATTAACTTTTTAAGCCGTTCCCACGCAAGAATGGAATTGGCCTCCTTTCCGGACAATACCATGTTGCCCTCCCCATCGTTCGTCGCCATCACAGTAGCCGTGATCTCGTCGCCGGGATGGATTGCCTCTTCCATATTGAAATCAGGGTCCTCACTCAAGTCTTCTCTGCGGATAATACCATCCGCATATGTTTTCAGATCTACAAGCACTGCGTCCTCTGTGACGTCGATTACCGTACCGGTGACAACATCGCCAACCCGTATTCTCTTCAGGGACGCTTCCAGCTCATCTCTGTAGTCATCCATCGTTTCCATACGCTGTACCTTCTTTCTCTCTGCATGTAATGGTCAAAGTGATTCTTGCGCGTACCCATTCAGATAGACTGAACGGGTACTCCGTGTCAGCTGCTGTTTAGACGCCTTTGTCGGGGCATCCCTGTGCAGACTGGACCAAACAGCAACCCATCGTTACTATTTAACCATATTCTTCCCAATATTGCTATAGTTTTTTGTATAAAAGTATTGTATAATCGTAATGGCTTATTGCATCAATCATCCTTCAGGAGGTAACAGCATGAAAGACCTTGCAGATCTGCACACACATACCATTGCCAGCGGACACGCTTACGCCACGCTCTGCGAAATGGCGCACTCCGCAGCCCAAAAAGAGCTTCCCATCCTCGGGATCTCCGACCATGCCCCGTCTATGCCTGGAAGCAGCCAGGAAATCTATTTTCGAAATTTTCAGGTGGTTCCTGATGAAATCGAGGGCGTGAGAATCCTCTGTGGGTGCGAACTGAACATCCTGGATTACGAGGGCCGCATTGATCTGACAGAGCGCACCCTGTCGCGGCTCGACTATACGATTGCGAGCCTCCATGATCTGTGTACCGCTCCTGGTTCCGTAGAACAGAATACCGCCGCCTATATCGGCGCTTCCAAAAACCCCCATGTCGTAATCATCGGCCATCCGGACGACGGGAGGTTTCCGGCAGATTATGAGTCCATCGTAAAGGCGGCAAAGGAGCACCATACCTTAATCGAGCTCAACAATTCCTCCTTCATCCCCAATACAAGCCGTGTCAATACACGGGAAAACAGCCTCACGATCCTCAGATACTGTAAAAAGTACCGGACGCCGGTCATCATAAGCAGTGACGCTCATTTTGTATGTGATGTCGCGAATCACCGGCTGTCTCTTGAGCTCCTTGCGTCTGTAGATTTCCCTGACAGCCTGGTCGCCAACTACTCTGCCTCCCTGCTCGCAGAGTATATCCCTGCTCTCAGGCCAGAAAAGAATTCTGACGTATGAAAGGCATTTTGACACAAAACGGCTGTAAAGCGGCGTACGCTCCACAGCCATTTTATCATTTCTGTAATTCAGTGACCGTTTTCCAGAGGGCGTTTAACGCCTCCTGGTCTTTCAGAAGGTCCTTTTCGATTCGTATAATATTCTCAAGAGCCGCATTCGCTCCGTCCGCATTGAGCTTCTCATCACATGCTTTCTTCGCGTTCGTGTAAGGCTCCATGCTCTCCTCGGCTTCCTCCTGCTCCGCCTCAAGCTTCTGAATCCTGTCAACAATCTTTTTGGACTCCTCAGACGTCTCCTCCAGAGCCATCCAGTTCAGATGGTATGACTTGTTCTCCGCACTCAGGATATCCAGCTGAATGCTGACTTCCAGCATTTCCTTCCAGTTCTCGGATATGGCGTCCTCATATTCCTGCTTCGCCTGCTCCTCATCCGTATTGTTAGCAAAGCTGGTCAATGGCATACAGAAAAGGCAGATTATTATATTGAAGATCAATAAAACTTTCTTCACTTCATCCTCCTTTCCCTCTCAAAGAGATGATTAAAAGACAGGATACGGCATCTGCCTCCGTTCCTTACAGATACCATATTACCACGATTCTTTGCATTCTTCTACGGCGAAGCTGCGGCAATCCTGCGGCAGTGTGAGAATAAAAACTGCACCTCCAATCGAGCTCTCCGCCTCAATCCTCCCGCCCATATATTCCAGAGAACATCTTGCGATGGCAAGGCCCAGGCCATGATTGCCATTCTTGCCTTTATAGAAGCGGTCAAACAGATGTGCAAGCTCCTCGCTCTTAAGCCCTGGTCCGTCATCCGAAATTGTGATCTCAATCGCTTCCTCTGTCTTCCTGAGCGTTACACACACTTCATGTACAGCATAGCGGACACAATTCGATACCACATTGGAAAACGCACGCCCCAGAAGCTGCGCGTCCGAGATAATTTTATGCTCGTTTTCCGGATGAAATACCAGTTTTATCTCTTTTGCGTATGCGAGTCCCTCCAGGCGTTCCATCTGATCCTCAATAAACTCGTTGATTCCCAGTTCAACCGGAACCACCTGATAGCGGAGCTGATCCATCCTGGTAAGTGTGAGAATCCCGTCCACCACCTCAGTCAGGCGGCTGCTCTCGTCAAGAATCACTCCGGCTGCCTGGGAAATATCCTCAAAAACGCCATGCTGGATCCCCTGTGCATACCCGCTTATGGACATGAGCGGTGTCCTGAGCTCATGCGATGCATTCTGGAAAAAGGTCTGTTCCGCCTGGTCGGCCTGCAAAAGCTTTTCCTGCATGTGGTTGATCTCATTTTCCAGCTCGCACAGCTCCCGTACAGTGGCTCCGGTTTCCACTTTCTTAAACCGCTTCTCACCGATCCCGCGTGCCGCCTCACACAGCCGGTTCACAGGAACGGAAATACTTCCGGCCACAAACCAGAACAGGACAATGGCAACAGCTGCCATAATAATCATAATCAGGAGTACGAGTCTGGAAATCTCGCCCATAATCGGCCTCGTATCATAGATCGGGCAGTAAAGAATGACAGTGCGGACCGTATCATCCGTATCCAGAGTACGGTAATACAGCAGATACTTTCCTTCCCCGATTGTCTCCTCCAGAATCTCATGCTCCTTCCAGGCTCCCCCGCTTTCCGTCGTGCCGGTCAGAAGTCTGGAATAAATCTGTGTCATTTCTGAGCGTCCGTCATAGTTTTTCGGATAAATGACGCGGTATCTCGCTCCCAGGAGCAAAAGCCGCGTATCGCCCTCTGTCATCTGCACCATCTCCCGGAACTCTTTTAAAAGCCCGCGTTCCTCTTCCTCCGTACCGTCATCCTCCCATAAAGAATTATCACTGCTCTCATATGATGTAATGATGCTTTCTGTCCTCTTTATCATGGACTCCAGGTTCCTTCTGGCATTATAGTTCATATGGCCGTTCAGTGAATAACTCAGAACAAACCACACAGCCAGCGGAAATGCGATCAAAATCAATGTGACCGGGAGAAATATTTTCATGCGGATACTGACCTTCATACCTCTCCTCCGGCAGTCAGACGGAACCCATACCCCCATACGGTCTCGATCGTCACGCTGCTGCCCTGCTTCTTCAGCTTCTTGCGCAGCCGTTTCACCATATCATCCACAGCCCTGGTATCCACCTCACGGCTGTCTACCTTCCACAGGGCCTTTAACAAATCGTCCCGGCTGGCCGCATGTTCCGGATGTTCCATCATGTGGCAGAGGAAATCAAATTCTAACGGGGTAAGAGAAAATTCCTCCTCCCCCTGCGTCGCTGCCCGCCGCTTCGGATACAGGCAGAGGTCTCCCATCTCATACACCTCATGGGGATCTTCCTGACCCGAAAAGGCATCCACCCGGCGGAATAACGCCTTGACACGCGTTATCAGCTCAAGCGGAAGGAAGGGCTTTACCATGTAATCGTCGCTTCCGAGCGTAATCCCTGTGATCCGGTCCAAAGGAGAATCCTTCGCTGAAACGATAATAATCGGAACATGGCTGATTTTTCTGAGCTGCGTGCACACACTAAGCCCGTCCATCCCCGGCATCATGATATCCAGGATACACAGATCCGGCATCTTCTCTCCGCAGGCGCTCAAAAGAGACTCCCCGTCGCCAAAGCATCTGACCTGAAAGCCCTCTTTTTCTAAGAAATTCTGTATCAAAAAGCAGATATTCTTTTCATCATCAGCCACATAGATCAATTTTGACATGAAGATTCCTCCACAAGTAGGTTTAACCATTATGTAATCATCACAAACCATATTCACAGTATAATATCTGTCGACATTATACCATACTCTCCTGTAAATGGTAAATGACCTGCCGCAGAATTGCCGCAAAACTTCCAAATCTGCCTGATTTTCTATTGTACTTTCTTATCCTGCGTAGTAAACTGGACCTATGGCGGACGACAAAATAATCCGTCATTTGCGGCAGTCCCTCCGGGGATACGCCATATTGCAAAATTTATCAAAGAGAGGACATCGCTATGAGTGAGCTTGAATTTCTGGAACAGGTAATCCAGCAGAAATCGCAGATGATTCTGGACGCCAATGATAAGATATGGGAGTACGCAGAACTTGCCTTCCACGAGACAAAATCTGCTGCACTTTTAATCAGCATTTTAAAGAAAGAGGGATTCCTCATCAGGGAAAATCAGGCAGGGATTCCTACCTGCTTTACAGGAACCTTTTCTCTGGGAGACAAGGGACCGGTGATCGGCATTCTCGGCGAGTATGACGCCCTCTCGTCTCTCAGCCAGAAAGCCGCTGTGGCCGAAAAGGAGGCCCGGATACCGGGAGCCCCCGGGCATGGATGCGGCCACTGTGCCCTGGGAACAGGCGCTCTGGCTGCTGCGCTGGCCGTAAAGGAATACTTGATTAAGGAAAAGAAAGAGGCCACTGTAATCTACTTTGGCTGCCCGGCCGAGGAAGGCGCAGGCTCCAAGCAATTTATGGCGCGCGCCGGCATGTTCGATGATGTGGATTTCGTCTACACCTGGCATCCGGCTTCGCAGAATACTGTCGAATGCAGTCACAGCAACGCGATCCTGGGTGCAAACTTCGAATTTAACGGGATTGCTTCCCATGCCGGCGGCTCCCCGCATCTTGGCAGGAGTGCGCTGGACGCTGTGGAACTGATGAATGTCGGCTGTAATTACTTAAGAGAACACATGATTCCTGAAGCCAGGCTTCATTATGCTTATATTGATGCAGGCGGAACTGCTCCCAATGTTGTTCAGGATCATGCCGTCATCCGTTATGAGGTCCGCTCCCCCTGGGTTTCCCAGGCAAAAGAGCTGTTTGAGCGTGTCAAAAATGTGGCACGTGGTGCGTCGATCATGACCGATACGACGGTAGACTGCCAGCTGTCAATGGCGTTTACGGAGTACATTCCCAATCATGCACTCGCCATGATTGCAGACGAATGCTTAAAAGAGGTGGGAGCCCCGCAGTGGGACGAGGCAGACTATGCGATGGCGAGGGCATTTCTTAATACCTACAATGAGCAGACAATGGAAGGGATCAAAGATCAGATCATCGAAACCTACGGCGAAGAACGGCTGGAAGAAATTCTGAAACGTCCCCTGGATTCCGAGACTCACCCCTACCACGCCGACCACATAAAGCTGACCGCAGGATCCACAGATGTAGGAGACGTCGGTTATGCTGCACCGACCTTAAATATCAACATTGCCACGGCATGTATTGGTAATGTGGGGCATTCCTGGCAGATGGTTGCCCAATCCTGCAGTCCTATCGCCCATAAAGGACTCCTGACTGCTGCCAAGGTCATCGCCCTGTCCTGCATCCGCACCATGAACCGTCCGGATGTAATCGAGGCTGCCAAAAAAGAGGTGCAAAAACGCAACGGCGGGCACTACACCTGTCCGCTTCCGGACGATGTGCTCCCGCCGCTTGATACTTATTAAAATCCGTCAAAAGATCCTGTTCTCTCAGGTAATCCCGTCAGGGACGGCAGACAGCCACAGGCAGAAATCATCTGCTCATGGCTGCCTGCCGTCTTTATTTCTCACATTCTGAACCAGTAGCCTTTTTATTCCTAGTGTGATGTGTCTACAATCATAATACTGGAATCCCCCTGACGCGCCTGTTCCAGTACTGCCTGAGCCAGTATCTGGAATGTTCCATAAGAAGATGTGGCTCCGGCCAGGGCATCAATTTCACCCTTTCCCTGCCTCTCCAGAAGCTGATTTGCATAGTAACGGGTATATTCGTTGGGATAGGTTCCCTCGGCATGGAACATAGTCTGCATATAAGCATTATCCCAGCTTTTAATAAAACCGCTGGCATTTTCCGCATTGTATTCCACAGAAACAATGCTGCCGCCTTTAACCATGATCGTAATATATTCCTTCCATCCGTGGCTGAATTCTGCGGCCTGAGCAGTATAGTAGCCGTCCTGAAGGCCTGCCTGGCCGCCGCAGGCTGTCAGAAATACCGACGTCAGCAAAAGGCTCAGGAACATAGCTAACATCCGTTTCATATCGTTTTCTCCTCCTTCAAGACAAACTTTTGTACCTGAGACTGGAGTGTCTCGGCTTCCTTTGCCAGCAATCCGCTGGACTGCTCTGTTTCTCCCGCATTCTGAAGGTTACGGTCCGCAATGGCGGAAATGGCATCAATCCGCTCTTCCATAACAGCAAGAGCACTCTCCTGTCCCTGTACTGCTGCTACCAGCTGATCCGAAATCGTACCGATCTGTGTGGAGACATCGGAAATAGCATGGAGAGAACCGGCTGTAGCGGCAGTCAGATCCACACCTGTCTGAATGATTTTTTTGGTATTATTAACCATATCCGTAGCTCTCTGGGCAGCCTCGGCACTCTTAGCCGCTAACTGGCTGACCTCATCCGCCACAACAGAGAATCCTCTCCCGGCAGTTCCGGCACGGGCCGCCTCCACAGAGGCATTCAGAGCCAGGATATTGGTCTGGAATGCGATATCTTCAATGTCCTTCGCAATTTTAGTAATTCTCTGGGCATTGGCGCTGATATCGTCCATTGCCGAGGACAGGGCGCTCATCTGCGTATTGGCATCCTCAATACGCTGTGTGATGGCTTCTGTCTGCGAACGGGTCTGTTGGCTGCTTTCCGTGACGTCAGCCAGCCGTTCCTTTACATGGGTCACTTCCTGAACCAGTGCTTCCGCAGACTGGTTCTGCTCCAGAGATGCCTGGTGAAGCTGGGCAGACTGTCCGCTCAGCTCCTCTGCCATATTGGTAAGCCGGGAGGCTGCATCCCGGAATCCCAGCATCGTCTCATTTAACGACTGGAGAATGATCTGCAGGCTGCCGCGAATCCGTGCAAAATCCCCTCGGTATTCCACCTGCGGTTTCACCAGCAGGTTGCCGTCTGCAATCTGCGTCAGTACCTGCTGGATATCCGAAATGTATCGGTTCACGCTTTCCACGGTGGCGCCCAGCGTCTGGGTCATGGTCTCCAGCTCATCTCCTGTATGGACAGATGCCACCTCCGTATGCAGATCGCCGTCGGAAAGGGCCACCATCCGGCCTGTTACGCGCTTCACCGGATGGGAAATCGAGCGGGCCAGACGTAGAACCAGCAGGATTGAAATCAACAGAACCATTATAGTAGACGCGATTGATACCAGCATTGCTCTGTTGATTAAATGGTTGTAGTCCGACTTGGGGATTTGAATCACTAATGACCACTGTGTCCCACGGATCGGAGAAAAAGCCACCAGCATCTGCTCTCCGTTGACAGGAAATTCCGTCGCCCCTGTTTCACCGGTCGTCACGCGGTCAGATGCCGTCTCATTACCATCACTAAGGCTTGTCAGGGAGCTCTTGCTCCGAACCAGGGACTGATCCGGATGACCGGTTACGATCCCTTCCCGGTTGACCATATATGCCATACCGTTTTTTCCCAGATTGATGCTGCTAATCACATCATTTAACGTATCATATTTATAAACGCCCACCACATACAGAGCTGTCTCACCATTTTCCTTCACCGGCATCCCCATTGTAATACCCAGTATATCCTGATAGGTAGTAGAAGAGTATGTAGTCAGATTATCTGTTTCCTTTAAAAGTACAAAAAATCCACTGTCCAGGCTTTCAGGTGCACCATCCATTCCCTGTACCAGACGCCCATCCAGGTCATACAGAGCGACTGTGTGAAACTCATAAGTCTCCGCGGCTTCTTCCAGTACCACTGCGCGTCTCTCTCTAACTGTGGCAATGTCCGGCCGGGACGTCTCTGTACCGTCTGCACCGACGGAACCGGTCACGGAATCCAGCCGTAAATCATCGGCAATGGCCATCATACGTTCTGCCAGCATATGGATGTTGGCTTCTACCGTTTTGGCCGACTGCCGGGCCATTGGCTGAAGGCTGTCAAGTAAAATGTTATTGGCAAGTAAATGCATGGAGAGTGCCATAATGATGCAGCATATGGCTACCAATATCAGTACATTAAGGATCGTACTTCTCAATATCCGGCCGTTAAGGCTTCGTTTCATCTCCCTGTTGGCGCGGGAGTCCGCTTGCTTTCCAGTCACGTTTCTGTCGCTCCTTTTCCTTATATTTATTTTATCAATAAACATAGCAAAGCCGCCCGCTCCTCCGGTTAAACACACCATACTGCACCATGAATCCGACAAGCGGCTGGCTTCGGATAATAATATACCATAAATCCCCTGTAAAGGAAAGAACCTTTTCCCAATTCCATGTGTCAAACGCGTCCTATGGCTCCACCAGGCAGGTGCTTTTGGTATACCTGAATTGATACTACCTGCACGGCGGCAGGACTTTATCGCAGCTATTCCAGACAAAAAGACCGCTGCAAGTTCAGTAATTCTATAATACAGGACTGGAATTTATGGACATCCACCCCTTATACTATATGAACCTGCCGCATTGCAGCGGACGATATAATGCTTTGTTTCTCTTGTTCTGCGCTTTGCTTCCATCTTTGCCCGCGCACAGTATACCCTCCTGTCTCTATGCTTTTGCCACATTCTGTTCTATTTCTAGCAGTGCTTTCGGTGTCTGTCTCTTTACATGCCAGCTTCGATAGCAAAAAACGAAATAACCTATTTTGGTATTAAACAACAGACTGCATGGATAGTTCTTCATAAATTCTGTACGGAATTCATCCCTGTTCAGAAGATTATTTTCTTCCAGCCTGTCTTCGCTCTCGATCCGGAACAGTTTACTCATGTTATGGAAAAGCCGTTCAAAAAGACTCAGAACAGCCCTATTTGTCAGTTCGCTTTTTTGTGTGATCTCTGTCCCTAAAATCCAGTTAACGCCACGTAAAAACAGGGGTTCCTCCACCCCCAAAAGGATCTGAAGCCTGAGCCCGCATTCAAGATCATACGTTTTCTGGCAGTAAAATCCGTCTCCGATATTTTGCCCTTTGTAGTTCTCATTGACAAGTGCTGCCTCAGCCTGGAACAGCTCAGATATCGTCCGGTGCACAGCCCTTGATATAATGGGAATCTGTGCTGAAAAATCACATTTCCTGCGTGCGGAGCATCTTCCCACGATTGCCTGGTCTTCCACCAGAATGTGCTCCGCCAGCCAGTGGTTCAGAACTGCCATAAAATGCTGGATTGCCGCTGTGGAGTACCCTGACAGCTCCAGCTCACGTTTAAGTGAAACCAGTGTCTCATCCCTGAAATTATCATGGATCCGCTTGTGCCGGGCGTATTTTTTATATCGGATGGAGCGCATATATGCCTCTTCCTCTGAAAAGTGCGTCATTGTGTAGGCTTCCAGATATTTGAGCCCTTCTTTGAAGGTATGCTGGTTTGACTCTATCTCTTCAGACATGTCAAACAGCTTCTTCGTGACCCTGAAAAGTCTGGCATGCGCTCTGTCCACTATTTCTACGCCGATATTAAACCTTTTATTCCACGCAATCATTTCCATAAAAGCATACCTCCTGATTTTTTATAATTAGGGGGATTGTCTGATTCTCCCTAATCATATGATATGCTCTGTTTCCAATTTGTCCAATGATCTGCGGGATTTCCGGCATGCCCATACGATTTTTGTATACAGACGGCGAACATATCCTTGTCCTGTCCGCTCTCAGCACAAAATAATCCTATACTTAAAATGCAGCATCTTATAACTGCGTCCTCAGCATCGGAAAAACAGCAGGATATGCCTGTTTCTGCATATTCTGCTGTTCTTTCTTATACTCCTTGTTAGCCTTTGGGGCCAGCTCATATCAAAAGCCGGCCCTGTAAATGACAGCCTCTATTCCTCCGGCTTTAGCCACTGATTTAACCAGGAAAGGATCTCCTCCAGACGGCGCACTCTCTTCTTCGGCTTTCCAATACGAGACACGCCATGACTCTCGCCGTGAATCATAAACAATTTCGCCGGTACACCGTGGTACTTTAAGGAAGAGAACATCTGCACGCCCTCGGAAAGCCAGCAGCGGTAATCCTCGTCAGCATGGATGATAAGAGCCGGTGTATGGATCCTGTCGGCATACTTCATCGGGGACAGTTCCCACATCTTCTCATGATTCTCCCAGACATCGCCGCCCAGCTGGGTGGTATTGAAGGAATAGCCGATGTCTGTGGTGTTGGTCTTGGAAATCCAGTTGGCAATACTGCACTGGGGTACAGCTGCTTTAAAACGGTCCGTGTGACCGATGATCCAGTTTGTCATAAAACCGCCATAACTGATGCCCATAACGCCCAATCGGCTGCCGTCCAGGGCCGGGTAGAGTTCCAGCACTTGATCTGTAAAATACATCAACTCCTCGTAGTCAATAGAACCCTGTTTGGCCACGATGTCAGCAAACTCGTTTCCACGGCCGTCACTGCCGATGGGATTTGTGTAGAACACGAAATATCCCTCAGAAGCGTAAAGCTGGAACTCATGGTCAAAGAGCGGTCCGTAAGTGCCTTTGGGACCGCCGTGGATGGTGAGGATACCAGGGTATTTCTTATCCGGATCATAGTCCACCGGACGGATGATGAAGCCGTCCAGCTCCACGCCCTTATATGTGTAGGTAATGTGCTCTACCGGGCTGATGGTCCTGTCTGCAAGAACCGCGTTAAAGTCTGTGAGGCGGGTCTCCACGCCGTCCTTTAAGGCATAGAGCTCTAATAGGCCCTGGTCTCTCATACCGATGAAGTAGATACTATCCCCGCAGATATCGAACATTTCCACGTTTCCCTCTTCCTTCGTGACTGTCGCCACAGAGCCGTCCAGATCGAAGCACTGGAGAACCGTATCGGTATTTACGATGCTGGTAAGGTAAATCTTTTCCCCCACCGTCCGCTGAACCTCACCGCCCGGCATCCTGCAGTCGCTGGACACCGCTGCGCGGGTGCTGTAATCATAGCGGGCCAAAAGCTTCGGTACGCCGTTTTCTATGGTATAAAGGTCGGGATTCTCATTATAGCCAAACCGCTTCATGTCTGATCCCATGAAATCCACCCGGCCATTTCTGCGGCATGCGTAGGTGATCGAGAAAGCGCCCTGGGGAATCAGTTCCTTCACTTCACCGGATGCCTCAACATACTCATAAAGGCCGTTTTGAGGCATCTTTTTATCCGTATAGACGTTGCAGGAAAAGAGCACCGTACCGTTCTCCACCCAGAACGCCTCCACCTGGCCATACTCGGGAGATAACACCTTCATCTCATCAGCAGCAATGTCATAGCGGTAAAGACGGTCGCGGACCTTATTGGTAATCCCCACGCCATTACTCCAGAAAGGCAGCTCATCAAAGATCTCGTAATCCTCTTCTTCCTCGTAATAGTGCTCATGTACCAGGGCATAAACAGCGCCGTTCTGATACTTCATCTTTCCGATTTTTTTCGGAAGCTCCGCGAAAAGTCCGGCCTCACCACCATGTATATTTAAGGCATACAGACAGGAGCCATCCTTATTGTCTTTCTCTCTGTTACCGGAAAAGAGGATGGTTTCGTTGTCCATCCAGACAAAATTCCGCTCCCTGCCGCCGCTCGTGAAGGGACGGGACTTACCGGTCTCTGTGTGATAGAGCCAGATATTGGAATCGTAGCGGTTTTCGTTCTCCTTTACCGTTACCACTGCAAACGCACCGTGTTTCCCGTCCGGGGACATGGCAAGGTTCGTTGGGTATTGGTACATCATAAAATCTTTTAATGCTGTTTTCATCTGCTTGTACTCCTTACATAAGAAATTTTTCCAACCCTTCGTGTACCCGCAAATGGGCACATCAACATGAAAAAAGGGGACCATTGCAGAATAGCTGCTGCATACAAAATGTCACTTAGGAAACATACGGTATCCGTCATATATGTACATCAGCTGCATTTCGCAACAGTCCCCGCAAAGATTCGTTAGTTGGTGTAATGCAGGTTCTCGTAATGGTTGGCTGCTGCCGGATGCATCACAAAGCCCTGAAGGTCAGCGCGGATACCCGTACAGGTCGTACCGTAGAAAATCGGTGCCCACGGAGCGTCTTCACGAAGCTTTAACTGGATATCCTTGTAAAGCTGCATACGTTTCTCGTTATCACCTTCCACCTGAGCAGCTTCCAGCATAGCATCCACATCTGCATTTGCATAGTAAGCACGGTTGCCGGTGGCACCAAAGTTCTTGGAGTGGAACAGCGGGAATACACTGTTATCCGCATCCAAAGTTGCGTTAGACCAGCTGCTTAAGAACATATCATGCTTACCGTTATTGATAGCATCAAGGAATGCTCCCCACTCGTAAAGCTGGATATCCACCTTTACCCCGACCTCTGCGAGCTGTGCCTGGAGGATCTGCGCCTCACGGTTACGGACATCACCGGAAGCGAACAGAGTGGTGGTGAAGCCATCGGCATAACCGGCCTCGGCAAGAAGTTCCTTGGCTTTCTCGATATCTGCCTCGTAAGCCGGGATATCTGCGCTGTAGCCGGGAATATTGGCATTTATGACACTATTGGCAGCCGTGCCCCGTCCCTCTAATACCACGTCAATGATTGGCTGTCTGTCGATGGCATAATTGATCGCCTGGCGGACCCGCGGATCGTTGAACGGCTCCTTCTCACAGTTCATAGCCACATATTCAACAGCTATGGAAGTTTTCTGAAGAGCAGTCAGGTCCGGGCTCTTGTCCACGTTGACCACGTCTGCAGCATCAACGGCAACCGACATATCAATTTCTCCGGTCTCAAGAGCAATCGTTCGTGCACCGCCCTCCGGCATTACACGGACCGTCAGGGTATTGGTCTTTCCGGCGCTTTTAAAGTAATCGTTGAAACGTTCTAATACATAGTGGTCATTAGGAGCCCATTCCTGGAATTTCATAGGGGCCGGAACCGACCGGATTCTCCCAGAAAGCCTCACCCTGAGCCGTTACAAGAGCTTCCGGTATGATACTGGTACCGGTATGGCTTAAAGCAGAGAGAAGCAGTGCATAGGGTTCGCTTAAATGCAGTGTCAGGTTATAGTCGTCCTCTACCGTAATAGATTCGATCTGCTCTACCAGCTGTTTTACCCGGGGCATTTCCTTTGCGCGCTCAAGGCTAAACTTCACATCGCCCGCCTTTAGCTCGCTGCCGTCGTGGAACTTTACACCCTCTTGGAGCTTAAATTTCCACTCCGTGTCAGATGCCTGCTCCCAGCTCTCAGCCAGATCACCCACGATCTTAGCATCTTCATTGACCTCAAGCAGGTGGCTGTAAATATGACGGTGTGCCACGGAAGATGTGGTGTCATTCGTACCCATCGGATCCAGGGTGGAAATATCGGACTTCTGTGCGATAATGATATCGTCCTTTGTTACCTCCCCGCCGGCTGCTTTGGCGGCAGCGTCTGTACCGGCTCCGTCAGCAGCTGCTGTACTGGTTTCTGCGGTTGTCCCGGCGGCAGAGCCTGTTGCCTCTGCGGTTGTGGCAACTGCTGCCGTAGCAGCCGTATCTGTGTTGGAACCGCAGGCCGTAAGGCCCACTGCTGCTGCAACGGTAAACGCCGCAAAAATACCCCATTTCTTCATAATACCTTAATTCCCCCATATATAATTATAAGTTTGTAAGGAAACCATTTCATGGCATCTTACTTAATCCATTATACCATGCTTTTTCACAATATCAAGATAACACGGAAATTTTCTAAAATATTCTTTCCCACAGCAGTTATTGAGGTAACTTTTTATTAGCAAATACCAAAAAGCGTACCTGATACATGCAGTGTAACTGTTCTATGATAATCCGGTTAAAAACAGCATCTGTCTTATTCATGGATATCGGCCACATTATTTATCAGCTGTATTTTGCAATGGTTCCAATGCCTTTGTTATTTTATGGAACCCGCTTATTCCATTTAAAACATCATAGAAGCGCAAGCAATTTTTTCCCTATGTTATATTTTTCTGCAAGAAAAAGACAGGAGCTCCCTTCAGGGTATTCCTGTGAAGCTTTTGCACGGCAATCCGGCGTATGTGATGATTTAGCCATAAAAATACCTCCCAGGTAGATTTTAGTTCTTTCCATTGTCTACTTAAGAGGTTTCATATCATATGTCATCATTTGTCATTTCTTTCCAATGTAATCACTGCATGGCATATCAAGCCAAATACAAGAGAAAAACATCCATCGCCAAATAGTGACGCTCCCCACCCTGCACCTGACATTGTCATAAAACCGCCAACAAAGAAAATACCAATTCCAAGAAATATGCCAACACCATAAAAAAGCCCAATCGCCATATCGTACTTATTCAATTGTCGTTTCTTCTTTTTTCACATGTTTTCATTTTCGTTATTACCTCCTTCGCAAAATCGTCCATGTGGACTCCAAAAAGAAAGCAGATTTTTTTCAACGTATTTATATCGGGTTCATTGACCTCTTTCTCCCAATTTGATAGCGCCGCCAGGTAACATAATTCCCCGGCTAATTCTTCCTGTGTTATTCCTGATTGTGTTCGCAGATGACGTATTTGGTTTCAAAAATGAGAGCTTATCCCAATATCCTCTTTGGAATAAAATCTTCCCATTCACTACCTGAAAAAAGCCACACCCCCGTACCCCCAATGGATCACGCCATTCAAGGATTGCCCATTGCCCATCCTCAAAAATATTTTCTACAATAGCTGTCATATCCACTGTTGAAAATTCGGATGTAAACATGGTATGGATTGCTTCAATGCCTACTACTGGCTCATTCGCTACCTGGTGATTCGTCGCATTTTCATGATAGAGGGCTGTAATTGCTTCCACATCATGGCGATTGAATGCGTCCACCCATAACTGAACAACTTCTTTCGGTCTTAACATTTCTGTTTTTCCTCCTGCCTGTATGGTTTACATCCTTCTTTTTTGTTCCTGATTTAAACTATCCACTCACGATTCCTTCAACTATTCGTAAGCTTTTGCATCAACGGCTGCATAAAGAAATCTGCCTGCTCCAATCTCTGCGGCATTTTTCATAAATTCCATATTTACCCACAGTGCGAGGGAATCCATACTTTTTCCCTCAAAGGGCCATCGGCATGGTTCACTGGAACACAGTTCATTTCGTCCAGGCAATGCTTGGCGGCCCGATGGTATATGCCTCTGTTTCCGGCCAATCTGCCGTCCATGCATTTTCTGTCTTTCTTATCTGTAAGCCGTTGGGAGCGCTGCACCACATTGCTTCCCTATCATCTAATTCATTACAGTGGTATTCAAATAGCTGCCAAGCTATGTTTAATTGTTCCAATATTTTCTGTTTCATTCTTTTCTCCTGCAAATCTCAGGGATATCGTTTGTTCCATGTTACGTGTTTTTATTATATCAAAAAACAAGGCAAAAGTCGAGAATCATCATTAAGGCAAAAGCGCCATAAACCGCCACACCCTTCGGGAGTGTTGTGGGTAGAATAGCAAGCGCTGTCCATGTCCGGACACATGGGCGAATTTCATCACTCCATTCTACCATCCTTTTGCTCCCGGTGAGGTCAGCTTGAGGCCGCTGAAAAACATACCGTTTTTCAGATTTAAATTTCAAATACACACAAAAAATCCACCCGTTTCGATTATTCTGGTGGATTTTTTGTGATTCGGATAAAATTTCCGATTATTTCAGATGTCATCTCTGTTTATTTTTCACTTATCAGCTTAATGATCCGTTTGAGGTTTACTGCAAATATAGTCATTGCCCCCTGCATCTCCATGTTAATAAGGCCTGATGATGTCGCTGTGTCATAACCATGCCTGTGCTTTAACTCGCTGTTTTTTGCTTCTATCTTATAGCGTTCCTTCATTTTTTCTTTGAAGTGTTCTGTTTCCTGAAACTCTGCCTGTTTCCTGTGGGCATCGCTTTTTAGGGTTTCGCTGTATGTTTTCTTTTTTGCCCCTTCCTTATAGCATCCGTCCCTGTACGGGCAGCATTTACATTTCTCAACGTCAAAAA
>QZDW01000021.1 GCA_009917545.1 bacterium 1XD42-76
CAGTTTGAATTTATATGGCCGGAAATCCGCGAGGGTGATTATTTTATCACGCTTGGTATAGGGAATGGAACAGATGTTCTCAACCAGGTCGAAGAGTGCTGGATTAATCAGGCTATTCATGTTGTTGCCAATGTGGGCGGCAAGACAATTTTCGGCGTGTTCAACCAAGAAATGGAGCAGCTTCAGGTACTGGCAATGGAATGAAAGGATATATATGCAGTGGAATTATTATACACCGGAATTTGAGTGCGATACAGTGAACCGGGAAATGTTAAAATATTCTCCCTGGTCGGGGCACCGATTCTTTATCTACGATTTTATAAGGGCGTTGCAGCCGGAAACGATTGTGGAGCTTGGGAGTTACTACGGCTGCTCCGCCTTCGCGATGGCACAGGCTATAAAGGATGGCGGGTTCTCTTCTACTCTATGGGCGGTGGATACCTGGCAGGGTGATGATTTCACTCAGAGTGATTACCAGCAGGACGTATATTCTGCTTTCTGTGAGGTAAGGGATACCTGTTACTCAGATTCTTATGTGAAAATGCTGCGGACTACCTTTGACGAGGCTGTGCAAAGTTTTGCTCCTGGCTCGATTGATGTACTGCATATCGACGGCTCCCATCATTATAAGGATGTGGAACACGATTTTATGCACTGGAAGGAACGCCTGAGGCCGGATGGGATCGTACTGTTTCATGATATCAGCGAGGATAAAGTCTATGGGAATATCATGGGCTCCCATTATTTCTGGGAAGATTTGAAAAAAACGTATCCGTGGACAGCAGAATTCCCGTTCAGCCTGGGGCTCGGTATTCTCTTTCTGGATGAAGGAATTTACCAGCGTTTTAAGAAACAGATTGATTTTGGGGCTTATCAGGCCTGCAATAACAGCGAGGCCATTATTTTAAAGGATGATTTGCGGAAATATTTTTTTAAATATTCTGATGCACAGGCTTATATCGGGGATTTGAAAGAGCAGATTGCTGTTTTGGATACCCATCTGCAAAAGTATAAGCTGGATGTGGAAGGGAAGGAAGCCTATATCGGGGAGCTAGAGAAGGCACGAGAATCTGCTGCGAATCATGCAATGGCGAACGAAGCAAAAATCAAGACAGATTACCAGAAAACGATTGACGAAAAGGATGTTTATATTGAGACGCTAAAGCAGGAAAAGATAACAGTCAGCCAGGATTTAAATCATATCATTTCGCAGAAAGATGAGCTGTCACATCACCTTATGGAAGAAAACACACGCCTTACCGCCGAGCTCTCCAAAGCAAGGGAGAACGCTCAGGCAGAGAGGCTTTCGCAGCTTACAGAAGAGATTGTTCAGATTAAGGCCGATTATCAGAATACGATTAATAAAAAAGATCACTATATCCGTCAGCTGGAGGAAGAGCGCTCACACTTTACCCGGATATTGGAGGAACAAGCGGCAGATATCAAAAAGGATTATCAGAATACGATCGACGGTAAAGAGAGCTATATAAAAGAGCTGGAAGCAGAAAAAAGAGAAGGAACAGAGCAAATGCGTACTCAAAGCAACGCTTATCAAAAGCGTCTTGAGGGGATGATTTCAGAAATGACTCTGCATACACAACGCCTGGAAGAAACATCAGCTGCCATGCTTGGTCTGAAGAATGAACTTACGCAAAGCACCGTCAAATGCAGAGAACTCGAAATGGCGCTCCAGAGTTCTCAGATCCTGAACCAGGCACTTGCGGATGAAAATGAACATTTGGAGGCACAGCTTCTGAAGGTAAACGAGCAGTATCATAGAACATGGAAGTATAAAATACAGAACATGATGAAAAAAACGTGAACATTTCAGGATTTTCTCGCATTCTGCTTCTGATATGTGCGAAGTGTCAACAGGAATAAGGCGATTGCGTTGGAAAAGCAATTTAAGGGGGATACAGCATATGAGGCCGGAGATTTCGGTAATCATACCGGTATACAATACAGAAAAATATTTAAACCGCTGTTTGGACAATGTTTTTAAACAAAGTTTACGCCAGATGGAGGTCATCATTGTAGATGACTGCTCCCCAGGTGATACGGAGGCGGTGATTGCACCCTACCGGGAGAAGTATACGAATTTGAAATATTTCCGGCATGAAAAAAATAGGGGTCTGTATCTGGCGCGCCTTAGTGGTTATGCACTGGCAGAAGGCGATTATATTGCTTTTCTGGACAGCGATGATTATGTCACAAGGGATTTTTATCGGACCCTTTTAGAGGAAGCCAAAACCTCCGCGGCAGATATCGTGATCGGAAGAACCGTGATTGAAAAACCAGATGGTTCCCATTTTGTCTATAACTTTCACGACTGCGCCCTGCAATTTGATCTGTTAGAAGGCGATGCAGTAAAGACAAGTTTCTGGGAACAGGAAGGGCTTTGCTATTCATGGCATACGGTATGGAATAAGATCTATTGCAGAAAACTCTGGGAAACAGCACTCCCCTATTTAAAGAATATTGGTTCTCACGTCATTATGACAGAGGATATTGCGTTTTCATCGGTACTGTTTTACTTTGCCAAAAAAGTAACAACAGTAAAAAACAACGGTTATTTCTACTGTGAAAACAAGGATGCCTCAACAGATTCCAAGAATCTTCCTATCGAAAGGTATTCCAAAAATGTTCAGGACATCACAACTGTTTTTAACTTTGTTGCGTCGTTTTTGAAGGTACAGCAGGCGTCAGACGACATCCTGGAGCACTACGAACAGTTCCGCCGGCGCTACGCAAGAATGTGGCGTACACATGCGCTTTCCAACTATTCCGGTGCTGAAAAGAACATAGCACTTTCTTTGATTGAAACGTTGTCTCCCGGACTGACCGATACGACACAATATGAGGAACATTTTTTCAACATAACACTTTCTCCCTGGGGCGGGGGACTGGAATACTGTAAAGATATCATTGCCCATGAGGAACTGGAATGGATCAGTTTTGATATCTTCGATACTCTCATTACCCGTCCATTATATTGCCCGGAGGACGTTTTCCGGCTTCTCGATCCTCTGTTTCATCGTCTTATGGATACGAACGCCTCGTTTTATAAGATACGAATGGAAGGAGAACGGGCGGCACGGGAATACTGGGGGCGTAAAAAGCCCCGGATGCAGGATATTACATTGACACAAATCTATGAGCGAATTGCCGAATTATATCAACTTCCGGAGCCGGTCGCCCGAAAGATGAAACTCGCCGAGGAAACTTTGGAAGTCCGTCTCTCTTCGGTGCGTATGGCAGGCAAAGAATTGTTCGAATTTGCGCTGGCTACCGGGAAAAAGGTCGTTCTTATTTCTGATATGTATCTGGAAAAAAATACGATTTTGGCGATTCTGGAAAAGCATGGTTATCAGGGCTATGAACATCTGTTTCTATCTTCTGATGTTGGTCTGACCAAAAATACCGGGGCACTTTTTCGGCACGCGCTCGGCACTTTAAATGCGGACGCAAAACAGGTTCTCCATATTGGCGATACATGGAGCAGTGACGTCGAAAATCCAGGCAAGCTGGGGATCCAGACATTTTTCCTGCCAAAGACAAAAGATGCGATGGAAAATAAAATTCAGGGGATCCAGACAAACTGCTGCGCTTTGATCGGTGACTATGCGTGCTCCGATGCGGTGAATCGGAAAAAATATAAACAATGCCTGGGATATGGAGCCATGCTTTCCCTGGCTGCCAATCGATATTTTGACAATCCCTACCGCTTTTTCAATCCGGAGTCAGATTTTAATCAGGATCCATATTTCATTGGCTATTATCCGCTGGGCATGCATCTGTTTGGTTTCTGCAAGTGGCTGATCGAAGAAAGCATACAGTACGGATATCGGAAACTGTACTTTATGTCACGTGATGGTTATCTTCCAATGCTGGTATATAAAAAGCTGGCGGCTTTGTATCCCAAAGCGCCTAGGGCGGAATATCTGTATACTTCGCGTAAGGCGCTGATGCCATATATCCTTGAGCATACATATGATTTCTATGACATGCCTGTCGAAATCAATAACCATACGCCACGTACCTTGTTATCGCTGCTGGGCTTTTGTACGAAGTCGTTTGATGAGGCAGAAACAGAGGTAATTCTGGAAAAACAACACTTGTTCTATGACTCTTGTTTCCAGGACAAGGAGGAGTATAACCAATTTATTACATGGTTCCTTGAATATTTATATGATGAGGAAAAGCACCAGAAAGAAAAAATGCTTTGTGCTTCCTATTATAAGCAGATTGAACCGGATTCCGCTACCGTGGATATGGGTTACAGCGGCCGGATACAGGGGGCCATATCGAAAGCAGCCGGACATGGTGTTGATGTGTTTTTCATTCATGCGGATGAGCGGCAGTATCATGTAGAAAGCGGTCGGAATCACTTCCGAATCCATAGCTTTTACGATTATTCCCCATGCATGACCGGGTTGATACGGGAGCACATTTTTTCAAGTGCAGAACCATCGTGTATTGGATTCTGTCCTAATGGGCAGACGGTGTCTCCGGTATTTGAGACAGCGGAAAAGCTGTATCAGGACCGATTTATTATCAGGAACCTCCATGCAGGAACACTTGATTTTATAAGGGATTTTCTGGAAACGTTTCAGGACTATTATCACGACATTCCTCTGAAATCACACGAACTTTCCCTGCCATATGAGGGGATGCTGCGGTTTGTGAAAGAGGCGGATCTGCAGATCTTTGAGGCCTCTTTTTTTGAGGATACCGTATATGGGGCGCGGGAGCGGCTGAAAATAGCGGATTTTTTGCGGCAGCAGTATACGGAACTTAATTACTATAGAGGACTACGCTCGAATGCACAACTGCCTAATGTATCATATAGCAGTATGCTTGAGAAACAACTGACCGGGAAAAATAAAGTAACAAAATTTATTGTTTACTTTTTCGCCGACAGAGAAACGCTTCGCGTAAAAATGTGGTATTGTTTACAAAACAGGCCGCTTTTCTTTAAAATTTGCCGCAGTGTTTACCGGAAACTTTTTAAATAGACAGGGGGCGGTTCTTTTTATCTGCCATTATAAAACTGCAGAGGGAGGGAGTTTTCTTGAATCATGAAAAGCCAGTAAAGACTGGGCAGTTTCTGACAAAAAGTGTCCTTATTGTGTTTTTTTCATATGGTATTTTTCTACGAATGCACTATTCTGTGGATTCTTATATGACTTTTTATGAAACCAACGCGAATATACATCTAAAGCAATCCCGATACTTGAATTATTGCGTGGAGACTTTACTACTTCATTTTGATATTAATCCTGTAGTTTATCAGGCTCTGTTTACCACGATTTTGATCGGGAGTCTGGGATGGTGCATCGCACGCTTAACTTCCTATGCGCAGTCTATGATGAATCCTGATAACCGCCCTGGGCTTAGATGTTTAATTTGGGTTGTTGTATCTGTCAGCTTTATCAATGTTTTTATTTTAGAGTGGTTTTTGTATCCTGAAATCACACTATATTATTCCTGCGCAATAGTCTGTGCTGTGGAAGCTGTGATTGTGCTTTCAAAAGGGCTGCGTCTTATCAATTACCTGTTGGCGTTCTTTTTCATTATGCTTTCCCTCTTTTCTTACCAGGCCGCATTATCAGTATTTGTTATTTATTTTTTGACTTTTTCCCTTATAAAAAATAAATTTCAGCTAAACCGGCAGTTTTTTAAGGAAACCGGAACTGGCCTTAGTGTTGGTCTGTTGGGCAGTATCCTTCTGATTATCTGTCAAAAGTTATTGGATGCAGGGGGAGGCAGGGATGCAAACCTTGAATTAGGACATATAGTTCTCAACGCATGGAATCTTCTTTGCTTTCAAAATAAATTATGGATGAATCAGCTGGGATTTTGGCCGCCTTTTGTCTTGATCGTAGTCAGCTCAATCATTAGTATCTTTCTGATTTTCCGAATTCGAAAGGTTTGTGCCTGGTGGGGAGTTTGGGGTATTGGGGGAATCCTTTTCATCAATTATGGGATCATTTTTGCCCCTCATCTATTTACCCAAAAATTGTGGCTCGCTCAGAGAACTATCGTCGGATTCTGGTCTTTTCTCTCATCAATAGGACTGCTTTTATGTGCAATATCTGAAAAGAGGCAAGAAAAGATTATACATGTATCGGGCTTTTTGGTGATACTCGCTATTAATGTTATTTTAATATGGCAGATCGGAGGAAACCATTTCAGATCTAATAAAGGAGACTACCAATATATATGCGAGATACAAACTATGATTGAAAATTATGAACGGAGTTCTGGCAATAAAATCTCCTATATTTCTATATGCCGTGACTCCGCTTTTCAATATTCCTATCCGGATATCGATTATGTATATGGTGATACCAATACGCGGTGTTTTAGCGTCGACTGGGGGACTATCAGTGCCATAAATTATTACACGGCCAGGAATTATCAAAAAAAGCCGATGGATTCCCAAATTTACAATCAATATTTTGCAGATAAGGACTGGAATGCATTCAGTGAAGAACAGTTTGTTTTTTTGGGGAATACCTTGTTTCTATGTATTTATTAGGAATGCGATGTTGCATCAATCAGAAATTCCTCCGTATCAGGTATGTGTTCCGAAACTACTATACCGGATATTATATAAAACCATGATTTTACAACATACCTGCCTTAGACTACATAATTTTGAACTGCATTATGGATAGATGCAAAGAAAACGGTGGCTTTTGAACAAATTTTATCGTAATTTGTATAAAAATTTTGGAGGTGCCTTATGAAGCCCATTCTTTTTATCATCATCCCATGCTATAACGAGGAAACCGTATTACCAATAACGAGTCCTCTGTTTTTAGAAAAGCTTAACAAACTAATCTCAGAAGAAAAAATCAGCAGTGAGAGCCGTATTTTATTTGTTAATGACGGCAGCAAAGATAATACGTGGAATATCATACTTGAATTATCCGAAACAGATGTTCATTATGCCGGTATTTCTCAAAGCAGAAACCGCGGACATCAGAACGCTGTTTTAGCTGGTTTGATGGAAGCAAAAGATCACTGTGATATTACGATTTCTATTGATTGCGACGGACAGGATGATATCAACGCAATAGATGAAATGCTTAACCAGTTTCTTGCCGGATATGAAGTCGTTTATGGAATTCGTAGCAAACGGGAAACCGATACGTTTTTCAAGCGGTATACTGCGGAAAGCTTTTATAAACTATTAAACTGGATGGGGGCTGAGGTCGTCTATAACCATGCTGACTACCGACTTGTTTCCAGTCGTGTACTGCAGGCATTTTCAGATTTTAGAGAAGTAAATATATTTCTTCGAGGGCTGTTTCCTCTGGTCGGATTTAAAAGCACAAACGTTTATTATGAACGGCAGGAACGAATTGCAGGAGAAAGCCATTATCCACTATCCAAAATGCTCTCTCTGGCTTTTGATGGAATCACAAGCTTGAGTATTAAACCTATCAGACTTATAACAGGAATTGGAGGCATAATCGCAGCTTTAAGTTTTGCTGGTGTCGGTTATTCTATTGTTTCCCATCTTCTTGGAAGAACAGTAACCGGATGGACCAGTATGATTTTCTTTATATGCTTTATAGGCGGTATTCAGCTTATATGCCTTGGAGTGATTGGTGAATACATAGGAAAAATATATTTAGAAACAAAGCAGAGGCCGAGATATATCATCAGTGAGCGAACAAAAAATCTGATGTTCCATAAGAATTAGTATTCACTATTTAAATCTGAACACAGGAGGCAATATAAGTGGGAATGGGTGAAAAAAGGTTCTTAAATCATTTAGAAGAATTGAAAGAGTTAATCTATTTTCTTGTGATTACCTTATTTGCTATTATTGCAAGAATTAGTGCAAAAGATTATATATCAGTTGATGCAAACATTTTTTTACTTCCGTGGTACGATGAAATCAAAGCAGGCGGGGGAATAATTGCTCTGAAAAATCAAATTGGAGATTATGGTGTTCCATACCAGTTTTTAATCGCCTTAATGACATATATTCCTGTGAAGCCACTGTATACCTACAAAACACTTTCTTGTTTTTTTGATTTTGGACTGGCCTTAGTCGGAGCAAAATTTGCAGCACTTTTAGCAAATAACAAATCAAAAGGACTGTTCTTAAAGGCCTATGGAGCGCTCCTGTTTCTTCCAACAATTATTATGAATTCGGCAATATGGGCGCAGTGCGACGCTATGTATACATTTTTTGTAATTCTTGCCTTGTACCATCTGTATAAAGGAAGAAGTGTGACGGCATTTCTTTGTTGGGGGATTGCATTGGCGTTAAAATTACAGGCAATCTTTGTTGTGCCATTTATTATCTATTGCTGGGTAAAAGAACGGAAATTCAGCATCTGGGGGGGGGTAATTAGCTTATTGACGAATTATATAATGTATATCCCTGGGTTTATCATGGGACGCTCCTTTTTAACCCCTTTTTCCATTTATGCTAAACAAGCGGGGATCTATAGAGATATGTATCTTAATTTTCCAAGCTTTTGGGTATTGTTTGGTAACGATCATGCTAACTTAAAAATGATAGCAATCTTATTGACAATAGGAATACTGGGAACGGGTTTATTCATTTTAATGGATAGTAATATTAAAATTGAGGAGCCACAACAGTTTATAAAATTATTGATCTGGAGTCTTTGGGCTTGTGTATTGTTTCTCCCCTCTATGCATGAACGCTATGCATATTTATTAGATACTGTTCTTTTAATCAGTATATTTGTTGACAGAAGGCAGTGTAAATATGCGGTGGCCGCTATTTTATGCAGCATACTTACGTATAGTCGTTATCTTTGGGGTAATCCAACTGATCTTAAAAAATTAGGGATTGCATATACGATAGCCTTTTTACACTATTCATATATGCTATATCAGGAAAACTGTACGAAAGAGTAATCGCTGTCTCTGGCTTAATAGTCTATTGTAAACGGCAAAAAACTCACCATCCATACCATGATGAATATAAAATTGTCTGGTTGACATTTTTCACTTTGAAAGTCCATTGCCGCAGGAGATCTAAGTTCAGGTATGCCCAATGCACCTGGACTGCTTCCATTCATGATGATACGCTCACCTCTGGGCGCATGAAAGTTTACTTTGCAGTATATATCAGCAGCAGGACACAAAATATGGTTTCTCGTGAAAATCAGGGCTTAATTGGATGGCTATTTTTTATATTCGATAGAATTTTTGAGTAAACAGCAAGATGATACAAAGGGGTATGGTGATGAAATCTAATATTAGAAAAATTTTCTCCATTGAGGCATTAATGGTAATGGCAAATTATCCAGCTTTTTTTCTATATACTCAAAATGCAAATGAAGTTTCTTTTCTTTCGGCTGTCAATCCTTCCGTTGTTTTGACTTTTTTTTACGGCATAATATTTTTAACCAGCATCTGTTTAATAAAAGATTTTTTTCGTGCATCTTTATTTGTATTTGTACTAATTATTTTGGGTAATCATTTCAAAATCGGACTGGATATCGTTAAGCTGGTGTTTACCAATATAAAATATTGGCATATGTTATCTCTGGTAATCTTATTTTCTGTACTGATCTTTGATGTATTCAAAAGAAAGATAACAGATGAACTTTCACAGTCGGCCGTGTTAATTTTAATTATCGTAGCCAATTTTTATTTATTTGTTAATCTGGTTCCCCTCGTACCATATCTGCTAAAAGAAAATATGCGAGAGAATATCGGGCAGGAAGAGATTGTTGTCAGTATGGAGAAGCCCAACATCTATTACCTTGTTTTTGATGAATACTCCAGTAATGAATTTATGAAAAAATATTATAACTACGATAATAGTGAATTAATATCAGCACTTGAACATTTAAATTTCAATATTTCTCTTTCCAGTTCAAACGAGGCATCTTTAACTGCCGTTTGTATGACAAATATTATGAATTTAGACTACATTTTTGATATGGATGATGGAAACGACAGAAATATGAATGATGTAATAACACGCAAACGAAAGGATAACAAACTTTTCCAAATATTAAATAACTTCGGCTATCATATTATGGCAGTTGGCGAAGCTGATTTTTATGGGTTGGAAGATTTATCACAGTCAGGAGCACTTGAGAAAAGTACGATAGATGGAAGAACTTATACAGAATTAGTTTTCAGTAAAACTTTTTTGTACCCGTTTTATACAGAAGATACTACTTTGAAACTGCAAAATATAGAAAAAATCAGGAATTATATGAATCATCTCTGTTTGACGCCCAATAGCGGAAATTTTGTTTTGTTTCATATAGAACTGCCCCACACGGCCTTTGTAGTGGATCAGCATGGAAAGACAATCGCAGCAGAAAACCGTTTAAATTGGGAAGATCCAAAATATTATTTAGGACAATACCAGTATGCATCCGGGATGATGTTGGATATCGTATCTCATATCATTGAAAATGATCAGGATTCCATTCTTATTTTATGCTCTGATCATTCGGCACGCGGCTGTACAGAATTTTTAGATCTTGACAAATGCCAGATTTTTAATACTGTTTATTTTCAGGGAGAGCCCTTTGACATAGAGGGACTATCTGGAATCAATACGTTGAGGAAAGTGCTAAATAGAACCTTTGCAATGGATTTTGAGATGATAGAATCTTTTCCTCTGGAGCCGGTAAGGAGTAATTGATATGCCTTCAAAAAGAATATTAATAGGAATACTGTTTTGCGTATGGATGTTTTTTTCGACTAATATCATTATTTCGATTTATAACAGACATATCGAAATCCAGGATGTTGATGATTTTGTTATGACCGGTCAGTTGTCCATATATTACTGGATTGACGAGATATCAGTATCTGATAATTTATTTAATACGTTTTCCGTCTATGGCTGGCTGTTTGGCCTTCCTGAAGTTCAGAGCGAAGATAAAAAAGTATCGCTTTTACTGAAATCGGACAACGCCACCTATGAGATTGAATCACAAATTTTTAAGGATGAACATGCCATTGGGGAACTAAAAAATAAAGGATTAGAGATAGAGAATCCAAATATAAGATTCGGCCTGACATTTTCCCCCTGAATTTTGAGGATGGAATATACCAAATGTGTTTATCATGTAAAAATACGGATGAAAATTCCGGAATCGTTGAAACCGGATATTTTTTTGAAAAAGGTAACGGTATCTTTCAAAAGTATGAAAAAATATCCGAACCGATTGCCGTTCCTGACTGTTCTGAAGAAAATCGTCACGTGGGATATGGATGGGTGGATTCCCTAACGGTCAGCAACGATCGCTTGTATATACGGGGATGGGGATATCTGGATGGCATAGATAGTACCTATCAACATGCAATTATAAAAATAGCAAGCAGTGACGGGACTGTTCAGTATTTTAAGGCCTATCCCAATACCAGAACAGATTTGATTGGCTTCCAGAACAACTTGGAGAATCAGAATTCTGGTATATCCGCCACGATTGACATTACTACGGATGATTTAAAAAAAGAAAACATTGAAGTCTATATATTTAATGAGAACAAATGGTTTTCTTTTCAACCGGAAAAGGATATTCAATATTCGGAATAACCGCACGATAAAGCTTTATTTGATCTTCTATAACACAGGAGGCTCCGTCTTATGCTAAACATCCTCACCACCCCCTTAGGCTACATCATGTCCTTCTGCTACCGTTTATCCGGTAGCTATGCTGCCTCCATCGTCCTCTTCGCTCTTATCACCAAGGCTCTCCTGATGCCAGTATCCCTCTGGGTACATAGAAACGGCATTCGTATGGTGGCGCTCATGCCGGAATTAAACTGCATCAAAGTCCGCTACTTTGGGGACGGCGACCGCATTGCAGATGAGACGCAGGCGCTTTACAAACAGGCTGGCTACAATCCCTTGGCAAGTCTTGTACCCTTATTTCTTCAGATTGTTTTGCTGATTGGCCTCATTCAGGTCATCTATAATCCATTGACCCATCTGCTCCATATGCAGCGCGAAACAGCCTCTGTGATTACGGCCGCAGTCTGTAATCTCACCGGGGCCAATCCAGAATCCAGTTCCCTGCAGCTTCAATCGGTCCAGGCACTTCAGGACAGCCGCTGCCACGCAGCGCTCTCTTCATCAAATGTGGCAGCCCGGGAAACCTTGCAGCCGATATTAGATTTAAATCTTAGATTATTCGGTATGAATCTGGGGGCTATTCCCTCCAAATCCGGAGGAATTTTGCTCATGGTTCCTCTGATGGCCGGTATGGCAGCCTTTCTCCTGTGTGTATATCAGGGAAAGTTTAATCCTCTCCAGGCAGAGCAGGGCAAGATGGAATGGCTGGGCACTATGATGGTTTCTGTTGGGATCTCTTTAATCCTTGGTTTTTTCGTCCCGGCCGGAGTCGGCTTTTACTGGATCATTTCTAACCTGTTCAGCATATTACAGCAGTTTTTCCTAAACCGGCTCGTCCCGCCCACAAAGTGGATTGACTATGAAGCCCTGGAAGCGAGCAGGCAGGAGCTAAGTGCATTGGACACTCTTGGAAACCAAAAGAAATGGTTCGAACATGATCCTTATTCGAGACGTGAAAAGGAAGATTATAAAAAATTCTTTTCTATCTTAAATAAGCATATTGTTTTTTATTCGGAGGGAAGCGGCTTTTATAAATATTTTGAACGTCTGATCCAGTATCTCTTGTCACACTCGAATCTGACGCTTCATTATGTTACGAGCGATCCGCAGGATCAGATTTTCCAGATTGCCCAAAAGGAGTCCCGTATCCGACCATATTATATTGGGGAAAAGAAGTTAATCACCTTAATGATGAAAATGGATGCGGGTATGGTTGTAATGACGGTTCCTGATATTGATAATTTCCATATCAAACGAAGCTATGTCCGTCAGGATATCGAATATATCTATATGCTTCATGGGACGACCAGCATCCATATGGCAATGCGGGAACACGCTCTGGACCACTATGATACAGTTTTCTGTCCCGGGCCATATCAGCTGGAAGAAATCCGCTATTCAGAAGAGCTGCATTCTCTGCCACCTAAGAAACTGATTGACACAGGCTATGGGGTTATCGAAAAACTAGCCGAAAGATATGAAAAATCAGAGAAGCAAAAAAATGACGCTCCGCAGATTCTGATCGCTCCCTCCTACCAGACGGACAATATTATGGATAGCTGTATTGAAGAGCTTCTGGCGCAGCTATTATATAAAAATTACAACATTATCATACGCCCTCATCCACAATATATCCGCAGATTTCCACAAAAAATCAAGGCATTTTCTGAAAAACATGAGGCAGAGCTCAACCAGGGACAGTTTGAATTCCAGACGGACTTCTCGTCCGGCGATACGGTATATCAGTCCGATCTTGTTATCACAGATTGGTCTTCCATTTCATGCGAGTTTGCTTTTGCGACCATGAAACCGGTTTTGTTCATTGATACTCCAATGAAGGTAATTAATCCACACTATACGGAGTATCCTATGGTTCCGTTGGATATTACTCTGCGCAACAAAATCGGACGTGCCCTGGCTTTAAATGAGATTGAAACGGCAGAATCACAGATTCAGGAAATGTTAAACAACAAGGAAAGCTACCAAAAACAGATTCTCAATACGCGCCGGGATCTGATGCCAAATTTCGGTAAAAGTGCAGAAATCGGCGGTAAGTACATACTGGAACGGCTGACAACGCAAAAGAAAGGATAGAAAATGAAAAAAATCACTTTAAACATATTGGAAACAGGATACTATACGGCTTGCTTTGGTATGATGATGGGGGTTACAAGCTATGCCTACATTGATCCGTCGGTAACAACATACGCCATTCAGGCGGTTGCAGGCGTTGCCGTTGCCGTGGGCGCTGTGGTCGGGATCTATTGGCGCAAAGCAAGGCGCAAGATTAACGACAAGCTTGGAATTGATGAAAACAGGAACAAAGAAGTGGAAGCAGATGTAATTGAGGTCACAGAGGAAAAATAAGAAAGGGCGTCAAATGAAAGCGATAATTTTAGCGGCAGGACAGGGAAAACGGCTTCATTCGTATACCAATGGCCTGCCAAAATGCCTGTTAAAGCTTGGCAGTGAAAGCATTCTGGAACGGGAAATCCGCCTGCTTCTGGAAGCCGGTATTTCCAGAAATGATATTTACGTTGTCGGGGGCTACCGGTACGAATGTCTGATGGACATTGCGCCAAACCTGATTATAAATGACTGCTATGATACAAAGGAGAACTCCTACAGTCTTGCGCTGGCATTTGAGTCAGTCCAGGATGATACGTTGATTCTTGATGCAGATTTATGCTTTGAAACGGCTTTGCTTGAAAAAGTATTACAGAATCCCTACAAAAATGTTCTCCTCAGCAGATGTTCTCAGGATCTTGATGAAAGCACAGGGATTGTTACGGCAGAAAACCAGCAGATTGTGGCGGTCGGGAAGCAGTATGCCAATACCGGATATGTATATATCAGTATTTTTAAGATTGCCGGAGAAATCATACCTGACTTTAAGCACTTTCTGATGGATGAGAAGAGTGAAAAGACCTGGTACACATCAGCCATTACGGAGCTTTGTTCACAATATGCGTTTTATAATATGCCTGTTACTGATAAATGGCATGAGATTGATTTTATTGAGGATTATGAAGAAACGCTTACCTTGTTTGGACTTGAGAGGTGACGCATTATGAAAGTGATTATTCTGGCGGCAGGCCGCGGGGTTCGTCTGGGCGCTCTTACCGCACATCGTCCGAAATGTCTGCTTGAGTTTGGTTCTGAGACGATTCTTGAGCGTGCATTGCGTATTCTGCATGAATGTGGGATCTCTTCAGAGGATATTACCATAGTCGCCGGCTATAAGGCTGAAACAGTGTCAGCGCGGTATGATAACGTAATTGTCAATGAAGCATATTATAAGACGGATAATTCCTACAGCCTGTATCTTGCCTTACAACAGGTGACAGAGGATGTCCTGGTTTTGGACGGGGATCTGGTTTTCGAACCGGCATTGATCAAGCATCTGTTACAAGTCAGGGAACCAAACTGGCTGTTATGCCGCAAATCGAACAGCAGTCTGGGAGATACCGGCATTTTACAGAATGATAATGGGACGGTTGCAGCAATCGGCAAGCACATTGGAGGAACTACTTACTCCTATGTAGGGATTGCAAGGATTTCACGACAGGCGGTCTCCGATTTTATCAAGGAATTGTATACGAATATGTCTGCATGGTATACCATTCCACTAAACCATTTGCTGATGAACCATCCTTTTTATGTACAGACCGCTCAGCAGCCAGTTATGGAAATCAATACGAATTTTGACTATCTCAGCGCCAAAGCGGCTTACGGCATAGAAAACGTTAAGATCGTTGTTACAGGTGCATCCGGATTACTGGGAAAGAAAATTTACCATATTTTGAAACGTAACTATGAAGTGATCGGTATCCGGCACCAGAACAAATCCTCTGATTTTTTTTCGTTGGATCTGAATAACCGGGAGGCAGTCAGAGCATTTTTTGAGTTGAACCGTCCGCAGATTGTGATCAACTGTGCAGGCATTGCAGAACCGGATATCTGTGAAATTGATCATGAGGCCGCCAGCCGGATCAATGTCGAGGCGGTCCGGATCCTATGCGAAATCTGTAAGGAATTTGATACAAAGCTGATTCATATTTCGACTGACTATGTATTCGACGGAAACGATACCTCGGAGTATACTCCGGAACATGAACGGTTTCCACAAAACTATTATGGATTTACAAAAATGCAGGCAGAGGATATCGTATGGCAGTATGAAAACAGCCTGACGGTCAGAATCCCTGTTATATACGGATATAATGATATAGGGGATAAAGAAACCTTCCCATTAAAGGTCATCAGAGCCCTTGAGAAAAGGCGGCCTCTGTATCTGGATCATAAGCAGATTCGCTATCCGGTTCTGACTGATGAGGTGGCGCTGATTTTGAGTAAGTCGCTGTCTATGACCGGGATTCTACATATCAGCAGTTCCCGGCCAGTCACCAAGTATACATGGGCAAAGGTGATTGCCCGGCAGTTTGGCTATGATGAAACGCTCATTCATGAGGACAGGCAGAGCAACCTGAAAAACCGCCCCGCTCATGTCAGACTGGAGCTTGCAGATCCGATGCATGCAGCAAGTGATGTCGAACATGGGACAGAGATTATGAAAGCCCAGATGTACTGCGCCTTTAAGCTGGTATACGCCTCACAGCCTGAACATGATATATTTGAAAAGAGTGTTGGTGAATATCGCTATAAACTGGGAATGGCCCTCGGCCGTACACTCCCGGCTGATGTTGTCAAAAGCCTGGATTACATTGTCCCTGTACCGTCAAGCGGACTGTATTATGCAATGGGGGTTGCTGAGACGACACAGGTTCCTTATATCCAGGGACTCTATAAAACAGATCCCAGATCAAGGAGTTTCCAGATTGCAGATAACCGGCTCCGTGAGAAAATGATCCATTCCAAAATCCTGCCAATACGAAAACTGATTGAGGGGAAAGCGATTGCGCTTGTAGATGAGGCTGTTTTTACAGGAACTACACTAAAAGTAGTGTGTGATATATGCAAGGCGTGTCATGTCAGAAAAATATATATCTGTATCCCCACACCCCCGTGTTATAATCGTTGTGGAAATTACATGCGACCAGAGCGCGAACTGCTTGCTGAATATAAGGAGATTGAGGAGCTCAAAAATTATTTCAAGGTAGAAAATATCTTTTTTCAGCCATTTGACAATTTCAGGGAATCGTTGAAAACGATAGACCGGATTTGTTATAAATGTTTTCAGCAGTAAAGACAGTTTCCGAAAATATCCGGCAGTATGGCTATAGGGTCGAATGTGCCATAGCTGTTTGCAATATCCGGCCAGCTGCCAGATATTTACGGTTTAAGCACAGTGAATCCTGTATGGGAAAGATACCGCCTTCAGGTCAGGAAAGATTAAAACAGGGAGCGAATAAGGGAAGCCGGAACGCTGGGAGACCACAAGACAAGACTTGCTGATACTCTTTTTAGGGGATACTGGACGGCTGGTTCTTTCCCACCCGACCATATCTGCTTCGAGTTTTTATAGACAGAAATGAAATTTACTATGAAACAGAATCTCGCGGGGAGGTAAAAAAGCGCAGACTCCCCCTATCACAGGATTTTTCTGTCTAAAAAATTTATGATTAGGCTGGTTGTGCCCCATGTCTCCAGGTATTTCCCAACCTAATGCTTTTAACCTCTTTAGGTAGGCGCTGATTTTGCGTTCCTTATTGAATTGGTTGTAATAATCCGCACCCAAATCCTGAAATGCAACTCCATCTTTAAGAATGTGATATATGGTAATCAGCATCGAGTGGGCAACTGCCACATAGGCTTTTTGCTCCCCCTATGAGCGTTAATCCTCTGGAACTGTGCCCGGAAATAGGAGTTCTTCCCTTTCGCCGCCGAATGCGCACACACATTCAAGGTTGTCCGCAACAGATAATTTCCTTTCCGGGTTACTATGAAAGTCCATCGCCGCAGGCGATTTAAGTTCAGGGATGCCAAATGCGCCTGACTACTTTCATTCATGATGGTGCGCTCACTCATGGGCGCATGAAGGTTTACTATGCTGGGGCCGTTGTAAAATAACTGCGATATACAAAATATGATTTTAAAGCTCATAGGCATCAGTCATATCTTGTACATCAGCTGTATTTTACAACAGCTCCTTTGTTTATATCCGGAAAAGCTCCTGGTACCTGGAACTTATTTTATCATCCAATACCCTTTTTGAGAGGTTCCGTGTCTTTCCAGCTTTCCTTTTTCCTGTAATTTTCGGATATAGTATTTTAATGTATTAAAATTCATTCCCAATGCGTCCGCCATCAATCTTTGAGAAATCCCGGGATCTTTCTCGATCACTGCAAGGATCGCTTCCTCTTGTTCAGAGACTGGCAGTTCAGATTCCCTGCCTGCAGGCAGACTCTCCGATTCTATTGGGTATCGGGAAGGAATCGCAACTTGGGTGGGTCGGGTGGATTGGGTGGGTCGGGTGGCGCCAGTATCATAAGAATATCCATCATTCAATGGTACTATAATGCGGAACACATCGCCTTCGATAAATTCAGGCGATTTACCGGAATAATATTTACTGTATTTGAAAAGGTTACGGACACCGGAACCAAGCTGGTCTGCGTAACCAATGCTGCGAAAGAAGGCGGCAATAATCGGATTTTTAGGCTGAGGCTCCAGATTGTCCGGCGTGATTGCAACATTGTGTAAAGCCCGGTTGGCATTTTCCACATAAATCTGTTCCTGCTCAATGACAAATTTAGCCTGGTACGAACTGGTATATTCACGATGGATCAACGTATTGGCAATGATTTCACGTGTAAGAATGTTCCGCAGGCTTTTTCTCTGGTCTCCCTCCAGAAAAAATTTATCCAGCAAATGTTTTCGTCCAAACTCCATGAGTTGCTCATAGCTTTCAACCAGATTTGTCCTGATAATCTCCCGGTCGTCATAGCGATCTGTGTTTACTTTTCTCAACAATGCATCTGTCACGTAGGCAGGAGCGATATCGGAAATCACATCATCCTTTCCCAGCAACATAACAGCCGCCAGGTTATAGCCCTGCGCACCGGTGACACGGTCTGTTCCATACAACCGCGAGCTTTTCAGCAAATCCTGATCAGACATAATTCCCCACGGATGCTCGTGGCCGTTGCCATTGTTGGTCGCCATGATACGGAGCTTTGGCAGCAGATCAAGTCTCAGATCTTCCAGTGCAACATAGGGATATATTTTCCGCTCGGTAAAAATTTCTTGTTTGCGAATATACATCTGGGCAATCGCAGAAGTTGAAGTAACTTTTACATCCGCATCATCCACGCGGTCATAAATAACCTTTTTATAGCTGTGAACTTCTGCACTTGGGGGAACATGGACATGGATGATCATCTTGCCCTCATACTCCAGAATTTCCGGTGTCAGATAAAATGTAGGAGAAAATAATACAGGATTACCAATGCAGCTGATAAAGTTTTTAACCATATCAACAGCTGCTTTTTCTGGCACTCCAAGAACTGTACCATCGTCCAGTACCCCCATAAAAATATCTCCGCCAAAACGGTTTAAAAAGGAACAAACGGTTTCGTATACATCATGTTCAATTCCATTCCCACAGCGTTTAAATTCAACAGCAATCGTCTCTCCTATCTTTAACAAGGTTTTAAACTCTGCTGCATCCATCTGACTTCCCTCCCATCCGTTTTATATGAAAAGATAGTTCCATTCTAACTAAGAAAAATTTTATGGCGCATTATGTGGGAGCAAGGCTGATATGCCGGTGACGATAAAGCTTGTATTAGCATTACCTGCGAAACAGACTTGCTGGATATGGTAATTTATTGCCAGCAAACCAGTGGCTGAATATAAATGAACCTATCATACAATATGAAGGAACTCATTATATAGGTAAATTCATCTTATCATATAGCCATTTAAATATCAAACATATTTTTGCGGCTGTGATTGTAACCTGAGATTTGAAAAGAGGAACTGGCAGAGTGGGAAGTGAAAGTTCTTGCCTAAACGGTGGGAAGAAGCCTGTTGTTAAAGATAGTTTATAGCGTTTGATGTATGGAAAAATAATTTACCGGATTTTGGGAGTTGAAGGGAGAAGAAATTACACCGGGATTTTAGAAAAATGTTTTTTGAAAATGCTTTAATTTTATGATTAATCGACTGATTTTTTCTTTGATTTAATTATTCTCCATTTTTATCTGTTATTTATCTTTTATTTTCTCCTGATTTTTCACAACTTTGCCACTTCACCGACGTAACTTCTGGCAAGTACGATTATCGGAAGTAAACCCTGCAAAATTCGGAGGTATCCCCATGATTAGAGTCCTGCATTTTGTCTCCACTCCGGCGATCTGGAGCGGTGTCATGGGCGTTATTATGAATTATTACAGGCATCTGGACCGGTCAGAGATCCAGTTTGATTTTCTCTGTTTCCTCCCCTGCGAGGAGTCTTATGAAGAGGAAATTCGGACACTGGGCGGGCGGGTCTTTTTTTTGCCGAAGCCAGGAGCTTCGCCGCAGGGGATAAGGGCATTAAAGGCGATGCGGGATTTCTTCCATACACACGTAAGAGAATACGCCTGGGTGCATAACCATGAGGTGTACCTAAGTGTTCTGCTGAATCACTTTATCATACGATATGGTAACGGGTCGACACGGCTCATTGTCCATTGCCATGCCACACGGTATTCGGACCGCAGAGCGGCGGCGATAAGGAACTGGTTGCTGTGCCTTCCTATCGCTTATATGGACTGCACTCGCTTTGCGTGTTCTGCTACTGCTGGAAGATTTCTCTATCATGATTTACTCTCCCGGAAACAACGGTTTACAGTCATACCAAATGCGATTGAAACACAACAGTTTATATTTAATCCTTCCGTTCGTCTGGCTTATCGAAAGCTTTTAGGCATTCACGATGAATTTATTATTGGTACAGTAGGAAGAATGGTTCCACAAAAAAACCATGTCGGTTTAATCAGAATATTTGAAAAAATCCGCAGGCAGGTTCCGGAAGTAAAACTTCTTCTGGTTGGCAACGGCCCTCTGGCTGACACACTTTGGAGACATGTTCAGAGCCTGTATCTGGAATCATCTGTCTTGTGCCCGGGAGAGCGTACTGATATCCCGGGATTCCTGCAGGCAATGGATCTTTTTGTACTTCCCTCCGTGTTTGAGGGCTTTCCCGTCTCCTGCGTGGAAGCCCAAGCGTCGGGGCTTCCCTGCTTTCTGTCTGATGCGATCACTTCGGAGGTCCGTTTCAGCAGCCAGGTTCGTTTCCTGCCGCTCGGTTCGGAAGCAAAATGGGCAGAAGAATGTATCCGCCTGATAAATACTATGAGGGAACAGCCGAAGCAGCCTGACAGGAAATGCCCGGAATCCCTTCCGGATATCGCTTCAGAGGCAGAAAAGCTGGCCTGTTTTTACATGTCGTGACGTTAGGGGCAATGGGATTCTTTCTGTACCTGCAATAATATATGAAGCTGTTTTTTCTTTAAATGGAAAGCCAGCCGTAAAATCCGGTACAAATGGAGGCAGGGGCGATTGCGTACAATTATAAACTTCATACATGAATATCGACATATTTATACGAAACTTCTCAAAAATGATTTCAAGTCCCGATATACGGGGTCCTATCTTGGAATCATCTGGGGCTTTATCCAGCCAATTATAACAGTTCTGATGTACTGGTTTGTCTTTACAGTCGGTTTGCGTTCCGGGGAACGACCAGACGGGACGCCATATATCATATGGATGATAGCCGGGTTGTTACCGTGGTTTTACTTTTCGGAGGCATTAGGGGCGGTCACAAATACGTTTCTCGAATATTCTTATTTGGTGAAAAAGATCAATTTCAGAATCGGTCTGCTTCCCTTTGTGAAAATTGGTTCCTCTATGATAATTCATTTTGTTTTTCTGATCTTTTCGACTGTCATCTTTAATTTTTATAGCTATCCTGCTGACTGGATATATCTCCAACTGATTTACTATCTAGGTGCAGCAACCTTTTTGCTGATGGGAATTGGATTTCTCACCTCTTCTCTGGCCGTATATTTGCGTGATACTAGTCAAGTGGTAGCGATTATAATACAGATCGGATTCTGGGCTATTCCGATTGTATGGGGGCCGGAAGCTCTTGGAGGAAAGTGGGGACTGCTTTTTCAGGCCAACCCGGTTTACTTCCTGATAGAAGGCTACCGGGACACGCTTCTACAGGGGATCTGGTTTTGGGAAAAGCCTGCTTACAGCCTGTATTTTTGGATTGTAACTTGGATCATCTGGCTGGTTGGTGTGAAAGTTTTTCGCAGGCTGAAGCCATACTTTGCAGATGTTTTATAAGAGGTATCTTATGGAAAAAGCGATTGAGGTATGCAATCTTGGAAAGACATATAAGCTTTATAATTGCCCCCAGGACAGAATCCGGGAACTATTCTCTTTACGCCGCCGTTCCTGCCATACCAATTACAGGGCTCTGCATAATGTCACCTTTTCTGTCGCAAGAGGGGAGACACTTGGTATTATTGGATGCAATGGCGCGGGAAAATCCACCCTGCTCAAGCTGATTACTGGAGTTATTACCCCGACAGACGGCTATGTCCGTACGCATGGGAACGTTTCGGCCCTGTTGGAGCTGGGAACTGGATTTAATCCCGAATATAACGGTTATGAAAATATTTTTTTGAATGGTTCTATGCGTGGACTTGGCGACTATGAAATTAAGGAAAAACTAGATAACATCATCTGTTTTGCAGATATCGGCAATTATATCAACCAGCCTGTAAAAACGTATTCCAGTGGTATGTTTGCCCGTTTGGCTTTTTCTGTCATGGTTCACTTCAGGCCTGATATTTTAATTGTGGATGAAGCCCTATCTGTCGGCGACGTCTTTTTTCAACAGAAATGCAATACTTATATGAAAGAACAAATGCAGGATGTTACCAAACTTTTAGTAACGCATGATATGAACAGCATTGCAAATATGGCAGACCGGGTTATATTACTTGATCATGGTGAAATCATTCAGGAAGGAAAGCCGTTGGAGGTGATTGAAAACTATTTAAAACGGATGCATACCTCTCTATTTGCAAAAAAATGGGATGATGACAAAAATTCCCCAGTGCCGGAGATGGAGAGTCGTCCTACATTTCGCTCCCCTGCTCCTGAACTGATGCCCTCCGAAGGGGTAAATTGGATCGCGGTGAATTCTGAAGATATCGGCGGCGCAGGGGAAGCCCTTATAACGGAAGCATATCTGAAGATCAATGATACTGACGGGAATGTCGTAAAACCAGGAGACCATATGGAGATTGGTATCCGGGTCAATGCTAACCGGAAAATCAGCCCACTGATTGTGGGATATATGTTTAAAGACAAATTTGGAAACCAGATTATTGGCGAAAATACTCTCGGATCCGGAATTTCCATTCCGCCTTTGGAATACGGAAAAAACAATCTAATCCGCTTTCATCTGGAATGGCCCGAAATAAAGGAGGGAGATTACTTTTTAACTGTCGGACTGGGAGAAGGAAACGATCAGATGATCCACAAAATACAATGCTGGGCCCACAACATCATACATGTTGAGGCAATTGCCTTAAAGCCTATGCATGCCATCATCAACAATCCGATTTTATCGCTTGATCTGGGGATTGAGACAGCAAAGGAGAATGAATGAAACAGCATTGGGAAGTTACAGATCCTAAATTTGAGTCGGACCGGCTGAACCCGGCTTTAAGTGTATCCCCTTGGTGTGGGCACAGGAATTTTGTATATGATTTACTGAATTTTCTGGAACCTGCTTCCGTAATTGAACTGGGAACTCATTATGGATGTTCCTTCTTTGCCATGTGTCAGTCAATAAAAGATCACCATTTATCCGACTGCCATTTATATGCCGTCGACACCTGGAAAGGTGATGAGCAGGCGGGATTTTATGACGAATCTGTATGGGAGCTTGTTAATGAAACAAAGTCACGATACTTTGAAACAGTCAATGCATCACTTCTGAGGATGTTTTTTGATGAAGCCGCCCTGAAATTCCGCGATGGAATGTTTGACATTATTCATATCGACGGTCTGCACACATATGAGGCAGTTTCCCATGATTTCTCTATTTGGTTGCCCAAACTATGTGAGAATGGAATTATGCTTTTTCACGATATTGCCAGTGTTAAAAAGTACGGGAGCAACCGCTTCTGGGAGGAGTTAAAACAGCAATACCCATATCATTTTGAATTCGAACACAGCTGGGGGCTGGGGATCTTGTTTCCGAAAGGAGAACGATCCTTTCAATTATTTAAGCAGGAAAATTTTCAAGATAAGCTTCCACTTTATCATTATAAAGCGCGGTATGAGTATCGTTCTCTGGAGGTACGGGATTTGACTGCAATGGCAGACGAACGTTTTGAAGCAATCTGTCAGCAGGGTAAAATGATTGCGGAGCGGGACGCTACAATCAAGGGCCAATCCAAGCTCGCAGAGGAACGTTACCAGGCGATACAGAAGCAGAGCGAGATGATCTCAGACCGCGACGAAACGATTACTGCTCAAGGCAAATTGTTGGAGGAGAGGTACGAGGCCATTCAGGAACAAAGCAGGATGATTGCAGAGCGGGATGAGACGATTACGGCTCAGGCAGGGCTCGTAGAAGAGCGTTATCAGGTGATTCAGAATCAAAGTGAAATGATTGCGCAGAGAGATGATGCTATTGCCGCACAGGCAGGACTTCTGGAAGAGCGGTATCAGGCCATTCAGGGCCAAAGTAAAATGATTATGCAACGGGACGAGGCCATTGCCGCACAGGCAGAACTACTTAAAGAGAGGTATCAAGCCATTCAGGAACAAAGTGGGATGATTGCGGAACGGGATGAGGTGATCATGGCACAGGCAGGGCTGCTGGAGGAACGGTATCAGGCAATCCAAACTCAAAGTAAAATGATTGCAGAGCGGGATGAGGCCATCGCTGCACAGGCAGAGCTATTAGAAGAACGGTACAGAGTAATCGAACAACAGGGCGGAATGATTAAAGAGCGGGATCATACGATAGAGGAGATCGAAGAACAGGTTCCTATATTAAAAGCGGAACTACAGAAAAGCACACAACTTATAGCCGGATATCAGGCCGATCAAAAAAAGATGGAGTGTGATTACAGTACCCTGAAACAAGAGTATAGTCATCTGCTGTCCTTTATCCACTCGAGCTGGTATGTCCGTAAAAAATGGGCTAAATATGCAATGCCTAAGGAGGAAAATAAATGAGAGCTGCATGGGTACTGCCCTCTTTTATTGAGGGGTCAGGCGGGCATCGTACCATATTCCAGAACATACAATGCCTAATGGAGCACGGATACGAATGTGATGTTTATATCGAAGATAAAGGGGATGTTCGGACGGCAGATGAGCTAAAGAAGCAGGCAGAAAAATTTTTCGGCAAATGTGATTGCAACTACTTCCTCGGATTTGATCTTTCCAGTAAATATGATATTGTTTTTGCCACTGCCTGGTTTACAGCAAAGATTGTGCGAGATTATCCACATACAAAATATAAGGCTTACTTCATACAGGATTTCGAAGCACTTTTCAATCCTATGGGCGATGGATACCTGCTCGCATGTACCTCCTACTGCTATGGATTATCGCCCATTACGATCGGAAAATGGCTGACTAATAAAATGCAGACGGAATATCATACATATTCCCAGTATTTTGACTTTTGTGCTGATCATACTGTCTATTATAAAAAGAATGATGCAAAAAAAGAAAATGCTATTTGTTTTATTTACCAGCCTGACAAGCCAAGACGGTGCTCCATTATCGGAATCGAAGCGCTTGGAATCGTCAAATATCTACGGCCGGATATAAAAATATATTTATATGGTTCGGCAGTAAAGGGAAATGTCTGGTTTGAACATACCAATCTCGGTATTATCCCCATCGAACAGTGCAATGAATTATACAATAAATGTACGGTCGGGTTATGTATCAGCTCGTCAAATCCGTCTCGAATTCCCTTTGAAATGATGGCAGCCGGATTACCGGTTGTGGATCTTTATCTGGAAAACAATCTGTATGACATGCCAGATTCCTCCGTCTCCCTGGCTCATTACACACCGGAATCCATTGCGCAGGCGCTGTTGGACATTATTGATAGTCCGAAAAAAGCAGAACAGCTTTCGCATACCGGGCAGGAATTTATGAAGGACCGGACACTGGAGTATGGATTTCACCAGTTCTTTCAGGCTGTGGACAACCTGGTGAACCACCGCGTTGACCACGATACGACTGTTACCCGGCTCTATCAGAGGCCGCCAATTATCGCGGATATTATTTTGCAGAATTCTATCCAGGAGAGTACATACCAGGGCATGTCAGCTCCACAAAAGAACCTTCTGGATACTTTAAAACATAATCACTGGCTTCGAAAAAGTAAACTTGTCAGAAGAATATGGCATTACATAAAGGGATATTAAAAATGGAAAAAGAAAAGGCATATAAAGTACTGTCACTGGATCTGTGGGATACTGTAATCCGCAGAGACTGCCATCCGGACGAAATCAAGACAATGACAGCAGAATATTTAAGCATCCGGTATGGGAACAAGATAGTACCTGAAAAACGACTGGTTCTGGAGCTTGTAAACCAGCGTATCCGTTGCGAGCAGCAGTTGGGTAAACTGATGGCAGCGCAGGGCTACGACGATGAATATGAACTCTATGATGTAATCAGGCAATGGCTGACATGCATTTTTATACACGACACAGACATTTCCGATGAACTGATCCAGGAGCTTTATCAGTATGAACTGGAAAAGGAACTGGAGCATGCATGCCTGGATTCTGGCATTATTAAGCAAATAGAACTCTATCACTACGACTCTCTGATAATTATTTCAGATTTTTACATCGGGGCGGATTTTATCCGTCGTCTCCTGGAAAAAGTCTGCTTTCCGTTCCCGATTTCCCGTATCTATATATCATGTGAATCCCGTTACAATAAACGCTGTTCCAACCTGTTCCGGTATGTTTTAGAGGATTTACAGATCGCACCGCAGGAACAGCTTCACATAGGAGACAATGCACATAGCGATGTATCGGTTCCCGATGCATTAGGCATCCATACCATCCACTATCTTCCGCCTGGGGAGCATGCCAAAAGACTTGATCGGGAGAAAAAATTCCAGCGTAAAATATATAATTCTGCTACAGGATACAGTGATTTTCCCGTACCCCGCACTGACATGTCGGTCTTTTTTTCCGGCTTTGTAGGATGGATTGCCGAATACTGCATACAAAAAGGAATAAAAAAGTTATATTTTTTCACCCGGGAAGGAGAATTTTACAAACAACTGTTTGACATGTGGGCCGCAGCTTCCAGATATAAAAGATATCTGCCGGAAACTTACATCCTGGAAGTAAGCCGTGTCGCAACCTTTCTCCCCTCGCTCAGAGAAGTGACCACAGAGGAAATGATGCGGATCTGGAATCAGTATTCCTGCCAGTCAATGGCTGCCCTTTTTAAATCGCTTCGTCTGAATGCAGAGACCGGAAAAACATTCACAGATAAATACGGCATTGATTTTGAAGCGGTTCTGACATATCCGTGGCTTCTGGAACCGGTTCAAATGATGTTTAAAGATAACGAGTTTATCAGCTGGATACAGCAGGAGATCAATAACAGCCGACAGTTATTGCTGGAATACTGTCAGTCAAAAGCGCTGACAAGAGATACACAGGAACAGATCGGTATCGTTGATATCGGCTGGCGCGGGACGATACAGGATAACCTCTGTTATATTTTCCCAAACTGTTTTATCTGCGGTTTCTATATTGGGCTTGTCGAGTTTCTGAATCAACAGCCGGCCAATTCAGAGAAACACGGATACATTAATTTTAACCCTAAAAGCAATTCCCTCTTTCATACATTAACGCCGTTTGAAATGATTTGCAACTCACCAAACGGAAGTACATTTGAGTATCGAAGAACAGGACAGGGAGTGGCTGCCGTCCGCAGAAAAGAAGAGCAGGAGGATCATATATATTATACTTTTACAAAATCCTACCAGGAACGGATTTTAAATGGGGTTGAGCAGTTATCTGCTTGGGACAGGACACATTATGTCCTTCCTCTCCAGTACCATACGGATGCATTTCATGCACTTTATCTTTTTTGCTGTTACCCGGAAACGGAATGCGCCAATGCATACTTTTCTCTGGTTCACAATGAAGAATTTGGAGTGGGAGAATATGTGGATAAAAGGACCAGACTGCAGCTTATGCTAATGGTGTCTGCCATATTCAGCAAAAAAAAGCGTATAGAATTTAAAAATTTTCTACTGGAAACGACATGGCCCCAAGGATATCTGAAAAAATATCATTTGACGCCGCTGTTAAATATTTACAATCGGATTGTCGAAAAATATGATGCGCAAAATGCACAAAAATAATAAAGGAGTATAAGACTTATATGAGATCCGCTATATTTAAAAAAATATTGTATGTAATATATTGCACGGTACTTTTGACGCTTCCATCAGTTGCATTTGGCAGCGAAAGGGAGGATCTGGTTTCCTTTGGGCAATATGACGAATATGGTAGTATCTTTGGCGCAGAGTACGATCCTGAAAACGGCAATACCTCGAAATGGTTGACGATAAAACCAGGGGAAAATGGTGTCCGAATTATTAATGATGATAATACTGATATTTTTATGGTTGACAAATATGGCGGCATTTATATTAATGGACAGTTGTATGTTAATGGTGAGGAATATGTGCAATACACACCTGAAGGCTTTTCGCCGGAAAACGGTTTTCTTTATTTTTTAATTATCATAAGTCTTTGTTTTAACATATTTCTGTATCGAAAAGTAAAAAAGATAATTATGCCGTAAGCTTTTTGGAATAAATATAAACTGCACTGTCATCCCAAGCCACCAGATAGAGTGTAATAGCAGAATATGGAGAACAATACATGGGTATCACAAAAAGGATCATAGGACTTGATCTGGTTAGATTTTTAGCTGCATTAGGTATTATAGCATATCATTATTTCTTCATTGGAGTAATTCAAGGGTTTTACTCCGGCGATGTCTTTTGGTCTATCGCCTTTTGGGGGGAGCTGGGGGGCGATATATTTTTTATCCTCTCCGGTTTTGTCATTTTATTTTCGACAGAAAGCAGACGATCTCCTTCTGGATTTTTGCAAGGACGACTTCTCAGGATCTATCCTTCATTTGTGATTTGTTCTGCCATTACGCTCCTTTTAGGAATGATTATGCCAAATACTGACGCCGGAGATCTTATATACAGATGGGCGAATTCTCTAACGCTTTGTTGTGATATTTGGGGAGTACAGCCACTGAGCTCTATTTATTGGACGTTAATGGTCGAAATAAAATTTTATCTTCTGGTAGCTATTGTAATGAAACTGGGAATATGGGAAAAATATAGATATCAAATCTTATCATTCTGGATTTACCTTTCTCTTTTTAATACCCTCGGGCCGCAGTGGAATTGGATGAAGCTATTATTTAATTCTAATTATTCAGGGCATTTCGCAGTGGGGATTATTTTGTATTTACGATATAAGGGTGAAAAAAACAAGTGGATGCCACTGATACTGGGAGGTGGGATCTGGCTCATATACAAAAACTGCGTCAGTTATACACAATGGATCCGCGGAATTTTTCCGGAGCTGCTTTATTCCGATACAGATATATTATTCGCAGTAATCATAATGGTATTAATGATATATCTTGCTTCAAATTTAACGTTGCAGGGCAGAGCTTTCAACAAAATTATTCCCTTTTTAGGGTCCTGGTCGTACACAATTTATCTGATCCATGCAGATTTTGGATATTTTATCAGAACACAGTATTATAATAAGCTGATTGTCTGGATTCCTGGGATAGCCAATGTTGTGAACGAATATGTCATTATGGCCGCTGCCGTTCTGCTGTCATTTCTATTGTCATTTATTGTATTAAAGATTGTAAATTGCCTGACAAAATAGCAGGCTGACTGATTCTCTTATAGCAGATACGACGATTATTCATATATTACGGCGGGAATGTCGTATTTTTTATTTCGATGTTGAGGAGGCCATACGCTATGATAAAGGACAGAATATCGTTTATAAAAGGTGCCCGTGGGAGTATTTTATGCTCTTTCGCATTCTCCTTTTTACTGTTTATCTACGGTCCACTGGAAATGTATTTAACAAATCAGGATGATTTCTGGTTTGATTTTTATACATTATTTCCGGTTTCCTTAAGAGCATTTCTTATATTCAGCGCTGCCTGTATTGCCTTATTTCTGGGAATATATGTCGTAAAAATACAGTTATACAAGATTACTCTATGCATTTTTTTTGCTGCTTTTATTGCATCTTATATACAGGGGACATTTCTATCGAATGGCCTCCCCCCGTTAGATGGCCGTGACATAGATTGGAGTGCTTATGCATCCGGATACCGGACTTCTGTCATTTTGTGGTTGTCTATCTGCATCTCCGTTATGATTTCTTTGAAAAAATCCGGTTTCATAAGACTTAATAGATTCATTATCCTGATTACGTCGTTGCTATTTTTGCTACTCGGTATTTCAAGTATTCTGCTATGTATTACGAATAACGGTTTTTACAGGAAAAATATTGGCATTGCGACAACTAAAAATCAATTTGAAATGTCCACAAACCAAAATTTCATTATTTTGCTATTCGATACGATTGATGCAGATGTTTTTAGTGCCCTTTTGGAATCAAATCCGGAATATCGAGAAGTTTTCCGGGATTTCACATATTATGATAACACAATGGGGGCATATCCGTTCACCAAAATGTCGATTCCTTTTATTTTATCAGGTGAATGGTATGAAAACAAAACGGCTTTTAATTTTTATCAATGGAAAGCGTTTGACCATTCACCATTGTTAAATGAATTAAGTGACAGAGGATTTAAGATTGGGATTTATGATCAGGCGCTCAGTCTCAGTAACCCCAATAGCCGTTATGACAATATAACTGATATTCCGGCCACAGTAAGTTCAGACCTGGAATTTGCCTGTTATATTAGCCAATTATCGGGGATAAAGTATGCTCCCTTTTTTTTAAAGCCTCTTTGCTATGAAGCTCCGGAGAAAATAAATGCTTTAAAAAGGCCGACGGAAGAAACACAGTATTCTTATTTTAAATGGGCGAATCTTGCCTTTTATATTGAAATTTTTGATTGCGATACGACATTCACAAATGATAATGTTTTTAAATTTATTCATTTGGAAGGCGCCCATCTGCCGCATCGTTTTGATAAGACTGTCCGGCTGATCGAAAACGGGACCTACAGCCAAGATGTCGAAGCATGCATAACAATTACATCAGGCTATTTAAATAAATTAAAACTTAGTAACGTGTACGATAACTCCATCATTATCATTATGTCGGATCATGGCTATAATGGTCCTGATTCGTTTGAAGGACGCCAGCATCCTTTTTTTCTTGTAAAGGGTCTGAATGAAGCCCATGAAATGAATATAGACCATGCTCCAATCTCCTATGAAGATCTGCAAAAAGCTTATACGCGGTTACTGGCAGGAAATAAAAGTGATGATATTTTTGACTATAAAGAGGGGGATGCAAGAGAGCGAAGGTATTTACTTTATCAATATTATACAGAGTCTCATATGGATGAATACCTTCAACATGGTGAAGCAGGCGATCTGACTACGTTGCTTCCAAGCGGACGCGTTTTTGATCGTCATTAGACATCCACATTATGTTGAGTAATAATGATCGTCCTTGGTATTCTTGCAAATCTGCCTCAAAAATAAACAAGGAGAAAAACGCGGTATGCTTGATTTTCTAACCGTCCCCTTCGGCGCTCTCATGCGCCTTTGTTACCAGCTTACAGACAGCTACGGCCTGGCCATTATCCTATTTACCCTGCTGACCAAAATCATTCTGTTCCCTTTAAACATCATGGTTCAAAAAAATTCTATCCGGATGATAAAAATCCAGCCAAAGCTGAATGAAATTGCTGCCCGGCACGCTGCCAATCCGGAGTTGGCCTCCGAGGAGCAGCTAAAGCTCTATAAGCAGGAAAATTACCACCCTCTGGCAGGCCTTACCCCCATGATGATCCAGATTCCTCTGGTATTGGGAGTACTCCAGGTGATTTACCATCCGTTAAGGCACCTTCTTGGACTTTCCAAGGCCGTGACGGATGGACTGAGCCTTCATACTATAAAGCTTTTAAATCTTAGCGAGGCCGGAAGCGCTATTGAGGCAGCGACTGTCCGTCTGGTTCAGGAACCTGCCTATTCGGCCTCTTTCCTCGCCCTGGACATCCCGGGGATGGATAGCATTGTGATGGACATCCAGCAGTTTTCCATGAATTTTTCCGGTATTGATCTCTCTGCAACGCCATCCTTTTACAAACTCAATCTGCTCCTTCTGATTCCCGTTTTAGCCGGCGCCAGCTCCTGGCTCTTATGTGTGTGCCAGAACCGGGTGAATGTTCTGCAGCGGGAGCAGGGGCGGTTCGGAAAATGGGGAATGGCAGTCTTTTTGATTCTCTTTTCCGTCTATTTTACCCTCATTGTTCCAGCCGGTGTGGGAATCTACTGGACAGCGAGCAACCTGTTTTCGATTGCGGCCATGTACCTTGTAAACTGGATGTATAAGCCTGCGGATTACATCGACTATGAGGCGCTGGAAAAAAGCAAGGCGCTTCTGGCGCAGAGCCGGGAGGAAGAGAAAAAACACCGCCTGACAAAGGAGGAGAAAGCGCGTGCCAGGGCAGATTACCGTGCTTTCTGTAAGGATGAGAATAAAAAGCTTGTTTTCTATTCGGAAAAGAGCGGGTTTTATAAATATTTTAAGGATGTCATCGAATATATCCTGAGTCATTCCGATGTGGCTATCCATTATGTTACCAGCGATCCCAAAGATGCGGTTTTTAACCATCCGAATCCGCAAATCCACCCGTATTTTATTGATGACAACCGCCTGATCCCACTCTTTATGAAGATTGACAGCGAGATTGCCGTCATGACTGTGCCGGATATCGGTAACTTTCATCTGAAGCGTTCCTATGTCCGGAAGGATGTGGAATATATCTACATGTTCCATTACCCCTTAAGTACGACAATGGTCCTGCGGAAAGGGGCTCTGGATCACTACGATACGATTTTCTGTGTGGGAAAATTCCAGTTTGACGAGATCCGGCAGACGGAAGCACTTTACGGCCTCCCGGAAAAGAAGCTGGTGGAGTGCGGTTACGGCCTGCTGGAGGATCTGACCCGTAAATATGAACAGATGGAGGTACCGAACCGTACACGCAAAAAGATACTGATCGCGCCCTCCTGGCAGGAGGATAACATCCTTGACAGTTGTATTGATGAACTGCTCGGGCAGCTTCTGGGGAAAGGGTTTGATCTTTATGTCCGCCCGCATCCGGAGTATGTGAAGCGATACGGCATCCGCATGACAGAGACAGTAAACCGCTATTCGGATTATTCCGGGGACGATCTGCATTTCGAACTGGATTTTTCGAACAGCGATTCCCTGTATGATTCGGATCTTGTCATTTCTGACTGGTCCGGAACGGCCTATGAGTTTGCTTTTATTACCAGAAAGCCTGTGCTCTTTATCAATACGCCGCCCAAGATCAATAATCCAGAATATGATCAGATACAGGCTGTTCCCTTAGAGCTCACGCTGCGCAGCCAGGTCGGGCTCTCCTTGAACCCGGACGAGTTATCTAAAACAGAAGCCAGCATCCGCACCCTGCTCTCTTCCGGTGAGGCCTGGCGGTCAAGAATCACGGAAATTCTGAACGCTACGATCTCTAATCCGGGAAAGAGCGGTGAAATCGGCGGCGCCTACATTTTAAATCAGCTAAAGGAGAAAACAGGAAATGAAAGTGGAGCAATTTACTGAGCATCTGAGATCAGAGGGGGTCGGATTTTACACGGGAGTACCGGATTCCCAGTTAAAACCGCTCTGTAATTATCTGATGGATACATACAAGATCGGCAGGGAACATATCATTGCCGCCAATGAGGGGAACTGTACCGCCATTGCCGCCGGATATCACCTTGCAACCGGCAAAATCCCGCTGGTTTATATGCAGAACAGCGGGATCGGCAACATGATAAATCCGGCCGCTTCCCTCTTAAATGACAGAGTTTATGGGATTCCCTGTGTATTCGTCGTGGGGTGGCGGGGAGAGCCCGGCGTCCCGGATGAACCCCAGCATATCTTTCAGGGGCAGGTAACACAGACGCTCCTGGAAGATATGGATATCCTGTCCTTTATCCTCTCGCCGGAAACGACGGAGGAGGAGCTTACCGCGTTTCTGGCCCGGGGAAAAGAGAGGCTTGCTGCGGGAAAAAGCATTGCCTTCCTTGTAAAAAAAGGGGCACTGTCATATGAAAAAGCATTCGTTTATCAGAATGAAAACAGAATGATGCGTGAGGAAATCATTCGACACATCGTGAACGGCTCGGGCGATGACATTCTCGTTTCCACAACAGGCAAAGCCTCCAGAGAGCTTTTTGAAATCCGGGAGGGGAACCGCCAGTCCCATCAGTATGATTTCCTTACGGTCGGCTCAATGGGGCACTGCTCCTCGATCGCTCTGGGAATAGCCATGAATGTGCAAAAAACGGTCTGGTGCTTGGACGGCGACGGGGCCGCGCTCATGCATATGGGAGGGATGGCTGTCATCGGTGCGAACAGGCCGGAGAACCTGGTCCATGTCGTGATCAATAACGGGGCTCATGAGACGGTAGGAGGAATGCCTACCGTAGCCCAAAGAATTGACCTGTGCCGGATTGCCGCGGGATGTGGGTATCCGCAGGTATTTCATGCCGATGATTTTCAAGAGCTGGATGCGGCAGTCCTTGCCGCCAGGCAGGCAAAGGCCCTGACTTTCATTGAAGCTTCCGCCGCGATCGGGGCAAGGGAGGAGCTGGGAAGGCCGACGATTGCTCCCCAGGAAAACAAACGACATTTTATGCAGTATCTGAGCACGCTTCACTGAGGAAAGGAACCGTACCATGAAAGCACTGATTTTAAATTCCGGTGTCGGGAGCCGGATGGGAGCCATCACTGCCGCACATCCCAAGTGCATGACGCCCATTACAGAAACCGATACGATTTTAAGCCGTCAGCTAAGGCTGATTAAACAGAGTGGAATCCGGGAGGTCGTCATTACCACAGGGCCGTCGGCCGGCATGCTGATGTCCTACTGTGAGAGCCTGGGATTCGATCTGAACTATGAATTTATACATAACCCGCTCTTTCTTCAGACGAACTACATCTACTCCATTTACCTTGCCAGGCACGAGGCAGAGGATGACCTGCTCCTGATGCATGGCGACCTTGTCTTTGAGGCAGGACTCCCCGGAGAAATGCTGAGCAGGAATGGGAGCAGCATGGTAATTAGTACGGCTCTTCCGCTCCCTGAAAAGGACTTCAAGGCGGTCGTTGCGGACGGCCTCATTAAAAAGGTGGGGATTGAGTACTTTGAACAGGCATACGCCGCCCAGCCGCTCTATAAGCTCACAAGGCGGGACTGGGGGATCTGGCTCGCGAAAATCTGTGAATACTGCAGGCGCGGGGAACGAGGATGTTATGCTGAAAATGCACTGAACGAGGTATCCGGTCAATGCGGGATTTACAGCTTTGATGTCGGGATGCGTCTGTGTCGTGAAATTGATACTACCGACGATCTTAAGGAGGTGCGGGAGCTGCTGAAAGAGACAGAGGAAGGCTGACCGCATTTCAGGGCCGGCCGCTCCGGCTCCCCGTCGATGGTTCTCTCCGGACGGCAGATACCGGAAGGAATGGAGGAAGAGAAAACACATGAAAAAAGTATATGTATGCCTGAGTACGGATGTTCTTCACGGAGGGCACATCAACATCATCCGCGAAGCAGGCCGTCTGGGCGAGGTGATGGTGGGCCTGCTGTCCGACGAGGCCATCATTGATTATAAGCACTATCCCCTGTTAAGCTATGGGGAGCGCAGGGAGATTGTGGAACATATCAAAGGAGTCTCTGCAGTGGTGGAACAGAATGAGTTAAGCTATGCTGCGAATCTGAGAAAGTACCGGCCTGACATCGTGATACACGGCGATAACTGGAAAACAGGGATCCAGGCTCCGATACGCGCCGAAGTAATTGAGGTTTTAAAGGAGTATGGAGGGGAACTGGTCGAAATTCCCTATAGCACGGATGAAAATTATCGTCTGCTGGAGGAAACCATGTCGCGCCTCTCAATCCCTGATATCCGTCGGGGAAGATTACGGCAGCTCCTGAAGATAAAACGGCCACTCAGCATCCTTGAGGCGCACAGCGGTATTACCGGGCTGATCGCTGAGAAAACGAAAATCATACAGGACGGCAGAACGCGCCAGTTTGACGGAATGTGGGTTTCCAGTCTCTGTGACTCCACCGCAAAAGGGAAACCGGATATCGAACTGGTGGACATGTCCTCCCGCATGCGGACCATTGATGATATCATGGAGGTGACAACGAAGCCGGTTATCCTGGACGGGGACACTGGGGGGCTGATCGAGCATTTCGTATACACGGTCCGCACGCTGGAACGGATGGGGGTATCGGCAGTCATTATCGAGGACAAGACAGGGCTTAAGAAGAATTCCCTGTTCGGGACAGAGGTGGAGCAGACCCAGGATACGATCGGACATTTCAGCGCTAAAATTACCGCGGGGAAAAAGGCGCAGAGGACGAAAGAATTCATGATCATTGCGAGGATCGAAAGCCTGATCCTTGAGCGTGGGATGGAGGATGCCCTGGAACGGGCGTTTGCCTTTGTAAAGGCCGGCGCAGACGGGATCATGATCCATTCCAGAAAAAAAGATCCGGGTGAAATCTTTGAATTTGTTGAAAAATTCAGAGCAGTGGATCCAAAGACTCCGCTGGTCGTCGTCCCCACCTCGTTTAACGCGGTGACGGAGGACGAATTCGGGCAGAGGGGCGTCAATATCGTCATTTATGCCAATCAGCTGACACGAAGCGGCTTCCCCGCCATGCAGAAAACAGCGGAAACCATCCTTAAAACGCACCGGGCAATGGAAGCCGACAATGCCTGTATGCCCATTAAGGAAATCCTCACGCTGATTCCGGAGGAGTAAGGGATATGCCGGAACAGGTTGTATATCGGGGAGAAGGGGCAATCCATGAACTGAAGGGGATGCTGAAAAGGAAAACGGACGGAGGGATTTTTATCGTCGGCGGTTCGGTTGCCGCTTCCGGGGAACTGGAACGTATCTGGCGGGAAGCGGCAGTTCCCTGTGTGCTTTTCAGGGATTTTTCTCCAAATCCCCGATATGAGGAAGCGATGCGGGCGGTACGGCTCTTTCAGGAAACCGGATGTGATATGATTGTGGGCATGGGAGGCGGAAGCGCGATCGACGTCGCGAAATGCGTGAAGCTGTTTTGCAGCACAGCGGACGGAACCCCTGATCCAAGACAGGATTCTGAGGGAAACAGCCGGCATCCGGAGCAGAAACCGCATGCAGATGACGTGAGGTTGATTGCAATCCCAACTACAGCAGGAACAGGAAGCGAGGCGACCCGGTTTGCAGTTGTCTATGACAATGGAAACAAACAGTCCATCTGCCATGACAGCATTCTGCCGGATACCGTGATTCTGGATGGGAGCTTTCTGAAGGGGCTTCCGGATTACCAGAAGCGGGCAACGCTTCTGGACGCGCTCTGTCAGGCAGTGGAATCCATGTGGTCCATCCATTCAACAGAGATGAGCCGTGGACTGGCCGGAAAGGCAATTTTTTCCATTCTTTCCAACTGGAACGGTTATCTTGCCGGGGAGGAATGGCGCAACCAGAGGGTTCTGGAGGCTGCTTATCTTTCCGGAAAGGCCATCCATCTTACCCAGACCACGGCGGCGCACGCAATGAGCTATAAGATGACATCCCTGTTCGGGATTGCCCACGGACATGCAGTGGCCCTGTGCCTCCCGCATGTATGGGAGTATCTGTATCTTCACAGGGATGCGTGCACGGATCCGCGCGGCGCCGGTCATTTGAGCCGGGTTCTCCAGGAGTTGTCAGAGTCCTTCGGGGGCAGAAGCGCCGCGGAAGGAAGTCAGAGATTCTTAAGCCTCCTTGAGGAAATGGAGATGTATGAACGTCGGCCAATCACATCCGGGCAGCTTACGCTCCTCACGGAATCGGTGAATCCGGTGCGGATTAAAAATACTCCTGTGTTCCTGTCAGGGGAGGCGCTTGAAGGAATGTACCGGAGGGTTTTTGTGGTTGATGGAACAGTGAAATAAAAGGCGGATATTTATTCCGCAGGAACTGAAAAGCTGAAACAAAAAATGGGGAGGCTCCGGCTGGCTGTCGGATAACCGTCTCCACAGCAATATTACATATCAGGGAGGAACAGACATAACATGAAACTACGTGCAACTGCTAAATTTATATATTTTTTGCTGGGCTTTACTCTGCTGTTTGGGATGACTTCCTATGCCTATATTGATCCTGCAACGACATCATATCTGATTCAGATCGTGGCAGGTGTCGTAATCGCCACAGGGGCGACGGTGGGAATCTTCTGGAAAAAGATTAAGCTGAGCTTTCGCAGGAAGAGAATGGAGCATCTGGAGCAGAGCCTGAAAAAGAAGGCGGAGGCGGATGAAAAGAGGAAGTAGGGAAAGGAGGCCGGGGGAATATTTTGTCATATTCCCCCTTAGCCGAGCGATACTCTTACCCTACTTTCATAATCTGGAGTGATAAAACGAGAGGCTCTGTCTCAGCCATTCCCGATAAGGATCCGTCCCCAATTTCATTGAACCTAACGTAGCAAAACAGGTATTTTATTTCGTGGTAATATGTTATAATATCTGTAGTTCAGAAAAAGGGGACTCTACATATGATTGCAAGTTATGAAGCAAAACCGTCATCAAACAAATATTATTTGATATAATCCTATACCTGGACGAGAAGCAAAGACGTATCCTGCATGGCAGTGCTACCGTAGCACTTGGGCACGGAGGTATCTCATTTGTAAATCAAGTGACTGGTTCAGCACGAAATACCATTATGCCCGGCATGGAAGAAGCTGCCTTATTAGAAGAAGCCCAATCAATATCACGCACCGAATCGAAAGTAAGAACCTTCGGGGCACTTACTTTTCATTGGATGGTTTATTGTTTTACTGCGCCCATGTAGGATAAGCGGATAGCCAAATCCCTGTTATCTTCACTTATCCCCATTTCCTTTGGATTATATTTCCCATTGGTAAGTATTTCAATCTGGTATGCTCCTGACTTATTCGGCATTGGTAACAAATCCGGTGAAATGGTCTCCGTATACGAACGTGACAGATCCCAGTAGATGGTTTTTACCAGTTCTCCATTCATGATAATTTTACTTACGGGCTGCATATTCGGGAAATCTGGTATAAAACCATCTGGTGTTTCCATATTGATCTGCAGGCCTTTGTCAATAATCCCTTGAGCATTCAGTGTAATTACTGCGTCAGGTGACAGCCAGTGAAATGTACTTTCATTTTGGTGGATTCCATGATGTAGCTGATCGAGATCCTTTCGCTTTGCAGGATCAAACTCTTCTAGGGAGAGCAAATTCCCGTTATTGTCTGTGGAATCTAGGGTAATTCCCTCAAGTACGATATCCCAGTGTGCGTCGTATCCTGACCACGGGACATCGGCGGTCTGGCATACTCTGGCAGCATAAGTATTTTCTATTTCCCAGTTTTCCTCAATGAATTTTTTTTCCTTTGCTTCATTTAAAACAATCAGCTTATAGTGATTGTTTGTCAGTCTTTTCAGACATTCTGAAAGCGAGCACGCATCCTCATACGATGCATGATAGCGTATAAATAATATATTTGTACCCCCCCCCCGCACCATAAATCTCAGAATAAAATCTTTGGATGCGTCGCCGCATTTTATCAATAAACTGAGGATATGCATTAAAGATCTTGGTTAAATCATCGTGTTCGACATGAGGGAAGTCGTGTACGGACATGCATTGATATCTTTCATCGAATATTAAATACGTGTGGTCGTGCTTTCCTTTTATCATTAAATTTTCTCTGGCAAAATAGCTGTCGAAATTGTTCTCGATTGCTTTTATGAGACAGGGAACAGACTCCAATACTGTCCAGTCAAAAGGTAATGAACACTTTCTTAAATGATGCCGTCTCATCTGATGGGCAACCTGGCATGGCGCTCCAAGACTTACAACTAAAGGATAGCTACCTGCCAATTCTTCTCGTTTCATATCGTTTGGCCTCCTGCGTTAAACTTACATCGTATAGATATTGGATAATCTATTCATTGCTTCTCGTAAGATATCGCTCCATTTCGCTGACAAGACTTTCTTCTATCTGTCTGGTATGCTCCTCTTTCACATCCTGAACAGAAAAATACAGCTTCAGTTTCGGCTCGGTTCCGGACGGCCTGACTGTAACAGAGCAGTCCCCTTCCAGTTCATACTTCAGCACATTGGACTTCGGCAAATATAAGCATTCCTCTGTTCCACCCAGGCACCGGCGTTTTGATTCCTGATAATCGCTCACTGCCAACACTCTCTTTCCGCTGATTTCTTCCGGTCCACTTTCTCGGAACGCTTTCATGATTTTTTCCATCTGCTGAAAGCCCTCGGCCCCCTCAAATTCATAACTGTGCAGAGTATTTAGGCAGTAGCCGTACCGTTTGTACAACTCCTCCAGTATCATCGTCAGGCTTTTTCCTTGTGCCTTATAATACGCAGCCATTTCACAGATCAGCAACGCGCCATTGACTCCGTCCTTATCCCGCACATATGCCCCGCTTAGATAACCATAGCTTTCTTCAAATCCAAACAGATACCGTTCCGTTTCTTGGGTCTGTTCCAAAAGGCCGATCTGTTCTCCAATAAATTTGAACCCTGTCAGAACTTCAATCACTTCCACGCCATAATCGTCTGCGATTTTTTTCACCAGGTCCGTCGTCACAATCGTCTTTACCACAATCGGCCTGTCCGGCATTCGGTGTAGAGCTGTCCGACGTTTGCAGATATATTCAAACAGCAAAAGCCCAACCTCATTCCCCGTTAGCAGATTATATTCACTTCCCTTTTTTACGGCGATCCCCACCCGGTCACAATCCGGGTCGGTTGCCAACAGCAGATCGCTTCCGAGCCGTTTTGCATCCCTTAGTCCAAGAGAAAGGGCTTCCCGAATTTCCGGGTTTGGATAAGGACAGGTCGGGAAATTTCCGTCCGGTTTTTCCTGCTCCGCAACAACATGTAAATTAGTAAAGCCATTCTGCCTCAGGCAATTTATTACGCATTTCAGACCTGCGCCGTTTAGCGGCGTATAAACAATTGAGAGTTTCCGGTCAATCACTTCCGACCCGCATAGGGACTGGAAGGAAACCGCATCCAGATACGCCTGAACGGTTTTCTCACCGATAAAGGTGATCCATCCGTCTGCGACGGCATTCTCGAAGGGAGTACGTTTTACGTCGCCAAAGATGTCGACGGTCTGAATCTTTGCCTGGATTTCTTTCGCTGCCCGCGTGGTAATCTGACATCCGTCCGCCCCGTAGACCTTATAGCCGTTATATCTGGCTGGATTATGGCTGGCTGTGATTACGATTCCACCGGAACACGAGTGGAAGCGGACAGCAAAGGAGAGGGCCGGCGTGGGCATCAATTCCGGATAGAGAAAAACATGGATGCGGTTTGCGGCGAAAACCTCTGCAGCCGTCCGGGAAAATAGCTCTGATTTTAAGCGGCTGTCATAGGCGATGGCTACAGAGGGGGATGTAGCCTGCTGATTCAGGTAATTGGAAAAGCCCTGAGTTGCCTTCGCCACAGTATAGACATTCATGCGGTTCGTCCCCGGGCCGATGATACCGCGTAAGCCTCCGGTTCCGAATTCCAGCTCTTTATAGAAGCAGTCCTCAAGCAGGCTCTCGTTTCCCTGCACTTGCATGGATTGTAACTCTTTTTGTAGGTCCGGGTCGGAAAGAGGGCGGCTGAGCCAATCTTCAAATTGCGTTTTTACCTTCCTATTCATAATCCTCCAATCTATTTACCTTCCATTTGATCGTATCAATCAATCATCCCGCAAATAATAGTCCAACGATTAATCGGCATCCTCTATTTTGAGAAACTTAATCGTAAGCGTATCAATCAATTTAACTAAATCTTCTGCCCATTTCTCGCCTGTTTGATTAAAGATGAACGCTAAAGCAATTGTAACGGTAGAGACTGTGACAAAGGCTATGATATATGCTCCATATGCTCCAATTTTTTCATACAAGAGTAGCATAATGAATGCACCTACGGAACAGCTTATCGGCCAATGAAAACTATATATTCCCCAGCTTATTTTTCCCAGAAATATCATGATTTTTGAAGAAAGCAATTTGTCAAACAGTCTTACTTTGGGAATACAGATGAGTGTACACGCAAAAAACAGTGATGAAAGAAATGTATCTGTCAAAATATTTGACCGGAACATCATATAAATTCCAAGCCAAAAAAGCATCACAAGTATAAAAAAATTCTCTGACTTCAACAATTCATTCTGATTTCTTTTAAATTGGGAAACAAGGAAACCAATAAGACACGAGCATATGATAGTGTTTTTACCATAGCTGGCAAATGTTACACTGATAATCAGCCAAAAATTTAGCCCACTCCACTTATATTTTTGCAAAATTGTCGAACAATACAGGAGAACATAAATGATTATCGATGATATAAACATCGATTTCAGCACCCAATAGGGTTTATTCAGATCGGCCGCCCCGAATATCAGGACTCTTATTGGTGATAAAATAACATCAATAATTAAATATTCCCGGTTATAAAAAGACTGGTACCAATTGTTTTCAAAGATTTGTATCGTTTCTATATTATGAAAACCGACTACCAAATACAGCAGATAAATAATGGCATATGCAAATAAAATTGGAATGGCTAACCTAAAAAAACGAAGTACCACTTTTTTAATCATCTCGTAGAAAGAACGAATCTCTTTCTGTGCAACAAGATATCCACTAATAACAAAAAACAGATATAACCAATACCCCTCAAGTGTTAGAAACCCCAATGGCGAGCTTCGTAATTTATCAAATAAGGGCATTTTAAAAGGCATTATTTGGGCACCCCGGTATATTAAGGTAAAATGGCCCACAAATACTAACCAACATGCGATTCCTTTCAATCCTGTTATAAATGCTTGATATTCCCTTTTCTCCATGTATATTCCCTCAGTCATGGTGATTCCATATATCAATAATATTTTTCATATATTCTATTTCCATGAGTATTTTTTACAGACAAATGAAGTTCTTTTTTGAAGATATTATTCCGTTTCCCTGTCCACAATCGGGGAGTTCCCCTGCAAGAGGGAACTTTGCTTTTAGGGATTCTTTATCTTCCATTCATTTAAAAACCACTGTGCAAAGCGATTAAGCCCATCCGGAAGACTGGTATTCGGCTTGAAATCAAAGTCCTCTACTAATGCATTAACATCCGCATAGGTCTGTACCACGTCTCCTGGCTGCATTGGTTGAAGTTCAATCTGTGCTGTTTTTCCCAGCGCTTTTTCTAAATATCCAACAAAATCCAACAATTTTTCTGGATGATGATTTCCGATATTATAAATTTTATAGGATGCACCATTACTATCTGGTTCCGGTGGATTATTAAGTATTCTTGTCAGCGCCTCTACAATATCATCAATATATGTAAAATCGCGGTACATTTCCCCATAATTAAATATTTTTATTGGTCTATTTTGCATAATGTTTTGGGCAAATGAAAAATAAGCCATATCTGGGCGTCCCATTGGCCCATAAACAGTAAAAAAACGCAAACCAGTGCAAGGTATGTTATATAAATTGCTGTAAGAATATGCAAACAGTTCATTTGACTTTTTGGTCGCTGCATATAGGCTGACCGGCATATCTACCTTATCCTCTACCGAATAGGGAATTTTTTTATTTGCGCCATAAACAGAACTGGAAGAGGCGTAGAGCAAATGATATACCGGATAATGTCGACAACATTCCAAAACATTATAAAAACCAATGATATTAGAATCAATATAACTTCTGGGATGGTTAATACTGTAACGCACTCCCGCCTGTGCAGCTAAATTAACTACAATTTCCGGGCAATAGGAACGAAAAATTTTCGCAAGTTCTTGCTGATCAGAAATATCCATATGTACAAATTGGAAGCCGGGATATTCTTGTAATATATTAATGCGGTGCTGTTTTAACTTTATATCATAATAATTATTTAAATTATCTAAACCAATGACTTGGGCACCATGCTCCAGCAATCGTTTAGTCAAAAAAAAGCCGATGAAGCCGGCGGCACCTGTTATAAGAAAGTTTTTATGGATATCCAACTCATTATATCTTTTTTTCACGTGTGGTTCTCCTCTCTATTTCGCGGATTACAATGTTCTTTATCAAAAACCAGTTTTTTTCCAAAAACGTAATTTAACGCAATTACAATTATCTGTAAAACATATTTACTAATACCTTTATCCATATGAAGAAATTCAACAGCCACAATCACTCCAAAATAGTCAACGCCCCCCGTCAGACTTCTTGCTGCAACAAAACGGACAAATTCAATGACTTCTTCAAAAAGACTATCCTGTTTACATCGGAATACAATTTTTTTATTTGTGACGTATGCAAAAAGCTTCCCTAAGACCAGCGAAAGGAGATTCGAAATTTTGTAATCTAATCCGAACCACATGAGGCCCTGATAGATGACGATTCCAATAATTGCAGTTAAAACACCAAAAATTGCATATAGTAAAATTTCAGGATTGAGAACCTTGTCTTTTATTTTGTTCCTCAGGTTGTCCATGTCAATCTCGCTTTCCTATAGATACTGCGGGATTCCCTGCTACGATACTAAATGGTTCTACGTTTTTAAGCACTACACTGCCAGCACCAATAATGCTGCCGCGGCCAATCGTGACACCGCCTTTTATGAAACAACCTGCTCCAATCCAGACGTCATCCTGTATAACAATTTTTCTCATTTCCTTTTCCTGCAATTTCATAGGAATGTCTGCTTTTATGTGTCCATGCTCAAAGGAGGCCATCGTAACCCGAGGTCCTATGCTGATATAATTTCCGAAATCAATTCCACCGTCTCCATCAATCCAATCGTATTCATTAAAGGAAACATGATCCCCAACAGAAATTCTTTCAGGGAATTTTATTGTGGTAAACTCTGCAATACGGGTTCCTTTACCGCAGGACTTAAAAATCAGCTTATAAGCAATCATCCTTAAAAGAACACCTGCTGCGGAAGGAAATGAGCGTACGATCCCAAGCAGAAAATCCCGGATACAATATTTCAAAATAATATCTTTCACACTTAATTTTTCACTTATATGTATTGGAAGCTTCATTTTTGTACCACTCTTTAGTTTGAACTTTCATTCTTAAACTCGACACATTCTTTTACACTATATGGAGTATCAACATGCACCCCATAATACGTTTTCATAAGGATTTCACTCATTAATCCGAAAACAAACATCAACATACCAACGATCACAAAAAAAACAGTCATCATCGGCGGCATAATATTATCTGACATCTTTCGCCCGCTCAGAAATAAAATAATCGACCAGAAACCACAACTGCCACCTAGCGTCAAACATAGCATGCCAAGGGCTCCCAGAATATGTAGTGGACGAGAGGCATATTTGTTCCAAAACCAGACTGAAATCATATCAACAAACCCTTTTACAGTCCTATGCCAGTTGTATTTGGTTTTCCCAGCAATCCTGGCGCGATGATTAACAACAATTTCACCAACCTTGAATCCTTTTATTTTCAAAATAGCCGGTATAAAGCGATGCTGTTCACCATAAAGATTGACGCCCTGAAAGCATTCCCGTTTGTATATTTTCAAAGAACACCCGCTGTCATGGATGTTATCCTGAACGATAATTCCCCTCAGGAGGTTCGCGCCTCTGGAAATGAATTTTTTCATAAAGGTATCTTTTCTGTGTTTTCGCCATCCAGAGACTATGTCAAGATCATGATCTTCTAGGTATTGAAGCATTTTGGGGATATCCGCCGGGTCATTTTGCCTGTCTCCATCCATTGTAACGATATAGTTGTATTGAGCGGCTTTAATGCCGGCATCCATAGCTGCCGTTTGTCCAAAGTTCTTACGCATACGAATATATTTTAATGGCCTGAGAGTTTTGCAAATTTCTTGTGTTTTATCGTGTGAACCATCATCGATAAAAATAACCTCGTAAGTATATTGTTCTTTTTCGCATACAGTAATAATTTCTTTATGTAGCTCGGTAACATTTTCTTCTTCGTTATAGATAGGTACAACAATTGATATACTTTTTGTGCTCACGGAACATTTCCCTCCTCAGATATACATTTTTTACTTTAGAACAAGCACTTTTTTGAGATACCACATTACTGGTTTACAGATATCCTGTAAATTTCAATAGGCGTTGTATTCCCTTCAATAAGCCTGTATTGAAACGGATTTACGAACCATACTGTTTTGGTAATAGAATGTTGAAGTACACATTTCTCAGGATCAACCAGAATCCCCATACTTCGGTTAAAAAGCGCCATACTGTTTTTTTCGTTTATTGTGTCATAATTAATGTTAAATATATCTCTTACTTCAATCTCATCTTCTGTCCAGGTATATTTCCCCATATTAGGTTCTCCTAAATCCAGATAAAACGGCCATGAAGTATAGACTATTTCAGGTTGCTTACTTTGGATATATCGATAGGCCTCTTCATGCGCCATACTCCAGCTTCCAAAATATGCATATAAATTAATTCCACTAATAATATTTGAGCCAAATATTATAGCTAAAATCGCACATAGGAAGTAATTTGCTAATTTATCTCCAGATATTAGAATGCTTTTTATTGTATAACCACATGAGAGTAAAAGGCCAGGGAGAGCAATAATAACATATCTCCAATCTATCATTGCGTTATATTTCTCACCGTCTACCCAAATTTTCCCAATTATTAATGTAAAAAGAACTATAGGAGTCAGGAACCATGATATAAATACCGGGTTCATTTTATATTCCTTCAAAATAAATATTTTCCCTATTGCTATCAGAACAGTAATACATGTACTAAAGAATATAAATTGTTGGGAGCCATCAATCATAAATGCCAGAGAATTATGAAACCATTCCCAATGCACATGGCTTATCCCGATTAGAGTAAACGTTATTACCAAAAGCAGAAAAAAACACCTATACTTTCTACGGGATGTTCCAGTCAGACTTAAAATACCCATAAACAGTACGCCAGATGAAACAAAGACACCTAATGCCTGCCCCCATAGCTTTTGGAGTATATCCGCGCGGTATCCGATAAGCCGCAGGTCTGATAATAACAATATATATGCGCCGTCCTTTGCAGCACTTAAGACATATATCTTTTCGAGCATATATGTAAAAGCGCCAGAAAGAAATCCCCATACTATAATGGCTGCCATAATGATGGTTATACAAGAAGCAGTAATTATCATATATTTGTTGCGTTTCAACTTTGAAAGTACTTTTCTAGATAAGTGAAGATTATTATCTATGATAAAAAAGTACACGATCAAAATAAAAGCTGCATATTCCTTCATTGATATAGTACCGAGAGCTGTTATAAGGAAAAAAAGTAAATCTGCACTTTTTTGTTGTCTTTTAAAAAACATATACAAGAAATATACACTTATTATGGAAAAATCCATTAAAGGACCGTCCATATAAATCCAACGATGCACTAAATATACATATGGATTGAGCGCATATAAGAACAGTATAATCTGTGCAGTCTTTTGGTTCTCAAAATAATGGGCACAGAACTTATATAGTGCAATACATCCAAACAAATGTATTACCCCGATAGTACAATGGGATACGAATTCGCTCTCACCCAAAACAGCATATATTCCCGCCAATATGCCGTATAAAAATGAAAATCGCCCTACATGACCTTTTAAAAGCTCCACTGCTCGTGTTACCGTATTAATACCATCCCAGAAATATATATCACTAATCCCCACAAGATTTATCAACGCGATAACAGAAAAAAGAGTGAATGGCTTAGCTTCTCTATCCTTATTTTGCAAATATTCTACCAGGAAGGCAGTAATAGCAATATATGTCAGATATTTGAAAGCGTTTAAAATATGGCTGGTATAGTAATCGGGCTTTAATGCATTGTACAGCATAAGAGCGCACCAGAATATTAAATAAAACAGCGTTATATGATATAACCACTTTTTATTTTTAAAATTAATTTTCAATTATGCACCCCCATTTGAAACCTTATCTAGCAAATTCTCAATCCTCTCCGCAAGCTGTTCCCACGTATATTCGTTTACCGCCCTTTCAAAACCGGCCTGTGCCATCTCTTCCCTTGCGCCAAAGGTAAATAGGTGTCTGATTTTCTCAGAAAGATTCTGCTGATTGGCATATATCCCGTTTTCGCCATCTGTTACCAGTTCTGTAAATGCTTTGCAGTTTTCATTAACAATAATCGTCTTACAGGCCATCCAGGCCTCCAGGATTACGATACCAAAGCTTTCACTCTCACTCATATTGACAACAAATTCGCATCTTTTGAGTGCTGATAGAACCATCTCTCTCGGCTGCATCCCCAGATATGTTACATATGGAGAGTGAATCGGTTCTCCATCCTCATCTTTTCCGATCATGAGCAGACGCAACGGCATTCCGGTCTGATTTAATTTATTGACTGCTTCGATTACCCACTTATAATTTTTAGCTCCCGCTTTGCGGCCTAGCACGAGAATGAAGGGATTTTCAGCCTCAGGTATTGAATCGATCAGATTTTTATTAATACTCTGGAATTCCCCTGTTTCAATTCCTCCGCCAGGCAAAATTGTGCACTTCGCATTGATCTTATCAAAAAAGTTTTCTTTCGCAGCTGCGGGGAAGCAGATGGTTGCAGCTGCGTTGGAAAAAGCATGATAATATGGATGCCAATGATAAAATTCATCCTCCATATGAAAATGTGGGAGCAATACAATGGGTCTGGAATGAGCCTCTGCAATTCTTTGAGCATCGATCAGAGTGTCAAAAGGAGTGCTGTGTCCCAAAACCACATCGTATTTTTCAATATTGGCTTCTGTCCATTCATTCAAAACATGAGATAAGGGCCCTCTAACCTGATAAAACATATCATTTATTTCATCTGGCCTCTTTTGGGCAAGTTCAATATAAGAGGAGATAAACTCATCCAATTTATTTTTACGTAGAAAATTTTTATAATCATTTGCAAAATCCAATACCGTTTCAATTTTGTTATTAATCCCGATTACTTTTTTTACGATTATACCCAACTGACGCGGGTCTTGATTTTCTATAGTAAACGTAGAGCATTCTAAGGTCAGTACATCATTGCTATGAAGTGGAATCGTGATATCAAAAGAGTATTGGACCATTTTTGTTGTGTAGATATCTTGATCCAGCAATATCTTCAGTCGGGTTTTCCTAGGAGCATAACCAGACAATTTAATACATTTTAATTGCTTCACGCAAATTTTGGACAGATTTGACGTCCAACATTGGAAAGCTCCGTTCCCATCGTTTTCCGGATAATACCAGCCGCCCATAAAAAGTGCATGGGGATAGATATCCAAAAAACGATCCGCAATCCTATGACTCTCATTATTGAACTGTTTGTATATATCCAGGCAGTATTTCCAGCGAGTATTAGTCTCCGTATTTTGAATTGGAAATTTATGTACACAAACATTAGGAATTGCGCTCGTACAATCATCATCCTCTGTATAAGAGTTCGAAAAGCGAAATTGTTCCTGCATATCACCGACATTCGTCGTTGCTATATCGATATAATAATTTCCTCGTGACGCAATCCGTGACAATACATTGAAAACATATACCTCAGCTCCTCCACGCGGCGGAATGTTATATCGGTAGGTATAGACAAGCAATTTCTTTTTAAATAAATAATTTTCTATACACTCATGATATTTTTTCGCAAGGATATCCCAGCTCAACTCATGCTCTACATATCGGAAAGCGTTTTCTGTAATTTGCTTTGAATCGTATTTCCCATCCAGAACGTTCCTCAGTTCATCCGCAAAGTTTTCTTTTTCTGCAATCACAGCTTCCATGCCATGACGGATTAAATAACCTCTTGCTCCAGTCGGGGTCGTAACCGTCAAAATTTTGTGAGCAAAGTACTCAGCCAGTTTCAGGTTGGAACCGGCGCCGCTTTCCATAGGATTCACTGCCACATCAGAAGCATAAAGGATAAAATGCTTGTGCTCTTCACTTACCTTTCCAAATGCAACGACATTATCTGTGTGAATTTCGTTCCTTATAGAATCACCAACCCCACCTAAAATCAGAAAGACTTCATTTGGAAACTGTGGAGCCAATTCCTTAACAATAAAGGAAGCAGCTACATAATTAGGAGCATGCCCGCTCCCGACGAAAGTAATCAGACGACGGCCTCCAAAATACTCTTTAAGCAGACTGTAATCATATAATTCTTCTGGTACCGCAACACCGTTCTTAATTTCTACGGTCCACAAATCGTTCCTTTTAGAAAAATTCTGTAGCTGCAATATTTCATTTTCAGATACGCATACAAGAAGCGATGCCTTAGCCAGGGCAAGCTGTTCCGTTTCGCTGACTGCCTTTACCAGTTTCTCTTTCAATGGATGACATTCAAGTAGCTCGGTTTTTAACTTTGTTTCAAAATTATGGCTTTCGTATACAACTTTTTTCCCATGAAGCCTTTCAATTGTTTTGGCCATATATGGATGTTCCAGAACAATGACGTCGGACATGCCATAAAGGATTCTTACCGCTGACATCACCAAATCATTTTTCTGCACCATGTAGCTGGTTATAATATCATCCGTGCTAATCCAGAATTTGCTGTTGACTCTATTTGTCTCGTCTAAATGCTCTGTGGTTTTTGGCAGCGAAAGATAAAGAAAATGTTCGTTTATGATATCCTTCCACACCCGATTTTCGTTATTAAGGCAGAGGTACGTAACATCATAATATTCTGACAAATTGTTGATAAGGTTAAAACAACGTACCTCTCCCCCAGCAATCGGATTCCTGATTTCGAAATCATTTAAGAAGAAAATACGTTTTCGTTCATGTGATTTTTTTGTACGCTTTTGAAAAACAGTTTCTATTTCCTGGTGAACTCTGGCACAGATGCTTTCCCAGGAATACATTTGATTTACCGCATCTCTACCGTTAGCTGCTACCGTGTCTAATCGCTCGGGATGACTCACTGCATTCAGAAGAATATCAGCAAAATTTTCTTTTTGAGCGCAGATGAAATGCTCGCCTTGGTTTAATCCTAATCCTCTGGCGCCGATTTCTGTTGAAATCAGGGGGAGGCCGGCCGACATAAACTCCAGGGTTTTTAAATTCGTTCCAGCTCCTGCAAACATGGGATTAATTGCTAAATCACAGGTTTCAAACAGCTTTTTCTTATTATCCTCATCAATCAGCCCTAATAACTGTACATTGCGGCCGCTTTCAAAGCCGTCACAACATTTTCCTGCAATGAGAAAATCAATGTCGGGACATTTCGGAGCAACTTGATCGATAATAAATTGAACAGCCTCAATATTAGGGGGATGAGCACTTCCTATAAAGAATGCCTTTTTCCTGTTGCCCGATTCGGCGGAAACCGGACTATGCCTGTATTTATGCGTATCAATGCCGTTCGGAGCCAGTTTTATCTTTTTCGTATCGCCTCCTAACAGGTTGATAAACGCACATTTCTCTTCTTCAGAGGTTGCAAATACCAGATCGGCTTCACATACCAGCTTTTTTTCCGCAGATGTTATTTTTTGTAAATATTTATCAGCATGCTCTCCTTTCCACATTTGCTGTACCAAATGTGATTCAAAATTATGGCTGTTATAGATACGCATTTTATCATCCATGCCAAAATACAAGTCGAAATTTACCATATATGGGGATTCATGAATGATGATATCTGCATCTAAATAGAGTTTATGGTAAATCTCATGATATTTTCCTCCATATCCAGCAGTTTCAAAGCATACCAGTGCAGATATTTCACTACAAATTTTTTCCTGGTCAATCTTCATATGAAGAAGATCATTGATTTCCTCCTTGGGAACACGGTATTCACGGAACGACTGTGAATGTGTAATGACCTCATATTTATGATTGCGGTATGTTGGTGACAGCAGCGTGATATCATAGTATTCACTAAGATGTAAATACATATTAAAATATCTGAGTTCCCCTCCGCTTTGCGGCGGAACAAATGCAGGAAAGAAATTGATTACCAGGATTCTTTTACTCATTTTTTACCCCTCTATTCCGGACATTTTATATGCGACAACTGCGTAATCCTGCGGACCGAACAGGCATTCATTCAGATGATCGAGTTTAGCATTGAATTCTCCTTCTTCAGGATTTTTCAGTTTGGGCATCATAGCTTGTGAGTCCGGATGTAAATAGTTCGTTTCTTTTACACAATAGCCATATGATTCCAACACAAATTTCAATGTTTCAGGGTGTACAGGACGCACATGGGTCAGATCCATATAAAACCAGTTAGATACCGCTACAATATTTTTAGGATTAATGGTTTCAATTACGATTGGAGCATTTGGTTTCAGCTTTTTATATGCCAGCTGTATGAAGGTAAGCAGTTGTTCCGTTGTAAAATGCTCTACAACCTGAGAGCAGAAGATTCCGCCCAGAGAAGAATCCTCCGCGGCAGAAAGATACTCAAAGATCCCATCCTTATATACTGGAAGCTGGCGCTCCTGGCAACTTTGAACATTATCTTCTGATAAATCAATACCTTCAGCGTCGATTCCATTTTCCTTCAGCAGTTCAACAAATTCTCCCCTGCCGCAGCCAAGATCTATCACATGAGAAGCGCCCCGAAATATATCAATATATATCTCCTGCCTCTTCTTTATATCTTCCAAGGTTCCTCTATATTTATTTTCAAACAGAAAATAATCCAATTCCTCCGCTGCGGGAACTGGTGGAAGCTGAGTGGAGCCTTTGCCTCCCTTAAAATTTGTTTTCGAATTTAAACTGGCATTCAACTTTCGTTCAACGCGCCGAACTCTCATATCGTATATACAATTCTGGCTTTTTAACTCCTCGAGCAATGAACGGTTGTTATCATTTTGCTGGATTTGCTCTAGTTCAGTTACTTTTTTACTTATAAGGTCAATTTCACTCTTTAAGGGCAGTATTCGATCCTGCATATGGGAAACATCTGACTCTATCTTTTCCTTCTGAGAAAGGGACAGTTCTGAAGTCCTCTGTAATTCAAAGATACAATCTCTTAATTCCTCATATATTGTGTGATGATTCTGTTCCTCCTGCTGATAAAATTCCTGACTCTTATTTACTTTCTGTTGCAACTCAGAAAATATATTCTTATATTCTTCTAATTTTTTATCAACACTTTCATTTTCAGATATAAACTTTTTCAGCTGTTGATCGTATTCTGTCTGATAATGCGTTTGTTCCTCACAAATCTTCTCTAAGCGCTTCCCATATTCATTTAGAATACTTATTGTATCCTCTTGTAATTGAAGAAATCTATCATCAGCTATCCTTCTATATTCGTTTAATTCGTTGCGAATGTCTTGAAACGCTGTATATAAATCCTCCATTATGGAACTCACTGAGTGCAAAATGTGTTTTTCTTTATCATTAATTTCGTTTTGATAATCAAAGGCAGGTTTCACATACCATCTGGTAAATTTTCTGAAAAATCTTTTTATCAAAATAATAATTTTACCAGATAGGCCAGGGCGGGAACGAACGGGAATATCGAGAATATGCGGCTCCATCCCGCACAAATTTTTTGTTTCACGATTCAATTGCTCGATTCGCTTGTCATAGTGACAGTTCCCTTCCATTACTGTATCAATAAAGTCTAAGATTTCTTTTGGTGACGAGTATTTCTCCATCGATTCGACCCTTTCTAAAATATCTGACTACCTGACTTCCAGGTATGATTGATTCTGGCAATACCCACATCATTGATCTCTGAATAAGTTTCAAAACGAAGCGCTTTTGTAAAATAATCTACAGGTATCCCATATCCACATTCAATGGCAATATCAACCCAATATTCGCCGGGAAGAAGACTCACTTCTTTTAAATTCAGCGTAAAATATCCGTCCTCTTCAAGATGAAAGAGTGGAATCTGCTCAATTTTGGTATTCGTTCCAAAGCATTGAACCCCATCGCTTCGGAAGATTCCAATACCAAAGCAGGCATCCTCAACCGTCTTGTTGACACAATAATGAATTTTAAAAATAATATCTTCTCCGACTTTAAATACAGATCGGGATTTTCCATTTACGTCTTTCATGCTGATATTTTTAATTCGTGCCAAGCCATTTCCCCATCGTTTTTTGTTTTCGGGCTCTTGGGGCTCTTTGCTACACTCCTGGGGCAGCACATCGGTATTGCTGCATTCCTCCTTTTTTTCAGAAACAGTCTGCCGCTGCTGTCCCATAAAATCCAGGTAAATCGGGTCGACTTCTCTTGGTATCCCATCGGCTTTGATTTTCCCGTCATGAATCCATATTGACCTGTCACAGATTTGCTCAATTTGCCCCATCGCATGAGACACAATGACAATGGTGGTTCCGCCGGATTTGATTTCACGTAGTCTGTTAAAGCATTTAGCTTGAAAGTTTGCATCACCAACGGCTAAAATCTCGTCAATCAAGAGAATATCCGCATCGACATTAATCGCAACAGAGAAGGCCAAACGCATATACATTCCGGAGGAATAGGTTCTTACAGGATTGTCAATATATTCTTCCAATTCCGAAAATGCGATAATATTGTGAAGCCGGCTGTCAATTTCTTTTTTCGTCAAACCGAATATGGACGCATTGATATAAATATTCTGACGTCCACTCATATCCGGATGAAACCCGGCACCCAGTTCAATCAGGCTTGAAACCCGCCCCTGCATTTCGACGGTTCCGGCATCCGGATACATAATACGCGTTAATAGTTTTAAGGTGGTACTTTTTCCGCAGCCATTATGCCCAATCAGTCCTACAGCCTGTCCCTTGGGAATTTCAAAGCTGATTTCATCCAAAACCGTTCGTTCCTCATATTTACGCCTTCTCTTAAACAAAGCACGCTCTTTAATCGTATGTCCTTTATCCTGATACACCTTAAATTTTTTAACAACGCGGTGTACTTCAACTGCATTGCATTCTTTCATCACAATTCCTCCGCGAAATGCCGTTTCAGCCTGCCAAATACAAACAATCCAGCAGCAAGCAGAAGAATGCCGCAAATAATGGCTTGGATTAATGTTTCCATTTTGGGCAATTGTTTGTAATATAAAATATCTCGGTATGCAATAATCACCGATGTCATCGGATTTAAATTGAAAACCGGCATAAGGCGTGCAGGCACCATATCAACAGAATAGAAAATGGGGGTTAAAAATTGCCATGCCATTGTGATAATCCCCAGCAGATATTCCATATCCCTGAAATATACGGTTATAGCCGAAGTAATCAGCGCAATTCCCAGCGCCATCACATATTCAATCACCATGATGATCGGAAGAGAAAGCACTGCAAATATATTGATGCCTTTCCCTGCAATCATTAGGACAGCTAAGACAACCAATAAGCTGTAAAACATATTGATGAATTGACTGGTTACAAATGCTACAGGTAAAACCTCGCGGGGGAAATATATTTTTTTAACCATGTCCTGCTGCGCACGGATTAATCCGGCAGCACTGGCCACACAGGCAGAGAAAAACATCCAGGGGACAAGCGCAACAAAAAGGAACAGGTAGAAATCCTCAATGCCGTTCCGCATGATTACAGAAAAAACCAGGGTATAAACGCAGAGCTGCAATAAAGGATTTAAAAAGGTCCATAAGAATCCTAAAAGTGACCCTTTGTAACGTCCCTTTAAATCTCTTTGTACAAGGCTGAATATCATTTCCCGATAGTCGTAGAGTTCTCTCAATAACTTCATATCTTCCCTTCATTCATGTATAGCTGGATCCAATATATTTTATATATGGGAGACATCTCACTGAGGAATCACAAGAATCTCCGCATAATCGGAAATTCTGGCGGAAAAAAGGAGAGATGTCATCCCATTTTTTTCTTTAAGCTGATATTCCTGAGGGATTCCGTTACAAAGGACACGGTAATCCGATATCTCAGCCGGCAGCACAAAGGAAACACTTCCTTCAAAATCCGTAGCAATCATCATTCGGATTCCATATGAATTATTAAAGTAACTGTAGCCAACATAGTAGCCGCTCGCATAATCATGTAAAAAAATGCTTCCGTCAGACATATTTAAGTGCGGGGTAATACATAAATTGTCATAGGATAAATAAATCCCGTAGCGGCCTTCAACAATCGCCTGAGCAAGTACTCCGGCGGCTCCGGCAAAATTTTTACTTCCCAGGGGAATACCATCCGGACTTTCCCATTCATTAATTTCCTTATTGCTGCATATTTTCTTTGCAATTTCTTCAAGCTTCTGGTCGGCAAGCTCCGTATAGCCAAGCTCATACATTGCTGTGACAAGTCTGGCGCCAAACCAGTCCCACTGTCCTCCATTTTGATATGAATATGGTGTGCTCACTGCATTGTGGGAAAAGGCTCCTTCTGGATAGGGCGGAAGTACACTTCCAGAAATCGTCGAAATCCCGTATTCCTGTTGACGTTTGGCCGCCACATCGAAAATAGACGCAGCCATTGCCTCATCAGCAATACCCGCCTGAATAGCAGTTATGTTTCCTCCCATGCCAAACAATTCGTCCTCGTTGAAGGAATGCTCATATTCTGATAAATGCATGCAGATTTTAAAATACCCTTGTTCGGGGAGCCATAGTGTCTGGCGTGCTTTCTGAGAGATTTCTTCTGCGATGGATTTCCAATAGACTGCTTTATTGATATCTCCTGTTTTTTCCATAAGTTTTGATAATCCGTCTGCGGCTAACACAAACATGGATTGATCGTAGATATCAATTGTCCGGACAGAATCGTCATCCATATATATGGCATTCTGTGTTTCATCTCCAATCTCAACATCACCCCAATCAATCGTATGTGCACCGACAATAAGTCCGGTTTCACTATCACGTCTGTTTTCCAAAAGATAGGTGAGTGCTGCTTCCAAACGCGAAAGGATGCTGACTCCTTCAATTTCTTTACAAAGCCATTGATCGTCGCCGCTCCACATATAGTATCGGCAGGCAGCCTGAACAAGGCTTGTTTCCTGGTCAGACTCCACCGTATTCTTATCAGAACTCCCTCCATTTTGTACCCAATCACGGATATTTCCGTCTGCTCCCTGATAGCGCAGATGAAGTTCAATCCAACTGTTGAGATATTTTTTATCCTGAAAAAATCTGGATGCCGGAAGCGTTGTATTATCATCACGAACCCAAAACTGCGGATACTGATTCCCGGCACAGAAGCCAAAGAAGGGAGTTCCATTCTCTTCGGTAACAAGAACCGAAGCCGTATTATTTAATGTTTGCTGTATTAAACGCCAGGTAACATTAAGAGCTTCACTGGAATCCCTTAGTACAGAAACCGGATTTTCGTTCGGGGACAGGGAATCAGAAAAGGGGCGCGGTTTTAACGGCTGAACTGTTAATGGGATCTCTAATGTTTTCATTCCCATATTTCCATACCAGGCAATGCCCTCAATCACAAGATCAATGCTCAGAAGATATTCTCCCGGCGTATATAATAATTCGTCATCTAAAATCACGATGGATTCGTATGATTCACCACCTGAGATGGTAGTAGCTAATGCTGTGCGTTTTCCATCATACTGAAGGATTTCACCGGAAGCTGTTTTTAAATGATAAGAGAGCCGGGTTTCCATTTGTCCGCAATGATACAGTGGTACTGTACCTGAATTTTCAAGGATAATTGGAAGTCTTATTATGTCACGGGAGCTACTTTCAATATGCTGTATTTCAGAGCGCAAAATTATGTTTTTATACGGCGGTTCATAGGTTGCATTTACATGCAGGGGAATTTGAAGCGTTTTCATTCCTTGTTCAGAAAACCAGGTGACATTTTCTTCGACTAAATCAATTTCTAATTGATAGTTTCCCGCTTCTAGCGGCGCAGTAAACGTGACATGTTCCTTCCTTATTCCGCGCGCGTCAATCGGCTCCGGCGCTGTTCTGATGCCGTCAAATTCTAATAACTCTCCATCCGCCGCCCGTAAATGATAAGAAAGAAAAATATTTTGTTCCGCAGAAAGTTCCTGATAGCGGCGGCTGTCAATTGTAATTTCTACTGACGAAGTCATTCCACCAACTTCTACTTCTAACGATTTTACTTTTGTTTTAAGTTTTAGATCGTATTGGCTGGGCGTTGCTTGATAGGAACAACCGCACAGCAAAAATAAACCAAGCAGGATGCAAAGAACGTAAAAATGTTTTTTTATAATCTGTTTCACTCGATCTACCGTACTTTCTGTCACTTCAAGGGTTACTATGAAAGTCTCACCGCCGTCAGGCGGCATAGATTCAGGGATGCCCAATGCGCCTGAATTACTTTCATTCATGGTGGTGCGCTCACCTGTGGGCGCATGAAGGTTACTGTCGCTATGTTAGTCGGATTGGAGATACTTCTAATGTGTTTTGCTCACATGCCAAGGTGCATCCCAGATATCACATTTTATGTGCTATTTCATTAGACTGTATGGCAGTATTGTTCAAACACCCCGGGGTGAAAATATTTTTACAGGTAATTTTCCTGTTTTCTTTGTCTCAGCTGTTCGAGTATCATTTTTATTTGATTTGTACCATCTTTTGAGCAGATTAATGTTGCATCCTCGGTATCTACGACTACCAGTTCCTGAACTCCTGCTATAGCAATCAGCTTTTGGCCGCCTTGCAGGATGCAATCTTTTGTATCCACCGCAAGAATGTTTCCTTCTGTTACATTCCCATTCTCATCTGCTTCCTTCATTCGTCCGACGGCAAGCCATGATCCTACATCATCCCAACCGAAATCACCTGGTATTGTGTAGATATGTTTTGCCCGTTCCATGACTCCGTAATCGATCGATACCGAAGAAAGACCAGAAAATACCTGTTCTAATATTTCCTGTTCCTGATCTGTCCCGACCGCCTTCTGGACTACTTTCAGGTCATGATACATTCCGGGTAAAAAATTTTTGATGTTTTCAAGGATAGAAGATACTTTCCATACAAACATTCCGCTGTTCCACAGATAATTCCCGGATTCTACGTACTGTTTTGCAGATACAGGATCCGGCTTTTCCGTAAAGCATTCCACAGAGTATACATGCCCCAGCGGCGAGGCTGCGGATGTTCTGCTGGATAACGGTATAGAGGTTTTATCTAATCCGTTTCCATTTCTGCCATCCTTCCCGTTGTCTCTCTCTTTTGCAGAATCCTGCGCACACTCTGTTTGTGTCAGCTTAATATATCCGTAGCCCGTCTCTGGATAGTTCGGGCGAATTCCAATCGTCACCAAATTCTTGTTTTTTTCTGCCACAATACAGGCTTCTTTTAATACTTCCAGAAAATGAACCCCGTCACGGATCATATGATCTGAGGCCAATACCAACATCAGTGCCTCTCCAAATTTCTTCTCGATATGCACAGCACCAAGTCCGATACAGGGAGCTGTATTTTTCCCCACAGGCTCACACAGGATATTTTCTTCCAAGATATTTGGGAGCTGTTCATGTACCAGATCCCGATAATTCTGGCCTGTAGCAACGAAAATATGTTCCATCGGCACAAGCGGCAGGACTCGCTCCACGGTAAGCTGCAGCATCGTTTTCCCATCTTTCGTAAGTGATAAAAACTGTTTGGGTAAATGCTTACGGCTTTTGGGCCAGAACCGTTCTCCGCGTCCCCCAGCCATGATAAGCGCTGTTATTTTCATATCTGCCGTCTCCTTCATGTCCTTATTCCTTGTTTTTTTATTCCTTGCTCCTCTGTTATTTCCACTTCGGTTTTTCCAGTTATCTGCTTTTACACAAAAGTAATATGGAAGCCCCGCTGCCAGTAGGCGGCATAAGGTCAGACCTGCCAAATGTGCGGAAACATTCTCATTCATGGTGATATACTTGCCTATAGACAAGTGTTTTTCCGATTCATTTAACTATTTTGCTGTGTTCTCTTATTCCCTTTTTCCACAGGCTTGTGCATTTCAAGCTTCCATATCAAGCTTTCGGTATATTCTCATCAAGCTATCCGCCGCTCTCTCCCAGGTAAATGTTTCTGCACGGGACAGACCTGCACGGACACAGCGTTCCCTTAATCCATCATCCAGGAGGAGGTGTTCCAGCTGTTTTGATAATCCGTTTATGTCTGCTGGCGAAACCAAAACCCCAGCATCCCCCACAACTTCCGGCAGAGATGAACTGTCCGATACTACTACAGGGGTTCCACACGCCATTGCTTCTAGCGGCGGGATGCCAAACCCTTCATATAACGACGGAAAAACGAATACCTTAGCCCCACATAACAGTACAGGGACTTCCTCCTCTGGAAGATACCCTGGAAAGAGCACTTCTTTTTCAAGGCCATAATCTCTTACCTTCTCAAAGATTCCTTCATACATCCAGCCCTTTTTCCCAGCCAGCACGAGTTTCGGCGTATCTGGCATCCGCTCTCTTAACAGGCGGTACGCCTCGATTAACGTTTCAAGGTTCTTCCGCGGTTCCAGCGTGCCAAGATAAAGAAGGTACTCTCCTGAGATGTGATATTTCCTTGTTACTGTTTCGATTTGCTTTTTCGTATAATTCGGATGGTATCTAAAAAGATCCACACCGTTATAGACTACCTCGATTTTTTCCAGAGGGATTTCCAAATAGTGGTGAATTTCCTGTCGGCTGAACTCTGATACCGTTACTACTACGTCAGCCCGTTTACAATATTTCCTGATATTCCACCTGAGCCAGTTTCGGGTTCTTTTGGCAACTGTATTCGGGCATGCAAGAAATGCCATATCATGCACCATTGCTACACGTTTTCCTGCAACACCAAATGGGATTGTATAATTAAAAAATTGGGTGATTTCAGCTGTATTACCAAAAATAAAACGGTATGGGAAAGGAAGGAACCGCTCCAGGTGATTATAGATCCTCGCAGGCAAGAACCAGCTCTGCCGAATATGACAGCCCTTTTCCCTGTATTCCTTCAAAACAGCATCCGCCCGCTTCCTGTCACGCATACAAAAATAGTTCAAGGTACATTCTATATCTGGAAATTCGATAATCCGGTCAATAAGACATTTTGCATTCCATCCAATCCCCGTTTTTTCTTTTTCAAACAATAACTGGGCATCAAATGCGACTTTCATGTCCCACCTCTTCTGTGCTTTTATCTCTAAAATATATCTGAAAATTCCCCTGCCAGTGTGCGTCACTCCTCGCAAGAGACCGGTCCAAATAAGGCAAATAATGCCGCTGTGCTGATCGTATGAGGGACAAAAGCGATGAAAGCAGGGACATACAAAGGGTGAGAATTCATTTTAAGATATACCCTGATGCAGAACGCATGCTTCCTAACTTTAAAGCATGGCTTCATCTCTTACTTTTTGCCCGACAGCCATATACCCTGTGGCGGCAGTTTCATAGCTCTCTATAGCAAGCAGTAAATGCGCAGCAGCGATCCTTTCTGCCTTGACTCTATATCTGCCCCATTATTCATAGTTCTGTATTCTGACTTTGCGTTTTCCTGTATCTTTATGTCGACGTTCTTTACTTTTGCTCCCGTTCCTATCTTCAAACGGGCGAGAACCGCTATAAACTATTTCATAGAAAAAAGTAGCCAACCTTTCAGAGAGGGTTTCCGGTATATATCGTCCTAAAACCTCGGCATAGTTGTAGTTCTTATGGTTTGTTAGTTTTTTCGACCAAACATGTTCATCCAACAAAATTTGGCTTAGTATCTGCATCTGCCTATTTTCGCCTTTGTCAATTGGGAAGGTGAGGACATCATCCCCCAGCACCTCTCGGAATACAGAAAGATCGCTGGTTAATACCGGCTTCCCATATCCAACCGCCTCCAACGGCGGCAGCCCAAACCCTTCTGCCCTGGAAGGAAACACAAAGCAGTGACATCTGGAAAGAAGATCGTATTTCTCCTCATCTGTCACATACCCCAGGTAATGGAGATCCGCAAATCGTCCCTCCGCCTCATGGAGAAGTGCGGCAATCCCCTTCTCCCGGATATTCCCCGCCAGATAAAGCGGCCGTTCGCCTCCCTTTTCCCGATAGGAACACCATGCATTTAGCAAAAGGTCTGTCCCTTTTCGCTTCTCCAGATTTCCTATATATAAAAAGAAGCCCTCGTCTATAACTTCTTTTGCGGGTGGCTTTGGAACGATCAGATAGGAGACAAAGTTTGATTTCTGCTTTAGAAATGGAAAATATTCTTCCGTCACCCGCTTCGTTTCCTGTGAATTGTAAAGCACCGCATCCGCCTGCTTTAAAGACATACGAATGCATGTCCGAAAATAAAAGCGATACCGGCGGGAATAGTACTGCGGCATGGTAATCGGGAAAAGGTCATGAACCGCCAGGATTACCTTCCCGTGAAACCCTGTCAGAGGAAAGGGGAACAGGTTGTTTGGTTCCCAGAAACAGTCAGGCTTTTCCGAAAGCAGTATTTTCCTTACATAGGAGAAGTAAGCAAACACCCCGGCGCTGCGGAATACCCGCTTCCCATAACAGAATACAGGGACGCTATGTCCTAAAAAGAAGCGGATGGCCTCACTCTCAGCGACATCACAGATGAGGATAACATCAAACTCTTTTCTCTGGAACAGAGCCTTTAAGAAGTCAGATAAGTAGTTCCCCACCCCGCTGGGGCGGCTCGCCATTGTACGGGCATCCACTGCAATCTTCAAGCCAAAAACCTCATTTTCAGGCGCAAAAAGGCGCGTTTACTTCCGATAATCGTACTTACAAGAACTGACCCAATTTCCCCATCAATTTCAGCAAAAAACTGTTAATCCCCCGATTTTTATCTAATCTTCTTTGTCCTAATTGTTTTAAACCAATCCATTTTTACATCAAAAAACAAACCGTTCCTATCCAAAATAAAGCGTTTCATGGCATCATTCTACCAGCTTCGCAGGTCGCATACAGCCACAACCATCAGCATCATATAAAGCCTGAGATTCCCTGCACAGAATACACCCAAAAAGACCAGAACCGTATTCCATTGGTGCCAAACACTCGTCCAGACCCTCTCTCCGTGCCTCTGGAACTATGTTTCTATCACTTCAGAAGAGCTGGGGAGCTGGTAAGAATTCCTAATGGAAACTATCATTTATGGGGTGTCACAGTATGAAAGCCTGTATTGAAAACAAGCTGCTCGTGAAAGAAAGCTATTAAGTGATCCTCAGATATGAGGGAATAGAAAATATTGAAATGCAACGCGGTATCACGCTGACAGAACAGGTGCCGGCGGTGTCGAACAGCAGATCAACCCATTCTGGGAGCTCAAAATCACTGGAACCAAATACCAAATTGTCGTTACATATAAGGATTGTAAAACAGCCATCCTGTTAGAGAAAATGGATGCCTTTCATTCTAAACTTTCATGTACCCACAAGCAACTTTACCGCCACGAGTAAAATTTTTCTGGCACCTTTGGCATACGGAACTTATTCCGTCTGCCAGGCAGTATAGGAATCCTCAGCACTCCCGTCATTCTCCTCCTTCCCCTCCTTTGACAGAGAAAATATCTGCAGCCGCCTCATCACCTGCGCCCGCCCAGATATTGATTCGAAGCCAGATACCATGTAACCCTAACCTGCTCATGCTTCCCCTCTATAAACCCTGTCACCGCGAAGGACACTGGACAAAAAGAGGCCGCAAGGGAGCAAAACCTGTCCTGCTCTGTTCCCTTACGGCCTCTATATTCCTGAAACTATGAATCAGGCTGCCCATGCTATACACAAATCATGTCCCATGAACTTTACGCCCGGCCCGTCTCCTGCCTCCCACGGCCCTGTCTCCCCGTAGTTTCCCTATATTCCTCCGGGCTGAAATGAAGCACCCTTGTCCCACTGCTTTCAAACTGGAATGGCACATAGAGTAACTCCTCCATCGCCTTGTGCACTGCCTCCCGTTTCTCCTCTTCCACATAAAACAGCAGAAACCCGCCGCCGCCAGCGCCCAGAAGCTTTCCGCCCAGCGCTCCCGCTGCAATTCCTTTTGCATAAAAACTGTCGATCGAGTTCGACGAAATGCGGTCAGAAATGCCTCGTTTCAGTTTCCACGTGTAATCCAGCAGTCTGCCAAACTCATTCAGATCCGCTCCCGACGTAAGTACACGTTCTGCTTCATCCACCAAATCAAGCATTTCCAGAAGCTGCTGCGTCTTACTGGAACGCGCCTGTCTGGTTGCCTCCTGGATATCTGCGGAAAGGCGGGAAAATCCAGTGAAAAACAACATCAGATTACGGTTAAGCTGTCTTTTCCGTTCGCGTGAAATGATAATCGGATTCACTTCATAACCTTCGGCGCTGAAATTGATTCGATTCAGACCGCCAAAGGAGGCCGCGATCTGATCCTGGACGCCCCCGCTCTCTTTGCACAGAGTCCGTTCCAGATAAATTGCCTCATCTGCAAGACGCCTCTTATCCGCATATTTCCCCTTCAGCGCATAGAATGCGTTCAACATCCCCACTGCAAACGAACTGCTCGTACCCAGCCCGGATCGCGCCGGCAAATCTGCCTCATACGTCAGACGCAGCTCATGCATATCCAAAAATTTCATCGCCTCCCGGATCGCCGGGTGTTGGATTTCATCGACATTCCTGACCCGTTCAATCACAGAATAGGACACCTCTGTCGCATAATCAAAAAATCTTGGCAGATGGCGTACATTCACATAGCAGTATTTATCAAAGGTAGTGGAAATCACAGCTCCGCCATGTTCGGCATAAAAATCCGGAAAATCCGTACCTCCCCCGAAAAACGACATGCGAAACGGCGTTTGTGTTATAATCATAGCTTTCCTTCCATTTCCAGTATTTTTTGTACAGCGTCGAGGACATTGCCACAAATCAAATCCGGCGTTCCGCGGTATTTTCCGTCTCTGCCGCCCTCCCCCGTCAGTACAAGAGCCGTGCGCATCCCCGCATTGATTCCAGTCTGAATATCCATCGTTGTGTCCCCGATCATCCAGCTCTGGGACAGATCAATATGGTATTTCTCCGCCGCCCTCACCAGCATGCCTGTTTTGGGCTTCCGGCACTCACATTCCACCTTGTAGACCGGATTCTCTTCCGGATACCCTTTATCCGGGTGATGCGGACAATAAAAAATATCATCGAGGAAAACGCCCTCCCGCCCAAGAAGTGTTGCCATCTTTCTATGGATCATCTCCACATCTTCGATCTGGCAGAGCCCGCGGGCAACCACAGGCTGATTCGTCACAACGATTCCCAGATAACCGGAGGTATTGATTTTTCTTACCGCTTCCACAGCGCGGTCCTCCAGCACAAAGTCCTCTTCCCGATACACCAGTCCCCGGTGCTGATTAATCGTTCCGTCCCGGTCCAGGAAAATACATTTCTGCTTTTGCTTCAGGCACCTTCCGGAAATGAAGCCGCGTCTGATATCTGCAAGCGCCTGTTCCACACGTTCCACTGTACCGATATCCTTCACATACTCCGGTGAACGGTAGGCGAAAACAGGCTGCCCCTCATGAATCATTTCCTTAAGGATATCACCTTCCAGGCTCAGCTTCCGCGGTGCAGGTACACGGTCACAGATCGACGCATTCAGCACAAAAACCCCGGCATTTACACAATTATCATACCAATAATCCCTGGCATTATGCTTGGAGTCAAACCGCACTACCCGCTCCTCTGCGTCAAGCTCCAGAAGGTCGGAGTCATGGGGATGTCCGTTCGGATGGGCAAATAATGTCGCACATGCACCCTTTTCTCTGTGAAATGCCGCCATCCTCCCAAAATCAATGTCAAAGAGCAGATCCCCGGCCATCAGGACAAACTCAGAGCCCTGAAGGAAATCCTTTAAATAATAGAAGGAACCTGCTGTCCCCAGCGGCTCATGTTCCTCAATGTATTGGAGATGTACCTGAAAACGGCTTCCGTCACCAAAGTATTCTCTGATCTTATGTCCCAGATGTCCAATCACCAGGATAATATCCCCGATCCCATTTTCCTTCAATCGTTCGATCTGCCACAACAGCAGCGGTTTCCCCGCCACCATAATCATCGGCTTGGGGATCTCGCCCTTTGTAAGCGCTGCCAGACGCGTCCCCTTCCCTCCTGCCATGATAACTGCCTGCATGAAATACTCCTTATCCGCCTGTTAAAGCTTAATCTCTATTTTTGCGGCCGCCGCCTCTTGCTGCTCCAGCCTCTTATCCTCATCCAAAACACCTTCTGTGCTTTCCTTCATCAACATAATTTTCGGCGTCATAATCATCAGTTTTAAATCCAGGAAAAACGAATAGTTCCTGATATATGTCAAATCCAGCTTCAGCTTATCATAAGCCGTTGTATTGTATTTCCCATAAATCTGTGCATAGCCGGTCAGCCCTGCCTTTACCTTCAGGCGGTAGGCAAACTCCGGCAGCTCTTTTTCAATCTCCTCAGCCAGCTCAGGACGCTCAGGACGCGGGCCGACCATAGACATTTCTCCCCTTAAAATATTAATCAGCTGTGGAAGCTCGTCCAGTCTCGTTGCACGCAGAAAACGGCCGACAGGCAGAATCCTCTCATCGCCTTCCATCGCCATATGCGCACGTCCGTCCTTTTCCGCATCCTGAATCATAGTGCGGAATTTATAGATCATAAATTCCTTCTTGTCTTTTGTCAGACGTGTCTGCTTATAAAATACGGGTCCGCCATCCGTCGCTTTTATCATAAAAGCAATCAGAACAAAAAATGGCGATGTAATCAGTAATCCAAAGGCAGAAAACACCAGATCCGCCATCCGTTTCCCAAAAGCCTGCTCGATCTTAAAGTCCTCGTTCCGGGACAAAAGAAGCGGTGTATCAAACAGGTTCAGATCATCCGAACTACGGTTGATAACATCCGAAATTTTAGGCACGGTATAGGTACGGATTCCCTCTCCAAAGCAGCGTTTCAGAATCAGATTTCTCTCATGTGCCGGAATATCCCCGATAATGACCCCATCATAATTATGTATCAGCCCTGCAATCATCTCCATTCCCTGCTCATAATGAATCACATTGCAGATCTGATATTTATCCTCTCTGGTACTGATTTTCTGCATCAGGTGAAACATGGGATATTCACCATACACCAGAAGCAGCCGCCTCTGAGGGAAGATCCGAGAGTAAATCGACTGAAAAATCCAAGCCCACAGAACCGCCACGATTGCCTCGATAAGCATGACTGTCCCCATGATCGTCAGGGAATGGAACTTTTTATCGAGCAGCGCAATCTGGAGATATGTAAGAATGTTTACAAGGGCCAGCGACAGGATCTGGGAATAAATCACATTCCATGTCTTATAAAAACCGATTTTAAAGCCTCCGTACATCTGTTCAAAAAACAGGAGTAAAATGACATAAACTGCGATCATCAGCCAGTTACCGCGTCGCCAGAACGGATACTGCATGATTTTATTGTAGTAAAAAATCCAGACATATCCGTAAATGGCCGCCTCCAGGAAAACGATCACCGCGGAGGACAGAAACTTAATGATTCTCTTATACTGCGTATAGTCTTTCATTGATACTCATCCTTATCCAAGTACATTCAGGCTTTTTCTTCTCCCTGCTTACCAAGTCCCATTGCCACAAAATGCAGGACAATCGGCATTGTAATCGGAAGGTTAATATTAACAAGTGCCTGGAACATATAAGCCGCGACCGCAAACATCACTGCAGCCACCTCCGGCCTCTGTTTGATTTTCCTGCACATTCCTGCAACTGCAGAGCCCATAAATGCAAGATATGAAAGCATCCCGCAGAGTCCGATTGTAACCAGAAAATGCAGATACTCATTGTGGGCACTGTCATAGACCGTATACTGACCGTTTTGGATCCTGGTTTCATAATACCGCTGTATCAGAAGCCGGAATGTATCAGCGCCGCAGCCGAAAAGCTTCTGGAATGTATCAAACTTTGAACGGTAAAGTTCTATGCAGCGCCTCCAGACGTATCCTCTCTCCGTCCCCCAGTTATCATCGAATACCACATAGGAGCGAATCGCATCGTAACGCCCGGCATTTCCGGCGATATTGGCATCAAAAATGACGAAAGCAACCGCTGCACTGACTATGATGACAAGTGCAAGCCAGGGATATACCAACCGATTTCCCAGATCATCCGATTTCGCACTCTTCTCCCGCTTCATTGTCACCACAGCTGCTGCCCCTGCCGCCAGCCACAAGCCGATGATAAGAAGTGGCAACGCACCGAGATTGGCGATCAGATTAAACGCCCCTTCAATCCCCTGAACCCGTTCGGAATTCGCCGCATTCAACCATGCAATGCATTGAATCACCGTAAAAAAGCTGGCAAGAGAAATCATATATCTTCTAAGGCCTGACCCCGTGCGGAACAGGTACAAAGGAGACAGTCCGAACAAAACTGCCAGGCTCAGGTATGCATTATCACTGGTGCCCATAATCAATGCAAAGCTTGATACAACAATATTTATATAATACCAGAGCATTTTCTTCCGGTTCTTTTCCAGGGCAAACAAAATCACGGAAATCGCCAGTACCATTCCCACATAGGCCGTATACGTATTGATATTACCCAATGTCGAAGTATAGATCCCTTTTTGCTCCTCATACATCCGCACTTTAAAATGCAGAAGATCCATCTGAAAATAATCCGTGATGCCAAATAAGCAGATAAACAGGCTCACAGCCAGAAACGCATCCAGGTACCACCGGCGGAAGCGGAAGAAACGTGTTGTCAGGAAGTAAACAATCATATAAATCGTCATCAAAAAGACCCCGTTATAACGCCCTGACGTTCCCCAGAACGCTTCCGGAAGCCACTGCCTGTCCATGCAGGAAAGCATGGAAACCACATTGCAAAACCAAAATGCAAGCATTGCCCAGTCGGTAACGCCAAGTCCTTTCATAAGCTCCTTAAAATGGATTTTCTTAAAATACATTTCCATACGGCCGCTGCACAGCCCATATCCACCCATAACGAGAATCATGATAATCGCGCAGCCGCAGTAGAACTGATACTTTGTCTCCAGAATATTAAAATAAAAGTTCGTTATCACTATAGGAAGAAGGCATAGTACCGCCACCGTAAAGACCGCCATTATCATAGCAGTGTTGTCCTGAAAACTTGTCCTCGTATCTTCCTGCTTCTTAATTCTATTTGACATGGATCCCTTCCTCTCGCTTTCTGTCACTCATAAATGTTCTACTATAGTATACCACTGTTCTACTTTTAGCGCAACTTATGACTTTTGTCAAATCTCTGGTAAATCTTTAAGTTTTTATTAACTCTTGTAATTTGTGGTTTTTAATTTTGTAAAAAACGGAAGCAGCATTTTCCAATTTTTCGGCCACAAGATTCTATTGACAACCGTTTACTATTCTCAGATTTTTTTTAAAATTGTCCTTTTTTATTTTGATTTATCCACCCATTTCAAACATTATACTTCTGATAATTTCCCTTATCAGAAGTATAATGACCTCGTAATGCAATTAGGAATTTCAAAAAGTTTCAAAAAGA
>QZDW01000022.1 GCA_009917545.1 bacterium 1XD42-76
CTTCGATATTTTTCTTCCCGCCGCTTGCTCAAGGCGGCATTTGATATATGCCCTTACGGGCGCACATAAAGCTCCACCATTGAGTTGCTCACGGGGGTTCCGGTGGCAAATATCACGCCTTTCCCGCCCGTTATCCCGTCCAGATAGCGGCATTTCATGAACATATCGGACGATTTCTGCGCCTCCGTCTGTGCGATGCCGCCCACGTTCCGCATTTTTGTGTAAAGGTAAAGGTTTTTGTAGCCGTCCGCCTCGTCCACGAACAGGCGGTCAATGCCCAATTCCTCAAAGAAAACAACATCATCCTTGCGGCTCTGGTCGTTGAGCTTTGACAGCTTCGTTTGCAGGGATTTTTTCGATTTCTCCATCTGCTTGATGGTGAACCTGCTCCCACCGTTCCGCTTCGCCTCCGCAATCCCGTCTATGATTTCCTCGATCTGCTCCTCCAGCATACGCTGCTGCCGTTCCAGACTCAGCGGGATTTTCTCGAACTGGCTGTGCCCGATAATCACTGCGTCAATGTCGCTGGTCGCAATCCTAGCACAGAATTTCTTCCGGTTCTTCGTTTCAAAATCCTTTTTGGTTGCCACAAGCAGGTTTGCGGCAGGGTATAGCTGGAGCCACTCGGCAGCAAACTGCTCTATGATGTGGTTCGGAACCACAATCATGGATTTGTTGCAAAGCCCTAACCGTTTGCACTCCATCGCCGCCGCAACCATCGTGTAAGTTTTCCCAGCCCCCACCACATAGGCAAGCAGGCTGTTCCCACCGTAAATGATGCGGGCAACCCCGTTTTTCTGGTGCTGCCTCAGCTTAATCTCCGGGTTCATGCCGTAAAAATTTAAGTGGCTCCCGTCATATTCCCTCGGACGGATGGCGTTGAAATTCTCGTTGTAATACGCCGTCAATCTCTGCCTGCGCTCCGGGTTCTGCCAGATCCAGTCCTGAAACGCCTGCTTGATCAAGTCCTGCTTGCCCTGCGCTATGGCGGTTTCCTCTTTGTTTAAGACTGCCTTTTTCTTCCCGTCCTCGGTGGGGATATAATCATAGACACGGGTGTCACGCAGGTTTAACGTATCCTCAATAATCTTATAGGCGTTGACACGGTGCGTTCCGTAAGCGTTGTTTGCCTTCGGGTTCCCCTTGTCGTTGCTCTTTCCCTCGATATTCCACTCCCCGGTAAACTTGGAGAAATGGATTTTGATATTCCATCGGCTGTAATTCGGCGTGTCCAATAGCTGGAACATAAATTCTGAAATATCACTGATGGGAATCCATGTGGCTCCCAGCCGCACACTGATTTCCGATGCGGTCAAGTCCTTCGGCTGTACCTTTTCCAGCGCCTCCACGTTGCTTTGATAGGCTTCGGACGCCAGTGCCGCCAGCTTCGCCTCTTTCAGTTTCTCCCGGACATTGCCGGATAAATATTCATCTTCCGAAACAAATTCAGGCTCCCCTCCCGCCACATTTGGCAGACGGAAAATCACGCCGGACAGCTCCCGCTCAATCTCCTCCGCATTTTTCCCGGTCAGGGAACACATATAATCCATGTCCACTCTGGCTTTCTCGGATAAAGATAACGATAATGCTTCGCTGGCTGTGTCCACCTTTGTCACCGCCTGATGCGGCTTGATGGTACGCTTATGGAACATATCAGCTTTCCGTGCGTGTATGCCGTCCTCCGCCACAATCTCCAAAGAGCAGAGCAGCGGGTAGCTGTTATCGTCCGAAAAGACCATGCTGTTCGCCCTGGCATTCAGTATCCCGTACTTCTTCTGGAATGCATCGTACAGTTGGTTTAACTTCCTCTGCTGTTCTTCGATGACCGTATCGTCGTACCCTTCCGTCTGGTAGGCAATCAGCTCCCGCACACAGTCACGGATGGCAGCCATGCCTTTTACACGGTTTGCGGCGGTCACAGACAGCTCCACGGGCTTCATGCGGCTGTTCTCCCGGTAGTAGATTTTCCCGTCATAAACGGTAAAGGAGAAATTGGCAACGGACGGATCGGCAGGGATAGAGTTATCTTCTTCCTCCACCAATTCGTTCGTTTCATACTCCGCAATCTCCGCCTGAATGTTTTCCACCGCCCCTGCAAGCAGGGTTTCAAGGCTGGCCTCCTCATACGGGCGGCAGGCGCTGTCCATGCCATACTTCGTGCTTTCCATCACCATCTCGCCCAACACCATCTCCGGATGTTCCACAAAATAGCGGTTCTGCGTAATCCCGTTTTCATCAACGTCAAGGTATAACCAGTCCGGCTCCGTTTCCACCATGCGGTCACGCTTCTGCAAAAATAAAATATCAGAGGTTACTTCCGTCCCCGCATTTTTCTTAAACGTATCGTTGGGCAGGCGTATCGCTCCCAAAAGCTCCGCCCGCTGTGCGATATATTTGCGTATCGCCGGGTTCTTCTTGTCCATCGTCCCCGATGACGTGATAAACGCAATCACGCCTCCCGGCCTGACTTTATCCAGCGTCTTTGCAAAAAAATAGTCATGCACAAGGAAGTTGTTTTTGTCATACCGCCTGTCGGATAATTTAAACTGGCCGAACGGGACGTTGCCGATTGCCACGTCAAAAAAGCTGTCCGGCAGCTCTGCTTCCTCGTACCCCTGCACGGCAACCGTGGATTTCTGGTAAAGCTGCCCCGCAATCCTGCCCGATATGCTGTCAATCTCCACCCCGTATATCTTGCAGTCTGATAAGCTCTCCGGCTTCATGCCGATGAAATTGCCCACCGCACAGGACGGCTCTAAGATGTTGCCGGATTTTAAGCCCATGTTCTCCAATGCCTGATACATGGCACGGATGACAACGGGCGGCGTGTAAAATGCAGTCAAGGTTGACTGCCTTGCGGCGGCGTATTCCTCCTGCGTCAATACGGTTTTCAGTTCCAGGTACTCATATCCCCATGCGGATTTGGTTTCGTCAAATGCGTCCGACAAGCCGCCCCAGCCCACATACTTTGATAAGATTTCCTGCTCCTCCGGAGTTGCGTACCTGTCCTCTTCCTCGCACTTCTTCAATAGCTGGATGGCGGCAATGTTCGCCCGGAACTTCTCTTTTGGCGTCCCGTACCCCAGCTCATCATTGGTAATCCGGTACTGGCTCCGCTGCTCCTTTGGGATTTCCGGGTGCAGGTCAAAGCCCCGTATCCTGCCTGCCGGCTTTTTCTTTTCCCACGCTGGCGCAAGGTCTGCCTGTTCATTGCTCTCCTTTTCCTGCGTGTCTTTCTGCCCCTGAATCAAGTCAAAAACAAGCTGGATCGGCTCGCTGCGAAACACCGGGAAGCCTGTGCCGCTCTGGAAGGTGAGGTCTTTTAAGCTGACAGTTCCGTGTCCCATATCCACGCTGTCAACGGAAAACCTGCGGTCATCTATCACAACTTCCGTGCCGATCGGGACGTCGCTTTCCGATAGCTGCTTTTCCTCTCTGGTCGGCAAATATCCCTGTTCCTGGATATTTTTAAACCACTGGCTTGCAAAATCATTTAATTCGCTCTCCAGTTCCTCGTCCACAACGCCGTCTGTCACTACCTGCTCAAAACGGTTTAAGTTGTCCTGCTGGAATGTCCTTGCATTTAAGGTCTTAGCCTCATGGTCGAACACAAACTCCATGTCCGGATCGGCAAGGGAATCCCCGTTCTGCGTGTAATAATGGGAGATTGCAATGCGGTTCTCCCCGATGCCCTCCACGGTAAGCGGCATAAAGGACTGTCCCGCTTCAAATGATTTTGACTCCGTTTCCCCACGCAGCACCTCCGGCGCAAGCTCCATGACCGCACGGTAATTTTTCTGTGCCACGGTAAGGCTTTCTTCCGGGATTTCCTCTTTTTCCATTTTTGGTGAAGCGGTTCCCTGCCCGTCCCCTGCGGGAAGGGGTTCTGTGTTTTTCTTTTCGGCTGGTGGTTCCGGCAATGGCCGTTTGGTTTTCAAATGGTCATTTGCCGGGTTTTCACGCAGCTTGCGGTCAAATTCCTCACGGGGCATATCTTTCGTGAACAGCGGGTAGGTGAGGTCATGCAATACCACCATGCTGTCGGTCATGGTAAGGATTTCATATTTCTCCATGCCGATATACACCACGGTTTCCGTCTGAAGGTCATAGGGCTGGTTCATGGCTGGAAGCCCCTGCACTTCCTCAATCAGTCCCTCAAGCTCCTGATACGCCTCCACATCCGGCTCCGTTGCCTGCTGGACGCTGATAAGGTAATCCAGAATCGCCATAACTTCATCCGGGTTCAGGAGCTGCTTTTCAATCTGCGCTATCGTTTCCTGCTCGGATTCCCCCTGCTCTATATTCGCCTCATACGCCCGCAGGTCGGTTTCCTTATAAAGTTCATTGAGCCTTTTTGCAAGGCTGTCCGGCTCTGCCTTTTGTCTGCCCTGCCCCGGAACTGGTTCCGGCTCTGGCTCCGGTTCCGGCAGGGACGGTGTTTCTGTTTCGGCTGGTATGAGCGAAATCAGACTGAATTTCCCGTCCCGGTAGTCCATAAGGTCACGGTACACCTTCTGCATGAATGGATAACGGTTGTCATAATCTGCGGTATTATTAAGCACTTCCGCCATTACGGTCAAGATTTCTTCCACACGCTCCGGGATGTCAATCTGCGGCCGGATTGCCTTCACGCCTGCACGGTACTCCGAACCAAACGGGTAGGGGCGCACCACTTCCTCCGGCTGGTTCGTATAAAAATGGTAGATTTCAGCCGTAAGGACGCTTTTTTCATACTCCGGCAGGTACTCCATTTCCTTTTCCGTCATATACCGCCCTGCGGCAATCAGCTCGTCAATGCGCTTTGCAACCTTTCCCCATTTCAGCAGGATTTCCGTTTCACCCTTTATAATCTGCATCCCTTCACTGCTGGCAAGCATATCAATCCCGGTTCCCGTAATTACCGGACAAGCGCCGACAAATCCATAGGCATTTTTGAGATAGTCCGCCTTCTGCTGGTTCGTGCGGTTTTTCAGGAAATAGACATAAATGCCGTATTTCCCCGGCTTCACATCGGCGCTGTTCTTGATGACGGTATCAATGATTTCCTGGGAAAAAGAAAAAGCAGAGGTCTTTTCCTCTGCTAAATCTTCCATCAGGCTAAGCTGCCCTTCCACGGTCGGGAGCGGGTTCATCTTATCTTTCAGCTCCCCCAAAAGGCGCATACCCTCAAAATACCCTGCGATTACGCCCCAGTCATAATAAGCCTGCGAAGTGCGGGAAGAATAGCTGCCCTCCCACATATGAAGCACGTTCTGGTAGGTCTTGTAGCCTGCAAGCCGCCCGTCCTCCAGCGTGATTTCCGTCTGCTCATTATTAAATATACTTTTGATATATTCCGTCCGTTCTTTCTTATCCTCATGGCTTTCAAAAAATGCCCGGATTTCCCCTTTGTCCGCTTTCAGATGCGGGGTAGACAAAAGCAGCGATTTGATGTCCTCATCCTCCCCGAAAAAAGGAAAAGATCTGTCCTCGCTGCTTCTGTCATAAACCGCTAAAACTTCCGCTGGCTTATCTTCTGTGGGCAAGTCACCTTCCGCCGGCAAACCGCCTTCTGCCTGCGGCTCCGGTTCTTTGGACGTTATGTGTAAACCAGTTCGTTCATCACGATTTCCTCCGCCGCCTGCCGGATGTTGTTCATCATCGAAAGCCACAACATCTGGTCTTTCGCTTTCAGTTCCTCCGTCACCTCCTGCGACTGTGCCATCTGCGACACGATCTGCTCCATCCTGCCCTGCGCCTCCTCCTGCGTTTCCTTCAGGTGCTGGTTCAGCTTCCCTTGCGTCAGCAGGCTTAAGAATATCCCGTAATGCTGCTCTTTCAGGTAATTCCGGCGCAGTGAGCCGTACTTCCCAAGGTGTACTTCCGGTTCGTCCGGTACGGTGATGTCCGGCAGAAGGTAATCGCCCTGTTTGCTGTAAGCTATCTCTCTCATCATCAAAACCCCTTTCCGAAGCGTTGTTTTTGTCTTTCTCGCTTTCATTATACCTGCCTGCATTTTCCCCGGCAAATGTGCGGCTCCTTCTTTTTTCCTCTTTTTGCAGTTTCAGGATGGTGTCGGAGATTTCCCCCAACGCCATTTCCGCCACGTCGCTGGTGGCTGTGCCGAACAGGTTCACAAGCTCCGGCGTGTTGAAATCCGTGATGTTTCGGAAATCGTCTTTATCCAGATAGGTTTCCGTGTCTATGCCGCACCGCACCATTACCATGTAGGCTATGCTGCTTGATAAAAGGCTCTTTGCCTGCACTTCCACGCTGTACTCGTCCAGTTCCTCTAAAAAGCTGCCCGTGCGGTAAGCTAAAATATCCTTTAAATAATCTGCGATGTTGTCATCGGCTGCGTTTTCCGCCGCCTCCAGTATGGTTCCCGCAAAATCTAATCTTTCCCCGGACACGCCGAAGGCATTTGCAAGGGTTTCCTGCACGTCCTGCCTGTATTTCTCCCCTACCTCCCACAAAGGAACGGGGCGCACCAGACGGCGGTAGCGTCCCTCCTGCGTGTCGGAAATGTCAAAGTAATGCTTTAAGCGCATGGTTTTTGCATTTTTGTCAATGACCACAATCCCTTTGGAATCCCGCTTCACCCAACGCCCAAACTTCCTGTTCCAGTCCTCCATCTGTAAGACTGCGGTAGCGTCCGGACGCTGCACATGGACTAACAGCTGCTCGTCAAAGGGCAGGCGGTAATTGCGGCAGGCTGATTTCAGGAACGCCATCCAGTTTTCCGGCGTTGCCGTCACTTCCTTTACGGCTTCTGCGTACAGCTCCGTAATAACGTCAAATCTCTTTTTTGCCAACGTGCCTCCCCCCCCCCCCTATCTTTCCCATTCCTTTTTCTTTGCTGGCGGGTATTTCTCCTGAAATTCCTTTACCGTCCGGCAGTCGCCGCCCGCAAAGTTCCAATCCTTTTCCGGATCAATGTCCAGATACCCGTCCTGCGGCAGTTTGATTGGCTCACGGGTGATAATGCTCCCGTAATGGTTTACCATGATTCCCCTTGCAATCTGCACCGGATCGCTGCCCCCGTCATCATCGCCCCGCACCTCATACAGATACAAGCCTTTCGGCACCGTGTCCCGTTCTATGCGGATGCCTGTGAACAATGCAGGCTTATCAAGCACCGTGATTTCCTCAAAATGTTCTTCCATTGCGTTATATCTCGCCATAACTGCACCTGCCTTTCCCGCTATACCTCGCCGCCGCCCAAAAACGTGATGACCTTGTTTGCCTTCACCGCTTTCTGAATCCCATTTATCATCACAATCTCCGCCACGGAAATGCCCGGCAGTGCCAGAATGTCGTCCATCGTCATGGCAAGGATTGATTTTTCGTCCCCGAAACCTGCCTCCATCAGCTTTGAGAGGGAACGGACATATTTATTGTTCATCTGTGCCATAAAAAATACCTACCTTTCTATATTCTTTGTTTTCTGTGGCTCTGCCTGCACTGGCTCATAGGTTGCCCCGCTCCGCTCCATGCGCTCGGCAAATTCGCAGATATGGTATAAATTGCTGCCAATCTCGCTGTGGTACTCGTCGATGAACCTGCAAACCCGCTCATTCTTTTCGCCCCATCCAGTCGTAATGAGAATCTTTTCCCCGTCCGGGATGCGGAACAGCTCTTTGTAGTGCGGATCAATGAAGCGTATGCCCTGCCTTGCCTTTTTCATATGGCTGTCCAGCCATTCTTTTACATAGCAGAAACAGTAGAAATTATAATCTCCTTTTACGGGGTTGCACCGTATCAGGTAGGCGTGTTTCTCTGTATCCACCCGGAAGCCGTACTCTGTGCCGCAATTCCCCGGAAATGCACTGTCGGGGTAACTTCCTGCATAACTTCTCATTTTGCTCCGGCTCTCTAAAATCCCGTATTCTTCAGAACGCAACGCATTGATAACCCCGTCAAATTCCGCCTGAAATTCTTCCGTTTTCAATGACTGCCTGTGGTCGTTCCATGTGGTGTAAAATTCATTCCCCCGGCTCCCAAAATCGCCACGGAGATACCCGATGCTCCCGGTCTGCCCCTGAATCTGCATACTCTGCCTGTAAGTGTATTTCTGTTCTTCCTGCTCCATTGCCCGGATTTCCATATCAGCGTTCCTCCCTTCCGCCTGCCTTTTTCTGTTTATGGGAGATGTCCTTTAAATATTTCCCATAGTCCACTGCGTCACGCAATACGTCCTCCACGGATTTATAGCGGTCATCCCGCAGGTTCTTTTCCACCCATTCATATACCCGGCAATCAGAATGGAACACCGCCTTTGCAACCTCGTTCACCATGCGGAGCGAATTGTCGTCCCGGAACAGCCGCACCAATGCGTCGGACACTTTATTCCCGCCATTCTGCAACTGCACTTCTATGTCGGAATACGCTTTGAGATATACCTTTTCCGGTGGCTGCGTGATTCCAATGCTCCCCAGCACATCCGCCAATTCCGGCGTTGGGAACTGGATCACCGCACTGCTGTCCCCGTATTTTACGAATGCTTCCAGATGATACCCGCTGTCCGGGTTCCTCTGCGCCGCTTTTTCCTCCCTCTGCTCCAGATACAGAATTTCATCCATTGCCCGCTGGCATAAGTCTTTTGTAGCTTTTAAAAGGCTGTCCGTATAATGCCCCCAAAAGTAATCCGTCTGTCCCTTGCACTCCCATGTGACAAAGGAATTTGGGTTTTTCATGTTCACGCCCAAAACAAACTCGGCATTTCCCACGGGGATGGATGTTGTGATGACAAACCCCGCATTGGTTCTGAAACTGTCCATTTAACGCACCTCCATATCCTTATTCTGATTCTTGTTCGGGGCAGCTTTCGCCGCCTCTTGTTTCTGAATTTCGGCAAAGCGTTCCTTTGCCCATTCCGGCAGGCACTCCGGCTTTACCTCTCCCACCTGCTCCTCTCCCCGGTGTAAAGGTTCGTGCAGAAGCAGGCACTTCCCCGTGCGCCTCCCCTTGCACCGTTCCCGCCCGTCACTAAGACTAACTGGTGTTCTGCAGAACGGTACTCCGGCCGGATGCTGTCTGTCCTGACTGCGGCAACCTTCCCCTCCAGACTGTCATCGTTTTTAAGCGGCAGGCACATATCGGCTGTAATAACCTCCCTCGGCACGGTGACTTTCGCCTGCTCCTCCCGTATCTTCACGCACTGCGCCTTCACACGCTCCGCAAACATCTCCACAATCTCCACATAGTCATCCGCCACCATGCAGTCCGTGTAAGAGCCGAAAAGCTCATTGCTCGTATAAAAGGCGCAGAGGTAGGGCATTTCCGCCTTTTCATCCACGCCTAAGACAACCTCTTTATCCCCGATGGGGATGCCATGCGTAATTTTATAGTTTTCTGCCATACGCTTTTCTTTCTCATCGCTCATAATCCCGCCTCCTGTCCTTCTGCGGCTCCTTATATTCCTGCAACTCATATTCACACGGGACATACAGCCTTCCATTTTCCACGCACCGGAAAATATCGCAGGTTTTGTCCGGGGACGCCGCATAAAATCCCTCATGGCTGTATTCCGCTTTCTGCCCGTCCTTCCCATAGCAGTCTGACTGGAAAAAGCCAAACTCCAAATCCCTCTTAAGCCTGCGTGTAATCTGGTAAAAGTCCCCGTCTTTTTTCTCAAACTTCCTCACCGGGACAAAATGTTTCCCGCCATATGCAAAAGCCCTGTTATCCATGCGCCCCGTCCTCGCTTCCTTCCATGACTTTCTTTCCATATTCGGTAAAGGCATACCATGCCGTCCGGTCAAAGCGGCTCCCATTGTGTTCACCCTGCACCAGAATCCCGGCTTTTTTCAGCCTGCCAATCCCGCACGTTATCATGCCCCTGCTGAGATAGGGCATATGGACGGTAAACGCCTTTTTACTGCATCTCATCCATGTGTTCCCCTCATAGCAATGTCTATGGTGGAACTCGTTTTCTTTCACTTCCCTCCAGATATGCTCCAAAAGCAGGGCGGCGGTTATGCCGAACCTCTCTGCCATCCCGGAATTAAATCTCTCTGCCATCCGAAAACCTCCTTTCCTCCGGTATGTAAGGGCGGCTTACCGCCGCCCCGTAACACTTCCTGCATAGATTCGCCTGAATTACCGCATGGGTTTGTTTTACCCTTTCTTCCTGCGGATTCTCAAGAATACCGCTGCAACCACGATAAATGCCACAAGCGCAATGCTGATTCCTGTCTTTGCTTTCATAATAATCTTAGTCCTCCTTCCTTTTCCTGCTCATTGCCGCCAGAACGCCGAACACGCCGATTCCCGCCACGGATAAGGCGGATAAGGCAATCCACAACCCCACGTTGCTCTCATCGCCCGTCTTTGGCGTGGTGATAATCTCCACTGGCTTTTTCTCATTGGTCATGGCCGCTTTCACAACCTGCCCGTCCTCTTTGATTTCAAACGGGAACTCCCTTTCGTCAATCAGGTAGCCTTCCGGTGCGTCATATTCCTGATAGGTGTACTTGCCATAGCGGAGCGTAAAGGTGGCAAGCCCGTCCTGATCGGTCACGCCTGTCGCAACTACATTCCCGTCCTCATCCTTGATGCGGAACTTTGCGTTGGGGAGCAGCTTGCCGTCTGATACATCCGTCTTTGTCAGCTCCAGCTTTCCGGTGATCGGCTTGTTGATGAACCCTACGCCTGCCTCGTTCTCCACGTCCACAATTTTCCCGTCCTCGTTTATCTCAAAGAAATAGGCATTTTCATCCAGCACAAACCCTTCCGGCGCTGTCTTTTCTTTTACAAAGTAACCGCCATACAGTAACCCGTCCGTCTGGTAAATGCCCTCGGAGATTTCCGGGATTTCAGCAACCAGTGCGTCTTTCTTCGGGTTGAATTTCTGGTTTCCGTCTGTGTCCTGATACAGCTCAAAGACTGCGCCTATCAGCTTGTTTGCCGGGTAGTCTGCGTCAACCTTTGTCAGACGGACGCTGCCGATAATCAGCTTATCCGTGATTTTAACCTCAATCACTTCTTCATTTACCGTAACAGAAACATAATGCAGTGCTTCGTTCAGCACATACCCTGTCGGTGCCGCAATCTCCCGCACGATATAGGTTCCAAACGGCACGTCCTCAAAGGCAAATGCCCCGTCTGCGTCTGTTACGGACACCAGCAGTGCGGTATCTTCGGTAAATTCCTCCGTGCCTGCCGAAAACAGGCCGATGGTGGCATTTTCCAGCGGCTGATCCTCCGTGTCCACTTTGATTCCCTCGATTCTTCCACGGAGCAGCTCATTTTCAATGGGTTCCCCGTCATTTGCATGAATGCTCACAAGCGCCGCATCCTGCCCCTGATAGGAGAACTCCACCGGGTATTTCTCATCGGAAAGGATATAGTGCTGGTCGGTGCATACCTCTTTCACATAGTAACTGCCAAAAGGCAGGTCACTGGCAAAAAATGCCATGCTGTCCGTGTTGCAGAATACAATCTCAATCAATCCGTCTGCCGGGATAATGTCACCATTGGAAGCGGTCAAGTCCTCCGCCGCATACAGCCCAAAGGCTACGTTCTGGATTTCCCCTTTGTTCCCGATGCCAAAGGCTTCGTCCTGCTCCAGTGCTTTTGTTAAGTCAACCGTCACTTTCTGGCGCTCATTGTAAAAGGCGGTGTCGGTTTCCGTCACGGAAACTTCCTGCCCCGCATAGACCAGCTCAATTTCATGGGCTTCGATATTCAGCACACAGCCATCGGGCGCAGTCACTTCCACGACTTTATATTTTCCCAGATACAGCTCTTTCGTCTCTGCGTTCCCGTCCTCATCGGTAGTAACGGTGTCCACGACTTCCCCTGCGCCTGCACGCAAAGTTCCGTCCTGCGTCACAATGTCCTCTGCGGCGATGATTTCATATACTGCCCCCGCTTTCCCGGCCACTTCATAGACCGGGGTATAGATGCTGCCGTCCTCGGTTAAATCCCCGTCTTTGTCGATGAAGCCGTCACCGGAAACCTGCACGCCCGCAAACTCCTCGGCGGTCTTTGACACAAGGATTCTTCCTTTCTGCGGCACGTTCTTCTGCTCCGTCACCACAACAGTGACGCCGCTTTCCTCGGTGGAGTTTTCCTGCGCCACGGTGAACGGGATGGGCGTGGAATCCAGCACATAGCCATAGGGAGCCTGCACCTCAACCATTGTGTAGTCCCCAAAAGGCAGCTCCTCCGGCGTGATCAGGTATCCGTCCGCCCCGGTGTAGAACGTATCCAGCGTTGTCACTTCCGGGTAGGTGTACTTCATGGTGACAAGCTCCCCTGCGCTGTCATAAATCTGGTAGCCTGCGCCTGTAAGGGGGATGGTGTTCCCGGTTTCAGCGTCTTTCTTCACAATCTTGATATAGGACGCAAACGGCCTGTTGTTGATCAGGTAGCGGTAAACCTCCCCGTCTTTGCTGACATACACGTCAAAATCCTTCATAAGCTCGCTGCCTTCCCACCCTTTGGTCTGGTGGACGGTGTAAATGCCATAAGGCAGGTCTTTTGTTTCCGCATAGCCATACTCATCGCATACCAGCGTGTCCCGCTCGCTCTCTTTTGCATTGTCAAAACTTCCGGAACGCTTCAAATATACCTGAAATTCTGCGCCTTCCTCCAGCGTTTCAATCTGTGTGCTTCCGTCATCGGTGTGCTTGATGATGGAAATGCGCCCTTTGATGACCTGCTCCTGCACGTCATTGGACGTGGTGTTCAACTCAATCGCATAATTCTCCGGCTCCGCCCCTACATGGTGTACGGTTTCATCCAAAAGGTAACCCTCGGATGGCGTAATCTCCCGGACGCTCCAGTTATTGCCGCAGATATAATATTTCGTGGTGAATTTCCCCTCGCTGTCGGTGGTGTAGGTGTCGATCAGGGTGTCCCCGTCATAAATGCCATACACTGCGCCCGCCAGAGTTGCGTCACCCTGCGGCTCCCCGGTTTCCTTATCTGTTTTTGTCACGTTGACACGGAACTTCTTTAAAATGTTGGTCACGGTTGCACTGGTGACTTCCTTCCACTTGATTGTGACGCTCTGCTTCTTGGGGATGACATAGCGGACTGCGGTGTCCACTTCCTCAAGGGTATATGGTGTGGAGCCGGAAATGAGGATGTTAGAGAACATAGCGACACCGTTCCTGTCGGTCACTGCATACTCATCCACGGCTGCGCCGGAGAGGGATGTCCCGAACAGATGGAACCTCACGCCCTCCACCAGATTGTCCTCGGAGCCTTTGATTACTTTCAAATCCCCACGCTTTAAGATGTTGGAGAATTCCACCTTTGCGGTCTGCCCGCCTGCAACGGTCACTTTCTGTGATTTCTGCGGCTCATAGCGATCCTCTGTCAGTTCGGTCACGGTGTAGGTTCCCGGATTCAGGTTCTCCACCTTAATCTTTCCGTTCTTCCCCGTAACCACTGTCTTATTGATTCCGTTGCCCGTAATCTGGAACCTTAAACCCTCCACAATCCCGTCCTCGGACGTTTTCACAATCTGCACATGGCCGTAAGGGATTTTCACGCTCAGGTACACCGTGATGTCGGCTGCGCTCTCCACGCCCACCACGACGTCCTGCAAAGACGCATCGCCATAGGCTACCAGTGTGCCGCTGACTGCCGGGCTTCTCTTGGTTGCGGATAAAAGCACGTCCTCCGTCACCGCCTTTTGGGAAGTGATGGTTAAGGTATTCCCGGACGCACTCACGGACACGCTGCTGTTGGATGAGGTAAAGTTATACTTTGATAAAACCCCATTCGTATCCGTCAGCTTCACGACATATTTATCCCCGTCCCATGAAAGCTCCTTTACAACTGCGTTCCTGTCGGTAGACGCAAAGCTGGGGATTGTCCCGTGTTCCTGCATACCCGCCACAATCTGGCTGTACGCTGCGGACACACCGCCGTTTGCCCCGTTTGCACAGATGCTGTTATAAAACTTTCCGTCTGTCTGGTTATACGGGGCATTGGCGTTCCTGCACCCGGTCACAATCTCCCATATGACCATCTGCGTGGCAACCACCTTTTCATCCTCGGAACCGGGAAGGCTCCCCATGCTGCCCTGCGAACCGTACAAAAGCGCAAGGTTCACGGCGTCCCTCTGGCTCCCGCTTAAGGCGTTCCATGTTTCAGACGCATTTGCCTGCAATGTGTTCCCGGTGTGCAGCGACACGCCCGGCTGGATACAGAAGGCAGGCTCCCCGTCCGCATAGATACGGGTTCTTGCCTCCCCCGCCTCTCCGCATACCCTCCCGTCGTGGGTGACGGTCTGCTGGTAACGGATGGCGTTGCCTGCCCCGTCATGGCAGTACGCAAAGGTAATCTTCGCTGTTTGCGACGCCGCCGACACGTTCATGGACGGAAGCACGGAAACAATGGATGCCGCCGCCATCATCAGGGCAAGCCCTCTTTTCAGTCTTTCTTTTAACTTCTTCAATCTACTTACCTCCATTTTATTTTTTGACTTATATCAGAATCCTGCTCCGGCAGGATTCCCTGCCTGCGGCGGGTTGCGCCAGCAACATAATTCCGCCCCGCCGCAGTGCAATCCCCCGGAGGGTTTTCGTGCATGGAACTCTGTTTCCTGTACGAAAAAAATCCCTGCAATGTGCAGGGTTGGTAAACTGTTGGTTCTGTTGTGCCAGCCAGAAAAAGGATAGCCACCGGCTCCTTATTGTTTTTTCGGCTGGTATTCGGCTGGTAACGGAAAGGGGTAGGGTGTGGGAAGGGGGAAACGGTGAAAAGGCTATCCGCAAAAGGGCATAGTTGCCCCACGGTGGAAAGCCTCAATGTTACCGTTCCCTGTCCTTGCTCCGCTCCCGTTTCCGGTACAGCTCCAGTGCCTTTACAATCGTATCTTCCATCTGTTTCGCAGGCGTCCCCGGTGAAAAATATTTGCTGATACGCTCTTTTGGCATACGAAACTGCTCCTTCTGGTTCCCCTTTTCCTCTGATAAAATAGAGAGGATCACATCCTCATTCAACCTCCCCTCGTCTGCAAACTTACGCATTTTAATCGCCTGTGCATGGCTCGGTGTGCAGTCCTCCAACTGCATGGTGTCAAGCAGAATGGTCTGCTGCTCTTTCGGCAGGTAAGACAACTCTACCGCTGGGCGTATGGCAATCTTGCCGCTGTCAACCATATCCAGAATTGGCGTGATTAGCTCGGTCAAGCGGATATATTTCCTAATCTGTTCATGGCTTTCCCCTGCTTGCTCTGCCAAAATCTCTCTCGATGATTTCTTTCCCGACTTCTGCAACGGTGTTGCAGAAGTTAAGTCCGAACGATACCCCTGTTGTCTTTTCATTGCGTCCAGTTTCATCTTGTAGGCAAACGCTTTCTCTGACGGTAATATCTGCTCCCTTTGCAGGTTGGAATCCACCATGATTATAATGGCTTCATCATCTGTCAAGTTACGGACAATGCACGGTATCTCCTTTTTCTCCGCAAGCTCGCTCGCCATTTTCCGCCTGTGTCCGGCTATCATTTCATAGCCGCCCTCCGGCTTTTCCCGGACAAGGGCAGGCACCAGAACGCCATACTGTTTCACGCTCTCCGCCATATCCGCCATGCTCTCGTCCATCTTCACCTTAAACGGGTGGTTGGGAAAATCGCTGATTTCCTTCAGCGGGATTTCCCTGACGGATTCCCGGCTTTCATTGTCCCTTTCCTCCTGTGTGCTGAACAGGTCAGCGGCTGAGGGAAGCGGCATTTTTATTTCTTTCGCCACTGCGTATCACCTCCCTCGTAAATGCTCCATACGCCTTTGCCGCCGCACCGTTTTTGTCATAGCTGTAAATGCTCTGCCCTGCGGCGCTGGTTTCCGCCGCTTTCACCGCAACGGGGATGACCGTCTGGTACACCTTGATTACCCTCCCGTAATTCTGCCTTAGATTGTCGGCTGTGGCACGGGCAAGGTTTGTCCGCATATCCGCCAGCGTCAATAACACGCCGTCCACCTTTAAACCGGGGTTAATCTGCCGCTGTACCTTGCCTATGGTTTTCATAAGCTGCGTCATTCCCTTTAAGGGGAGATAGTGCGCCTGCACTGGGACGATTACGCTGTCCGCCGCCGCAAGCGCATTGATAGTAAGCATACCCAGACTCGGCATACAGTCAATCAGGATATAGTCATAATCCTTTTTCAGCTCGCTCAGATAGGATTTCATGGTGAACTCCCGGCTCATGGCGTTTACAAGCGTGATTTCCATGCCTGACAGCTCGATATTCGCCGGAATCAGGTCTACGCCCTCGTCATGGTGTAAAATCCCCTCGCCCGCTTCAAACGGCTCGTCACGGATAATCTTCTCCATCTGCGTTGAGAGCGTAACCGGAAGGCTGTCCTGATCCGCCCAACCCAAAGAGGTTGTCAAATCCCCCTGCGGATCGGCGTCCACAAGCAGCACTTTCTTCCCCTCGTTTGCAAGCCCTACCCCTAAGTTGACGGCAGTCGTGGTCTTTCCCGTCCCGCCTTTCTGGTTTGCAAGGGCAATTACCTTACATTTAGACATCACGGTTTACCTCCTTTCCTGAAAAATTTAATAGCCACCCTGCATAAGACAGAATGGCTATGTATGGGTTTTGGGCAATAAAAAAACCGACTGATTCTCGTTTTGAAAATCAATCGGTCTAGCAGATACTTAACTTTTATACATTCAATATTTCCTTTTTCTTTATTGTCGGCAACATTGAATTTAATACAATTTCCCTATTTTCTTTTAAGTACATATTTGCTACATTCACTATATCATTATTAGGAACAATATATTCACTGGTATTCCACATCACTTTACCCGCTGCACTTATATCAAACACAACGAATCTATACTGATTAACCCCACATTTTAACGCCAAATCTACAATAATTTTTCTCTTGCTTTCTTCTGGAGGAAACGAGATTTCTACTAAAGATTTTTTTAATGAAATTTCATAATCTAATATCGTAACCATACCAATGTATGTACTATCTGTAATATGATGCAATATCATTTTTTTCATTGTCTCTCCTCCTTTCCAATTATATAATATGTCTGTTGGCATTAAAAGAGCATGTAATATTTATCTACCACTTCTAATCCATCCATTATTAAATCCCTTGCATATGCACAATCAGTGATTACAGCCGTATCCTCGTCGCTTGCAGACCAGTGGGAATATGGATGACGGACACTATTGTATTGGGTATAAAGCTTGTTTAAATAGTCTATCTGCTTTGCATTTAGCTTTCCCGTTTCTTTACTATTACATTCATACAAGCCAACACTATTTTGGGAAAAATATGAAAATTTATTAGTTCCGTTGTCGGTTTCTGTATCCAATCCCATAACATCTCCTAATATTCTATGCAGATAAAATTCATATGCCCTAAAAATAGGTGTCACTAAGCATGTATAATCGGGCATATACCCCGTCAGCATTGTATTGTATACCGCTGACAATAAATTGGCATAATGCTTTTCACCCTCTTTTCTATAATGTGGTAAAAGTTGATCAAACCTATTTTCTACTTCTGATTTCTCTAGGGTTAAGGCATGATAACTGTTTAATGTTTCAATTACGCTCTGACCTGTTCGTAATAATTCTATGGCGGTTGCAATTACTTTTTGGAAAAGCACTGTCTGCTTTCCCTGCACATATGATTTAGAATTTGAATAACAATTTACCACTACCTTATTATTGGCCTGAAGAATTGTTATCTTATTCCTTGAACCCATATTTTCTGTTTTCAAATTGATTTCTGGTATATTTTCTTCAGATAAATTCTTATTTTCTTCACTGATACAGTCAACTATTGCTTTCCAATCATCTAAGCCATAACCTACAAAATATACAGAGCCATCATTATAAGTTTTATATCCTTTAGCTAACAACGCACTTTTAGCCAGTGCATCAACTTCTTCATTCAGTTCAATTCCCGAATGTGCTAATACTTTTATAAATTCTATGTCTATACTTTGTTTCTTTTGTTGAATAAAGGAAACATATTTTTTTGTTATATCTTTCTTTGCTTTCCACTCACCTGTTGCCCACTTTTCTATCCCTTCATAGTCGTAAAAAACTGTCAACTTTTTCTTTTTATATGTGATAGACCAATTTACTGCCTCTTTTACACCTTCAAGTTCTGCTGCAACATTTCTTAATGCAATAAAATCCACTCCCAGATTTTTTGTAAATGCTTTATAAAGAATATCTCTGTTTCCACCTGAACTAATAATAATTGCGCCAAATGCTGATTTTTCTTCCTCTACATTATAACTGCCATCGACAAAGGCAATAACTTCATCTTCTTCCAATGAAGCTATTTTATTATTTACCATTGAATTAAAATCTTCTGTTGATATTGTATCTTCTGTCAAATTTCCATTATCTGAATCAAGCTTTTCCATACCCTTGTCCAACATAAAATTCTCTGCTTCGCTCAACGTGGCAAAAGACTTATAACTTGCACTTGGAAATCCCTTTACTTGTTCTTCGCATTCGCTCCATGTACTATATATACCCGGCACCTTTCCAACTTTAACCGCATAAAACTTCTTTTTAGCCATAAAAACAGCTCCTTTCCATCAAAAATTGGTCTATCATTATATCAAATACTGCTATAATATGCAAGATTTTTTCAATTTTCTCTTCTTGGCTATTTCCATTATAAGACGTCCCTTTTCTAAACACAACAAAATTTCTATGCCAGATTGCCTTTCCTATAGAGTATTATTTCATCCATTACACGAATCCAGGTCACAAACTCCACCCGTCCGCCTAGTGTTATTTCGTCCATAATCCCCCATCTTGTCCACAAAATACGGTACAATCAGCACCAAATAACACTAAATAATGCGGTTTTCACCCTGTCCCCAAATTAGGACACAAAATATTCTACCGCGTTACTCGGAAAATACTCTTTGAACTCACCATAGAGCTGTGCCGCTAATGTCTTATTGTGCGCTATTACCAAAGTCGGCTTGTTAAGCTGTGCGATCACATTCGCCATGGTAAAGGTCTTCCCGGAACCCGTAACCCCCAGTAAAGTCTGGAATTGGTTGCCATCCTGAAACCCTTTGACCAGGGCTTCGATGGCCTGGGGCTGGTCTCCGGTGGGCTTGTATTCGCTGTGAAGTTCGAATAATTTTTGTGCAGTTTGCACAAATACCACCTCCAAATTTCATAGTAAAAAAAGATGCGTATATGCCACAAATTCGTCAAGGAATATTTCATTTTCGTCATGGCGTTTACTCAAATCGGAGCAAAACAGACCCTTGACGAATCCCGTTCACAATTTGCTGTTTTTGCAACTCAGCGTACCTCTGTAATTCCATATGGACAAAACAGCACTGAAAGAGCTTTATTATCTTACCACAAATCACTAAATTTGTATAGATAGAAAATCGAACTTTTGTTCTTTTCATCCTGTATCCTGAAGAAATTCTGTTACATCTACTACAATCTCCAACAATTCCTTTTTAAAGCTTTCTATCTCTTCCTTGTTTGGTAATACTTCCTTCATATACTCTTCTATTTCCGGTACGCCATCCGCTATGATACCTCTATTATCAGCATAAACATCCATTGTTATGAGTTCTTTTGCATGTCCCATAAGTTTTGATACCGCCTTTGGGTTGAATGCCTCTTTTAGCAGGAGTGTACAGTATGTGCTGCGCAAATCGTGCCAGCGAATATCCGGTAAGCCGTTTTCGGCAAGAAGCTGCTTGTAATACCTGCAATGAAATCCTTTGCTCCTTGCCCTGCCAAGGGTGGAACAACAGATATATCCCAAATCCTGAAATTCTCTCTTTCTACGGTTTTTGTTTCTCTCATAAACCTGCCGTTCCTTTAAGATTGCCTCAAAGACATAATCAGGAATCGGAATCTCTCTGTAACTGGATTTTGTTTTTAATCCCACTTCCTGTTTCGTAAAAGTTTTCGGGGCAAAATCTTCCTTTACTGCATTATGTATCTTCCCCAGCTGGCGTTCTACCTTTAAGGTGCGGTTGATATAATCTACATCCGAATATTTTACACCATTGATCTCGGACCTGCGGAGCCCCATAAGCACATTCAACAACACCTGCATATGGATCGGGGTATCTTTGCTCTTTTCCAGCAGAACCTGGATCTGCTCCATAGTCAGTGTTTTCTGCGTATCAATATTTCGGGTCCTGAAGCCTGATTTGGACTGCGGTTTTTCTGCTTTGGGAAGCCCTATTCCATCCACTGGACTGGCCGGGATCACTTTGGCCGTTACCGCATAACGAAAAGAGACATTCATGATTGTTTTTACCAGCTCTGCTATCGGCCTCAAATAGTCTGCCTTGATATTAAACAATTTTTGAACGTCTCCGCGAGTAACATCCATCATTTTTTTCTTACCCAGGATGGGAATGATATGATTCTTTACTATTCCGCAATAATTATAGTACGTTTCATGACTGTCTGTGCGCTTTTTAAGATCTGTTTCAAGCCAGAATATCATATAATCAGCCACATTAACTTTTGCGTACACAATAAACGTACCATTATATAATTCTGCGATGGTCTTCTCTCTTGCCTTATTTGCTTCTTTCTCTGTTTTGAATCCGGACTTCTGCTGTGGTTTTTCGCTTCCATCCGGATATTTCAAGAATACTCTGTAGCCGAAGCCAGAGCGCACAGGTATTACCTGTGACACTCTCCAATCGACATAATTTTTTAAGCTTAAATCTAGCATGTTGCAACACTCCCTTCCGGAACAAACGTATGATTCATAAACGTGATAATCTGCTCATTCTCATCCATGACCTCACAATAATATTCAAAGGTTGTATTGACACTTGCATGTCCCAACAGGGCAGATATTTTAATCAAAGGAACTTTCTGCTCTACCAATATGGTGGCATACATATGCCTCAGACCATGAACCGTAATGTGTGGCAGGCCATTTCTGGAACATAATTTTGTCAAAGCACTGTTCATAACAGTAGTTGAGTGGGGCAGGCCATTTTCCTGACACGAAATATAATCGTGGTCAAAATATTGTTCACCGTACTGTAGCTTATTTGCATCAATCACAGTTCTTCTTTTTTCGATTTCCTTCGCAACAGCCTCTGGTATCCGCAACAGGCGATAGCTATTATCCGTCTTTGGCGGTTTCTCTATGACCTTATATGTCTGAATTTTACTTCCACCCTTTGGGATAACAGGGTTTGATGTAATCTGCCGTCGAATGTAGATTGTTCTGTTTTCAGCATCAAAATCTCCAAATTTCAAGCCTGAAATCTCACCTTTTCTCAATCCACAGAACAGCCCAAGAAGAATTTCCAGATACCATCCACTATCACAGGCAGCTTTCAGGAGTTTTTTCACATTTGCTTTGTTTAAAATAACGATTGTTGGCTTTCTTCTTGGATACGGCTTCGTTGCAGGAATCGGATTAACCCTGATATATTCCTGTATTACGGCCTCTTTCATTGCCATGTTCAAGAACTCTCTGGACTTGTTTCCAGCAGACTCGCATGCCTTTGACACAACAGCCAGCAAAGAATCAAAATATTCCTCATTTGCATATCGCAATTTTATAATTTGTGGTTAATCACTCTCTGACAAAATCTATCATATTAAAAGTCAAAAAATCCAAAACCACATTTTATAGGCGGTTTCGGATTTTTATAATCAAATGCTCACAATTCTGTTAAACCTTGACAAATCCAAGCCACTGTTCCACTTCTTTTACTGAAACATCAAGGATACCCGCAATCTCCTCTATGGAATTTCCTTTTTTGTGCAGTTTTTGAGCTATTCCTTTTTTGGTTTTATCAGATGCTTCCTCTTCTTTACTTTTCACATAAGCCATTAAGATGTATTCTTCACTAAACAATATCATAATAGTGCCCACATTCTAAGCTTTAACAAGGCCAAGCCACCGTTCTACGGTCTCTACAGTGACCTGACATGCCTTTGCAATATCCTGTAGAGAAATCCCCATTTCATGTAGTCTTTGAGCTGTTCCTATTTTGGCTTTTTCGAATGCTTCCTTTTCCCTACTTTCCACATAAGTCTTTAAAATATATTCCTCATTAAACAATGTCATCATAATATCCACAACCTCCTTTTCACGCCCTGACAGATACTCACTCAGTACATTCTGATTCTTGCAAATACGGATTGTTTCCAGAACCGCTTCCCTGGTCCTTCCATGCAGTTTCACCTGTTCATTATATATTTTTGTAAAGGCCACATAGTAATTTATAATATTTCCTTCCTCGCACAAATCAATTTTAATCTCTTCCTGCATAATCATTACTTGTCATAATGTAATCCATGATATATTTAACAGAATTGCAGGCGTCTTCAAAACTAATATCCTTTGCATAATCAAAATTTTTCTGATACTTTTTCCAAAGGTTCTGCATCTGTAGATTGTCCCTAATCTCCTTAATGATTTCCACATAATTTTGCATCACATGGCTGCTCCCCCTCTTTGCACTTGTGCGATCCAATGCCCGTTTCAAAATATTTTTATCGCATTCGTTTCCACGCAAAGCAAAGATAATATGTATATCATAAAAATCTCTTGGACGGGTATTGGCAATACTGCGCGATAATACAGTTTCTATTTTTTCTGCCAGAACTGTTTCCAGATTATAAGCCAATATACTTAATGTCCTGTCATCAAAGAGAAGTTTAAATGTATATTCGATTTCTTTCGGTGTAATAATGTCCCCTGTCGTAACATCTACCGTCAGAGGTACACGGATGGGAGGATAATTCGCTTTTAAAGAGACACGTATGCCGGGATAATCATCCGCTTCACGAATATCATAAATATCTTCTAAAGTAAAGCTCACATCATCCTCTATTTCAACAGCGCATATTTCCTTAAAAACCTTTCGGATTGATTCATGGGTTAATGTAAAGCCTTTTATTGTTGTATCCAGATCCATCGTTGTCCTGGTATCCAGACCGACAATTACCGATATTAAGAATCCACCTTTTAATATAAAATTGTTTTTATATGTTGACAGTGAAATTCTTTCCAGCAGCCTCTCCAACATGTAGTTCTGCATGACAAGTTGTGCAGAAATATTTTTCTCTGCTGCCTTTTTCTTAATGAACGCTTTAAGCTGCATTGGATTTCTGGTTATCATAGCAGCACCTCCATATAATGCAATATCTTTGGTTTTACCCTTAGCTGCCCCGCATATTTCATCAACTTGTGTATATCTTTTTCTTTAGAAGCCGCGTACCGTTTCATTGCTCCATTTACGATCTGAATATCACTGCCGCTGCCACGCACAATGTCACATAATGTTCTTTCGAGATTATATATTTTGATGGGATTCCCGCAGGGTGACTTTATTTCGATGATTCCGAGTGTATAATTATCTGGCACAACTCGTTTCACAATAATATTTTCCTGTTTAAGGGAAGGCGCATTATACCCTTTTGGAAAAGTCATTGTATATTTTGCCGGTGTCCTGTCTGAATATCCTAAAAGGTACAATGCTGTATCATGGGAATAGATACCCCGTCCATACCTGCACTGCAACAGATGGAAGTCATCCTCCCATATATCACTCCGTATATAAATCCCTCGTCCATAACGATATAATTCTCCATCCTTTACAAGCTTCTGCAATATGCTTCGGTGCATTCCGGATTCTGTGATCTGTCTGGCCGTAATGATACCATCCGGTGAATTTTCCAAAAGAGTTTTTATTGTAATCTCAGTTCCCATGACAATCACTCCTTTTTATACACATTATATTGTATATAAATAATGTGTGGTTGTCAAGTTTTATGGTACATAAGCACATTAAATTAGTTAAAAATAATGTGCTATTGTCAAATCAATGCACTTTTAAGCTGTTTTAGTTATGCTATGACAAGCCTAACCTATTTGAATAAATATCACTAAAAGAACAAATTGGCACAACATTGGCACGGTTCTGCTCTTTCCCCGTAAAGGCATCCATGCTATACTTGGTACAGTCAAAAATATGTAAAGCAGCCGTTTTCCATTCCGGGAGACGGCTGTTTTCGTCAGAAAGGCGGTGGTTTTACTTTGTCCCAGACAATGTCCAAAGCAGCCGGCAGGGCATCCCCCCCACAAGGGCAGGCCCGGCAGGGACCCGGCGGCCATACTGAAAAGCGAGAATGGAGATGTAAACTATTTCAGTACGGTGGTATTTATCTTTATCGCGGTTCTCCTGCTGGCATTCATCCTGGATCTGTTCAGCATCATCTCCACCAAGCAGGAGCTGGACCACTGTGCAGACCAGATGGTGAAACAGCTCCAGCTCTCAGGAGGCATTAACGGAGAGACAGACCAGCTTTTTCACTTCCTCTGCTCGCAAATCGAAGGGGCCGAGAACATCTCCTACTCCATTGACGCCTCCTATAAGTCGCCTACCCCGTCCGGCATGAGCCGGGCCATCCAGCTTGGCACCCCCTTCTACATCACCATCACGGGCAGGGCAAAACTGGGGGGCTTCTGGAACTTCAGCCTGGTGAACATCACGGTTGTCTCCAGGGGCGCAGGCGTCAGTGAGCATTACTGGAAGTGAGGTGGCGTATGAAGAATCCGTGCCAACGTATGAAAAGCAATGCAGGCAGGAATCCCCTCCGGAATGACCGTGGGGATATTTCTATCTTTACCTGTTTTTTTGTAGTAGGGATCGTGATGCTGGTCTCCTTCCTGCTGCTGTATGCCTCCATCCGTATCACCTGCATCAACATCCGTAATGGCGCAAAGATGGAGCTGAACAATTTAAGCGCCAGCATCTATGCGGATACCTACCGTTCCCAGAGGGAGACCAACTTCAGCGAATACTTAAATACCCTCTATTCCAGCGGTGACTATACCGCCATGCTGGAGGACATGGTGACAGACGGGCTCGCCAGCAAGATCCCCCTTTCCACGGATGACTACCGGGTAAGGGATATCCGTCTTGCGTTCCATGTAACAGGCAACCGGGTGGAATACGTCTTCACCTGCAGCGTGGAGTTCTATGTCTACATGTTCGGCCACTCCTACCCCGCCATCACCCGGCCCGTGGAGCTGACCGGTTACCACAACACGAAATTTTAGTCTGCTGGACAACAGGCAGCAGTTAACTATGAAAGGAGCTTACCTCTTATGAAGAAACTGTTTACATCCAAAAAATTCATCCTCACTACCCTTATCACGGCTTTTGCCGGTTTTCTGGCCTTCCGTTTTATCGGATACCGCAGGACGGAAAGTAAAAATTTCTGATCATCTGTTGAAAAGCCCTGACCTAAAAGCGTATAGGTTATATATAAAGGAAAAAAGGAGATGACTGCTACATGAAGAAATTTTTGAAATCCAAAGGCTTTCTTGTCACTGCCCTTTCCATTTCCTGCATCGCCATCCTCGCCGTCTGCTGGTTTGTGGGACTGGACACAAAAACCGCCTTTCTGCCGGACGAGCCATCGCCGGACACCGTCCAGGAGGAATGGACGGATACCCCGGATACTGCGGGGAGTTCCTGGGAGCATGCAGACAGCGGGATTCCCAGTCAGAGCAGTACGGAAGAAAAACTGGGAGATTACCCAAAGGTAGCAGAGGAATCGGAGCAGGAAGTTGTAGTTGACTTTGTTCCCACAGAAACAAAGGAGGAAACGCCGCCTCCGCCCCCGGAGGGCAAGACCGTCATCACGAACCCCGGTGAGGACCATCCTGTGAACCCGGCCCCGGAAACAGCCCCTTCTTCCACAGATACAGGAAAGGACAGTACGCCTCCTGCCGGCACCACCAATGAAAACGGAGCTGTATACGATCCCGTTTTTGGATGGGTTGTCCCCGGACAGGTCAACCAGACCACCGTAGATTCCAGCGGAGACCCTAACAAGATGGTTGGGAACATGGGTAACTGACAATCCATCCAGGATAGATTCCCCAAATATGTCCTACCAGGATTACCGGAAAGAGTTCCCCCTGCCGTCACTGGCAGCCACATACACAACTGAATATGGAAACTGGAAAACCGCCATTCATTCAGGCGGTTTTCTTTTATGCACCAGCACACAGAAAACACACCAATAACAGGTTTTCTGCATTTAAAAAGATTGGAGTGTGATATAGTTTGAAACGCTTTTATGCCCTCCTCTGTACCGCCGCGCTCCTGTTCTGCCTGTGTCCTGCACAGGTTTTCGCTTCCGGGCAGGGCAACCTTGACGGCGGCGGCGGGAACATGAACCAGGGCACCTCCACCAACTTCTGGTCTCCCGGCAATGACGGTGTGCGGGTGACGGTGGTGGATGCCCAGTCCGGCTCCGCCGTGAGCACGCCAGTGGATTTCTCCAACCGCAGCCAGTCCGCCACGATGCTCCATTTCGGCAAGGTGAGCAAGATCCAGTACCGGGACGGGGCTTCTCTCTCCTTACAGTCCGGCGTTCCCTATAACTGCCTGTGTTGTGATTGTTGTGATTGTCCCCCAACTCCTGATAGGCCATGGCCACTGGGTCTATAGACATTAAAAATGCGGATGCACACATAAGCAGGATCCCTGTAAACCCCAGGGAAAACAATGTCAGGGCGGTCCTTTTCCCATTACGAGAAAAGTTAATCCCTGCCAGGGAACACGGCGTAATCTTCCGGTACAGCTTTTTCGTGTTTCCCAGTTTCTTTATATCTGTCATAGTGGTGATCCTGACTGCTTCCACCGGGGAAACCTGCATTGCAATCCGTACAGGCTTCCGTATAGACAGCATAACCGTTATTTCCATCACAAGGGCGGTAATGACCGCAAATTTAATTGTATTCGGCCAATACCAACCCCCGGGGATAAGCAGATACCCGGCAATTCCGCCGCTGATGATGCCAAGAGGAATGGAAAGCAATGACAGCATCCTCCCTTCCCTGCGTACCAGGCATTTCATCTGCTTTTGGGTCATGCCGATCACCCGCAGCCTCCCATATTCCTTCACCTTTCCTGTCACAGATATATAAAACAGGCTGTAGATAACCGCAGCGCAGGCAATGAGAATCAAAGCGCTGATTGCTACTGTAAGAAGTGCATTACTGGACGCATTATCAAAAGTAGTAAAATAAGAAGAACTGAATGCAATATCTGAATCGTTATAACCATAAGGTTCCAGAGCGCCAAGTATATATTGTTCCAATTCCTCCATCCCCATATTCTCACTGCCCGCCATCCGTATCAGGACAGAATACGGAATCTTCGTACCGGAAAAATACTCCTCAACAATTGTTTGGGAAACAAATGCTTCGTATGCATTATTGGCATCCTCATCCTTCACCAGTCCACAGACCGTGTACATTTCAGGAATGTCCGTCCCCAGGTCAAGGGAAACTGACTGTCCCAAAGCCGGTTCTATTCCCTGTTTTTCAAGATAAGAAGAAGCAATGGCGATTTCTGTTTCCTTTTGGGGAAGCCGTCCGGCTATCAGTTCATGAGAGTACATCTGAAATGCCGTTTCATCACAATAACTCACACTCAGTCTGTCCCTGCCAGTCCTCAGCTCTTTTAATGGTGCGGCAAGCGACAATCCTGCCATTTCTATATTACTATCTTCTGATAAGGCGGCAAACTGCTCCGGTTCCACAAAAAGTACCGCTGCCTGTAAACGCCCCCTGTAGAACTGCCTGGTCTGATAACTTCCTCCAAAAATATAAAGGGCAAGTGACATGATCAGACAGGAGGCAAGAGCAATCGTTGTGATAAGAAAAAATTCCGGCGTCTGTCTGCCCGGATGCTCTTGTCCGCCAGACTATGGATGATTCTGCCTGAACCGGCTGTAAATAATGATACCATTGCAAAAGCCTCCTATTCCATGATCCTGCCATCTTCTATACGGACAATGCGATCCGCAAGAAGGGCAATCTCATTATTGTGGGTAATCATTACAATAGTTTGCTTAAACTTTTCTCCAGTGAGTTTTAAAAGCCTCAGCACATCAGCGCTGCTTTTTCTGTCAAGGTTCCCGGTCGGCTCATCGGCAAGGAGGACCGCCGGTTTCGTAATCAGCGCCCTTGCGATTGCCACACGCTGCTGTTGCCCGCCGGAAAGATTATTCGGCATGCTTTTCAGCTTATCCTCCAGCGCAAGCACATGAACCACCTCGTCCAGAAAATCCCGGTCCACAGTGCCACCGTCCAGTTCCACCGGCAAAACAATGTTCTCGTACACATTCAAAATTGGAACAAGGTTATAGTTCTGAAAAACAAACCCTATATTCCGGCGGCGAAAACGGGTAAGTTCTCTGGCCGTTGCACACATAATCCCAATTTTACTTTCTTTACCCAAATCTTTATTCATAGTCTGCTCTCTAATCGTTTCCATATATGTTTCTTATTCCTGTCAATACCCTATATATAGTTCAGGTCATCCAGTATTGACAGTCCAGCCCTTCATTTTTCTACTCGCGGCAATTCCAGTTCTTTTTGTTCGATCGTATTCGATAGATACCGAAATGTTCCATCCGGGAATGGCTGGACTACAATCTGATTTGTGAAAGCATAATCTGAATTGTAATCGATCCAGACTCCGTCAACATAAAGTGTGATTGTCCCATCCTCACCCTGTTTGTAATCTACCACTTCCCCAAAAGGCGGAAACTGCCTTGCAAATATCATTTCATATTCATAGCTGTCCACATCAGCACGGTAGCCGCAATGTTCCCTCACATGTTCAACGGACACTGGAAAGCAGGTCGTCATAACACGTTCATATATTTCCGCCGGTATCAACCCTCCCTCTGTCTTAAAAGGTTCCTTTGTGTATATTGGATATATGTCTTCAAACATGCATGGCATTAAAATCTCTTCCACGTTGCTGGCGTCCCAGTTTGTCACAAGCATATTATAGTTCACAAAGCTAAGCCCATATATGTACTTTTTTGTCAGCTCCCTGCATTCATCCGACAAAGGCTTTACCCTGTAATACTCCCTCAGATTTCCATGTGCGATTGTTTCCGTATTTGTATAAATAAAATACCCTTTCTCTGTCAGCCTTATCCCTTCCAGATCATTGCTCCCAAAGCCTTCTATCTCCGGTACGCCGCCTTCCCCCCAGCCTACCGACACATAAAAGGACTGTATTTTCCCGTTTCTATGAATAAATGTCAGCGCACCTATGTTCCCATCCATGTATACGCTAAACACGGTAACCATTGCATCCCTTCCGGAAACATACGCAGAATAGAAATCCTGCATTTTTTGATAGTTTTCCATATTTATGTCATCAGAAACACTCACAAGTCCCTGTTCGCCCAACCGCTTCACTACTTCTTTCCTCTGTTGCTCCGAAAAACCCTCAATGCGGGAATACTCTGTTTCAGGATACACAATTTCAGCCTCCTTATAAAGCTCCCTGCACTGCTCTGCCGCTGTCATTGCCTCGTCCCGCAAATTCTGTTCTTCTTCGGTTGTCAAAATACTGACCGGTTCTGACGTCACGATAGGGAAAACTCCGTCTGATTCCTCATCTTCCCCTGCGGCCTCGACTTCATCAATCAAACGCCTGCGTCCCTCCTGCATCCGCTTTTTGGCATCTTCAGACCAGTTCTCTTCCGCATATTCCCGGAATGGAACCAGCGTTTCCTTTCCCTCCTGTACAAAGGGATAAAACAGTTCCAATGTTTCGTTTCCCGAAGAAATTTGTGCAACGAATTTTGTTTCTATCCTTTCCGATTCCGGCTCACTGTTCATTTCCACGAGATATCCATTGATGATTTTCCCTGCAGCCTCCTTCTCCCCAGGCGATTCCAGTTCATCCCTGGCCTGCAGCATCCCCCGAATCAACGGGTCATCGATCGGTTCCCTGACCCGCTTCCAGTCTGCCTGGAATGTCATTCTCCGAACCACATATCCATCCTTTTTACTCTCTTCCGTGACAAAGACCTCACAGTTCTCCAGGTTATAACGTCCCTTCTGGAATTCCTGCATAATACTGGTTACCTGCTCCGCTATTTCCGAATCACAGCTGTCAACAAACGCTTTCTCTTTCGAGCATCCCGCCAGACACATGACTGTCATAATTATGATTATCCCGAATTTAACCCCTGCTTTGTTCAATTTCTGTTTACTCCTTTTCATCCTCGAAATCTGTATCTGGTAAAGGGGCATCTCTGAAATCTGCTATGTAAAGATCCGCCGCCTGCTCCATCTGCACCCTATACCGGGCAGACTATTTGTCATATACAGCGCATACCAGCATTCCGGCCTGCTTCGCGCTTTTGACAGCCGGCAGAACATCCTCAAAGACCAGACAGCGCTGTGGGGCCGCCCCTAACCTCTGCGCCGCAAGTTCAAATACATCCGGATACTCTTTCCCACGTTTTACTTCATCCGTGGAGCAGAGAATATCAAACAATCCCAAAACAGAATTATGTTCCAGACAGGGAAGAAACAATTCTCCTGGCAGCCCTGTGGCAACCGCCAGTTTCACGCCACGTTTTTTAAGCTCGATAAGATATTCCAGGGCGTATGGCGACAGTTTCACATGATGGGCATATTCATAAACGGCCATCTCATTCCATTCCCTGATGATATCCTCCGATTTCTCGGAAAGTCCAAACAGGTCTATTGTATACTGCGCCGCTTCCTCAAAGCTGCGGGCACAGATTTCAGTCACATAGTCTGCCGGAACCGGCAGTCCACGCTTCTGCAGAAAACAAATATCAATCTTCTCCCAGACATCCATCGAATCAAGCAGTGTACCATCCAGGTCAAAAATTACGGCTTCAAACCTCATATTTGTCCTCCTCACATAAAAATGCGGCTGAAATATCAAACAGGAAATGAACTGCCATGCACAAATACAAGGAACCTGTGCTGATATACAGGAATCCGAGCAATATACCCAGAAGCCCTGTTTTTATCACGCCTTTGATACCTTGATAAAAATGGGCTGCCCCAAAGCAGGCACCTGCCAGAGCAGCCAGGAGAAACGGCGATAGTTCCGGGAAAGTTCTTATCAAAACATACAACAAAAATCCCCTGAATACAATCTCTTCGCAGATACCTGCTGCCAGCGCCGTTACAGTAAAATACCCCTTCTCCCGCCTGGTTCTTGGAATAAGCCCGTTTACAACACGGTCATAGACTTTCCCTGAATGTGTTTTTTCCTTTATCTGTTTCGAAACAGAGCCCCTGTAGGACGGATTTATCAAAAACGCAGCTATTTGAAAAATAAATACCGCACTCAGCAGGCCGCATAGAATCCATGTTCCAAACATCAGATACCTATGGCTTCCCTGCAAAAAGCGGAGCGGCCGGAAGCCTGTTTCCTCCAGGGTAGCCGGTCCCATAACAATAAGTAACATGACAACACCCCCGGAAACCACATTCCACAGAAAGGAAAACCGGTATCTTTGTATCCGTTTTTCTTCTGACAGCTCATTCCCTTTTAATTTTTCTATCGCCGCATACCCTGTATATGCCGTTATAATAAGATAGACGATTATGCCCGCAAATAAAATGATATCCATTGTTCTTCTCCCCACAATGCAGCCTACTTCAAATAAGCAATTCTCCACTGCCCGACTCGTTTCAAAAAATCCCTTTCCAGGCCGTCCGGGTCCAGCTTCCCGGCAGATAGCATCTGCCAGAGACTGTGAAACAGGTAGCTGTCAATCTCCTCCAGCAGCATTCCCACGTCAATACCCGGGCGGAACACGGAAAGGTCCACGAACCCCAGCAGCTCACCCGCTGCGTCTTCATATACTTCTTTATATGACTTCCCGGTTGCCTCCCTGATTTCCAAGGGTTCCGCAAAAAGAGCCCGTATGGAAAACAAATATTCATCAGGGGCCGTTCTCATAAATTCACATCTTGCCAGAATCTTCCGGGTCATGATCTCAAAAAAATCCGTTGTTTCCTTGTAATACTTCAATTCTATTTCACAGGATATCCTGTTGATATTCTCCCAAAGGTATAAATACAGCTCCTTCTTATTCTGGAAATAATGGAACAGCAGAGACTTTGATATCCCGCCGGCAGCCGCAATCCGGGACATGGATGCTTTTTGGTAACTGCTGCCAGCAAATACCACATACGCAGCATTGATGATCCGCTTCTGCTTTTCCTCCGGCAGTGTAAAAAATTTCCCGTTCATCGAACCCCCCTGTATCTGTTTTTGTCTATAGTTTTCTCAGCAGTGATGGCCCCTGTCTGGTAAGAATCCCGATACATACCGCCGCAAACAAAGCGAATACCCCTATGGGCAGCGCCAGCGCAGTCCAGGGGGCTGTTTTACTGCCCAGATAATAGAATCCCGCCGCCACCCCAAGTACCGCCATGGAAGCGAACATTGCCAGCATCGTGGCCATAGACTGCTTGATAACGACCGTTTCATTCACCGCGTCAAGCTTCGGAAAGCACAGGCCCATAAGCATTCCAAAGACGGCATGCCCTATGGCGAAAAGCAGTGTGGCAATGAGCAGCACCGCCCCCTGCCACAAAGAAAATCCAAAAGCAATCGAAATACACAGCCCGGCAATTACCGTACAGGGCAGGGTCAGCAGAAGCTGAAAGCCAACTTTAACCCAGAGCAGGGAGCTTTCCTCTATGGGGGATTCCCGCAAAATCCACAGGTATTTTCCCTCCAGGCTGATGGAAGGCGCTGTGATAGGGCAGGTGCAGAGGCAGAAACCAATCACGGCTGCCGCCATAGGTAGCAGCGGGAAAGGATACCCTGCCATTTCCACATAAGCCAACAGTTTCTCTCTCATAACCAGGGAGGCTGCCCCTGCGGCCAGCAGCATAATCAGACCGATACCGGCATTCCAGAAGTACATGGGCGTACCAAAAAAGCGCTGCATTTCCTTTTTCAGCAAAGCCTTCTTCTGTCCGGAGGCAGTCTGTTCCGAGAGTTTGTAATTGCTCTGTACGGATCGCACGGCAAAAGCAGTCACGGCCTGACGGTATCCCCGGCCAAGGCCGATTACCACTAGGGCAAACGGGAACACGCAGCACAGGACAAAGGCCAGCAGCATTTTCCAGTCTCCCATAATGCCTTCCCCCATCCACAGCATGGGTGCCGCCCAGGTAAGGGAGTTTTTCACTCCGGCGGCATTCTCAGCAAGGCTGTTAATCATACCGTTTAGGTGAAACGAGAAATAGAACACGGCTGCCATGAATATTCCCATCACAATATTCTGCCCCAACGCTCTGCGGGACACCCGGACAGACAGAAAGGCCACCAGCGCCCCCAACAATACGGACAGCGCCGTATCCAGCAGCGGAAGGGCCAGCACCGCGATCCCCAGCCGCATCCAGAACAGCAGACTAAGACCCACACCGTTTTGTGTCAGAAACGTACAGATTACCCCGGCGGGAAGCAGTACGAAAACGGCGAACAGCAGGTTTTCCAGATAAATGGCAGTTACCCGGCTGGCCATCAGCATGGTTGTGGGCACCGGCATACTCAGCAGCAGGTCTTTGTCCTTTCCGCCAAATACCACGCCCTTCACCGCAAAGGTGGTAAACAAAAGCCCGCCCACCAGTGCCACCATGCCCATGAATACAAATACCAACACTTCCATATTGGATGGCGCCAGCGCCTTCATCAGCATATAACTGTAAAGCCCGGACAGATACAGACCCAGAAAGGCAATGAGAAAGACTGCGCCCAGCCCGGTAGCCGCTTTTCTCTTACTGCGTCCCCTGGAATTGGTTGAGGAAAGAAGCATGGACCGGAGGCTGACGTTCAGCAGGACAAAAAATTTATTCATCGCTCTCCCTCCAGTTCTAAAAATACGCTTTCCAGGGAGGAATCCCCCACCAGCTCTGCCGTAGGGCCGCTTTGCACCAGTTTCCCGTTTTTGATAATGGCAATCTGGTCGCACAGCTTTTCCGCCACCTCCAGTACATGAGTGGAAAAAAATACCGCTGACCCGCTTTGGCATAATTCTGACAGATAGCCTTTCATGATATGTGCGGCCGAAGGGTCCAGACCTACAAATGGTTCATCCAGAATCAGCAGCCTGGGCCGCCGGATAAAAGCGGAAATCAAAGCCAGCTTCTGTCGCATCCCGTGAGAGTAGCTGCCAATGGGGGACCCCAGGTTGTCCGTGAGTTCAAAAGCATCGGAATATTTGCCAATATCCGCAGTACGCTGGTCTGCAGGAATGTCATACAGATCGGCAATGAAATTGAGGTAATCAATCCCTTTCATAAACTCATAGATGTCCGGGTTGTCCGGCAGAAAAGCGGTGACACGTTTCGCCTGCACAGGAGCTTTCTTAATATCGTGGCCGTCAATGGTGATGGTGCCTTCCGTAAAGTCCATCACCCCGGCCACAGCCCGAAGGGTAGTGGTTTTACCTGCTCCGTTGTGGCCGATGAATCCATAGATCTCACCTGGCCCAACATGTAAGGTCAGGTCATCCACCGCCTTCTTCCCGCCGGGATACGTTTTCGAATAATGTTCAATATGAAGCATTCGTAATCTCCTTTCGTAACTCTGTTTCTTTCAACATGTTTGCTGATTTTATTCCAGGTAACGGCAATGCTGCTAATGTCAATATAACCATTATGGTCACAAAATACAAGTATCATTCTTATATTGCATCCATAGCAGTTCTCCTGATGACACTACGGGCCGGACTTTATGTAAAAAATAAGAGCCTCCAAATAAATCAGAAGCTCTTTCCGGCGCACTGCGGCGTAAAAATATAAGATAATAACCTGCCCTCTCTGATTCGCTTTCTATATTATCACCCCATTGACCAATTTTGAGAAGCCCCATTCCTCTTTATCGTTCAGCTATGCTTAATGTTTCAACAGCAACACTGCCTCCCCGGACAATTTCAATTCGGTTTGCATAGCATTTCTCCAGTAATGCGATCAGATCATTATTACGGTTTTCTGTATGCACACTTTCAATCAGCACGGTCTCCGGAGAATAATCAATAACCGATACCTGAAATACTTGCGAAATCTTGAATATCCCGTCAATATCCCGATCCGAGCAGTTATTGATTCTTACAAACATCAGCTCTTTCATATGGATCGCAATGTCTGTGTAATCAACTACCTTAATTACCTCAACACACCGGTTCAGCTGCTTTTTTACCTGTTCAAATGTTCTGTCATCACTGGTTAAGCTGATTGTCATACGGGAAACCGTTCTGTCCTCGGTTGGCCCCACGGTCAGGCTGGCCAGGTTATAGGACTTCCCGGAAAACAGTCCCGATATTCTGGCAAGAACCCCTACATCATTTTCAACAAATAAACAAATCCATCTCTTTTTCATATTCCCTTATCCCCACTTTCCAGTATCATGTCGTCCAAAGCATTGCCGGGCGGAACAATCGGCATAACATTTTCCTCCGGCTCAATGATAAATTCAATGACAGTAGGTACTTTTAAGGTGTATTTTGCGTTTTCAAGGGCAGCGGCAATCTCATTTTCTTTTGTTACGCGAATACTGTTTGCTCCGTAGCTTTCCGCCAGTTTCATAAAATCCGGCGTATATTCCGGGCAACGCTCTGTCGGGGTATTGCAGCTGCCGGGGCAGCTTTTCCTGTACCGCATACAGGTGCTGGAATAACGCCTGTCAAAAAACATTTCCTGCCATTGCCGTACATTTCCCAAATAACCGTTGTTCAGTATGCAGATGGTGATTGGAAGTTCATAGCAGATTGCGGTCGCCATTTCCTGAATGTTCATCTGCATGCCGCCGTCCCCTGAAATAACGATAACATCCTTTGACGGATTTCCGATTTGGGCTCCAATAGCAGCCGGAAAGCCATAGCCCATGGTTCCCAGGCCCCCGGAAGTCAGCATCTGTTTCTTTTCGTTTAATTCCAGGAACTGTGTCGCCCATAACTGGTTCTGTCCCACATCTGTGGCAATGACCGCGTTGTCAAACGTATGGTTGATTGCCCTTATCACTTTTTCCGGAGTCATCCCTTCTGTTTTCATGGAAAGGGGATATTAGCTTTTCCACTGCCTGATCTGCTCCAGCCATTCCTCCGTATCTAATTTCTGCGCTTTTTCAAGCAATGCCAAAAGAGCCGTTTTTGCGTCCGCAACAATGGGAATATCCACCTCTATATTTCTGGAAATCGAAGCGGGGTCTATATCTATATGGATGATTGCCGCATGGGTGGCAAAGTGTCCGGTTTTTCCTGTTATGCGGTCATTAAACCTTGTCCCGATAGAAAAGAGAACGTCACAATGACTGATGGCTGTATTCGCCGCATAGCTCCCATGGATTCCCAGATTCCCGATGTACAAGTCATGGGTTGTGGGAATTGCCCCTTTTCCCATGATGGTAGTAACAACGGGAACCCCTGTCATTTCTGCTAGCTTCAGCATTTCCGAATGTGCATGGCTGATGTTCACGCCGCCGCCGACCAAAAAGACGGGCTTCTTTGCGTGATTCAATGTTTCCAGTGCTTTCTTTAACTGTCCCGGATGAACGGAAAGCTTCGGCTTATATCCTCTGATTTCGATTTCTTCCGGGTAGTCGTCACTGCCATACTCCCTCTGTATATCCTTCGGTAAATCGACTACAACAACACCCGGTTTCCCTGTCCGGGAAATAAGAAAGGCTTTCCTGATGACCGCCGCCAATTCCTCACGTTTGCGGACCGTTACGGCGTATTTGCAGATACTTCTTGTGATACCCACAATATCAACCTCCTGAAAGGCGTCATTGCCAATCAGCCCGGTAGGTACCTGCCCGGTGAAGCATACCAGTGGAACACTGTCATAATTCGCTGTCGCTATCCCTGTCACTAAATTGGCAGCTCCCGGTCCGCTTGTAACCAGACAGACCCCGACTTTTTCCGTGGAGCGTGCGTATCCGTCCGCCGCATGGACTAATCCCTGCTCATGCCGCGGCAAAATAACATCAATATCCTGCTCGCCATAAAGGGCATTAAACAGGTCGATTGCCTGTCCGCCCGGGTAGGCAAACAGGGTATCTACCTGCTCCGCCTTGAGAGCTTTCACAAATAATTCCGCACCTGTAATCATCATTATTGCCTCCTTGTATGCGTGTACTTGCTTGCTTTTAGGTATGATAAAATGGCACTGAATATACAGTACCATTTATAACAGTTCAGATACCCCTTGAACTGTTACGGCATACGGCCATTTAAAATCGCCTGCGGCGATGGGCTGTATGCCCGCGGCCATTGCGTTATCGTACGGTCAGCGCGGTGAACGCGCAGACCTATCTGAACTGTTACTGCCATTTTTACTTCTGTACAATCCCATTTACAAATATCTTCACACTGTTTTTGATAAATTCTTCTCTGCCCACATCCGTAAGGTTCTGACCAAAAGACGCATTTAAAAAGGTATAACCAAACGTGGAAGAAAAAACAGTCATCGCCAGACTTTCAAAATCATAATGGGGGATTTTCCCCAGTTCCTCCATTTTCCTGAAGTATTCTGTCAGAGAAGAAATAAATGCCTGTGGTACTTTCATGATCATAGAGGCAGTTTCTTCATAAAGCTGCGGCGCTCTTAAGCCAATAGACAGATTTACAAAATCCGGAGTGATTTTATCCATATATGCGTTCATAAACATCTCTAAATCGGGCTCTAACTCCCATTGCACATTTTTGAAAAGCTCCGGCGTAACATGCGCTCTCCATTTTTCCTGAGATACCCCATGGAGTACAATATCTTTTTTATTTTGAAATTTACGGAACAGCGTACACTCGTTTACGCCGGCTAAACGTGCGATATCTTTTGTCGTCGTGGCAACATACCCTTTATCACGAATCAGAGACATGGTTGCGTCAATGATTTTTTGGCTTGTTTCGTCCATTCTTCCCACCCCTAAGCAAGTGCTTGCTATCATTCTATTCTCCTTTTTGTAAAAAGTCAATAGAAAAGATAATTCCTCCCGCTTTACTTATGAGGTATGCTCCAAAGCTTTTCTTAAATCCGTTATATATAAAGCCTGCTGCTTTTTCAGATACGCCCCGATAAACGGTTTCATAAACCATTTTTTTGCTGTAACATCCTCCGTGAAATCAACCGTTGTTACGTTGCCTTTGCTGGAGAAAATCCCTGTCCAATGCCCATGCATATTATCATTCTCCATATCAAATTCCCAGCGCCGGCATTCTTCCCTCACTGTAACGGTGAAGGTGGTCTGGTAGCCGGATGTTGTATATTCCACGAACTGCTTATCATCTATAATCTCAACCTTGCTCAGATCGCTGCGCCACGCCGTATCCTCCAGAGAAGTCACAATCTCCCAAACCTTTTGCAGTTCTGCGTGAAAGTCTGCTCTTATATTTGAAACTGCCATCTTAATGATTCCTTTCTTTCAGGTATACCCTTTTCCACTGTCCAACTCTTTTCAGGAAGTCCTTTTCCAGAGAATCCGGGTTCAGCTCCCCGGTTGAAAACATCTTCCAGTAACAGCTGAGAAGATAACCGTTAATCTCTTCTAACAGCAGCCGCGTATCAATCCCCGGCCGGAACAGGTCCATATCTGCCGGCCCCCGTATATCTTCTGTTCCGTGAAGATAGGCTGTCTTATAATGATTTGGATACGCCGCCGGCATCCGCAAGCCTGGACATGGACGCATTTTTATAGCTGTTCCTGGAAAACACACCATATGCCGCATTTATGATCTGCTCCTGCCTTTCCTGCGGTAGCGCAAAAAACTTCCCGTTCATCCCGAACCTCCTGATTCCTTTCCCATCCTGGTATTGGCGGAAATCAGACGTCCCCGTCCTTCTGCCTTTACCATGGTTTCCAGTTCCTTCGCCGTATCCTTTCCAATCCACCTCAATACCTTGCTTTCTCCTTCCATCCACTCGTGCGCCAGCAAAAGCGCCTTTTCATTATAATGAAAGTTCTTTTTTCCGATTTCCCTCAAAGCAGTAGAAACCGCCTTTTTCACATGCTCCCGTCCATCATCCGCATACTGCGTAACCAGCTCCAGATAGCCGTCCACGGTTTCATCCGTCAGCTTTTTGTCATGTATCACGGAAGTTGCAATCAGCACAAACGCCGCCCTTTTTTTATATAACTGCGGTTCCCGTATCCACTTTGCAATAAAATTATCCCTGCTCTTCATCTTCAAAAATAAATTTTTACACAGGTGGTCGCATAAATCCCAGGAAACCACATCAAGGAGCAGCCTTTCCGCCTCAGCATCCGTTGTCGCCTTCGGATTCATCAACAAGACCGCCAGCATCCTTGCCTCGTGGTATTTTGTATTCCACAGTTCAAATGCCAGCTCCTGCGATTTCCCGGCTTTCTTTGCAAGGCCCCTTACTACGGACGTTGCCACACCAATACTATTTTCGGCCGGTATCCCCATCCGAATCATATTTTCCCTGTATTTCTCAGAAGCCTGTGCCCTAAGCTCTTTCATCATCTCCTGACCATCCATCGGTATCCTCCTTCCGGTTCCATGCTCTTCTTATCGTACAGGAAGCCAGTATTCATAGACTGCGTCTTCCGGGTCTGCATGGAGATACACCTCAATATCCGGTATCTCTGCGTAGGTGTAGCCGGACGTAGGAAGCCACTGGATAATGACACGCTTTTCCAGCTCCTGAAGGGTACGGTTCGTTCCCTTTCCTTCAAAAACCGCCCATTTGCATGCCGGAATCTGATATTCTTCGTATTCCCCCGGCTTCTGATCGGAACGGACAGCAATCAGATATTTCCAGTCTTCCGTATGATGGATACTGACACCGAGAAGTCCCTCCGGCTTTCCCTCTGCCATGGAGAGTAATCTGGCAAGTGTTCCGTCTGCCAGTGCGGCATCCCATACCTCTGGTATCCTTTCAAAATTCTCTGTCAGTTCTTTCGACAGGGGACAGGACCTTCCCAGTATCCGGAACGCTTCTTTTTCCTCTATCCTGAACTGCAGCGGCGCCCCTCCGTGGATTGCCATGGAAAAAGAAATGGGCGGATATGCCTGAAAGGATACCGGTTCCGTTTTTACAGCGGAGGGCGTGATTCCATGAAAATTCTTAAAAGCCCTGGTAAACGCGGTGGGAGATTCATAACCATACTTCATGGCAATATCCGTTACTTTTCCATTTCCCTTTTGCAGTTCCACGGCGGACAGAGACAGCCTGCGCCGCCGTATGTATTCCCGCAGTGTCATGTCTGTCATATATAAAAACATCTGTTGGAAATAGTAGGAAGGGCAGCCCGCAACCCCGGCTACATCCTCATAATCCAGTTCCCCATCCAGGTTCTTTTCTATAAAATCAATCGCCTGGTTCAACCGTTTTATCCAGTCCATCGTGTTCCCCCTGTTGTTTTTATTATAGCCGATTCTCTCACAAAAAACCTCGCATTTGAACGATACGAATTGATAGCCCGAAAGAACTCACTCCCATTTAAAAAATTTCACCGCCGCGCCTGCACACAAAATGGTGACGATTCCCATAACCGCTGCCGGTACCCAGACAGATTCCGTATGCATCCCCAGAAAAGCCGCCTTCATAAGCTGTATCCCCTGTGTCAGCGGGAAAAGGGCAACGATTTTCTGCATCATCTCCGGCATCACCTCAAAGGGCAGCGTGGCCCCGGAAAAAATCAGCATGGGAAAGTACAAAAGGCAGGCAATCACACTGGCCATTTTTTCATTTTTCGCAATGCCGCCCACCATCATCCCGATGCTTAAGGTGGAAACCAAGGTAAGGAGCCAGCTTCCAAGGAATGCCGCCGGGCTGCCGGGAATCCTTACGCCCCAGAATACAGCCGCCATGGGAAAGACCAGAGCCATAGAAACCGCGGCATACAGCACATAGATGGTAAATTCCACCCCCAGCAGCATAACCGGGCTGATGGGCGTCACCCGGAACCGTTTGAGGATTTTCCGTTCCCGGTACCCGGCTACCACCAGAGGCAGCCCCATCAGGCCCCCGGCGCAGATGGAGATGGTACACACCGCGCTCATGGACTGCTCCAGGAACGTGTACTCCGCCCCCGGAAAGGCGGGCTTTGTCTGGTATATGAAACCAAGGATGACCAGTACCACAACCGGCATAATGACGGCAAAAATCACCATGTTCATATTCCGGATATTCAGCTTCAGTTCTGTTTTTAAAAGACTGAAAAATGTTCTCATGCCACAACCTCCTCGTCCGCAAATTTCAAATAGGCATCCTCCAGACGCTCACAGCCGCTCTGAGATTTCGCCTGCTCCACGGTGCCGTAAAAGACGGCCTCCCCTTTTCTCAGAATACAGATCTCATCGCAGAGGGCTTCCACCTCATCCATGAAATGGGAAGTGAGGAAGATGGTCAGCCCTTCACCCTTTAAATCCTCAAGAATCTTCCACACCGTCCGGCGCGCCCTTGCGTCCAGCCCTGTAGTCAGCTCGTCCAGGAACACAAGCTTCGGGTTCGGTAGCAACGCCAGGACAATAAACAGCCGCTGGCGCTCCCCGCCGGAAAGACTTTTTACGGCATGACCTGTCTTATCCCCGATTCCGAAACGTTCACACAGCTTCCGCCAGTCTGCCGGCCTCTCATACAGGCAGGCGGTTTCCTCGCAAAGCTCGGATACCCTGATTTCCGGCTGGTAATCCCCTTCCTGAAACTGGACGCCCACTTTCTGAAATACGGTGCGCCGGTCCTTTTTTGCATCCCGCCCCAATACCAGGGCGGTTCCGCCCTCCGCCTGTTTCGTTCCCAGGATGCATTCGATAGTGGTACTTTTTCCGGCGCCGTTTGCCCCCAGCAGGCCAAAGACTGTGCCGGCCTTAACCGATAGATTCAGATCTTTCAGCACGGTTCTTCCCTGATAGCTTTTGGTCAGGCCCTTTGTCAGGACGGCTTCTTCTATCTTTTTTATGGTTTCGCTCATCTTATCCTCCTTTTTCAGATAACGGTACGCACCGTTACACCTGCTGTTTTCTGATTGCCCGAAGCTCGATATATCCCCTCTCCCCTCTGGGTTCCAACTGGATACGGGGATTGTCCTCGTCCCACTCGTATCCGATTACAGTCGGGTCATAGTGGTCGATGGCATACTGTACGGCAAGAATCGCCTGGGAATAATCCTCCTCCCGGAAAGGCTCCCCCTGGACTGCCAGATACTCGGCGGCAGGCAGGGAAATGACATCAAATCCCTCCGGGATTTCCCCTTCGTAATCCGCCTCTGCCTCCACGCCCTGTACATAGGTGGAGGTGCCGGGCTTTTTATAGGCATCCGGCAGCCACAGGCAGACCGGCTCCCCACAGAGAGAATCCATGCTTTTTAATATCCCCCAGACCTCGCAGCCCACTTCTTCACAGTACGCAAAATAATCTTCCGCTTTTATCCCCCGTTTGATGATGACTTTTCTCTCCGGTTTCCGGATTACCTGGACAAATACGCTCTGCAGATTCTTCATTTCCATATCCAAAACATCCTCCCTCAGTTCTCTGAATTTTACGCCATATGGGATAAACAGGGCAATCGGCGCCGGGTCCTTCAGATATTCCCCCGGCCTGCAGCCGAATTCCCGGTAAAAGGCACGGGTATACCCGTCCACACTGCCAAACCCGCAGTCAAAGGCCGCCTCCGTCACAAGGCACTGTTCCTCCTTCAGCCGCATGGCGGAACGGGAAAGCCGGAGCCTGCGGATATATTCTGCCGGCGTCACCCCCAAAAACTCCTTAAACAGCCGGTAGGAATGCCAGGGGGAAAACAGGGAGACGGCTGACAGCTGTGCCAGTGTGATATCCGCTTCCAGATGGGTTTCGATATAATCCTGCATCCTCTGGACCGCCGCTGTCTGTTCTTTCAAAATAAACCACCTCCTTCTTGGAGTGTAACAGTTCAGAAAAGCCCTGAACTGTTACGGCATCCGGCCATTTAGAATCGCCTTTGGCGATGGGCCGGATGCTCGCAACCACAACGTTTTCATACGGTCAGCGCGGTGAACGCGCAGACCTACCTGAACGATTACTTCTGGAATTACTATCATATAATGATCCCCACTTTTTGTCTCGACTTTTTTTGCTGTTTTCCGATTCTTTAGGGAAACGCTGATTTTATCAGCGCTTCCTCAGATAATCAGCCGTAATGGTCTGCCCATGCTCCGCCAGCGCCTGCGGGGTCCCGGTAAAGACTACCTCGCCTCCCATCGTCCCCCCGTCCGGCCCCATGTCAATCACGTAATCCGCCAGCTTTACCACATCCATGTTATGTTCGATCACAACCACCGTGTTCCCCTGCTCCACAAAGCCGTCCAGAAGTTTCATAATTGTCTTCACATCGGAAGCATGGAGCCCGGTGGTGGGTTCATCCAGCACATAGATGTTCCCCTTCTGTCCCAGGTATTTTGCCAGCTTTACCCGCTGCCGCTCGCCCCCTGACAGAGTGGATAAGGGCTGTCCAAGGGAAAGGTAGGGAAGCCCCACCTCCACCATGGCGTGCAGCGCCCTGCGGATTTTCGGACAACCAGAAAAGAAGTCTTCGACCTCCTCCGCGCTCATATCCAGAATCTCCACAATATTTTTCCCTTTATAGAGATAGGAAAGCGCCTCGTCACTGTAGCGGCTCCCGCCGCAGGCCTCGCAGATGGTTGTCACCGGGTCCATAAAGACCAGCTCGGTGGTGACAGTTCCCCGCCCTTTGCAGACCGGACAGGCCCCCTTGCTGTTAAAGGAAAACAGGGCTGCGCCCACGTTATTTTCTTTCGCCATCTGTTTCCGGATATCATCGAAAAATCCCAGGAAGGTGGCCGGGGTGGAGCGCCCGGTGGCTGTCACCGGGGACTGGTCCACCAGAATGACCTGTTCCGGATACTGCACGGCAAACACGTCCCGGATCAGGGAACTTTTCCCGGAACCGGCCACACCGGTCACCGCAGTCAGCACATGCAGGGGAATATCAACGGAAACCTGTTTCAGATTGTGCAGGCTGGCATGTTTGACAGGCAGGAATCCTTTGGGTTTCCTTGGCTCCGCCTTAAAGGGTATCTCCATCTCCATGGCCCTCCCGGTTAATGTGCCGGAGCCAAGGAGCCCCTGATAGCTGCCCTGATAGAGAACCTCCCCGCCGTTTTTTCCTGCCAGCGGCCCCACATCAATCACTTCATCCGCAATGGAGATTACATCCTTATCATGCTCCACCACCAGAACCGTATTCCCTTTATCCCGGAGGGCACGCAGCAGCCTGGTCATGCGGTGTACATCCCGTGGGTGCATCCCGGTGCTTGGCTCATCGAAAATATAGAGCATGCCCGTGAGGGCGCTCCCCATGTAGCGCACCAGCTTCAGGCGCTGTGCCTCCCCGCCGGACAAGGTAGCCGCTTCCCGGTTCAGGGAAAGGTAAGGGAGGCCGATCTCGATCATGCGGGTCAGGGTCATAACCAGGCTCTCCGCCACCGACCTGCCCCTTGGGTCTGTGACTGTCCCCAGAACCCGTTTCAGTTCTGTCAACTCCATCTCACACATCTCACTGATATCATACCCGGCAATCTTACAGGACAGGGCCGCCCCGTTTAGGCGTTTCCCATGGCAGAGGGGACAGTCGGATTCCCGGACATATTTTGCCAGCCGGCCTACAGAAGTTTCCCCAAGTTCGGAGCTGTCCCTTTTTAACAGCAGCCGGCTCATCATGTTGTGGATGCCCTCCACCTGCTTCGACACCCGCTTCCCGCCCGGTTCCTCCGAACCGTACAGCAGAAGGTTCCGTTCCCTTTCGGAATAGTCCTGCCATTTTTTATCCAGGTCAAACAGGCCGCTGTCTGTATACTGCTTCCAGTACCAGTTCCCCACACGGAACGTGGGCAGCTCCACCATCCCCTCATTCCAGCTTTTATCTTCCTTTATAAGAGGAAGGACGTCCAGCGTCATCACCTTCCCCAATCCGGAACACTCCGGACACATGCCCCCCGGATTGTTGAAGGAAAAGCAGGAGGGTGTTCCCACATGGGGTTCCCCGATCCGGGAGTAGAGCAGCCGCAGGGCGGAATACATGTCGCTGATGGTCCCCACCGTGGAACGGGCGTTGCCCCCAAGGGGGTTCTGGTCAATGATGACCGAGGGGGAAAGGTTTTCGATTCTTTCCGCCTTTGGTTTCTCATACTTCGGGAGCCTGCCCCGGACATAAGCGCTGTAGGTCTCGTTCATCTGGCGCTGGCTCTCTGCCGCAATGGTGTCAAACACGATGCTGGATTTCCCGGAGCCGGAGACCCCGGTGAATACAACGAGCTTTTGTTTTGGTATCTTTAAGGAAATATTTTTCAGATTGTTCTGGCATAAGCCCTGAATAACGATATGATTCTGATCTGGCATGATGTTCTCCTTTCTGGCCTTTGGCCTGGTCTTAGTAGTATAACAGCATGCCGGAAAATGTACTCGACTTTTTTTGCCCTTTTCAGAACAGACAAACTTCATTCCCACTTCTTTATTTCGAGTCCTCCGTCAAATCTTTAACAGCGTATAGTAACAATAAGAACCTCTGGATTTTTCCAAAGGTTCCTATTGCATTATGATACCAATATTTTTTTGTTAATTGAAATCAGCTCGGATAACTCGTCCAATTCAATAAATGTTACTTTCTTTCCAGACAACCTTGCCAAGTGTCTCAAAGTTCCTTTAAATCCTGCATCAATATATTGCGGAATGACTACTGCTATTATTTGACAACGAGCATCTATCATTCCCTGCTCCACAAACTGACGAATTATCTCCTGCCTTTCTCCTGATGTTGATAATAGTGGTTTTCTTATTTTTTCATCATCATTAACAGATTTTCTAGGTCGGTTTTCACTATTCTTTTTTATGATACCCTTTAAATCATATGCTTTATTTCCAATTTTCACTTCCGCAGCAACATCCCCATACTCCATGCCTTTGTGAGGTTGTGGACGATAGCCTGGTAAAATGGTATAAAAAACTTTAGGTAAACATGCCATTCCATCATTTTCAGTACATTTTTCAATTTTTGCATATGAACAGGTTCCAGAACCACATTTCTCATTCATATTTACCGCATAAGCTTTCACTCTATGTGTAAGGGCCACTGAATCATGTTTAAAGCATTCTATTGCTGCAAATGGAATTTCAACTTCTGTTTGCAAATTCTCTGTTCCATTAACAATATATCCCATATCGCCTACAATGCAGATATTATATTCTAAAGAATAGTCTTTAAATATTTTCTGAATATTTTTATTGATCATACTTACCAATATAGATCTTGGAACATACCAATTTACAATCTCACAAGTATCATGACCATCCGCACATTTAATTTTTAAGGGTGCCCCACACTCACATTCTTTTATTATCTCCCTTCCCATCTTCAACTCTGTTCCACATTCAGTGCAATATGGAGTCCCATAAGAATCACAAGTTTTGCAATATATTCTCGGAAACTTGATAAACCATTTACTATTATCCAATACCGATAATTTATCTACCGGAATCTGGAACTCATACTCGTCTCTATCAAGAGAAGCTATAATTTGTGTCAAATACCAATTCAGTTGCGTAATTTCAATTCCGCTTGCCCCTGTCCATTTTATTTCCTGTCCTACTTCTTTAAAAATTTCTTCAGCTGGCTTCCCTTTTAATTTTTCAATTTCCTCCAAAATAATTTTAATCGAATTTTCAGACCACTCAAACAGAACAGAAGCTGGCAAATGTTTATAAATTCCAATACTGCCGTTTCTAACATTATATTTAATCGTAGCATCAATATTCTCGGTAATTGCCGAGATAAAACTCCCAGATGTATCAATTCTCTCAGAACGAATTCTGCTAATCTCTTCTTCTTGATCAGGCGTAATTCCCCCAGCTCTTGACACAATTGTTTTCTCTCCACCTTTTCCCTGCAACACAATTCTGCTTATGGCCTTAGAATTTGTGCATTTGTCAATTGCTGATTTTGGGGGCTTTATTTGTGTTACCGGGTTTTTAAATAAATCAGCAATGTATTTTGTCATAAAAGCCGTCATTTTCTCATGTTTACTAATGCAGGCAAGATATGTTGATGCCTTTCCAATCCATAAGCATCCTCTATGTTGTTCCCATACACTGGCATTTTGCCCATCCTCATTAACATAAGTATATTCTTTGCTATAAACATATAAAACTTCTGTACGGTCCTCATATTCTTTTACAGATAAAATTTTTAATTTTCTATATCCAGAAACAGAAAGATATTCCTCCTCCACATTTTCCAGGGAATTAACAATACCATAATCTGAATCTTTCAACGATGATTGAAATGTCCATAACGTAAACGTTACTCGGTCACCATAAATATAATCATTTACATATTGCTCTATTTCCTCATCCGAAAGGATCCCATAAGATAATATCTTATCTATTATTGTATTCTTTTCCTTTCCGTTAACTTCTTTTTCTTCTATTCCCTTTTTTACTGCAATATCATGTAAAGCATACCAAGGCAAAGTTCGTAGTTTTTTGTTTTTTACTGATGTATCCAAATACTCTCCCCTTTAATTGCAAGCTTCCTTAAATCTCTGTGCAACATGCTCCGGCAAATACTTAACCAGTTCTTCCACCAACTCATACACCTTCGTTCCCGGCGCAATTTCTGCTGGTGTCTTACTTTTACCATCGTTTATGATACGTTTGGCATATCGAATTGCCAGCTTTGGATTTCCTTTTTCCGTCAAAATATCAAAAATATCTTTCATATTTTTCTGATATTTTCCAATCCCCAATTCCCTGAATTGATCATTCAGAAATGCTATGTATTCCCCCCGGTGATTATTCGCTGTATAATATGCAAAATGCAAAAGAAACCAGAACTCAATACATTCATTACTCCATGCTGTATGATATTGAAGTTGAGAATTTTCTTTATTTAAGTTCTCTGCCCGATTGACAACACCATTAAAATCATCTGCCGGAAAGCTGTCTTTATCATAAACGCACCAAATCTGGCCCTTTTGGATTTTGTTCTTCTTTACATATCTTTCCGCCATTCCGATTACTCGCATCGTTTCTGCCTGACAGGGTTCTATTTCAATTAGAACCATATCCTTATAAATCGGATTATCTTCAATTAGCTTTTTGAATCCCATAAAATACAGAGGTTCTGTCTGCTGCCCCTCGCAGAAGATATAGTATCTGTACTGCTTCATTTCCAGATACTCCTGACGGCGCTTCTTTTTCCACTTCTCCATTCCGGCTTTTTTAGGCATTGACCTTCCCCCAATCTATAATTCTTTTGAGATACGGATCAGCGCCATATTTTCCTTCCAGATATTGCTTATCGAATTTGGCATCCTTACGAACAGATTCGCCTTTTTCGTTCTTAAATTCCACCAATGAATACAATTTAGAGTTTTGAGCATTCCCTTTTGCCACAAACCAGATTTCATCCCTTCGAAACACTTCATTGTTCATTGTAGACAGATCATGGGATGTGAAGATTAATTGTGCTTTCTTTTTATTAATACTCATATCATTAAACATCATAATAATATGACGCAGCAAAACAGGATGTATCTTTGCATCCAGTTCATCAATAACCAAAACGGTTCCCGTAAGTAAACATCCAGCAATAAATGGCATTAAACCAAATAATTTCCTTGTCCCGCTGGATTCTTCCAGTAAGTTTAACTCCGTCTCATAGCCATCCACCAAATGCTTTGTATACACATCGATTCTGTCATTTTCATCCTCAACTACACGAAAATCCACGATATCCAGATCCATTTCCTGTACCATGTCAAGCATAAGCTGCTTCACATCCTCTGAATTTGATACTGCCATACGAAGTTCTTCAATCGGATTACCATAGTTTAAAAAATCAATTCCGTATTCAAACCAATCCAGAACATCTTTTACTACCTCATTTTTTTTATAAGTGATCCCAAGATAAGACAGCAACGGTAATGTCGCGGACAAGTCCTCACTGGCTTTCAGTTTGGAAAATACACCTTTTAAAGAAATTTCTTCCGTATCCCGTTCGAAAAGCGCTGAACGTCGTCCCGTGTCCAATTTTACACGGTCCAAACTTTCATAATTTACAACATCCTTCATGATATGGAGTTTATACCGATACTCCGCAATTTCTGTACGGAAAAAAATTTCAAACTCTGTTGGCTGGCTTTTCGTTTTTTTTGAGAATGCAAAAGGTTCGATGAGCAGCCTTTTCTGAAGAAATATACGTTCCTCCTTATCACCAGTTGCATATAATGGACGAAGTACTTTTGAAGCCAACGTATGCATTGCCTCCAATACGTTTGACTTTCCACCTCCATTTGGCCCATATATTGCAGAAATCGGCAAAAACAATTCTCCATCTTTATCACGAATTATATTATTTTCATGTTCAGAAATAGCAGCTGCCTGCATATCAAAGGTCATTTCATCCCGAATGCTTTTATAATTTTTCACTGTAAATTGGCACAGCATCTCTTTTTCCCTCCAGTTTATGTGTCTTTCAATATCTATTATACTCATTTTTAAAATTTTGTAAACAATATATGAGATGTTTCCTCATATTTATTGTTGAAATTATCCATCAAAACAGGACATCCAACATATATCCTATGTCGAATGTCCCTCATTTAAGGACTTTCCATTTTCTGTTACATCCCTTCTCCATGCTGTTTTTAACAGCATTTACTCCCCCTCTATTCCCGCCATCCTCCCATGCCCCACCAGAAACTCAGCGCTCAGTGTTTCCACCACAAGCCTGTACGTTCCCGGTTCCAGCGTACCGTAAATATTCAGATTATAGGTCTCGCTGGCGCTCTCCCCGTTCGGAAGGATATGGGCGATATCCTGGAATCCCACATTATCCGCCCTTACCGGTACCGTATACCACTGGCCGTCTATCTGCTTCTGGATAGAAAAGTATTCCCCGTAGGAAAATTCCTCCCCGCTGTTATTGGTAATCCGTACCGTAATCTCGCTTGTCCCTATGTCCTCCACCGTCAAAGTCAGACCCTCCGGGACTTCTGCCGTCTGCTCATCCGCTTTCAGAAGGAAGATCGTATGGTATGCCGATAAACGCCCCGCATTGGGAAAATTCAGGGCATTCCAGGTATCCTCATCCTTGCCTTCCATCTGTTCCCATAAACCAGACAAATCCGTATCCCCATAATAAACCGCCCCGTCATTCTTAAGCCAGACACCGCCGGAGGCCGCCACGGAAATGTCAAAGCCATCCTGACTGCTGACCCAGAACCCGTAAAAGGGAGGCTCCATCTGGGAGAGGGCATCTTCCTCTGCCGCCTGGAGGGGGATACCATTAATTTTTTTAATCACTTCCTTCTCCGCACCGCTGTCATACAGCGTCCTGACCGCAACCGTTTCCCCGTCAAAATAATACATCTGGAAAGCGCTTGTGTCCAGGCTTGCCCCGGCAAGGATATTTCCACCTTTGTCATTTCTTCTGCCATTTCGTATTCCATACAAAACCGCCGCCAGAATAAGCAGAGAGAGTATCAAAACTGTTATATATTTCTTCCTCCAAAGTACTTTTTCTGTTTTCACCAATGTTTTCCTTTCTGATGGTTTCTTTTATTATTACTCTATTGACCGATTCTGGGAAGCCCTGAAATAAGCAACACTACCCCGCTTTTCCTTCCAGCCCTTCTACAATCCCCTCCACCAGCTCCTGGGCCAGCTTTCCCTGGTATTCCCCTGATATCAGTTGATTCCTCTCATTATAATTGGAAAGGTATCCTGTTTCCACCAATACGGCAGGAACCGTTGTATTTTTCAAAATATAGTAGCCGGAAGGCTTTGCATTCCTCGAAACAATCTCCCCACTCTTTTCTATGGTATCCAAAATCCTTTCGGCATAATATTTCCCGTCCTCCGCCCCTTTGCAGTAATAGCATTCCAGGCCGTAGATCGAACTGTCTTTCTCATAATAGTTGCAGTGGATACTGACAAAAAGATCCGCTTTTTCTCCGTTTGCAACCCGTACCCTTTCCTCCAGCTTTATAAATATATCCTGCTCCCTTGTAAGGACCACACAGATGCCCTGGTTCTCCAACAGCTCTCTCATTTTCAACACAACAGCCAGGTTGATTTCCTTTTCCGTGGCCGTCTGCTCCACGGTTCCTCCGTCCTCCCCGCCGTGTCCGGCATCCAGGACTACCGTATATTTTTCCTGCTCTGGAAATTCCGTGTCCGGTTTATTTTCTTCCACGCCGGGTACGGCTTCCCGAACGGAATCTGCCTTAAGAGCAGAATCCTTATGACCTTTGCGAAAAAAATCCCGGATATACAGACAGCCGCAGACCATCAGAAGAAGCATGACTGCCAGGACAGCCGCCACGATTCCCCGGACTGTATAGGCTATAATCCTCCGCCGTAGTCTGGCAATCCTCTTTTCTCTTTTTCTCCGGCTCTCTGCCTTCCAGACCGGCTGTCTTCTCCTTTGCTCCATATCCGCTCCTGCATCTGTCTCTTTCTGGGATTTACAAAAAACAGCCAATTAAGCATGTCAAAGCCTCTGTTTCACGGACCCTGACATGCTCACCTGGCATAATTATGGTATGATTCCATATATTCCGGCAGCGGAAAAATACTGTCTACTGCTGTGCCGCTGGAACATAATGGAGTTTATTGCTATCCAAAAACAGTATCCTGCCGTCTGCCAGTGCTGCCATCGGATAAAAACCTTCCGTGCTGAAAGGCAGTTTGCCTGCGGGAACCTTCCATTTGATATTGGCGCTCCCCAGGTCATATCCAAGGATTCCTTCTCCGCCGAAAATCACAAGGTCACAATCCCTCCCCGGGCATACATTTGAATAGAAACTGCCATCACTGCGGAGCATAAAAGAAGTGGCATCCCCTATATGGCCGTCTCGTCCGTCCAGTTCAACGATCACGGAAGTGCCATCATCTGCAACACTGTCGCGAAGCACGGCGTATACCTTTCCATCTCTGCCCCTCCCCATAGCGGTACGGAGACTATAAACCTTGTAATCATAACTGATTTTATTCAGGAAATTTCCTTCCGCATTAAAAGCCAGCACTGCTGTTCCATCGACCTGGGTGGACAGGTAGATATCCCCGTTCCCTGCCACTGCGATCATACGGGGGGAGAAGACCTCCTTCTTTACATATTCGGAAATGTCCAGTTTTGCCGTCACCTCACCGGACGGGCTGACCCTCCATACTTCACAGTGTTCTGTAGGGCAGACAACCTCATCATCCCTCATCGTTTCCTCAATATCCTTATCCTCCGCCACCACATACAGGTTCCCCTGCTCATCCGTGGTCATGACGGAAAAAGTCATCCCATCCGGCGCCGTCACCTGCAGGGCCTCCCCGTCAGCCTCCCCTGGCTTCATCTTCAGGATTCCGGAGCCCCCGTCCTGATCCCTGCTCAATAAATAAATGGCATCCGAAGACGCCGTAAGCCAGTCTACAGGCACACTCCCCTTATAATCTATGGTCTGCGCTTCTGTAGATAACGGCGGCAGTACGGAACTCTGGCCGCTTTCCTGCGGGGTAATGCCAGAATCCCCACCGGAACCGGAATCTGCGGAATCCTCCAGCAAGCCCGTCTGCTGTACATCCGCCGCCATAACGTCTGCATTCGATTCCGTGCTGCCGCAGCCAGTTAGATACAAAGCCCCTGCCAATAACAGCGTACCCAAAAGCCTGTATTTTCCTGTTCTCATATTTTCTCTTTTCCTCCATGTATACGGGCTGATTCCGTTTCGCTCTTACAGGGCATCATGACCTGTTCAATCCTGATGCCCTGTACCTGCCTGCTTTCAGACAGTATCAATCCTGTATTTTCTTTCCGCGTTAGTGCGTTTACGAAAAGCCACCTTTTCCCCTGTTTCTAACGAAGCGTATCGGAATCGTTTGCCTCTTCCCATGCCTCCTGCCTCTGCTGCTACACGTCCGGATTCTGTTCAAGAGCAAAGTCTCTTTTGGAATTAAAATCCAGGATCTGCAGAAGTTCTTCGTCTGTCAGTGCCCTTTCCGGCAGATAGAAGCAGCCGGTGTCTCTGGCATAAACCAGCTGATCAGAATCCACAGCCTGCCCTGCATTTTCCACCAGTGTCAGCGTACCCTCCGGGAATCTGCCGTTCTCATACTCCTTTTTCAGCGCTTCCTTACGGCTTTCTTCCTCCTTTGTGTATTCCCTGCTGAACTGGTCGGCATGGAAGCTGCGCTGCTCATACTGGACCATGTTATAAATATCCTGCACCTCTGCTTCGGGGACCTCCTGCATCCTTGCCATTACTTTGTCGCTGGTAATCGCACTCCGGAGTCCCAGATACCCTGCATAGGCCGGAATGGACACCGTCCCGATTACCAGCAGGCAGGCTGCCGCCGATGCCATATTCCTCTTAAAACTGTTCCGTCTGTAGGTTCCGTCTGCCATCTGTGTTCTTACATTCATGATCATTTCCTCCTCAAAATTTTCTTTCATGTGTACCTGATTCATCACATGTTTCAACTGACTGCCATTCACCGTGCTCATCTGCAATATTCCTCCTTCCAGATCGTCCGAAACTGCTCCCTTCCCCGCTGCAGCCTTTTTTTGACCGCATGCTCCGTAATCCCCAGGATACCAGCAATCTCTTTTACCTGATACCCTTCTACATAATGGAGAACCATCACGGCCCTCTGCTTTGGGGGCATGTGGAGAAGCTCCCGGATGGCTTCCCGGTCTTCCTGCTGGGATACCAGCGTACCGGCAAGTTCTTCGATGGGCACCCTGGGGTGCCGGAACCGGAATCTCTGTATATCCCGGCAGTGGTTGGTGGCCACTTTAATCAGCCATGCCTTTTCGTGTTCTGCGTCTGCAAATTCCGGCTTTTTCTCCAGGTATTTGCAGAAGGTATCCTGAACGGCATCCTGGGTGTCCTCCTCACTGCCAAGTATCACAATGCAGATCCGGTACAGCATCCTGCTGTATTGTTTTACTGCCGCTTCCAGGTCCATATCTTTCCATCTCCTTTCCTGCTCTGCATCCATCTGTCACAATACCCCGGACCTGGAAGAATTCCCGTTACCGTCCGCCCGATGCTTCTTGTCCGGCATAAGACGGGCAAGAAGATGTCCCTGCGGACTACATCCGTGCCCGAAAATCTTTCCGGGTATTCTTCGGTTGGATGCTGTTATACTTATGACACGCACTGGAGATACGAAAGGTGACCTTTTCAGAATATTTTTTCAGACATGCCCGTTTTTTGTGAAAGAAATGGAGGCTTCCTGAATTTCTTATAAAAGAAAACTGCCCTCTCCTGATAGGGTATCATCCTTTCAAAAGAGGACAGAAATCATTTATGCCACTTTTACGATACAGATCTGGGTTGCTTTCAAACCGCTGCCTGAAGAACTCCCCCATACCTGGATGTGCTGTCCGGCTGCCAGGTCTGCCGCTGTCGCTGCCGACATTTCAGCCCTGGCCCCTCCGTCATAAATTGTCTGGATGGCAAACAGCGTGTTTTCATCATATGTAACGGTAACCTTGTTAAACTCCGAATCATCCCCGCTGCCAGGCGATACTATGATATCCCCGCCGTTATCCGCTTTTTCCGTAACAGACTCAACCACGGTCAACTGCCCGTCTTTCAGGTCTTTGGCATCCCCCTCCAGATTCGGTGTGCTGTCAACCCATTGCTCCGATGTGCCGGATGTACTCTGCGCCTCCGGCTGTTCTTTCTGTGTACTGTCTGTTCCCTGATTGTCGTTTCCCTCGGATTCCGGCACCGTTTCTGTTCCTGGGCTTTCCTGCTTGTCTTCGCCTTCTGTGCCCTCTGTTTTCGCAGACGGTTCCGGAGCAGCATCCTCTTCTTTTGTATCATCCTCTGGGATCGGTTCTCCCTGGACCACCTGCGGTTCCGCCGCATCCTGCGCATCCTCCGTCTTTCCACAGGCGCACACGGCAAGGCTCAAAATACACAATACCCCTGTCAATAAGACCATTTTCCTTGTTTTCTTTTTCATGTTGTTCTCCTCTCTGATAAAATATAAATCCACAGTTTATCCAGTATTTCTGCGAATTTTTTATCCATTCTATCAGAGTAGTCTCTAAAAAACCTCTAAATCATCTTAAGAAAAAATGAACTTGTTTATTGTTTTTTCATAGACCGATTTTGAGAAGGGGTTTGTTTTCGGGTCTTCCCGAAATCGGTCAATGGCGGTAAAATAACCAGAAGGAGAAATCCAAAAAACTATGACTAAGGAGGGGAATGTATCCAGTTTACATCCATTGATAAATTTGGTGTGTACTGGTGTCTTTTTGTATGATTGGTGTTTATTTAAGCGGAACCGGGAATACAGAACATTGTGTCCGAAAGCTTGTCCGTTTACTGGATGAATCCGCACAGGCGGTTCCTATGGAGAAGAAAGAAGCGGTACATTTATTATCACAGCATGACTTTATTGTTTTTGCATATCCTGTTCAGTTTTCAAACGTTCCTGTTATGGTAAAAAATTTTATCAAAAGCCATCCGGATCTTTGGAAGGGTAAAAAAATACTTTGCGTTGCCACTATGGGATTGTTCAGCGGAGATGGCGCAGGCTGCTCGGCACGGCTGCTCAAAAAGTATGGCGCCAAAATCGTCGGTGGTTTCCATATCCGTATGCCTGATTCTGTCTGTGATGTAAAACTACTGAAAAAATCCTTTCAGGAGAACCGGGAAATCATCCGGAAAGCAGACAGAAAGATTGAGAAATGCGCAGAGGAAATCAGGAAAGGCAGGTATCCCAAAGACGGCCTGCATCTTTATAACCGAATCGCCGGATTACTCTGCCAGCGTTTGTGGTACTACAGCAAAACCAAAAGTTACTCGGATCAATTAAAAATCAGTAATGCCTGTACGGGCTGCGGGCTTTGTACCCGGCTCTGCCCGGCCGACAACCTTACCCTGAAAAATGGAAAAGCGGCTGCCGGAAAACACTGTACCATGTGTTACCGGTGCATCAGTTCCTGTCCGGCAAGGGCAATTACATTACTGGGGCACACAGTCATTGAGCAGTGCCGCTATGATAAATATATCCAAAACGCGAAAAAGAACGAGCCTTTAAAATGAAATGAAACATAAAGGGAAGGGAGTAACAAATCAATGAAAATCGAAACATGTGAAAAAGAATCCTCTGTTGTAATCGGAAAAGAAGGGGCGACAACGGACGGAGCCGGCTTTATTCAGAAGTTATGGGATGAGGCGAATTCCCATTTTGGAGAAATCGCACATCTGGCAAAGAAAGATGAAGATGGGAACATCAGCGGAATATGGGGCGCAATGTCTGACTTTTCCCGTTCCTTCCAGCCCTGGGAGGGCTTTCAGAAAGGACTTTACCTTGCAGGGGTAGAGTGTAATGAAGATGCAAAAGTCCCCGATGGCTGGACAAAGTGGGTGATACCCGGCTATGAGTATATTTATGTGGAACGTGAAAATGATAATACCTTTTCAGAAGTAATCCGATATATGAAGGGCAATGGTATTGCTCTGGTTGGTGCCGTCCATGATTTTACCTGTCCAAAGACCGGGAAAGGGTATATATTTTTTCCCATAAGGAAGCTGTAAAAAAGAGAATTTGAGGAGGAAAACAGAATGAAATCTATCTGCGGAATTGATTGTACGAACTGTGAATTATGCAGCACTTGTAACGGATGTGCAGCAACAGAAGGGCAGCCTTTTGGGGCGGAATGCCTTGTTGCACAGTGCTGTAAAAAAGGTGAAACAGCGTTAAGCGAATTAAAAGAAAAGCTGATTGCGGCCTTCCATGCGCTGCAGATTCCAGATATGGAAGAAGTAACAGAGCTGAATGCGCTGAAAGGTTCCTTTGCGAACATTGAATACACCCTTCCAAACGGCCTGACCGTAAAGTTTTGGGATGATAACAGGATTTATTTAGGGAATCAGCTTCATAAAAAGGACAGCGACAGATGTTATGGAATTATCGCTGATGAGAAATATCTCATGGTGTCTGAGTACAGCGGCTATGGAACTGATGCGGAAATAATTGTATTCAAACGTTGGAATAAAATAGAGAAAAGCGGAATTATTGAAAGAGTATAATATAAATGATTTCTGCAATTTACAATAAACAAAGCATTAGAAAATTCATAGATAAGCCAATATCCCAAGAAGATATTATAAACAATGGAATGAAAGCGTCTTCTTCAAAAAACAGGCCGCCATGGAACTACACTGTTGTTAACTCTTGGGAGAAAGGGCTGCGGTTTCATCAAAGTTCGGTGTATTGGGTCGGTCATTCATGGGGGAGCGTTCTGGGACTGCGCTTTGTCCAGGCAGGTTGTTAAACACAAGGGTTCTCTCTATGGAAGAACAAATTATAATAATTTAGTGCGTCTTAATGCTATCAGGTAAAGACGACAAATCGGGGGTTGCAGAAGGGAAATTACAACATGGAAATAATCGCATATGAAATGAAATATATAAAAAATGATATTGAAAAAAGCAATATCTTGTGTATTCCTTTTGAGCAGAAGTATTTTCAACAATACATGAAAATATATAATACTTGCTTTTATGAAATGCGAAAATTTCTTGCTATTGAGCCGTATAATTTTTTGAATGATTATAAACAAGTTCGTGAAAAAAGTAAGGATATTTTCCTGCTTGTAAGTGGGGAAGAAATTATTGGTTCTATTGCCTGTTATGGAAATGAAATAGACGATTTGATCGTCAATAAGGAATTTCAAAACAGGGGATATGGAAAACAGCTTTTATTATGGGGAATGAACTATATTCGCCAAACCAGTAATGAGCCTATTTTGTTACACGTCGCTAAATGGAATGATAAAGCTTTCATGCTGTACAAAAAAGTAGGATTTGTTCTTACAAATACCGTGAGAGTACGTTAACTTTCAGTTTATCGGTAATTTATGCAGAACAAGAAATTGAAATCTTGTACAGATGGGGATTATGCAGAAAAGAAGATAGCCTTTTAAGCAATCACCTAAACTAATAGGGTGGTTCATTTTGTTTAATAAAGCAAAGGAGGACGCAGACTTTGAATGTACATAAAGGCAGGAAGAGTATTACCCAAAGACCATTTCGTATTTTAGCAGACTGCGAAAGAATCTATCATTTTTTGCTTGAAATTTATGAGAGGGACTGGAGAAATGGTGTACCAGCCCCCTTTTTTGAATACGCATACGCATCATTTTCTTACTGGATGGATATCTCCTATTCTTACAAAAACCGCATCTGGGAATGCAATGGAGAAATCGTGGCGTTCTGCTTTTATGAAAATCCGGTGACAGACATTTATTTCTGCCTGAAACCCGGATATGAAAAGCTGGCATCCGAAATGGTGCAATACGCTGATGAAAATATGTTTACAAACAAAGAAGGCATTCAATTTATTTTCTTCGGCGGACAGGATGTATTGATGCGTTATGCACAACAGATGGGATACCATAAGAAGTACGAGCGTTGGGATATGCAGTATGATTATACAGATGAATTGGATTTTCCGCTGCCGGAAGGTTTTCACTTTGTAAACCCCCAGGACATTGACAGGACAAACGTGGGCAAATGCTGTTTTAAAGGTTTTGACCATGAGCAGTGTGAAGGTCCGTGGAATCATCAGTATGAGCAGCACAATTATATACTGAGCACCGCGCCGCGCGCAACGCCGGAACTGGATGTGGTTATTGCAGATGTGTCGGGAGAATATGCCTGCTATGCAGGGATGTGGTGGACACCTGAAAATCGCCTGGCATACATGGAACCTCTCTGCACCATTCCTGAATACCGGCATAGAGGTCTTGCGGCGGCGGCATTATCTGAAATGTATCGGAAAACCAAAGCATTAAGCGAAACACATATGACAGGCGGTTCCGGCAGATTTTATCAAAAAACAGGATTCCAAAATGCCGTAAAATGGACATTCTGGGAAAAATAATGTATAAGGACTGCTTAATTTATTGAACTTTTGCATGACCCACACAACAAAACGGACGTATCACATCAGTTAGTCGATACGCCCGTTTTGCTTTCCCATATATGGCATCCGCCCTAATTTAATTTCGCCAGGTTTTCATTCATCTTTTTCAGGATAGAATCCTTTTGGTCTGATGTTACGGTCTTATCTTTTACGGCCTGGTCCAAAAGCTTTGTTACATCCTCAATATCCTTTTTATAGTTTTCCGCTGTCAGTTCCTCTGCGCTTTTTACCAGATCCGGCCTCATAACAATCGTCGGATTGAAGGCAACGATTGTTGTTTCTGTGGATACGGTAAAAGCGCCTTTGTAAATGACAAATTCACCTTTGCCGTTATCTGCTCTCAGTTTGGCCAGGTCCGCTTCCATGGCCTTGACATCGGCATGGTCTGCGCCCATGTATTTTTTAATCTGGTTGATGGATTCCTCGTATTCTTCCGGGGTATAAAGCTCAAAAAGCCCTCCCAAAGTAAGATCCTCCGCCGGGTTCTGAACTTCCTGGGCCCAAACCGTGGATACCTGCGGGGCAGGCGCTGCTCCATAGGCAGTCTGTCCGGCAGCCATAAGCATAAGACACATGATTCCTGGAGCTGTAAGGTTTCTCTTTGTACGATGAAACATAGTATAAATCCTTTCTTTTTATTATTTTATCTTCACAGGTGCGCACCTTTTGAAAAAGATAGACTACTATGATAGTCTGTCTAAACAATAGACTATCATAGTAGTCCAGATGCGTCAACGAATATTTTCTGACGAATCTCTTAAGAATTCCGATTACGGCCCGGACGAATCCCACTTTATCGCTCGTCCATGCCCTCAAACTGCACTTGATTTTCGTCAATTGTGATTGTGATTAGATCGGTACTATATTCATCAGCCAAAGAAACCATTTTCGTTACGACATCGTGCTCGGTCAGCGTCAGCAAATCATCCAGTGGGGTTTCATCCCAAAAGGCTTCTATGGCACTGACGATACCGCCGATCGCGTAATCACGCTCGCCAATCGTCAAGCGATCTTTGTCTGCGATGTGATAGGAAAACTGATACCACAAATTACACCAGGCGCCATAGCCCCCGTCTTCCGTATCTTTTGAAAGGATGGTTCCGGCAAACCACGGATCTTCCTCCGGGCGTCCGGTATTCAGGCTTTGTATCATACGGAAATTTTCTTCACCGGAAAGCGTCCTCGTCAACGTCACAAAAGCACGTTCCTCCGCCGAGAGTTCCACCCGATAATCATTTCGTGCGGCATCCTCCCCAATCCGATCCCATCCGTCAAGGTTTTCGTTGGACCATTCCAGCAAGGCAGCATTAAAATCGGCCACAGTCATCTGTTGGTAATTGGGGGTTTTGAGAACCAATAGTGAGGCATACTCCTCGCTTGTGCCATATCCGTACTGGCGCGGCTCTTGTTCATTGAAGCCGGGATCATCGGTACTGGCGGGCAGGGTATCTACATAGCCAGAAAGCGGCATAAACCAAAATTGAATGGAAAGCTGCAGGCATTTAAGGCTGTGCGCCTGGGCAATGCCCTCAATTTTTGATTGAAGCGCCGCCGTCTGATCTCCTTGGAGTTCTTCCAAAGACATTCCCTGTAAAAGCGCTGGCATGGCATTTGCAACGCCGAGCCGCGCATCGTTGTACTCCCGGACGGTCAGCGTGTCTGCATCCAGTATCGTCATCGTGAGTTGATATTCCAGTGTCGCGTTGTCTGATGCCTCATAATTTGTCGTTGCATAGCCGCCGAAGTCTCTTTCCTGCCATCTTTCGGCAATAAGCGGTTCTAACACATTAAACAGGAATGAGGCGGTTTCATTGTTGTCTTTCCTATCATAAAGCGTTTGATCCTGTGAAAAACGCTCCAGAAGCTCTCTATATTCGACTGTATCAATCAATTCAAAAATCTGTGTCCGAAACTCGGAAACGGTCATATCCTCATAACCGTCAAGCTGTAACGCAAACAGCTTGTTATACTCTTCATCGGTAAAGCCAGTATTGGGAACAGGGCTTAACCGATTATTTCCTGCCGCGGCAGAGGTGGCAAAAGCAACCATGACTCCAGCAACCAAAACAACCGCAACACATGTAGCAATCAACGATGTTTTCTTGATTTTCATAATAGCGGTCACTCTTTCTTCAATGGCGTTTTTGCTAAAGCTGTTACATAGCGGGGTCAGACCGCTTTTTGTTTCCTCCATACTGATAAGCATCCGCGCATAAATCGACTTGTTTCCCGTTCCAAAAAGCCGAACAACCACCTCATCACAGGAAAGTTCAATATCACGGTTTGCCAGGATATACATAGCCCATACCAACGGATTAAACCAGTGGATGCAGAGTGCCACAACCAAAACCAGCTTCGTGAAAGCGTCAAAACGCCGGATATGAACATACTCATGGGTCAAAACGTATGGAAGCGATTTTGTATCATTCCAGTCTGTACCCTTTGGCATCAAAATCACAGGCCGGAGAAAGCCGTAGGTGAGAGGGGCGCAAATCCGGCTGGACTGCCTAATGGCGATTTGACGCTTTATTTTATGTGTAATGAGCCAGCTTTTTACAAAATCATTCTCCACAGGCAGAGAGGTCTGAAACTCCCGACGGCATCGGATATACGAAATTGCAAAAAACAGGAAACAGATAAGTGCGCCAACAGCCCAAATGACTGTCCATATGGAAATGGAGCTTCCCGTTTCATTGATACCGGCTGTACTTGGGAGCATCGTCATAGCCTGGGTCGGAGTGACCGGGATAAAGTTTGCAACGGGGGTCTGCTGTACCGCTTGCATAGCGGATGTCCTATGGCCTATGACCGAATAAAGGCTAAACATGGACGGTAAAGATAATGGGATCAACAAGCGCAATAGCGCAACCCCCCATAGTGCCAAAAAGGTCTTTTTCGGCAGTCTGTTAATTGCCAGCGCACGAATGACAACAATCGCTAAAATTAAAATGGCACCGGAAAAACTCATTTGCAGTAAGCTCATAGTTACCTCCTCATTCTAAATCGCCAACAATCTGTTTCAACTTTTCGATCTGTTCAGCGGAAAGTTTCTTCCTGCCGAGCAGAGCCGCAAATAGCTTATCAGCAGAACCGTCATAGACTTTATTGATCAGTTCGTTGGTTTCCGCCTCTTGGACGGACTCTTTCGGTATCAAGGCGCGGCACATAAAGCCCGGCTCGGAGCGTTCAATCGCCCCTTTTTTGATGCACCGCTTTATGAGAGTATAGGTCGTGTTTACATTCCAGCCCAACTGCCCGGTCAGTTGTTTAGCAATCTGCTTTGCCGGAATGTCCCCCTCTTTCCAGAGCACCTCCATTACTTTCAATTCAGAGTCAAAAAGTTTTACAGCCATCAAACAGGAACTCCTTTCATAAGACACCAGTAGTATTTTTAAAATTAAACTACCACAGTCTTAATGCTTTGTCAATACTACTCGTGTCTTAAATCTTCCAAATATAAAATATTCGGTCGTATGAAATACCAGGCGCAAATGAGAGGCCCAGGGAATGACGCAGCTGCGTCCTCACTTTTTGCTGCGTGTGCAACAGGAAGCATGATCGGCGAGGAAACGGGATTTACCGGTATGCTCTTAGCCTCGCTTATTGGCGCAATTACGTTAATCCCCGTAATGATTGCGTTTCCCATTGTTGCGGAACTTTTTAAAAAACGGCGCAGGACTTACACAAATGGCGGTATTTGTTTCCGCACTTACTACGGTTGGGATCATCACAATCCTGGTAGAGGTAAAATATCTGGGCAGGAAAACAGCCATTCTCCGGAATGTACTTGCGTTTCTATTCTCTTTTATCACCGCTTACTTAATGGGGGTTTTTCTCAAATGAAAACGGCTGTTCCTCTATATGCGCTGCTGCCTGTTGCCGGAGTGCTGTTAAAAAAGGGATGCAGGGTTTCAAACGTGCTGATTTTTCTTTGCACAAGCGCAAGTATCCGTATTCCCCTGCTCTTTTTTGAAATATCCTCTTTGGGAGCGCCATTTACACTGATCAGCCATATCCAGCGGTTATTCATTGACATCAACAGACTACTGTGATAGTGTATAGGAAATGTACGATAAAGAACACACAATGAATACGAGGTGAACACGGATATGGAAAAGACACTGTTTGATTCAGAACGAAAAGTAATGGAAGTAATCTGGAAAGAAGGAGACGTGACAGCCAAACAGATTTCCCTGACCTTACGCGATACCATCGGCTGGAATAAGAATACCACCTACACAGTCATTAAAAAATGTATCCAGAAGGGCTTTATTGAACGCCTGGAACCGAATTTTGTCTGCAGGGCTCTCCTTTCCAAAGACCAGGCGGTTCAGGATGATACCAGGGAATTTGTAAACCGTGTCTTTGACGGCTCCGTCCCCCTGCTGTTTTCATCCCTGCTTTCTCAGAAAGCCCTCTCAAAAAAGGAACTGGAGGAATTAAAACGAATGATTAATGAAATGGAGTAAGCCTATGAACCTGCTGCAGATGAGCCTTTCGGCTTCCATTCTGATCCTGATTGTCATAGCATGTCGGAAGTTCTTTTCCGCCAGAATACCCAGAACCACTTTTTCGCTGCTCTGGCTGCTTGCCTGGTTGAAGCTGATGATTCCCGTACCGGCGGGCTTTCCTGTGCCTGCGGCCCATCAGTTAAGGGAAAAAATGCCGGATATCACCGTAGCTTTACCCCTTTCGGCGGGAACCTGGCAGACAGCCGGGGCCGGGCCGGACTTCGGATGGAATCTCCTTAAAATCCTGTGGCTTTGCGGCGCTGTGTCTGTCAGCCTGTATATCGCTTATCTTCATGCCGCCAGTATGAAGAAATACCGCACAGCAATTCCTCTTAAGGAATCTTCCTGGATTCCCATGTGGCTGGAGCAGAAACGTTCCTTCCGCAGAATTACCGTCCGGGTTTCGGACGAGATTGCTTCCCCCTTAACCTATGGTATCTTCTTCCCGGTAATCCTGCTTCCAAAACAGTCCGACTGGGCGGACAAAGAGAGCATGAAGCTGATCCTGAAACATGAAGCAGCCCACATCCGGCACCTGGATGCACTGAAAAAGCTGTGCCTGACCATATCCTGCGTCTGCCACTGGTTTAACCCTCTGGTATGGCTCATGGCTGCCCTGGCCTGCCGGGATATGGAACTGGCCTGTGATGAAGCCGTAGTCCGGGCCGTTGGAAGAGAAAACCGAAAGCTCTATGCCGATTTACTGGTAGAACTGGAAGCAAAGAGAGCCGGAATCAATCTTCTGACTTCCGGTTTTGGACAAAGTCTTATGAAAGAACGTATCAATCATCTCATTCACATGAAAGAAAAAAAATCCTTTACGGGAATCATGCTGACTATCGCTGCCACCATAAGCTGCGTCGCAGTCTACGGCGCCGTTCCTTCTGGCGCTTTTTCCATGAAATCCCTGAAGAATGACCCGACCCTTGGAGGGATTTTTGAACTGTACTCGGTGGAAGAGTATCAAAGGATTGTAGATACTGTAAAAGAGGACAGAGGGGAGGGAGATCTGGATGCCTTAGCCATGGAACGGGACCTGGAGCGTCTGAAAGCTGACAACGGAAAAGGGGAATTTGTCATCTATAAAGGCGCGTTTATGGTATCCACGGAAACCATGGTGGTCGCTTTCAACCCAACCATTGTCATGCGGCCGGAACTTGTAAGCCGGAATACACCTCTGACTGCTGAAACTTACCAGAATGATATAAAAGATGTGACAGAGATTCTGGAAGACGCAGTGGCAGACGGATTTTTAACAGAAACCCAGAAAAAAAGAGTGTTAGACAAAATGGAGGAGAATCTGGCCGGACTGGAATAAGCACCGAAAATGATCCTCCATTTTGAGACTGCAGGCTCCCTGCCCAGTCTTAAAAGAAACTTAAAAATATTTTTCAGTAAACAAGGGGGGATATAGGTTTTGGAAGTGCAGAATCATTGGAGGAATGTTACACAAAGACCATTTCATATTTTATCAGATTGCGGAAAAATTGATGTGCGCTGCGCGTCAGTTAGGATATCGCCAGAAATCGGAACACTGGGATATGCAGTACGATTTCGCAAACGAATTGGATTACCCACTGCCAAAAGGCTTTCACTTTGTAAACCGCCAGAATATGGATATGGAAAAAGTGAGCAAATGCTGTTTTAAAGGGTTTGACCATGAACAGAGCGAAGGCCCATGGAACCATCAGTATGACCAAAATAATTATCAGCTGAGTACCGCACCCCACGCCACGCCGCAGCTGGACGTGGTTATTGCAGATGAGGCAGAAGAATATGCCTGTTATGCAGGAATGTGGTGGACTCCTGAAAACCATCTGGCCTATATGGAACCACTCTGTACCATACCCGAATACCGGCATAAGGGTCTCGCCTCTGCCGCTTTGACAGAAATGTATCGGAGAACAAAGGCATTAGGCGCAACCCATATGACAGGCGGATCGGACGGATTTTACAAGAAAATTGGATATCTTTCTACTGTAAAATAGACATTTTGGGAAAAACAATAATACTGGCTATAAAAACTGCTTTTGAAAATTTAGAAGATTCTCCTCTTCAGGTCTTCCCGAAATCGGTCAATGGAAGTAAAATCGGAAAAGAGGGCAGAATCAGAAATCTCAGTGATGGAGGAAAATATAATATGTTAAGATCAATGATGCAGGTATTTGTAAAAAACAGCATGGAAGCAGTGGCACTTTACCAAAAGGCTTTTGATGCCGAACTCCTATGCGCTTACCCTGACGGCAGCGGCGGCTATATGCATTCCGAACTGAACGCCTATGGACAAATACTGGCTGTTTCGGAAATTTCTGAGGATGTTACTATAGGAAATACGATGATGTTCTGTTTCCATCTTGGAGAAGGCCATGAAAACCAGCTCCAAAAAGCTTATGAAGTACTGAAAGAAGGCGCATCAAACGATACCCCTGTCGGCCCATGTGATTATAGTCCATGCCAGTTTAAGCTCATTGATAAATTCGGCGTGTGCTGGTGTCTTTTTGTATGAGGGAACAAGGATAACCGCTGGCCTTCTCCAATGGTCTGTGATAATCTTTATTTTCCAACCCGATACTGATACTCCGGGATATTAAAAATTCCGTCATCCAGTATCCGGTTCTCCAGATACTGGATATCTCCGTTTTCTGAGAGCCTGACCGTAAGTTCATGGGTTATGACCGCATCATTGCACAAAATCATCTGGCATACCGCATCCACAGTCAGGGTAAATGTTCCATCTTCATTTTCCCTGATCTGTGTCACCTCGGGAACAGAAGTACCGAAGAAACTGGGTGCGTAATTTCCGCACCCCAGTCTCTCCCATCGGTAGACTTGACGCCCTTCATCAAACACGGCCCACTGCCGAAGTTCCTCCCTGGAAACCGGAAGGTAATTCATGATGGTGTTTTCAAACTCTTCTGCCGGTATCCCATGGGGATACTGCTCCGGTTCAAACCGCCTGTCATACTTCATCCCATAAAAATATTCATAAATCCCGTTATAATCCAGTTTATCCAGGCTCTCCCTGTCCCAGTTGGAACATAACAGGTTATTTCCCTGATACCCCAATGGAAGCACACATTTTTCGGACATTTCACGGCACTCCTGTGGCAGGGGCCTCACTCTGACCAGGCAGCTTCCATCAACAATCTCCGATACTTCCGGAGGTTCCGGTACACATAATTCATAGCAGAAATATCCTTTTTCCGTATACCGCCATTCTTTTATTCTTGTATAGGAAATGTACGCAGGCATCGGTGTTTCATCTTTCCCCCATGTCATATTTGCTGCCAGCACATACAGATTTTCTCCATCATACTGATATTGAAACCTTCCGATTCCTCCGTCTCTATGAATCCGGTACAGGAGCACGGTCCCGGCCTTTCCCACTCCGGCATCCTGTAAAAACCGCTCCATCTCCTGCCAGTTCTCCATAACCTGGTACGGTTCGCTCCCTGTGACCGGCATGCCCATAGTCTTTAGCTTCTCTTTTAATTGAATTAAAACTTCCTCTGATAAAACCACGTTTGAAGCATCGCCTTTGTCCGCTTCTTGGTAAATGTCCCTGGTCAATTCCAACGCGGCCCTTAAGTCAGCTTCCGCTTCTTTCCTTTCGTTTTCATCAACCGGAAGATCATATCCTTTTTCCCAACGCCCTTTTTTGTCATTATCTTCCCTGCTCTCTGCCAAAGAAGGTTCTTCCCCGCCTTCTATGGCGCCGGACAGTGAAAACTCCTCCTGCTTTTTTCCTCCACAGGCACACAAAAATCCTGCCATCATTATAATAATAGTCTGGATATATATTTTTCTTATTTCCATGGAAATCCTTCCTTTATTTCATATCATATACGTTGGGAATGTCCAGCTCCTTTTTCTCTATGGAATTGGTAGGCGTTTGCGAAACGCCAGAACCCGCATAAATACAGGATTCTCTTTGTTACAAAATAAAACAACTCCTC
>QZDW01000023.1 GCA_009917545.1 bacterium 1XD42-76
TTCAGACGGTATTTGTTGCGGTTTACGTCTTTTTTCTGAAAGGTTTGGATTTTATTTAAGTTTGGATAACGTACAAAATCCAAACATTTGGATTTTATTCGCCATACATTCGCGGTTCATGTTTTACAAAAGTGGATCAGGGAAGAAGCCGATTTAACGGCTATGCTCCCGATTCTTTCCACATATATGGGGCACAAAACAATACGCTCAACAGCAAGGTATCTGCGCCTGACAGCGGAAGTTTATCCAGACCTGATGAGGGAAGTGGAAAAGTCATGTGCATACGTCATCCCGGAGGTATGCCATGAAGGAAACTGATTTTGCACAGTATTTAACGCAGTTCCTGTCAGTATATCTTCCCTGCCAGGTTGGCAGCAAACGTAATACCCAGTTAGCATACAGGGACTCATTCTCATTATTTTTAAGATACTGCAGAGATCAGGAGAACCTTTTGCCGGAAAAGCTGACAGTTGCAAAAATAAACAGGGATCTGATCCTCCGCTTTCTGCAATGGCTGGAAGAAGAACGTAACTGCAAAGCGGCGACAAGGAATCAACGTCTCGCTGCAATCCATTCATTTTTCAGCTTTTTAATGGTAGAAGAACCACAGTATATACAGCAAAGCCAGAAAATCCTGGCGATTCCAATGAAAAAAACGGATACGGTGCCACTCATGTATCTTCCATTGGATAGCATCAAGGGCCTGTTAGAACAACCCGACAGGACAACGATCCAGGGGAAAAGGGATGCTGTTCTGCTGTCACTTTTATATGATACCGGAGCAAGGGTTCAGGAACTTGTGGATCTAAAAGTTTGTGATGTTGCTTTAAATGATACTGTCACCATCGTACTGACAGGCAAAGGTGGTAAAAGCCGCATTGTTCCAGTCATGAGACCAACCGGGGAATTGTTGAAGCAGTATATGCAAGGTTCTGGTCTGGCTTCGCCTGTATATGGTCGCAATCCGTTATTTACCAACCGGAGCAATAAACCCCTGACGAGAGCCGGAGTGACATATATTTTGAAAAAATATGCTGCACAGGCTCAGGCAATGGGAATAAAGGATATATCCGATGAAATCACACCGCATTGGCTGAGGCATAGCAAAGCAATGCATCTGCTTCAGTCCGGAGTCAATCTTGTTTATATCAGAGATCTACTGGGACACTCTGATATTTCAACAACCGAAATCTACGCACGGGCAGACGAAAAAATGAAGCGAAAAGCATTGATGGAAGCTTACAACAGTCCATCATCTAACGAACTGCCAGCGTGGAAAAAGGATAAAGACCTTCTTGATTGGTTGAAATCTTTGTAAGGGTTTACTCCTGATTATGCAAAGTTCAAAAGAGCCTATACCCTATAAAATCAGCAAAAGTGTAGGCTCAACTTTGCATAATAACTTACTTTTCATAACCCACACCGCCTTTCTGGTTTGCGATTGCGATTATTTTACACATGATAATTCTCCTTTGCTTCTACTAATTTTCTTTTACGTTGCTTTTCCTGACTTCCACATAAGTCCTGTAATATTTCTTTGTCCCTTTGTTTGGGAACATATCGGAAAACTCCGTCACCTCGATTTTCGGGTTACGCTGTAAAATCTTCCCGAACCACTTAATATCGTTCTTCGTTCCCATAAGCCTGACTTTTAACATCAATCCCGTCCTCCAAGCATGGCGTACAAGTTGTGGTTATATGTTACATATTCCGGATAACGAATCTGTACCGCCTGCCAAAAATAAGGCGCATAGGCACAGCAGAACAGTTCTTCCACTGTGTACCGTCTGCACTCGTCCATCTGTTCCTCCGCATCATCATAGTCAAGGACACTCGGCGTACCATTGCAGTAAAGGTTAAACGCCATCCTGACTACTTTTAAGCTCCCGCTGGTCTGCCAGCCTTCATGCAGACACTCCGTTTTTACACAGCCTGTCTTAAAGTTATAAATGCTGTTGATATTTCTTCTTGTGTCATCGCTGATACCAAGACAATATACAAGCGCTTTGTGGTACACGTCCTGATACCTGACCTCTTTCAATTTCTCGTAGTAGAATTTTTCATGTGCATCGCTGATAAAAGTAATCGCTTTCTCTGCACTTAACGCTGTATTGTTCTTCATAAATTCATTCCTCCTATTATTTTGAATTTGTAAAAAGAAATAGGACTAAGCTAGTTTTAACAGCATTTCTGCCATTCACTAATTTAGTCCTATCTAAATCATCAATATGAAATTGTTTACCTTCTACCCTCCTTATGCTATACTAAAACCAGTAACTCATTGCTTTCAGGCACTTTGAGTTACATTACTGACATTTCTTCCTATTTTCTTTTGAATCGGCGCCGTCCAAATGAAAAATCAGAAATGCTTTGATGCAAAACTACATTTTTTCATTAGGACTAAATTCGGCGGAAACCCTTGATTTCTCAATGGATTTTTCAACCTGTCATTATAATAACTCAAAGCCCTGCCGGCGTGGCCGCCCATCCAAGCCCAAGAATATTAGCAATCATATTCGTGGAAATACTGGCCGCTGCCGGATGTTCCCCGGGCAGACGTGGAAACAGGAAGCGGATCACCGGTCTCATCTGCCTTGTCATCTGCTCAACCAACCCGGCATTTTCTCCCACCTTCAGAATTCCGCTCCAAAACGACATGATTCCCAGCATTGTGATACTCAGCGCAACTGCCTCCTTGGAGGAATCCAGTATCCCGTTCGTCACCTCTGCCATATTCCCATGAAAGGCTGCCCAGCAGATTCCGGCGGCTACCATCCCTGCCCAAAGATAATTCAGCATAAAAATCCCACCTCCTGTCTGATTCTATGACTGGGAGGCGGGATCCATACCTCTTTATTCTCTGATATCCACTTCAGTGATTATCATTGATCCTATGATTGCAGCATTTTTTTCCTGCATTTTTACCTGTGACAACTTCACACTTTCCCGCAATATCCGAAGGCGTTCTTCTAACTCTTTCATGAGCTGTGACCTCCTTATTTTCTTTATATCCATTATATCATTTATACGTTTATGTCTTAACACAAAATAAGCATAATATTTACGAAAATTACTCACTAAAAGAATAGAGAAAACAAGAGTACAAAAACAAAATAAGCGGTCAATCCGGCTATAATTTTAAAAGCAGATCGCAACCGCTTATGTATTTTTCCAAAAGCCAAAAAGAGCAGAACATCCAACTTTATGTAAGTTCAATTTGAGGTCTTTTACGTAAGGTATCTTCATACCAAAAGCTTAGTATATTTGAACTAAGTTTCTGCATCTTCTTTATTTCTCTTGAAGTCTTGTAAATGTCTGTATCAGGATACGTCTGTGATAATATTGCAACATTTGTTTGTTGTTTCGGCGCTAAAAGATTTTCGCTATTATCTTTAAGAAGTTTGACATACTCACCGAATATTGCAGGGCAGTTTTTCTCCAATAAGGCTGGAATAGACGGATATGCAATTTTGTTAATTATATCGGATGCCCAATATCCTGTCACTGATAAGTCAAGCGGGTTCACATATATGTGATTATAGAAATCAATATCAATTATGTTCCCATGAATTGTGCCAACTCCACCAATTCTTTTTACCATATCTGCAATATGTTTTTGAAATGAAGTAAACTTGTCAAGTGGCGTTTTTATTGTAGCAATCATGGTATCCATATTATCATAATAATACTGAACATCCTGAATTTCTAATTTTTTCATGGCACCGCCATTAAGAATAGCCAGGCTGCCACTTCTTGATTGGTGGATAAAACAGTAATACCCATTCCTTTTTAACATATAGAGTACATTTACTTCTCGCTGGAAGGTCATTGATATATTTTTCCCCCTGTAGAAGTCATTGTATTGCTCACTCGTAACCTCAAATATACCGTCATCATAATCAGAAAAGCAATCATAATCGTTATTAATTAAAAAAGGTTTCAAATGAAGTGTCTCGCTATGGTATCCAACTTGATTGTCTGAATAAACTCTGTACTCACCGTCATCATAAAAGAAATTCCTATGTGTATGTCCACTTACATAAACATAATTTTTATCAGGACCTGCTTCTTTACACCAATCTTTTTTAGGCGTATGCGTTAATATAACCGTGTTCTTATTGACCAAAATAGGGTGTAAACGATTATATAAATCTTCAAAAATTTTGGATTCTTTTATTTCAGTAGCTCTATCTACAGTCATTCGATAAATGCCGTTATCAGCATTAAACTCCATATTATATCCTGAAAATCCCAATCCACCAAGAATTACATACCTTGCACTTCGCAAACGGTCAGAAATTTGCGTTTCATTCATTTGGCACAAATCGTGATATTTAATCAGGTGTGTTCCTGTGTCTGGATCAGCAAGCAAACCATGATCTTCTTTATAAAGAATATCGTTATGAAGTAAATACATACCATGTTCATCTAAAACAGCTCGATACTTTGAAACAATCTGGTCTATTTGAAAGCCCGTAAAACTCCATAACTCATGATTTCCAAGCGTAAACACAACCTGTGTATTCCGGCGCAATGTTTTAGAAAGACTCTTTACAAATAACTGAAATATGCTAAAATCTGATGCCACGTCACCATCAATCAATAATAACCTTCCTGCTTCATCAGCAATAGTATTAGCTATTCTTTGAACCACATATATAATATCCTCTTTTGAACGACAGCCTGCATTTTGTATTCTGTGCATAAGATGAATATCCGAAACATAGTGAATTCTTTGGTATTTCTTGATAAATGACATATCGAAAGTTGATAAATCTCTTCTCGCAGCTTCTTCTGCTAAATCTCTCGATGTTTGGAGTACTAAAGCTGTTTCATTTTCATTCTGTTCTACATAATCAAAAGATTTTATCAAATTACTATTAATTTTTTGTATATTATATCTCAAACCAAACTTCTCACATAGAGAGCTTCTCATTCTAGCATTTGCAAAATCAATGGTATTCCACTGTTCTAAAAACATCAAGCCATCGCAAAAAAGCAAATTTGCCTCAGACAAATCTCCTTTCAAAAAGGCAACAAAATCGAAAAAGTAATCAAAGGAATGTTTATATTCTTTTATCACACTACCAGATATATTACACCACTGTTGCGTCACGAAGAATTTTTTATCGCGATAGTATTTTTTTATCGAGTAAGTAACTTCTGTATTTGTGTGGATTGGCAATTTTGTCGTTTCATCAATAATGTAATCAGAAAAATCCACATCGCATTCAAGTGCGCCCGATAAATCACAATGTGTTAAATCTCCGTTTCGATAACTAATAAACTCATCAAACGTTTCAAAATATCTATAAATTGTTGCGATTGGGAAATATTTATTATCCTCTCGATACCCTTGAGTTTCTTCGCAATAGTAGTGTGTTTTCTTATCAAAAAATGCTTTTGAATTAAATTCAACTTCCCCATTTTTCAAGCGACAGATATACTCTTTCAATTTCTTCTTATGCTTATATATCGTCCCCCTTACTCCCAGAGAGTAGTTAAATGATTGTATAACATCATCAGGATTATATATTGAACATAATGCGTTTATCATTTTGCATTCAGGATAAGCACCGGAGGACATATATTCCATAATAATAGAGAATCGTTGTTTATCCTTGACATCTGCAAAAATATACTGAAAGAAGAAAAAGCTAACATCAACAATGGAAGTAATCTTTGATTTTTTATAATTTTTCACGACTTTTACCAATTCATCATAGCTACTACAATTATTAAATTTTTTTCTCCATTGTTGGCAATATTTATGGACTTGCTTTCCTTCCTCATAGCTCTCTTTTTCTTCATTTGATAATGATAATGAATAACAATCTATTGTATCTGAGATAAACGCTTTTCTTGTCATTAACTTTTCTAAATCAACTTTTTGAAAAATACTGGCATTCTCAAATAAGGTACAAAATGTATAACACGCATTATCATAAATATCCCCATTTAAAAAATCAAAATAAGAATCAAAGGTGTCAAATGATAGAAAAATGCTTCTTTTTTGTTCCTCACCATCTGCATCCACATAACTTAACTTTTCTTCAACGAAGAAAGAATTAGAAATAATGTCAAATCCTCTTTTCCCAGTTATACGAAAACCTGCTTTTCGCTCAAAAGTTACAAGCTGAATATCGTTCTCGTACTCTTCTGGGACATCAAAAACTTGGATTTCTTTCTTCTTCAATCGTCTAATTATTTCTTTGACTTCCGACTTTACCATATCATTTTCCCTCAAATATCTTTATTTTTCGCCTACCTAATCATTTTCTTCATCAACGGCCGAAATTGGTCGGCGGTGACTATTCCTCCAACGGCTCTCCTCTATCTATGTTACCCTTTATGCCCCGCAGGATAGACATAAATACATTCCCGATTTTCTCAATTTCCGTTTCATGCTCTCCCAGCTTTTGAGCGTTCATAAACGTATATCCTGTCTTGCTCCCGCCCAGTATTCTGTGTGGTCCTTCATTAAATCAGCTAATGAAGCCATAGCCATTTCAATGAATTGGTTTCGTACCATAGTGCCCCTTGCCGCTGTTTCCTAAAAAAATCCGTATCAGGTTTATCAAGCGTAGGAAATCCTTAGATACGCACCTCCTCCATATACTTCCATTATACAGGATAATTGCAGAAATGCACTTTCAAAATTATAGACTTTGAGAAAATGCAATTCTCGCAACGATCACACCCACGATACCGCCGCTTTTTGCTGTAGTACTAAAGATATACTTAAAACCTGAAGGCACCCCCGATTGAAACTAGGTTCGGATTATCATTATCAGGCGAGCGCGCCACTATGAATGAAAATAAATGAAAGTAGTCCAGACATATTTGGCATACCTGAATTTATGCCGCCGGCAGGCGGCGGACTTTCACAATAAAAAATCCCGCTTTGCTGTCTGATTCAGTGACAGAGAAGCGGAATTTCTACTTTTTTATCCTTTATATGATTATAACCTTCCTGCGCCCACAGATGATCGCACCACCATGAATGAAAGTAGTCTAGGCGCATTGGGCATACCTGAATCTATGCCACCGGCAGGCGGCGGGACCTTCACAGTAATACCAGAGCCAAAAGTCAAAAAATCCGATACAAGCTCATTTACAAGCGAATTTTTAAACTTGGAATCCGTACAAACACCGAAAGGCAGCCCGGCTATACACCGAAAACGGATTCCCGGGCATTTTCCTCCCCGCAAAGCGCCCGCATGACTTCCTCAACCGTCTCCACCCGCTCGCAGCGGTAAGCATTACTCCCACAGAACAAAAGCGCCTCGTCGAGGTTTCCCCGGGCAGCCTGGATAAGTGCCCGCGTGATACAGTAAGGTGTGCTGGCCGGGTCACAGCGGTCCAGACATCGGACACAGCGCTCCGGCGGGATCGGCCCTCTGGCCGCACGTTCCAGAAATTTATTTTTAATCGCCCGGCCCGGCATACCGACCGGGCTCTTTACGATCACAATGTCCTCCTGTCCAGCGTCAAGATATGCCTGCTTGTAGGCGGATGGCGCGTCACATTCCACAGTCGTCACGAATCTGGTAGCTGCCTGTACTCCATCTGCACCCAGGCTCAGCTGATGGAGGACGTCCTCATGGTCAAAAATGCCGCCCGCAGAAATCACGGGAATCTCTTTGCCGTATTTTTCTGCATATTCTTTCACTGTCCTGATGATTCCGTGGATCTCCTCGTCGTATTCGGCCTGATGATACGTCCTGGACACACATTCTGTGTCTGCCCCGTAGGCGGTAAGCTGTTCTCTGGAAAATCCCAGATGGCCGCCTGCACAGGGTCCCTCAATGACAACAAAATCCGGTGCGGTCTGGTACTTTCTGTCCCACATGCGGCAGATCACAAGTGTCGATTTTACCGAAGATACAATTGGTGCGATCATTGTCCTGCGCCCGTTTGTCCCAACGGTACTGTCTGTACCGGTTCCGGCCGCACCCCCTGCTGCAAAAGCGGCATTTGCCGCTTCTTTCGTACCTGGATCCGCCGTTTCCGCCACAGCCACGGATTCCGGCAGATTCTCTGCCTCTGCTTCCGCCACAAACTTCGGCATATCGACCGGGAGCCCTGCGCCGGAAATGATTACATCAGCTCCCGCACGCACGGCTTCCTTCACATACTGGCCGTAATCCCTGGATGCCGCCATGATATTAAATCCAATAATACCCTGCGGCGCAATTTCTCTGGCCTTTTTTAACTCCTGATGAATCGCCTGTTTATTGGCTTCAAGAGGATTTTTCTCAAAATCCGGATCGCGAAAACCAATCTGGGCAGTGGAAATAATGCCAATCCCCCCGGCTTTCGCCACTGCGCCAGCCAGCGAGGACAGGCTGATACCGATCCCCATCCCGCCCTGAATGACAGGTCTTTTTGCCACAAGCTGCCCGATTTTTAAAGCCTTAAGCCTACTCTCTTTTTGCTCCATAATTTCCTCTCTCCCGCGCAAACCTGCACAAGGCCAAAACTCCGCCTGCCTGTCTTTTCTTTTACAAATGCCGCTCTTTCTCCCCATCCGGGCGGCATTCCTTCACGCATCACTGGCCACAGCGCACGAATTTGCTGCTTCGCGGCGCAAATCCGGCGCGGGAAACGCTTTCCCTAAAACTTCCGAAACCGCTCATAACGGCGTTTAGCCAGCGTTTCCCCGTCTGTCCAAAGCCAGGTATCAAAAAATTCCTGTATGGCTCTGTCAAGAATCGTCCCGATCTCAGGCAACGTATCGCGGCTCGCCGGCTCTTCTTCCGGAATCACCCGCTCAATCAGCCCCATCTGCAAGAGATCGCCGGATGTCATTTTCATGACTTGCGCTGCCTCATCTGCCCGTTTGCTGTCTTTCCACAGAATGGAGGCAAATCCCTCCGGTGACAGGACAGAATAGACTGCATTTTCCATCATCCATACTTCATTGGCAACTGCCAGTGCCAGCGCGCCGCCGCTTCCGCCTTCGCCAATGACAATCGAAAGCACCGGCACCTTCAGATCCGACATTTCCAGAAGGCATCTGGCAATCGCTTCCCCCTGTCCGCGCTCCTCAGCCTCAATGCCGCAGAAGGCTCCCGGAGTGTCCACAAAACACACAATGGGCCTTCCAAAGGTTTCCGCCTGCTTCATGAGCCGCAGCGCCTTCCGATACCCCTCCGGCGACGGCATTCCGAAATTGCGGTAAAGATTTTCCTTGGTATTCCGGCCCTTTTCCTGTCCGATCACAGTCACAGACAGGCCGTGGAAGGAGGCGATTCCGCCAATAATGGCTCCATCATCCTTAAAATACCGGTCCCCGTGGAATTCTTCAAAATCCTCAAACAGCTCACGGATATAGTCTGAAGCGGTCAGACGATCGGATCTCCTGGAAAGCTGCACAGAATCCCATGCGCTCTTTATCTTCTTGGCCGCGCTGTCCATTCTCGTAGTTACCGGCTTTTTTGGTTCCTGTTTTTCCTGCTCTCGCCGCACTGCCGCAAATTCTCCGGATCCCTTTTCTTTTCCCTCATGCAGCCGCAGCAGCCTGGCCAGCGTTTCTTTCCACTCCTCCCGTTTTACGATCTTGTCAATAAAACCGTGTTCCAGGAGAAATTCTGCCCTCTGGAAGCCCTCCGGAAGCTTCTGTCCGATTGTCTGCTCGATCACACGGGCGCCGGCAAATCCAATCAGGGCATTCGGCTCCGCCAGAATAATATCGCCCAGCATGGCAAAGCTTGCCGTCACACCGCCCGTAGTCGGATCCGTGAGGGCGCTGATAAAGAGCTGCCCGGCCTCATGATGGCGCTTTAGGGCTGCTGCCGTCTTAGCCATCTGCATCAAGGAAACAAGGCCCTCCTGCATCCTCGCACCGCCTGAACAGGCAAAGAGGATCACCGGCAGGCGTTCCCTGGTGGCCCGCTCGATGGCCCGTGTGATTTTCTCACCCACATTGTGCCCCATGCTGCTCATCATGAATCTGGCATCACATACGCCAAGAACGGCCGCATATCCGCCGATTGTGGCCTTTCCTGTTACAATGGCCTCATTTAACCTTGTCTTTTCTCTGATGGCCGCCAGCTTTTTCTCATAGCCCGGAAAGCCCAGCGGGTTCGAGACTTCCATCTCCCTGTCCCACTCCTCAAAGCTTCCCTCATCGGCCAGCATTTCCAGCCTGCGATATGCACTAATACGAAAATATCCGCCGCACTTGGGGCAGATATAGAAATTGCTGCGGACGTCCTCCGCGTAGATCGGCTTTCCGCATTTATTGCATTTACGCCACAGCCCTGCCGGAATCACAGGACTTGCGGCCTCCTGCTCCATCTCTGTGGAGGCATGACCCGATGCCTGATACTGTATATTTATCTTTGTGTATGTCTTTTTAAACATATTTCTCAGCATGCAAAACCTCCCTCTCCCGGCTCCTGCCGGGTATCCGCCGGAAATGCCAAACGTCCTCTGCTTCTATTTCTTACCTGCAATATTGCGGAAAATGCTGCGGGATAAAATCCGTATCTATGTTTCCCCGCTCAAATTCCTCATGGTTGATGATTTCATACTGAAAATCAAGATTCGTTGTGATTCCTTCGATCACTAATTCGCCCAGGGCACTGCGCATCTTGGCAATCGCCGATTTTCTGTCCTTGTCATGGACAATCAGCTTTAAGATCATGGAATCATAATTGGGCGGGATTTTGTAATTGTGGTAAACCGCGGTATCCACGCGGACTCCGCGTCCGCCCGGAAGGTGCAGCTCCGTAATCGTACCAGGAACCGGCATAAAATTTTTCTCCGGATTTTCGGCATTGATTCGGCATTCAATGGCATGGCCGGAGATTTTTATATCTTCTTGTGAAAAGGACAGCCGTTCCCCTGCCGCGATACAAATCTGTTCCTTAATCAAATCGAGATCCGTGACTGCCTCTGTGACCGGATGTTCTACCTGGATTCTGGTATTCATTTCCATAAAATAGAAATTTTTATCTTTGTCCAAAAGGAATTCGATTGTTCCGGCATTTTCATACCCGACAGCCTTTGCTGCACGCACTGCCGTCTCGCCCATCTGCTGCCTCAGCTCTTTTGAAATTGCCGCAGAGGGTGCTTCCTCCAGGACCTTCTGGTGACGGCGCTGGATGGAACAGTCGCGCTCTCCCAGGTGAACTACGCTTCCAAAGCGGTCCGCAAGAATCTGAAACTCGATATGGCGCGGGCGCTCAATGAAACGTTCGATATACATAGTATTATCGGAAAACCCTTTGACAGACTCCATCTGTGCATTCTGGAAACAAGCCTCAAACTCTTCAGCGCTGCGCGCAATACGCATGCCCTTTCCGCCGCCGCCGCTCGAGGCTTTAATCATCACGGGAAAACCGATCTCTTCGGCTGCTCTGAGGCCCTCCTCTACGGTAAACACCGGTTCCCTGCTTCCGGGGACAACCGGAACACCGGCCTCCATCATGGTTTTCCTGGCCTCAGATTTATTGCCCATTTTATGAATCAGGGCAGCCGAAGGGCCGATAAACTGGAGCTGACACTTTTCACAGAGCTCGGCAAATCTGGCATTTTCCGACAGAAAACCAAAGCCCGGATGGATGGCATCCGCCTTCATCACCACGCAGGCTGTGAGAATCTGCTCCATATCCAGATAGCTCTCTGAGGCCGCAGCCGGGCCGATACAGATCGCCTCGTCGGCAAGCAGCGTATGGAGTGCATCCCTGTCCGCCTCGGAATAGACAGCCACTGTTTTAATTCCCATTTCCCGGCACGCCCGGATTACTCTTACCGCGATTTCGCCGCGGTTTGCAACCAGAATTTTCTGAAACATAATATCACCCAGTCCAGCCGGCAGGGACGCTCGCCAACGATCAGGCGACGCCTCCTGCCTGGCTTATCATAAATGTGAGCTCAGCGGTCACAGCCACCTTGCCGTCCACGGTCGCCGTGGCACTGCCGATTCCCATCGGCCCTTTTTGCTTCACAATACGGCATTCCAGGCGCAGCTTATCGCCGGGAAGCACCTTTTTCTTGAATTTTACATGGTCCATTGCGGCAAAATACGCTGTCTTGCCTTTATTTTCTTCCACGCTCAAAATTGCAGCTGCGCCTGTCTGTGCCAGTGCCTCCACAATGAGGACGCCCGGCATGACCGGCTCTCCTGGAAAATGGCCGGCAAAGAATGGCTCATTATAGGAAACGGATTTATATGCCACGGCAGATTCCCCCGGATTCAGCTCCTCGATACAGTCGATTAGCAAAAACGGATGCCTGTGCGGAATGATTTCTTGAATTTCCCTGATTCCTAACATAACCTACCTCCAATGGTCTTTCATGTGCAGCCGTATCAGCGGATTCGGAACAGCGGCTGGCCGTACTCCACGGTCTCCCCGTCCTTCACAAGCACTGCCTCCACGATGCCGTCATATTCGCTCTCAATCTCATTCATCAGCTTCATCGCTTCCACGATGCCCACGACCTGGCCCTTTTTTACCGTATCGCCCACCTTCACGAAGCTTTCGGCATCCGGCGCTGGTGAGGAATAAAATGTTCCGACAAGCGGACAGGTGATGATCTGATCCGAAGAAACACCGGAAGCACTCTGTACCGCTCCTGCGTCCGCTACCTGCGGCGCCAAAATCCCGGCCCCGGAAAGCAGCTCTGCGCCTGCCGTCATCCCGGCAATCCCGGCTGTGGGGATTGCGGCTGCTCCTGCCACGGGAACTACAATCCCCGGCCCGGCGATCCCGGCTGCAGGAACCGCGGCCCCATACCCGGCTCCTGCTGTCACAGGAACTACCGTTCCACATCCCGGGCTCCCTGCCGCACGCACATCTTCTCTTTTGATTGTCAGCCGTATATCGTCCTGCTTTAACTCAAAGCTTGTAAGCGAATTTTCGGAAACCGCTTTCATAAGCTCGATGATTTCTCTGACCTCCATGCGTTTCGCACCTCAATCCTCAAATTTTTTTATCAAAAGGCTGGCATTATGCCCGCCGAAGCCCAGAGAATTTGTAAGGGCATAATTTACATTCATTGATACGCCGTCGCCCTGTGTATAATCCAGATCACACTCCGGGTCTGGCTTTATGAGCCCGGCTGTTGCATGGACAAATCCGTCTGTGATTGTTTTTACACAGGCAATCGTCTCCACACCGCCTGCTGCTCCCAGAAGATGGCCGATCATGGACTTGGTGGAATTGATCTTTACCTGGTAAGCGTGATCGCCGAGCGCCAGCTTGATTGCCCTTGTCTCGAAAAGGTCATTATGGTGCGTTCCCGTACCGTGAGCATTGATGTAATCAATCTGCTCCGGCTTTACGCCAGCCTCTTTCATGGCATTCTGCATCGCACGCGCCGCGCCGCCGCCATCCTCAGCCGGAGACGTAATATGGTAAGCGTCGCATGTAGCCCCGTAGCCCACAAGCTCGGCGTAGATTTTCGCACCACGCGCTTTCGCATGCTCTAAAGACTCCAGGACAACGACCCCTGCTCCCTCGCCCATGACAAATCCGTCCCGTTCTGCATCAAAAGGAATGGAAGCACGTTCCGGATCCCCGGAAGAGGAAAGTGCGGTCAACCCGCAGAACCCGGCCACGGCAAGGGGCGTGATGCTGCTCTCTGCACCTCCGGCCACCATTACCTCTGCCTCGCCGTGCTGAATCGAACGCATTGCCTCGCCAATGGAATGAAGTCCGCTTGCGCAGGCCGTCACAACATTGATACATTTTCCCTTCAGCCCGAACTGGATCGCAACATTCCCGGCTGCCATATTGCTGATCATGAGCGGCACTAACAGCGGATTAGTGCGGTTCGGCCCTTTTTCCAGCAGCTTTTTATGTTCCCGCTCGATCGCCTGCAGGCTGCCGATGCCGGAGCTCACACAGACACCGGTTAAAAAGGCATCTTCTTTTTCCATTACAATTCCGGAATCCCCCAGAGCCTGTCTGGCGGCTGCCACGGCAAACTGGGAAAAGCGTTCCATGCGCCTGGCTGCCTTGGCATCCATATACTGTTTGGCGTCAAATTCCTTAACCTCTGCCGCCAGCTTTGCCTTATAATCCGTGGTATCAAAGTATGTGATCGGCCCAAAGCCGAGTCTTTTCGTTTTCAGGCCGTCCCAGAAAGACTCCACATCGTTTCCGATCGGAGTGATGGCCCCCATGCCGGTTACTACGACTCTGTTCATTTTCTTTCTCCCTCTCTGCCTGCTGCTTTCATTCCTGTTTGCATGTGCAGCAAACATGCCTGTTACATTGCCATGCCGCCGTCTACGTGAAGTACCTGGCCGGTAATATAGGAGGCTGCATCGGATGCCAGAAAAGCGACTGCTTCCGCCACATCCTCTGCCTCGCCAAAGCGTTTGAGAGGAATCTGTCCCCCCATTGACGCCTTTACCTCTTCCGGCAGGGAATCTGTCATTTCTGTCTTAATGAATCCCGGGGCTACTGCGTTGCAGGTAATTCCCCTGCTGCCCAGCTCCCTTGCCACGGACTTCGTGAGCCCGATGATGCCGGCCTTGGCAGCGCAGTAATTTGCCTGCCCTGCATTTCCCATTACGCCGGATACAGAAGAAATGTTGATAATACGGCCAGAACGCTGTTTTAACATCTGCCTGGCAGCATGCCGGATACAGGAAAAGCTTCCTTTTAAATTGGTTGATAACACCGCGTCAAAGTCCTCTTCTGACATTTTAAGAATCAGGTTATCGCGCGTGATACCTGCGTTATTTACCAGAATATCAAGTCTTTTATGCTGTTTTATGACGGCATCTATGAGTTCCTTTGCCTTGGCCGGATCCGCGACGTCACACTGTATCGCTTCAGCCTGACCGCCACTTTGCAGGATCTCATCCACGACCTCGCAGGCCTTTTCCTTTGAGCCGTTATAGTTTACGATTACAACCGCTCCATACCCGGCCAGCGTTTTCGCCGTCTGCCGCCCGATTCCGCGGCTTGCCCCTGTTACCAGGGCGACCTTTCCACTCAAATCCATCGTCTGCTCTCCTATAGCTTTTCAAGGTCAGCCAGCCGTTCCACATTCACGACAGCCGCGTCCCTGCTTATTTTCTTCACAAAACCCGACAATGTTTTTCCCGGCCCGATTTCTACAAAACGGTCCACTCCGTCCGCTAACATCCGCTCCACGCTCTGCTGCCATTTCACCGAAGAATACACCTGTCGTTCCAAAAGGCCCTTTACTGCTTCCTGATCTGTCACGTATTCCGCCGTTACATTGGCGACATAGGGGATATGCGGGGCAGAAAGTGTGATATCCTGCAGAAATTCTCCCAGCTTTTCTCCCGCCTCGCGGAGCAGGGCGGAATGGAACGGCCCGCTCACATTTAATGGCAGGATGCGCCTGGCTCCCGCTTCCTTGAGCTTTACAGATGCCTCTTCCACAGCCCCGGCAAGGCCGGAAATGACGATCTGTCCGGGACAGTTATAGTTTGCCACCTGTACGCCGTCAATCGGATCCACCACCGCGTCGATTTCGTCGGCAGTTATCCCCAGCACAGCGCTCATTTTACCCACACCGGCCGGAACTGCCTCCTGCATGAGGATGCCGCGCCTGCGCACGGTACGGACAGCATCATCTGCGGACATGATACCGGCGGCTGTCAGCGCACAGTATTCACCAAGGCTTAAGCCCGCCGCCACATCTGCACGAAAGCCTCTCTCCTCCATGACCCGCAGCATGGCGATGCTCGTCGTCACCATTGCAGCCTGCGTGTATTCCGTCAAGTCGAGCCTGTCGTTCTTTTCAAAGCAAAGCTCAGGAACAGAAAAGCCCAGAAGCTCTGAAGCCCGGTCAAACACCTGTTTTGCCGTCTCCGTATTCTCATAGAAATCCTGACCCATGCCGCACACCTGGGCCCCCTGACCCGGAAAAATAAATGCTGTTTTTCCCATCATTTCCTCCTCTTAACGCGCCTGGCATGCATCTGCCCATGCCTGCCCAGTGCGTCTGCCAATTTTGTCCTTGGAGCTCCTTTCAGGACATCTGATCCCTACTCATTCTGCCGCCTGCGAATCTGCTCTGCCTGATTCAGCCTGACATCACACCAGTTTACAGAGCTATCTTATATTGTCCGGCCAAGTAGTACATCTGCCTGTGCCATCATCTCATCCATCATTTCCTTACAAGTCTGTTCCTTACTCACCATGCCTGCAATCTGTCCAGCCATGACGTTTCCGTTCATCACGTCGCCCTCCAGGACAGCTTTTCTCAGGCCGCCGATCGTCAGGTTTTCAAGCTCCTCAAAGCTCTTTCCCTCTGCCTCCAGGCGAATATATTCTCTCGTCATCTGATTTCTCAGGCAGCGTACCGGATGCCCGTGGCTTCTTCCTGTCACCGCGGAGTCGATATCTTTGGCTTTGATAATCCTCTGCTTATAATTTTCATGTACAATGGATTCTTTCGCCACTACAAAGCGCGTTCCCATCTGCACTGCCTCAGCGCCCAGCATAAAGGCCGCCGCGATTCCCCGGCCGTCCCCGATTCCTCCGGCTGCAATGACCGGGATGGAAACAGCGTCTGCCACCTGCGGGACTAAGGTCATCGTCGTGGAATCGCCGATATGGCCTCCGGATTCACAGCCTTCCGCCACCACAGCGTCAGCTCCCTCCCGTTCCATTAACCTTGCCAGGGCTACGGAAGCCACAACAGGAATTACGGTGATCCCGGCTTCCTTCCACATCTTCATATATTGAGCCGGGTTCCCGGCCCCCGTGGTGACAACTTTGACGCCTTCCTCTACAATCACCTTTGCCACATCAGCAGCAAAGGGACTCATAAGCATCACATTGACTCCAAACGGTTTATCCGTCAGCTCCTTCGCCTTTCTGATCTCTTCGCGAACCACTTCGCCCGGCGCATTTGCACCGCCGATCAGTCCCAGGCCCCCGGCTTCTGACACAGCCGCCGCCAGGTTATGCTCTGCCACCCAGGCCATCCCGCCCTGAATGATCGGGCACTCAATCCCCAACATCTCCGTAACTCTTGTTTTCATATTGCCAGCTCTCTTTCTAGTCCTCGATTCCCTTATCCTTTAAATACTTCATTACATCGCCGACAGTCAGCAGGTTCTGCAGGTCGTCTGCCGGAATCTCGACTCCGTATTCGTCCTCCAGAGCCATAACAAGCTGAAATAAATCCAGGGAATCAGCTCCCAGATCATCCTTAAAAGAGGACGCCTCCGTGATTCCTTCCGCCTCTGTGCTAAGCTGCTCCGCAATTAATTCTTTCATCTTTTCCAGCATGATTTTCTCTCCTTTTCTTTTCTTAAAAAATTAATTCAATTCCAGTTTTCTGCTTCAATAGACGGCGCGCGCCGTGTATCCTATCCGGGCTGCCACTCCAAAAGAGCAGCTCCCCATGTCATGCCCGCTCCGAATCCGGATAATATAATCTTATCCCCGGGCTTTAACATCTGCTTTTCCACCATATCATTTAAAAGTAAGGGGATCGAAGCTGATGAGGTATTGCCAAAGCGCTCAATCGTCATGGGAAATTTCCCAAGCGGCTCCCCAAGCTTTCTGGCTGCCGCCTCAATGATGCGCCGGTTAGCCTGATGGAGCACATAGTACCTGATTTCCTCTCTGGACATCCCGGAGCGTTTTAACAGGATCTCAATACTCTCCGGCACCTTTTTTACGGCAAACCGGAATACCTCCTGACCGTCCATCGTCATGTAGCCCATCCGGGGCTCTGTCCCTGTCAGAAAGTTCCCCAGCGTCCGGGAGGTACATTTCAGTGCATCCCCCTTCGTACCGTCGGAGCCCATCAACATCTCCATAACCCCGGTCTCATCTGCCTTCAGTACGGCTGCTCCTGCCCCGTCTCCGAACAGTATGCATGTTCCGCGGTCTGTCCAGTCCGTCACCTTACTCAGTGTCTCGGCCCCGATAATCAGAGCCGTCCGGTAGATTCCGGCCTGAAAAAGGCCGGCCGCAAGGTTAAGAGCAAAGATAAATCCGGCACAGGCCGCTGATATGTCAAAGGCCACCGCATTGACTGCGCCGATCGCTGCCTGCACCATGCATGCATCGCTGGGATAATTATTATCCGGCGATGAGGTTCCAAGGATAATGAGTTCAATCTCTTCTGCACACATCCCGGCGGCATCAAGTGCCCGCCTTGCGGCCTCAGCCGCCAGCATTCCGGTGTCCTCGGAAGAGGAGATACGCCGCTCCGCAATGCCGGTACGGCTTTGAATCCACTCGTCGTCCGTCTCGACAATCCTTGCCAGATCGTCGTTGGTAATGATATTTTCCGGCACATATGCACCGATTCCTGCAATCCTGGCTGTCATAATGGCTCCCTGCATTTTTAATTTCAAATATTTTGATATTCAAATTATTGTGCTAATAATAATCCCTGACTGCCATTTTGTCAAGCAGTTTTTTATTTTTCCGGGCCGATATCCGGACAGACAGTCCGGGCTGTAATCTGGACTGCTTATTTTATCTAAAATTGGCTATTTTAATAGGACCACTTATTCGGTAAGATGATAAAAAAGACGACTATGACATGCCGTCGTCCCTTCTAGGGACGTGCACGAAAGAAAGGAGAATATCTTATGGATGATTTCAGAAGGTTCAAAAAAATGGATGCCCATACGCATATCGGCACCTTTGGAAGCCCTTTCAATATCAATTTCGATATAGAACAGCTTCTTGCACAGATGGAGACCTACAATATCGAGAAAACGATTCTCTGTGCCGCCGGATGCCATCTGAACGAGGATACTGCTGCCGCATACAGGGCGCTTCCTGACCGGATCATTCCTCTCATGTGGGTCAACTGTGCCCTGGGCCAGCCGGTCTATGACGAGCTTGAACATTACATCCGCGACGAGCATTTTGCCGGGGCTAAGCTGCAGTCGCTCTTTGACGGCTATACGGCCGATGCCCCCTGTGTGGATCCCGTAGCCGAGATCTGCAGGCATTATGGCAAACCGCTGTTTGTCCATTCCGGCCATCCCCCGTTTTCTCTCCCGTGGCAGATCGGCCTTTTGGCGGAGCGCCATCCCTCGCTCCCCATTGTCATGATACATATGGGCCACGCCCACGGGGTCTATGTGGACGCCGCAATTACAATGGCCCGAAAATATGACAATATCTGGCTGGAAACCTCCGGAACCTCCATGAGCTGCCAGATTCAAAATGCATATGAGACAGTCGGCCATAACAGAGTAATGTTCGGCATTGACTCGCCTTTCCACCATCCGACGGTCGAAATCCAGAAGGTCATGGCCTGCGGCGTGGACGAGGACGGCCTCGAGCGTATCTTCTACCGCAATGCGGCAGAATTCATGGGGCTGCTGTAATAAACGTTTCCCGGAGCCGGGCTTATTGTGTACGCTGAAGCCAATGATAAAGTCTGGATATACAGCATCCGCAAATAATATAGTCCAATGTTCTTAAACACTCACGAAAAGACAGTCCGCGGCACATACCGATGCGAAAAAGCGCCGCCGCGGCTCTGCCTTTTCTTCCATATTTTCTGCTGAGAGCCAGACGCCTCCTCTGTTTCCAAAGCGTCAGACGCCGTTTCTCGTCTCTGTTTGTAATATTACAGAGCTCTGCAATCTCATCTATGAGGCGCTCATAATCCGCATATTTTTTTTCTTCCTCCTGCCTCGTCAGCATACGCCTCGAATGGCTCCCCGGCCGGATGTACACCGTATAGAGCTCTTCTGTAAGAGTCGGGCAGCGGTGTGTATACAGAAATGGCAAAAGCATCTGAAAATTCTGCCCCACATCATATTCCGGAATCTTCCGTTTCGGATAGATCGCGAAAAAAGGCTCTGTCCGCAGCATATAGCAGCCACAGCAGACGAAAGTCCGGCTTTCCAGAACCGGAAAAAACAAGTGCTCCTCTTCCAGATTCCCCTGTTTCTCATCTGCCCGGGCAGGCTCTCCGGCCTCATCGACATATCGGCCAAGAGAGCGGACACACTGGTACTGCGGATTTCTTTGCAGAAATTCCACCCGCCTGCAAACAGAATCCTGCTCCAGTACATCGTCGCTGTCCGGCCAGATTAAAAACTCTCCCCTTACCTGTAAAAGCCCGCGGTTAATGGCCGCAGACGCATTCCTGTGCCTGCCGGTAACAATCTGGTAGCCAAAACCGCGCCTAGCAAACGCATTCCGATACGCTTCAGCGGCCTCAAGCGTTCCATCCTCCGAGCCATCGTCGGTCAGAATCATCTCAATATGGTCCCACGACTGTACAAGGACAGAATCCAGAAAACGTGCCAAATGCGCCTCACCGTTATAGACCGGCGTTACGATAGACACCAGATTCTTTACCGGATCGCAGTTCTTCCCCATGTTGTTACCTCACCTTTATGATCCTGTGGCCCTCAATCTGGTAAATATGCTCGCACTCACTGGCAAGGCTTAAATGATGCGTAACCATCAGTACCGTCTTATTGCGCCTGATCTGACGAATAGAGTCAATGACCGCCTTTTCCGTTCCCATATCCAGGGCAGCCGTGGCCTCATCCATAATCAGCAGCTCAAAATCCTTATATAACGCCCGCGCAAGTGCGATACGCTGCCTCTGCCCTCCGGAGATCGTCGTCCCGTTGGGGCCGATTAAGGTATCGAGACCGTCCGGCATCTGACTCACGTCCTCCCAGATCTGTGCGCATTTCAGGCACTCAATCGTCCTGGCCTCGTTCGTTTCCTGTTCTTTTGTCATAAATGTCACATTATTACGGACCGTCTCGTTATTCAGGTAAACGATCTGCGGGATGTAGCTGATTATGGTTCCGATATCTGCACGACATGGTCCTTCCCCGTCGCACTCCTTTACGATATCATAGTCATCATACCAGATATGACCGGCCTGAGGGTGCAAAAGTCCCAAAAGGAGATCGAGAAATGTGGTTTTCCCCGCTCCCGAAGCCCCGATGAGGGCAACCGACTGGCCGGCCGGAATATCAATCGAGGCATGTTCAAAGATTTGTTTCCCGTTCGGATAGCAATAGCTCAGATCCCTGACGCAGATCCCTTTGTGAAATGTTATCTTCTTTTCGCGCATACCGGCCCGCTTTTTTTCTTTCTCCTTGAGCTGTGCATACTGCTCCATCTCGTCAAGAAACGCCTCATAGTACCTGGTCCCATGCTGAAGGCCGGTCAGAGCCGTCACAATCCTCCTGGCGCCCGGAATCATGCGCATTAAAAGAGCAACATAGACCACAGCCTCGGACAGAACACCTGTCACATCAATCCCCGACGCAATGATGGCCGCCAGTGTAAAAAACAGCATCGCCTGCGTCACATTCTGCAGTACAATCCCCTGCAGCCCTGCCATAAACGCATATTTCTTCTGCACCCTGGCACATTCTCTGCTGGCCTGCTCGTACCGCCCGAGCAAGTTATTCCTGCGCACGTCAATCCGCAGCTCTTTATAAGAGCCGTAGGCAGTCGAAATAAGCGCTCCCACACGAAGCTCGAGCAGCCGTTTCTTTTCCCCAAACTGTGTCATACTCATGCGGTTACGCCAGTACAGGAAAAACATAAGAACCGCCGTAAAGATACAGCTAACCAGCCCGATATGACCAGCTACATACGTAATGATAAAGAAATAGGCTGCCAGCGTCAGTATATCCAGGGCCAGCTCAATCGTGATGATAATCATGTCAGCACAGACCGCGACATCACTTCTGGCCGCGTTAATGGCCTGTACCGGTGTCTTTTCATTATGCTTTTCCAGTTCCTCATTACAGCACAGCTCATAGATCCGCACCGACCAGCTGCGGGAAATATCTGCCTTCAATGCACTGGCAAAGTGGCTCTTTAACAGCTCAAATCCCCCTACCAGTAAAAGAATGCTGCCAAGGAAAAGAATCTTCTCAAGCAGCTCGGGGGAGGACGGCCGGCTGAACGCCTGATGAAGCACCGGTATACTCATAGACACATTGAAAAGATCAACTGCCGGGCTGAACAGGCATAGCAGCAGAAACCAGAATATACCGCGCTTTTCCTGCTTACTGACAAAGCCCAGCAGATTCGATATCCGTTTTAACATAGCTTCCCTCCCCCCTGCTCTAATCCTGGCACGCTGCAATAGCCGGGCTCTCCCCAAAGCCTGTTATCCTGCGCGCAGAGTTTTATTTTATGCGAAACAGCCGTATCCAGACAGGAAACGGCAGACAGCCATACAGCCGCATCATCAGGGCACGTCTTTTTGACGGAACCGTCGGCATCCGAAGCCTTGGCTGTCTCTCATTTACAAGCTCCTGTCTTTGGCAGGAAAACCATTCCGTTCTGCCCCGGACTTGTTCCCACAGCTGGTTTCCGGCCTCTGTGTGGCATATGACAGCGGAGATCCCCATCCCGTCGTCGAGGTCCGGCCGGACCTGTTCGATTCCCCAGAAATCCCCCAATGTAATGTCGCTGTCCCGCTCTGCGGTACAATAGCGGCAGGAAAAACAGGAAGGGCGCAGATTCACGTTATAAAAATACGATTTACAGAACAGATCCTGCAAAAGAGGGCGAATCCTTTCCTGCCCTCCAATCCGCAGCACGGTTGTGTGTCCGTGGTCCCCGGCGCGTTTATCCCGGAAATAGAATGCCTGAAATGCGCCGCGGTACTTTTTTTCCAGAAATTGTACATAGCGCTCCCAGATTCCCGGAGATGGGACGCCATAGCAGATCAGGTCAACAAGAATCAGGCTGTCACGCCTCTCCCCTGCATAGCGCCGGACGGCATCGCATTGGCAGGGGGTACCGCAGAACAGAACCTTTCTTCCCTGTTTGAGGAGAGAACCGATCTCTTCCCATACGGATGATAAATCGCTCTGCACATATTTTGTCCTGGAAATTTCCCCAATGTCCTCCCGGGCCGTGATGCCAATATGGCACACATGCCCGTCTTTATGGAGCGTTGCACCGAACACAGTTCCTCCGTCCTTCAAAACCTGTGCCGCCAGAAGCGGAAACATCCCCCCGGAGGAACCCAGAGAACGCATCGCATCCTCCCTGGCCCTGGCGCCAAAATACTGCCTCTCTGTATGGGCCGGCCCGGTATCTCTTTTACTTCTCTCAGAGATCGGGCATACTCTGTCGCAGAGCCCGCACCGGGTGCATCGTTCCATATTCATTACCGGGTATGTAAATCCTTCCCGGTCTCTTCTCATAACTATAGCGGCCGCACCGCATACTGCCGCGCAGGCCCCGCAGCCTGTACACAAATCTCTTTTAACCATCTGATTTCTTCCTCTGACTCTGCTCCCAGCGCCATCCGAAATATATATGGAGTACTCTGTAAACCGGGTAACTATACAATGCCAATACGATCTTTACCCGATAGCGCAGAGGAAGCAGCGCGCATTCTTCCGAACGGAGCTCCTGATTCAGGGCCCGCTCCATGCATTTCCTCAAAGCAGTATCACGATTTTTACGGCTGAGCCGGTACCATTCAAGCAGATAGTTAATTAACATACGTTCCAGACAGATTACATTACCCGTTTCCCCTGCTGCCCACTCCCGTCCGCAGATGTATTTCTTACACCGGTACATACTCATGCATGCCTCTGCGGAACGGTTTTTGCTGACATTGCCGGGATGCATCCTGTAATAATACCATACTCCCTTCAAAACAACGGCATCCGCCCCGCCTTCCAGAATCTGATACAGGTATTTGGTATCCTCGCCATTACACAATGTCTCGTCGAACCGGACTGCAAGCGCGTCCTCCCTTCGGATCAGCTTTCCTCCGATACCACAGCAAACAGAATTTCTCTCAGGGCTCATTTCCAAAGTCTGATCCAGGATCGTCCTGCTCTCCAGATAGGTATACTCTGCCGGGAGATTCTTCTCTTCCATCCAGCAAAGAGCTTTGCTGAAATTTTCTGTTGCCACACGGCAGGGAACCACTGCGGCAATCGGCACGCCTGACTGCCTGGCAGAGCAGAGGAGCGCTTTTAGAAGGCCGGGATGTATCATATCGTCGCTGTCCAGAAAAAACAGGTAGCTTCCTCTCGCAGCCCCGATGGCCCTGTTTCTGGCAGCAGACACCCCTTTTCTGCGCTCCTGGGACAGGAAAATGACCCGCGAATCCATTCTGCACGCCTCCTGGCAGATCTCGCTGCTTTTGTCTTCCGATTTGTCATCTACAAGAATCAGCTCCAGGTCCGAATGAGTCTGCGCCAGAACCGACCGGATGCAGTCGGAAAGATACGGCTCCGTATTACAGACAGGTACAATCACACTGATTAAGTTTGTTGTATTCATCTCTTGATCCCATTACAAAGGAAGTCTCCAGACCGCATTCGTTCCGCCTCAAGGCGGCTGTGTGCAGCTTTCCAGTCAATTTCAGCCCACATATCTTCTGTACGCAGCATCTCAGTCCCGTCTCTCTGACGGTCAGTAAGTCCCAGCTTTTCCAGAAGGTCGCTCATCCGCGCATTTTTTGAGCTGTGCCGGAATGTCAGAAACGGTTTTTCAAACAAAATGGAAAAAGCCGTGCCGTGGAATGAATTCGTGACTACGCAGAAGGCATTCTGTATATATCCCACAAATTCTGCCGGACCCGTATCCCCGCAGAATTCCACCAGGCTGGTTTCCCCGTTGGCGGGCGTGTTAATCTGAAGCAGTCTCTTTTGGTACTGATCTGCAAGCCTGCGGGCATATTCTACCAGGTTCGGATTGTATTCTGTCCGGTAGATGAGAATATAATTATCCTCTGACGGACGCCTGGCAATCGTTTCCCACTCCTCCCGGTTCAGTAACAGCACCGGATCCAGGGCATCCGCCACCTCTTTTTTGAGCATTTTTGCCGCAAACGGTACTGCACACCGTTCCCGGACTGACACGGCCGCGAAATTTTTGCTCACAGCCTTTGAAAATCTGGCTGCATCTACGTCTGGAAGCGAGTCTCCCCCAAAGCTGGCTGCATAAGCGACCAGCCTGCATTTCCCGCGTCCTCTGATTTCTCCGATATAGGCATCATCTAATCCAACTGTAATCTCCGGATTCCAGATCTGATCGCTCCCCACGATTACGCTGGAGTACTTTTCCAGAATCAGCTCCTGTGCATGTCTCTCTGGCCGTTCTGCAGTCAGATACTGCTGTCGGAATGTTTTCATAGCCTTCCTTCGTTTAAAAAACTTTCTTCCGAGTGAAAGGTTATTCTTCCAGCCGTAACGGCTCCTTTTGTAACGTATCGTTCCGTCTTGGATCCTGGCATACAATGGACACCACTGGTATCTCCCTGTCAGCTTCACCGGCGCGTAGGGAATCACTTCCACCTGCTCCCCCAGCCCTTTCAGATATTTCTTTAAGGCAAAAGCCTGCAGCAAGGCGCCATAGTCGTCTGCCCAGTGGAATGTCAGCAGTCCGATCATTTCGTTTCTCCCTCCATAAGCGACTGATATACATCCCGTTTTCTTATCCCACGATCTTTTGCCACCTGCTTCATCGCCGCTTTTTTGTCCATGCCCTGGGAAAGATAACGTTCCATATGTTCTTCGATCGGCACGGATTTCCATGCCTTCTCCTTTTCCTCGATCATCTCCTTTACGTCCTTCCCCTCTATGACAAGGACATACTCCCCCCGCGGTTCCTCTGTTCCGTAAAAGGTCAGCGCGCCGGAAATGGTCGTCCGCATGACCGTCTCATATTTCTTGGTCAGCTCCCGGCACAGGGAAATCTGCCTGTCCCCCAGTACTTCCATCAGTTCCGAAAGCGTCCGTTTCAGGTGGTGCGGGGCCTCATAAAGGACAATCGTCCTCGTCTCCCCTGTCAGCTCTTTCAGGATTCTCGCCCGCTCCTTTTTGTCAGACGGCAGAAAGGCCTCAAAGGAAAACCTTCTGGTAGCCATTCCGGACATGGTAAGCGCCGTAATGCAGGCGGCCGGGCCAGGGAGCGAGGTCACTTCAATACCGGCCTCATAACACTGCCTCACCAGCTCCTCACCCGGATCTGAGATCCCCGGCGTCCCGGCGTCTGTAATCAGGGCGATCGTTGTCCCCTCCCGCATTTTATCCACAAGATATCCGGCTTTTTCTATTTTATTAAACTCATGATAACTCGTCATGGGCGTTTTAATCTCAAAATGGTTTAACAGCTTGATGCTGTGGCGGGTGTCCTCTGCTGCGATCAGATCCACCTCTTTCAACGTCCTTAGTACCCGAAAAGTGATATCATCCAGATTCCCGATCGGGGTAGCACATAAATATAATTTTCCCTGCATAAAAGATTCCTTCCATATCCGCAAATATGCAGCTGTTATCATCACGGACAACTGGCGGCCTTTTCACACGATCGGACCAGGCATATCAAGTGCCCGGCTCTTTTTAAAGCGCTTCAGTATCCGTAGATATCATAAATCTCGTCCATATAAACTCCAGGTTCTTTATAGACAATCAGCGGGGCCTCCACCTTCATCCATGCCCCGCCTCCCTTTACAGCCTCGATCAAGACCATATTGGCCGCTTTGTCCTGAAAAGGATGAACCATTTTCAGGCGCTTGGGCTCCAGCTTATATTCTGTCATTTTTCCCAGAATCTCAATGAGGCGGTGCGGCCGGTGCACCATATACAGCTTCCCTCCGGGCTTCAGAACCCTGGAGCTTTCACGCACGACGTCCTCAAGCGTACATAGAATCTCATGGCGTGCAATCGCTTTGGCTTCTGAGGGGTTTTTCAGGCCGTGCATCTCATTCATATACGGGGGATTTACAGTAATTACATCAAAAGAAGCCGTTCCGAAAATCCGGCTGGCTTCCTTAATGTCCCCGTGCACGATTGTTATCCTGTTCTGAAGATGATTCAATATGATACTGCGGGCTGCCATTTCGGCAATCTCCTGCTGGATTTCCAGGCCTGTGAAGGCCCTCCCCTCCGTTTTTGCCGAAAGGAGCAGCGGAATGATACCAGTGCCTGTCCCCAGATCAAGGACATTCTCTCCCTGCCTGACTGCCGCAAAGCCAGAGAGCAGGACAGCGTCCATACCAAAGCAGAAGCCCGACTGTTTCTGGATAATGGACAGGCCGTTCCTCTGCAGATCATCCAGACGTTCGTCCTCTTTCAGGCTAATTGTCATCAAGCTTTGATTTCCTCTCCTTTTTCTCTAATGCCTCTAATTGGCTTAACTCCGAATCCTCAATCTGGCTGGACTTTTCCTTCCTGCGTTTAGGCCGGAATCTCAGCTCGCTTACTTTGTACTCGCGGATCTCCTTCTCATCGCCGTTTACTGTCACAATGACCTTCACAAGCTGTCTTAAAATGCTGACGCTGTGGACTTCCCCGCGCAGGCCGTCGTCTGTCGTCACATAATCCCCGATCCCCGGAAGCCGTCCGTTTAATTCCTCATAGGTCTCTTCTTCATATTTCAGGCAGCACATCAGGCGCCCGCAGACACCCGATATCTTTGTCGGATTTAAGGACAGGTTCTGTTCCTTCGCCATTTTGATCGAGACCGGAATAAATTCAGAGAGGTAGGATGCGCAGCAGAGAGGCCTGCCGCAGATCCCGATCCCTCCCATGATCTTCGTTTCGTCCCTGACGCCGATCTGGCGCAGCTCAATCCTGGTCTTAAAGACCGAAGCCAGATCCTTTACCAGCTCCCGGAAATCAATTCTCCCGTCAGCTGTAAAATAAAACAGCATTTTGTTATTATCAAAGGTACATTCCGTATCAATCAGCTTCATTTCCAGACCGTGCTTTTTGATCTTTTCCAGGCAGATTTTAAAGGCCTCTTTTTCCTTTTCTTTATTTTTATATTCAATCTCCTCGTCCGCTTCCGTCGCCATACGGATCACTGGCTTTAGCGGCTGAACGACCTCTTTCTCGTCCACCTCGCGGCTCCCAAGTACCACGCAGCCGTATTCCACACCTCTGGCTGTCTCCACGATCACATGGTCGCCTGCCTGGATCTCATTTTCCTCCGGGCTGAAATAGTATACCTTTCCCGCCTTGCGGAAACGGACTCCGATTACCTTTGTCATGCTTTCCTCTCCTTAACTATGGAAGTTTCCTGCCGAAGGCATTCCGCCTAAAGCGGATTTTTCATGGTTAAAAACAGAAGTTCCATCGTCAGCTCCATATTTACGTTTGCATTTAATCTCGTCCTTGCAGTGTCAATGGCGGCAAGGATCTTTTCCAGGCCGGTATAATCTACCTTTTGTCCCGTTTCGTTGATTAATTTATATTCATCCCTGAAAATCAACAGGTTCATGTCCTTTGTCACCTTATACATGAGGACATCGCGATACCACAGCTGCATCAGATCCAGCATTTCTTCCAGATCAAATTTCTGGTCCTTTATCTCCCGGATGCATTCCAGCAGCATGGAGATATCCACTGTTTCCACGTAGTGAAGCAGATTCATCGTCTTCTGGTACAGCTCCTTAAATTCCTCGGACGAGGCGATATGGATTGCCCGGCCAAGGTTCCCCCTGGCAAAAGCGGCATAGATATCAGCGTCTTTTTCCGGGATCCCCAGGTGCTCGGTCAGAAAGGCCTTTACTGTGGTATCCCGCAGAGGCTTCAGCTTAAGCTTCACACAGCGCGAAAGAATCGTTGGCAGAAATGCCTCTTCATTTGTCGTAATCAGGATCATAACCGCATACGAAGGCGGCTCCTCGATCGTCTTAAGGAGCGCGTTCTGGGCCTGTACCGTCATTTTCTCGGCTTCATCAATGATATAGACCTTATAATAACTGCTGTAGGGCCGGATCATAATCGTGTCGTTGACCTGCTCTCTGATATCGTCAACACCGATGCTGGCGGGTTTTTCATGCGACAAATAGATCAGATCCGGGTGGCTTCCCGCCAGAATCTGCTTACACGAATGGCAGCTCATGCACGGTTCGCTTCCTCCCTTTTCGCATAAAAGAGTCATGGCAAACGCCCTGGCAATGGATTTACGCCCCATCCCTGCTTCCCCTGTCAGAATATAGGCATGGGAAATCTTATGATTTTCTATGGCTTTCATAAAATGCTCTTTTACCATATCGTTTCCGAGAATTTCTCGAAAACCTCTAATTTTTTCTTCTGCCATGACGGTTCCTCCAAAATAGTTTCTGCTGAATTTCTGTTAAACACCGGTCCAGGGAAATATTCTGAAACCGTGTCTCAATTCCGAGCCTTGTAAGCGTTTCTTCTGTAAAATCTTCTTCATCCGCCAGATATCTGCGGCACAGCTCCTGGTAATTGGGGTTCCTCTGCAGCTCCTCCCTCTCAATGGCCCGGAGCAGCCGGAGCCTGTCCGGAACCTCGATGTATACCGGCGACAGCCTGTCCCTGCCAAAATAGGAACACATCTCTTCATAAGAGCTCAGTGTACCGATCATCAGACAGGAGGTATCCCCTGAGAGCTCAAACTGCCCGTCATCCACAGTAAAATAATCCCACGGGCCCATGACCGTATCGTATGTACGAAGCTCAATCAGATTCCCGGATTCCCGGATCGAAGCGAGCTCGGAACGTGTGACAAAAAAGTACTCCACACCGTCTGTCTCTCCCTCGCGGATTGGGCGTGTCGTGTAGGGCACGACTTTTTTCAGCTGCGGCTGGAGCCTTAAAAGTTCTTTATAGATCGTATCTTTTCCGGTCGCGCTTTTCCCCATAATATAATAAATTCTGCCCATGATCCTATCGCTGCCTTTTCCTGTTTGCTCACTCTGTCAGAAATCCGTTTCCTGCCTCTGTGCGCCTCTGTTGAGTTTGTATCTGTGTTTATGTTTTTCGGTGTTTGTAGTTCTGCCTGTGTCCGTACCTTTTTCTGTAATTATATCTTTGCCGTCATCTGCGTCTCATGTCCCTGTCAGTGTTTGGGCTGCTGCTTCCATTCAGTATTTCATATGTCCACAGTTCTGATATCATTCTATCACATCTGTCTTACTCTGCGCAACTGTTAATATGCTGGAAAGCGAACGGTCTTTCAGCCCTTCGACAGAAAATCCTGCCTCTCTGTATGAAGTTATAAGAAAAATGACTTCTTCTGTGATCGTTTCTCCCGGAACAAGCAGTGGAATTCCCGGCGGATAAAGGTAAAGGAACTCCTTTGACACATTTCCGGCAGAAAGAAGCAGAGGAGTCTCTCTGCCGGCCCGCTCCAATGCCTCTGCTACTGTCAATACGCTTTCGACGTGCGGGATATCCCACGTAGCTGTTATGGCGCTTTCCGCGCTCCTTTTTCCATTCTCCACAAATTCCTCATCCAGCAAAAAAAGCGCCCCGAGAAGCCGTGAAAGCCCCGCTTCCGTATCCATGAGCGAGGTCATGGCAATCACGTACCGCGGGGCGCAAAGCTCTGTTTCCAGATGGAACCGCTCCCGCAAAAGGCTTCCCAGGCGGACTCCATCCAGTCCTGGTATCTTTCCTGTATCAATCATTATTTTCGACATATCCCATGCAAAGGCAGAATGTTCCTTAAAATAACCGGCGTCTGGTACACTCAACGAGCGAAGCCGCTTTGCCTCCCTGTAAAAACGCTCCATCCTCGCTTCGTACTGCCGCATCTCTTCTCTCCCGGCCCCGTCCATATAGCGGATACACTGCTCTATTCCCGCCATCAGAACATAAGACGGGCTGGAGCTCTGAAAAATGCTGAGGTAGCGCTCAAGCCTCTCACGGTCTACAAGAGTTCCCCGCAGATGCAGCACTGCTGTTTGTGTCAAAGAGGGCAGCGTTTTGTGAACGCTCTGTATTACAAGGTCGGCTCCGCACTCCAAAGCCGGCCTGGGAAAAGCACTGTCTCTGGCGGCAAAAGGAAGATGTGCCCCATGCGCTTCATCCACAATCAGCGGAATATGATATTCATGCACGACTTTCGCAATTTTCTCTATATCTGATACAATTCCTTCATATGTGGGCGACACGATTAGCACTGCGCGGATCTTCTTCGGTTCCTGAGAGGCACTATCCTCTGCCAGCATGCTCCGGATCTCCTCTGCCCGGATCTCCCCGCTAATACCAAGGGGTTCTATCCTTTCCGGATATACATATACCGGCCTCAGCCTGTGTAAAATCATGGCATGATATGCTGATTTATGGCAGTTTCTCGCCAAAAGAAGCTTTTCCCCAAAAGCTGACGCCGCGCATACGGAAGCCAGGATCCCACTGCTGCTTCCATTTACCAGATAATATGTTCTGTCTGAGTGATAGACTCTGGCAGCCTCCTCCATCATCTCCTTAAGGATCCCTTTTGGATGATGCAGATCATCAAAGCCGCTGATTTCTGTGATGTCTATGGACCAGGGATCCGGAAAACTGTCCTCCATCCACGCTCCTGCGGCTCTTCTTTTGTGTCCCGGCATATGAAAAGGGTAGAAATCAGATGCCGAATATTCCTTCAGCCTCTCTGACAAGCTTTTACTGCCATGTTCTTTCCCGTCGATATAGCTCATTGTTTCTTTGGCCTCCCCTGTTCTCCCCATCCTGAAAATTCCCTGATTTCAGGGAACAATGACCAAAGCTGTTCCGTCCCCTCTTTTCCGGGTGAGTAGATCCCGTGGCTTCCCAGAACAAAGCCGTCACAACTGTCCATTGCCAGATGGACAACGATCTCTTCCCCATCCTCCCGCGTCAGAGTGAGGACCCCGCTGTAAGGACATTTTCCCTCATCCGAAGGGACAGATGATGATAAAAGTTCTACAAGGCGCGCAAGCCTGTCAGGATCCGTCAGCACCTCTGTCTCCTTTATCTGCTTTCTGTCTGTGGTTCCCGATTCACCGGCGTCTGCGCTTTCCTCCATATTTTCCTCATAATGGATAAAACACAACTCCGCTTTGACGATATCATGGATCTCCTGTGGCTCCCACACCTGAAAACGGCAGCGCTCCTTTGCAATGTCCAGCGCGGCAGAGGAGATCATCCCTTCCCCGCGTCCCATTTCCTCATAGCTTTCCTGGCTCAGGAAAAACTGCAGGCCGAATTTGCCGTATAACTCCGGAGCTATCAGGGAACTCGAAGCAAGAAGATCCATTTCTTCCTTTTCTGTCAGAGGGATATATTCCCAGCGCTGTCTTCCATTCTCGAAACGGTCAACACTGAGATATGCGCCTGAGGACGGCGGTGTAAAACGGACTCCCCGCTCCATCACATCCTCAAGATAGCGGATTCCGTCTTGCCCGTCGCAGTAACGGTATAAAAATACATTTTGCAGCTCCTCCGGCATAGTATAATCTGACGGCTGTATATAGATGACCTCATTTCCTTCACCCTGATACAAATCGCTGATTTCCAGAAACGTATAGATAACTTCCTCTTCGTCCTCCTCTTCATTCCACTGTCCGGCCTCAACATAGTCGTCCTTTCCATAGACAGAAAGCCCGGCCAGCAGATCGCTTCCCTCCCTCTTAAAACCGAGAACATATCCATACCCTTCATCCGTCATACGGCCGATAAAATCATAGCCCTCATCCAAAGCTTCCCCGTAAAATGAAGCCTGAGCTGGCTCCATATCCGTGAAAGTAAGTTCTGATTCAAACTGCTCCAGAAACCGGACTGCCTCCATCTGTTCTTCTTTTGACATGGATGCCTTTGTACTCTCCGCTTTTGTCTCTGCTTCACTGCCTGCCCCTCCGGATTCTGAATCTTCGGATTCCGGGCTACCGGATTCAGTATCAACTTCCCTTTCCCCGGAAGAGGGAACTACCATCATCTCTCCTCTTTCCTTTCCTGAACAGCCGCCAATCACTGTACAAATTAATAAAATTATCATCAATCTTAACATAACTTCCTCCTGATATAGCTGACGCGTCCTGCTGGCAGGGGCCAAAAGCCCCACTGCCTCTGCTGGCAGACTCTGCTGCTATTTTGCTCTGCAGACCCTTTCATAGTAAACCTTTATGCGCCCACAGGTGATCGCGTCACCATGAATGAAAGTTGTCCAGGCGCATTGGGCATTCCTGAACTTAGATCGCCTGCGGCGATGGACTTTCATAGTGATTTTTCTTTATTTTATCATCTGCTGATTCCCTGTACAAGGGAACGCAGAATAATTAATAAAAGCGTAACGAATTTGAAATAAACTAGACTCTTTATATTCATAGCCGGTCCGGGCAGGTTGTGATATAATGATGGGAGGGCTGCATATCCGGGGTATAAGGTTATGTCTTGCCTTTCATTGTACGTTGTGCTCTGTACTGTGAAAGTCCCATCGCTGCAGGCGATCTAAGTTCAGGAATGCTCAATGCGCCTGGACAACTTTCATTCATGGTGACGCGATCACCTGTGGACGCGGGAAGGTTATCTTGCTTACAGACGTATATTCAGGGAGACATAATATGTGCTGTATGCCGATTGCTATCGTTTATTTTTGCGAAATTATGGAACTAAAAGTTCTATAACAAGTGAAAAATATCTATCAAATTAAGGGAGGAATTCAAAATGAAATATCGAATCATTGGTAATACCATGCCAGCCGTAGAAATAAAATTTGACTCAGCCGGAGAAAGCATTTTCACCCAATCCGGCGGTATGACCTGGATGTCCGAGGGAATCCACATGTCCACCAATACACGAGGCGGCCTAATGAAAGGCATTGGGCGCATGTTCGCTGGAGAATCACTTTTTATGGCCACCTACACAGCAGACCGGCCGGATACAGAAATTGCCTTCGCCTCGACTGTAGCAGGTCAGATTCTTCCAATCAATGCCGGACTGAATGGAGGACTGATCTGCCAAAAGGGAGCGTTCCTCTGTGCGCAGGAAAGCGTAAATTTAAATATTACCTTCAGTAAAAAAATTTCATCTGGCCTGTTTGGCGGAGAGGGATTTATCCTCCAGGGCATAAGCGGACAGGGCATGGCCTTTCTGGAAATTGACGGGGATATGATAGAAAAACAGCTGGCTCCTGGTGAAGTGCTCAAGGTAGATACCGGTAATGTCGTTGCTTTTGAGAAAAGTGTTAATTATGAGATAGAAATGGTAAAGGGTTTCAGCAATATCATTTTTGGCGGGGAAGGCCTGTTCTTAACAAAGCTGACCGGGCCGGGAAAAATAATTCTCCAGACCCAGAATCTGGCTGAATTTGCCGGAAGAATTGCACGCTTTATTCCAACAAAAACCAGTTAATCTGCATTTCACGCCAGCTCGGTATGAGGCAATGATAAATATCCGGTATTCCTTTCATTCTACTACGATGATCTGCTAATTAATTTTTCGAATATAGAGGGCCTATTAAGCATTTTATCAAAAAGGGATGTTGCATTAATTTGGAAATCATACAATATCTGGTATGATATTCTCAAATTTCTATACTAAATATTGTATAAGGCCATAATTTTGCAACAATCCCTTTCTTTATAATGGAACACTGGAGGCCGGGCTCCCTGGAATGATTATTTTTCCTTAATTTTGTGAAATTTCCGAAAATCGTGTGTATTCGTATCATATATCATACGAAAATGCATTACAAATAACATTTAACATACCACCAGCCTCTGTCGTCATGTACCCAGCCAGGCTGCTCCGCCGCATAGTTAATATAGCAAAATCCTTTAATAGATGAATCATTCCACGGCCTGGCTTTTATTTTAACCTGTCCGCCGTTGCGGTCGGAAAGGTTTGATGATGTATTGCCCTCTAAGCAATCCCACCATTTTTGTCCGTTTTGGGAATAAATCCGTACCACCCGACCGGCATGAGAAAAATCAAAGATCACAATAGCCCCAAGCTGAGGAGACATACCGATCTTACCAGCCTTTTTAAATGTGTTATATGTGGCAAAGCAGTTATATCCGACGTATGTACTGCGGGTCATATTCCAATGTTTCAGCGCTTCCTCAAGGCCGAACTCCTGTACCTCGAGCCAGAACTGAAACGTACAACACCAAGGCTGGCCCTGATATCCCATCAGACCGCAGGCACTAATATCGCGGGCGTATTTTGTGTAGTTCCCGCTGCCCTTATTGTCGGTCTTGGAATCCAGATCAGCGTTGGTAGCTTTTTCGATGTAACCCTCTTCTTTTCGTCCTCTGTTAATCCGTCCCTTTAATGTGCACATAACCTCCCTCACTTTCTACAAACAAAAAAGACGCCCTTTCATAGGCGCCTCTGTTCCTTTTTCATATATTGTATTTGGAATCTATATATGCTGTCATATTAAACGACTAACGAAATATGCACGACAAACACATGAATGAACATTCCATTAACAAAACGAAGAGATATGTAGAAAAACATAAAATTTTGAATGGTTATACATGGTGTTTCCGAGGTTGTAGTAAAAATTTGATCAAATTTCATGTCTTGGTAACACATTATTCACGGTTTATCTATTCATGTGTTTGTCGTACGAAGTATGTCGTCCATATTGACAAAAATAAATGCAATTGTCAGGGAAAATCAATCTCTAACAATTACACTTTTATGGTACTAAATTGAATTCCTGAAAGTATGCCAGTACAATCTGGAGCTCTCCATTTTTTACCCGGAAAGGCCAGTTGTCCGGGCCAGTTATCGACGATTAATGCCATCCAGCCACTTGATTTGATGTAGTGCCAGACGGCACCAGCCGCGACAGCCACCGTAAATAAAATAGGCGATCCATAGAGCCCCTTGCCCCACTGGTATTGGGGCGGTAGGAGAACAATTGTATCATGTCTTTTCCTATCTTTCGACATTTTTCCCCATCCGTATCAGATTTTTTTCAAATTACAGCGTTCCCTGAGTTCACAGATATCACAGTTTTGATTTTTACATACCAGATCATTAATCTTATGGTCAATTGTGTCATCTGCAATCTTAAGGGTCTTAATCAGCCAGACCGGCACCATCTCTGGCATAATAACATAGAGGTTCTCCAATATGCTTGTAAGCTCATTTACCAGCATGACCGCTGTAACGTACTATCTAATCAGAATCACGAATCCAAGATTGAGACCAGCATCCTTTCCAATTTCCGTAATTCCCCAACCGATCAGGAATGCTGTACCGATCATGACAAAATACATCAGCTTTTTAATAATTCCCTGTAATCCTGTTTTGGAATTCCAGTCCTTAAGGAAGTATTTTGCCTTAGCCCAGCCTGTCACATAGTCCGTTAGCACCGCTGCCATAAACAAAAGCAAAATAACCGGTATTTTTCCGAACATAGCAGCAATTGCAGTAAATACTGCAGACAAACTCAATTCTGCCGCGTCCGGCATCCTTAATGTCATAAAAAAATTTCTCATGTCACTTACTCCTTTCCATTTTCTTGTAATCAAACTTCCATCTGCTTTCTCCAAAGTACAGGGATACCTCCTGTTTCATTTTGCTCAGACCATTTACTTTGAAAGTCCATCGCTGCAGGCAATCTAAGTTCAGGGTTGCCAAAGTAGAAAATATATAATTTTCAGTAAAAGAAAAGTTTTTTCTCCCAGTGACGATCTTTATCAGAGATACATATGTCGCTATCAAGTATGAATTCCTACATATGCTGAACACCAAAAAAACCTTGCAAATAATGGATTCTTCCACAATTTGCAAGGTTTTCTTCACATGAGACATCGGGGATTCGAACCCCCTGAAATCTCCGTTTTTTCCTTTGTTTTATGGGATTTCTGAAAATCGTGTGATATTTCGTGTGATACTTGTTCCCATGCCGTATACGATACATAAGACAGTGGAAAACGTCCAGCAAAAGCTTTCCGCTGCCGCAAAGTATTTCCTGGTATCAGGAATTCGCCATCCCGGAGAACTGAACAGGCACATTACAGAGAGCGGCAGCATTGCCGATCCCTGTCGTGCGTGGGGATTTCACAAAGAAAAGAGCGGTGGCAAGTTCCGCTCTCTGTCTTACTGCTGTTTACTGATTTCTAAATCCTCTGTGGAGATTCCAAGCATTTGCAATTCTGCCCTCGCTATCTTCTCCTGATACTCCACTTCTTCCTGTCCATGCTTTTTGATTCGCTGGATATTTACATATTTCTCAATAGCCACTCGCTTCATTTCCTGCTCATTCATTTGTTCTAAAACCTCCATCTTCCTATTCTCCTTTCGGTTCATCAGATTTACTTGCCTCATCTGATAATACTATTGTAAACTATATTTGGTTTATTATCAATACTCTAATCAAACTTTTTATGGTTTATTTTCTACGTATTTTATTATGTTTCCCGGCTGCATATCTAATAATTCACAAAGCTGCTCTAATGTTTTTATACCTACCATTTCCCCTTTCCTTAATTTCTGCATAGCAGACTGACTAAGCACGTTTTCCCTTAATATCCTAGTGCTATTATACCCGGATTCTTTCAGTGTTTCTATAACATCTATCTTATATGCCAGCATACACAAACCTCCTTTACTCTATTTTAATTTGATACTGAGAAAAAGTCAAGAAAAATAATCCAAAAAAAGTTTAAAAAATTCTTGACATTAAACTAATATTGGTTTATACTAGACTTATCAAAGGAACGGAGGATATGGGATATGAAGAATACATGGAATATTGTGCATGACTGCGATTTAGACGATGGAACACCAACAGAATGGTCTTTGAAAATAGCTGAAAATATATTTTATTGGATAGACGCTATGGCTGATTTTACATTTGATGTTATTGACAATGACGGACACACTGTTTTGAAAAACTGCCAGTCCTTATCAAGTGCCAAAAGATGGGTAACAATCAATCTTCTATAATTAACCACACTACCCACCCGCCGGGATTGCGCCGGGAGAAAGAAGGGAAGATATGAGTAAATCAGAGTATATTGTTTGGAAATGCGAAACTATAGAGCAGATACAGGAAAAACATCCAGACTGGAATCATGAGCAAGTGCAGAAATATTTTTCTGCTGTAAAAGCTATTTTGCAAAAGAAAGGATTTTTTGATTGATTTCACCCCGTCCCTGCTGGGTAATACAGGGAGAAAGTGAGAACGATATAAAAAAGAGGCAGACGGCAGGATAACGCCTACCACCTGCCCCTTTTCTATACATCCCATCTTTCAAGCATGCCTTTCCCTCCCGGCTTCTCATGCCAGCAGGCCCCCTCATACTCTCCGGATTCTTCAAGGTAATACCATGCGCCACCGACCTGCTGCCAGCCGGTCAGCATATAACCATCAGCCCCGAAATAATACCAGTGATGGTTGATGATCTGCCACTGGGATTGCGGGTAACTCCCGTCTGAATTGCGATACCACCAGCCTTTGCCGTCGTGTACCCAGCCAGGTTCCTCCATCGCGTAATCAATATAGCAGAACCCTTTGACCGATGGATCATTCCACGGCCTGGCTTTTACCTTGACCTGTCCACCATTACGGTCAGAAAGGTTTGAGGAGGTATTGCCCTCCAGGCAGTCCCACCATTTCTGCCCGTTCCGGGAATAAATCCGTACCACCCGCCCGGCATGGGAAAAATCAAAAATCACCACAGCACCCAGCTCTGGCGTCATACCGACTTTTCCGGACCTTTTAAAAGCGTTGTATGTGGCAAAGCAGTTATATCCGACGTATGCACTGCGGGTCATATTCCAGTGCTTCAGGGCCTCCTCAAGGCCAAATTTCTGCACTTCGAGCCAGAACTGGAAGGTACAGCACCAGGGCTGCCCCAGGCATCCCATCAGGCCGCAGGCATTGATATCACGAGCATATTTTGTATAATTTCCACTGCCTCTATTAGCGGTCCTGGAATCCAGATCGGTATCGGAAGCTTTCTCGATATAGCCTTCTTCTTTCAGGCCTCTGTTAATCAGTTCCTTCAGCGTACCCATAATCACCCTCGCTTTCTGCAAACAAAAAGAACGCCATTGCAGGCGTCCCGGTTAATGAAATATTTTTCGCATATTGCATTTAGAATCCGCATATGCTATAATGCCAGTAGGCAAAAAGTAAGCAGGTTTCGGTAACTAAAAGAACGAAACCCCGGACTGTGTTCCAGCACAGTTCGGGGTTTCTTCTTTTCTTTTTACGGTGGCAAAGCACCCACCAGGCTATTTGTTGTCCTTGCTATGACTGTCCAGCCATTTGCAGATAAGGTGGCAAACCACACCTGCCGCGACAGTCATAATAAAAGTAAGCAGTATGTCGATAACTATCACCTCCTCCCATTGCCGGGTTTCGGCTGGACAACAAAGCCACTATATCACATTTTTCCTGTCAGACAATATGCTCCTTACTCTGCTTCAGACATTTTCTCGCCTGTACCAGCCTGTACTGCGTCTGTGAGCCCCTCCTCACCGATGACACGCCCCGGCCATAATTAGAGCCGTAGCCTGCGCTGTCTATCAGATTCTGTAAGGTTCCCATTATTCCCCCCAATAAAAAAAGCTCCTTTTCCAAACAGGAGCATCATGAAGCACTTTTTTTCAGATTTTTGATAAAATTTCCATTATCTACTTGAATTCCACGTTATAACGTGGTATAATGTGTTCATAGAAAGGGGGTGAGAAAGGAAATGGAGAAAAAAATAAAGGAGCTGAAAGAAGTGGTATCAGCACTCATTCAGCTCACTTTAGAAATCGGAACTCTCTTAGCCGTTATCAAAATGATAATTGAGAGCCTCCGATAAGTCACCGGGGAGGGAAACCTCCCCACACAAACTATAACATATCTCCATTTTCCTTGCAAGATGAAAAACACAGCAAAAGCTCTGGTAAGCCTTATTGCCTCTATCATCTGGCTTGTGATTATTGTAATTGGCCTGATACAGTTATTTTTCTAAGGAGGACTCTGCATGCGTTTAAAAGAAATCCGCAATCAAAAATCCTTAAGCCTCCGGGCTCTGTCTGAACGTTCTGGCATTTCACAGCGCACCATAGAGGATATTGAACGCTTCAACCGGTGCAAGGTAGATACTGCCATAAAACTGGCCGATGCTTTACAGGTCTCCCTTGATGAACTGTGCAGAGACCTTCCATCAGAACAATAACAGCACCTTATGCCGTCTGTAACCATACAGGCGGCACTTTTTTTACAAAAATCAGGCGGATTTATCTTCCGCTGCTGATGCCTCCGTACCCGTATTCGCCATATCTGTGAGCCCCTCTCCGATGATGTAGGCGATTACAGACGCCCCGGCCATAATTAGTGCCGTAACCTGCGTCGCGGAGCTCTCTGAGCCTCCTGTAGCTACAATCATCATGGACACAAACGATGCCGCCGCCGTCCAGAGCTTGCGGCTCGTAAGTTTCCTTACCCAGTCAATGTTCTTCATTCTGTTCCAACTCCTTTCCCTTTTCTTATATGCCGATCTGCTTAAAAACGAATCCGACAGCAATACCGATCACGGTGGTAATGACATAGCCCGCCGCCTTCCGCCACATCTCACCGTCACGACTTTCCAGTGTTTCCAGGCGTTTTCCCTGCCTCTCCTGCTCCTTTGCCATGTTTTCCATATTGGCGGCCAGCTTTTCAACTGACGCTGCAAGGGAAGCGATTAACTGTGTCGTCTTTTCCACGGCCTCAATGCGGTGGTTCTGCCGGTTGTTTTCATCCTCAAGCCTCTGGTTCTCTGCTTCCATCCGCCGGCAGAACTCCTCATGCTCTGCTCTTGTGATTACGCCATCCATCTTATCTGTCCCCTTTCCGCAAACAAAAAGGACACCTTTCTACAGGCGTCCCGGTTCATGAAACTAATGTGATAACACGATTATATAACCCATGATTATAACCAAATTTTACATATTAGACGTATTTCAATATTTTTATTATTAGTAGTTGCTCCTGAATATATTTTAACAGGGCAGAATTCAAACATATATTTATCAGAATTTTTTATTAATCTTATGCAAACACAATCTGAATTATTATTGTAAATATTATATGATGTATAAACTTCAATAACCTGGGTACTATCAAATATAATACCAAACTCTTCAGAACTCCACATACTTGGTCTTACATATGTTTGAAATAAATACTTAATATTTGATACATTTGGATTGCATTTATTACTGTCTATATTAATATAGGTTGGATTATTTAACTTATTTGACAATGCACCATCACCAGTAGAATAACTAGAAGTAGATACTATTTCATTTGGAAATTCTATTTTTTTATAGTTAGATGGTATAGCATTTACTGTAACCTTCTCCAATAGTTTGTTTGCATCTGAATATATATTCTGAACAGATGTTGATGGAGTCACTGTTTTTGTTTGCGCTGGTAATCCAAACAAAGTATTACTATAAATATATCCATTTTCTTTATTATATCGAATACATACCCGTCTTACTCCATCTGTATTATTATCAATATATCGTGAATCAGCAGGCACAACTACTGTACTATTCGATGCTGAAAGCCTTATTCCTGAATCGTTTGTAATATGCTTCATTGTTCCAGTTACTTTACCTCCGTTCACATAGGCTGTATTTCCTTTTAGAATATTAGCAGCCACTGCATTTGCGTCGGATGTCGCTGTACCAGCTATGTTAAGGATCGTATTCCCCTTCATAATCTTAGCTGCGGTCAGGCCGATCAGGGAGGCGATCCTTGCATAGGTTGCGAAAAGCTTTGACGTACCTGTATATTTCCCCGTGGCGGGTATGGCAAATGTCACACGGGCGTTTGTGCTGTCCAGAGCCGCCGCCCCTTCCTGTATCGTCCCGGTCTTATCCGGCAGCGTCCCTGCCACAGCCTCGTCGTTTGAATCGGACGTCAGGGCCGTTTTCCCGGCCAGTACATCTGCTTTTGACGCCGTAACCTCGTCAGATGTTATCCCGCTGGTTCCCGCTGATATTAACAGTTTACCCATCCGCTTTCACCCCCTTTAGAAGAACAGAAAAATCAGAAGCCGGCTTTTTTGCCCCGCAGTAGAACGTCACATAGCCGTCTTCTGTCATTCCGTCGGTAATCATCGCCGTCTGTTTCTGGCGGAGCTTTACTTCCTGCGCGCTCAGGCTTTTCGGTGCGTAAATCTTTAACTCTACGTCATCTCCTGCTTTCACTCCGGGGACTGCCACCCTCTGCGCATACGGCGTCGACTGTGACCAGCCGGATGCAGGGAGCGCTACCACGGCCGTCCCCGCCTGCCTTCCGATCTCCTGCCTCGCTTTTTCATCACATATTTCAAGCTCCGTATCCATCTCCGGAAAACATAGTCTGCTAACTTCTGCCATATCACCTATCCCTCCTTATTGGTTCCCCCGGAGGAGGGAAACACCAACGTTTTCTCCTCCGGAAGATACGTAAAGCCGCCGATTTTCTGGTCGATGGCTTCCATGTTTTCATACACTTCTTTAAATGTACCAAATACAGCCTCCTGAAATGCGGCCTGCTTTGCATCCATGCATCCGGCGGCCTGCCGGACATTCTCCGGAGTCAGATGTTTCATATCGCACCTCCGTCCCCTTAATCCGCAAACAGCGCCCTGATCTCCTCATCTGTGTACGCCTCAAAATCGGCCTCTGTAAGCGCTGTCAGGCCCTTTGTGGCGGTAAATTCACCGGTCTTATCATCATATCCCACCCCGGTCACGACATTGCCCGTACCGGTTGTCGTGGCTGACAGGCTCGTAAGTCCGATATGGCCGGAATCCCGGATGGCATCTGCGATCATCTGCGTAACGGCGGCTGTTTTGGCGTAATCTGACAGATCGACCTTCCAGTCGCCCATGCGCTCAAGCTTCCCGCCGATCACCATGTACTCGTCGTAACTGTTGCCGTCCGCACTGTCCCCGGACACTTTCGGCACCATATAGATATGTTTGTCCGCTCCTGCTGCCGATACATCGATCGCATCCAGGCTGTCCGCTGTCACCCTGTCCAGATGGTCCACTCCCGCGATAGCCGTGGCTATGGCCTCCGCTACCTGTGAGGCCGTCATGCCGTCTGTATAGGAAAACCTCACCTCACCCGTTGTAACATTCGTCGTCTGATCCATTACACTGCCTCCTCTTTAAATGCATCTTCTGCGCTCACCTAATTTGTAACTGCAGGCCTCTTATCGGACTCCTCCACTAACGTCGGCTTCCCGGGCATACGTATCACCATGCCCCCGACAAACGACTCGAACTCCTTCTTCCCGACCGCCTTTTCTACCTGGGCAAGGCTCAGTGGCTTCCTCTCATAAAGAACCGCCTCCGGGATCCCCTTCTCAGTTAAAAGGGCAAACGCCTTCTCCATATCCGTCCAGCCCCGAACGCTGCGCCCCTCTACAGCCTTAAAGCCAGGAACTGTATGTCCGGCCAGGCATTCCTTCAAGGCTAATTCTTCCAGATCAGAAAGCCATCTGGCGACATCCTTTCCCTGCCTTAAGTACTCCCCCATCTCCTCATTGGTGATAAGCGGCGGCTTCCTTTCCGTATCAAAGGCAAGCTTTATATTCTCATCGGCCCTTGCCCGGCACTGTCCGCGGGCACGGCAGTAACGGCAGGTTTTATCCCCAGGCCGGAATTCCCCTTCCCCCTTTATGGCAAGCTCTGCCCTTTCCTTCACATACCGCCCGAACGTAAGCAGCTCTGTCAGGGAACACTCCCATTCGGAAATCCCGTCCTTAAGCCTTGGCTGCACAATCGCCATCCGGATCGTCTGAATCGGATACAGCAGCTTATAGGCCTCATAGGCTCCCAGGGCATACAATGCCATCTGTGGGTTCCCTTCTGCCTCTACACGTCCCTCCGGACTCTTTCCATATTTAAAGTCAATCACTTTAAGAATCCCGCTGCCGATCAAAATACAGTCTGCGGTTCCAAAACCATCCGGAACATAAGACCCAAAATCCACCCGTTTCTCAACAGCTGCATAAGGGAGGCTTTCAAACCCCAGTGCCGCTGTTTTTACATAATCGAGATACTCCTCTGTATAATCCATCATCTCATCCTGCCACAGAGCTTCCTTTTTTAACTTATTTACTGCACGGGTAAACTTCTGCTTTCCAAAATCAATGGTAAAAAAGTAATTCCTAAGCTTCAACTCCGCCAGCTCATGGGCTAATGTCCCTTCCCTTGCCGCCTCCGAAGCGGTATCCGGAAACTGTGCTTCCAGAAGCGCACTCGGCGTACAGGAAAGCCAGCGGTGCGCCCCGGACGCGCTGAGCAATGCGTGTGCCCGTCCCTCATGTCCCATCAAATCTGAGCCCTCATTCCCCGCAGTGTTGTGGCAAAGGCTCCGTACTGCGTTTGCGGAAGCGCCGGGAGCGAGTCCACGCCGAACTGTGAAAGAAGCCCCAGAAGCTCCTGCTGCCGGCCTGCATCCATTAAAGTCATCGCTGCCCGCGCAAGGTCATCCAGCGTATAGCCTGTCGTAGTGGTTGGCACCGATGCCTGCAGCGGCTGTACGGCCTGTCCCTGAGAAGGCTGTATGGGCTGAGGCGTCTGGCCCGGCTGGGGCACCTGGGTTATCGGGCTCTGCCGGGATACCTGAGGCGCCTGGCCCGGCTGCAACTGCTGACTCGGCTGCTGCATGGGAGCCTTAAGCTGTACCGGCGCTGCCGGCTCTGTAACGGCCGGAACTGCCGGCTGCATCTGCATAGGCGTCTGATCCGTCTGCCCTTCTGGCGCCCCAATTTCCTCTGCTCTCCCTGCATTGATTCCCAGGAGTTCCTTCGCAAAGGTCCTCATCTCTTCAAAATCCTTAAACTGTACTGTAATCATACATTTCCTCCTCGTTTATTTATTTTTTTTACTACTCGTTCGCTGACACCCACCCGCAGCATCTGGCACATTTCTCTGTAAATCCTCTTGACATTCTCTCTGGCCTCACCCATAATAGGGGTATCCTAATTATACTTCTTTTATTTAGAAACCCCTCAATAGTCCCATCTGGCAGGGGTTTCCTTTCTTTTCCATCACAGGACTCCTCCGCCAAGCATCATCAGGCCCAGTCCGAAACCAACTCCCAAAAGCCATCCGAACAACAGGATACCAAACACCTCTGCCGCCAGTCTGGCCGCCTCGTGCACGGTCCGGCCAAAAGATGTCTGCCGTCTCTTCACACGCCCGATCGGGATATACTTAAGCCCGCTTTTCTGCATCTGGATGCACCTCCCTTTAATAGTTCGCCTTCGCTTCCTCGTAAAGCGTCTGTACCTTCAAAATATTGGCTCCGCTTGTGGTAAGCGGGTCAGAACGCATGTTACTGACGGTCGCCGCCGAGATTCCAAGACATTTTGCAAGGTCGCTGTCCGACCAGCGTTTATACTCCAGAAGCCCGTACAGCTTAATCTTAAACTCAATTACCTCTCTGGGAGGCTTTGCCTTTGTTCTTGCCCCCATTGTGCTCCTCCTGTCTTTATTCAGCTTCTGCCTGCACGCATCTTTCTGCGCTGTCATAGCTGAGGCGCAGCGTTGCGCCGGTTCTGTCCTCAATGATGCCCTCGTTGCCAACTACGTCCAGAGTAAAGTACCCGCTTACAAAGCCATTCTCTGCCATCCATCTGCGGAAAGCGAACTCCGCGATGCTCTTACATCCTCTGATTGCCATGATTTCCCTCTTCTCCCTTTATCTGCACTATTTGCTTTACAAGCTCCTGCCCTACCTTTTCGCTAACAGAAACATTTGACCCCTCCGCGTAAGCCCTGCACCGATCGCCGGGCCTTACGGTTCTGTACCACTTCCAGCAATAGCCATGATCTATCGCCTCAAAGCCTCTCTCATAGTGATTCTGATAATACTGTGTGTATTTCTGGCATGTGATACAGCGGCTTCCTGTGATTTCAATCTTCATGTGGTTTCCTCCTCTGATTTGTGGTAAAATAAAGTGTTATCATACCTTTCTGTTTTTAACACGCTTTATTTCAGCGTGTCAATGTTTTTAAGGAGGCATTTTTTGCGGTTTCATGAAAGACTACGTGAATTACGGAAACAATCACCCATCATGCAAAAGGATATAGCCCAAAAAATAGGGGTTTCCGTACGTACCTTCCAACAATACGAGCAAGGATTATTAGAGCCAAATATCGAAAGGCTCATCCTTTTATCAAAAATTTTTAATGTCACTGTTGACTTTCTTATTTGTCGGGAGGAGTATCTATCCGAAGTTGGTGCTGCGGAATCTGAAACAAATCTTCCAGAGTATCCCAATGTTTGATACTTCCTAATGTTTTGCCATACTCAATATCTTGGTAACGCCTTTCTCCAATCCCAAGGTGCTCTGCCACATCTTTCTGCGTCATGCCCGCCCGTCGGTGGGCCTCTTTCAGGTTCTTACGTATTGTTTTCACCTTCCTTCCTGTATGTTTTTACGTAATAATACGTATTTTTGTTGACATACGTATTATTACGTGTTATAATATAGTCATGATAAGGAAAGGAGATATTAAAATGCCAATGACACCTCGAGAGATGATTAATCATCTTAAGAAAAATGGTTTCAAGGTAGTCGGTCAAAACGGTTCTCACGTTAAGATGCGAAATGATATAACCGGGCACCAGACCGTAGTTCCTTATCACAGCGCAAGCCTGAAAAAAGGTCTTGAGCAGGCAATTTTAAAACAGGCGGGGCTTAAATAGCTCCGTCACCTCAAAATGGAGGCGTTATATGAGCAAATTATTTTATCCTGCACTTTTTCACAAAGCAGAAGAAGGAGGATTCTGGATCTCCTTTCCGGATATCCCCGAATGCCTTACACAGGGCGACGATATGACACAGGCTTATGAAATGGCGGTTGATGCGCTTGGCCTTGCTTTGTCCGACAGGGAAAAGGATCACCAGCCACTTCCGGCATCATCCGATCCAACTACAATTACTCTGGAACAGGACTCCTTCCTTGCTGTAATCGAATTTGATATGCTTACCTACAAAAAACGCACAAATTCCAGAGCGGTTAAGAAAACCTTAAGCATTCCTGAATGGCTGAATGAAGCTGCCACGGCTGCAGGCTTAAACTTTTCTCAAGTGTTGCAGGAAGCCCTTATTGCAAAAGTCCAACCTTAACATTCCATGCCCGCCCTCCGGCGGGCCTCTTTCATGTTCCTACGTATTGTTTTCACCTCCTGATTCCTTTTGGAATACTCGTCAACCTTTTCCCTTAGCCCCTCCTGTTTCCTTCTTCAATTCCTTCAAAATCAGAATTAAACAAACCGCCTGAACAAACTGAAGCATTGCGTCTCCCACTCCGCTCACCCTCTTCTTCACCGTCCTCTCTATCTAACCAAATACCTCTTTAATTCTCTTAACCAGTACCCAGCCGTTTCTCCCGGTGTGCTGGTTGAAACCTTAATGGGAACCGGGATTATAAAATTACTGCCTTTTTTACATTCATAAAGATTTATCCTGTCTCCTGTCATCCTTCTGTCTATAAACAGGATGTATTGTTTTCCACTCAGAGAAAAGCGAACCCTTATCTCTATCTTTCTTCACCTCCTGTTCTGTTGTCACGCATCGTGTTCCTATATCGTCTCGCATCTGGTAATATCTTTCCGTGATATACTTCCTGCACAGGCTCCCGCCAGGGCCAAGTACGAAAGAAAAGATAAAAATACTATGATGTCTCATGCAATGTCATTTACTTAAGCCTTCCCTCCGTTAAGTTAATGTTTTTCCCCTCTCTAAAATTTCTGTTGCAATTCCTAATATACTCTCTGTCTGTGTTCATGAAATATACCGTCATGTGGTTAATCTCCATGAACTCTGATTGCGTCAAAACTTTAAGCTGTCTTGCCATCTGCGCTTTTCCATAGGTCTGATACAATAGCTCCGTGGAAAAGGAACGCTGTGCATAAAGGGCTTCACGCTTCAACTGCTCTAAAATCGGGTTTTCGTTCATGTTACGCTCCTACAGCTTGACAGACTGCGCCGTTTTTCCGTTCCACTCTTTTCATCAATAATATGTTCCGCTTCCATGCCAGCCATAAAAATCAACGCTTTTGATACTCTCTCGATAGACATTTCTGCAATCTTTCTGATTGCCGTTTCTTTGTCGAGTGTCATCATGCCATTGCCTCCTCTCTTGCAGTTTTAATCGAAGAAAAATATGGATATAATGCTGAATGGGTTCTTAATGGAACTGAACCTAAGTTAAAGCAAGTCAGCAAAGATAAATCGTTGTCTGAAATTCATCAAAAGGTGCTTGCCCAACTAGAAAAAATGAATGATGAACAAGTCAAAGCTGTTTTAGCTTTTATCAACTCTTTAGATGAGTTAGAAAAGTCACTCCAGCCCGCCCCACATAATTCAGAAAAATGATGCAGGTACATCACCGTACCTGTATCTTTTTCTATTTTTTTGAATCTCCTCTTGACGGTACGTGTTATACGTGTTACACTGTTTTTGTAAGGAGGTGGAACATGAAAGACAGGGATCTTATTAAACTCTTAAAGAAAAATGGCTGGCAACTTGACAGAATCAACGGAAGCCACCATATTTTCAGAAAAGAGGGTATGACCGTTTCAGTTCCCGTGCATGGAAAAGATGTTCCTACCGGTCTGCTACATCAAATTTTGAAAGATGCGGGGCTGAAATAGCTCCGCCTTTCAAAAAAGTAAAAAGGAGGTTTTTTTTATGTTATTTGTATATCCCGCTATCTTCCACAAAGAAGATGAATCCTACTGGGTGGAATTTCCCGATCTGAAAGGCTGTAATACCTACGGTTCCACCATTCCTGAAGCTATGGAAATGGCACAAGAAGCACTTACCGGATATCTTTTGTCCTTGTTAGAACATGGAGACACCATCGCTTCTCCCTCCGATATTTCCGCCATCCATGCGGCTGATGGTTTTTCCTCCCTTGTATCATGTGACATTAACCAGTATAAGGACACGAAAGCAGTAAAAAAGACTTTGACCATACCGTCATGGCTGAATGACCGTGCCATTTCTATGGGAATCAACTTTTCCCAGGCATTACAAGAGGCACTTCTCTCCAAAATACAGGCTTAACACCTATCAGCTACCCCGATCTTCACACAAAATCGGGGTAGCAATGCAATGTCATTTACTTAAGCCTTCCCTCCGTTAAGTTAAGGCTTTTCCCTCTCTAAAATTTCTGTTGCAATTCCTAATATACTCTCTGTCTGTGTTCATGAAATGTACCTGCATTTTTCTTTAAATTTCCTCTTGACTTTTATGCGCATTATGCGTATAATATAATTGTAAGGAGGTTACAATATGAGATTCCGGGAAATAGAAAAAATAATATTGGCGGATGGATGGCAATTCAAGAAAGCAAAAGGGTCACACTACTCTTACATTCACCCAACAAAACCAGGCAAGGTCACAATCCCCAACCACCCCGGAGACATCGCTCCACAAATAGCCAAACAAATTTTCAAACAGGCCGGGCTGTAAAGCCCGGTACTGCCTACAGTAAAGGAGACGCTTTATGAAACTCACTTATCCAGCTTGTTTTTATCCTGATGAAGAAAGAAAAGGGGCTTACGCTGTAGTAGTTCCTGATCTCCCCGGATGCGTAAGTGGCGGCGACACCTTGGCCGAAGCTATCCTTATGGGTACTGATGCCGCATCCGGCTGGGTTCTTGACGAACTGGAGGACGGAAAACCCGCGCCCGAAGCAAGCCCATTGGAAAGCATTATCCCGGAAGCCGGCGGTTTCGTAAGCATGTTGGTTCTGGATATGGATGCCTATGCTGAAAAGTATGGCGAAAAGGCTGTACGAAAAAACCTTACCATTCCCGCATGGCTCAATACGTTTGCCGAAAATAACCATATTAACTTTTCTCAGGTGCTTCAAGATTCCTTAACCGCCCTCTACCAGCAAAAACAGCACGCTTGAATGGTTGCCCCGATTTCACATGAAATCGGGGTAGTCCTATTCTTCTTTCAAAACAGCCAATTTCCAAGACAAAATCCCCCCCTTTTCACGAAATAATCTCCCTACGGGCACCACGCCAAATAGTGAATTTAAGAAATTTTTCTGTAAATGGATATTTCCGAATTTGAAAAATACAAAATTCTGCCATGACAGATTTTCCTTAACTTAACGGCTCACGCATCTAACTAAATGACATTGGAAAAAGTTGTTTCTCTTCTTGAGGCGATAATAAATGGCGATATCCCTGCCCAAAAAGGCATATTCTCCAAGCTTAAAGATTCAATGGAACGTAATTCATGGATTACCGGAGCGATTGCCTCTACTTTATTATCCTGGCTGACAGCTCAGATACATTAGTAACGCCCTTAATGCAAAGCCACAGCTCCGATTCTCCCGAATTGGAGTTTTTTAAGTAGTAGCCATCAAAAACATCTGGAAAACGCTGTCCGTTTGCTTCTACCGCCACACGGGAATCTATTTGCTGTATTTTAATCTCCATCACACTCACCCCATGTTCCGTTGTCAATGTGCTGTACTCTCTTCAATTCACTTGTCTTTCCACTTTTTTCGCTTTATACTGTACTTACAAACATCGCAAGATCCAAATATAAAGCAGAAAGGAAATAAATTATATGAGAGACTCCCGTAAGAACCTTCTACAACTGATCTATGACTGTGACCAGAGGGAAGGCCGCCCTTTACAAATTAATTCTGACGGAAAAGACATATCCAGCGACACTTTAACGCTCCGGAATGATGTCCGGTATCTTAAAGATAATGGATACATACGTGAAACTAATCCCATCTTGCATTCTTACGTCCTTACACTGACGGAAAAGGGAGAATATTTTGTCGAAAATGGGTTTCGATTACCAGAAGCACATCCACCAGCTTTGATTTTGGCAATGCAACTATCACAAATGCCGTCATTGGTAATAATACATCCGGTAATGAATTTACTTTTAGCCAAAATTCTCCTTTATCTGAACTAGAGTCTCTGATCCAGTCAAAACCCGCCAGCGATCAAGATGTACTAAATGAAATGCTGGAAATCCTTCGGGAGATTCATACCTCTGAAAAGCCGGTCGAGAAAGGCAGGCTCTCCCGTTTTTATGAGTTTATTAAAAAGAGTTCTGACCTTGTCCTTCCCATCAGCGAATTCCTTTTCGACGTCTTCTTTAGATCTGGATCCTGATGAAATAAAACCATTATGTTTTGCCCACAGTTCCGTAAGTGAAAAAAGAAATTCCATCATGTTAAGAACGGTATCATATTCATGCTGCAACTGCAGGTTCTCTTTCTCTGCCTTTTTCAGTAGCTCACAGTTCTGACATTCCAGTTGCCCTGTAGCTACTGAGGCAGTTGGAATGCTGTTTTGCGTTGTCATCATCTTCCTCACCTCCTATTTCGTTGTCAATGTGCTGTGCTGTTTTGCACCATCTCCTTTTTATCTGGAAATTGCTTCCTTTGTGTGATATACTTCCTGTACAGGCCCCCGCCAGAGTCGAGTATATAGGAAAGGAAACCCCTATGCAGCCAGCAACATTAGAACTATTAAAAGATATCTACAATCACTATTTGGACACCGATGCTCGTGACTGTCGCGTTTCATTTGTTGATGTCACGCCACATGAGAAACATTCCATCTGCAATTCTTTAAACTATCTTGAAGAATGCGGATACATCCGGTACACTTCCCGCGCACTGGGATTCTGGGATTTTCAAATTACTGTGGCTGGAATTAGATTTGCCGAAAATGGTTTCAAAGAGCCTGATGTTTTACCCTTGATTCACGGAAGCAATAACATATATGTTAATGGATCCAGCAATTCAATAACCGGAAATTACGGCAACCTATCTGTTGACATTACCAATTCTGATTTACCTGATGAATGTAAACAGTTAATCGAATCTTTTCTTTACGAGATGAAAAATCCGCATCTTCCTCCGGAAAAGAAATCCGAAAAAGTCAAATCTTTCCTATCCGATATTTCATCTGGAACTATTTCCGGAGTTACTGCTTCCGGTTTAACCGCGCTTCTTGTTTCTCTTTTTAACCAAATACCTCTTTAATTCTCTCAACCAGTACCTTGCCGATTCCCCCAGTGTACTGGTTGAAACCTTAATGGGAACCGGAATAATAAAATTACTGCCTTTTTTACATTCATAAAGATTTATCCTGTCCCCTGTTATCCTTTTTTCTATAAATAAGATGTATTGTTTTTCACTTAGAGAAAAGCGTACCCTTATCTCCATCTTTTTTTACCTCCTATTCCGTTGTCAATGTACAACATTATTTTCACTATTTTATCAATTTTAATTTGATTTTTTTGGTAAAAAAATATAATCCAATGGCATCTTATAGAGTTCACTTAACTGTCTGCTTTGGGACATTTTGGGTTCTGACTTTCCTTTTTCCCAGCTAACAACAGTCTGTTTTCCCACTTTTAATGCTTGTGCCACATCATTCTGGGTTAATCCAGCGTTTACTCTTGCTGCTGCCAGACTGATTTTGAACTCAGCCAACATTAACCACCTCCCTTGTTCTGCAAATATTATAAATCAAATTAAATTTGATGTCAATACCAAAATCTAATTTTTTTTGATTTTTAGTTGACCTTGATAAAATTATGTTGTATTATATTAATACAGGTTTTACTTAAGGAGGTACACACATGGCTGATGAAGAGCAGAAAAGAATATTTGCAAAAAACTTAAACTGGTACCTTTTAACATTTAACAAAACCCAAAAGGAGGTAGCCGATGCTATTGATGTATCCCCGCAAACCTTTAATACTTGGTGCCAGGGAATTGCCTTGCCTAGAATGGGAAAGGTACAACGGCTTGCCGATTATTTCGGAATTGGAAAAACTGATCTAATTGATGAAAAATCTTCAGATATGCTTACTCCCAAAGACGAACGCGACATTGCAAAAGACGTGGATAACATTATGAAAAAGCTGACTTCAGGAGAGGCCGGCCCTGCAAGCTACGATGGACAGGAACTTGACCCGGAAGCTGCTGAACTCTTCCGTGATGAACTGGAAATCGCTCTTAGACGGTTAAAAATCATAAACAAAGAAAAATACACCAATAAACGGTATAAAAAGTAGGTAAGCGTGTACATGAATGATGTCAAACGTATAAAACGGCTCATTGCATATTACAGACGATTATTTGACACCTCTGACCCGTTTAAAATTGCAGACCGCCTTGGAATCCTGTATCAGTTTGGAAACTGTAAATTTGCCGGATGCTACATGTTTCTGAAAAATCACAGATACATATTCCTCAGTAACGAACTGATTGAAGCAGAAGCCAAACTTGTAATGGCTCATGAACTCGGACATGCCATACTTGACCGGAAAGAAAACTGTTATTTTATCCGAAACAAAACCCTTTTCTCTATGTCAAAATTTGAAAAAAGGGCAAACCTGTTTGCCGCACATCTTCTGATCTCAGACGAAATGCTGACTGACTATGAAGGATATACGCTGGAGCGTTTTTGTGCGTGCACGGGATATCCAAAGGAACTGGTTGAATTGAGATTAACGCTCTAAAACGCACAATTTAAAAACAAATCACTATATATTGTGGTTATTCACATGTTATCCACAATTTTATTCACATTTTTTCAAAAACTGATTGACAAACACACCTTTTGCGTATAATATAAGAGTGTAACGATCGTTACACGTTAATAATGCTTCAGGTTGTACGTCTCTCAGTATATGAGAATGACCGAACCCTGGAGCTTTTTTTATTTTGGAGGTACATATGAAAACTGCTATCCTGGAAGATGGCGGGTTTTATCGCAGGCGCGCACAAATTATATTCGGTTAATATAATTCATATGGAAGAGATGCCAATTATGGAGTATGTAATAACGTTTACCTGGGACGACGATGCCGGAGTATGGATCGCCACAAGTGATGACATCCCAGGTCTTGTACTGGAATCGGGCTCTTTTGACGCCCTGATCGAGCGCACACGTTTTGCTATACCGGAGCTACTTGAATTAAACGCCGCCACATAACCGTTGATTCAAAAATAAAGTCAAGATATACGGCAAATGCAATCTTAAAACAAAGCGGTATCAATTATAAATTTTAAAAACGACGTTGCACCATGACAATATAATATGCTGACCCGGGAAACCGTTGGGGCGATATGCCAGCCGCTGGACGAAAAGAAAGGGGGCTGGTGCTATGGTTACATATTCGGATTTGTTCCAGTTTGTAATTATGTTCTGTGCTGTAGTAACTCTTGTTATTTACATTACACATAAAAAATAGCGCCCTCAGCCTGGTAAACTAAGGCGCTATTTTTAGCAACTGATTACCGGCGGCCAGGCGTACTCTGGTCAACGGTTCTCTTGTTAAGCATATTATATGCCAGATTCGATAAAATGTCAAATGTAAAAACCGCCCCTGCGCCAACAGGAACGGCTTTCGCATAGATTCTATACCCAGACAGTGCGCCCGGATAATACAATCAAATCATCAAAAATATTGTATCATCTCCCGCGCCTCCTGTCAAAGGGTATGGCGTTATTTTTATACTCAAAATATGGCTACAGGCTGCATTTACTGAAAGGAGAATGATACATGCCAAAAAAGAAAAAGAATGCGCTGCCGTCCGGCAGTTTCCGTGTCCAGGTCTATGATTATACTGATAAGGCCGGAAAGAAACACTACAAATCATTTACAGCCCCTACAAAGCGCCAGGCACAGGCCCTGGCGGCAGACTGGAAAGCAAATCGGGAGAAGATGCCGGAGACGGATATGACCCTGTATGAGGCCGTAGGGAGGTATATAGACCTTAAGAGGGCTGTACTGTCCCCATCAACATTGACAGGGTATACCGCCATACAGAAAACTTATTTTTCCGGCGATTTCGGAAAACATATGCTATCATCTCTGACAAACATTGTTGTACAGACATGGGTCAGTGATTTATCGGTGATACGAAGCCCTAAGACTGTCAGAAATGCCTACGGCCTACTTTCGGCAACGCTTGACGTATTTATGCCCGATTTACATCTTAAATCTACTCTGCCGGCCAAAAAACGTCCGGAATTATATTGCCCGTCTGATGATGATGTTAAAAAGCTTCTGGAACATATTAAAGGAACCGATCTGGAAATTGCCGTTATGCTGGCAGCATTCGGGCCTCTTCGCCGCGGTGAGATATGCGCTCTTACTTCCGACGACATTCACGGAAATACTATTACTGTCAGTAAAAGTATGGTACAGGGGCCAGACAACCAATGGTACATAAAACAACCCAAAACTTATGGAAGCTACCGGGAAATTGATTTTCCTGATTTCGTAATCGACCGCATAAAGGATATCAACGGTAAAATTGTGAATGCAACTCCGTCGCGGATTAGTGGACTGTTTATAAAGGCCATTACAGAAACGGATGTACCCAGATTTCGCTTCCACGATCTTCGTCACTATGCGGCGTCAATTATGCATGCAATCGGAGTACCCGATCAGTATATTTTAAAACGTGGTGGATGGATTAGTGACAATGTAATGAAATCCGTTTACAGAAATGCCATTGACTCTGAAACTGTGAAGCAGAATAAGAAAATCAACGATCATTTTAAAGCCCTGAGCAGCACTTAATTCGATTCAGTGCATATACAATACCCGTGTGATATTCGTGTGATACATAGCCCTAAAATATCTTTATTTAAGGCTAATGATATTTATAAAATGTCCTGCCGGAAACACCAAAAAACCTTGTAAATAATGGATTCTTCCACAATTTGCAAGGTTTTCTTCACATGAGACATCGGGGATTCGAACCCCGGACAACTTGATTAAAAGTCAAGTGCTCTACCACCTGAGCTAATATCCCATACAACACATGTTGTAATGCCCAGAGCCGGAATCGAACCAGCGACACGAGGATTTTCAGTCCTCTGCTCTACCAACTGAGCTATCTGGGCTTAATAACGATTTATATTAAACTGACTAAAAATAAAATTGCGGGGGCAGGATTTGAACCTACGACCTTCGGGTTATGAGCCCGACGAGCTTCCAGACTGCTCCACCCCGCGTTATTATATATTTCTATTATATACAATAAGTACCAAAATATCAATACTTATTTTACTGGGCGGAGGTGGATTCGAACCACCGAAGCAAGTTGCAGCAGATTTACAGTCTGTCCCCTTTGGCCACTCGGGAATCCGCCCTTATTCTATTATGCGAGCCGATGATCGGACTCGAACCGATAACCTGCTGATTACAAATCAGCTGCTCTGCCAATTGAGCCACATCGGCATAAAATTCTAAAAGTGGGGCCTATAGGGCTCGAACCTATGACCCTCTGCTTGTAAGGCAGATGCTCTCCCAGCTGAGCTAAGACCCCAAACAAATAAGAACCATTATATCTATAATATCATTTTTACCGACCCGGATGGGATTCGAACCCACGACCTCCGCCGTGACAGGGCGGCGCTCTAACCAGCTGAGCCACCGGGCCAATTCAGTATGTTTCCATACCTTCAAAACCACATATTGAAACAACATCCACCCACTCTCGGTTAAGTCCTCGACCGATTAGTAACAGTCAGCTCCATACATTACTGTACTTCCACCTCTGCC
>QZDW01000024.1 GCA_009917545.1 bacterium 1XD42-76
CCTGCCATGCACCCCTGCAGGGATTTTTGACTACTGGGCATCCAATTTAACAGTTGTTTCGCAATTACCTACAAAGATTCAAAAAACATCATGCGCCCATCTCGTAAACCAAGTGTCAAAGTTTTTTAGTATTTACCCTCATCTATGCCACTAACAACAGTTTTTTTAGTACGAGTAGTGGGAGCTGCCGGATAAATATGGTCATCTGTACGGCGAAGCCTGAAACGTCCCACCAGATTCTTGATTGTAACGGCCTGACTTGCAAGTTCCTCACTGGCTGCCGCAGATTCTTCGCTTGTTGCAGAGTTTGTTTGAACCACTGAGGAAAGCTGGTCAATACTTTCGGTCACTTGTTTGATAGATACAGTTTGAACTTCAACACCATTAGTAACCACATCCACACGTTTCACAACTTCGTCAGTTAAGATCTTGCATTCAACTAAAGCTTGAGTGACGTGTTCGACGATATCACTTCCCTCCTGAACAGAGCTGATGGCACTGTCAATCAGTTCCTTAGTGGCTTTGGCAGATTCATCGGATTTAGCCGCCAAACTGCGCACCTCGTCCGCCACTACCGCAAACCCCTTTCCGGCAGTACCGGCGCGAGCAGCCTCAACCGCAGCGTTCAAAGCCAGGATATTCGTCTGGAACGCAATATCCTCAATCGTCTTGATAATCTTGCCCATTTCCTCAGACGAAAGCGCAATTTTATTCATCGCCTGATTCAAAACATTTACCTGTTGATTCATTTTTTCTACTTGCGTGCCTGCCGTTTGGACGCTGGCTTTCGCGTCTTTGGCAGCAAGGTCAGTCTGATTGGATGCCTCAGAAATATCCATAATGGTTGCTGTCAATTCCTGAAGTGTGCTGGCCTGTTCAGTCGCGCCCTGAGCCAAAGACTGAGCGCCGGTTGACACCTGATCCGCACCGGCGGAAACCTGGTCTGTCCCCTGGGCAATTTGCAGGAGCGCATCACTGAGTTGATGATTGATGCTCCGGATAGATTCAATAACGGTTTCCAGCGCACCGACATACATAGTGTCGTCTTTGCTATGTATATCAAAATTTCCGCCCGCCATCTCCTTGAGCAAGTATGCCTCGTCCTGAATGACACCGGAGAGGGTCGCTTGACTGCTGCGCAGGGCATCACACATCACACCCAACTCGCTCTTGCTCTGATAATCAACGGGAATGTCCAGATTGCCCTGCGAAAATCCGACCAGGGCGCTCTGAACTTGGGAAACAGGAATGGTGATGGTCTTAATAATTATGAGAGCCAGCGCAATGACCGCAATCGTGGCAATCACCGAAACCAAAGCAACGACAGCCGTGATGATATTGATTGTAATTCCAATGCGCTGGCGTTCGGCAGCCATGGCTTGAACCAAATAATTGTCCAAAGCTGTTGCGGCTACGGCCATCTTCTCCTGGTCAGGCGTGTCTACCTCATAGATAAAATCGATGCCCTTTTCAAGATACGATTCATTCCCGGTCCTGGCATATTGGCGATACCACTCAATCAGGTCCGGATTCGTATTAGCCCAGTTAGTAACGGTCGTAATATACTCGTCTAATGTACTGCGCTCCAGCTGAGACGGGAAATGTTCCTTCAACGATTCCATACTGGCAAACAGGTTGGCCTGCGCTTTTTCCGCCGTCTGGAGCAGCCCCTCGTTGGCCTCAGAACCGGGGACAAGATAGGAGTCGCGGATGTTCCGCCCTACCAGCAGCGCATTGACCCGGCAGTACAAAATATCCTGATTCGCTACGGCGTCTTTATCAAGCAGTACGTCGTATTTACCCTTGATATTGAGCATCATAAACAGACAGATCAGGATCAGAATTACGGAAATTCCAATCGTAATACCATAGCCAAGCAGCAAACTATTTCTTGTTTTCATATTTTTGAGCATAACTCATTCCTCCTAAAAAATTATTATAGCATCTATTTATTTACAATATTAAAAACGATTATTGCAATCGGCAAAGCTAAAGCAAGAAGAATTATGGTTATCCAGGCAACCATCTTAAATATCATCCATCCACTAAACCTTACCCTATATTTCTTCTTTTCCTTTTCTTGATAAGAATCCATGATATACTTAATTTCTCCTCTCATTCACAAAATAAATACCCCCATATGCAGATGATTCTTTTAATATAATGCGAAGCATCAGGAAGGGGAGTAACCATCCTATTTTTCACTGCCGCCTTCTTTCGATTCCGGTGGCGGCGTAATATGCCGCTTTGTCCTTATACATCAAATTTTCCGCCTCGGCCATTATACCGCTTATCCCTTCTGTACAGTCACTTTTCCAAGCAGCTCCAACGGCCAGTACAACGGCGTATTCATTCATGCTGCCTGTAAGCTGCTTTACGCTTTCATGTAGCTCTGCTTCGCTGATTCTGGTACACACCGCCAACAGCTCATCGCCGCCCAAGCGAAACAGCTCATAGCCATGTAACGCCTTTTTCATACATTCACAGGCGGAGAGGATCAACCGGTCACCAGCTTCATGGCCTTCGTTATCGTTTACCCGTTTTAAGCCTGTAATATCGCAGTAAATAATACCGATACTAATATCCTTGCTCTGTGTTTTGTCTATGTATTCCCAGAGTGCATGGCGATTCCCAATCTGAGTCAACTGGTCTAAGTAAGACATCCGCTTCAGGTTTCTTACAAGATCTCTTGTCCTAAGCAATGCTTCGATAAAATGTCCCATGACACGGAGCATAGTTGTGGTATGAGCTAACATTTCCGCAGGTGGGTCATCCACTCCATAAAATCCAACCACATTATCGCTATCACGTAATGGGACTACTGCGATGGATACTATACCCTGTTTTTTTAGATTTTCGTACTGAAGTGGGTCTGTTTGCTTCATTTCCACTATATTTTCAAACATTATATATTCATTTTCTGCAAACATTTTATACCAATGTTCACAGACCTCAGACGGGAGATTTTGCAGATTATCTTTTTCTGCCATAACTCCTTCTGCAACCCACTCATAGGTATTGTCATCACCCCCCAGTTTGTTTCTTTCAAATATATAGGACCGCTTTCCGCACAATAACCTGCCTAAATATTCCAATATGCACTCCAGGGATTTTTCTGGCTCGCCCGCTTTCAATGCAGTTCGCAGGGCTTTGTTAATGTGCTGCTCTATATCATTGGCATTTGTTAAATTCTGAACCATTTGGTTGATGTAGCTGCTAAGTTCTAAAAATTCCAGACTGCCCTGGACATTGACCCGCTCTTCCAGGTTGCCTTCCATGATCAATTTCAGCTTCTGTATCACATCCTGGATTTTTTCACCACAAATCTATCCATATATCCTCTGATCAATATTGTCAGGATAAACGATATTATCATCAGGCCAGCCAAAATAAGCGGCATAAGATGAGGAATATCCTGGTATAGATAATTGATAGAAATTATCCGTCCGATATAACTGGAACCAATTTTTTTGAACACGCAGAACGAATTTTGTCCATTGATTTTGCTGTAAAATCCTTTTGGCTTATTTTTTATATCCTCAAACTGGAACCCCTCATCAGAACATTTGATTCCCACAGCCTGCAAACGGTTGGACCCTATAATTACCTCACTTTTCTCATCAATAGCATAATAGCTTACGTTTGGATTTACGCGGAACAAAGAAAAAATGTAAGAGATATCATTCTTCTGCGATGCCAGCATAAAGTAAACCGGACTTATTCCGACTTGTATAATAAACCTCCCACTGTCGTTCCAGACTGCTGAATATTGCATCGGATTCCCTTCTGCCATATTTTCTGTGACATCTTGGACCATTTGTAAGGATTTATCCGTAAGCATAGGTTTGAAAAAGTTCATTGATTCGATAGAATCCATCGTATAACCATAATATTGCGGCTCTGTGCCAGAAAATAATTCTCCTTTCTGGTCAAAAATATGAATTTCGTCTACCACCGTTTCTTCCGCAATCTGTTTGAGCCTGTCGATAGAATAAATCGCCTCTGGATTTTTGTCTAAAATGCGGGACACTTCCTCTGCTGCGTGGATGCAGTCCAGCTTGTATGCTTCCTCAATTTTGACAAGCTCTTCCTGATTTTCAGCTAATATCTGTTCCATTTGAAGAAAGGTGCGATTTGCATCCAGATAAGCCTTGTGACGCTCATGTGTCAACTGAAATGTCAACAAAACCATAAGTAGCAAAAGCGATAGAATCCATGTAATGCAACAAATCCGTTTACCAATAATCTTACTTAAAGACTGCATCTGCCCCTCCTATAAACCTTAACATTTGAATAGATCGTAAGACAGTATCACGCCTGCTATCGGTAGCGTAACAACCCGTTTTTGCTGCACCTGCATTTTCTTTGCTTTTCCTTACACAGATTGGCTATTTTATTTGTGAATTACCAAAAAGCATTTCTTCAAAAACAGATACTTCAACCGGCTTAGAGAATAAATACCCCTGGCCTTTGTCGCAGTGGCACTTTTGCAAAAAGGCAAGCTGTTCTACCGTTTCCACCCCCTCGCAGCAAACTGTAATTCCAAGGCGTCTTGCCATATGAATCAATTCCTCGATCACGATATGTCCTCTGTCACCTTCTGTGTGGGCAGTATTGAGAAACTCGCGATCCAGCTTCACAACGTCAATGTCCAAAGATTCCAGGTTGTTCAAAGAAGAATAGCCGCTTCCGAAATCGTCCAGAGAACAGGTATAACCGGCCAGATGGATTTGACAGACCGCCTCCGGGAGTGCCTTCGGGAACTCCTGCAACGCCGATTCCAGCAATTCAAATTCCAAAAGTTCCGGCGGAATGCGGTATTTTTCCTGCACTGCTATGAACGGCTTCAAAAAATCCTTGTTCGCCAAATGAACACGGGACAAATTGATAGAAATCTGAACCGGCTGCAATCCCTCGTCAAGCCACCGGCGCAGACAGGCACATACCTGCTCAAACATATAGAGGTCAAGCTTTCGGATAAAGCCGTTGCGTTCAAACAGGGGTATAAACTCGTCAGGCCGGACAAGTCCCATGTCCGGGTTCTGCCAGCGGACCAGTGCCTCGGCGGCAACAATTTTTCCGGTTGAAATGTCTACTTTCGGCTGTAAATACATTTTGAAATCATGATTTTCCAGCGCGTCATTCATCTTGTTTACCAGGATGTTCTCTTTTTGCAGCTGGGCGAGGTCCTCTTCCTCATAAAAGCCACAGGAATACAGAATATCTCCAACCGGTATCTTTGGCTTTTTTCGGGCAATGTTCGCCCGATCGCTCATATGAATAACGGACAGGCTGGTATCTGTAATCTGATACACTCCCACCCTGAACATAATCCATTCCTTTTTAGGAAGTTCCTTATTAAAGCGATTGACTTCATCCACCATAAGCTCCAGCTTCTGAATGATTACCTCATTGCTGTTGCGTGACGTGCGGATCAGCAGGTTGAAATCATCCGCGCCAGAGCGGACCAGTATCTCGCCATCCTCCATATATTTCTGAATCGCGGTGTGTACATACTTCAAGATGCGGTTGCTTTCATCAGAGCCGTAGGTATCGTTGAAATATTTGAAATGGACAATATTCATAACGATAAGTGTGTATTCGCCTGGGTTTGAATGACGCACCAAACGCTCCGCTTCCTGGGTAAAGCGGGATAGGCTGTAACCGCCGGTAACAGGATCGACCATGAGAATGTGTGTGTTCTTTCGGTAGAGAAAGAGCAGGATAGTAATTATCAAGCAAAAGCATACGACCCCTAAACCATTGATCCGAAATGCTATATGCAATATCTGGTCAATCCCTTCGCTCACGGCGTCGTCTGTATCAACCATCCAGACACACAAGCCGGTGTCGCTTATGGGGGAAAGCTGGCCGGTCTGCGTGGAAGAACTATTCGGAAGATGGAAACGTATCGTCGCATTCCGGCCCGAAACGGCGGCCTCCCTTAGATCATCTACGGAGGTATCGCTGATAATCTCCACATTCGCATCCAGCGTGTCAAATAAATTATGTTGTTTGTCAGAATTTTGCGGCTCATCAACCGGCAAAACGTGGGAGTGGGTTGTCATGAATATCTCGGTCCCATCCGGCTTGACGAGGTTAAAAAAGACATTTCCGCCGTAATAGGATTGTACCAAATAGAAATCCTCCTGTTCCGGCGAGACAGGGGCAGCGAAAATGCCGGTGATCTCTCCGGTTCCACCGTGGGAGCGGATTGGTATTGCAAAAAACGGCATATTCAAAATCTGCTCGTCTGTTTCTGTTTTCGATGACTCGACATCAATCACAGCCTGTCCTTCAAACGCTTTCATAATTCCAGCCTGTTGGGAAAACGTTCGTGAAACACCATCGGAACAGACAGCCGAACCATCTGGCGAAATAAACGCAAAATACTCGAATTGGAGCAAGTCAGCCCTCTCATGCAGACGTTCCAGCTCAGTGGATGATAATATACCATCTTGATCATAACTAAGCTCGACAGATTCAAGAATTCGAAGCGTTCTTTGAAACCTTTGCGCAAGGGAGTTGCTCACGCTTGCGGACAGTTCAGAGATGTGGCGGTCTGTCTTAGCGATTATGGTTTGATGCGTTTCATGCAGTAACACAAGGTTGATGCCAACTGTAAAGCCAGCCACAATAATTAGAACGAGGTAGGCTATCTCAACCAAAATCTTATGGTGCCGATAAGATATACGGTGTGCTGCGCCCTCTTCTCCAGTCATTATACGATCCTCCTGCGCTTTTCTAAAATTTTCTAAAAGAGTGAAGTGCATCCGATTACAACAGACTTTCACTTCTGTTGTAATTTCTTCTACCAAAGCTATGTGGTTATACTGTCATTAAGTTGATTGCGGGAAAAAAGGGAGTTGATATTTCTTTTAAGCGCAAAAATAAGCGCAAAAAACTGACGGGGCAAAAAAGCTCAACTGTCCCGTCTGTTTTTCGTGCAAATCATCCCGCAAAATGTCAAGACTAAATTACAAAAAATTATAAAAAGTTTTTAATAGCCCTAAAAACGGGGGTCCCGCTCCAGGTGGGATCCCCGTTTTTCGCGCCTCCACGGCGCTGTCGGTGCAAAAATGGCGCAAAGAATTGGCCGGCGCCCCTGGGCGTTTCCGGCCTGGTCGTTTTTCCGTGTTCAGCTGGTCAGGCCGCCACGGTCATGTATTCGTCGTAAAGCATTTGCGGCGTTTTCCACCCCAGGATCCGGCGCGGATAGTTTGCCAGCCACTCCTCCACCTCCGCCACCTCCGCCGCGCTCACATTGTCGAAGTTGGTCCCCTTTGGAAAAAACCGCCTTATGATCCGGTTCATGTTCTCATTGGATCCCCGTTCATAGGCGCTGTATGGGTGGCAATAAAAAATCTTTGTGCGCGGTTTCCTGGCCCGCTTGGATCTCTCCATCCCCTCGCAGTCCTGGAACTCGCACCCATTATCCACGGTGATGGACCGGAAAACCTCCCGGAATTTTGCCCCCATGCGGCGCTCCATGCGGTCCAGCGCCCGGACCACGCTTTCCATGGTATGATCAGGCACCCGGACGATCACGGGGTAACGGGTCAGCCGCTCGGTCAGCACCACCAGGGCCGCCTTGCTACCCTTGCACCCCATAACACTGTCCATTTCCCAGTTTCCGAAAGTTTCCCGGCTGTTGATCTCCTCCGGGCGCTGTTCAATGGTGTCCCCCTTGGCCGGTCTGGCCCGGTTATTGTCGCCCGCTTTCCGCCCCTCGTTCCGCCGCTCCCCTTTATACAGCAGATCCGCCTCGGTCAAGTTCAGGAAAATGTCCCCCCGATAAATCCAGTTGTAAAGGGTGGTTTCACAGATTTCTGTATCAAATTTTTTCCCGTCGATCTGGATCTGTGCCAAGGCCGCACCGGGGGACCGCTTTTTATTTATGATCTGGTCCTCAATGTACTCCACAAAAGCAAAATCTTTCCCCAGCTTAACGTCCGGCCCCTTGGCCCTCAAATTTTCCTGGTATTTCCGCTCCGCCACGTCCGCGCAGTATCTTTCCACAAATTCGTATTCGCTGGTTTGCTGAACGCACATTCCCCGCGCAATCTCATTATAGATCGTTTTCTTGCATACCCCTAATTCCTGCGCAATCGCCGCCGGTTTTGCCCCGGTCCGCAGGGCGCCCTCTATTTTCAGCCGTTGCTCCCACCTGATATGTTTATATCCTTTGTAATTCATAGCAGCCTCCTTGTGGTATGACAAAACCGGCGCGGTGCAATACCACGCCGGTTTCACTCTCTCCCCAGCAGCCACAACACGGAAACCTCCAAAATATCCGCTATGGTGGTCACTTCATAATCTGCCACATACCTGCTGCCGCTCTCGATCCTGCTTATGCTGTCCCGCTCCATCGGGATCCCGATCAGTTGTAATTGTCTGCATAAATCAGACTGTGAAAAGCGTTTCGCCAGGCGGGCCAGTCTTATGCGATCACCGCAAATATTCCTTTTCCCGTGAAATGTGTATGCCCTCATAGTCGCCTCCAGCCGCCGAAATAATCAAAATTTTTCTTAATATTACCACGGTTCCGTTTTCCGGCCCGTTGGAATATCCAGCAATCAAAAATTTTGTTGTTTCGGCTCTGAAGGCTGGGCCGAAAGTGTCCCGGCCCCTTTTCTTTACTCCTCGGACAGTTTGCCCATGTCCGCCTCGATCAGCCCGATTATATAGGCGTTTAGGCTCTTTCCGCTCTCCTTTGCGTGTTGCATTATTTTTTCTTTTGCCCCCCCTGGAAAGCGGATGGTGTAATGGTCCAGTTTTTCAAGATACCGCTTGTTCCCCTCTAAATGCGCTTTTGTTGCCATGTTTATCACCTCGCCATTACTATACCACATTTCCATACATGAAACCATGAACATTTTACACAAAGTTCATGCAATCATGTTTGTGTATTCTGTCAATAGATATTCATGCAATCATGTAGTATAATTCTTATTGTAAGGCAAGGGTACAGCCCTTTACGAAAGGAAGTGAGGACATGGACGAAATGAACACCACAATGGCCCTGCTCCGTGCGGTTCTGGAACTTATCGCTAAATGCGAAACGCTCGAAGAACTCCGCGAAAGCGTCAAGCGGATCATGGGCGAATAAAAAAGGATAGCGGCTCCCCCGGTCAAAGGTAAGCCGCTATCCGTCACAAGGGCAGGCCGGTAGCCTTACACCGGCCCGCCCCCATAATAACAAAGTAAGGCGAAAAAAACAAGGGGGCAAACGAAAATGGCACAGTTTGAAGTTGGCAAGGAATACAAAACCCGCAGCATTGGTGATTATAATTGCATTTTTACCATTCTTATCACCGGGCGCACAGCGAAAACCGTTTCTTATAACTACCTGGGCCGGTCCCGCCGCTCCATGATCCACGTTGACCAGGATGGCGAATGGATCCAGCCGGACAGGTACAGCATGGCCCCCACGTTCCGGGCCAGCCGCACAGCATGACAAAGGCCCCCGGCAGGTGCCGGGGGCCTCGCTGTTGCCCCTACCTCCGCCATGTGGTAGAATTTTGGCGGGAAAGGGGGTGATAAAATGGGCGGTCTGATCAAGTACACATTGTATCTTGAAAATGTTCCTATGGAAACCAGAGTGTCGCTATATGATACGTTTGACCCGGTTTCCTGGACGGGAGTATCTTGCAATAAAGATATTTCCGTTATTGAGTTCTTCCTGTTAGCGAATGAATATTTTGAAGATTACGCGAAACTCCCCCAAAACTGCCGCATTATTGTCCAGCCGGATCATCCTCTTGGAAGAACTTAATCCTATCTGCCGCCGGGTCGTACTCCATTACGGCCCGGCACTTTTTTTCTGGCAACAGAAAACTTACCAGCCAGGGCAGCAGGGCCTCAAATTCCGTATAAGATGGATCCCCGGTCCTTTCGATCCGGTCTTTCCGCTCCGTCTCTATCCTGCGGTAAAACTCCCGCATAGTGGTTTCATATACTGCCCGTTTAACGCTGATATTTGTAATGGCTCTTATTCTTTCTTCCTTGCTACCCTCCATATCTATTTCCCCCGGCTCTCCAGACGGGTGATCTGCTCCAGCATTTGCCGGAATTTATCCCACCCAAACATGGCCGCAAAGGCCACGAAAAAGCCCAGGCCGATGGCGGCGGCCACCATGTACCAGACAATGTGGACGGCCAGGATCCGGCACACGGCGAAAAACGCCAGCAGGGTCACGGCCATGGCCACGATAAAGGCCAGCAGGTTGGTGGGCACCTTGTCCCAGGTCAGTTTCTTGACCACCTCCACAATGATATTGGTGATCACCATAAGGATCAGCACCGCCAGCAGGATGGCCGAAAGAACGGCGGGAATGTACTGCAGAATGGTTTCCATGGTTATGTCCTCCCTAAATTTTTATTTCACAGCCCCGCCCAGGGCGCACAGCAGCGCGTCCAGGCTGGGGAATGTGCTGTAATTGGCCAGCCAATAGTCCGGCGTGTCGATCACGCCAGCGGCCACCAGGGCACCCACGGCGTTGGCCACGGTGCTGGAGCGCGGCCCGGCCTTGGTGATCCTCTCCGCCGCCTTGACCAGCAGGCGGTCCAAATACTTGACCTTGCCGGACGCGGCGGCCTGCTGCCAGTAGTCCGGGGAGTTAATCACGCCCAGCCGGGCCAGCTTGGCCACAGCTGCCGCCGCCTCGGTCAAATAGATCACCTGCCCCACCCGGATCAGGTTCTTATTTTTGATCCCGTTGATGGCCGCCAGGGCGTCCACAGTGGTGCCGTAGCGGGCCGCGATCTTGCCCAGGGTATCACCCGCCACAACGGTGTGGGCGGTGCCCTTGGCCGCGCTGGAGGCCCCCGTGGTGCCCGGCGTGGTGCTGGTGGTGGTCCCGCCCATTTTCTTGGCGATTGCCGCAAAGTCAGGGCAGATAAACCCGCGAATATACCGGCCATTGATGGCCATGGTCCGCTTGCCCACCTTGCCGCCGCTCATGTTTCCCTCTGTGACCACAAAGGACCCGGCGGAAACCTTGGTCACGATCCCGATATGGTCCCCGGCCCCGGTGCAATCGCCCACGCCGTTGTCCTGCCAGTCATACACGCAGGCGTCCCCGATCTTGGGCGTGTGGGCGTCGTTCTCCACCCAAATTCCCAGCTTTTTGGCCACAATGGTGTATTTCTCCACGCCGCACTCTGTCCCGGTATATGCGGCGATCCCGGCCCGGATATAGGCCGCGCTCACCGTGGTGGCACAATAGGCGTCTTTCACCTGGACCTTGTACCCCCGCGCCAGGGGGCGGTAGTTGTTATAGACTTCCAGAATGTCCAGGTGTTTGGCGCTGCCCTTGGTGGCCCCCACCCATGCGTTGATGGTGTCCGCCACTTTCTGGCGCAGTTGGTTCTCCGTCATTTGTATGCTGCCTCCCTTACAGGCCCACGTCCGGGGGTTCCTCCCACTCGGTGGGCGGGTCCATGGGCGCGGTCTGGTGGCCGCTCCCGCTTGTTTTGGCGGTCTCTGCCGCCTTGTCCTTGCTGGTCTTTATCCAGCCCATAACGCCGTTTTCAATGCCGCAGACGCCGAACACGCAGGCGGTCAGGGTGGACGGCTCCGCGCCGGTGTGCCAGAACACGGCCAGCGCGGCCACCGTATAGGCCACCAGGATCACCGCCTCCAGGATCAGCACCTTGTCCATGACGCCCATTTTCCCCTTGTCCCCGCCGCTGTCCGGTTGGAGGCGGCGGGGACGGTACAGGCGCGGCCACACGATCCGGCACAGCAGGAAACCCAGGGCGGCCCCTGCGGCCATGGCCAGCGCGGCCACCACCACGGTGCCGGTCATGGCGCCATAGTCAGCAGGTGGATCAGCCCAGCGCCCAGGGCGGCGGCCAGCACCCCCAGCACCCCATAAAACAGTTTTTCCACCATGCCGTCCCACTTTTTGCCCGGTTTCTTTTCGATGGCGTCCACCTTGGTCCCCAACGCGGTCACGTCGGTTTTGATCTCCGCCATGGTTTCCGTCTGGTGCTTTTGCTCCGTCGCCATGACTTCCACGGCGGTGGCCAGCCGGTTCAGGGTGTCCACCTTTTCGTCCATTTCGTCCAGGCGGTGGGTGTTGGATTTGCTCCGTTCCTCCACCCGTGTCAGCCTTGCCTCCACTTCCTGCTCATTCATGATTCACACCTCCAATTTTTAACGGGTCCGCCGGTGGCCTCCGCGTATTTCTGCCGCAGGGCGGCGATCTCCTCCGCACGGGTCAGCGCGTCATGCTGGGCCAGTTCCATGGCCTGCGCCTGGATGATCACATTTTGCTGGTCAATGATGGCGCATAATTCCCCGGTCAGTTTCACAAAGTCCATGTCTCTATCGCCCCCGGATAAAATCTAAATACACGCTGGCCAGTGAATACATGGCCTGATCCGGCGTGTCCAGGTCCCGCTTGTATACCGTCGTCTCATAGATCCAAATAAACCACCTGGCCGTATCCTCCGCCCAAATGGCCAGCGGCATGATCAGAAACCACAGCAGGCCAAACAGCGGGCAAACCTGGCCCAGAATGTTCCCCGGCTGTCCGGTGTAGTCCCACACATCCATCCCCAGCCACAGATTAAGAACGCACCCGGCCAGGAATTCTACCACCAGGACGATCACCGCCCCCACGATGGACTGGAGGGCCACCGGCGCATTGTAAAACCTGGGGTGCTGGTTGATTGCTCCCACCAGCACCCCACACAGTCCGCCGACGATCAGCATAGACGGGTGGGAATATCCCCGGAACACTGTTTCCATAGCCACATACATGACGCCCAGCGCGGCCCACAGTGTCAGGATCTTTTTCACGCCGCGCCGCCTCCGGCAGCCTGGATAATGGCCGCCATATTCTCCGCCAGGTCTGCCGGAAGTTCCGCGCCGTATGTGATCCCCTGCAGTTCCTCCAGCCCGGCCCGCTTGATCCAGGCGTTTACGTGGTTGCAATAGGTCCGGTGTTTGAAAACGTGGGCGGTAGCTGCCTGGGCCAGCGCTGTGAATTCCTCCGCCTGGTACATCCGGCACAATTCCCCGTCCGCATGGTAGGGGACCGCTTTGGCCCCCTCTTTTACGGTGGTATACTGGGCCATGATCTCGGTCTGGTCATGCTCGGTCAGACTGTAATGGGATCCGCCCATGTCAATCCCCGCATAAATGGCAGCGGTACAGTCCAGGCCGATCTCCTGGCGGATTGCCTCCCGCACCTGTTCCACGTTGTTCCAGTCGCGGGGCGGCTGGATCCCCTGGCTTTTCATCCGCAGGCCCCGCACACTGTCCTGCCGAATAATATTCAGTCCCATTATTGGAAACCTCCCTGTACAGAATTGATATAGCCGCCCTTGCCGCTGGCTCCGCGCTTCACCGACACGCGGAAATTAAAGGCGAAACCATTTTCTGCTGTCTCATTTTCAAAAATATGGTTGCCGCCGTTTTTCACCTCGGTGGTACAGTCCTCCCACACCGGCGTGTCGTCCATGGCGTTGTTGGTCACTTCCACCTTGAAAACAGCGTCCTGGGGGATCTCCCCGGACACGGACAACACGCAAATGGTGATTTTGGCGTCCGCCGGTCTGGGGTCTTTCAGGGTGATTGTTGCCTCGGTGACTTCCTTGGTAAAGGCCAGGGCGTGGGTGGTGTTCACCTTGCCGTCCGTGGCGGTGATTGTCATGGAGTGGTCGCCGTTCAACAGTTTCATAAAGGTTTCCCCGGTCACGTCGAAACTGTTTTCAACTCCGGCACCCGCAACAAATTTCCGCACCTGTACGCCGTCGATGGCCTCGGTCACGGTGACGGGATCCCCATCTTCATCCCCGGCGCTGTAAGACACGGAAAAACCGGCGTCCTTTACGCCCAGGTCCGTGCCGCTGGCGGTGTCGCTGGTGATCACCGGGGCGCGGTTGTTGTCCACCGGCTTAGAGGTTCCCGTGGCATAGGGGCCGAAAATTCCATAGCTGTCATAGGCCCGCACCCTGTAATTGATGCTAAACCAGCCCCGCGTGATCGTGTCGGTATAGGCCAGGTCCGTGCCCTTGTAGACCTCCGCCCAGTCCCCGCCGTCCACCTGGCGCTCCAGGCTATAACCGGTCAGGTTTCCGTCCGGGTCCGTGGCGGCCTCCCAGCTGACGGCCAGGCTGGATCCGCCCAGCACCAGATCCGGGATCGTAATGCTCCCCGGCGCGGTGGGTGCGGCGTTGTTGATCACATTTACCTGGGCGCTCATGCGGTAGCTGCTATAAAGCCCGTCGCTGTCGTAGGCTTTCACGCGGTACATTACCGTCTGCGTCCCCACGGGCACGGTGTTGGTGGTGCTGGTGGCGTTCCCCTGGAAAATTTGGCTCCATGTACTGCCGCCGTCGGTGGTGCGCTCCACCACATAACCCTCCAGATTATTCTCCGCGTCGGTGCTGGCCGCCCACGTTACCGTGATCGTATTTCCGCCCTGGATATTTTCGGGGATTGTAATGCTCCCCGGCGTAGTCGGGGCCGTGTTCGTGTTTACGCTGCCGTCGTCAGAGACTAAGAGGTTAGAGGGTAGGATCAAAGCGGGCCGGACCCCCCAGGTGCTGGTGCAGCCGCCGTAGCTGGCGTAGCCGTTGGAATGGCAGTACCACGCGCCGGCGGAATAGTACAGGCACGGGGAGCGCAGCCACCAGCGGGCGGCGGACCCGTTCAGATATGCGATCTTCTCGCTGGTGCCGTTGCCGTTCTGGAAATAGTCCAGCTTGGCGCCCTCACCGTTCGGGATATAGCTGTTTACGTTGGCCTTGGTGTAGCCCACCTCGGTGGCGGACAGCAGGAAAATTTTGCAGGACAGGCCGCTGGCTCCGCTGTTGATAGTGGTGCTTGTTCCGCTGCCGGGACGGTACGGGATTTTAACCTGCTTGATCTGGGCCTGAATGTCTTTGTCAAAGCGGGCAAAAAAGGTGCTGTCCAGGTAGCTTTTCAGCGTACTGTTGGCCCAGTCGTTCACGTTGGAACTGTGCCAGGCGCGGGTTTCAAAAATTTCTTTCCGTAACAGCCACACGCCGTCGCAGGACGCGTCGTAAATGCTGGAGGGCTTGCCCTTGTGTACCACGATATAGTCCACCAGGGTGCCGTTTTCTTTCAGTTTTACGGTTGCGCCTATGGCTTTTGTACTCAATGCGACACTTGCCATTTTCGTGTCCTCCTTATGGTTTAGTCAGTCACCAGGGGAAACCCTCTGGCGGCTCCGCCGGTGGCAGCGGCTTGATCTTGCCATCCCGGCGCATTTTCTGGATCAGTTTCTTGGCCTGTTCGTTCTGCGGGTGCCGGATCGGTTTCCTGGCCTCCAGTTGGAGGCCCACGATCTCCGAAACCTGGGCGGCGATTTTCTGGCGCAGCGTGTAGGTGTCCCCGTGGGAGGCGTGGGCGTCCCAGGCCCTCCACGATGTCAGAATTTTGTCCCGGCTCACCTTGCCCGCCGGATAGTCCGCCCGCCACGCCCGGATCCTGGCTTTCATGCGGTCTATGCTGTCCCGGCGCAGTTTCATGATCACCTTGCCGCCGCTGTCCAGATAGGTGTGGAAACCCAGGAAATTGATCCCGTTTTTCAGTGGAAAGATTGCCGTTTTCCCATTCAGTTCCAATTTTAGGGTGTCCATCCGTTCCCGGATCAGTGCAAGGCACTTTTGCAAATGGGCCTTGTCCTCATGGATAATATAAAAATCATCCATATACCGGCCATAATACCGGGCGTGTAGCGTTTCCTTGACCCAGTGATCAAATTCGTCCAGATACATCAGGGCCAAAAGCTGGCTTGTCTGGTAGCCCAGCGGCAGGCCGTCCGTGCTGTCAATGTAAGTACACATCAATTCAAATACCCGGTTATCCGCCACCCGCCGCCGAAGTTTCTGCTTCAAAATATCGTGGTCAATGCTGGCGAAAAAATGGTGAACGTCCGCCTTTAGGATCCACCCGTCCGCATAGTTCCATTGTTCCCCGGGCCGGAATGGGAGGCCAGCGGCCCGGCGGGCCGTTTCGTCGTGGCCTTTCCGTTTCTGGAAATATTCCCGCATTTGCGCCCGCAGGCGGTCCAGTCCGACGTGCATACCTTTCCACACCTGGGAGGCGTGGCTGTCCTGAATAAAACTCCGGGTGATAGCGTCATACAGGATATTATCCACAAGCGCGTGTTGCACCACTTTGTCCACAAATGCCGGGGCCTGCACAAGCCGTTTTTTCGGCTCATACACATAAAAGGTTTCAAATTTGCTCGGTATGTAATTTCCGTTTAGCAGGATCCGGGAAAGCCTCTCCGTACAGGCCAGGGCGTTGGCCTCATATTGGGCGGTCCCCTGTTTTTCCCGCTTTCCCACCCGTGCGATCTTATACGCTCTATATAGCACTTCAAAAGAACACAGTTCCTCATAATTCATTGAATCCCCCCAGGGATATGTGGGACCCGACGCGTTTCCCCGCCAGGTCCCCGTTCAGCCGGGGCGCCGCTGATAGCCGGCGGCACAAACGGCGGCCAGCGTCAGCGCCATGTGTTTATCCGCACCCCACGCGCAGGGCTTGGACGGGAAATGACCTCCTTTGATTGACGGGGCGCAGCGTTCGGCGTTTGCCTACTTGGTCGGGCGTTATCCATCAGAGCGGGCCGGACCCCCCAGGTGTTGGTGCAGCCGTTGTTGTTGGCGTTGCCGTTGGAATTGCAGTTCCACGCGTTGGTGGAATTGTTCAGGTTCGGGGAGCGCAGCCACCAGTTGGTGGCGGTTGTAGGTCATACCCCAATATCACGCAGCTGCCGCCGCGTCATATCCTCATTTACCGGCGGCCCTCCTCCGCCAGGATTTCACGCACCACTTTCACCATGGTGTCGCAGTCCGTCCGCTGGCGGCTGGCCAGAATGGCCTTGGCCCGCTCGGTGTCCTTTTTCAGCCAGGCCAGGCACATATATTTCACGTCCAGGATCCGCTTGGTCCATGTGCCCATCCGCTTGGTGTCTGTGTAGCCCAGGTCGTGGGCCAGTTCCACCAGCTGGAGCATTAGGCCACATTCATCAATAACGGCCTTGATCTCCCGCAGGCGGTCCTCCGGGTGGTCATTAAACCGGGTTTCATTGGCGGCGAATACGCCGCGCAGGATTGCCCTGGCCGCGTCCCGCAGGTCTTTGATCATGCCGAAACTCTCACTTTTGGGGAAATACGGGCGCTTGCGTTTTTTCTCCAGGCGCTCCGCCGTGGCGCTCAGGGTGGCCCGCATTTCCTCCAGCGTTCCCGCCGTGGCCATTTTCCGCATGACGGTGGCCACGTCCCGCACGTCCACCTTTTCGTCCGCGCCCGGTTTCGTTACCTGCCGTGTGTATTGGTATAGGTCTTTCGCCTTATTCCCCAGCACATACTCCTTTTCTGCCATGCGTTAAAACTCCACCCGTTTCATGGCCGCGTTCCATACTCCTGTTACCAGCAGGCTGTCCATGTTGTCAAATGTCACGGTGAACGGGTTGCCGCTCACCTGGGTGCGGTACATCAATTCCAGCAGGGTCAGCCTGGCGTCCACCTCTGCCACAGCGTTTTCCACGCTGTCATTGTTGGCGGACACATTGGCCAGCTGCTCCCGGATCTCCGGGTGCGCCTCACTGTCTGCGTTGTGGGCCTGGAGGGTGCGGGCCATGAACTCCCGCAGATATGCCATAGTCACAACACCGGCGGCGGATACGCTCACGTCAAAACGGCCATTGTTTGTAATGCCGATCATGGCATACAGTTCCAACATGAAACTGGCGTCCATAGCGGACGGGATGGTCACGCCCTTTTGGTCCTGCATAATGAACAGTAGGCGCTCCTCGGCGTCTGGGTCCCGCTCCGGGTCCAGCTTGGCATATACGCCCACCTGGTTCAGTTCGTACTCCTCCATGACCTCCGCGTTGCTTACCTGGATCTGGACGGTCTTGCCCTCTGCGTTGTCCTCCTCACCCAGCAGGTGAAGTTTCTGCCGCCGCTCCACAAGATCCGTTTGCTCGGTCAGGAATGCCGCGTCCACGGTTCCCGTGCCACCGTATGCGCTGGTGATCCTGATAAACCTGCCGGCCATCCACTCGTTAAGCATTTCCACGCCGTCATTGGTAACTGCGGCGTCTTTCCAATGTGCCATAAATTTTGACCTCCCTTGTAATACGTTGATAGGTATGGAACACACCAGCAGCGCCGCCGGTGGCGGCCTTGCCGGCGGGGACCTCTCCCGCGCCCCTTGTGTTTATGTTCGCCCTGGTCCGCTCACAGGCTCCGATATAGCCCGCACGGACAGCGGCGGCGGTCCGGCCCTCCGGCCTGGCCAGGGGCGGGTGTGTGACTGCGGCGGTGTCTTTCCGGCGGCTCCCCATGAATACGCCGTAAATGTAACCCGCCGCCCTGCCCCCGGCCTTTTCCAGGGGCGGGGACGTGATCGTGGCGGTGTCTTTCCGGCGGCTCCCGGTAAATGCACCCCCGGCGATCATGGCCACCCTGCCGCCGGGCTTGATCAGTTCCGGGGCCTGAATGGTTGCCGTGTTTTTGCTCCAGCTGCCTGTAAGTCCGCCGCCGGCTATGGCGGTAAACCGGCCCCCAGGCGGTTCCAGCGGTGGGGGGATCACGGTGGCGGTGTCTTTTTCCATGCTCCCGGTGAACGCGCCCCCAGCCGTAGCCCAGGACTTTGCCGGGGTCAGGTAAAAGCGGATTTCATCCAGCCAGCTGGAAAGACGCTTTACAGAGGAAATGATCCTGATAAATTCCTGAATTGCCCCCGGCTTGATCTCCATTTCCGTGATGTTCACCACGGCCCGGAAATGGTGGGGATCCCCTCCATAGGTAAACCATTCCTCCATGTTGCCGCCGCCGAAAACAGCGTGGATCATCTTGTTTACCGCCGCCGGTGTGCCCAGCTTTGTGTAAAATGGTATGGTTTCCTTTACCAGTTCCCGCTTGACCTCAATGGAAAAATCCTGATTATAGGCCGGGGTCCGCAGTTCCACCGCCAGCACGTCCAGAATATGCTCCGGCATATCATCCACGGCGGCGTATATCCGCACCCGGTCCGCATTTATGCACAGCTTTTCAACCTGGCGGCCCAGTGCATAGGCAAAAGCCTGGGTTTCCAGTTGGCTGGCCAGGTTCTCCGGCATAATGTCCGTGAAACGGCTGCCCCGTAGGTCAATCATCCTCCAGCCCTCCATATTGGACCGCCTGGGAGGCCATGACCGCCACGGACTTGGCCCCCACGATCTGGCGGACCGGGGCGGCCACTTCCACCCGCTTGGCCCCCGCCGCCATGACCATTTCCCCCAGCTTGGAGGGGTTGATGTCCCGGCCTATGGCCCGCTGCCATGCGGTATATTGGCCCACAGCGGCGGCCACGGCGGCCTGAATGTTCACGGCTCGGTTGCTGTCGCTCCGGTTGATGTAATAGGTCAGGTCGATGGAATATTCCACCTCCTCCGGGGCGGCCACCCGCACCAGGTCCGTCATGGGCCTTATGTTTTCGTCCCGCAGGTAGTTCTCCAGGCCGGTGATCATTTCCTCCGGCGGTTTGCTCCCGTCTGTCATAAGGAAATAAAGATCCACGGTGCCCGCCGCCTGGTCGCTCACCACCACCACGTCGCCCACATTCACGTTGAACTTTTTGGCGTGGTATTTGTAATTTGCCTCCGGCCCGGCGGTGGAGTAGGATCCGGGGAACAGGTAAACCCGCTCCGCCAGGTGGTCGTCGCTCTCCACCTCCGCGCCGCCTGCGGTCACGGTGATATTGGACACGCTGGCCATGTAGGGGATCAGGTCCACCAGCTTGGACAGTTCCCCCACGGCCAGGCGGTTGCCCACCTCTCCGGTCACGGTACAGGCCGCCGGCACGTCCACCGACATGGCCCCCGCCGGGATCTCCATGTATTGGGTGGTTGCGAAATACACGGACCAGTCCGGCACCGCCGCCCTGGTGCCCACCGGGATCCCCGTGGCCGCCTCCCGCTCCGCCGAAAGAGTAAAGCGCAGGGTGGTGGTGGCCGCCGCCTCCGGTTCCCGTGTCAGCCCCTTAAAGGCCGCCAGGTGGTCCAGGAATTTGGAATAGCTGTATTTCAAAAGGTTCTGCTTGCCCGCTCGGTCAATGTACTGCAGGGCGTGGTAGATTTGCGCCGCCGCCGCGTATAACTCCATGCGGTGGGGGCTTGCTCGGTCCAGGGTCAGCGGTCGCCCTGTGGCCTGGGACATAAACGCCTCATAGTCCGCCACCATTTCCCCGCGTATATCCTCCACCGTTGCCCCGTCGATGAAACTAACGTCCGGCAGGTTCTTCACTACCGAAATTTCAGGCACGGGTTATCACCACCTTTGGCTTGATGTGCCCTTGTTCTCCATAATTCCATGTAACTTCATAGACCCGCACCCACGGAATGAACTGCGGGACCTTTTTTGTTACCTCCGCCGTGTATAGGCTTTTTACCACCTCCGGGGGCTTGTCCACATAGTTCTGTTGGATCCCAAACTCCCGATCCAGCGGCATGGTGCCCACCTGGGTGGACAGCAGCAGGGCCAGCTGCCGGTCCAGTTCCGCCAGGGCGTTGTCCTGGAACGTGTATTCCAGCTTGAAGTCGTACAGCTGCAAGTTGGTCCCGTGTGTCATGTGTATTCCTCCAGGGTAATGGTCAGGTTTGCCTTGGCCAGTTCGCCGTGGCCGTACATATCCCCCCATGTTTCACTGGAGGCGGTCAGGCGGAACGGGTGGCGGCCCACCGGCCTGCCCTTTATGATCAAATATTCCGCGTCGCCGCTCTCCACCATGCGCTCCACCAGTTCCAGCATTTTGCGGGGTTTGACGCCCAGGCCGGCGGACAGGGTAATGGGCAGGGTGATCTTTTGATTGCCCGCCCCTAAAAATTCCGGTTTCGGCTTTACGCCCATGACCTCATGCTCCACCCACCGGCTGGAAACCTCGCGGGTCATACCCTTAAAGGTCAAAACGGCGCTGTCGCTCACCTGAAAGACGATCCCGCCCAGCGATCCAATGGCCACAGCTTACCCCCCTATCCTCACATTCCCGCTGCCGTCCTGGACCGTCCCGCCGATGGAAACGGCGTCCCCGATCCTGGCGGCGGGCTTTTTGTTAATGAATACCGTGGAACTCCCGGCGGTGATCACGTCCTGGTGTCCGGGGTGTGCGACACAGCCGTGGGTGGCGTAGTGGTCCCCCACGCGGCCAGCGCCCCGCCCGTTTATGTTCACGTCCGGGCTATACTCCACCAGGGGAACAGGTGGGCAGGCGTCGTGTCCGGTGCATTGGTCCCCTTTGCGTGTTGCTGCCGGCATGGCCTCCGCCTCCTCTCCTTTAGTTCAGGTCAATGGTTTTCCCGTTGATGGTGATGGCGCCGCCCGCCGTAATGTTCAGGGTCCCGTCACAGTGGATCGTCAGGTCCTTGGCCTTGCCGTCATAGCGGACCATGGCCACGCCGGGGGCGCGGTCCATGTCCAGGCGGTACAGCTTTTCCGCCCCCTCCGGGGGCTTGGTCTTTTCGCTCCAGGGGCGGCCCAGGACCACCCCGGCCTCGGTGCCATTGGACAGATGGAGGACCAAAACCTGATCCCCCACCTCCGGCATACTGTAAACCCCGGAAAAAACCGTGGACAGAATGGGGATCATGCGGGTCACGTCGTCGTCCTTTTCGTGGTACACCACCCGCACCATTCCGGCGGGGTGGTCCACGGCTGAAACCTTGCCCAGCCGGATCTCGTTTCCCATGTGCGCCTCCTCTCCTCATTCCACCAGGGACAGGTCCAGGTCCATGGTGTAGCCGCTGCCGCCGATGTGGTGGGTGATCTGGTCAATGTAATATTTCCCGGACAGTTTCCCCATGCCCACAACGGCCACACACTGGGAGGCCACCAGGGAGGCGGTGCCCATGATGGTCACGGACATTTTGCTGGCGCCATGGTTGGCGTTGGCCACCGCCGCCTTGATCTTGCTCTCCGCGTCGGCTTTGTTGTCCGCCTTGCCGGAAACTTTCAGGATCCTGGGACCCTCTCCCACGTTGACCTTTATTTCCTCCTCGGTGCCGGGGTCCGTGTATGTGTACTCCCCGCCGGTGTAGGTGCCGGCCAGTTTCCGGTCCCAGTTCCAGGACTGGATCATGTCCGGGGTGATGGTGGCCGCCGGCCCTTTGGCCTTGTATGCCTCCCGGTCAAATACCACGATTTTTTTAGAATAGACTTTCATGGCCAGGCCGTAGGTGCTGCACAGTTCCATGTAAAAATCGCAGTCTGTCCGCTCGGATTGCTCTATGGTCTTGATCTGAATGGGGCCGCCCTCCACGTCATAGGACAGGGACACGCCTGCCCGGCCCGCGATCTCCTTTCCGATCTCCTCCACGGTGACATTTTCCCAGGTTTTGCTCCGCTCGGTTTCCCGGAAAGAACTGTCCGCCGGGACGGACACGCCGGAAATGGTGCCCGCTATGGGCCAGCCGGAAAAATTGAAGTTGTCCAGCACAAAGGACCCGCAGGGCAGGATCCGGGTGTCACCCGGTCCGGCCCAGTCCATGGCCTTGATGGTGGCCGCCAGGGTGTCCCCGGTTTCAGGAAACCAGGGGCCGATCCACGTCCCGCCCCGGTCATGGATCGAAACGTCTATGCTGTCCGCCTCTCCGCTGGCCGGGTCTGTATAGGTCACGTCCTTTTGGTAGCCGCTCATTTTCCCGGACACAGCCGCGCCGTTCCAGATCAGATCCACATACGCCCGCCGTGTCCTCATGCCTCGGTCCTCCATATCGGCATATTATCCGCCAGACTGTCCGCCGGCGGGTCCGGCGTCTGGAGGACCACCCCGGCCCGAAACCGGAACGTGTCCAGGTGGGGGTGGTTGTTCTCCATCAGCCAGCCGGTATATTTCACGCTGCCATAAACCCGGTGGGCGATAGCGTCCCAGGCGTCCCCCTGCCGGGTGGTATATGTGCCTGCCATGGTCCGCTCCTCCTTTACCGTGTGGACGCGCTCAAATTCTTGCGGCGCTCCTCCGCTTTCATCCGGTCATACATACGCTTGAACTCCGCAAAACTGATTTGTCCCGCCTCTTTTGCTTGCTCTGGTGTGGTTGGGCCGTAGAAGTTGAATACAGGGGCAAAGGTGATCGTGTCCACGCCGCCCGGCGGGTTCTGTCCGCCCGCCGGGGGCGGGGCGTCGTTTCCTCCTGGGCGCGGCGGGTCCGGGAGATCCCGGCCACCGCCGCCCTGGCCCGGCCCATGCGGATCCGGTTTTTTGTTCTTGGTCCAGTCGTCCAGCATTTTGGCCAGCTGGGCCAGGGGCGCCTCCTCCTGGCCGTCCTCCCGGTTCCCCATGTCCGGGATCTCCGGCGCGTTGGCCACGCTCTGGAGCATGGCGGCCAGCTTGGACAGGGGCAGGATCGCCTCCGCCTCGCCGCCCTCGCCCGCCTCCAGGATGGTGGGGGCGGTGACAATGCCGCCGGTGGCCAGCTGCGGAATGGTGGGAATGTTAAAGCCCAGGGTGGTCCCGCCCACACCCGGCACCCAGTCCGGTATCGTGACAGAAATGCCGTTGATCTTCTCCAGCACAAAGTTGATGGCGGAAATAACCCCGTTAATGGGGGCTTTTGCCAGATTGACGATCATGCCGAACAGGTTTCCGAAAATATCCACGATGTTCTGCCACGCTGCGGACCAGTTGCCAGAAAATACATTCTGGACAAAATCAATAATTCCGCTGAAAATGGCCTTTATGTTCTCAATGGCGGCGGAAATACTGGCGGCCCAGCCGGAAAAGAGGGCGCCCAGGAATGGGAACTTTTCAGACAGGAATGCGGCCACGGAATTGATGGCGGCCTGCACCCCGTTGGCCAGCATATTCAGCGGTGCCATGGCTATGGTGGTCACGGTGCCGAAAATCGCGCCGAAAATGTTGACTATGTTCTGCCAGGCGCCGGACCAGTTGCCCGCAAAAACATTTTGGACAAACTGGATCGCGTTCTGGAGGATCACCTGGATATTGGACCACACTTTTTGAACAGTGGCCCACAGGGACCCCAGAACAGCGCCCAGCACCGGGAAACGGCTGGAAATGGCGGCGATCCCCGCCTGTACTGCGTTATCAATGGCGGGCCAGATGGAGGTGCCGATCTCCAGAATGGCGGTAAATCCGGCCACGGCCAGGTTGCCCAGCCCGGACAGCGCATTTCCAAAAATATTTTGGAGGCCCTGCAGGGCTTTGTCCCAGTCGCCCGTAAACACGCCGGTGATAAAATCGGCTATTCCGGTAAATATGCCCAGGATATTCCCGGCCACGGGGGCCAGCAGGTCCACCGCCCGCTCCAGGCCGTTCAGCAGGGCATTTCCCAGCATTTCCAGCAGAGGGGCGGCCTTTGCCCATATAGCGCCCGCCATATCGGCCAGGGCACCGCCCAGGGCTTGCAGCTGGCCCCACAGGACCATGACGGTTTCCCGGAATTTCTCGCTTTTGTTCCACAGCAGGACGAAACCCGCCGCCACCGCTGCGATTATTCCGGCAATTATGGCCAGCTTTACACCGCCCATACTCAATACCGCATTTAGTATTTTCCCTCCGCCGGACGCCGCCTTGAAAATGGTGGACAGATTTTTCACCGCACCCACGGCGGCAGTTGCCACCTGCAGGCCCTTAAAGGCTCCCACGGCGGTTACAGCGGCGCTTGCAACGGTAAGGATCGCCGTTTTGTTTTCTCCGATCCATTTCACGGCCTTTTCCGCCGTTGGTATGATGGATTTTTCTACATAGTCCCCTGCGTTCTCCAGTGCGTTTTGCACTTTTGGCAGGGCGGCCTCCGCCAGATCATTGACATACGGCAGTATATTGGTCCCTATCTGTGTCAGGAAATTTTTACCCAGGTTTTTGACAGTTTGGACCGTATATTTCAGGGTGTTGGTCTGCCGCTGAAAAGCCGTGTCTGCCGCCCCTGCGGCCTCATACATTTCCGCTGTCTTGCTGGCCAAATTTTCGGACTGTGTGCCCGCCATGGCCAGCACGGCGGTTTGTGCCTCCACGGACGAAAACAGTCCCGCAAATGCCAGTTCGTCCCCATGTACGCTGTCCTTTAATGCGTCAAGCGCCCCCTGTAAGCCTTTGCTTTCAAGCAACGCCTGGCCGCTCTCATAGCCCATAGAGGCAAGGGCGGCCTGCATATTTTTGGACGGTGACAAAAACCCTTGCATGGTGGCCTTTAACTGGGTGACCACCTCCGCCGTGGATCCCGTTACGCCGGTCAGGGTGGCCATGGCGCCGAAAAGCTGTTCCTGTTCCAGCCCCAGGGTTCCGGCCAGCGGTATCACTTTTCCCATGGAGGCGGCCAGTTCCGGGAAAGAGGTTTGCCCCAGCCGCACAGTGGCGAAAGATAGATCAGCCGCCTTTTGGACAGCTGCCGCCGATGTGTCACCATAGCCCTTTGTCACGGCGGACAGCAGGTTAATACTGTCCGCCGTGGTGGCGTTTCCAGCTGCCGCCGATTTTGCGGCGGTTTCCAGAATACTGGCCGCGTCTGCGCTGTCCCCAAATGCCGAAATGACCTGATACATTCCGTCCGTCAGGTTATCGGTGGCCACTCCTGTCTTGTCGGAAACTTTCAGAATTTGATCCCCGATCTCCGCTGTGCGGGCGGCCACCTCTGCCTCTGTTCCGGTCAGCAGGGTGGAGATATTGGCAAGTTGGGTCTGGTATTCCGCCGCCGCATTTACGGCAGCGGTTCCCATTGCGGCGGTTGCTCCCACAATAGCGGCAGACGCACCCGCTACCACTTTCCCGGCAGTTTTCGCCGCATTTCCCACCGTTTCCAGGTTTTGCGCTGCCGCCGCACAGGCTTTTTTCAGGGAACTGTCCAATTTGCCGTTGATCTTTATGGCCAGTTCATAAACTTTACTTTTTGCCATTGCGGCGTTTCGCCTCCTCCCAAATGGCTTTGACCGTTTCCGCATATTCGTTCAGGTCGTCCACCTGCAGGGATAGGAAAAACTCCTGGCTGCTATGTAACTGTAGGGACAGGGCCACACAGCCCTTGCGGATCGCCTCCGGGGTTAGTCCTCCCCATCCCCGCCGTACAAAAAACCCGTTACCATGGTTTTCAGCTTGATGGCCTCCCTGGCCGGCAGTTTCTCGAAGAACTCCAGGGGAAGCTTGGCCACCCGCTGGGCCAGGCAGGTGCAGAACGTCAGGGACATTTCCTGCAAGGCCGGGTTCATGCCAGGGTTTTTCTTGGCCGCGATCTTGCCCACGTTCTCCAGCTCACCCGCCGTCACGTCCTCCAGGCCGGACAGGTCCACCTCTGTGTATTCCTGGCCGCCGAATTTATAGGGCTTGCCAAACCGCAACACCAGATCCTCCGGCTCAGCGGCCTCTCCGTCCTCGGCCTCGGCCCGCGCCTCCAGGGCCTCCATTTCCTCCCGCTCGGTGGCGGCAGTCTCCAGCTTGTTCTTTTCCATGTCGGTTTCTCCTTTTCGTTTTTATCCGCCGCCGGCGGGTCAGCACATTTCCTTGATCTTGGCCAGAACGTCCACGCCCCGGATCTTGAAAACCTCGTTGATCTTGTCCAGTTCCACCATGGGCTGGTCCTCCAGTTCGATCAGGATATAGAGGATCGTCAGCTTCACGCTGGTTTCCATGCCGTTGCCGGCCTTGACCTTGCCGGGGTCAAACCCCGCCATACGGCCACGGACCACCACGCGCATGGGCCGGAACTCAATATCACCCACGGAATTGGTGGTCTGCTGACCGCCCCGCAGTTCCAGCTGGACCGCCTTGGTCTGGTCCAGCATGTCCACAGCCTCCTGGTCCAGCACCCGGAACGGGATTTCCTGTTCCATGTTGGAGAAATAGCCCACGGTGGGATCGTCGAACTCGCCCAGGACGCCCGCGCCGCTCACCGTTTCGCTGGACGCCTCGAAACTGGGAAGGGTGACTTCATCCCCCATTCCCAGCAGGCGGTTTCCGGTGTTGTAGACGTTGTATTTATTGATCTTGGTCGGAATAGTTTTCATATTTACCTCCCGTTTACGCGGTCAGCGCCGCCGTCAGCGCGTCCACGTCATACTCCCGGATATTCTCGATGTACTCCGCCGGAATATAGGGCGCCAGGAACGTGTGGACGGTCAGGTGGCCGTTCAGCAGATTTGTGGCCGGGTTCTCGCTCTCCAGGAACTCCAGCCGGTAGCCGGCGCAGTAGTCGCGTTTCACATAGCCGTTGCCCACAATGTTCTGGCTGTCCACGATGGACCGGATCAGCCGCTTGTTGCCCGGCTTGTCCACTTTCTGGAAATATGTGCGGATAAAATTGTTTCCGTCCCAGTCGAAGAAACGCCGCACAGCAAACCACATATCTTTGGGATCCGTGGTGGAGGGATAGGCCGCCGTCTTGTTCCCCCAGGACTTGAAACCGTTCATATTGATGGCGGTGGTGATCCCGTTGGCGTTCAGCATATCGTTGGCCTGCTGCTGGTCCAGGACCACCTCGGTGCCGTCCGCCAGCACCGTTGCGGTGATCCGCAGGTCCTTATTGGACGGGCTTTCATAGGGCACGTCGGCATTGGTGGCGTCCGTGTAGGCGGTCAGGGCGCCGAACATGGCGGAATAGTGGTAAATCTTATCCCCCACCGCCACCATGGGCCACAGGGCCATGGCGTGGTTGGAACTGGCCCCCATTTTCTCCTTTGCCACCTTGGCGTCCGTGTAGACGGCGGCCCCGTTCTCCCCGTCCGTGGGAATATCCAGCAGACAGTTGCAGACGAAAACGCCGTTGATGGCCTCGGTTTTCGCCTGGAGCGCCGCCGCCACCACCGCGTCCCCGCTCCAGCCGGGGGCCAGCAGCAGGCCCGGCACCATGCCCAGCTTTGGGTAGATGTGGCGGATCAACTCCATGCCCGTTTCCTGGCCTGTCAGGGCGTCCACGCCGCCCACCACGTCCGCACGGGTCACACCGGCGGGGTTCAGGCTCTTGGACGCCACGGACAGCGTGTGGGCCTCCTTGGCCGCCTGGGACAGAATGGTGATCAACACGTTGCCGTCATTGTCGTGGGCGGCAATATAGTCACTCTCCGCCACCAGGGCGGCGTCCCCGTTCTTGACCTCCAGGGTGTCCAGCAAGACATAGGGCTTTTTATAAACCACCTGGCCGTCCGCCACGGGGCAGTCCTCCGCCGCGTTCACGGTGGTGTGGCTGGCCTTGCTGGGATCCAGCACGTTCACCAGGATAATGGGCGCCACATTGAACACGCGGAAACAGGCGTCAATGCTCTGGCACAGGGTAAAGTCCTTGAAGTTGTCGGAATACCCCACATTCTGCTGGCACTCCGCGAAAGAGTAGCACAGCATGGGCTTGTTTACCGCCGCCGCCGGATCTCTGGACAGGTGAATGGGGGCGGTGCCGAAAATCACCTGCAGGCCCGCGCTGCCCTGAATGGGGGCGGTCAGGCTGGTGTCGATCTCGCTGTTGTATACGCCGTGAAAATACGCCATTTTGTTCTCCCTCCTTTAGCCGTTCCCCTGGGCCTTGCGGTACAGGGTGTAATAGCGCCCGGCCCCGGTGTGGAACTGGCGCCGGACCTCCGGCAGCTGCTCCAGGGGGACCACCAGGCCGCCCAGGACCGGGTTTTCCTTTGTGGCCTCCTCCAGCGCGGTGGGCACCCCGTTGGTGTAGGTCGTGAACTGTACGGCCACGCCGGGGATGGTGGGGCCGCAGTAGACCACCGGGCCAGCGGCCTGGGCGGTCTTTTTGGGGTCTTTGCTCATGTTTCTGGCACCTCCTTGAAGATGGCCGGCGCGGCCAGGTTCAGCGCCACACCGGCGAAATAATAGGGGTGGGTGTCCTCCTCTTGTGTCACCCACTTTATGGGGTATTGCACCTCATACCGCCGGCCCACTATGCCGTTTTTGCCGTAGTGGGTCATAATGGTGTTGACGATGTGGAGCGCGTCCCGGAAACCCTGGCGTCCCGGATCCGGGTCATAGACGCACACCACCAGAATGACCTCCACCTGCTGGCGGGTGTCCTGGGCCGGCAGTTCCCCGCCAGGCACCCGGACGATCACATAAGGCTCCGGCACGTCCTCCGGCTCGGTTTCCGCCGTGGGCTGGTCCTCCAGCTGTTCCTCCTCCGGGTCCTCCTCCACGGGTTCCGGGTCCGGTTCAATGTCCGCCCCCGCTCGGATCGGCAGGTCCTGGGGGTATACCCGGATCCGCCGATCCTCACCTGCGGAATTTTTCAGGGTTTCCCCCTGGAAAAGCTGTTCCAGGTCCGCCACCACGGCGTCCTGCAAAAATTCTTGTGTCACGTCCCGGTTTCCTCCCTGAACTTTTCCGCCGCCTCCAGATAGAATTGGTGGGAACATTGGGCCATAAACCCTAAAGATTTCCGCATATCGTTAGCGGTCTTGCACCCGGTTTTCATCTTGATCTCCACCTCAGTTCCGTCTTCGCTGCGGTAAATATTGCTGTATTCAGTCATAAAATCCCCAATCCTTTCTGCGGCCTCTTGACTTGTGACTTTTTGCCGCTTATAATCATTTTGTGGAAATAATCAGCATATCGCTGGTATATCCAGCGAAGAAAGGAAAACGAAAATGAAAAAGAGCGAAAACGGAAAACCCAAACGGAAAAAGTGGCCCATCATTCTGGCGGTTGTCCTTATCCTTGGCGCTATTTCCTATTTAGGCGGAAATAGCGTAGATCAAAAGGGAAATAGTGATCAACTGCCGAATACCTCCCCCCCGGACAACTCCACGCCGCCTGATACCCCCGCGCCTACCGCTGTAAACCCGCTCATGGAGACGGAACTACATATTGCCGATGTAATGAATGGTTTTGGCACTGAAAAAATCGGGGAATGGGGCTATATCGAGATTTCAAAAACCGACATGGCCACCGTGACCGGCGAACAGCTTACAGAATTTTGTCAAAACAAATGCGACGGTAGCGGCTTAAATTGGGTTGGGATTGTCCTTGATGATGGCTCCGGTCTCCACGTCACGCCCGGCGCTTGGTTCGTCCAAATTGATTACGGTATGATTGACATTAAAACCGCCACTTTTTCGGACAAAGTTGGTGCCGTTATGCCGGAAACCTGGGCAGACGATACTCCTATTGGCTATAAGTACGTTTCTTTTGAAGAACTGTATGAAATTCAGGACGGTGTTGAAAATCTACTGGATAATCAATATGGCGGTTTTTATTCCTGTACGGTTGACTTTATGGAGGATGGCCCCGGCTATTCTGTTTCTTTGCTGACAGACAATGCTGCCGATATTGAAACCTTGGAGGCCCTTGTGAATAGTCTTGGCGATAGCCGGATAGCTGACATTCAAATTACAGCTATGCAGGACGGCAAAATTACAGCGACTAATTAAACCGCACTTGCGGCCCTCCGGGGCCGCTTTTTTATGCCGCCCTGCGTTCCAGTGTCCGCTCCACTTGTCTCTGAATATGCTTTTGCAGGATGGCGTAATAGTCCATTTCCGCCTCCTCATAGCTTTTCCCATAGAGGAACGGGACCGCCGGGGCCAGCAGTTTTTTTACCGGTAGGCGTTCCTTGCCTCGACGTTGCACAATAGCGGTGTGTCCGCTTTTGAACGTGGTTTCAAACGCTTTTCGCCCATCAACCTCCAGCGCCGTCAACTGGCTTTCGTTCAGGACTTTCAGCATGGCCGCCGTTGTTTTCGTGTTCCTGCGCGTCATATAGGCCATAACGTCCACCATAGTCCCTTTGGATAACAGGCCGGCCTCCAGTGTGCCCCCCGTGGCCCGCTCCAGGAACATACCGCCCCGCTTTTTTTCTTTCAGGATCCTGTCGTCTGTGATGGCGTATCGTTTCCGGGCTTTCTTTCCCATTGTCCGCTTCATTTCATTGGCCGTTGCGTTCAGTGCGGACGCCAACACACTGGGGGCTTTTAATTGATCTGGTATGCTGTCCAGCTGGCGAATAATTTTTTGCAGTTCTGCGTCTGTGTCGATCTGCAAAATATTTTGATGTTCGCTCACGATTTTGGCACCCCCAATTCAATGGAAAAAATCCCGGCCTCCTCTTTGCAGTCCACGATCCTGTATTGCTGGCGGTCCAGTGTCAGAACTGCCCCAATAGCCGGGCGCGGCCCAAAGTCGGACCGGGCCACATAGATCAAGCGGCGGGATTTATAAAGGCCGGTCTGTTGTACGCCCAATTTCCCTTTGTCCCGCTCCAGCAGTTCGTTTTCATCCACCAGCACCGCCATTTTTTTGCCGTTGACGGTGTGGGTGTCCGCAAACTCCAAACGGTTCAAAAAGACATTGGGCACGTCCGCCGCGATACACTCCTTAAAGCTGGGGGCGCCCATTACAGGGCACCCCCGCCGTTTTCGGGGTCAGTGGCGTGGGCCTGTACCTCCGCCGCCGCGATCAGCTGCGCCCGCTCTTGCTGGTTCTTGGCCGCCGAAACGTCCACGCCCAGCTTTGCCGCCAGGTCCAGCAGGTCCTCCTTTTTCATGCGCTCCAGCTTTGCCGCGTCCAGGTGGCCGGTCAGCATGGCGGGCGCTCCGCCGCCCTGGCCGTTTTCACCCTCTCCCGGCGCGTTCTGGCCACCCTGGGCGGCGTTTCCACCGTCGCCGTGGTCCTGCCCCTCCCCGGTGCCGCCGCCGTTCTGGAGGCCCCCAGGGGCGAACAGGGCGCGGATCTGTTCCTCCATGCTGGAGGCGCCCACAAACTCCCCGGCGGTGTCCTCGATGGTCACGCCCATGGCCCGGATGGCCTCCGCCGCCTGGTCGTTCACCCTGGAGCGCCGGGCGGCCTCCCGGATGGCGGCGCGGGCCGCGTCCTCCACGTCCGTGCCCGTCCACGCCGCGCTGTTGGCTTTCAGCCAGGCCGCCACCATTTTGGGATCCTGGGCGGGGATGGCCTCCCCGCGTTCATAGGTCCGGCCCATGTACTGGATCGGGCGCTGGGCAATCAGTTTTTTCATGCTCCAGCCCTCCGATCAGCCCAGCAGCTTGACCAGCACACTGGTGGCGGTGGTGACGGCGTCCGCCGCCGCATAGCCGGCGGGGGTGTTCCCGTCCGCCGTGGTGGTGATGGCCTCCGCCGCCGCGTCATAGTAGACGGCGGCCCCCTGCTTGATCTCCTCGGTGTTGTCCTTGGCCATGGCGAACACGCCCACAACATGGACGGCTCCCTGTTCTCCGGCGCTGATAGGCGCGGCGGCTACCCCGATCCTGGTGCCCAGGCTCACCACCGCGCCGTTTTCCACGTTCTCGGTGGGGAAATAGTCCAGGGTTTCGCCTCTCTGGTAATAGGTCGCTTTCATGTTCTGTTCCTCCTTACTGCCCCATGGGCACACCGTTGTTACGCAGGATCCCCCGGAAATCCGCGTCATTGATCCCCCAGTCCAGCCAAATGTCCCACAGATAGCCCAAATAGCCGGCCTTTTCGGACCGCCGGAAACTGGGGGCGGTGGTTCCGTTCAGATAGTCCACCTGTACGGACTTCACCAGCCTGGGATCTGCCGCCATAAACCAGGGGCAGGCGGCACCAGCGGACAGGATATTCAGGACGGCCTCCTGTACCACTTTAATCTTGTTCCTGTACTTGGTATTCAGCACGTTTACGGTGTGGCTGCCGATCCCCTCCACGTCGATCTGCGCCGTGCCCAGGATCTGCTCCACTTTCATGCCGTAGCCCACAGGCACAATGATGGTGGCAGGCTCCACCATAATGCTTTCGCCAAACTGGTCCGTCTGCAGTCCCATCATTTCAATCATTTTCATCAGCACCGCAATACTGGGGGCGCTGCCCGTGGCGATCAGGTTCTTGTGGGCCTCGTCGAACAGTGGGGCGCCGTCGAAAATTGCGGGGTTCTTATAGATCCGCTCATATACCTGGCGGTTGATCTTCTGCTTGGCCTTACGGGTGTACTGTTTCGGCATATTGGCCAGGAAACCAATGTCGTCATTGATGAACGCCTCGCGGGTCATACTGAACTGGGTGGCGTAGGTGTCCAGCTTGCGGGTGGGCAGCAGGTCCGTTTCCAGGGTGCTGGCCTTGATCTCCCCGCCCTCGGTCACTTTCTGGAAGTCTCCGCCGCCCATGACATACTCATGATCCTTGCTGGCCTTGAAGTCCGGCAGGGTCCCCTTGCTGGTCCATTCCTCAAAGGTGGCCGGCACAAGGTCATACTGCTGGACAATGGCCTTTTTGATGGCGTTGTCCATGATGGCGGGGAAGTCCGCCGTGGAACTAAAGAACTGCTTTACCGCCGTGTCCCACAGGTCAGCACGGGACCGGCGCAAAAGTTCCGTTACGGTTCCCTCACCGCTGCGGGCCATGCACTCGATCAGCATATCCCGCATGGACATACCCCGCATATCCTCCGCGCCCTGGGCGGGCTTGTCCAGTTCCACGCCCGCCTGGATCAGCATGGCGTCTCTGGCCGCGTCCCGGAAATTGTCCATTCCGCTGTCCCTGGCACCCACTACCACCGGGGCGCCATGCTGGATCATGTGGTCCACAGCGGCGGCCCGCACGGCGTCCATGGTGGCCCCGCTGCGGATATACTCCGCCGGGTCCATTCCGGTCTGGCGGCACAGGGCCAGAATGTCACCGATCCGCTGGCGCTCCTCCGCCACGGCCCGCTGGGCGTTCTCCTCTCCGGTGGCGCTGGGCGTCCCGGCAGGGGGAGGGGTGGGGGTGTTCACGGGGTCCTGTCCGCCCACGCTGCGCTGGCCGCCGGCAGGCTCACCGCCGCCGCCGTTGTCGTCCGGCTCCGCGTCGATCTGGCGCTGGAGCGCGTCAAACTCCGCCTGCTCCTCCGCCGTCAGGCCCTGCCCGGCGGCGCGGGCGGCGTCCACGATCTCCTGCTGCCGCTTGATCCACTTTGCTTTGTTTTTCATGCTCTTACCTCCATTTTGTTCTTGTTGATCTGAATTTGCCGTTCATACATGGACAGGTCCGGCGGGTCAGCATTGGACCGCCCCACGCCCACGGTGGCGTCCGCCGGCACAGACGCCACAGAAACCTCCAGCGGCGTCCATTTCCGGGCGATCATGCAGGGGCCAGTGAAACGCCCGTCCGCAGACACGGCCCCGGCCTTGACCTCCTCCCAGGCGTCCACAGCGTAGCGCACGGACGTGGTTTTCAGGGTCCCGGTCTTGACCTTGCCGAAAATCTTTTCCGCGTCGTCGTCGCTGTCGAACTCGATTTCTGCCATGCCCCGGTTGTTCTCCACCCATGCCCGGATCACCTTGCCCACCACTTTGTCCGGGTCGTGGTTGAACAGGACCACGCCCACCGTGTTCAGGCGGGACAGGTCCACCGCGCCCCCGGCATGGTCCAGAATCTCCATGCCAAAATAGCGCCGGTATGGCTCCTCGCTGGAAAAGCTAATTGTCCGTCTGCGGCTGTTCTCCGCCTCCGGCGGGCTGTTTGCCTCCCTGGCCAGGATCTCCCCCATGCTCCGGGTCCCCCGGTTTTTGTCCCGCTCCGGGTCCGCCCTGCCGGGCCGCTGTCGCTCCAGTTCCAAAAATCACACCTCCCATATCGATCCCTTTTTTCCTGCCGTACTCCAGGACCTCCGCCAGTTCGTCCACGGCGTCTTTCCAGTCTTTGCCCTTTTCCGCCTGGAGGTCCTGGAAAGTCTTTTGACCACTTTGCAGGGCGATTTTGTCCGCGTTTGCCTCTTTTGCCGGGTCGATCCACTTTTTCGGCGTCTTGACCCATGTATGATCCAGGAACTCCTCTTTACGGTCCCAAAAACCCGGCATTTGAAACAGGCCGGACAAAACCCCGGAAATAACAAAGTTTTCATACACCTCGGACATGAACGTGGTTAAAAGTTCGATCTCCTCCGTGTATGTGTTTTCATCCTCCAGCGCGTTTTGCCTGGCGGACGAATAGGTGGCCCCGCTCATGTCGCGGCTTACCGCCTCATAAGAAAGGCCCTGGCCTGCGCCGATCAATCCCTGCTGTGTTTTCAGGAACGCGGTGGCGTCGGTTGCCGCCCCTTTGGGGTCAATGATCTGTGCGTCGTCGCCCGGCCCCATTTCCATCATCATGCCGGGGGAAAGGCGCTTTCCCGCATAGTCCACTTGGCCGCCCTTGTTGCTCCAGCTGCTCCGCCCGGTCCCGCCGGTTGGCAACGTCTTTTTGATCAGCACCGCCAGACAGGCCGCGATCCGCTCCCTTACGCTTACAGCGTTGATAAATTCGTTTGTGTCCCGCACTCTGGTTATGGTGGGGGACATATCGGACATTTCCCGCAGTTGGCTGGGCCGGTGTTTACTCTTGTAGAAAAACACGTCTTTGGCCTCGATGTATGCAGGCTCCGCCAACTGCCAGCCCTCTATGTCATATTGGCGGATCCAGTAGCCCACCGGGCGGCGGTATTGGTTATACTCAATACCGCCCACCACCCTGTTGCCCTTGTGGCGTGGCGTTGCCTGGGTCTTGTCCAGTTCGTCCACTTCCAGGCATTGAAGTTTGAACGGGACCACACCGCCGGGTGTGTAGCGGTACAGGACGATCATGCCGCCGTCCACCTTTTTCCGCTCCACCATCATTCGCAGAATTTCATTGAAAGACTGTTCCCCGGTCACGTCGCAGTTGCGGGCTTTGCACCAGCGTTTCCACGCCTTTTCGATCCGCTTGTCCAGTTCGTCGCTGCCAGTCATGGCCCGCAGGGTGTAGCCCTTGCCCACCACGTTGCGCTTGTAGGCGTAAATAACAGACTGGGCTATATCGCTGTTTCGCTCCAGGTCCCGCGCCCGTGCCCGCACCACGTCCCGGCTGTAACGGTCCGTAATTTCTGCACTTTCATTCACGGCCCGCCACCCGGAATTTATCCGGCCATGCCCTGCGGCGTCATAGCCTCGCAGTTCATCCAGCCCTTGCCGCCACATTTCCCGCTCGTAGGCCCGGCGCGGGGACACGGTGGCGATCACATTATCAAGCCAGCCCATGCCGATCACCTCCCGTCAAAAAATGCCACATAAGTCCGGCCCAGCAGGCTGCCGCTTTCCTCATTGGCCAGCTGTGCCTCCAGGTCGTCCCGCATGGACTTCAACATGGCCAGGTCCGCACGGGTCAGGGACCGGCTGCCGATCTTGTAGGACTGGCCGCCACATAGCACGGTGGTGATGGCGGTATTGACTTGGGCCAGCATTTCCGCCGCCGTCATTTTCGTTTCGTCCATGGTTGCCTCCGGTTAAATCCATTCTTCATGTTTGCGGATCCAGTTTTCCTCCGGCGCGGGTTCCTGCCGGGGCGGCTGGTCCACCTTTTCCTGCGGTTTCTCCGCACCCTCCTGGTTCTGGAGAAACAGGGATCGGACCTCCAGCACGTCCGCCGCTGCCGCCGCGTACACTTCACAGTCCAGGTAATGGTTGGCCGCGTGGGACGTTTTCAGTTCCCACCGCTGGACCACCTTGCCCTTGGACCGTTCCGTGATCTTATGCTCCGCCGTGACCTGTTCTGCATATTCCAGGTCGCAGTCTTTATGTACCATCCAGGATCCGCGCCCGTTTGGCCGCCTCATTCTGGCGGCGATCATGTCCTTGTATTTTCCGCCGTCCACCAGAACCAGCTGCATACCGTTGGCGCGGCTCCCCGCCTTGTCCACGGTGGAAATTCTGTAATGTCCCTGCATAGTGGGGACGCCCTTGCAGGGCCGCACCCATTCCGCATTGATCAGGCAGAACTCATAAACCGCGTCGGTCTGGTCGCCGCTGTCCATCAAGGCCAATTCCACCATCATTTTTTCGCCAGACGGCAGGGAAAAAGCGGTATTCATAACCCGCTCCACCTCCACCATAGAAAGGGCCTGGCCGTGGGCCACGTTTTGGCTGGTCATAAAATCGCCCCAGGCCCGGATCGTCCAGTACAGACAATTTTCCTGCACGTCGATCCCAGCGGTCAGCAGTTTGGTCCACTCTGGCAGTTCCCAGGCGGGCACGTCGGTCTGGCGCTCCATAACCAGGTCTGCATTGGTTTTCAGCTTGGTGTCCTCCCACGGCTCCGCTAACCACGAATTTGTGAAGTTTTGCAGCAGTTCCGGGTCGTCTTTGCTCCGCATGAACTCCTTGGCAATATCGGAAAAGCGGGTAAAAGGGGAGTACAGGGTGGAGATCCAAAAGGCCACGCTTTTGGGCTGTGCCGTGCTTTTTCGCACATACTCCCACCGGCCAGCCTCCAGCATTTTGCCCTTGTCCTGGTCCGTGATCACGCACTCACACGCCTGGCACACATAGCTTGCCATTTCCGCCCGCTCCGCGTTGTCCGGCACATCGTCCTTACTGGGCCACTTGATTTGTGCAAATTTCAATTCGATATACTGGCCACAATGGGGGCATGGGACGAAATAGTGTTTTTCCGCGTCCGCCTCCTCTTTGGCTTTCCAGATGTGACCCGTTTTCAGCGTTGGGGTGGAGGTTATAAAAATTTTCCGGTTGGTCGTGTAGGTCTTTGTCCGCTCTATGGCCAGCGAAACGGGATCCGCCTCTTTCTTGCTTGCCCCTGGGTATTTGTCCACTTCATCCAGGAACAAATAGCGGATATTTGTACTTGCAAGATCCGCCGGGCTGTTGGCGCCGTTCAGGTAGACGGTCATGGTGCCGAATTTCAGCTGTAATTTTTTGCTGATATGCTCCCGGTATTTCTCCGCCAGCACCTTGCAAGCCTTGATCATTGGCTCCAGTTTGGCGTCCACGGTCCGCTCCGCCAGGTCGTCCGACGGGTACACGATCATGGTCGGCCCTGGTGCCTGGTCGATCAGGCTGCCCAGCATATTCTCCATGGCGGACGTTCCGCCCACCTGGGTGGGTTTGACGAAAACAATTTTTTCCACCACGTCGTCGTCGAATGTGTCCATGATCTCCACCAGGTAGGGGGTCACGCTGTTGCGCCATGGCCCCGGTATGGCGTTCCCGTCCGGCAGTATGCGGTGCTTTTCGGCCCACTTGGAAACTGACAGGCGTTTTCGTGGGCGCAGGATCTCAACGGCGGTTATAATCCAGCCCGGCACCTCATAGCGTTTTACACGAAACTTTTTCACCGTTTTGCCTCCTCCGGCTCCACCACGGCGGCGTCCACGAATAGGGCCAGCATATCCTCCAATTCCTTGCGGGTGGCCCGCTCGATAGCGCGGGCGGTGGCGGCGTCCGTATAGCTGGCCACGGTGCCCGCCACCCTGCTGGGTATGTTCATGGCAAAATTTTTGAACGTGTCCATAAACTCCGCCAGCTGCTCGGTGGCCGCCGCCGTTTCGATGTATCGCCCCTCGGCTATGTCCGCCTTTATGCTGGCAAGCTGGCCCTGGCTCTCTTTCAGCTTCACCTCGGCCTCCAGCTTTTTCAGGGCCAATTCTGCCGTGCGGCTTTTCTCCCCGGTTTCCTGGGCCTTTTGCTCGATGTGGGCAATATACCGCTGGACCGTTTCGCAGGTCCTATATTTCCGCGCTCCGCCGCCGGGTGGGACCTCGGTTTCCAGCACCCCGTCTTGGGTTAGTTGCTGGACCCTGCGGCACCCCTTAAATCCCAGCATTTGGGCGATCACTCCCGTGCTGGACCACTCCGGCACGGTCCCGGTCAGGACCGCCGGCTTTTCCGCTTTCGGCTTTTTCGGCGCCGCCTTTTTCGCGGCTGTTTTCTTCTGCTCCGCCACTGGAGGCGGCCCCCTTTCCCGCCCCGGCGGTGGAGGTCCGCCGGTTTCGTTTTTTCTTCCCGCGTCCGTTTCGCATTTTGACCCGCTCCGGCCCGCTCGGTTATCCCCCCCTTTAGGGGGGATAAATTCCGGCGGCGTTTTTGCTATGCGTAACGTAACAGGCCCAAAAATTTTTTGTTTCATGGGCAAAAATACCGGGCTCTCCTTGCCCCGCATTGGTTTTAGGCCCAGGGAGGACCCGCGCCGGGGGGTGGCCGTCGATCTCGCGGGCCCGTTGGCCTGCGTCCCGGCCTCCCGGCGCGTCCCTGGAGGGCGGCGGGGTGAAAGGATAAAGCCCCCGCCGCACACCCTCCGCACCCATGGAGTGAAAAGCGGCGGGGCCACCAGGTTTCTGTCCCCTGGCGGCCCCTGTATTCCTTGCGGCTTTTCATGCTATCAATATAGCACACCAAAACGTCCGATAACGTCCGAACTTTTACTCCTTGCCATTCTTTTTTGCGGTTGGCTTTCCCTGCGCTCCAGCCACGCCTATGACCTCCCCGCTTTTCTCATTGGCGGCCAGGTCGTCCAGGGCGGCGTTGTAGTAATCAATCACGCGGGACCGGCTCATGTGTACCTCACTGGCGATCCGCTCCCACTTCCGGCTGTCTATATGCCGCATTTCCACCACAGTCCGCTCCATGGACCCCATGGGCAGCAGGTCGATTAAGTCCATAACATTCTGGACGGCCCTGGCCATTTCCGCCTGCTGGGCCTCGATCCGTTCCTCCACGTCCGCGATCTGAAAGACAAGGGCGCCCGCCCCGTCCGGGTGTACCAGCTTGGCGGATGGTGTGGCCCGGAACGCCGGGGCGGTGGATGGCCCCCGCAGTTCTGCGGATAGTGTGCGGCGGCGCTCCTCCAAAATCCGCTTTTTCTGTTTGGCCGCGTGATATTGCTGCAGGTAGCGTTTCACCGCCTCCCGCTCCAGTTTGGCCCCCGTTGTCTTTCTGCCCATGGTTACACCTCGTTTATGTCGATTCCCAGCTTGTCCTTTAGCAGCTTTCGCTTTAGCAAATATTCCTTGGTCCGCGTGGGGCGGCTTTTCACGTCCTCCACCACCAGCGCCCAAAAGCTCCCGTTGTATTCCCCCCACGGGTCGTCCCTGGCTTTCATGTAGGTAAAATCCGCCCTGTATCGGATGGCCCGCACCCGGCGGCCCTCTGTGTCCGTGTATGCCTCTTGCAGCGTAAAGTCCACCTGCAGGCGCAGGTCCCGGATCTGCCCCGCCCGCTCCAGCGCGGCCAGGTGGTCATAGCGCCGGGCTTCCTTTTGGCTGTCGAAATGGAGGACGGCCCCGGACGGCGTGATCCGCTCGGTTGGGCTGTTGTGGTATTTGCTGGCCTTTGGCGGCCCGTCGGCGGCAGGGGATGGAGGAGGCCCCCGCCGCTTTTGCTGGGCCATGTATTTCTGGAGCGCCTGGGCCTGATATTTTGGCGGCAGGTCTTTCACGTCAATGGCCACCAGCTACACCTCCGCCGCGTTCGGGATCTCCACATACTGCCACGACATGGGCGGGTGGTTCAGCCCAAACTCCGCCAGCGGGCTGGGGGTGTTGAATTTCTCCGGGGACTGGATCACCCACCCGTAAAGGCTCCCGCCTTTTGCGTAGGCCCGCAGGGCCTCCATGGAAACGCCGGACCGCTCCACCAGCATTTCCAGCAGGTTGGTTCTGACCCACCCCCAGCAGGTAAATTTCCCTTGCACCGCTCCGGTCCCGCTCACATACACCAGGACGGTCAACGGCCAGCGGAACGCCCGCCCGTCCTTGCTTTGCGGGGCGGACTTGCGGATCTCCAGCGTCTTTTCCCCGGACAAGATTTTCTCCCACCACTCCGGTTTCATGCTCATAAGCACCGCCCGCACGGCTCACACCTCCCACGGGAACATGGAGGCGGGGAGGTCCGGGAAATACTCCCGCAGGTTGCCCTTGTAGAACACGGGGATCTCATTCTCCGCGCAAAATGCCGCGATCTGGTCCACCCACTCCCGGCGGGGGATCACCTTGTCCTTGCGGTTCCCGGTTTCTGCCCCCAGGATCACCCACTGGGGCAGGCCCTCCGCGTCCTCCATGGGGACCGGCTCCAGCAGCGGCTCCATGCTCCAAAACGTGTTGATGTTCACCCACGGCATGGGGTACATGGCCACCGCGTCCCTGTTCGCCACCGTGGACCCATACCAGAAATTTTCCCCGTGTGGGAGGAGGGCCAGGTGGTCCAGTTCCAGGTAGCGGTCCGGGTTCTTGGTCAGAAACAGGTAACGGTGCTGCGGCGCCCGCAGGCAGGCGTCGATCACCTGGGCGATCCAGGAAGTTGGCACCCACTTCCCGAACAGGTCAGACATGGAACACACAAAAACGGTCTGCGGCTCCTCCACGCGCTCCGGCTGGTTCAGGCGGTAGCGGTGCAGGGTAGGCTCGAAACCGTAGGGGTAGGGGGTGGCTTTGATCTTCTTCTCCAGAACGTGGAGGCCACCGGGTAGCGGGGCGGGATCCTCCAGCCCCTTGTCGAAACGGTGGGCGGTCCGTCTGGCGTAGCAGTAGGGGCACCCATGACGGCACCCCGTCAACGGGTTCCATGACGCGGTGGCCCAGTCAATTTTTGTCTTGTTCATCGTGTGATCTCCTTTCTGTTTTCCGGGGGTGTCTGGTTCGTCCCCAAACTTTACACATTTACAAGGCCATAAAAAGCTGAACTTACATTCAGCCCGATCCCGCCTTTTTCCGCCGGGTCCGCTTTACGGGTTCCGGCTGCCGCACATACTTATAATATAGGTATCCGTATTTGGTGGCCTTGCTCTCCACGAATATGTAACCCTTTGGCGGGCGCGGCGGCTTATTCTCTGTATAGTTCCGTTTCACCAGGGTGGAGGGTTCCCGCTCCGGCTTGTCCAGCTTTCCGGCCTTTTTCCAACGGTGCCCGCCCTGTTCCGGTGTCCAGTGGTCAAAAAGATAATTCGCCAGGCCGGTGTAGTCCTGGCCGTGGTCTATACCATTATAATAATTGTGGGCTTTCAGGTTCTCGATCCGCACGATCTCACCCATTCCCCACAGTTTGGTGATCATGTCCTCCGGTATGCCCTCGGAAACCATGTGAAAATGGATCCGGTTGGTGCCCTTGCCGCGTCCCATATAGATCAGGATCTTGGCTCCTGGGAAGTGGTACATTAGGCGGCGGGTGTAATTGTCCCGCAGTCGGCGGGCCTCCCGGAATGTGTGGACCTCATATTCATTATTAAATGTCAGGGTGCTATATAGGGAGGTAGGGCCAAAATTAGCGTTGAACAGGCGGGCGTGGTTCCGGCGGGAAATTCCGATCCGGTGCTGTGCCCGCTCCTCCTCGGTCTTAAACCTTGGCCGTGGCTCCGCCTTTCTTATGTCCCGCACACGGTCCGGGACGTTGAAAACGATTTGCTCACACACGGCCCCCGAAAAAAGCCGCGTTTTCACTCTCTGCATATCCGCCCCGCCTTTTCCGTCGTGGTAGGCTCTGCCCCGGCGGCACTATTCGCCGCCGGGGTCCTCTTTCCATTCTTTTACAATGCAATCACGGCACATATAGGGGGCCTGGCAGTATTCGCAAAGGTCCAGCCCATCCTCCGCCGCTCCCCGGACCATGGCCGCCAGGTCCGGCACGTTGATCTGTCTGTTTGGGTGGATCAGTTCCAGCGCCCTGGCCAGGTAGTCACCCGCCTGCCAGTCCCCGAAAACCTCCGCCGGGCCGTCCGGCTCCATAGTGTCCGGGTTCAGCGGTACAATGGCCACACAGCTGCCCGCCGGGTCAACCTCAAATTTTGCCGGTGTTTCGCTTACCACGTTTCCGTCCCGGTCCGTCTGCCGGCGGCCCAGGGTACAGTTTCCCACCCCTATGCTGATTATTCCCACGGCTTTGACCTCCTTTTATACACTCACCGTTTGCTCAAAACGGATTTTCATTTGTGCGGGGTACAGGTCCACCTCCGGGCGTCGCTCTCCAGTCCAGCGTAGTCCACCAGCTTGTCCCACACATTTCCACCCGGCGGCCCGTAGACTGGCCCCGTTTTCACTCTCCAGAATATAAGTGACCAGGCGCTTGTAACCCATAGCCCTGGCCGCCCGCCAGGCCGCTGCGTAAAGCATGGAACAGGCGTTTTTCGTTCCGTCGGTGCAAAGTCGGTTTACCTCCAGCGTCCACCCATCATCTAAATGGCGGGAAACAGGGCGGCCCACGATGGCCACACCCACGATTTTCTCTCCGTCAGACAGTCCTATGGAATACTTTTGACCTGCCACCGGGCCATGGTGCCGGTGGTGCTGTTCCACATAGGCGTTGGCCTCTCGCAACGTCATGGGGACGATCTCCAGCCGTGTGGTTTTATTTTTTGCTGCCTGTTCCGGTTCGTCCGCTCTGTCCTGTTTCATTTCCTCCACAACCTCCGCCGCCGGTGTGGCCACGGTTTCCTCCATGGCCAGCCCCGGCAGGCTCCACCCATCATCCCGGACTTGGAAAGCGTCCCCCAGTTGGATGGTTTCCGGGAAATTGTGCTGTGTGGCCTGTACTGCGTACTTGTCGATCTCGGTTGCGTAGTAGTGGGCGATATGCGCCCCCAGCTTGTCCAGCGCCAGGTGGCCGCAGCTCATACCGTCATACATGGACAGCACTTTCAGCGGCTCGGTAGTGATCCCCGGCGCATAATGCAGAATGTGGGCGATCACGTCCACCGTCCAGCCGTTTCCCAGCATTTTATAAGCCTGGGTGTCAGACACGGGGAATATGTAGTCCTCCGGCACCGTCTGGAGGCGCTTGCACTCGGTCACGGTCAGTTTTCGGATAATATAAAACCCGTCCGCCAGCTTTATGTGGTATTTCTTTCCCTTTATTGTGATCTGCCCGTCCCGGACCTCATAGACCGGATATGTTTTCCCGTCTGCCGCCTCAATGACAAGGCGGCTCTGGTGCCCTGCGGCGGTCACAGAATTGGCTTTCTGGTCGTCCCGCACTTCATAGGCGGAACTATCACCCCGGCCCCTCCATGCCATTCCTGCCGGGACAGCATACAAGCCGGTGGCCGCTCCGTCCGCTCCGCCGCCGTTTGGCCTGGCCTGGAGCGGGACGCCCTTGCCGTCTACGCTGTAAATGCGCCCGCTTTGTCTGCCGCTTACCTCCCCGGCGGCATTTGGCATATCTCCCACCCGTATGGGCTGTATGATACAATCATACTGCTGTTTTGCCGGGTTCGGATCATTTATCCTTGGCACCAGGTTCTTTTCCAGTTTTCCCATGTGCGCGTCAACGGTCCTTGATTTCCCGCTTGCAAGCTGGTTTATACATATCGGCGTGGCATAAAGTCCGGTCTTTGCTCCCACTCCGCTGCCCTGCCCGCACAGGGTCACGCTTTTACCGTCCGGCGAATATACCCGGTATTGCTGACTGTCAAAGTCCGCATTTTTGGCGTCGCTCTCTATGGTCCCTATCCTCACCGGCTCCGCCACGCAGGTTTTACAGTCCACAGTATTTCCCACCAGGTTTCGGATCCCGTCCTTGTAATAAGTAGCCCGCAGACAACGGGCTTTTCCGTCTGCCGTCATATTCACCGGCTCCGCCGCCATAGGCGCGGGGAAATGCTGGCCGCACACGCCATTGACTGCCCCGGCGTTGGCATAGTTGGCTTTCAGCGTGTACCCTTTTTCTTTCAGCGGCAGGCCGCTTTCCAGAATGTCCCGTAACAGGATCCCCAGGTCCTCCGGCTGCTCCACGCCGGGGATATTGGTCCAATATAGGCGCTGGCGGTTTTGCGCACTCACCAGGGCGGAATTGATCAGGATCGGCTCCACGCCTAACTCCCGCGTGATCTGCGCCCGGATGGCCGGTGCCATGCTTTTGTTGTTCTCATACAGGAAAAAGTCCGGCTTGAATTTCTCCAGGGCGATCAGGTAGTTTTTGAACAGTTCCCACCCCAGCCCCTCCGGCTCGGTTTCCCGGTTTTTTGTTTGCGCTATGCTCCAGTGGGTACAGGGGGACCCGCCGATCAGCAGTTTCACCCCGCACCGCCCCCTTTCATGTCCAGATACAGGGCGCAGTCTTTCCCGGTCCGCTTGCACCACGCCCATTCAATCATGGCGCCCGCGCTCTCCCGGTAGTCCGGCAGGAACACGGCCAGGTCCGCCGCCTCCAGCATGGCCAGCGTGATCCGCATATAGTCCCGTTCCCCCAGGCCCGCCGGTAAAATGGCCGGGTTCAGGACTACATGGCCCAGTGCCTCCAGGGCTTTGGCCGCCTCCCGAAACTTGGCCCTGTATTTTTTATCGCCGGTGATCTTTCCGGCTATGTAGATTTTCACAGGCTGCACTCCTTTTTCCGGCTTGCAAACCGCCCGGCGTGTGGTATAATGTAGGCAGTCGGACGGTTTGCGCCGTTCACCTCACCACCTGCGCCGTGTTGTCAGCACCGGGCGCGGGTGGTTTTCTTTTTCTCCAGGTATTCGTCCGCCATGCTCATGGCGTCGTCCATGTGTTCCTGGTCCACGATCTTCCATTTCCCCGGCTTTCCCGCCGCCGGCTCCACCGCATTGGCCAGCGACGCGGCGATCATGGACGGCGCACGTCTTACGCGCTCCAGGGCCTCCTCATACTTTCCCTTTGCCTCCCGGTACTCCATGAACTCCTGGAACTCCGCCGCGTCCATTTTCACGCTAATTTCCACTTGTTCCGCCTTTCTCTCTGGCCTCATAGCTGATATGGGCCTCCTCCACCAATTTGGTGATCTCCGCGCCGATCAGCCCGTCCGGGTCCTCCGCCGCGTTTATGGCCTCCGCCGAAACGGTGGCCCGCTCTATGCTGGTCAGCCTTGCCCAGTCCTCGGTGACACACAGGCGAAAGTCACCATTTGCCCACCTGTCAACCGAAATAATGATCCGCCCGCCTCCCTTTAGGGCGGTTCTCAATTTATCGCTCATTTTGTTGCCCTTTCTGTGATCTCCAGCTGTTGAAATTCCTGCATTGTGGCCGCGATCCGGTCCGTGGCCATTTGCCAATATTCCGGGTTGATCTCCACACCCACGAAATGGCGCCGCAGACGCTTGGCCACCACTCCGGTGGTTCCGCTCCCGGCAAACGGGTCCAGGACCGTCCCGCCCTCCGGGCACCCGGCCAATATGCACGGTTCCACCAGGCGCTCCGGGAATGTGGCATAGTGGGCGGCCTTAAATTGCCCTGTTGCTATGCTCCATACGCTCCGCTTGTTCCTGCCCCCGGTGTTGTTTGCGCTGTTCCCGTGGCTCTCCCGCTCCACGCGGGCGCTGTTCTGGAATGACCGCCCGCCCGTATAGGCTCCACCGCCTCGGAATGTCCTGGCGTTCCCCTTGACCCCGCACGGCTCCCGGATTGCCGCCGCGTCAAAATAGTAATGGGCCGATTTTGACAGCAGGAAAATATATTCGTGGGCCTTTGTGCAACGGTCCCGGACGCTTTCCGGCATACAGTTGGTTTTGCTCCATATAATATCCTGCCGCAAATACCACCCATCAGCCCGCAGGGCAAAGGCCAAAAGCCACGGGATCCCCATCAGGTCCTTGCACTTGTAGCCGCCCGGCGGCTCTTTCCTGGTGTGCCCGTGTGCGTTCCTGGTGTTTGCCGGTGGCTGCGGCCCGGACCTGGTGGCGTAGCTGTCCCCGATGTTCACCCACAGCGTCCCGTCCTGGCGCAAAACCCGCCGGACCTCCCGGAACACGCCCACCAGCTTGGTTATGTACTCCTCCGGCGTTTCCTCCATGCCGATCTGCCCGGCTGCCCCGTAGTCCCGCAGATTGTAATAGGGCGGGGAGGTCACGCAGGTGTGGACGCTTTCCGCCTCCAGTGTCCGCAGTTGCTCCAGGGCGTCACCGCAAAGGATCGTTTCCACTGTCCGCCACCTCCTGGGCCAGAAACCACGCCGGGCTGTTCCGCTCCGCCTGGTGTGGGCACCTGTCGCACCCGGACGCCCGGCACCTGGTACAAAATTTCTGCTGGAAAACTTCATCCCATGGGGTTTCCAATGCGGGAATGGAGGCCAGGAACTCCGCCAGGGCCTCCCTGGAGGCGGTGATCTGGTCAAAGTATGTAATGCGCGGTTTCATTTCCTGGATCAGCGCGGCCTTTTGCGCCTCCAGCCTCCGCCGCGCCTCCGCCGGGTTCCAGCCACAGGTCCCGCACTTTGATGGATCCTCACACCCCACACCATGGGCGTGTTTACATTCAACACGATCCATTTAGGCGTCCTCCTCTTTGTGGAGGTCCACACCCTCCAGGGCCTCCCACACGGCCCGCTCCCAGGCTTTGACCCACCCGGATTTTGCTTTCCGCACGGCCTCCACCGCTATGGCCTCGGTTCCGTCGTCCCACAGCAGACGGCAGTTGTCCACTACAATGGCACCGTCATGCTCCGCCGCGTCCCGCTCCACCATGCCCAGGTAGGACAGCGGGATCCCCCAGCAGGCCAAACTCTCCGCCTGGAAAATCTGAAACCCCTGCATGATCACCGGCACCAGGTCCACGTCGTCGCCGCGCTCACCGATCCGCCAGTTGTTCATTTCCTCGGCGGCGGTTTCCGGTATGACCAGCTGCGGGTTTAGGTCTTTCATAATGTTGGTGGGTTCCTTGTCGCCCGGTATCATCCCGGCGTGTTCCACGATGGTGGCCAGGACCTTGCGCGGCATGACCTCCCGGCGGGCCTGGATATACCAGGACTGCGTATAGATGGCCATTACCCCGCCTTGGCTGTTGACGGTGTACCCGCCGCCCTTATAGGCCCGCTTGATGGCCCGGACCACCCCGGCCTCATTGATCAACATTTTTTCATCCCCCTTTATATGATGTATGGCATTTTCGCCGGCACGTCCCCCGGCTCCGCCACCCACACCTGGGCGTCCGTGATCTCCGCCCAGTCACACCGCCACACCTCCGCCGCGTTTTGTATGGCGGTCAGGTTGGAGGAATGGGGGACCACCACGGTGCCGTGGACGGGGTGGACCACCCTGGCCCGCCCTGGGGCGCTCCAGCGGCTTTCCCGTGACCGCTGCGCCGCGTCTGTCAGTATGCGGGCGCGTTCCGCCGGGTCTATTCTCCGGCCCATGCGTTCACCGCACACTCCCACCGTTCCAGGGCCTCCAGAACGGCGTCCGTGTATTCGTTGGAGGTGATCCCGGCCTCCCAGGCCGCCCGCGCTCCGGCTTGTCCTCTGTTGTAGGCCATAGCCACCATGGCCGCGTCCCCATATTCCGCCATGTATTTCCCCAGCTTATAGCACCCGCCGGCTATGTTGCCCTCCGGGGTGGTGGGGTCCAGGCCGGTGGCGTCCTCCAGTTCCGCGTGGTATGACCCATCAGGGCCGGGGTTTAACTGCATGATCCCCACCTCTCCAGCGGGGCCAATGGCGTCCATGTTGAACTGGCCACGGGTTTCCCAGTCTGCCACGGCCAGGGCCATGGGATAGGGGCACCCATACAGGTGGCAATAGGTCCGCATATAGTCCTGATATTCCCAGGACAGGGGCACCGCCGCCGAAAAATAGCCCTGGGCCTCCAGCGCCTCCCCGATCCGCTGTTTCTCCGCCGGGTCCGCCGCCGCCCGGTACAGGGCCGCGAACTCCCAGGCGTCGCCCACCAGCAGGGTGGCAGTCGGTTCCTGTTCCACGGTGAAGATCACGGCGGCCCGCTCCGCTTTCGCCGCCTCTCTGGCCTCTCTGCTGGCGTCCATGGCCATGGCGGCCAGGATCAGCGCCACAATGGCCAGCCCCAGCGCGATCACCGGGACCACCCGCCGGATCTCCTCCAGCTGGTTCACAGTTTCAGCGCGTTTCCCTCTCATTTGGGCTTGTCCTCCTTTTTCCTGCTGGTGGGCCAGCCGGTCACGTCATACAGGACCCCAAACCGACGGCGGCCACATTCCGCGCAGGTGATTTTCTCACACCGCCCGCCGGCGGGTTTCACGGTTTTGCCCCTGGCCTCCAGGGCCACAGCGCAGGGCTTACACAGCACTTTTTTCACTCCGCCGCGCTCCTTTCGTCAATCCAGGCGGCGCACATATCCGCCTCCTGCAGACGCCACACCCACGGGGTCAGGTTCATGGCCTCGGTCATGGAGCGGGACCCGCCTTTCACCGCGTCGTCATAGGCTCCCATGTGCCACCGGATGGCCAGGGCCTCCTCCTCGGTCAGCGCCATGTGTCGGGTGATCAGAAACAGGCTTTTCTCACCGTGGCCCAGGGGGAACGGGTCCCGGAACGTATAGCCCAGGCAGTCCTCCCACTGTTTCGTTTCCGGGTTCCTGCGGCGCTTGGTTTCCTGGTGGTACACGCCCACCTTGCACACGTCATGCAGCAGGCCCAGGACCGCCACGGTTTCCTCGTCCGCCTCCGAAAGCTGGCGCACACCCGGCTCGTTCCGGTCCGTCATGTCCCGGACGGCGATTTCCCGCAGGCGGCGCCACACGTTCAAGCTATGGACCGCCAGCCCGCCCGGCTGGGCCAGGTGGTTCTTGCTGGAGGCCGGGGCCGTGAAAAAGTCCGTGTCATTCTCCAGCCAATACAGCAGGGCCGCCTTGCCATTCCGCCCGATACTGCGGTTATACACCGCCAGAAAATCCGCCCTCGGATCTCTTGCTATCTGTTCCACGTTTACCTCCTATTCCTCCGGGGCCTCGTTGCCCCAGGCGTCCCAGCCGTCCGCCCTCTGGCGGGCGAATAACTCAATACGGGGCACGTCGCCCAGCAGTTCCACGATCCGCCGCCTGGTTTCGTCCGGTTTTTTGCTGTGCCCCTCAAAAGGGGCCTCTATGACCTGGTGGACCTTGTGACTGCGGATCCGCTCCCCGGCCTTAAATCCGGGGGACACACCCAGCAGGCACACCTCCGCGTTTGCGCGGGTGTAGGCCCCCATTCCCCAAAAGTTCCCGCCGTTTTTCCGGTTTTTCTTGACCCACACAAAGGCGGCGGTTTTGTATGTAAAGCCCCACGCCTCCATGACCTTGATGGCCTCCCCGATGTTGGGGAACGTGGCCCACATAAAGCAGGCCGCACCCTCCGCACAGATGGAGGGGACCGGCATGGCGCAGATCTCGGCGGTGGTCATGGTCTGGTAATGTTTCGCCGCGTTGCCCCGGCTCTTTTCCGTGGCTCCACACTGGCGATATGCCCACGGCGGATCCGCATAGATCACGCTGTACCGCCGATCAGGTAGCTGGAGAAAGTCCGCCATAGCTGCCACCCCTTTCCACCCGCCGCTGTGTGGGCTTGTCCGCCCATGGGCAGGTCCGCCGGTGGAGTACAAAGGCCACGGGGAGGTCCCGGCTCTCCTCCTCCGGTCTGGCCTGCCGCCCGGTGATGGTGGCGCCCATATCGTCCAGGAACTCCTCCGGTCCGCCGTCCTCGATCACGAAAACGGGATCCGGGTCCACGGGGACCTGCTTGCCCTCCATGCTGGTGATCCAGTCGATTTCCTGGCCGCAAAATTTACACCGCGCCACAGGCAGCCCTCCTCTCCGCCGCCGTGGTGAACTCCTCCACCATGCCCCGCTCCAGCAGGTCCTTAGTGTCCAGGTCATGGACCACGCGGGAAACCTGCGGCCCGCAAAACTCCTTTTTGTCGATTGACAGCAGGGCCTTTCCCATGCAGGTGGAGAAAAACGCCACGCACAGCAGGCCGTCCGCGTCCGTCCATTTCAGCCACCAGTCCGGCGCCCGGTATGCCTTGGTGATTGTCACCCGGCGCATGGGCGGCAGATCCTCAAATTCACCCACCAGCTTGTAAAGACTGGTTTTGTTGGCTTTCAGTCTGAACATTTACCCCACACCTCCCCAAACCAGGCCAGGATCCGCTTTTCGTATTTCTTGCGGGTCCGCTTTTTCTTTGTGTGTCGGTATCGGCGGACCAGTTCCGGCTTGAATATCCGCGCCAGGTGTAGGGCCAGGGCTAACTCCATAGAGTAGAAGAACGCCCGCAGGCCCTCCGCCGCCACCTCCACGGTCGCGGACATATCGCTCCATATCGCCGCCAGCCTCTCCGCCGCCGCTGCCGCCTCCTCCGCAGTCACGCCGCCCGCCGAATAGTCCGGCGTGATTTCCGGCATGGGGTGGCCGACTTCCACGGGTTTGCCGTCAAGGTAGGCCACCACGGTGCCGCTGTTGCTGTCAGGTCCCACTTGGCCACCCCTCCCCGCGCTCATACCCCAGCAGGATATTGTGGCCCATGTCGCCCAGGCTGTGCGCCAGGACCTCCAATTCCAGCAGGTCCCGGTATTTCAGCCCCATGGCGTCCAGGCGGGCGTGGAACTTCTTGGCCCGCTCGGTCACTTCCCGGATGGCGGCCTGTTCCTTGGCCGCGTCCTCCGCGTCATAGGCCGCCTGCAGGTCCTCCAGCTTGATCTCCCCGGCGGCGATCTTCTTGCAAAACTCCTTGGCACCGGCCAGGTCAAAGTCCTGGCGGGACAGTGCGCTTATTTGCCGGGGGTTATTGCTCACGGGGTAGATTGCCACGAAATACCGCTGTTCTCCGCTCTTGGTTTGCGGTTCGCCTTTTCGGATCCAGAACTCCATGCCATTCTGGCGGCCCCGCAGGTCGCCATGCCGGTCCTGGAACTTGATTTCCTTTTGCTTTGCCATGGCGTCCTCCTATCTGCCGGCGGCCTCCGCCGCCTGGCTGCTGTCGGTGGGCTGTCCGGCCCGCTTGCCCCGCCGCTCCAGCGACGCCTGCACCCGGCGCTGGGCCACGTCCGCGCTGTACCGCAGACGCCGATCCGGCAGGCGGGTCCCGTCCTGGCCCCTGGTCAGTTCCTTGTAGACCACATGAACAGACACGCCCGTGGTTTCGGAAATTTCTTTCGGCGTCCGCCCATCCTCCCACAGTTTTTCGATTTTCTGGCGGTCCTCCAGGGTCCTAAAAGCATAATCGGCCACGTCCTCACCCCCAAACGATAAAAAAATTAGGCCACACATGGCCGTGTGGCCTTGTGTAACCTAATAATAATGGCTGCCCCTTCTGGAAAGCGTCAAAGGTTACAAACATAGCAAATCCCCGGTAGCTGCCGACCTGCACCGGCTCGGAGCCTTTAACCTCCTTGCAGGTGTCCAAAAGGGCGGCTCCGGCGTTCTCTTTGTCGGTGAGCGTATCGCCCCGGACTTCCATGCCGGTAAATCCGTCTGTCGGGTGGGGGTGTGCCGCCAGGGTTTCCATATCTGTTTCCAAGCCCTGGATAAAGCCTTTGTGTTTCTCGATTTCCTCCGGGAAGTGCTTTAACAGCTGATCTTCCAGCCGGTACTGCTTGCTCTGGTGGTCGGCCTTCATCAGCTTTAAGCGGGATACCTCCACATCCAAATCCATACGCTCCTTGATGCGGGGGTCCCCGGCACACAGGGCCTTGATCTCCGCGAAGGACAGGGCGGTTTCGTCCACATCGTCACAGCTGCGGACCGGTGATTTTGAGGTCATGATCTGGGAGATGAATTTCTGCTTGTTCTCCACCGTCTGCCAAAGGTATGCGTCGAAGGTCCCTTCGGTCACATAGCGGTAAACATGGACCAGCGGGTTCTGGTTGCCCTGGCGCTCGATCCGCCCTTTTCGCTGTGCCAGATCTCCGGGCCTCCAGGGGCAGTCCAGATCGTGAAGGGCCACCAGCAAATCCTGCACGTTGGTCCCGGCCCCCATCTTCTGGGTGGAGCCTAACAGGACGCGCACCTGGCCGGAGCGGACTTTGGAGAACAGCTCCTTTTTGCGGACTTCGGTATTGGCTTCATGGATAAAAGCGATCTGGCTGGCGGGCATACCCTGTGCGATGAGTTTCTGCCGGATGTCCTCATAGACCGTAAAGGCCAGCGGTTTCTCCGGCTCTGGAACTGCCTGTTCCAGAGCGTGAAGTATCGGGTTATCCAGCGTCTTGGCCACCTTTTTGGAGCCAGCCGCCTGGGGTGTGGAAATGTCGCAAAACACCAGCTGGGTCAGCTTTTCCGGCTGTCCGTCCCGCCAGATTTGCAGGATATTGTCCACGCACTGGTTGACTTTTGTGCCGGGTTCGTCCGGCAGCATGGGGTTGATGATGCGCTGGTCCAGCCCCAGCTTGCGGCCATCCGAGGTGATTTTCAGCATATTGTCGGTTGATGGGTCAACGGTTCCCGAATGGACTTTGGCGGCGCGCTCGGAGAGGGCCTTCACCATATCCTGCTGGTGTTCGGTGGGCTTTGCCACGATGTTGTGGTATTCCACCTCCGGGGTGGGCAGGTCCAGCTGGTCGGCGGTCTTGATGTCCGCAACTTCTTTGAACAGGTTCATCAGCTCCGGCAGGTTAAAGAACTTGGAAAATCTTGTCCGCGCCCGGTAGCCGGTTCCCTCCGGGGCCAGCTCCAGGGCTGTCACCGTTTCACCGAAGCGGCTGGCCCAGCAGTCGAAATGGGTCATGTTCAATTCCTGAAGCCGCTCATACTGGAGGTAGCGTTGGATGGTATGAGGTAAGCACCACATGGGTACTCCCTCCCGAACCGTGCGGGCACCTCTCGATGCACACGGCTC
>QZDW01000025.1 GCA_009917545.1 bacterium 1XD42-76
ATCAATCCCTCAGACTGTTCAGGGTGGTTTCGTTCGTGCAATTATGTGCAATAATTTATTGGATTGCTATAATAAGAAATACGGCCTGAAAAAGTACCTTTCCCCGCATTCCATTACGACCATGCTGGATTATGAATGGCCCGGCAATATCCGCGAGCTGCGCAATATCATGGAGCGCGCTGTCATTATCAGTAATGGCGATGAGATCACACCTGACACGCTGCATATCTATCCGGCGAATGAGCGGCCGCAGGCACGTTCCCGCATGCTGGCCCCGGTCAAAGACCTTAAGACGGCAATGGAAGAGCTGGAGCTGGAATATATCAACCACGCCTATGAGGTCTACGGAAATGTTCGTGAGGCGGCGGAAAGTCTCAGCATGACACCCTCGACCTTTGTGCGGAAGCGGCAGAAATACAGTGGAAGGAAGATTCCATAAAAGGAATATAGAAAAACCACCCCGCCGAAATCCGAAGCAGGGATTGCGGCGGGGTGATTTGTGCGATAAAGCTGTTGCCAAAGGGCTGCATCCGTGCAAGGCTCAGGCGTTCGCTGCATTCTTGGCCGGTTCCGGATTCTTAAAGGTTCCGTTAATCAGAATATACAGGATAACGCCTACGGCAAGCCCCCAGGTAGCTCCCTTGATGGCAAGCACAGAAGCCATAACGCCTGCAAGGCCGCGCTCAGAATCACTGTGAATCATGCTGAGGCCGATCTGGCAGCATACAAAGCCCTGAACGATCAGCGTGAGGGACAGAGCGGCCGGCAGAATGGGCTGCACGAACGATGCAACAGGAACAAGTGCCACACAGATAAAGGTAGACCAGCGGAAGGTTCCAACGCCGCTGAAAATAGAATCCATTGACTTTCTGCCGTCCTTATAGCGCTCGGCAACTGCGGCAGTAACCGCTGCCCACAGCGGGCCGCACAGGCTCGGATAGGGGCAGATGAATGCCTGAACCAGGTTACGGATTGCGCTGACAATGTTGGAACGGTTGGCGTTAAAGTCGATTTTTTCATCCTGACGGACCTCATCGGCAGTACGGAGAAGCTGCTCACTGGATACGAAATCACCGAATGCGATGATATATACGGCAATAGCGGTCGGGATGACGGAAATAAATTTGCCGATACCAGGGAAGCCGATGGAGAACGGGCTTAAGGTATTCCAGATCGCACCGAATTCCGGGATCTTAATGATGGAACCAAGAACCAGATTGGGCGGCGGGAGCTCTCCGGAGAGCGGCCCGATGATGATAGCGATAATGATTGCGGGCAGCATGCCGAAGTTACCGACCATGTACCACAGTTTGTTTTTGGCCTTCATCCGTTTAAACAACAGGGAAAACAGAAGGAAGTAGGCGATCAGGGAACCAATGATAACCGTGGTCGGATAGAGGCCTGCACGGCCGCCTTCCTTGAACTCGCCCATGATGGCGGAAAATCCTGCGCCCACGAGGATTCCGGCTTTGATGGCATCCGGAATCGCGCCGATGATCTTGCTCGCGAGGCCTGTGATTCCCATGAAAAGGAAAATGAGGCCGACCATGAGCTGAAGGGCGATCATAGTCTGCGTGCGGTCAGGCCCCTGCTCGGAAAGCGTCAGAAACGCTGTCACCAGAGGGATTGCCGGGGTAATCCAGCCGGGTACGACCGGGTCGCCCAGGAGCGAATGCATGTTGTAGAAGAAACCGTTGATGATTACCATGCTCCAGGCAACTTCATAGGGAACGCCGAGAACATCCTGTAAGACAGGGATTGCGCCCAGACACGTTGCACACATCAGGATTGCCTGAAGGCATTCGGAGATCTCCCATCTGTAGTGGATAAAGGGGAGACGGATTTTAAATATACCGGCGGGAATATACGGCTGTTCCGCGCCGTTTTCTCTTTTTAATGCCATATTATCGTTGCTCCTATCATATTAAGTGATGCGCGGCCCCGGCAAATGAAGGAAGAAATGTCCGTTCCTGTCTGCCGGCCTGCCCGGGCACAAAAGACAAAGCCGGGGCCGTCGCAGGGTTTACAGATACGGACTATGCGCCGGAAGCCGCGCCAGCAAGGATCTCCGGCTTTAGTACGCGCAGTGGAACCGCTCTTCATAGACCTTCTTAAGGCCTTCCCGGAAGTCCGGGTGAGCGATCTCGATTAACGCCTTTGCACGCTCCTTTAATGTCCTGCCGGAGAGTTTGGCGATGCCGTACTCGGTAACAACATAGTCGATATCGTTTCTGGAAGTGGTAACAGCCGCGCCTTCGTCTAAGAGCGGTACGATCTTGGATACCGTTCCTTTGGCAGCGGTGGACGGGAAGGCCAGAATGGAGCGGCCATTCTTTGCCATCGAAGCGCCGCGGATAAAGTCAACTTGGCCGCCAACCCCGGAGATCTGCGTATAGCCGACTGTCTCGGAAGCCGCCTGGCCCATGAGATCAATCTGGACGCAGGAGTTGATGGAAACAATATTATCTTCCTTCATGACAACGACCGGGTTGTTTACATAGTCAACCGGATACATCTCCACATCAGGATTATTATTTACGAAATCATAAAGGCGCCTGGTGCCCATCAGGAAGTTGGCGACGAATTTACCCTTGTGGGTCGTCTTTTTGGCGTTGGTAATAACGCCTTTTTCCACCAGTCCGACCACACCGTCGGAGAACATCTCAGAATGGATCCCAAGATCCTTTTTCTCACCCAAAAACATCAGTACCGCATCCGGAATTGCGCCGATACCGAGCTGTAAGGTATCTCCGTCGTTGATGAGTTTGGCACAGTTTGCACCGATAGCTTTTTCGATCTCCGTAATCTTTGGGGGAGCAAGCTCAATAATCGGTGCATCGTGCTCTACGACAGCGACTACATTTGCATCCGAAATATGGAAGGTACTGTCCCCGTAGGTTCTCGGAAGCTCTTTATTTACCTGGACAATCACCTTTTTTGCGGCTCTTACAGCCGGCAGGGTGTAGTCCACGGAGATTCCAAGACTCATATTTCCATTCGCATCCGGAGCCGCCGCCTGCACGAGTGCAACGTCTACCGGAAGGCTCCCGTTTGTAAAGAGCGCCGGAATGCGGTAAAAGAAGCAGGGAGTGTAATCTCCGCGCCCCTCAGACACGGCTTTTCTGGTGGTTCCGCCTACGAAAAGGGCATTGTGACGGAAATGCTTTTCCATGCCCGGCTGTGCGTAGCCGGCTTTGCCCATAGCGACCATGTGGACGATTTCCACATTTTCGTACTGCTCTGCTTTGGAGACCATCGTCTCAACCAGGTAGGACGGCTCTCCACATGCATGGCCGATCACGACCCGCTCCCCGGATTTGATAAAATCGAGGGCTTTATCGGCATCGGTCAATTTGCTCTGATAATCTTTTTCCCAGCTCATGGGTTTCCTCCATTCTCATTGACTGCGATTACTGGAACGTTCAGCGATTGGACGCTGACTTGTGAGAAAACAGGAAGGTTCCATTCCCGTTTTCTGCAACTCTTTCTTCTGTCCCTGCCCGGATGTGGGGGAGGGCAGGGACGTGAAATGGTATTTGAGTGGAAAGGATTATTCCTCGATCTTGGCAATTGCCTTGGCCAGTTTTTTCTTCATAGCAAGGTTGCCCTGGCGGGAGATCATGATTCTCTGAGCCTGCGGGGAACCTGCGCCGTGCATGGACTCTGTGCGGTAGCCGACAGCGGCTGCGCCAAGCGTAAGATTCTCGATCAGTCTTAAGATGCGCAGACGGTTTTCTGTGGAAACGCTGTTTACGCCGCGCAGATATTTGTCAACATACTTGCCAAGGAACGGATCCTTCAGATCCTTCTCGGACGGAGCCGTTACCATCAGGCCGCCAGCGATATCCTCTGCCAGACGGGCAATCTCGTACGGGAAGCGGGTCACATTCTGCTTACATACATTGGCAAGCAGCAGGTCAATCAGGTAATTGCCGGATTTGGTAGGAGTACCTTCCGCTGAGCAGGCGATACCGCAGCAGTACAGTGTCTCATTGAGATGCGTCATCTCGATCAGTTTATCCTTTACATGGGATGCCTTCTGAGCGCCGTTATAGTCAGCGGCAACGGCAGCAGCGCCGATGAGGACATCGCCTACGCCTACTTTACATCCGCCGTAGGACTGTCTGTGATAGCCGGCAAAACGCTCAACCAGAACGCCTGCGAATTCGTACTCGCCATTTAAGAAGATCCGGTCATTCGGTACAAATACATCGTCAAAGATAACAAGGGCTTCGGTTCCCCCGAACTCGGAGTTGCCGACATCAATCTGGCTGCCCTCGAGCTTTCTGGTGTCGCAGGACTGACGGCCGACGATCATGAAAATGCCTTTGGCATCTGTGGGGATTGCGAAAGATACTGCATAATCCTTGTCATCCTCACCCATTGCGATGGTCGGCATTACGATTACTTCGTGGGAGTTAATGAAGCCGGTCTGATGGGCTTTGGCGCCGCGGACTACGATACCGTCCTCTCTTCTCTCAACGACTCTTAAGTAAAGATCCGGATCAGCCTGTGCGTGCGGAGCCAGGGAGCGGTCGCCCTTGGGATCTGTCATCGCTCCGTCTACCGTGAGATCCTTTTCCTGAACGTATTTTAAGAAATTTTTGAAGTTATCGAAATAATGAGTCCCGTATTTTTCATCCGTCTCATAGGTGGTGCTGTAAACGGCGTTAAATGCGTCCATGCCGACGCAGCGCTGGAAGCAGGCCGCTGTTTTCTGGCCGCAGAGACGCTGCATTTTCACCTTTTTGATGAGATCCTCAGTGCTCTGATGGATGTGTGTGAAGCGGTTGATTTTTTCGCCCGTGATGGAGGAGGTTGTTGTCATGAGATCCTCATACTCCGGCATCTGGGCCAGATCATATGTAGCTTTTACAGAATTGAGTGACGGTCTGAGAATCGGGTCATCCACTACATTCTCCACCTTTTTGCCAAACATGTAAACCTGAAGGTTTAACTTTCTCATGCTCTCTACATACTGTTCGCCTGTCATTAATGCCATAATTTCTCGTTCCTTTCTGTATTTATTTTTTGATTTATGGTTTGCCCTTATATAAAGCAATATGCGTGCCAAAAGGATGATATCCGTGAAAAAAAAGAAAAAATTTGTAGAATAAGACTTTATAAAAAATTTATATATTAAAGAAAGCTTTCATTTTTCCAGAGGAAAATTTGTGGAAAAAATCGGGGCACGGGCATATGATTGATGAGAACAATAGGGGAACACGATGAAAACAGCAAAAAGTGCATTGCAAAAATGAAATGGATGCTAAAAAATTGCAAAAATGCAACAAAAGAATTGGTTATGATGCACAAAAGGCGGGCCGGCACGTAGCTGTGGCAATGGCACAACTGTGTAATGGCACGGGAAATGTAAGGGGAATGCCGTATATTGCCCCGGAAGCGGATGGCACAAATACGTAATGACCGGAGGGATTTACCAAAAAAAGAGGTGCCTGGAAGGTTGGCATAAAAATTGCTATAATTTAAAAGTAGGTGTCCGGCCCTAAATAAGAAAGTCGGCCGGGCGAAACGGATGGCAGGCGTAGGAACGGTTGTGAAATATAGACATTTAGGAGGCAGCTTTGATGTTGGAAATGATTGAAAAGGTACTGGAAGAAAAGGTGAGACCGGCGCTGCTGGCCCATGAAGGGAACGTGCAGGTCGCAGGATTTGAGGATGGCGTGCTCAAGATCCGGCTCACGGGGCAGTGTTCGGGATGCCCTTCGGCGCAGCTTACGACAGAAGAGCTGATTGCCAAAGCCGTCCGGGATGCGATTCCGGAGATTAAGGACGTTGTGCTGGTAAATGAAGTAAACCCGGAGCTTCTGGAATTTGCGAGAAAACTGCTGAACCATGAGGTGGAGAATTAGGAGAGCGGTATGGTAATTGGGGTAAAATACTGCGGCGGATGCAATTCCGTCTATGACAGAGGACGTCAGGTAAACCGCCTGAAGGAACAATTTCCGGAGCATGAATTCTGTACGGCTTCGCAGACAAAGGTCTGTGACGTCTGGCTGGCTGTATGCGGCTGTATGCGGGGCTGCGTATCCATCGGAGATCTGGAAGCGAAAAAGCGCCTGTTTGTCCTGAAAACAGAGAAAAGCTTTGATGAGGTACGGGCATATCTGAAAGGAGAGCGGGAGACCGGGAACGGGGAACGGCAGGATCCTGTCGATGCAAAAATGCAACAGAAAGTGCTGTATGTGGGCCAGGAGGCAGAGTACACCAAAACATTTTTCCGGGACGATGTGGAAAAATTCGCGGTCCTGACCGGTGACCACAGCCGCCTGCATACGGATATGGAGTTTGCCCAAAGGGTAATCTTCGGCCGCCCTGTTGTCCACGGCGTGCTGGCTGCCAGCCTGATTTCTACGGTGATGGGAACGCTGCTTCCCGGGGAGGGGACGGTATTTATGGAGGAACACGTAACGTTCTGCCGTCCTGTATTCTATGGTGATACGATTACCGCGAAGGTACGGTTTACATCCTGCCGGGAAGGAAAAACACAGTATGTGGGAAGCTTTTCCGGGATCTGCATCAACCAGCGGGGGGAGACCGTGGTGTCCGCAAACTGCCGCCAGCTGATGATGAAAACGCTGTTTGAGGTCAAAAATCCGCAGGAGGAAGCAGAGAACTTTGCAGCGGAAGGAATCGATCTGTCATGACCGATCAGGGAAGCGGCCGGCCGGGAGAGCGTGACAGGACCGGGCAGCAGATGCAGGCCATTGTAAGAAAACACAGCATGCAAAAGGAGAACAATATGACGAATTTAGAGACATATAATAAAATTTTCCGCGGGATGTTCCGCAAAACGGACGAGGAGCTTGCGGGGCTCAAATACCGTGGAATCGCGCTCTGGGACTCTATCGGCCACATGGATCTGATGGGGGAGCTGGAAGAGGCCTTTGACATCCGTATCGACACCAGGGATGTGCTGGATTTTACTTCTTACGAGAAGGGAAAAGAAGTTCTTGGGCGCTATGGCGTTGAGATCTAGCGGCAGGCCCGGGATACCGGACGCGCCCTGCCGCCTCGTGGATCCCGTTACGGACAGCAACTGCTATCTGATCCGGCAGGGAAAACAGTGTGTCCTCATTGACCCCAATGCGTTTTCGGTCATCAAGCCAGTGCTGCAAAAATGGAACATAAGCCGCCTGCTTGTGCTGCTGACCCACGAGCACTGCGACCATATCGGCGGTTTAAATGAGCTGAGGGCCAACTATCACACGATTGTAGCGGCCAGCAGTGCCTGCAGCACGGGGATGCAGAATGCCAGGGAGAACATGTCGCGGCAGATGGAATTATTTCTTTACTTTAAGAACGGGCAGACGAAGATCACGCCTTACCGGCCGTTTACCTGCCGGGCGGCGGATATACAGTTTGGGGACGAGATAAGGCTCCGGGACTTTTCCATGAAAGCGCTTCCGGGCCATACGCATGGGAGCAGCGTTATCCTTTATGAAGGCGCTGTATTCTGCGGGGACTATCTGCTGCCGGAGGACAAGGTAGTCACGAGACTTCCTGGCGGCAGCGACGAGGAATATGAACGCTTTGCGAAGCCCTGGTTAAGGCAGATTCCGGATGGAACCTGGATTTTTCCGGGACACGGGGAGCCGTTTCCGATGAATCAGGAGGTGAGATGCCTGCATGACCTATGAGGACTTGCTGGAACAAGAGCCATATGGCGTATTGTCAGACGAAAAGGAGCGAATGCTCGGGGAACTTTTAAACCGGCTTACAGAGCGCCACAGAGACTGCTGTCCCGCCTATGACGCAGCCTGCGGCCTCCTGGGAGACCGAAAAGGGAGTCGTCTCTGCGAAATCCCCCTGCTGCCGGTATCATTGTTTAAAAAGACAGAGCTTTGCAGCATACCGGAGGAGGAGATTTTTAAGCGTCTGACCTCCTCCGGGACAACGGGGCAGCAGACGTCCAGAATCGTTCTTGACCGCCGGACAGCAGAGTGGCAGCAGAGAACGCTGGAACGCATCGTGGGGAGCTTTATCGGGGGAAAACGTCTGCCGATGTTAATCATCGACTCGCCGGGAGTCCTGCATGACCGCAATCTGTTTTCAGCCAGAGGCGCGGGAATTCTGGGTTTTTCTATGTTCGGGACGAGACGGCGCTATGCGCTTACGGAAGAGATGGAGCCCGATCTGGATGCTGTCGGGGAATGGCTTGAGGCAGCTGCGGGAGAACCTGTCCTGGTGTTCGGCTTCACTTATATGATCTGGAAACATTTTTATCAGGCTCTTTTACAATCAGGGAAGCGCCTTCCTCTGGAAAACGGAATTTTGATTCATGGCGGCGGATGGAAAAAGCTGCAAAATGAGTCCGTATCTGCAGAACGTTTTAAAGAAGGGCTCAGGGAGGTCTGCGGTATTACGCGGGTTCATGATTACTATGGAATGGCAGAGCAGACGGGCTGCATTTATATGGAATGCGAGTGCGGGCATCTGCATGCGAGCAGCTATTCAGAGCTTTTGATCCGGGATATGGAGGACTTTTCCTGCTGTGAGACCGGGAAGGAAGGCGTCGTCCAGGTGCTTACCCCGATGGCCTGGTCGTATCCCGGACATTCCATCCTCACGGAGGACAAAGGTGTGATTCTTGGGATCGACGACTGCCCCTGCGGGAGAAAAGGGAAATATTTTAAACTCACGGGGCGGATCCCAAAGGCAGAGGTCAGGGGGTGCAGCGATACATATGAAGGATGATAATGGAGTGAGACGGCTGGCCGGAACCAGGGAGCCTGCCAATATCCCGTTTCCGCCGTTTGACACCAGAGTGCTTGATTTTCTGGATGCGCTTTCCCAGGCCATCCGTATGCTTCCCAGAGAGGAGGCAGGGGAGGAGCTCAGGGCGCTTGGCTTCTGGCTGCGGCGTACGCACCTTCTGGATCTTAAGGAGCGGTATGCAGGCGGGAGCAGTCCGGAGCCTGAGAACCGGCTGGGGCTCGGTCTGAGCTTTCATATCGCCCCGGCTAACGTGCCGCTTATGTTTGCCTACAGCCTCGCGATTGGCCTGATGGCCGGTAACTGCTGTCTGGTGCGCGTATCGGGCCGCCGGACAAAAGAAGGGGAGCGGCTGTGCTCGCTGTTGGATCACCTGCTCTCAGAGGACGGATTTGCCTGCATGCGGGAAAGGATTTCCATTGTTTCCTATGACCGGGAGAATATGGATACCACGCAGGCATTCAGCCAGAAATGCGATGTCCGTATCGTTTGGGGCGGGGACGAGACCGTGCGTTCGGTTCGAAATGCGGTCCTGAAGCCTTCGGCGGCGGAAGTGGTTTTTCCGGACCGGACCGCGATTTCTGTACTGGGGGCAGAGGCTGTGGCAGCCCTTGGGGAGGAAGAACTGCGGCAGCTGGCAGCTTATTTTTATAATGATACGTATGGGATGGATCAGAATGCCTGCTCCTGCCCCAAAGCCGTATTCTGGCAGGAGGCAGACACGGAGGCGGGGAAGCGTGCGTCGGAGCGGTTCTGGAATGCAGTGGCTGCGGCATCAGAGCGCTATGCGCTTTCAGAGATAAAGGTGAGCCAAAAATACAGCGCGCTGTGGGAGCTTATGAGCTCCGGTGCAAAGGTGAAACGCGTACAGCGCTGGAAAAACCGTCTGTACGTTGTGGAGTCGGAGGATATTCCGGGGGAAGCTTTGGGATCCTGGATGCAATTCGGAAGTTTTCTGGAATATCACATGAAAAGCGGGGAGGAATGGACCGAAGCTGTGTCGGAAAAGACGCAGACACTGACCTTTTTCGGCGTTGACGGAGCGGCTCTTCGCGAAACGGTTCTGTCCCGCGGGCTCAGGGGAATTTTCCGTATTGTGCCTGTGGGGCAGGCCCTTTGGATGGATGTGGTCTGGGATGGAAAGGATCTCATCCGGCTGCTTTCCCGCTCTGTCTCCTGAACGTCCCATCCCTCGTCAGGAAAGGAGGAGACTTATGGAGTTTTATAAAATCAATCCACAATATAAAGACCGCCTGATGCTCGTGGAGGATAACGGGAGCCGTGTGACATACGGTGATTTTGAGGCTTTTTATGAACGGATAGAGAGACAGCTGACAGGCGGGAGGCTGATGTTTCTTTTCTGCGAAAATACCATCGGCTCCGTGTTCTTTTACCTTGCCTGCCTGAACCGGAGGATCGTACCGCTTCTTTTGGATAAAAATACGGATCGTGCGCTCCTTACCGGACTCATCGAAACGTACCAGCCGGAATACCTGGCAATGCCGCAAACGCTTGCGGGGGATATTCTGGGAAATGGAGGTGCAGGTGACGGACGCCCTGAGAGAAGTGGGAGTGTAGGTAACGGATGCCCTGAGAAAAGTGAGGGTGCAGGTAACGGATGTCCTGAGAGATGTGAGGGTGAGGGTGACGGATACCCTGAGGGCAGAGACACAGAGAGCGGTGAGCGCCACGGAGATGGAAACATAGAAATCAGATGCCAGGCATATAACAGGAAACCTGTAATATCCGAATATGAGTATGGCGTTTTCGAAAGAACACAGCTGTCTCCCCTGCACCTGCATGAGGATTTGGCGCTTTTACTCACGACCTCAGGCAGTACGGGAAGTCCCAAGCTTGTAAGACAGAGCCGGAACAATATTTCTTCGAATGCAGAGGCGATCGCAGCTTATCTGGAACTTGACGCATCGGAACGCCCGATTACCTCGCTGCCGATGAATTATACCTATGGTTTGTCAATCATAAACAGTCATCTTCTGGCCGGGGCAGCAATACTCCTGACACAAAGCACATTGTTTGAGAAAGGATTCTGGGAATTCTTTGTCAGAGAGGGCGCGACTTCCATAAGCGGGGTGCCTTATACATACGAAATGTTAAAGCGGTTGTCTTTTTTCGACATGGAGCTTCCGTCGCTGCGCACGATGACCCAGGCAGGCGGAAAACTTGCGCCCAGGCTGCATAAGGAATTTGCAGGTTATGCGGCAGAAACAGGGCGGAAATTCATCGTCATGTATGGGCAGACCGAGGCCACGGCCAGGATGGGATATCTTCCGGCAAAGGATGCCGTCGCAAAATGCGGCAGCATGGGAATTGCGATTCCCGGTGGGCATTTTCGCCTGATGGAGGATGAAACGACAGAGATCACAACGCCGGACACAGTGGGGGAGCTGGTCTATGCGGGGCCGAATGTCACAATGGGGTATGCGGTGAGCCGCATGGATCTGGAAAAGGGCGACGAGCGGGGCGGCATCCTGTTCACCGGGGATATGGCGAAGCGGGATGCAGACGGCTACTATTATATTACAGGGCGGAAAAAGCGGTTTTTGAAGCTGTTTGGCAAGCGTGTCAATATGGACGAGATCGAGCAGCTCATAAAAGCCCAATATGAGGGGCTTTCGACGGCCTGTACCGGAGAGGATGACCGTATGCGGATCTATGTTGCCGGGCAGGATAAGACTTTCTGTGACGAGGCCGAAACATGGCTGGCCCGGAAAACAGGGATACATCCACGTGCGATACAGGTGATTCCTATTGAACGGATCCCCACGAATGAGGCAGGAAAGACGATTTATCAGGATCTGCCATAGGCTGGTGGGAAAACGATACTGGTGTGGAGTCATGGAGGCCCGCAAAAGACAGAGCAGAACGACAGAGAAAGGAAACGGAAAACGCGATGGAGTTTATGATCTATGAGAAGAAGCAGCATATTGCAGTGATTACGATGAACCGCCCCAGGGCATTAAATGCATTTAATTCCCAGATGCTGGATGAGATGACAGAGGCCCTGAAAACAGCAGAGAACGATCTGGATGTCCGCTGTGTTATTATCACGGCAGCAGGCGAGCGGGCCTTTACAGCCGGGGGCGATATCAAGGAAGAGGTCAGAATGAATCGGGAGACGGCGACGGCCTTTGCCGGACGCGGGAAACAGTGCGTTTTGTCAATTCTCAATCATCGCGTTCCCGTAATCTGTGCCGTCCGCGGCTATGCGCTGGGGGGCGGTATGGAGCTCATTCTTGCCAGCGATATCACAATCGCGGCCTCGGATGCCGTCATCGGGATTCCGACCATCAAACTGGGGGCCATTCCCGGCTGGGCCAGTACGGTACTGCTGCCGAGGACAGTCGGCGTGTCCAGGGCTAAGGAGCTCTTATATACAGGAAGAAACCTCTCAGCCCGGGAGGCGTTTGAGTTAGGGCTGGTAGAAATGGTAACAGAGCCGGAAAACCTGATGGAGGAGGCGAAAGCCCTTGCGGGTGTGATCGCGGATATGGCCCCGCTTGCGATGGAGCGTATGAAAAAATCCGTGAATCGTTCGATGCAGGCAGAGCTTTTGGAAAGTCTGGAAAATGAGACTGCACTGTTTGCAGCCTGCTTTGAGACAACAGACCATCTGGAAGCGACGACAGCGTTCCTTGAGAAACGTGCGCATGGGGAGTATAAGAGAGGTTAGATGTCGCATATCGCATAAAGCCATAATTTTGCGGTACCTTCGTACTTTTACCGGGAAGCTGCCGTGTGTCCGCAGTCAGATGCGCTGTCATGGGCGAAAACATTTCAGGCGGAACTTCACGAGACCGAAGGTATGCCGCCAGTCCGGCTTTTTACAGTAGCCCTATCCCGGCCTGCCCGCTGGGCATAAAAGAGGATATCCTGTGAGAGTCCGGCAGACATGCGGCAAACAAGATATGGAAACTATGGAAACAGCGATCGCTGCACTTTGGTACAAAAAGCCGCTGCAAAACAGCTGCTGTGCACAGAATATGTGTTGAAAGCTTACAGATTTCAACCACATTTTAACGTGTCGGCTGTATTTTGCAGCGGCCCCTTTGTTTGAAAAACGTTCCTCAGCTATAGTCGTTCAATGATCTTCCCGGCGGAAAAATGCGCCGCCGATACCCAGTTCGGTCCGGTACTTGGCGACCGTGCGTCTGGAGATGGAGATCCCGTCCTCAGCCAGTAGCTTTGCAAGCTGTTCGTCGCTGAAGGGCTTTGCCTTGTTTTCCCCTTCCACAAGGGCTTTCAGGCGCTCCTTGGCAGTACTGCGGCTCACCCCTTCATTTTTACCGCTGATCCCTGTTGTAAAAAGATCGCGGATGAGGAGGCAGCCGACGGGAGCCAGAAGGTATTTATCATGAATCGCGCGGCTGACGGTTGATTTGTGGATGCCCCGTTCGTCCGCCAGTTCTTCGAGCGTCATGGGCTTAAGCGCTTCCCGACCGAGCAGATAACCGGACTGCCGCCGGATGATTCCTTCTGTAATCCCTTCCAGTGTGCGTCTGCGCTGCTCCAAGGAATTCATAATAAAACGTGCGCGCTTGAGCCTTTCCTCAAAATAATGTCTTAGCTCTTCATCCTGTGCCGATTCCATCATATGGACGTAAAAGTCATTGATACCGATATTCCCGGTTCCCTTTTCATTGAGGCGTATGGTCCACTGGCCGTCCTGAAAGCTCAGGAGAATATCAGGAAAGATATACTGAGCGCGTTCCTCACCGTAGCCGTTCAGGGGACGGGGGTTTAAGTTTTTAATGATATGAATCAGCTTGCGAACCTCGACGGAGCTTAGTTTCATCTCACGGGAAATGCTGCTGATCTTCCCGCCTGCCACGTCCTCAAGATGATGTTCTATCATGTAGGTAAGCTGGTCTTCCTGCTCCATGCCGCGCACCTGCAGGCACAGGCACTCTTCGAGTCCGGAGGCAAAGATCCCCTGGGGTTCGAGCTCTTTTAATTCACTAAGAACATGCCCGACAAGCTCGGAAGGCAGTTTTAAATGTGCAGCAATCTCCTCCCCGGAAATGGGCAGGTAGCCGCTCCGGTTCAGCGAGTGAATACAGAAATCGATAATGCGCTGTTCCTCTGCGCCCATGCTTTTCCCCGGAAGCTGCATGATGATCATATCTTCGATGGAAGCAGGGCCGTTTTCCACCTGATACAGCTCATGTTCACGATTCTCGTTCTGCGCTTTGCGGCTGTAAAAGCTGTCATATTCCCGATATGCCAAAAGGGGCGCTTCCTCCTGACGGCCAGGCAAATATTCGACCAGGGGGTTTTCTATTTCTTCATTCTGTAAAAATTCCCGCAGCTCTGTCATGGACATACTCAGGATGTTCAACGATTCCATCTGTACCTGTGATATGGTCTGCTTCATCTGAAGCGAGATCCCGGTCTTTATATCCAACATGATCGCCTGCCTTTCCTCCGATCAACCTGTCATCTTTGTAGTATCGTGGGGCATAATGCTGCCTGAATCAATCGTGCGCACCCTCCGGAGGGATGATAGCAAAGAGGAGACGGATTTGCCGCTTGCTATAGTATCATTATATACAATATTTTGTCGAAATTCAATATGGAGTTGGAATTGGTGCGTGTCCGCAGGCCCACAGACGATCTTGCAGGAATGGCCTGTTAATTTTCCCAATGATATCGCAGCTTATGATCGGAGAATACCTGCCAGGGCAATCCTTTTTTTGAAAATAAGACTGGATTCCACGGCGCGGATGCGATATGATAAAAGTGATTGTTTCACAGCAGGTCGTTATGCGCGTAAAGGCAGGCGCATTACATGGATAAAGGCCGCCCGGATATAGCCGGGATGCCGGAACGGAGTGCAGCCGGCAGCTGGCTTTTATTATTTTATCACAATTTTACAGACGGAGGATTTGGGATATGGAAAAGGAACAGAAATATTTTGACCTGGAAATTTGCGGAGTGAAAAGAAAGCTGCCATATGTGAAGATCGGGGAGAATCTGGCTCTGGCAAGCTTTGTATGCCTCTCGGATACTGAGTTAATACAGGCAGTTGCGCCGGAGCTGGTAAAACGCCTGCCCGAGGTGGATATGCTGATGACGGCAGAGGCCAAGGGGATGTGTCTGACGTATGAGATGTCCCGGCTCATGGGGATGAAGGAGTTCGTTGTGGCGCGCAAGAGCAGGAAACCGTATATGCAGAACCCGATTGAGAGCACCGTTTACTCCATTACCACTCAGGACAAGCAGACGCTGTATCTGGACGGTGTTGAGGCTGAAAAGATCCGTGGCCGGAGAGTGGCCCTCATTGATGACGTGATTGCCACTGGCGATTCTATCCGGGCGATTGAGGAGCTGGCGAAAAAAGCAGGAGCCATTGTGGCGGCCAGGGCAGCGATTCTGACGGAACTGGAGGCCAGCCGGCGGACCGATATCATTGCTTTAAAGGAACATTATGTATTTCGCCCGCAGGCAGACGGAACCTACAAACCGATCTATTCGCTGGATGAGGAATAAAAGGCGACAGAATGTGTGAATCTGGCAGAGAATGGGGGCAGCAGTATGCAGAATGCGGTCAGCCGGAAGCTGCAGGCAGTATTTTCGCAGTTGAAGTCTTTCTCATTCTGTATTATAATACCCTCAGCCCACAGGAAAAATAACACACCAGGTATTCCAACATGCGTCAAAGCAGCGCTGATCCGGATGGGATACTTGTCTTTGTGCGGTGCATGAAGGTTTAGAAAAAACAGGGCTGGAGGGAAATATGTCATTTATTTACAAGAGTCTCCTCCCAACACCGGAGGAAATCAGGGCAGAGCTCCCCTTGCCTGAGGAGTTTGCGCGGAGGAAGGCAGAGAAAGATAAAGAGATCGCAGACGTTTTTACGGGAAAGAGCAGCAGGTTTGTAGTAATCATCGGGCCGTGTTCCGCAGACCGTGAAGATGCTGTCTGTGAATATATGGGGCGTCTTGCCAGAATCAATGAAAAGGTAAAGGACAAGCTTATTATCATTCCACGCGTGTATACAAATAAGCCGCGTACCACTGGGAATGGTTATAAAGGGATGCTGCACCAGCCGGATCCGGAGAAAAAGCCCAATATGTATGAAGGGCTGGTAGCCATCCGCAAGCTTCATATGCGCGTGATCGAGGAATATGGGTTTACAACAGCGGATGAGATGCTGTATCCGGAAAACCTGAGCTATCTGTCAGACGTGCTTTCGTATATTGCCATTGGAGCGCGCTCTGTGGAAAATCAGCAGCACCGTCTGGCCTGCAGCGGGGTCGATGTCCCGGTCGGCATGAAGAACCCAACAAGCGGAGATCTGAGCGTTATGCTGAATGCCGTTTATGCATCCCAGCAGGGCCATGATTTCATTTACCGTACATGGGAGGTACAGACCAAGGGAAATCCTCTGACCCATACGATTCTGCGCGGGGCTGTCAGTAAGCATGGACAGTGCCTGCCCAATTATCACTACGAGGATTTGGAGCTTTTATACCGCCTCTATGCAGAACGCGACCTTAAGAATCCGGCCTGTATCGTAGACGCCAATCATTCAAATTCCAATAAGCGGTGCGAGGAACAGGTGAGAATCGTCAAGGAGGTGCTCCACAGCCGCAGACATTCAAAGGATATCCATGATTTCATAAAAGGCGTGATGGTGGAGAGCTATCTGGAATCGGGAAGCCAGAAGATCGGCGAGCATATCTATGGAAAGTCAATCACCGACCCGTGCCTTGGCTGGGAGGAGTCCGAGCAGCTGATTTACGATATTGCAGACACGGTTTAGCGGAAGCTCTTTTGGGAGGAACCGGTGCGGACAGATCGGCGCCGGTACGATATGTGATAATCGCGATGAGCGCGCACGGATCATCATGCCGGCCGAAAAATCCACTTGACAAAGCTGGCCCGGGCTGATATGATGAGGAACAGGCAGTCATGAAACAGCTCTTTTTGCATAGGGCAGTTGAGAGAGAATGACAACAAAATGAAAAATGGAGGGAAAAGATGTTTCAGACATTTTCTTGCTAATTGAAAACGGGCTATCATAGGAATCAGCGAAGAGGCGGAAACCTCGGTCTTTTGATTGCCCGGCTCGCAGGAAAATGTGAATCTTTTGCCAGGAATACTGTATTATTATGCAGGGGCGGTATTATCTGCCCTGTGCCATACCAGAATAGTGCAGAAACGCCGCGGGGATGATAACATTCCTGCGGCCTTTTTTGTTGCAATGGCCACAACCGCGCTTTTGGTGCGATGCAAAGTCCGGTGGGCCGGATTCTTTGTGGTGACGATTCCAATGCGTCCTGGTATACTGGCTGTATTGCGGCGGTCAGAAGATCAGACGGCACAGACGAGGAGGTATGTTATGACTATGATAAGTATTTCGGATCTGACCTTTGCATATGAGGGCAGTAGTGATAACGTTTTTGAACATGTATCCTTTCATATGGATACGGAATGGCGGCTGGGATTTACCGGGCGTAATGGCCGCGGAAAGACGACGTTTCTGCGGCTTTTGCTGGAATCCGGGAAAGCGCCGGGGAAACGGGCGCTCGAGTACACCGGAGCAATTTCTTCGCCAGTGGAATTTGAATATTTTCCATACCGGACAGAGAGGCCGGAACAATTTACTTCGGAGCTTGCGGAAGAAATCCTGCCAGGCTGTACGGAGCCGGGCGCGATCTGGAGGCTTTTCCGGGAACTGTCGCTTCTGGAAGTAAAAGAGGAGGTGCTCTACCGGCCGTTTGCGACCTTAAGCCACGGGGAACGGACAAAGGTTCTGCTGGCACTCCTTTTCCTGAAAGAGAGCCGGTTTTTGCTCATTGATGAGCCGGCGAACCATCTGGACAGCCATGCGCGGGAAATTTTGGGAAATTATCTGCAAAAGAAATCCGGTTTCATTCTCGTTTCCCATGACAGACGGCTTTTAGATGCATGCATCGACCATGTGCTGGCAGTGAATAAGACTGGTATTGAGATACAAAAGGGAAATTTTTCCTCATGGTGGGAGAATAAAAAGCGTCAGGACGAGTTTGAGATGGCCGAAAATGAGCGGCTTAAGGCGGACATTTCAAGGCTTAAGGAGTCTGCAAGGCAGGCCCGTGACTGGGCAGATCAGGTGGAGGCGACCAAGATCGGCCATAAGAATTTAGATGATCCCAAGGTGGAAAAGAGCATCAACAGGAGAGCGTACATCGGTGAGAAATCCCGGCGGATGCAGATGCGCAGAAAGAATCTGGAACGCCGCAGGGAGCGTGCAATTGATGAGAAATCCAGACTGTTGAAGAACCTTGAGGAGACGGAGGCATTAAAGCTGTTTCCGCTGGCCTATCGGGCAGAACGGCTGGTATGTTTCAGGGATACGGATATCTTTTACGGAGACAGCCAGGTCATCTCTGGCCTGAATCTGGAGATCAACAGAGGCGATAGAATCGCTTTATGCGGTAGAAACGGATGTGGGAAGAGCAGCATTTTGAAGCTTTTACTGCAGCGGCAGGAGGGAGCGGTTGTGCCGCATGAGGCGTCAGATACAGCAGGAGCCGGGACAAAAGGAGACGAAGCCGGATTGCGGCAGATGTCAGGGGGCCAGGCGGTGATGAGCTGCTGCGGGGAGCTGTATCTGGGCAGCGGCCTGATTGTGTCATATGTCCCGCAGGATGCAGGAGCACTGGCCGGCAGCCTAAACAGCCTGGCCGAGGAGCGCGGCCTTGATCGGAAGCTTCTGAATCTTTTGCTCCGGAAGATGGGATTTTCCAGGGAACAGCTGGAAAAGGACATGGCAGCCTACAGTGAGGGGCAGAAGAAAAAAGTGCTCCTGGCTGCCAGTCTGGCGTCCAGGGCGCACCTTTATATCTGGGATGAACCCATGAATTATATCGACGTGCTTTCCAGAATCCAGCTGGAGGAGCTGATTCTGGCTTACCAGCCGACCTTACTGTTCGTCGAGCACGACCGTGAATTCTGCGAGCGGATTGCGACAAGGCAGATCAATTTGTAGCGCGGGCCAGTCATATGGCAGGGCAACGATACTGCGGGGCATCTATGTACAGAGCAGCGATATTGCAGGGCATCTATATACAGAGCAGCGATATTGCGAGGCATCTATATACAGGGCAGCAATATTGCAGGGCATCTATATATAGCAGCCCTATGACAGGGCGTCCATGCTACAGAGTGACTGCCTTCGGCAGGGTAAAGATAAATTCCGACCCGACGCCGGCTGTGCTTACGACGTCGATATTTTCCCCGTGTGCCTGGATGATTTCCTTTACGATCGCTAACCCCAGGCCGGTGCCCTTTTTATCGCGTCCTCTCGAGGCATCGGACTTATAAAAGCGTTCCCAGATTTTCTTGATATTTTCCTTGGGAATCCCGGCCCCGGTATCCTTTACGGAGATAAAGACCTTCTCGTATTTGATGGTGGTCTGGATGTAAATGATGGAGCTGTCGCGGCTGAATTTGATTGCGTTATCAATCAGATTGTACAGTACCTGCTGAATTTTTCCCAGATCGGCGTAGACCATCTGGGAAGGATCGGTAAAAGTCAAATCGAGGACGATATCCCTGGCATTGCAGGTGCCCTCAAAGGCAGCGGCGGTATCCTTAATGACGCGGTTGATATCGAAATTTGTGCGCGAGAGGAAGCCGCGGCTGTCCAGGGAGCTTAAGGTCAGCATGCTCTGGGTGAGCTTATTGAGCCGTTCTGTCTCTGAGATAAGGATGTTCAGATATTTGTCCTGAAGCTCGGGCGGGATAGTACCGTCCAGCATGGCCTCGAGATAGCCCTTTATGGAGGTCAGCGGGGAACGGAAGTCGTGGGAAACATTGGCGATAAACGCCTTCTGGTATTCCTCCAGCTTATTCAACTCACTCGACATATAATTCAGCGTGTTCGCGAGATAGCCCATTTCATCGGTTGTCTTGACGCGGATGCTGTAATCAAGATTGCCGTCAGCGTATTCCATTGCGCCGGCGGTGATTTTTTTCAGCGGCAGATAGACCGTCTTTGTAAATACCAGCAGGATAATCAGTGAGAGTACGAAAATGACAGCCGCGGTCAGATAAAGGATATTGAGGATTTGATCTTTCCCCCTCAGGATCTGTGCGACCGACATGTGGATTACCACATAGCCGTAGGTGTTAAAATTGCCGGTAATGGGGGCAATGACAGAGAGCATGTCTTCATTAAACATGTCGAAAAAACGCCCGGTCATGTAGGAGCGGTTGCCGGAAGCCGTGGGGTCAAAATGCTCAATTACAGAACCGACATACGAGGAGGGAGCCGTTTCCGCCACAACGACGCCCTTCTGATCCAGTACCCAGGCTTTCGCGCCCAGATAGGAGGCGACGGCTTCCAGCTGCGGATTGGCCGTCGCGAGGCTGATATTTTTGCCCTGATAAATGTTACTGTAGGTGGAGGCCAGCAGATTGGCTTCATCGTACAGCGCGTCTGCCCGTTCATTAAGCAGATAGCGGTAGGTGATATGTGAAGAAAAGGTGGCTATGGTGACAAATCCCAAAAGGCCGAACAGCAGGTAGCCGAGAATGAACTTGGTATAAAGGGAGTGTGTCATCGTTTTACCTCAAACTTATAGCCGATTCCCCAGACTGTAGATAGCGCCCAGTTCTCGTCGTCACGGATCTTTTCACGCAGGCGCTTGATATGGACGTCAACCGTCCTGGTATCACCGACGTATTCATAGCCCCATATGTGGTCCAACAGCTGTTCTCTCGTAAAGACCTGATTGGGCGAGGCGGCCAGGAAATACAAGAGCTCCAGCTCTTTGGGGGGCATGTCGATCGAGTGCCCGCGGTAGAGGACGGAGTAATTCGTCAGGTTGACAACAAGGTTCGGATATTCGACGAATTTACCCTGCGGCTTCCCCTGTGACGATGTGACCGCCGGGCCTGCCTGATAACGCCGCAGTACGGCTTTGACCCGTGCGACGAGCTCCTTGGAATCAAAGGGCTTTATCATGTAATCGTCCGCGCCCAGCTCGAGGCCTAATACCTTGTCGAAAATCTCTCCTTTGGCGGAGAGCATGATGATAGGAATCTGTGAGGCGGTACGGATTTCCCGGCACACCTGATAGCCGTCCATACCGGGCAGCATCAGATCAAGCAGAATCAGGTTGGGCTTAAAAGCAGAAAATACCTTCAGGGCGGATTCTCCGTCGCCAACGATTTTCGTTTCATAGCATTCTTTTATCAGATACAGAGAGATCAGCTCTGCGATGTTAGCGTCATCGTCTACGATCAGGATTCTCTGCTTGTCGATCATGAAAGTTCCTCCTTCTTACTGTGAAAGTCCCGCCGCCGTTAGGCGGCATAAATTCAGGGATGCCCAATGCGCCGGAACAACTTTCATTCATGGTGGCACGCTCACCTGTAGGCGCATGAAGGTTACTGTGAAAGTCCATCGCCGACAGGCGATCTGGGTTCAGGGATGCCAAATGCGCCTTAACTACTTTTACTCATGGCGGCGCGCTCACCTGTGGGGCGCATGAAGGTTTCCTCTAAGTGACCAGCGCTGCGGCGCAGGGCATCCACAGGCCGTATCTGGCAGGGTGCGATATTATTTGAAAGTCACAATAGTCACTCCGGTATCGCCCTCGCCAAAGCTTCCGAGACGGAATTCCGCCACGTATTTTAACCGCTTCAGGTGTTTGTGGACGCCTGCCTTCAGAGCGCCCGTACCGCGCCCGTGTACAACGCGTACCTGGGGCAGGTGGGCCAGATAGGCGTCATCGAGGTACTTATCGAGTATGGGAATGGCTTCGTCAACCGTCATGCCGATCAGATTTACTTCCGGCGAGATGGAGAGCGACTTACTCATCTTGATCTTGCCGCCTCCGGTACGCGTACGGTTTTTCGATTCCGTTTCCAGGCCCGGTCCGGAGACAGACGTTTCATCTAAGAGCTCCAGATCCCTGATATTGACAAGAGAACGCAGAATGCCCATCTGCACGTAAAGATCGCCTTTGGCGTTGGGCAGGCTGCTTACGGTGCCTTTGAGGTTCATTGTCAGTACCCGTACACCGTCTCCAATGCGGATTTTTTTCGGAGAAATTGTTTTTTGTGGGCCTTTCTCGTTTTTGAGGCTCAGGGCTTTATCAACCTTACCGAGCTTTTCGCGCAGCCCCGCCCGTTCAGCTTCCAGCTCTTTCCCCACTCCGGAGCTCCGGGCAAGCTTATTGATATTGCGGATCGTCTGGTCTGCAGTGTCCTTTGCCTCCCGGAGAATGCGCTGCGCTTCCTCGTTGGCGTTGCGGATGAGCCGTTCCCTGCGCTCATCCAGGCGCTCCTCTTTCTGCTCCAGATTCTTTTTCAGGCGTGCAATCTCTTCTTTATAACTGGCGATCTCCTCGCGCTCTTTTTCGATCGTGACGCGGCTCGACTCGAGGTTGGCGAGCAGATCTTCGAACGCCTCATCATTGGCTTCCAGACGGCTTTTGGCGTCGTCAATAATGTAGTCGGGGAGCCCGAGCTTTTTGGAAATCGCAAAGGCGTTGCTTTTGCCGGGGATGCCGATTAACAGCCGGTAGGTGGGGCGCAGCGTCTGTACGTCAAATTCACAGCAGGCGTTTTCGACGCCTGGGGTCGAGAGGGCGAATACCTTGAGTTCACTGTAATGCGTGGTCGCCATCGTGCGGCAGCCCATATTGTGTAAAAAGGACAGAACAGCGATGGCAAGAGCCGCCCCCTCGGTGGGATCCGTGCCGGCCCCCAGCTCATCGAACAGACACAGGGACTGACTGTCAGCTTCATTTAAAATGCTGACAATGTTCGTCATATGTGCGGAAAAGGTACTCAGGCTCTGCTCGATGCTCTGTTCATCGCCAATATCGGCGAATACATCATGGAATACCGAGAGCTCCGAGCCCTCGAAGGCAGGGATATGCAGGCCGGCCTGCCCCATAAGCGTGAAAAGGCCCACGGTTTTCAGGGAAACCGTTTTGCCGCCGGTGTTGGGACCGGTGACGATCAGAAGGTCAAATTCCTTTCCCAGATAAATATTGATGGGGACAGCTGTTTTGGCATCCAGGAGCGGATGACGTCCATCTTTGATATGGATATAGCCGCAGCGGTTGAATTTTGGCATACTACAATTATAATGCCTGGAAAGGGCGGCTTTGGCGAAAATGAAATCCAGTCTGGAAAGTACATGGAAATCGGTGAGGAGTGCTTCTGTGTACGGCGTCAGCGAGGCACTTAGGGCCGCCAGTACCATCTCGATTTCCTTCTGCTCGCGGATCTCAAGTTCCCGCAGCTCGTTATTCAGCTTCACAACAGCCATCGGCTCGATGAACAGCGTGGAGCCGGTCGAGGACTGGTCGTGGACCATGCCCTGGAACTGGCTCTTATATTCGGACTTGACCGGAAGGCAGTAACGGCCGTCGCGCATGGTAATTACCGCATCCTGCAGCATCGTACGGCTGGAATTGAGAATGGCGTTGAGCTGAGTATGGACGCGGTCGGCCGTAACTTTCATCTGACGGCGGACATGGCGCAGCCCCGGGCTGGCGTCGTCGGCGACCTCCTCCTCAGAGAGAATACAGCGGGTAATTTCAGCATTTACGTTGGTGAGCGGCTCCAGCAGGCGGAAGCTTTCATCCAGAGAGTCGTCAGGAAGTTCCGATTCGGGACGACGGCCGTAGCTTTTGGCGCGCCCGGCACAGGTCAGGAGGGCGCTTACAGCTAAAAGCTCATGGATGCTCAGTGAGCTGCCGATCTCCAGTCTTTTGAGAGAATCACGGATATCTGTGATTCCGGAAAGGGAGAGGCGTCCCTTTTGACGTACACGCGTGGCGGCATCAAAGGTCTCGGTCTGGTTCTGGACGATCTCGTCATAGTCGTCCGATGGCAGCAGACTGCGGCAGAGCTCCCGGCCCGGTGCGGAGGCGGCAAAATCAGTCAGCTTATCTATAATCTTGGAAAATTCCAGGGTTTTTAGTGCTTTTTCGTTCATATAACTGGATCCTTTCTTGGTGTATTGCCAGTATATCACAGGTTATGGTTTGCTGGCAAGCCGGCAAACTGCGCAAGCTTGTTATTTTACAGGAAATGATGTTGCTGCTGTGGAGGTCCGCCGGACTTCCATTGGAACGGTGGTGCGCTTACCTGTGGCGTATGAAGGTTCCCTAAAAAGTACCGGGGATTGCAGACATATTTTTGTTGCATAATCCGCATAAAAAAACTATAATGGAAAGAGATGTTAAAAGGATATTGTTTTTTGCACACATGGGGAATAGATACCGTCTTGTACAGACGAGACTGCGCAAGGGTTAAATCCCCGGGAAACAAAATGAGGGGATACGGAAGTTATGGCTGAAGCACCGAATGAAAAGAAATTCATGAGGGAAACAATAGTAAAGCCTCCGGTCAGCAGGGGCCAGATTGCCAGACGGCTTCTGGCGCTTATTCTTTTTGCAGTTATTTTCGGTGTGGTGGCGGCTGTGAGCTTTGTTGTGTCATGGCCGGTCGCGGAACAGCTTTTCGGTACAGAACCGCCATCGACGGCGATTCCCATTACCATTGAGCGGGACGACGAGCCGGGGAGTTATACTGCGCCCACGGAGACAATGGAGGAAACGCCTCCGGAACCGTTACAGTCAGAGGCGGTACGGGAGGAAATGGAACAGATGCTGGATGAAGCACTGGAGGAATTCCCCTGGGAGGATAAGCACCTGGAAGAGCTGAATCAGCTGATTGTGAAGGCAGGACAGGCGGCAGATAAGAGTATTGTTACGGTTTCCTCCGTCAGACAGCAGACAGACTGGTTCGATAATCCGGTCGAGAGCATGGGACAGTACGCCGGAGTGATTCTGGCAGTGAATGAAAACGAGGTCGTGATCCTGACAATGGAAGCGGCCCTTGAAGGAGCGGACGAGCTGAGGGTTATTTTTGGTGACGGCGGCATAGCGTCCGGTGAGGTCAAACAGCGCGATACGGTGGCCGGCCTGGCGGCGATCCGTGTCAACACCGCAGAGCTTGGCGGGGGTACAAAGAGCTGGATTGAAGCGATCGAGCTGGGGAATTCTTATACAACCAGAGCCGGTGACATGGTCGTTGCGGTGGGAAGCCCGGCCGGGTGGGTTCACTCGGTGAAATACGGCAGGCTTTCCTATGTGGCAAAAGGCGTTCAGATTCCTGACGGGCAGACGCGCGTTCTGTATGCGGATTTTGATTGTTATACAGAGAATGGAACGTTCCTTTTAAATATGAACGGCCAGCTCCTTGGGTGGGCATCCGTGCGCTACCAGGAGGAGACCCCGGACGGCGTGACAGCGTTGACCGCTATTTCCGAGTATAAGGGCATGCTGCAGAAGCTGAGCAACGGGATTGAGATGCCATATTTTGGAATCATGGCTCAGGAGGTAAGCGGTGCCATGCAGGAACAGGGGGTTCCCGAGGGAATCTATATTACGGAATCTATCGCGGATGGACCGGCTTATAGTGCAGGCATCCAGAATGGAGATATCATAACCCGCATTCAGACGGACGATATCGTATCAATTCGTGATTTCCAGGTATGCCTGGAAAATGTACAGAGCGGAGAGAATGTAACGGTAGTGGTTCAGAGAAAAGGGATTGATGAATATAAAGAAATAGAATACAGTGTGACGATCGGAGCCAGGTAAGATGCCTGGCTCAGCGCTTCAAGGGGAGAGTATGGGACTGTGTTCAGGTGCCTGGAGCTTTCATTCATGGCAGTACGCCTGTTTGTGGACGTAGGAAGGCAGCTGTGTGGGCACTTGAAACACAGGTTTTATGCAGAAGGGAGAAAAGGATGAAATTTATTGAGACGTTTCGCGAAGGGATGCATATTTCGGAGGTGTTTCTGTGCAAGACAAAGCAGATTGCACTGACGAAAAACGGGAAGGAATACGGCTCATTATGCCTGCAGGATAAAACAGGAACTGTGGACGCGAAAATCTGGGAGCTTGCTTCCCCCGGAATCGGGGAATTTGAGGCAATGGATTATGTGCGGGTAGACGCGGATGTAACGGTATTTCAGAGCGCATATCAGCTCAATATAAAGCGCATCCGCAAGGCGGACGACCGGGAATATAATCCGGCTGATTACCTTCCGGTCACAACAAAGGATGTGCAGGCAATGCAGCATGAGCTGGTACAATTTATTACCTCCATCCATAATGAATATTTACGGAAGCTGGCAGCAGGATTCTTCATGAATGATGCCGCATTTATGAAGGTATTCTGCGCGCATTCCGCGGCGAAAAGCGTCCATCATGGTTTCGTGGGAGGGCTGTTGGAGCATACACTCAGTGTGGTGAAGTTGTGTGAATATTTCTGCAAACAGTATCCGATCTTAAACCGCGATCTGCTGCTCACTGCCGCTATGTTCCATGATATCGGAAAGACGAGAGAACTGGCCCCGTTCCCGGAAAATGATTATACGGATGAGGGGCAGTTAATCGGGCATATCATCATCGGCGCACAGATGGTCGAAGAGCGGATCGTTGCGATGCAGGGCTTTCCTAAGAAACTGGAGAGTGAGCTGATCCACTGTATCCTGGCACATCATGGCGAGCTGGAATACGGCTCCCCCAAAAAGCCGGCGCTGATTGAAGCACTGGCCTTAAATCTTGCGGATAATGCCGACGCGAAGTTAGAGACAATGACGGAGATCATTAAGGGGGCCGGGGATAATAAAGGATGGCTTGGATACAACCGCTTTATGGAGAGTAACATCCGTAGAACAGGGGAATAGATGCGTCAAGGGGACACTGCAAAATCTTGGCTTTGTATAATATCTGACATAGAAGTTCAGAGATATCGGATCTGATATTGTAAAAGCCCTGATGGATACGGGAGCCCTTTAAACCTTTATACGCCTGCGGGCGAGCGGGCCATCGGAGAGACAGGGACGAATCAGGTATCCCGAATGTGGCTGAAAGATTTTGATTCGCAGTGGTGTGCGAAGCTGCAGGTACATGAAGGCTTATAGGAGAATTTGCATGAAAAAGAATGACAGGCTGGTTTTAACCATCGAGGATCTGGGAGAGGACGGAGTCGGGATCGGGAGGCTGGACGGCTATATCTGGTTTGTAAAGGATGCGCTGATTGGGGATATGGTTGAGGCATCCGTCATGAAAATGAAGAAAAATTATGGCTTTGCCCGTCTGGTACAGATTCTGAAACCGGCTCCCGGACGTGTGAAAGCCAGATGTCCGGTGGCAAGAGCCTGCGGGGGATGCCAGCTGCAGGAGCTTTCCTATGAGGAACAGCTGCATTTTAAGGAGCGGAAAGTCTGTAATCATCTGAAACGTATTGGCGGTGTGGGAGGACTGCTTCTGCCTGAAGAGGCGGCTCTGGCTGATGAGACGCCTGACGCCATTGTCATGGAACCGATTATCAGGATGGAGGAGCCGTGGCGTTACCGCAACAAGGCGCAGTATCCGATCGGTCATACAAAGGACGGGAGACTTACAGCCGGCTTCTATGCAGGCAGAACCCATGCGCTGATCCCTCTGCCGGAAGGTGGATGCCTGCTCAGCAGTGAGGAAGATCAGGGACTGTTAAAAGTGATACTGGATTTTATGCAGGAATATGGCATTCAGTCGTATCAGGAAACGGAGCATACCGGGCTTGTCCGGCATGTTCTGCTGAGAAAAGGATTTTACAGCGGGCAGCAGATGGTCTGCCTGGTAATCAACGGCGAAACGCTCCCGCATGCCGAAGTGCTGAGTGCACGTCTTAAGGGAGCCGGAGTGGCCAGCCTGTCACTGTCCGTCAATATGGAGCGTACCAATGTGATTATGGGGAAGCACACCATTCACTTATATGGGCCCGGATATATTACAGACAGGATTGGAAAGCTGGAATACCGGGTTTCGCCTGATTCCTTTTATCAGGTCAATCCCTTGCAGACGAAAAAGCTGTATGAAACTGCGCTGGAATTTGCGGGTCTGACAGGAAACGAAACGGTCTGGGATCTATACTGTGGAATCGGGACGATTTCTCTGTTTCTGGCCCAAAAGGCACGCATGGTCTATGGCGTGGAGGTGGTTTTGCAGGCGGTCTGGGACGCGCGGGAAAACGCGCTGCGAAATGGGATTCACAATGCAGAATTTTTCGTCGGCGAGGCGGAGGAGGTGCTGCCGCAGCAGTACGAACAGAACCAGATCCGGGCGGATGTGATTGTGGTGGATCCGCCCCGTAAGGGCTGCGCCCAGGCCTGTCTGGATACGATTCTTAAAATGGCCCCGGATCGGGTTGTCTATGTAAGCTGTGACTCGGCGACACTGGGTCGGGATGTGAAATATCTTTCTGGTGGTGGATACCGGTTGACGCGGGTACGGACAATAGATATGTTTCCTATGTCGGGGCATGTGGAGACGGTCGCGCTGCTGACGAAAAAAGCCCAGTAAATCAAAGGTTTCTACTGATTTGGGGCAAAAATGGATGTGTGTTTCAGTTTCCGCAGAATGGGTATGAGGGAATTGATTTACCCAGGGGGATAGGCTGTGGGGAACGGAAGATATATATTTTGGCGAAAGGATATGTTTTCGCAAAACTGGGAAAAAGAGCGGCATTGCATTTTCTTTAACTGAAGGTGCAATGCCTTTTCGTTGTAAATTATGGTTTATCTGAAGAAAAATTTGTATTTTAAAATGTATTCTTGAATTGAAAAATTCACTTTTGCGTGATATGCTTTTCTTATATTTTCTGGCAGAAAAACGGAGGTGCGACATGGCGGCCAGCTATAAGAAATTATTCCATTTATTGATAGAGAAAAACATGACGAATGCGCAGTTACAGCAGGAAGCGGGTTTTTCCGCAAATATTATCACACGATTGAAACGAGGCGGGTATATTTCCCTTGAAAGTGTGGAAAGCATTTGCCGTGTCCTGAATTGTGGCGTGGACGATATTCTGGAATTTATACCGGAGGATAACGGAGGGAAAGAGAATGGTTGATACCAAAAAGGAACAGGAACGTGACGAACTGCACCGTGCCATATGGGCAATTGCAGATGAATTGAGGGGAGCAGTTGACGGATGGGATTTTAAGAATTATGTTCTTGGAACGATGTTCTATCGATATATTTCTGAAAATTTGTGTAATTACATAAACAGCGGAGAGGCAGATGCAGGGAACTCTGATTTTGACTTTGCAAAAATGCCGGACGAGGATGCAGAAGAAGCTCGTGACGGACTGGTAGAGGAAAAAGGCTTTTTCATTTTGCCGAGCGAATTATTCTGCAACGTTCGTGCCAATGCTGCGAGTGACGAAAACCTAAATGAAACATTGGAGCGAGTGTTCCGCCATATTGAAGAATCTGCGAAAGGCAGCGAGGCAGAGAACGATTTTGCTGGATTGTTCGATGATTATGATGTGAACAGCAATAAATTGGGTTCTACGGTTGCCAAGCGTAATGAGAAACTGGTCAAACTGTTAAATGGCGTGGGCGAAATGAACCTCGGAGATGTGAAAGACCACTCCATTGATGCTTTTGGTGATGCGTATGAATACCTCATGACAATGTATGCGTCCAATGCCGGAAAGTCCGGTGGAGAATTTTTTACTCCGGCAGATGTGTCAGAATTGCTCACAAGACTTGGAACTGTGGGGAAAACAGAGATTAATAAAGTATACGATCCGGCCTGTGGTTCTGGTTCGCTGCTTTTGAAGGCTGAGAAAATTCTTGGGAAAGATGGCATCCGCAACGGTTTCTATGGACAGGAAATTAACATTACGACTTACAATCTGTGCCGAATTAATATGTTCTTGCATGATGTGGGATTTGATAAATTCAATATTGCCTGTGAAGATACGCTCATCAGTCCGCAGCATTGGGATGACGAGCCATTTGAACTGATTGTTTCAAATCCGCCCTATTCGATCAAATGGGCGGGAGACGATAATCCGCTGTTGATTAATGATCCTCGTTTTGCTCCTGCCGGAGTTCTGGCGCCAAAAAGTAAGGCAGATATGGCATTTATCATGCACAGTCTTTCATGGCTTGCGTCTAATGGAACGGCTGCAATTGTATGTTTTCCGGGTATTATGTATCGCGGCGGTGCAGAACAGAAAATCCGAAAATATTTGATCGATAACAACTATGTGGACTGTGTGATTCAGTTGCCGAGTAATCTGTTCTTTGGAACATCTATTGCTACTTGTATCATGGTAATGAAGAAAAATAAGGCAGATAACAAAACGTTGTTTATTGATGCAACAAGGGAGTGCGTTAAGGTTACGAATAATAATAAGCTGACGCCTGCGAATATAGACCGTATTGCAGATGTGTTTGCAAAGCGTGAGGAAGTAGAGTATTTTGCACATCTGGCAAGTTATGAGGAAGTGTCCGGCAATGATTATAATTTATCTGTGTCTACATATGTTGAGGCTGAGGATACCAGAGAGAAAATTGATATTGTGAAGCTGAATGCGGAAATTAAAGAAATAGTGGCGCGTGAGCAGATGCTTCGGGATGAGATTGATAAGATTATTGCAGAAATTGAGGTGTAACGTTATAGTAAAAATCGAAAAAGGAAGACCTTTGCCACGACATACTAAACTTGATTATGATGAATGTTATGCCAAAATTATATTAGAAAAGTTTTCCCTGCAAAATATCAGGATTTGCAAATTTCTGATCACCCTGATTTAAGGACAAAGGATGGAAATATTGGAATTGAAGTTACTTCTGCAATTCCACAAGAAGAACAGGAGGGGTTAGCACTTGCTTGTGAAATTTCATACATTGATAAAGAAAATCAGGAGAAGAGAATTGCCTACTTAAAGAAAAAAGGTTATGAATACACAAAGTATGTAATGTCGCATCCATCCAGAAGTTATGGGTGGATAGGTCTCAATTATCCCGATATTGAAAAAACATTTTGTAGAGATTTTATTCATGCGGTAGAAGAGAAAATAAACAGTGGAAATTATGATTTGCTACCCGAATAGGATTTGTTCGTGCAATCGGAGTTGTATATTGAAGAATGGATGCAGCAGAAACTGACAGACAAATTGTGTCAGCTATCCACACAATAATATAATTATAAGTTTATTTATCTTTTTGCTTTAAATGGATTGTTTGTATTTGATGCATCAACTCAAACGTACAGCATGAAAGAAACAGGAGAAAAGCTGTGGGGATTAGGAACTGCGGCGCGCGATATGGTAGAAAAAGGTGAGATAAATGAAAAAACTTGAAAAGTTGATACAAGAGCTTTGCCCGAATGGGGTTCCATTCAAAAAAGTTAAAGATGTTTATACTCGATTGAAAGGAACCCCGATAACAGCGGGAAAAATGAAGGAAATTGCTTGTGAAGGTGGAGAAATACGAGTTTTTGCAGGTGGGAAAACTGTTATAGATGCACATGAGAAAGATATCCCGAAAGCGAATATTACGAGAACTTCCGCGGTTTTAGTCCAAAGCAGAGGTGCTATTGATGTGGTGTATTATGATAAGCCATTTACTTTCAAAAATGAAATGTGGGCATATACGACAGACAACAATGTTAGTGTGAAATACTTGTATTATGTCTTAAAAAATAACATACAAAGTTTTCGTGATGCTGCATCGGGAATGGGTTCACTTCCTCAAATTTCTTTGCCGGTTACGGAGGAGTTTATGTTGCCTGTACCTCCTCTGGAGGTACAACGTGAAATAGTCCGCATGCTGGACTCTTTCACGTTACTTACGGTCGAGCTTACAGCCGAACTTACAGCCGAACTTACAGCCCGGAAGAAACAATATGATTTTTACAGGGATAAGCTACTTACTCACAATAAAGAATATCCTATGAAGTCGCTTGCTGATTTGGGTAAATGGACTGGTGGAAAGACTCCAGCTATGGCAGAGAAGAGTTTTTGGGAAGATGGTACAATTCCTTGGATCTCATCTAAAGATATGAAAATATCGACATTGTATGATACGCAGGATCATATTACAGAAAAAGCTGTAACAGAAGCGTCTATGACAGTGTATCCAGCTAATAGTATTGCAGTGGTAACTCGTTCAGGAATTTTAAAACATACATTTCCAGTTGCTTATGTTCCGTTTGAAACCACTGTTAATCAAGATATTAAAATGCTTGTGGTAAATGAGGATATTCTTCCACGTTATGCATTTCATGTTATCCAAGGAAAGGGAAGGGATATTCTTGCAAAAACAAAGAAGCAAGGGGGAACGGTGGATTCTTTAGATTTCCAGAAAGTCCTTGCATATAAGGTGCCAGTTCCTTCTATAGAGGTGCAGAAAAAATTAGTTGATGTGTTGGATAACTTTGAAGCCATCTGCACCGACCTAAATATCGGTCTGCCAGCAGAAATCGAAGCACGTCAAAAACAATATGAATATTATCGCGATTTGCTCTTGACATTTGCTGAAACGGGAAGCACACTCGTGACAGACAGACAGACAGACAGACAGACAGACAGACAGACAGACAGACAGACAGACAGACAGACAGACAGACAGACAGACAGACAGACAGAGCTGAGCGCAATTAAGCTCATTCAGTATGTATTTGGATATGTTATGTTACCCCTCAATAAAGTTTCAAATGTATTCAGAGGAGAATACATTACAAAGAAAAATACAACAAAGGGGGACATTCCGGCAATTCTTGGTGGTCAGGAACCGGCTTATTATATTGACAAATACAATCATGATGGAGAAATAGTTGCAGTTGCAAGAAGTGGAGCATCAGCGGGATTTGTTTCTTACTGGAATCAGAAAATATTTATTACAGATGGCTTTGGATATAAAGAAATAAGTGAACTGGTTACTACAAAATATTTATATTATGTATTGAAAAATAAGGAATCAGATCTGAATGCAATGAAGCGAGGTGCAGGCGTTCCGCATGTAAGTGGAGAGGAACTTGGGAACATTGAATTGCCGATACCACCTTTGCAAGAGCAAAAACGAATCATTAGTATCCTCGACCGCTTCGATACCCTCTGCAACGACCTGTCCGCAGGACTTCCGGCAGAAATTGAAGCACGACAGAAGCAATACGAATACTATAGGGATAAGTTGTTATCTTTTAAAGAAATACAAACGTAAGGGGGCGAGATTGTGCCGTACTTTAATATTGTAGCGGAGACATCGGAAAATACGGTAGTCACAGAATATGAGCCAGTCAAGAAGCGCTCTGACAGCTATCAGAGTGAAGCTGCACTGGAACAGGAATTTATCCGCCTGCTGTGCGAGCAGGGATATGAGTATCTGCCTGTTCACACAGAGAAGGCTCTAGTTGCTAATCTCCGTAAAAAATTAGAAGAACTGAATAAGTATCAGTTTTCTGATACGGAGTGGGAAGATTTTTTTAAAAATACCATTGCTAATCCCAACGAGCATATTGTGGAAAAGACGCGCACCATACAAGAGGATCATGTAAAAGTATTAAAGCGTGATAGCGGGGAAACTAAGAATATTACACTGATTGATAAAACAAACATTCATAATAACAGATTGCAGGTTATCAATCAGTACAAGGTGAATGCTGCCAAAGGCAGCAACGAGGGCAGCCTGGGCTGGGTGGTCAGCAAACAAGACGGCACAAAGCGCGACAATCGTTATGATGTTACGGTTCTGGTCAACGGTCTGCCTCTCGTGCATATTGAATTGAAACGAAGAGGTGTTGCTATTCGTGAGGCATTTAACCAGATTGACCGCTATCAGAGAGAGTCTTTCTGGGCAGGATGCGGACTGTATGAGTACATTCAGCTCTTTGTCATTTCCAATGGTACGAATACAAAATACTATTCTAACAGTACCAGACAGAACGCGGAAAAGGAGCATGAGAAAAGAGGATCAAGTAAGACGAAAACAAGCAATAGCTTTGAATTTACCTGCTTCTGGGCGGACGCCAACAATCGTGTGATTCCTGATCTTATTGATTTTACGAAGACGTTTTTTGCAAGGCATACGATTCTGAATATCCTCACAAAATACTGTATTTTTACTTCTGAAGATATGCTGATGGTTATGCGTCCATACCAGATCACGGCAACGGAGCGTATTCTGAACCGCATTGAGATCGCAAATAATTATAGAAAATATGGAAGTGTGGAAGGCGGTGGATATATCTGGCACACGACTGGTTCAGGCAAGACGCTGACTTCATTTAAAACCGCAAGGCTTGCTTCGAAACTGCCATATATCGATAAGGTGCTGTTTGTGGTTGACCGTAAGGATCTGGACTACCAGACCATGAAGGAATATGACCGCTTTGAAAAGGGAGCGGCCAACAGCAATACCTCTACTGCCATACTGAAACGCCAGTTGGAAAATCCAGACGCGCATATCATTATTACTACCATTCAGAAGCTGGCAATTTTTATTAAGAAGAATCCGGGGCATGAAGTGTACGCAAAACACATCGTCATTATTTTTGACGAGTGCCATCGCAGCCAGTTTGGAGATATGCACACAGCTATTGTAAAGAATTTCAAGAAATATCACCTGTTTGGATTTACGGGAACTCCGATTTTTTCCGTAAATTCCGGCAGAGCGAAGAATCTGGAGCTTTTTACGACAGGGCAGACCTTTGGCGATCAGCTGCATAGTTACACGATCGTGGATGCAATCAATGATAAGAATGTCCTTCCGTTCCGGGTAGATTATATTAAGACGATGGACACGGATGAAGAAATCACAGACGAGATGGTATGGGACATTAACCGGGAGAAGGTTATGATGGCTCCCGAGCGCATCCGCATTGTGACGCAGTACATACTGGAACATTTTGACCAGAAAACTTATCGTGGAGATAAAACATACATCTACAATACGCTGACCAATATCGAAGAGGTGGCAACGGCTAAGCGTGATGAAGAGGTGGAGGAAATCAAGCGAAAGCAGCGCATTAGCGGGTTTAATTCTATCTTTGCAGTATCGAGCGTACCGATGGCAAAGTTATATTATCAGGAGTTTAAGAAGCAGATGACGGCGGATCCAACAAAGAAGCTGCGTGTCGCAACGATTTTCAGTTATGGAGCAAATGAGGAAGAAGCGGATGGTATTCTGGATGAAGAAAATTCAGAGGACACCTCTGCGCTTGACCAGCCGTCCAGAGAGTTTCTGGAAGAAGCTATTAAGGATTATAATGAAATGTTCCATACGAACTACGATACTTCCAGCGATAAATTCCAGAATTATTATAAAGATGTATCACTCCGAATGAAAAATAAAGAACTGGATATTCTGATTGTTGTCAATATGTTTCTTACAGGTTTTGATGCCACTACTATGAATACCTTGTGGGTGGACAAGAATCTGAAGATGCATGGACTGATACAGGCATTTTCCCGTACCAACCGTATCCTCAATTCCATCAAGACATTTGGCAATATCGTATGTTTTCGCAACCTGCAAAAGCGTGTAGACAGTGCAATTTCCCTGTTCGGGGATAAGAATGCCGGGGGAATTATTCTTCTGCAGAGTTTCAAGGACTACTATTACGGGTATGAGTCTGTGGATGGAAAACGAATGCCGGGTTATGTGGATTTGATGGAGGAGTTGAAACATAAGTTTCCATTATCCGAACCGCAGATTGTTGGTGAGCAAAAACAGAAAGACTTCATTGCCCTGTTTGGTGCGATTCTTCGTATGCGGAACTTGCTGCTGTCCTTTGATGATTTCAAAGGAAATGAATTGGTCTCAGAGCGTGATCTGCAAGATTACCTCGGACGTTATCAGGATTTACGGGATGAATGGAAACAGAAACGGCAGGAAAGTACGGATATCACAGATGATGTCGTATTTGAGATTGAATTGATACGGCAGATAGAAATCAACATTGACTATATTCTCATGCTTGTAAAAAAGTACCATGATACCCACTGCGAGGATAAGGAAGTGCTGATTACCATCCATAAAGCGATTGATGCCAGTCCGGAACTGCGCAGTAAGAAACAGCTCATTGAAAACTTTATTGCAGGAATCAACGACGTGGATGATGTTATGAATGAATGGCACAACTATGTGGTGGAGCAGAGGGCGCATGACCTTGATGAAATTATAGCGGAGGAAAAACTGAAACCGGAAGATACCCGCAAATTTATGGAGAATGCGTTTCGGGATGGGGAGATAAAAACATCCGGAACAGACATTGACAAGCTGATGCCGCCGATTTCGAGATTTGGCGGTGGCGGGAGAGCCAAAAAGAAACAGGGCGTCATTGATAAGTTAAAGACACTTTTTGAGAAATATTTTGGTATTGGCGGTCCGGCATCTTTTGTCGGACAGGAACATAAGGTGATTACTTATGATCTCGACAGACAGGAACCGTTGTCGATGGTGGCAGAACCGAAAACGGCATATGGGGAAAAATCATAAGGAAATGCTGTATTGTGCCAGAATGTTCAGAAATAAGAAACGAATGTCTATGGCACTGGAAAATAAGACAAATTTTGCAGTGCCGTTACAGTGCCAATACAATGCCATTTTTGATCGCTTTTATCCTGAAATGTGTTATACTGTTTGGGGAGATGTGATAGACGATGAATTTGGGAAAAGAATCGGAGACATTGGAATTCAAAAAAACTACCGGTGAACTGAAAGAAGCTATGATTTCAATTTCTTCTATTTTGAATAAACATGGTGTTGGAACTTTATACTTTGGCGTGAAGCCGAATGGGGATGTGGTTGGGCAGGATGTGTCGGAATCATCTCTTCGGGATGTGTCCAGATTTGTATATGAATCCATAAAACCACAGATATATCCTGTGATACAGGAAGAAATTCTGGATGACCGTCATGTAATCAAAGTAGAGTTTCATGGGGAGGATTATCCTTATTCTGCTGCGGGAAGATATTATCTGAGGACAGCGGATGAAGATCGGGAAGTAACACCTGCAGAACTCAGGCAGTTTTTTATTGCAAATGAATATAAGGAAAAATGGGAGAAAGCAAAATCGCAATGCCTTGTAAAGCAGGTCGATAAAGCTACTATAAAGACTTTTTGCGAAAGGGCGATTTCTGCAGGACGTATGGTAGATGGGAAGTATACCGTACAAACTGTGTTGAAGAAGTTTGGCTTTGTGGATGGAGATCATCTGACAAATGCCGGAAATGTCTTGTTTGGAAATTCGCATCCGGTAATATTAAAGGCTGCTGTTTTTGCGACGGATGAAAAACTTACATTTTTGGATATGCAGATGTATGAAGACAATATTTTAAACCTCCTTGGAATAGCGGAAAAATATATTTGGAAAAACATAAATTGGAGAAGTGAGATTGTCGGTATGGAGAGGGAGGAAATCCCGGAAATTCCAGTTGCGGCGGTAAGGGAGATTTTAGCGAACAGCTATGCCCATGCAGTGTATACCGGGAGTACATACCATGAGATCTGCATACATCCGAGTAAAGTTACCATATACAGTCCAGGGTCTTTTGCGAGTACATACAGCCCGGAGGATTATATCAATAAAAACCTTCAGTCTTCTATACGGAATGCCGCAATTTCCAAAATTCTGTATTTAAATAAGTCAATTGAGCAGTTTGGAAGCGGATTTACCAGGAAGATTTACAGAGACTAAGAGGCTTTCGCCTGCTTGATGATGATTTCCTCACAAAGTGTTTTGAGGGAGATCGGCAAATATAGAACTGGTATTGCAGATTGTATTGGAAAAGCCGGATTTAAAGGTGCTGGATGTTCGTACACAGGTATTCATGGAGACCCTGCTGAACCGTTCGGTGAGGCTGGATATTCTGGCTATGGACGGCACAGGGGCAAAACTGAATGTGGAAGTACAGCGCTCCGACAAAGGAGCCGGGAGAAAAAGAGCAAGGTACAACAGCAGCATGATGGACGCAAACCTTTTGAAGAAAGGCGAGGACTTCGACAAGCTGCCTGAAACATGGGTAATCTTTATCACAGAAAATGACGTAATGGGAAAAGGGCTGCTGCTCTATCCGATTGAGCGGTGCTTTTTAGGAACCGGGGAAAGATTTGAGGACGGTTCGCACATACTGTATGTAAATAGTGATTACTGTGGAGATACGCCAATCGGGAAGTTAATGCATGACTTCTCCTGCACAGACGCAGCAGATATGTACTATGGGACACTGGCGGACAGGGTGAGGTTTTTCAAAGAGAGCAAGGAGGGAATCGAAATCGTGTGCCGGGCTTATGAAAGATATGAGGAATCAGACACTGAAAGAGGTTGCGCTCCGTATGTTAGCGGCTGGCAAATATGCTTTAGAGGAAATCGTTAATATTTCAGGACTTTCTCTTGAGGAAGTCAAACAACTGAAAGCTGATAGAAGCGCATAGGCAGAGTTTATAGAGCCGGGAATCTAAAAAACAGGTTCTTGGCTCTGGCACAACATTATATAGGAATCACACATCTTTGGAGGCAATTTCTTCAATCTTCTGTTTTATCCTGCGAATGTCCTTTTCCAGACGGTCCATTTGGAGCAGGAGCATTTCCTTTTTAGCCTTCAAAGCACCATCCGGCTTCCGGGAACGATCAAAACGACCTTCCGCAATTAGCCGGATATTTTTGTTCGTTTCATTTTCTAAAATAAGCTGAATGTCAGCAAGGTTTTCCTCGATTTTTTTTAATTCATCTGTAATGATTTTAGCTTCGTCTGACATCATGCCTTCTCCTTATATGCTTTATATATAGTAAACCATCATGCGCCCACAAGTGAGCGCGCCACCATGAATGAAGGTTGTTCCGGCGCATTTGGCATCCCTGAATTTATGCCGCCTGGCGGCGGGACTTTCATAGTAACGGTTGGTTAAAACGGTCATTCTTTGATGCCTGAGTGATTCCCCGATTTTTTGAATTTCCTCTGGGTGAATCCATCCATAGATAGCAAGGTACCTTTCTTTGCGGATACGGCGCCTGTTGCGACTTTGAGAGGATACCAGCCATATCAGCCGGCAGATTACGCAAATGAATGAGGTAATATTACTTTAAGGACAGAGAGCACGATTCTTTCCTTATTAAATAGATTTTCCTGGAAAATCCACCGCACTCGTTATGCTTGTTCTGGTATACAGACAAAAGCTCTTGGACCGAATGTCCACCGGCTTTACACAGGGCATAAACCACTTCCAGGATGTCTGCGAGCTCTTCCAATTCTTTGCTCTCGTGGTATTTAGCTGTCTCTTCGTCTAATTTCTTTTCCAGACAGGCAAGATACTCCCTGTCATCTAAGATTCGCGTGATAGCTTTTTTGCCATCAGCCGCAATGATTTCCGGTATCCTGTCCCTCACCAGCTTATTATATTCCATAAAAATCACCTGATTTTTTATTAAAAACCGACACTTTAAAGTTAGCACACCAGCCCAGGCATGTCAAGAGCCGGATTTTGACCGATTGTTTTATGATTGTTTTAAATGCGGAGGCGGCGGTATGCGCAAACGTATTTTGGTAGTGGATGACGATGAAATGAACTTAAAGAGGACGAGAATGATCCTGGAGAAGTATTATAATGTACTTCTGGCAGAATCAGGGAGAGAAGCACTTGAAAAAATAAGGACCGAAAAAGTCGACTTGATTCTCCTTGATATAGCAATGCCGAAAATGGACGGTATTGAAACCTTTAAACGCATGAAGGATGCCTTTGTGGAAATCCCTGTTATTTTTTTGACCGCATCGGGATACGAGGATGATGTGCGAAACGCAATCAGTCTGGGCGCAGTAAATTATCTGAAAAAACCATTTTTCCCGAAGGAGCTGTTGAAGCGGGTTGCAAGGGGGCTTGAAGAGCAATGAGTGTGAAAGGGCAGACCAAAACCAGCTTACATTTGCTTTTGGCCTGTATTGTGACAACGTTCGGCGTGATGCTGATGCTGCTTATTATGGCGATGGCGTGGGAGCTGTGGATGGTTCCGGTCATTTTGATTGGCAATACTCTTGTCTGGTGTATTCACATTGCGAGGGCAGGTTCTGATAATTTTTATGAAAACTTGTGTGCTGGACTGCTGATGGTTGGTTTTTTCTTTTTCGGGGTACATGAGGCTGTCCTTTTTGATATGACGGCAGTGGCCTGTATGCTGTTATTAATCTTTTCTATGTTTAATAAAAAGCGGCTGTTGTATATGACAGTCGCCTTATATGTACTGGTGCTGTTGTATCATTTTCTGATTTTACATACGATTTACCGTGATATGGGCGCTCAGGACATCATTCGTCTGATGTTTGGGGCCACGGTAGTGGCAGGGGCGATGGCAATCGCCAAATACCGGATTGACCGGAGACGGCAGTCAAGGAAAAAGTACAGCGGTACTCTTGCAGAACTGGAAAAGGCCGGAAAGCAGAATGCAGAATTTTTATCGAATGTATCTCATGAATTGCGGACTCCTATCAACATGGTGCTTGGAATCAGTGAGGTCATATTAGAGAAAGGCCTTCCTGAAGAAGCCAGGACAGATATACAGTCAATACAGATTGCTGGTAAGCGCCTGTCCAACCAGATCAATAATATGCTTGACTATACGGAGATCGTAGAGGGAACGCTGGTTCCTGCCAAAGAGCCATATATGATGGTGTCTGTGCTTAATGACATTATTACCATGACTGCTATGCAGGGCGGTAAGAACCAACTGGAGATGGTATTTGACCTTGATCCAAAGATGCCGGCGCTTCTGAACGGAGATGCAGAGAAAATTTCACATGTTCTTAAAATTCTGCTTGAGAATTCCATTAAATTCACAGAGGAAGGCGGCATTAATGTCTACATAGGATTTCGGAGAGAAAGCTATGGAATTAATCTGCTCATAGATATTTGCGATACTGGAATTGGCATGTCAGATTCCCAGATTACGCAGATGTGTGACGATTTTTACCAGGCTGATACCGGGAGCAGCCGTTTTGCAGGCGGCTTGGGGCTGGGGCTTCCGATTGCGCGGGGCCTGCTCCATGCGATGGGTGGATTTATCCACTTTGACAGTAAGGAGCAGCAAGGCCTGCAGGTTCATATTACAATTCCCCAGGGAGTGGAAGATGACACGCCGTCTATTGTGATTTCCAATCCGGAAAAGCTTTGCATTGCATGTTATTTCCGGCCGGAGAAATACAGTTGTGATGAAGTCAGAAGATTTTATGATAATATGGTTCTGCACATGGTGGAAGGACTCGGGCTTGAGGGATATCAGGCTCATAATTTTGACGGACTGCTCAAATTGCAGAACAGCCACCCACTGACTCATGTATTTATTGCACAGGCGGAATATGAAGAGAACCGTTCATACTATGAGGAGCTGGCATATACGCTCCGGGTCGTTATCATTGCAGAACGTGGTTTTACTCCGGGCAGAGACAGCAGGCTTATGGTGATCCACAAACCGTTTTTTGCCCTTTCCATCGTGAATCTGCTAAATGGGGAGATGAAGGAGAACGGATTTGGAGAAGCGCAGGCTGCAGGCCGTAAGCCGTTTTCCTGTGAGGGAATCCGGGTACTGGCGGTCGATGATGAAGAGATGAACCTTATGGTAGCGAAGGGTGTTTTGGGCAGCTACGGGATGCATGTGGATACTTGCCTTAGCGGAAGAGAGGCGGTGGAACGCTGTGCTTCCACCCCATATGATATTGTTTTCCTGGATCACATGATGCCCGGCTTTGACGGTGTACAGACGCTGAAACAGATTCGCAGTATCAATAACGGAATTTATCAGGAGCTTCCGGTGATTGCATTGACTGCAAATACCATCAGTGGAGCAAGAGAAATGTTCCGGAACGAGGGATTTACGGAATTTATACCAAAGCCAATCGAACGTGCTGTTTTGGAGCGGATCCTGCGTAAAGTATTGCCGCGCGACAGTATTCAGTATGTTGAAGGGCCCGGAAATGCAGAACAGCAAGAAAACATGACGCCTTTGCCAGTGGTTTCGGGTGGAAAGAAGAAGAAAAAGAGAAGTGAACTTCCCGAGCGGAAGGCAGCACGGCCGGAAGAAGCCAGGCGGAAAAATGTCCAGACGAAAGATGCCGGGCCGGCAGATGCTATGTCAGATAAGAGCGATGCCCAGAAGAATCTATCGGGAGTTGCTGGCTTAGAGGAAACCCTGCCAGGTAAGACCAGGCGGCGAAGAAAGCGGCCAAAGGGAACCGTATGGGAAGAACCGTATTCAGAAAAAAACAGGCAGGAAAAGAGGCGACCTGAGAAGGCCGGACGGAAGGAAATTCCGTCGGGAGAAAACAGCTGGGAAGAGGCTCTGCCTAAAGAAGCTGATTGGAAGGAAATACTGTCGGAAGAAGGCAGCTGGAGGGAAACCCTGTCGAGGGAAACTACGAAGGAGAGAACGTCAGAAAAGAGCGGACGAGAGGAAAGTGGCTGGGAGGAAGTCCTGCCGGAGAATTCGGATTGGGAAGAAATGCAGTCGGAAGAAAGCGGCTGGGAGGAAGCTCTGCCGGAGGAACCGGATTGGGAAGATATGCAGCCCGAAGAAGACGAGGAGGAAAGAACTCTGCCCGAAGAAGAGACCTGGGATGAGGATTCGTTAGAAGAGTATGATCCGGATGAAGACTTTTTGGAGGATGATTCTGACCAGATCAATCATTCTTCTGCTGATTTTGCCCCTCTTAGCAAGATTGGCATCAATGTACAGCTGGGTATGGATTACTGCTGTGGGGAAGAGGCATTCTATCTGGAAATGCTGCAGATGTTCTGCTCTCAGGCCCCGGAAAAGAAGGCGGAAATCATTGCTCTGTATGAGAACCGTAACTGGAAGGATTATACGGTTAAGGTTCATGCCCTGAAGAGCACATCCATGACAATTGGCGCGGAACGGCTCGCAGAACAGGCACTGCTGCTGGAACAGGCCGGGAAGAAGGGAAGGACGGATTATATCCGACATAACCATCCTATGCTGTTGCGTCTGTACGATGAGATATGTGAAACGATTTCCGGATTATAATTGAAAACAGGAGGAAATTACGGTGTGTTGAAAAAGTGGTTTGAAACGATTTATGACCATAGAATCGGCCTGAAAGAACGTATGTTCCGCGTAGCTACCAGTATCAGTATGATTGCAATGACAATTACACTGCTGATGGGAAGGAATCTTGTAAATTTGTTGATTCTGGCGGCAAGCTTCATCTATGTGACAATAGTCATGAAGATCAGTATCCGGAAGGGATGCATTCATGCAGGGGCCACAGCGATCGCAATGCTGCTTCTGATACTCTTTCCAGTGAGCTTTTTTTCGGCAGGCGGATTCTACAGTGGGATGCCGGAATGGTTCGTGCTTTGCTTTACGTATATTATCATCACTCTGGAGGGAAGGCGGAAGGTTACGCTGTTTTTTCTCTGTGCAGTAGAAACACTGCTTTGCTATTATATTGCTTTTTACTATCCGGAAGTTGCTGCGTCAGGTACGCCGGGGCACTATTTCTTTTGCGCCGCTGTTTCTGTTGTTCTGGTAGGCACACTGACCAGTGTACTGCTCTCGTTTCTGAATAAGCTCTATGAAAAGGAAAATGAGCTTTCCCAACGGCAGAAGAAGGAAATCGAGGAGCTCAACCGGGCAGAGAATAATTTCTTCTCCAGTATGAGCCACGAGATCCGAACGCCAATTAACACGATCATCGGGTTAAATGAAATCATTCTCCGGGGCGACATCCCGGAGGATATTGCAGAGAATGCAAGAAATATCCAGGGTGCCAGTAAAATGCTGCTTACGCTCATCAACGATATTCTGGATCTGTCCAAGATTAAATCGAAAAAAATGGAAATTATCAATGTTTCTTATGAGACAGGAGCGCTTTTTTCGGAAATTGTCAATATGATGTGGATCAAAGCAAAGGAAAAGGGACTGGAGTTCCGGCTCAATGTGGATTCTTCGATTCCCAGCATGCTTTGTGGCGATGAGGTACGGATTAAACAGATTTTGATTAACCTTTTGAACAATGCAGTGAAATACACGAGCAAGGGATTTGTTAAGCTTTCTATCCGTTGTGAACGCGTGGCTCTGAACCGGGTGCGCGTCTGGTATTCGGTAGAGGATACCGGGCAGGGAGTAAAAAAAGAAAACATTCCTTATATTTTCAATGCATTCAAGAGGGTAAACGAAGACAAAAACCGCCATATCGAAGGAACCGGGCTGGGCCTTAGTATTGTTCATCAGTTAGTGGAGCTGATGGGCGGAGAGATCAGCGTCAATAGTGTTTATACGAAGGGTTCTACTTTCCTTGTAATGCTGGAGCAGGACATTGTGGATGATAAAGAGCTTGGAACCTTTACGCTGGATTCCCGTGTGAGAAACCGTTCCGGAGAACAATACAGGCAGAGCTTTGAAGCACCTGAAGCACACATTCTCGTGGTGGACGATAATGAGATGAATCTGATGGTGGTGCGGAAGCTGCTTTCAGCGACAAAGATCCAGATTGATACGGCGTTAAGTGGTGCAGAATGTCTGAGACTGACACAGACTCAGCATTATGACGTTATTTTGATGGATCACCTAATGCCGGAGATGGACGGGATACAATGTCTGCGGACTTTGCGTGTACAGGCGGGAGGGTTGTGTCAGGAGACGCCAGTAATCGCACTGACCGCCAATGCAGGAAGCGACAATCAGCTTCTCTACCGGAACGCAGGTTTCAGCGGTTATCTGGCGAAGCCGGTCAGCGGTACTCTGCTGGAAGCTGCTGTTTTGAGCATTTTGCCAAGAGAACTGGTAAAGCTGAGTGAAGAGACAGGTCAATCCGAGATCGGGAAGGATATTTTGATCTTTGAACAGGCACAAAGGCTTTCCCTCATGGTGACAACAGACAGTGTGTGTGACCTTCCAGAATCATTAAGAAAAGAACTCGGCATTTCCGTATGTCCTTACTATGTCTATACGGAACAGGGACGGTTCCTCGATGAACTGGAACTGCAGGCGGATGAACTGCTTGCGCATATGGCGGAAGGGAAAAACGGATGCTCGCAGGCGCCGAATGTGGAAGATTATGAAAAGTTTTTTGCAGAAAAGCTGACCGAAGCCCAGAATGTGATCCATATTTCAATGGCAAAGCATATCAGTCAGGGCTACAACAATGCTGTAGAAGCAGCGAAATCTTTTGAGAATGTCACAGTGTTGGATTCGGGACACCTCTCCAGCAGCATGGGATTAGTGGTGTTGTGTGCTGCCCATATGGCAGAAAATCACGCTACGAAGTCGGAGATTGTGCAGGCAGTAAAGGACATAGGGCGCTTCATTTCTTCTGCATTTATCATTAACAACACACATATGATGTGTCAGTCCGGTCGGATTTCCAAGCGGGTACAGATCCTTTGTGATTCATTGCTGTTACATCCGGTCATTGTACTCAGGAAGAGTAAAATGGCAGTCTCAAGCATGGAGATAGGAAGCTTTGAACATGCGGCGAAGCGTTATATCCGCAAGGTACTTATGAATACAAGGAATATTGACCGGCGGATCCTGTTTATCACATATGCCGGACTGGATGCAAAACGCCTTCAATATATTCAGGACCTGGTGAAGCAGTACGGTCCATTTGAGCGGGTCTATCTGCAGAAAGCATCCTCAGCGATTGCCGCTAACTGCGGGCCGTCCTCTTTTGGTCTGTTGTTCCTGAAAAAGAATGAGGCTGTTCTTTCTCTTTCCGAAATGTCGAAGCCAGGTGCGGCAGGATAATTTGAAGAAAATGACGGATTCCATTAAAACGGGGCGCTGTAACACACCGGGACCGGTGGTGAGAAGCGCCCTTGCTTTTATTCTGTGCTTTTCAATCAAACCCCTCTTCCCGACTTCCGGGCATGAAACGAATAATGCCTTTTTCTGAGTTGATCCATAAGCGTGGAAGCGATGTTACCCAATTTCCTGATGAACAAACCTGTATTAAAACCTATATTGACGTGGCAGATGACACGTGGTATTATGACACAGGAATTTCCACCTTTACGGCGAAACGATGAGGACGGCATAAGAATAAAAAAGAATTTTACCAATATTCAGAAACAGAGCTTTCCGGGGAGGAGACTCTCCGTTCAGAATTCGTGGGTGTAGTGGCTATGGCTGGAAAGCAAGCGATATGGAGGGCAGGCGTATGAATTATTCAAGAGAGAGTTTTGAACGGGCAGGCAAAGGTGTATCAGCCACAGGGAGTCGTGAACCACACAGTGATATGCAAAGCATTCAGAATCTGGAGGCCGTCATCAATGAGGGCCTCCGTATTGCCCTGCTGGAGGAGACTCCGGATCAGTCGCTGGAGGTGCTGCTGGAACACCTGGGAAAAGCACTGAACGGGGACCGGACCTACATATTTGAGCAAAATGAGTCTGGCGGTGATGACAACACCTATGAATGGGCAGCTGACGGGGTGGAGCCGGAAAAAGAGAACCTTCAAAATGTTCCCCGGGAGGTGTGTGAGAGCTGGTATCTCAATTTCAGTATCGGCAGACATATCGTCATTGAGAGTCTGGAAGAGATCCGGGAGACTGACCCTCTTCAGTACGAGAACCTGGAGCGGCAGAACATCCATTCCCTTGTAGTGGTCCCTCTTTATGACGGTAAAAAGCTTATTGGCTTTTACGGCGTAGACAATCCTCCCGCAAAGTCGCTGGAGTATGCGTCAAATATGCTCCAGACAGCAGCATACTTTATTGTATCCTGTCTGAAACGGCGCAACCTGCTCCGTGAGATTAAAAAGCGGAGCTACAATGTTCTCCATGCGCTTAGTGTGGACTATCTGGGGATCTATCAGGTGAATTTTGATACAGGTGAATGTGAGATATACCGAAGCAGTGAACAGATTGGTATGGATTGGGCAGCCAATTTTGAGGATGGCTATCAGACAGCAATGGAACGGTATATTTCCCGGTATGTAATCCCCCGGGATCAGGAACGCCTCCGTGCCATGACGAAAAAAGACTATGTGCTCGCTCAGCTGAGGACAAATAAGAAATTCTATGTCCGTTACCAGGTGCAGGATAGTTCCTGTGGACTGAAACATCTGGAGATTCATTTTTCGGCTACAGAGAATACGGGGAAAGAGAACTGCGCGATTTTTGCCCAGCGGGATGTCAATGCTGTAGTGGAGCAGGAAGAGAAATACAAACTGGAGGCAAGGCAGAGCCTGGAAGATATTCTGGAAGGGGCCAGAACCGGTATCTGGACGATTGAGCTGGAGGAAGGCTGTCAGCCAAGGATGTATCCGGACCGGACCATGCGGATCCTCCTTGGAGTACCGGGCGGGATCGGGCCAGAGGAATGCTATCAGCACTGGTTTGAGAACATTGAGCCGGACTATGTGAAGATGGTGCAGGAGGCAGTACGGGAGATAGTGGAAACAGGGCGCTCTGAGGTGATTTACCCCTGGAATCATCCGGAACTGGGGAAGATCTATGTCCGCTGCGGCGGTGTACCGGACAAAACATTCAAAAAGCCGGGCGCCTGTCTGAACGGATACCATCAGGATATCACGGAAACGATGGTGACGAGGAAGAAACAGGAGCAGGCTATCATGGAGCTGTTAGAAAAGGTCAGACGGGCCAATTCGGCAAAAAGTGAATTTCTTTCCCATATGTCCCATGATCTACGTACACCAATTAATGGAATTTTGGGAATGCTGACGATTATGGAGAAATGTCAGAAAGATCCGGAGCATCAAAGTGAGTGCCAGGAGAAAATCCGTGTGTCAACGGAGCATTTGTTGTCGCTGGTGAACGATGTTCTTCAGGTCAGTAAGCTGGATAGCGGAATACCGATGGCAGTGGAAGAACCATTCGATCTTCATGCGACCCTGAAGGACTGTATCATGATCCTGTCTGCCCAGGCGGAGGAGAGGGGGATCCGGCTGGTGCTGGAGGAAACCAGCCTGCATCACAGCAGACTGATCGGAAATCCGCTGCATTTGAAGCAGATCCTGATGAACATCATAGATAATGCCCTTAAATATAATCGGCCTCATGGCTCTGTATTTGTAAGGGCGGAGGAGACCTCCTGCCAGGGCGGGACTGCAGATTATCGGTTCGTGATTGAGGACACTGGAATTGGCATTGGAGAGGAATTCCAGAAGCACATTTTTGAGCCATTTACCCAGGAGCATCAGGGAGCGAGAACCCATTACAATGGGGTCGGGCTCGGCATGTCCATTGCCAAGAAGCTGGCAGACCAGATGAATGGAACGATTGAGGTAGACAGCAAGCTTGGTAAGGGGAGTATATTTCGAATTACCCTGCCCATTCAAGTGGATGAGGCATGGGGTACGAGACCTGCGGATGCGGAACCGGAGATACAGGGTAATGTTGCCGGAATGCGTATCCTTTTGGTAGAAGATAATGAGATCAACTGTGAAATTGTGGAGTTTATGCTTGAGGGAGCAGGTGCAAAGGTCGTGACTGCGAATAACGGAAAAGTAGCTGTGGATGTATTCGCGGCATCTGATCCGGGAACGTTTGACTGCATACTCATGGATTTAATGATGCCAGTTATGAGCGGATATGAGGCGGCCCGCGTGATTCGCAGCCTGGAGCGTTCAGACGCAAAAGCTGTACCCATCATAGCATTGTCAGCGAATGCATTTGAAGAGGATATCGCGATGGCAAAAGATGCTGGAATGAATGAACATTTGGCAAAGCCGGTGGACATCAGAACGATGCTTCAGGTCATGAGCCGGATGAGATGCTGGGGGGGGGGTAGTAATAGCACCCGATAAATATGTCAATACCGTTTCTGGCAGTAAATATAGATGCTTAATATAAAAACGTTGCTTATTGTAAAAACGAAAAGATCGGGTTTGACTGGGCATTGTCCTTATTGTTATGTGCCCGGAATAAAAACCAAAAATGGAGATGGAAAAAGTATGAAAAACATGGCTTTGCCGCGTTCTTTAAAAATCAGCATAGCAGTAATCATTTGCTTAAATATCTTTATTTTTTCGTTTATGGGAATATCCGTTAACAGGATGAGCGAAAATACGATTGAAAATATTGGCACTACATATATGGCCAGAATGAATGAGCAGGTGTCTTTACATTTTGAAACAATTATTGATCTTCGGCTGACTATGGTGGAATCCATAGCGCGTATTGCGGTAAATGAAAATGAATCAAGCTATGGCTCGAAGGAAGAAATAGAATACGGTGCAAGGGCAAGACATTTTTTATGTGTTGCCTTATATTCGTCTGATGGCAGTATGGAAATGATTTACGGCGATCCCGTAGAGCCCAACACCCCGGGACCTTTTTTGGACAGTTTGAAAAACGGGGAACGCAAAGCAGCGTCTGCTGTTGACAGCAGCGGGAATAATATAATTTTGTTTGGTATTCCCTGCGAATATCCTATGTCTGATGGAAGCGCCAGTCTTGCGCTTGTTGCAGGGCTCTCTTCCAAATATATGGGCGAAGTCCTTTTTCTTGATTCGGATAATCCTTTGCTCTATTCCTATGTCATACGTAAAGACGGCAGTTACGTGATTCGGGACCAGGGTGGTGTAAACGAAAATTATTTTGACAGGCTTTATCGTATCTTTGATGGCCAGAATGAGGAAGCAGATTACTATGTCGGACAGCTGACAGCTGCGATGAATGCCGAGAAAGATTATTCTGTTATCCTGGAAAGCGGCGAATCACGCCGCCATCTATATTGTACCAGCCTTCCCTATTGTGAATGGTATTTGGTGACAGTCCTTCCTTTTAATGAGCTGGATCATGCAATTTCAGGTATGAGCAGTCATTGGCTTACTGTCGTTTATGCTGCTTTTTTTGCCGTAATTATTATGCTCCTGTATATATTTTTCCAGTATTTGAGCGTATTCAAAAACCAGGTATCAGAATTAAAACGTGTGAATCTGGAAATAGATGCGGCACGCAAAGCTGCTGAAAAGGCGCAGGAAGAAGCAGAACATGCCAATACAGCAAAGCAGGAATTTTTGTCCAGCATGAGCCACGATATACGAACTCCCATGAATGCTATAATCGGCATGACATCAATCGCCATAGCGAATCCGCACAATCAGGAACAGGTTCAGGAATGCCTGCGTAAAATCGCATTATCCAGTAAGCACCTTCTGGGCCTTATTAATGACGTATTGGATATGTCTAAGATTGAAAGCGGTAAAATGACGCTGAATATCGTGCCGGTATCCTTAAGGGAGGTCATGGACAGTCTTGTGAATATCGTACAGCCGCAGGTTAAAGCGAAAAATCAGCAGTTCAATGCAGCTGTCTATGAAATCATTACAGAAAACGTGTGCTGTGACAGTGTGCGGCTGAATCAGGTGTTGATTAATTTATTGGGAAATGCTGTTAAATTTACACCAGATAACGGTTCTGTTCAGGTAGCCCTGTATCAGGAAGCTTTGCCGGAGGATACTTCCTGTGTTCGTACACATTTTATAGTGAAAGATACAGGGATTGGAATGTCAAAGGAATACCAAAAGAAAATATTCGACTCCTTCAGCAGGGAAGACAATGCACATGTGCAGAAAATTGAGGGTTCCGGGTTGGGAATGGCAATCACCAAGTACATTGTAGACTCTATGGGCGGTACAATTTCTGTTCAGAGCGAGCAGGGCAGAGGCAGTGAGTTCCACATTGTTTTTGATCTGGCAAAAGCCAAAGGGCAGGAAACGGATATGATACTTCCTGACTGGAATATGCTTGTCGTTGATGACGATGAACGGTTATGTATCAATGCAGTCCGCTCTTTAAAGTCAATTGGGATAGATTCCGATTGGTGTCTGAGTGCGGAGCGTGCAATCGAAATGACAGAGGAACGCCATCGCCAAAACAACGATTATCAGATGATCCTTCTGGGCCGGGGACTGCCAGGCATGAGTGAGATGGAGGCTGCACGGGAAATTCGTTTGAAATATGGAGAACATGGTCCGACTCTGCTGATCTCGGCCTGCGATTGGAGCGATATGGAAGAGGAAGCGAGAGATGCGGGGATTTCCGGGTTCCTTTCCAAGCCTCTGTTTAAGTCCGTTTTGTTCGATGCTCTTAAAGCATTTGCCGATACTCCCGGGGAGGAAGCAGAAAAAGCGGAAGAAGAGATCGACATGGAGCTTAGCGGAAAGCATATTTTACTGGCGGAGGATAATGAGCTTAACTGGGAAGTTGCAAAGGAGCTGCTTTCTATTCTTGAAATGGAATTGGATTGGGCAGAAAACGGGCAAATCTGTATTGCAAAATTCGAGAACTCCCCGGTTGGATATTATGACGCGATCATGATGGATGTACGGATGCCTGTAATGGACGGCTACGAAGCTACCAGGGTTATCCGGGGACTGGAACGCGCAGATGCGGATATCCCCATTATTGCTATGACTGCCGACGCTTTTTCAGAAGATATTCAAAAGTGCTTAGAGTGCGGTATGAACGATCATTTGGCAAAACCGATTGATATACAAGTCATTGCCAGAAAATTAAAAAAATATCTGAAATAACAGCGCTGTTTATGAGGCCGTTGCAAAATACAGCTGATATACAATATATGGTTGATATCTATGAGTTTTAAAGCCATATTTTGTATGCAGTAGTGATTTTTCGACGGCCTCTTTAATGATAGGATAGTGATGCTTTTATGTCAAAGCCTGTTACCGAGGCGGTTTTCCCGGAGCGCTTCCATTCTACTTCATTTATAAATTCCGCAGGTTCTGCCATGTCCTTTAGGCAGTCTGCTTGACAAGGGGCTGTTCCTGTCATGGCGTTGGAGAATCAGGGCAGGCCTTTGTACCGCTTCAAGATGTGGTACGACTGACCGGATGGAGAGCGATAAGGAATCATACAAACAATATTTTGACAGATAGATTGATCTTTTAGGTATAAATATAGTAGTATAGAGGTGGAAGGAGTGGATATCGGACGTAAAATCTGGCTGGACAGGTGGATAGGTTCCGCGATAATGCTCTGCGCCAGCATTTCAAGCGGCTGGTCAAATCAGGCGGCCTGGCCCATATTGACACCGGAAGCTATCATCTTTCCAAAACGTTATGGCTGTTGAAAAAAGGTATTCAGGCACGATGAAAGAAACCATCATGCGCCCATAGGTGAGCGCGCCGCTATGAATGAAAGTTGTTAAGACAATTTTGGCGGGCAAGAAATCAAGGAGGGATATACCATAAGTGTGACAATGGAATTTGCCAACAGAGAAGAATTTCGTAAATGGCTCTGTGAGCATGGTTTATCAAATGACGGTATTTGGCTGTTATTCGGTAAAGCTGGCGGACCCAAAACGATAAAGGCGGCAGAAGCCCTGGAAGAAGCTCTCTGCTTTGGCTGGATTGATGGACAGATGGAAAAGATTGATGATAAGACTTATAAGAAATACTTTTCTCTGCGCGGAGGAAGATGAATGCAATGACGCTTATAGGAGAATCCGCATGTATCAGGCGCTTTTGTTGAAACAGCCGGAAGGCATGTAAGCGACACAAAAAATACCGTAGTGAATCTTGCCCAGTCAATTGATATACTTTCTTTATATCGCAAGGA
>QZDW01000026.1 GCA_009917545.1 bacterium 1XD42-76
TATTGATATTCTGAAACGCCTGTGTTATGTATTAGAGTGTAATCTGACTGATTTGATAGAATATATCCCGCCAGAAGAAACACAGACTCTGCAATAAAACCTACGTTGTAAGAACTTTATTGTCACGAACAGTAAAACCCCATGGAAACACACACTCCCATGGGGTTAAAATATAACTCTTATTCTCTTTTATTTCCAAGAACATCCGTTCCTTTTCGCCTTTACTTGTGATATGGTTCAAAAAAAGCTATCCAAAATACTGCTGCATCAAACTGTCAAATAAAATCTGAATCTTTTCCAGCTGCTGCTGCCCCTCTGCCTTCCATTTATCTACCTGTAATTTGAACGTTTCAAAGCTGATCTGAAGCGATTCCTGCGGCAGCGGAAACGGATATTCTTTTAGTCTGTCCATCTGAATTCCATCCTGTCCTGCTGTCCTTTTTGCCATCCCTTCCAGATAATACAGCAGACAGTCCTGTTTCAAAAACTGCCTGATAAATTCCTTTCTTCCCCTTTGGGGAACCGCTTTCATCAAAGCAACATTATACGCTCCTTCTATTCCCTGTAGGATTTGAAATATAGGAGGGCCATACCTTCCTATCATAATGTCGTCTGCCGTACAAAAACGTCTCGCTTTCTCTTTTGGTATATAAGTAATGTATTTATCCGTTTTATAGTCCCGTATCTGAATCAGACGGATATTATCCTCTGTTGGTTCATATTCAAAACAGGTCTTATCCGGTTGGCTCCCGCCCTGAAACTCTACGATATCACACATCTTATATACAGGAAACCCCTTTTCATTTTTGACAGGATCCCCGAACATCTCCCTGAACCTGGATTGGATCAGCTGATCTAATTCCAAAAGCTCCTGCTGCTGTTCGTCAATAATTTTCCCGACATTTTCGAGAATACCCACAACCCTTCTCTGCTCTGCCAGATCCGGCAGCCAAAACACCTCTTTTTTGTAATCTTTATAGTAAATATGAGGTATCGTCGCACCAGTATAATACCTTGCCAGTTTCATATTTTTCACTGCGTAATACAGGTATTCCGGAAGAATATTTTCTTTGGGAATAATATATTGTAATGTACCAATAACAGATGATCTGCCAGGCAGGAGCATGGTTCTCCCGACCCCCGCGCCATCCTTTACAACTGCTACATAAGCTTTTTCCTGATGGTAAAAACCGGCAGATCCAATATAACCGGATGCCCCGTAAACCGGATACTCCCCGGCTGCACCTTCTATATCCTTTTGTGCCAGATTAGAGCTTCCCCTCTCACTCACATCTTCTAATCTTACTCTTTCCATTGATCGCGCCTCAATCCAATCGCTCCCTCTCTGTTTCCAGTAATATCTCAACGAACACCTTATAACCCAAATACGGTATCCCGTTTTTTCCTGTGGAATCCTGTCTTTCCCAAGGGATCCGGCTCTGAGTTTACCCAGAGCTGCCAGCTCCTTTTTCAAACGGGAAACCGTCTATCATTCCCCCATATCCAGCATTTCCTTAAGAATACGGAGCTGCTCTCCGATCCTCTGGTGTCGTTTCTCAAGTTCCTCTATGATTTCACTTGTAGGCGGATACTCCTTCGCCGTATATTCGACCTGCTTATACTTATTGATGGATAAATCATAGCCATTTCCAATAATTTCCTCTTTTTTCACGAAAAAGCTCTGCTCGGTTCGTTTTCTTTCTTTTTCATTTTCCTGGCTATGGAATCTCTGGATAATATCAGGGATATCATTCTCCGCGACCGGCTGCCTCTTATCGTCGAGGCTGAATCCATCTGCTTTCATATCATAAAACCATACATCCTCTGTACCGCCGGAATTCGTCTTTGTAAAGATCAAAATCGCCGTCGAAACGCCTGCATATGGTTTAAAGACACCGGATGGAAGAGAAATAACAGCTTCCAGATACTGATTCTCAACCAGTTCTTTTCTCAGGCTTTTGTGGGCATTGGAAGAGCCGAACAGGACTCCATCCGGAACAATACACGCACATCTCCCGCCTACTTTAAGCATTTCGATAAACAGTCCGACGAAAAGCAACTCTGATTTTGTCGTATTCGTAATGCCTTTCAGCCGGTCACTGATATTCTCCTTATTCAAAGTCCCCTTAAAAGGGGGATTCGCCATAATTAAATTATAGTTTCCCTCTTCGTTATAATCCTTTGACACGCTGTCCCGTTTTTCTATCCGTGGATTACTTACGGAATGAAGCATCAAATTCATGCAGGACAGCCGGCACATCGTTGCATCCGTGTCATAGCCGGTAAACAAGGAGGTCCGATAATGTCCCCATTGCTCTTCGGACATGTTTCGTTCATAATGATTCCGTATATATTCCGCGCATGAAATCAAAAAACCGGCCGTTCCACAGGCAGGATCGCAGATCCGCATATCCACAGTCGGCTGCATCAGGTTTACGATCAGCTCCCGTATCTGCTTCGGAGTCCGGAAAGCGCCGAGCCTGCCCGCCGAATTCAGTTTCGCAAGCATATGTTCATATAAGTCTCCCTGCATATCAAGGCCCTTAATATCATGTTCAAATAAGTCATCCAGACCCGCAACCACCTTTTGCAGTGCCAGTGGTTCATTTATTTTAAATATTGCATCTGACAGGAAATGGGAAAAGGCAGAATCTGCATCCCGGTTTACCGATTTAATGAAAGGAAACACTTTCTGCGAAAAAACGGCATGGAGTTCTCTTGCCTCCAGTTTTCTAAAATTTCTCCAGCGCAGAGCCTGTCCTTCGTCGCTTTCATCAAATAAATGCTCCTGCCGTTTTCCGGATATCAGTTCTGAGGTTTCAATATCTGCCTCCATCTCGTCCAATTGTTTCGCAAACATCAGGTAGGTCAGTTGTTCTATCACTTCTGTCGGCTGTGAAACGCCTCCGGCAATCACATCAAGCCATATCTGCTCTATCTTATTCTTGGCACCTTCCGGCAGCATATATCGTACCTCCGTATTTTTTCTGTTCAGTGATGACGTATCGCTTCTGCCTTAATTATATTTGAGAACGGCGGCGGTTTCAAGTAATGTTATTTTATTTTTTCTGCCTTCATGCGTCACAGGTAAGAGCGCTGCAATGAATAAAAGTAGTTTAGCGCATTTGGCATTCCTGAACTTAGACCGCCTTCTGCGATGGACTTTCAAAGTAAGGCAAGTTCTCTTTACCGAACCCGGCAATTACAAAATCCCGTCAGGCCTGGCAGGAAGGCTGACGGGATTTTTATTTGATTCCAAATTGCAAAAGGAATACACAGGATGTGCATGCGTCAAAAGATATCCTTCTCTACAGATTCCTCTCTGACAGATTTTTTAATGTCCCTGCGAACGGCTTGAATGGGATTTCTCCTTCATAATTAAGGAATTCCACCACATATCCGAGGGCAGCTGCCACGCCGTAGATCATGCCCTGCTCGTCCACATCGAATTCCGGTGTATGATGGTTCGCTCCGGAGCCAACGGCTTCACTCGCAATACCGGTGAAGGTAATCACACCCGGCCACAGCTTGAGATATGTCATCATACTCTCGGAAGCCATCCAGGGCTCTGTCACCGTGAGCGCATCCTCGCCGAGGTATTTTTTCACTGCATCCTTGGCAATCTGGCTGCAAACCGGATTGTTATAACACTCAAACAGGGGATCCGGCATGTAAACCGGCTCATACGTACACTGACACAGTTCACATTCCTTTTTGACTACTTCCATGAACTGCTTCATGAACGGTACGCCAGCTCCCTCAACGTCAAAGGTACGCAGAGTTCCGGAGAATATCAGCTCATCCGGCACGATATTCCGGACCGTTCCGCAGTTTACCATACCGATAGAAAATGTCAGAATATCGTCCGGGCGTACATATTTCATACGGATCGTGTTCATGTGATTATAGATGGCATTAAAGCAATCCAATACACTGTGTGCCAGATCCGGACGGGAACCATGTCCTGCCATGCCGTGCAGCTTGATCGTAAATCCGTAAGCACCGGAGAACACGGCGCCCGGTTCAGCAGAAATCGTGCCTGTCGGCACATTCCACTTTACATGAGTCGCCATACAGGTATCCACCGGGATTTTCGCTTCCTCTACAATGTAAGAAAGCAGATATTTTACATTACCGCCGCCTTCCTCACCGCGCTCAAAGCTGAATACCACATTGCCGTTCAGCTCGTCCCTGTGCTCGTAAAGGATCTTTGCCTCAGCCAGCAGCATCGCCGTATGGGCATCGTGTCCACATGCGTGAGATACGCCGTCATTTTTGGATATGCATACCTTCTCGCATGCCAGATTGCGCGGATTCTCCGTAATTGGGAGTGCGTCCATATCCGCACGTAGCAGAACGGTCTTTCCAGGACGTCCGCCATAGACTCTGGCGATGATTCCGCCGTCCGGAATCTCCTTATACTCGATCCCGATTGCATCCAGCTCAGCGGAAATATACTTCAATGTCTCATATTCCTTACTGGTGATCTCAGGATTCTCATGCAGATGCCTTCTGAGCCTTACCATATAGTCAAAGCTCTTTTTTGCCTCATTTAAAATTTCCATTTTTCCTCCTTTTGACGCGCTTACCGCGTCATTCAGGCAGTCCCGGAAGGAATCCTTCCGGAAAACCTCCCCATTTTTTATTTTGCACAACCATATCCCTGTGGGGCAGAACCGGCCTCCTCCTGCCCTGGAGCCCCGGCGCTGCGGCCGGTTTCCGTTTCGCCTGTGTCCTGCCGCCGGGAATTCCTTTTGCCTGACTGCTTTTTAGTTTTATCTGTTTTGGGGTTTAGCTGTTTTTAGTCTTTCCTGCTTTGGGTCCTTACCCGTTTTAGGGCTTTGTCTGCTTTTGGGTTATATCGGCTTTGGAACTTTACCCGTTTCGAGACTTTATCTCTTTACGGGGGTTTGCCCGTTTCGAGTTCCTTCTACTTTTTCATAACAACCCTGCGGAAATTCTTTTTTCCGCGCTTGATAACCATCCCGTCTCCTGAGAGCGCATCCTTTGTATAGGCTGTCTTAATGTCCTTTACCGTCTCGCCATCCACGGAAACGCCGCCCTGTTCTACATTTCTTCTGGCCTCGGAGCGGGATGCGCACAGGCCGGATTTCTGCAAAACTGACAGAATGTCAATGCTGCCGTCAGTCAGATCTGCCTCTTCAATCTCTGCGGTAGGCATCTCCGCAGCATTCCCTCCGGCAAATAATGCTCTGGCGCTCTCCTGCGCCCGGTTTGCCTCATCCTCACCATGTACCAGCGTTGTCAGTTCATATGCCAGGATCTCCTTGGCGCGGTTTAACTGGCTGCCCTCCCAGTGATCCATCTCGTCAATCTGCTCTAACGGCAGGAAGGTCAGCATTCTCAGGCACTTTAAGACATCGGTATCCGATACATTCCGCCAGTACTGGTAGAACTCAAAGGGGCTCGTCTTATTCGGGTCGAGCCAGACTGCACCGGACTGCGTTTTCCCCATCTTCTTGCCTTCAGAATTCAGTAACAGCGTAATCGTCATGGCATGGGCATCCTTGCCGAGCTTCCTGCGGATCAGCTCTGTACCGCCTAACATGTTGCTCCACTGGTCGTCGCCGCCGAACTGCATATTACAGCCGTATCTCTGGAACAGCTCGTAGAAATCGTAGCTCTGCATCAGCATGTAGTTAAACTCAAGGAAGCTTAAGCCCTTTTCCATCCTCTGCTTGTAGCACTCTGCGCGCAGCATATTATTGACAGAGAAGTGCGGCCCGACTTCACGCAGGAATTCCACGTAATTCAGATCCAGAAGCCACTCTGCATTATTTATCATCAATGCTTTGCCTTCAGAAAAATCAATGAAACGGCTCATCTGCTTCTTGAAGCAGTCGCAGTTATGCTGTATTGTCTCCACTGTCATCAGCTGACGCATATCGGTACGGCCGGAAGGATCCCCGATCATTCCCGTACCGCCGCCAAGCAGCGCAATTGGCTTATTGCCTGCCATCTGTAAGCGCTTCATCAGGCAGAGGGCCATAAAATGCCCGACATGCAGGCTGTCTGCCGTAGGGTCAAAGCCGATGTAGAAAACAGCCTTTCCCTCATTTACCATCTTGCGGATCTCTTCCTCATTCGTCACTTGGGCGATCAGCCCACGCGCCCTTAATTCCTCATATACTCCCATATCCAGTCTCCTTTCGCAGCGGTTCGGCACTCCGCAGAAATGCAAAGCGTACCTGACCGCTTCCTCCTTTCATAGCCGCATCCGATAAAAGCCGGTCTGATTCCACGAAAGCTCCCTCTTTCAGGCGGGGAGCCGGCTGCAGAAAACCTCTGTTTTATGCCTGCCGGGAGATAAACAAAAGCCCCGTCCTGTCAAAAGGACGAGGCAAACGCTCGTGTTACCACCTAATGTTTACGCACAGCTCACACTGCACGCCTCAGTAAGCCACTATCATGGCTCCGATACGATAACGTGTACCGCTTCCGTCACAGCCTACTTGTGTCCGACTAAATGCTGCCTTCCCGTTCGGTGTGAAGCTCCAAGATGTATTCGCCGGAATCTCCCTGTGCGCCTCTCATCGGCCGGCTGCTTTCTGTTCAGGGGACAAAACCGCTACTTTTTCTTATCTGCGCCTGTCTCTTATGAATATGAGCCAATTATATAGGCATTCCGCAGCTTTGTCAACCCCCCGGGAATGATTCTCTCTGCACGTACCATGCAGCGCTTTTTAAAGCAGGCGATTCCGTAGGCCCAGATCGTATGGAGCCTATTATCAGTCAGGGCCTGCCCATACCGGTTTTGGAAAACCTGTTCCACTACTTCGTTACAGCCCTGTTCCAGAGCGCCGCGTTCCGCATATTTGAGTTCTATAACGATTCCTGTCTGCTCTTCCGCGATCTCTACAAGGATATCCTGTATCCCTCACCCGATTCCGCATTTGAGCGGACGATCCAGGTCTCCTTGCTGCTGAGAAGCCCGGTCAGGATACCATGATAATCGTTCTCCTTTTTCGCTTTTCTCACAAAGCTGCCGCATATACTGATTGTCTTTGACAGATAGGTATTAAACCGGCGCTCAACTTCTTTCGCATTTCCTTCTTTTAAGGCCTCGCAAAATCCCGTCAGGCCCGCCCGATCCTGCCGGACTGTCTCACGGAACCATTCCTGTATCTGCGAGACGAAGAGCCCGTGGATCTCCTGATTCGGAATCACAAGGCGGAGCCTTCTTCCCTCTGCCTTTCCCTGCTGTGTCAGATAACCTGTCATGAACAGGACGCTCCACAGATTCTCAATGCTGCTGTCGAGCTCATTATATGTCAGCTCCTGACGGATTGTTTTCTCTACGCATTCCCCGGCGACAAGCAGCTCCACTTTCCAAACCTTCGCGGCCGGGTAAAGAGATTCACCATTCCCCATTTTTGGATCAGTTCCCGAATCAGCCTTGTTTTATCGACATAATAGAAATCTTCTGTACGGATCTTATCAAAATCTTCGATTCCAATCGGAAGTTTTTTCTCCATCGCGGTTCCTTTCCCGGTTCTCTCCCATCATCCGGCCTTTCCCGGCCTCTGTCCGCCGTTTTCTGCAAGACTCAGCTCCCCAAGCTTTAGCAGGATCTCCTTTGCCGTCTCCATCATCCTCTCGCAGTCCTTATTTTTATTTTTCTTATCGAGATAAAGCATTGCCGGCTTTTCCCCTTGTATAAACCGCAGCGCATTCTTATATTCCGCTACCAGCCCAGGGATCCCCGCCGTATCCAGCCTGGCTTTCGGGTACAGATCCATGCGGATCTCCTGCCGGTTGATATTGACTTCGGTCACATAGGCACGGTGTGCCAGAGCCTTAAGCTTTGCCACACGCAGAAGGTTTTCCACGGATCCGGGAATGTCGCCAAAGCGGTCGATGAGCTCATCCTGCATATCCATATACTCGTCGTCCGTCTCGATTGCGGAGATTCTCTTATATACGTCAAGTTTCAGATATTCATTTTTAATGTAGCCATCGGGTATAAAGGCATCGATATCGCAGTCCACCACGCTCTCAAAGTGTTCCTCTTCCTTCTTTTCCCCCTTAAGCGCCAGAACCGCCTCGTTTAACATTTTACAATACAAATCATACCCCACAGCCTCCATATGCCCGTGCTGCTCTGCGCCCAGGATATTCCCGGCGCCGCGGATCTCGAGGTCGCGCATGGCGATCTTGATTCCGGAGCCAAGCTCCGTGAACTCCCGGATGGCCTGCAACCGCTTTTCCGCCTCCTCTTTGAGGAGCTTATCACGCTTATACATGAGAAAAGCAAACGAGGTGCGGTTGGAACGCCCGATACGCCCGCGGATCTGATACAGCTGGGAAAGGCCCAGACGGTCTGCATCGTGGATTATCATGGTGTTCGCATTGGGAATGTCAAGCCCTGTCTCGATGATCGTCGTTGACACCAGAACGTCCACATCGCCGTTGACAAAATCCAGCATGATGCGCTCGAGCTGATGCTCGTTCATCTGGCCGTGCGCAAATGCCACCTGCGCGTCCGGCGCCAGCGCTGCCACATGGTTTGCGATCTCGTCAATATTGTTGACCCTATTGTATACATAATACACCTGTCCCCCGCGTGCAAGCTCCCTGTGGATCGCCTCCCGCACCATCTCGTCATTATATTCCATCACATACGTCTGGATTGGAACACGGTCTACCGGCGGCTCCTCCAGCACGCTCATATCGCGGATACCGATGAGACTCATGTGCAGCGTCCGCGGAATCGGCGTCGCCGTCAGCGTCAGCACATCCACATTCTGCTTCATCTGCTTGATTTTTTCCTTGTGAGTCACGCCAAAACGCTGCTCTTCGTCGATAATCAGCAGACCAAGGTTCTTAAACTCCACATCTTTGGAAAGCACACGGTGCGTCCCGATCACAATATCCACATAGCCTTTTTTCAGCCCTTCGACCGTCTTTTTGATCTCGCCCGGTGTGCGGAACCTGGACATCATATCCACGCGCACCGGAAAATCCTTCATTCTCTGGACAAAGGTATTGTAATGCTGCTGAGCCAGAATCGTCGTCGGGACGAGATACACGACCTGTTTTTCCTCCTGCACGGCCTTAAATGCTGCCCTTAGTGCGATCTCCGTTTTTCCGTAGCCCACGTCGCCGCAGATCAGGCGGTCCATGATGCGTCTGCTCTCCATATCCCGCTTGGTTTCCTCGATGGCAGCGAGCTGATCATCCGTCTCTTCATAGGGAAACAACTCCTCAAACTCCTTCTGCCACACCGTATCCGGGCCATACCGGAACCCTTCCGCATCCTGCCTTGCCGCGTAGAGCTCCACCAGCTCACGCGCGATCTGTCGGACTGCTGTGTGTACCTTGGTCTTGGTCCTCGTCCATTCCGTACCGCCCAGACGGTTTAGCTTCGGCGCTTTGGCGTCTGAGCCTGCATACTTTTGTATCCCGTCGAGCCGTGTCGCCGGAAGATAAAGGTTGCCGCCGCCAGCGTATTCTACTTTAATATAATCTTTGACAATATGGTCGCGCTCAATCTTTTCAATCCCGCGGTAAATACCGAGTCCGTGGCTTTCATGTACCACGTAGTCACCCACGGTAAGCTCGGAAAAGCTGCTGATTTTCTTTCCTTCGTAATGATAACGCTTCTGCTTTTTCCGGCGCTCTTTTGCGCCGAACATGTCGCTTTCTGTGATGACGACAAACTTGATGAGCGGATATTCAAAGCCCTTGTGGAGCTTTCCGTATGTCACAAGGATTTCTCCCGGCGCAACAGGCCGTCCGGCGTCCTCCGGGCAGAAGGCATGCAGCTCGTATTCCCTCAGATCCCCGGCCAGACGGCTCGCTCTGGTACGCGAAGCCGACAAAAGTACGACACGGCAGCCTTCCTTCTTCCAGCGCGTCAGATCCTTGATAAGCAGCTCAAAGCTGTTCTGATAGGAATTTACATTTTTCCCTGTCAGGCTGTATTTCCGTTTTATTGTTAATCCCGGCAGCCTCTGGTCGAGCCCTGTCATGAATGCTGTCCGCTCGGTCTGTACCGCCGCCAGCACGCTTTTTGCTGAAAACAGAAGTTCTGCCTGCTCCGGAAGCAGATATCCCTTTTCCAGACGGTGCGTCATACTCTCCCGGAACTCTGCCTCAACCGTCTCTGCCTTTTCCTTAAGCCGCTGCGGCTCGTCAAGGAACACGTAAAGTCCCTGCCCGCTGCGCTCCCCGGCGTCCTTCAGATAGCGGAAAAACGATACGGTATCGCGGCAGAAGTACCGGATATAGCCATCCGGCGTCCTCGTATTCAGCCCTTCCCTCAGAACTTCACACAACTCCCCCGTAATCGTTCGGATCCGGTGGGCTTCCTCGGCCATTCCCTGGCTTCGGAAAGCCATTTCCTGCTTTTTGGCATCCTTTTCGATGAGAACCAGCCCGTCTGCAATCTGCTCCTGGGACAGTGTCAGCTCGGTTGCCGGATAGATCACGATCTTATCCAGCTGCGCGATGGATCGCTGGCTCTCCGGATCAAACGTGCGGATGGAATCCACCTCGTTGTCCCAGAGCTCAATGCGCACCGGAGTCTCCTCCGTCAGGGGAAAAATGTCAATAATCCCGCCGCGCACAGAGAACTGCCCCATACCGTCTACCTGCCCCATCGCCTCGTAGCCGAGCGCAGCCAGCGTCTGCCTGATCTTTGCAACGTCAAGTGTCTCTCCGGCCTCGATCAAAAGGCAGCGCTCCTTTAACATGGCAAGCGGCAGCAAATGGTCCATGAGGCCGTCCGCTGTGGTTACGACTACCCCGCCCGCATCCTCGAGAAGATGTTTGAATACCTGCATCCGCTGCCGTGTCAGCAGGTTTCCGTGAATGTCTGAGCTGTAAAAGAGCAAATCCCTGGCAGGATACAGCCACACCTGCTTTTCAAAATAGCAGAAATCCTCGTAAATCTCCCTTGCCCTGGTATCATCGTGAGTGATGATGAGCTTCCAGCCTGCCCCGGACGAAAGCTCATGCATGACATGTACTTTCTGGGAATCCGTAACGCCGCAGACCTGTACCGGCCCCATTCCCAGATCCATATCCCGCTTCATATCCACATATTCTGCAAGCTCAGTCAGCGGATTGGCAAAAATCTCTCCCATGACTTATTTCCCCTATCTGCATGCAGCCGGCCGGCCGCTTCCTCCATACTCCAGTTCCCATTCCAGCCAGATTTATTCACACAGCAGTGCCGCTCTGGCCCGGATGCTCTGCCGCTGGCATCATTTCTCCCTTACCCGGCCTGTTTGGGCGTCTCCAAACTGCTGCCTGACTTTTCCTTTTTCGCGTTATGGTGGTTCATTGCCTGTGCCACGCCATCTGTGACAAGCTCACAGGCTGCCCCGGCTGCTTCTCTGGCCGCTTCTTCCATGAGGGCCCGCTCCCCCTGCGAAAAATGTCCTAATACGTAATGTACAAGGTCAATTTCTTTCGGCTTTTCCCCCACGCCCACCCGGATCCGCGGAAATTCCTGCGTTCCCAGATGAGCGATGATACTTTTCATTCCATTATGTCCCCCGGCGCTCCCCTTTGCTCTCACCCTGAGCTGCCCCGGCTCCAGATTGATATCATCATAGAAAATCAGGATGTGTTCCGGCTCCACCTTATAGAAATCCGCAGCTGCCCGGATGCTTTCCCCGCTGGAATTCATAAATGTCTGCGGCTTCATAAGGAGCGCCCGCTCCCCGCCGATTACGGCCTTCGCACAAAGCGCCTTATGCTTCCGTTCCGAGACATCCGCCCCCAGCCTGTCCGCCAGTGCATCGAGCGCCATAAATCCCGCATTATGCCGCGTATTCTCATATTCCTTACCGGGATTGCCAAGTCCCGCTATAATATACATATTCAGAAATTCTCCTTTCATGTCCCCGCTGTACGGCCCGGACTGTGCTGTCTGGCGTAAAAATACGTTCTATACGCCTTTAAGGGGCCCTTTTGCAGACCCCTCTGATTCCTGTCCCATTATTTTATCAGCTTTCCCGGCTTCTTACAAGGGCCGAAGCCGATTATTTTCTGCTGTTTCCATGCCCCACATAATAATGTATCTTTTTCACGCTGGCACAGTATATTTTTGTCACTTTCTGAAAACGGCCCTTGCATTGTATCGCACCAATGGTGGAATCAGCCGTGCGCTCTTTGAAATCATACAGGCCCGCCGGCTGCCCCAGTGGGAGGAGGGACAGCCGGCAGGCCCGGACCTGCTTAACTATGAAAAGTTCTACGATTCAGCAAGAATCAGTCAAAATAAGCGTTTTTAATTCTCCAATAATACCCATACCGTTCTGCGCCCTGCAGGTTGTCCGCGAACAGGTTATACTGGATCTTCTGGAATATCGGCAGCGTATACGCCCACTCGTCAAACCAGCGGTTCTGGATCTCCTCATGGATTTTTCTGCGCTCATCCGCATCAAGTGTCCCCAGTGCCTTAAGAGAAAGCTCATGTAACTCCTTATACTCCGGGTTGATCTCCGGATCCACATGCGTATTCTGCGGGACATTCAGCCAGGTCCATCTGGACATCGGATTCACGCCGCCATAAAGCCTCAGAGCCATATCCCAGCCCGCCGTCTGCTCGGTAAGCCGTGAAATCCAGGTTGGCGTATCATAAGACTCGATGGAGACCTTGATCCCGATCTCCGCCAGCTGATTCGCGATAATTTCATTTCCGAGGACATCGTTCTGGTCGCCGTAGTTAATAATCGTTGCCTCAAATCCATCCGGATATCCGGCCTCTGCCAGCAGGCTCTTTGCCTTCTCGATGTCATGGGTAAACGGCCAGGAATCTTCAAGGCTGATTACATCGCCCATTGTAACCGATTCCATTGTGTAAGCCAGTTCTCCCAATCCTTCAAACGCGCCATAGATCAGCGCTTCACGGTCAACTGCATACATTACCGCATGGCGGACTCTGATATCTTTGAATGGGCTGTCATTACTGCAGTTGAACCAGAGATGGTGGAGATACAGATCGGTCGTCCCTGTATATTTAATCTTTCCTTCATAGTTTCCGCTCATGACACTGTTTACGCTGGACCAGTCCGGAACGTCCACAATATCGACTCCGCCTGTCTCAAGCTCCATCATGGCTACGGATGCGTCGTTGATGAACCGGACGACAATCGTCTTGATTGCCGGAGCGCCTGCAAAGTAGTCATCAAATGCTTTCAGGGTTACGGAATCCCCGTCCACCCAGGAATCCACATACCATGCGCCTGTCCCGATGTACTTCTTGGAGAAGCAGGACGGATCGTCCTCATTCGTATTCGCCTTCGAACAGAGGAACATGGCTCCGACATTGATTAATGCCTGCGCATCCGGCGCTTTGAGCCCTACGTGCACCGTATGGCTGTCAATCGCCTGTACGTCATCGAAATCGACGTAGGAATATGTCGCGTTATCCCGGTATCTCAGAATGGAGAATACCACATCGTCCGCGGTAAAATCGCTGCCGTCATGCCATTTTACACCTTCACGCAGGTTAAAGGTAATGCCGCAGTTATCATCGTCAAAGGTATAGCCGGTCGCCATCGAATATTCGTCGTCCACAACAGTGTCGTAAAGCCCGTTTTCATCCTGCTTTACGACAAGGAGGCTGTTGCCGCAGAGGGACCAGATCTCCATCGACTCGGTGATATTTCCCTGAACAATATCGAGCGTGCCGGGGTCAGACTGTAAACGGATAATCAGGGTATCCTTTGTCGTCCCGTGCGGGGCCCCTCCCGCATCTGCTGCGGCTGTACTGCTCCCGGCCGCCCCTGCTGCACCGCCAGCCGTATTGCTTCCGGTCCCGCCCGCTGTACTCGCAGCTGTCGTTCCGGAGGCTGCCGTGGCAGACGTGCTGCTGCCACCGGAGCAGGCTGTCAGCATCATGGTAGCGGCAAGTGCAAGTGCCAGTGGTCTTAAATGTTTTCTCATGGTTACTCTCCTCTCTTTTTATGGGACATGCCCTGTTTCACTCGTTCACATTTTCCGTGACCGTTTCGCGGCGTTACGGCTGCATCTTCCTGCAGCCCTTTCCTTATCTTGATTTTCCCTGTTTACCTTGAAAGTCCGCCGCCGACACGCGGCATACATTCAGGGATGCCAAATGCGCCTGAACAATTTTCATCCATGATGGCGCGCTCACCTGGGCGCAGGAAGGTTTATACTCTTTTCTTATCCTGGTCCAGCTCCTCTGCATAAAGGCAGCTCACGAAATGTCCCGGACTGTACTCTTTTAGCACAGGCTCCGAATCCATGCACGTCTCTTTGGCGTACCGGCACCTTGTCGCAAACCGGCATCTTCGTTTGGGGTTAATCGGTGATGTCACCTCGCCCTGAATCGGGATCCGCCTGCTCTCCTGGTCGATATCAAGGTTCGGGATCGCTGACAGGAGTGCCTTGGAATACGGATGCACCGGGTGATCGAACAGCTCCTTTGCGCTTGCGAATTCCACCACCTGCCCCAGATACATCACCATAATGTTCGTTGAAATGAATTTTGCCACGGAAAGATCATGGGTGACAAAAATATAGGTCAGCTTCATATCCCGCTGGATGTCCAGAAGGAGATTGATAACCTGTGCCTGAATCGACACATCCAGAGCCGATACCGGCTCGTCGCAGACGATAAACTCCGGTTCCAGAATGAGCGCCCGCCCGATTCCGATTCTCTGGCGGCGGCCCCCGTCCAGCTCGTGCGGATATGTATTGACAAGCCTGCGGGCCAGCCCCACCGTATCCATCATTTTATAGACCTTTTCCTCCAGCTCGGCCCCTTTACAGATATCCGCGATCACAAGCGGCTCTGCCAGAGTCTGGAAAATCGTCATTCTGGGGTTCAGGGAAGCAAAAGGATCCTGGAAAATGATCTGCATTTTCCGCCTCAGCTCACTTAACTTTGTACGGTTTACGTGAGTGATATCTTCTCCCTTAAACTTAATCGTGCCGCCTGTGCTCTCCAGAAGGTGGAGGACGACGCGTCCCAGCGTGGATTTTCCGCATCCGGACTCTCCCACGACGCCTAACGTCTCTCCCTGGTTGATCTTAAAGGAAACGCCGTCAACTGCGTGCAGCGTCCCTGCGCTTACGTCAAAAAACTTTTCCAGCCTTTCCACTTCAAGTAACGGAGTCAATGGTGGTTCCCCCCTTCTGCTAAAACGCATCGGACATAATGCCCTTCGGACACTTCGGTCAGTCCAATCTCCCTAGCTCTGCATTGTTCCGTACAGAATTCGCATCGGTCTGCGAATTTACAGCCTGCCGGAAGCGCGGCCGGGTCGGGCATCAGGCCCTTAATCGGCTTTAGCCGGTCGCTGTCCGGAAACGCCCCCGGGAGCGAGCCAAACAGGCCTTTCGTATAGGGATGTGACGTATGCTTAAATATACTCCTCTTATCCCCCATCTCCACCACCTGCCCGGCGTACATAACGACCACCTTGTCGCACATCTCGGCGACAATGCCCAGGTCATGGGTGATCAGAAGAACCGAAGAGCCCAGCTTCTTTTTCAGGTCGTTCATCATGTCAAGCACCTGGGCCTGAATCGTCACATCGAGCGCTGTGGTCGGCTCGTCCGCGATCAGAAGCTCCGGGGAGCAGGCAAGCGCCATCGCGATAATGACCCTCTGCTTCATCCCGCCGGAAAACTGGTGCGGATAGTCCTTATAGCGGCTCTTATCAATCCCGACCAGCTCCAGCATTTCCTCTACTTTAATCCTCGCCTCGGCCCTGGAACATTTACTATGGAGATGAACCACTTCGGCGATCTGATCGCCTACTGAGTCGATGGGATTTAAGGCCGTCATTGGGTCCTGAAAGATCATGGAAATCTCAGAACCGCGGATTTTCCTCATATGGGCCTCGCTGGCCTCCAGGAGATTCTCCCCATTGAACTCAATCGAGCCGCTGAGGATTTTACCGGGCGGGGACTGCACAAGGCGCAGGATACTGAGTGCGATGGTCGTTTTCCCCGCACCGGTCTCCCCGACAAGCCCCAGTGTCTCCCCCTTCCTGATGTCAAAGGATACCCCGTTCACAGCCTTGCATGCTGGTTCCTCAGGCGGAAGGTAATGTACCGTCAGATCCTTTATGGATAAAATTTTCTCAGTATCACTCATATCGTTCCCCTTTACTTTGAAAGTCCATCGCCGCAGGCGATCTAAATTCAGGTATGCCAAATGCGCCTTAACCTTAACTTTTAATTACTTCTATTTCCATTCATGGCGGCGCACTCACTTATAGGCGCAGGAAGATTTAATATTTCAGCTTCGGGTCAAGAGCGTCTCTCAGGCCGTCGCCAAACAGGTTCATTGCCAGCACTACCATAGCGATACAGACTCCCGGTACGGTAACAAGGTACGGATACTCACGGATATACTGGCGGGAAGCGGAAAGGAGAGCGCCCCATTCAGGTGTCGGCGCCTGCACGCCGAGCCCCAGAAAGCTTAAAGCTGCGGCTGTAATAATACCGCCGGAGATACCGGTCGAAACATGGACAATGATCGGCGATAATACATTGGGTAAAATATGCCGGAAAATAATCCTCCTGTCCCTGGCGTCAAGCGCTCTCGCGGCCTCTACAAATTCCTGTTCCTTGACTGCCAGAATCGGGCCTCTTGCCGTCCTCGCATAGGCCGGGACCGAAGAAATGCCGATGGCAAGAATCGCATTTAACACACCGCCTCCCATAACAGAGGAAATGGCAATCGCCAAAAGAAGATCCGGAATCGCGTTAAACGCATCCAGAAACCGCATAATCAGGTTGTCCACGAGCCCGCCGTAGAACGCGGCCACAGAGCCCATGATGATTCCGATTCCTGCTGCGACAATCGTTGCCGCCAGGCCGATAAACAGGGAGTACCTTCCTCCGTAGAGGACACGGGCCAGCATGGAGCGGCCAAGATTATCCGTCCCCAGTGGGTACTCTGCACACGGGGAGATAAACTTGTTCATGATATCCTGTTTATCATATCCCTCCGGGCAGATAAAACCGGCCAGGGCGCACAGGGTAATCACGATCAGAAGCACGATAAGGCCTGCCATTGCCGTTTTGTTCTTCACGAGCCGGTGCATGGATTCCTGCATCATGCTCCGCTTTTTCGTCGTGTAAACTACCGTTTCTTTCTGTTTCATATATTTCACCCCGCCCTCTTTTTGAACTTCAGGAAATTGCCGCTGCTGCTCTTAAACGTTGCCTTGACGCGCGGGTCGGCCGCTGCGTAGGCGATGTCGATCAGGAGGTTTACCACAGAGACCGTCGCCGCCACGAGGATCACGCTGGCTCTTAGCTGTGGATAATCCCTTTTATTGATGGCTAGAACCATCAATGTCCCGATACCGGGAATGGCGAAAATCTGTTCCAGAATCATCGTTCCGGTCAGGTTCTGGGCAAACCGGCTGCCGACGTTAGTGAGAATCGGAATCAGGGCGTTGCGCAGAATGTGATGATACGTAATCACCCGTTCCTCCTGTCCCTTGGCCCGCGCGGTACGCACGAAATCAGCGTTGATATTGTCCAGCATAGCCGAACGCGTGATTCTCATCTGGCTTGACGCGCCGAGGACTCCGAGCGTCCCGGCCGGAAGGATCCAGTAGAGCGGCCCGTAAAATCCGGACACCGGAAGCCACTGGAGCCTCACTGCAAAGAGCAGAATCATCATGAGTGCAAACCAGAAGTTGGGAAGTGAGATTCCCAGGATTCCTATGACCCTCGCGATGGCGTCCCCCAGGCTCCCCCGGTGAAGCGCCGCGTAAATGCCCAGGAGCGTCCCCGATATAACTGACACCAGTGTCGTCAGGATCGCCAGGAGAAAGGTCGTAGGCCACCTGCTTATGATCTCCTGCGTGATCGGCTGCCCGTTCCTCCAGGAATTGCCGAAATCGCCGCGGCTCACGATACCCCAGACGTACCTTGTAAACTGGACTGCAAAGGGGTCATTCAGTCCGTATTTTTCATGCCAGTTTTCGATCTCCTCATTGGTGGCGTCTGTCCCCAGCTGAAGCTTTGCCGGATCGCCCGGAGTGATAAACTGAAGAATAAAGATCAGCAGGACAACGCTCAACAATACCGGAATCATCATGAGCAAACGCTTTAATATGTACCGTCCCATTCAGCCTCTGCCTCCTTTCCTTGCAAGCGGTTCAGGCGGTTCGAACCGTGCCTTCCATTATCTGTTCCTGTGCTGCTCATCGTACCACCTTCTCCAGAAATTGCGGTTTTTAAGCGGGAGAAGATCTACAAATTTCGCGATATATTCATCCCAGAAATCCCAGCTGTGTACTCCGGGCCCCTCCTCAAAGACTACATCGTTTTCCGCCCCTATGCTCTTTGTGAAATTCCGGAACTCAGTAAACCTCCGGTATGATAAAACGTCCTCGGTTCCACAGGCGGCATAGATAAAGGGCATCGGCCTTCCACTCTGCTTCAAGTCAGAAAATACCTTGTAGATATCATCCTTACTGCCGGGAATGTCTTTGATATCCCCCAGCGTATACTTGAACTCGTTTTTTCGCTCCGGCGTCAGCTCGTCGTATCCCGTCAGCCGGTTATTGGGGCCGGAGAGAATTCCGACCGCCGAATATTTATCGGGATGATTGAATCCCAGCTTGGCGGCTCCGTAAGACCCCATCGAAAATCCAGCGATAAAATTATCCTCTGTCTTATCCGAAAGCGGGAGATATTTTCTTAAAAATGCTGGCAGCTCTTCCGTGATATACGTATAGTACTTTCTTCCGTCCGGCTGGTCGCAGTAGGAGCTGTTGGCCGCATCCGGCATCACCACGGCAAATTTATGATCCATTGCCAGCTTTTCGATGCAGGTCAGCCGCGCCCACTCGGTATAATTGGATCCGTGGCCGTGAAGGAGCCAGAGCGTCTGGAACTTCTCACCTGGTGCGATTAAGTCCTCATATTCCATTCCGACCGGCAGAATCACATTGACCTGAGCGCATCCGGGCATACTTTTGGAAAAATGTGTAAATGTTAGCAGCGACATATCATTTCCTCCTTCTTACAGGGCCTTCCGGTTCCCACCGTGCTGGCTGTCGTACCATTTCCTCCAGAAATTACGGTTCTTTAAGGGAAGCAGATCCACGAACTTCGCGATATATTCATCCCAGAAATCCCAGCTGTGGGCCCCCGCTCCTTCCTCAATGATGACGTCGTTCTCCGCCCCGATGGCTTTCAGGAACCTGCGGAATTCATCAAATCCTGCATATACATGATCCTCGGTTCCGCAGGCTGAATAGATGAGAGGCATGGGAGCCTTGCTGTCCCTCATACGGACGAATGCCTGATACAGATCATTGACGGAATCCGGCATGTCCTCCACACGCCCAAAGGTATACTTATATCGCCTCAGCCTGTCCGGATCCGTCTCCTCCCTGTAATCCCTTACCATGTCCCTCGGCCCAAAGGAAAGAATCCCGACTGCCGCATACTTTTCCGGATGATGGAATCCGATCTTGGCGGCTCCGTAGCCTCCCATCGAGAATCCCGCGATAAAATTATCCTCGCGCTTATCCGATAACGGCAGATACTTTCTCAAAAATGCGGGAAGTTCTTCTGTAATGTAGGTGTAGTATTTTCTCCCGTCCGGCTGGTCGCAGTAAAAGCTATTGGCAGCATCCGGCATTACCACGGCAAATTTGTGATCCATTGCCAGTTTTTCAATGCAGGTCAGCCTCGCCCACTCGGTCCAGTTGGAACCGTATCCGTGGGTAAGCCAGAGCGTCTGGAATTTCTCGCCTGGTTCAATCAGATCCTCATACTCCATGCCGACCGGCAGAATCACATTGACCTGCGTACATCCAGGCATACTCCTGGAAAAATGCGTAAACGTGAGCAGCGACATCCTGTTCCCCCCTCTTTATCTCTTGCTGGCGGCAGTTTCGGTATTCCTGCCACCGCTTCAGCTACTCCCTGTCAGGAAATCTTCCTGTCAGATATCAATGCTGCATAAACCTCTTTTGTAAAATGCTTTTATAAATGTATTTTATAGTTTTTATCTTAATATATTTTTATTTCCCATGCAATGGCAATATAAACTATATTTTCCATCATCTTTTTGTATATAATACACAAATTACTTTCTATTTTTCATTACTTACCCCGTCAAAGCGTTTTAAAAGTATAAGAAATGGATACGGATATTTGTTATTTTTTTATCCGTTCTGCTTGCCTTTTTTATTTTCTTATGTTACTCTATATTAAAGTACTTTTGTAAAAGTGACAGAAGGAGGAGATGTTTTGACGGATCCGTCTCAGATTGCCTCGGCTTCCGAAATACGGAGGCTGAATTATGAAAAGATATACTCTTACATTTACGAGAATAAACGTACCTCCAAGCGGGCGCTGGCACTGGCGCTGGATTTAAGCCTTCCCACCATTACCCAGAATCTGCGGGAGCTGGAGGCTGCCGGACTGATTCAGAAGGACGGCTTTTACAAATCCACAGGCGGGCGGAAGGCACAGATGATTTCCTGTGTCCATGACACCCGTATCTCCGTGGGCATTACCATTTTAAAAGACAATATCCATATCTGCGCAATTGACATTTACGCCAATCTCATTGCTGAGGAAGAGCACAGCATCCCCTTTGCCAATGACGATTCCTATTATCACTCGGTCGGGGACTGGGTCAACCGTTTTGCCTCCGCCCTCCCCCATCGCCGGGAGCAGATCCTGGGCGTCGGAATCGCCATTCAGGGACTCGTCTCCCCGGACGGCAATGCGGTCACTTACGGCACGATTTTAAATAACACCGGAACGACCCGTGAGATGTTCCGGCAATACCTTGATTATCCCTGTATCCTGATTCATGATACGGAGGCTTCCGCCTCCGCCGAGCTGCATTACAACAAGGAACTGAAGGACGCCTTCTTCCTCGTCCTCAATAAAAATCTGGGAGGCGTTCTCATCATTAACCGGGAGAGCTACCGCGGAGTGCTCCGGGCCGGCGGCATTATCGAGCATACGACCATCCATCCCGGCGGAGAGCTCTGCTACTGCGGAAAAAGGGGATGTATGGAGGCCTACTGCTCCGCCGGCAGTCTGGTGCAGCGTTCCGGGCTCCCTTTGGAGCTCTTTTTCCAGCTCATGCGCGCGAACGATACGCACTGCGCAAAGATATGGGAAGATTATCTGCGGAATCTCGCACTTTCCATCAACAATATGCGCATGGTCGCCGACTGCCCCTTTATCCTCAGCGGCTTTCTGCTTCCGTACCTGCTTGACGAGGATTTCACCCGCCTGGGCGCCTATGTGCAGGAAGTCAGCGCCTTTCCGGATATGAACGTGGAGATCATCCGCGGCTGCATTCTTCAGCATTCCTCTTCCATCGGGGCCGCGCTCCACTACATTAAAAATTTTCTGCGGGATCTCCCGCTCGATGAACCCATGTGATACCAGATGGCAGAACTGCCGCCGGAGTCCTATAATCCTGACTCCGGCGGCGGCCTTTTATGGATGCACTACCACTTTAATTGATTCTGTACTCATCTGCATATGGATTGCCTCATCCATATGTTCCAGGTCGAATGTATGCGTAATCAGCTTCTTTAACTCCAGCCTGCCGCTGTTAATCAGGTTCACCGCACGCTGATGTGTATCCGGGTTAATCATGGAGCCAACGATGCGCAGCTCCTTTTTGTAGACGTCAAACAACGGAAGGGGGACGGTCGCATCGACTCCCGGCACCGAGAACAGGAGAATTGTAGCCGCAAATCCCGCGGCAGAAAATGCCTGCTCCACGGCAAATGGTTTTCCGACGCATTCGATCACCACATCTGCGCCGTCTCTCCCGCAGATTTCCCGGATTCTCTGCGGTACATTCTCATGGATGGGGTCAATCACGGCGTCCGCGCCGACTTCCATACCGATCTTCCGGCGCATTTCCACTGGCTCGCTTAAGATAACGGTGGAAGCCCCGCTGATCCGTGCCATCTGCACCATCAAAAGGCCGATCGTACCGCCGCCAATCACCAGTACGACCTGTCCGGGACGGATCTGAGCCTGGTCGATACCGTGCACAACGCACGCCAACGGCTCTGCCATCGCGGCTTCCTCAAACGAGATACCCCTGCGCACCTTAAAGCATTGCGCCTCCGGGCACACCGCATACTCCGCAAATCCGCCGTTTACGTTCACCCCCAGGGCGAACAGGCGCTCGCATTCCTGCTTCTTTCCCATCCGGCAGGGCATACACTCGCCGCAGTACAGATTCGGGTCTATCGCTACATGGTCCCCCGGCTTCACGCTCGTCACCTCGGATCCTGTCTCCGCGACAATGCCGGCGAACTCATGTCCCAATACAACCGGCGGCGTCACGTCAGCAGAACCCTGTTCCCCGTGATAGATATGGACGTCCGTGCCGCAAATACCGCAGGCCTTATTATTCACCAGGACTTCTTTGGGACCCAGGGGGCCAAATGTCATCTCCCGCACCTCAAACTTCGGATTCTGCCCTGCCCCTACAAAGAAACTTCCTTTCATCGCTTTTCTCTCCTTTTTTATTTTATAAATGTCTTTTGTAAAATATCTTTATAAAAGTTTACAAACTTTATGCTACCATATTCTGTAGTATATCTGCAATATGCATATCTGCCAATTATCAGGGAAATATTTTGTGATATCTGACGAAAAATATGATGATTTCTGATTATCAGAATGTGAATTTGACATAAAAGGCGAAGGGATTCCTCCTGCTTATCGAAAACATTCCACAATAGGACGTCATTTTCCCTGGCGCCAAGTGCACATCCTCGCGGAGCGTTTTTATTTCACAGGGGATAATTCCTGTAACAGGTTTCCCTGCTGTATTGTTAAACTCAAAAAAGGCACATAATACCAATTAAGGTACTGTATGCCTTTTTTCATGTTTGATACCAATGAGTTAAATTTGAGATAAAATCGCTATGATGTCAGTAAAACAATGGTGCATCAAAGCCCCTGTCTCCTGTCATTTTAAAGGTTCATATAGAAAGCAGGGCTTCTTCCTTAAGTCTGCCTCCTCTTCTCCAGCTCCTTCTGAAACGCAGTCAGATCCTGCCTTTTAAATGCACGTTCCAGAAGTTCAGGCAGCATCTGCGGGTTGCAGGCAAAGCAGGGGATTCCCATCCCTGCTATCTTCTGTGCGATCTGGGCGTCGTAATACGGTCGGCCGCCATCCGCCAGTGCCAGAAGGCAGAGCACAGTCACGCCGGAGGCCTTCATTTCCTCCAGGCGGCGCAGGAGGGCCGCCCGGTTCCCGCCCTCCATCAGATCGGAAATCAGGAAAAACAATGTCCTGGAAGGATTCTCAATCAGACTCTGGCAATAGGCCACCGATTTGTCAATGTCCGTGCCGCCGCCGAGCTGAAAGCCAAAGAGAAGATCCACCGGATCCTCGCACTTTTCTGTCAGATCGACAATGTTCGTGTCAAATGCCACGATATGCGTCGTCAGGCTCGACATACTGGCAAGAATACAGCTCATAATGGAGGAGTAGATGACGGATTCCCCCATCGACCCACTCTGGTCGATATCGAGGATCACCTTCCACTTATTGGCCGCTGTTGTACTTGTCCGGTCAAAAAAATAAAAATGTTCTGGTACGATCGTCTTAAGCTCCGGGTTATAATGCTTTAAATTCCGGGAAATCGTCATTTTATAGTCCAGTGCAGCAGCAGACGGGATCGGGGAATGTTTCCTTTTGTTGACTGCCGCCGTCACCGCGCGCCGGATGTCCTGCTCTAACAGCTTATTGATCTCCTCCACGATCTTTTTGATAAATCCGCGGACGCTCTCTTTCGAGCGTTTGGGAATCTGGTCCTTTAACATCAGAATCGTCGCCGCCAGATTGACGTCCGGTTCGAGATTTTCCAAAAGCTCCGGCTCAAAAATAAGCTGCTTTAACCCGCAGCGGGTCATGGCGTCGCCCTGAATGACCGTAACCAGTTCCTTATCGAACAGACTTCTCACATCTCCCAGCCAGCGCGTAATCTGCGGGCTGGAGGGCCCGCTCCCTGCCCCGCGGCCCCCCGATGCCGTGCCAAAACCGCCGTTTTCGGTGCGGTTATAGATCGCCGCCAATGCCTGGTCCATGAGGTCAAGCTCTCCTGACGGCTCCCCGCCCCCCATCCCGGCAAAACGTTCCCGGCTCTCCTGGCCGAGAATCAGCCGCCAGCGGCTGATGCGTTTTTTGTCATCCATGCCCTGTCCCCTTTCTCCGAAGCGCTCTCCAGAGCTCCCGTTCTGCATTTTCGCCACAATAAGCCTTTAAATATCAATATCAAAGTCAAAATCTTCCAGGCTTTCAATCAGCTTTTGCTCTTCCTCGCTGGCAGCGGCGTTGACTGCCTCGCTCACCTGCTGCCCGTTGAGCCCCCAGATCTCGCCGAGGTTTTCCGCGATTCCGTCCTTTTCGGCAGAAGAGAAATCGGCAAACGCTCTCCTTAAGAACACCAGCGCCCTCTTAAATTCTTCATCATCCAGCGTATCCAGATATTCATCCAGGCTTTCCCACAAAGACAGCCTGGCGATCAGGGCATAACGGTTCTTCATCGCCAGTCCTTCGAACCATCCGGCGCCCAGATCAGCCGGAACGCCCTTTGACAGACGTTTCTGCACCTCGAGCCGAAGCTGTCCGGAGTCCATATCGCCGCGTTCCAAAAGAATCGCCGCTGCAAATCCGGAAAGCTTTGTGTTCAGGTCATCGCGCCCTGCCGTTTCCCTGAGCGTCCGGAGCCATTCCGCGCGATCCAGAAAATCGTGGGCAAGCGCTGCTGTATTCAGACGTTCCACCGCCTCTAAAATCACCCCGGACGCCCCGTCGTCACAGACGCAGGAACCCGGCAGGATCAGACAGCTACGGTAAAAAATCTGCTCCAGAATCGGGATCAGCGGTTCCGCAGAAAGCCGCCTGATGCTACCGTACTGTATCACAACCGACAGGCGCCTGGCCGTGGCCGCCAGTTCTTCCAGGGCAGCGGCGTCCACCGCCATTGCCTGCAGAGCCGCTGTCGCATACCGCACATCCTCTACCATGCCGCAGGTAAAAGCATCCTCGATGACAGCCGCAATCTCCCCCATATCAGGGGCCCGCTCTACCCGTTCCTTTAAGGCGAAGGAAGCCGCCTGTGCCACGGTATCCCCCTTTAAAGCCGCCTCGACCAGTTCGATCTCCGCCTCCGGGCTCCAGCGCACCACCCATTTCTCCGCCCAGGTGGCATTTTCCTGATTCACTTTCTGCAATGTGGCAAAGTGGATTCCCAGCACCCGCAGGCGGTGCAGGAAAAAGGAACGGGACAGATCGAGAAAGGCTGCCTTTTCGGAAGCTACATTCCTGTTTTCCCTGAGATCCAGCGACAAATCCTGCGCCGTAAGGCCGCGGTATTTTTCCAGCTTCCTCTCTTTTAGCTGACGGTAAAAGTCCTCCTGGATGCTGGTACGGCTGACGCCCTCCGGGAGCATGCCGATCTCGGTGCCGATCTCCGTATCTGCCACAGCAAGGCTGACAGCGGCAAAGCTTCCCGCGCCCATCAGAGTCACGGCCGCGTCGCGCAGATCCCTCAGAGCCGGAACCGTACCGCCTCTGAGCGCTGCCAGAGACGACGCAAGACGCACGGCCTCGATCGTTTCAGCGGAAGAAACCGGATTCCCCTGCGTTCTCTGATAGGCGGCAATCCTGGAAAGATAACTGTAAGCCGTTCTCATCGGCTCTCCCTTTATCAGTGCTTCCCAAAGTAACCTATAATAGGCAGGGGCTTTATTGCCGGCCCCGTATCCGGAGCGTGAGGACAGGCGGTAATAGGAATACGGCATCAGAGTATGGTTCGCCTCCGTCCGCGGCAGCAAGGCCAGCTCTTCGTCCGTCATCGGCTCTGTATGGCGCAGGCCCTCGACATGGTACGAACCTGTTACGACCACGATTTCCTCCGGCGCAAAGCCCTCCAGGACAGCATCTTCAATCTGCCGTTTCATGTAAGCCTCCCTGACGACCGTTTCCGCCCAGTCGCCGTCTTTTCCCTCAGTCAGGCTGCGCAGGGAACTGCCAAAGGTGTTTGCGCCCTGCCGGTAGCCCTCGGCACTCTCTGCATGCTCGAGCACGCGTTCCCAGAACGTATCGTGGCCGTCATCCCCGGCCGCCTGATCGAGGCCGGCGTATACGCTCATCCGGCCCTCCTCCCCCTCGCCTGTCTCCATCTGCCTTTCAGAGGGCAGGGAAAGGAACACATCTGAAGGCAGATCAATAAAACGGCAGGGAACCTGGTTCTCATGGCACCATAAGACGGCCTGGTATTCCGGCGAATATTCGGCAAAGGGATAGAGAAGCGTCCGCACCGGTGTTTCCTTTGTATAGGCGAGAATAGCGATCGGCGTCTTTGTCTCCGGTCTCGTCATATTTTCCAGCTGATCGTTCAAGTCACCGGGACATTCCACCAGCACGAGCCGCGGCTTTTGTTCCCCAAGGAACTGTCTCAGATGGTATGCGCCTGCCGGCGACAGGTGGCGGATTCCGAAAAAATACGGTTCTCCCATCAGCAATTCAACTCCTTGCAGGCTTTATAGAGCCCCGACCAGCGGGCGCCCCGTTTCTTCATCACATGGTCAAGATATTCCTTCCAGGCAACCGAGTCCTTTTCCTCCTCCTTCACCACAGCGCCCTGAAGCCCTGCTGCCAGATCTTCGTCGGTAATGGTTCCGTTGCCGAAGCTGCCCGCCAGCGCCATGCTGTTGCACAAAAGGGAAATGGCCTCTGCTGTGGACAGCACGCCGGCCGGGACTTTGACTTTCTGACTCTTGTCGAGCGTCTCCCCGTTCCTCAGCTCGCGGAAAATCGTGCAGACCTTTTCCACAACCTCATTTTCCGGCAGGCCGGCATTCAGATCCAGGCTTCCGGCAAGCTGCTGCACTCTCGTCCTGACAATTTCCATCTCGGAATCCAGATCGGATGGAGCCGGAAGCACTACGATATTAAATCTGCGCTTCAGGGCTGCCGACATCTCATTCACGCCCTTATCGCGCGTATTGGCTGTGGCGATGACAGAAAATCCCTTCCGGGCCGCCACCTCCATCGAAAGCTCCGGCACGGAGATCCGCTTTTCTGACAAAATGGAGATCAGGGCGTCCTGTACCTCAGAAGCGCATCTGGAAATCTCCTCCACTCTGGCAATGCTGCCCGTCTCCATCGCATGGAACACCGGACTCTTTAGCATGGCCTCCGGCGACGGACCGTTGGCAATCAGCATGGCATAATTCCAGGAATAGCGGATCTGCTCCTCTGTCGTGCCGGCCGTCCCCTGCACCACCTTTGTGGAATCCCCGTTGATCGCCGCCGTCAGATGCTCGGAAAGCCAGCTTTTGGCTGTTCCCGGCTCCCCGATCAGAAGCAGTGCCCGATCTGTCACCAGCGTGGCAATCGCGATCTCCACCAATCGTTCATGGCCGATATATTTGGGCGTAATCACAGTTCTTCCGACTTTTCCGCCGCAGATATATGTCCGCACCGAGCGCGGCGACATCCGCCAGCCGGTGGGGATCGGATCCTTCTCGGCGGCAATCAATGCGTCGATTTCCTTTTGAAACAGCTGCTCAGCCGGCAGCCTCAATACCTCCTTACTCATGTCCCTTTTGTCTCCTCCATTCTATCTATATGCCTGTCCCCGGTAAGCTTTCTTTCCCTGCGGTCCTCCCTGGACTCCCGCTTCCTGCCCGTATGCCCTGGCAGCACACCCTAGTCATGTTTTATTTCAGCTCAGCCCTTCTGCAGCCCTCTCTGTTTTCAGCTCTTCCATATATTCCTCAAGGCTCTCCACGAGCTTCACACCCTTTAACTTTCCCTGCTTCGCAAGTTCGTACACGGCTTCTGTCTCCTTAAGCCTGGCCGCGGCATCTCCTGGCATCTGACTTAAATAGTATCGGACTTCCCATGCCGAACGTACCTTACCGCCGAAGAATTTGACTGCCAGCCCGGCACATTCCGACCACCTGCATTTGGCGAGCAGGCTCAGATACATCCGGTTATCTGTCTCGGTCCGCGCCCTTTTGTAAAAATAACCGCCCAGCCTCTGGCAGTATGCTTCATTGTCCGGCTGGATCCACATGCCAAGAACCGCATCCAGTGTATGATACGAAATATTCATGGCAAGCTCCGTCAGATACCCGTCTGCCGACCAGGGAAGCACATGTTTTAATGTGCGTATCTGCCCGTCGGCCGGACTGCTTTTACGGACAATCAGGATATACTTCCCCTGTTTCTCATCCCAGATCACAGAACCCAGTACGCGTACCAGTTCTGCCGTCATTTCCTTTTTCAGGGTCTTTCCGGTCAGGGTGCGCTTATAGATCTCACGCTCTGTCCATTCGCGGAATTCCTCTTCGGAGGCGAACAGGAGCCTGGCCGTAAACGCCGCCGCAAAATAGCGTTTCCCATGCGCTTCATACAGCCGGACAGCCAGATCTCCCAGCTCCTGATCCGGTTCCACGCAGAGAGAATACTGCAAAATCTGCGGGACTGCATCCTGAAAGGATATTCTGGCATACGCCTGGCCCCCCGGAAGCCCCGCGATGGCCCAGTTATTTTTATCGCCCGCCACAGGCCGTTCCAGTCTGTCCTTTATGTCCGCAGCGATACGGTAGCATTCACAGATATCGGAACCGGTCTTTCCCGGCATTGCTATGAGACACGCGGTAAGCTGTGCGGCTGTTTTCTGCGGCAGTTCCTGATCAGAAGCCGCCCCTGCCCACGGCTCAAGCAGCTTTTTAAAGCTTATAGCCGTCAGTCTGCAGGCCCATCCAGCCTGCGATTCCACCAGATACGTCAGCGCTTCCTCCGGCTTCTTTTCCGTATATTCCTCCCAGAAACGTTTTGCCTCCCCGTGCTCCATCGCCGCCAGTGCCCAGAGCGCCATCTTTTTGCTGCTGCTGCGCTCTGTTTTCGTAAGCTCAATTAAAAGCTCTGCATTATCCTCTGTATGGCGCAGTGCATAAATCAGCGCACCTTTTACATCCTTCTCCGCCTGCGGCAGCATTTCCCGGTAAAAATCATTTTCCCGGCTTCCGCAGATCGTCTCAATCAGGGACACCCTGCGGACCATCTCGCGCTTTCCCTTAGGATCAAATCCGTTCTTCAGCAACGGGACAACCGCCTCGCCGCTCTCCGAAAGCCACGCTGCCGCCTGCTCTGCGAGCTCCGCGTAGGAAGCGCCCAATGCCTTTACAAGCGCGTGTTTGATCCTGTAATCCTCAAACAGCTCCGGATGCTCCGTATGGGTATCCACCACATAGGAATAACGCCCGTTTCCGGAATTAGCCAGCGCATCCAAAAGTGTATGCAGTACGGAATAGGGGGCGTTTGTCACCGCACTGCCCCACTCCGGCGATTTGATTTCCTCAATTTCCCCTGGAACTGCCACGGTCCCCTGCGTGCAGATCACAGCGTCCACAAGCGTAAGCGCATCCAAAAGCATGCCCGGACGGTCCTCACAGCCATCTGCTAAAAGCGCTGCCATGAGCTGCCCGATTTTGGCAAATACCGGGGATACCGCCTCTAACGGCTTCATGGCCTCGGCCGCCCTCTTTAGCCTGAAATCCTCTGCAATCAGGTCTGTACCTGAAATCAGCGCATTTTTCAGACGCGCGCGAAGCTCATATAACGGGTTGATGTCCATATCCCTGCCCCTCCTTCTGCCGGCTCTTTGTCCTTAATATAAAAGCCGCACAATCTCAGAATCTGTCACGATACTTAACGGTTTCAGCTTAATCCGTCGGTCCGGGGCGCTGTAGTAAAATGCACCCAAAAATGCCTGATTCTTTAAAAGCCCGGACTCCGGCAGTAATGTCAGGCGTTCCAGCGTCCCCTCCATACCCGGCATATCTCCTAAGAGAATCGTCTGTCCATCCCCTGTCTTTAGGGTGAGGCCTTCCTTTGTACGCCCAATCTGCTCATAGGCCAGCAGCCGTATCAGCATGGGGGAGGCCATTGCATTCTTGAGAAAATTCTTGGCGGCCTTGACTTCCGCGGCCAGTGATGGGGCAGCAAAGGAGCGCAGCTTCCGGATATCTTCCTGTTCGGCCGGGCGGATATTGGATCCGTCCCAACGGACGCGCAGATTGCCCTCTCCCGGATAATAAACAGCCCTGGAAACTTCTGCCACACCGAACACCGTGTCTTCCTGCCTGACGTATTTTAGCGCCTTTAGCGGCCTGTAATTGTAACTCATGCTGATCTCCCCGCTTTCGAGGTCAATCCAGCAGCCGGTGTCGATGTACTCCTTTCTCGCCTCATCATATTCCGACCAGAAAGCCGCCTGAATCAGGCTCACATCAGCCTTACTCCGGCCCAGTGCTTCCAGCTCTGAGAGCTTCCAGACCCCGCCCAGCTCCTCATAAAGCAGGTTATCATCGTGTTCCGTACTGTCATGTTCGAGCTTCTCTTCAAGGTATTTCTGCGATTTCTTCACCAGGCCCCAGAGCTTTTCCAGGACATCGACCGCTCCCTCATAATGGGACTCGTCCCCGTCTTTCTGGAAGGCCTCGATCTCCAGAATCAGGCGGTTCAGAATCCGCTGCGGCCCCGGCAGATAGTAGTCGCCAAGCTGCTTCGAAAGCTGCCTGTATGTATCAAGGGCTGTCCCGCCCATTGTGCCGAGTCCGGCCCGCAAAAGCTCCCTTAAAAGTCTGGCCGTGAGCGCAAGTCCCTCCAGCTGCTTTTTGATTTTTCTGGCCCTGGCCGCCTTGCCGGCCCTGGCAGATGCCGCTTTCTTCTTTTCCGTCTGTTCCGTTGACTGGCTCTCTGCCGCCCCGCCCTGCTCTTTTTCCTGTGCCTTCGCGTCGCGGGACTGTTTTTTCTCCCTCTTTTTCAGGATATCTTCCGGAATCTCACAGACAGTAAATGATTTCCCGGCCATCATTTCATATAACAGGGCAAGGCTGTGCTTGCATGGAAACTGCCGGCTGGGACAGGAACAGCGGAAAACCGGCGCCTTGGGGTCAATGTAATCTGCCGTGGTGATGTAATTGCTTTTTCCGCTTCCCGTACACTCCCCAAGATAAAATGTATCGTCCGCGGATTTTTCCAGACGCACAAAACCGCCCTTCTGCGATATTTTGCGTCCGTTCGAAGCTGCCGCCGGGTTTGGCGCCAGCGCAAGGATCTGCTGCTCTGTAACCTGCTGCATATCATCCACTCCTCTCTGTCATAAATCGTTCGAATCTTTTATGCCTGCTGTGGTTTGTCAGCTTATCTGCCTTTCACGGGTGCGTGTATCTGCCTCCCGGCTTGTCATTACTGTCCGGTCTGCGCCTGCCGCCCGGCCTGTCGTTATCGGACCGTCTGCACGTTTGCCGTATCTGCGTCGATCGCTCTTCTCAATGAATGGGCAGCAAAAGCATCACACAGGGTATGGGGGGTGATATCGGCCTGAATACCGGCCTGCCTTCCATAATATTTAATAATCTTCCAAAATCCCTGACGGCTCAGGGGACCTCCGTTGCAATTTGGAAACAGCCAGTCAGCCTCATCTTTAAGCAATCTCGGACGCGCCTCCACAAGATAACCTTCCAGCGCCTCTTTTGCGTTTTTTCCAAAGGGGACGCTCTTTTCCCTGTCCTTTCTCCGGCAGGTAAGGAAACCGACCGGCAGATTGATATCTGCCAGTTTCAGCTGTACCAGCTCAGAAACATGGATTCCCGTGGCATACAAAAGCTCCAGCATAGCCTTATCGCGGCGTTCTTTAGGGGAACCTCCGGCGGGCTGCGCCAAAAGCCGGCTGACCTCGGCCTCTGTGAGAATGGCAGGCAGTTTCTTTTCGATATGTGGAGGTTTTATCGTTTCGGCCGGGTTCTTTCTCAATCTTCCGCACCTTATCTCATAGCTGAACAATGTTTTGATTGAGGACAAAATCCTCGCTATGCTTGCCGCTGCCTTTCCTTCCGTCTCCAGTTGGAAGAGGTAGGAGTTCAGCGCCGTTTTTGTTACACGTTCCGGCTCCCGGATGCCTGCGGTTTCCAGATATGCAGACATTTGCATCAAATCGCGCCGGTAGGCTGCCTGCGTATTAGGGGAGGCATGTTTTTCCTCTGCAAGATATTGAAGGTAGCGTTCTATCGTCTCTTTCATTCTGCGCTGTCAGACTCCCTCTTATTGATTTTCTCGTTTTATTATAGTCCCTCATTTCCACAAAAGCAAACAAATTTTGCGGCTAAAGAAAGGCCGCCACAACCCAGGGATTCAGGTAACTCTCCACAGCGGCACCCAGGAGCACCAGCACAGCGATTGCCAGCGCAGAGGAAACCTTTAAACGCGCCTGTTGCTGAGGCATCCACAGAAGAAGAAGGTAGATCGCAGGCACGTAGAAAAGGGCCTGGGGGAAAATGAGAACAAGGTAGCGGACGATTCCCCACAGGCCTACGTCCATTGTCAGCGCACACACCATTACCGCGCTGGAAAATCCCAATCCTGCGCCCATCAGCGGAAACAAAAACGGCGCTGCCGAGGTCATGGCAACCAGATAGGCGAACAGAAGCTGCGGGATGCGCTTTGACAGCACACGGATAAACAGTTCCTTAAAATCTATTTTCTGCAGTACGGCTGCCGACAAAAGACTGGTTTCCACGTGTTTTAGTTCTTCCTGCATCTGCCCGTCCATCAAATTGAGGAAAAGCGTGCCCAGAACGGCCCCTGAAAACAAAAAAAAGGACATCTGCAGCCGCAGTCTGTCCTCTCTGTTTTTGTATCGTTTCACAGCATGGCACCTCATACAGCTTTGTTCTACTATATGAAGCTCCCGCCGGGGCTATTCCTGTCAGCGGAGCCCTTCCCTCTGCGCATAGGCGAGAATGGCCGCTACGGTCTTTCCGTCCGTCATTTTCCCTGAATAGATCAGTTCCAGCAGATCTTCTACCTTCCACTCCTCCACATCAATGCATTCGTCGGCATCCAGATGCTGGTGGGAAGGAATCAGGTCTCTGGCAATGTAAACGCCGATGCATTCATCGCAAAAGGCAACCGTAGTGTTGATCGTCATCAGGTATTCGATGTTCTCTGAGCGAAACCCCGTCTCCTCTTCCAGTTCGCGGCTGGCACATTCAAGCTTTGGCTCGTCCGGCGCATCCAGCTTCCCGGCCGGGATCTCCAGGGTAAAGCGGTCCAGTGCATTGCGGTACTGGCGCACCATCAGGATTTTCCCGTCTTTTGTCACCGGCAGTACAGCGGCTGCCCCATCATGATGGATATAATCAAACACAGACTCCACTCCATTGGAGATCACGGTATCCTTATAGATTTTGAGAATCGAACCCGTATAGGCCAGCTCCCTGTTTAAACGAATGACTGCTTCCATTTCCTTTCCTTTCTGCCGCATGGCAGGATATCTGTTTTCTGCGCCCGTTTCCTTGAACCGTTCCGGAGCAAAAAGCTTTAACCGCGGCATTATTTTAATTTCTTATTCTTGGAATAATTCGCGTCACATGCACGGATCACAGCGCTGCGGAAACCGCTTTCCTCCAGGGCAGCCAGGCCTTCAATCGTGGTGCCGCCAGGGGAGCAGACCATATCCTTTAATTCTCCCGGATGTTTTCCCGTCTCAAGCACCATTTTTGCGCTCCCGAGTACTGCCTGGGCCGCCATCCGGTATGCCATCTGCCGCGGCAGGCCATTTTTCACACAGCCATCCGCGAGAGCCTCGATAAACATGTACACATAGGCCGGGGAGCAGCCGCTGGCACTGGCTACCACATCCATCAGAGTTTCTTTCACACGCTCATATTTTCCGAAAGAGGAAAAGAAACTGTCAAGCTCTGCCTTTTCGTCCGTGGAAAACAACGCATCCTCATAGCAGACGCCTGTCATCCCTTCCCCGATCATAGCCGGCGTGTTTGGCATAGAGCGGACAACTCTGGCATTTTCTCCCAGTCCGTTCTGTAAATCCTCAATCGTGTACCCGGCAGCAATGGAAATGATGACATGCTCCCTGGTAACTACCGCGCGAAGCTCCGCAAACACGTCCGGAAGCACCTGGGGCTTGACTGCCAGGACCAGATATTTCACCTGTCCGGCGCACTCCCTGTTGGAAGAAACATGGGGCACTCCCGTCCTTGCCGTAACCTCCGCCATATTTTCCTCATGCGCGGAGGAAAAAAGAATCTCCTCCGGCGCATATGACTTCAACAGCCCGTTCATGATAGCTGACGCCATGTTCCCCATACCGATAAAACCAAACTTTGCCATTTCCCTTTTCCTCCATAAAAAGTGTCTTTTTATAAGGAAACGCTTTCATCAGCGTCTCCCTGGCCTGAGTCTGAGCCTAAACCTCAGACTCTGATTCTCCGAGTCTGCCCTTAAGGCAGCAGTACAACCGCCCCCTCGTACTTTTCTTCCACAAATTTCTGTATTTCCTCGCTTTTCAGCACTTCAATCAATGCCTTAATCTTCTCATCTGATTCATGGCCCTTCTTGACTGCCACAACATTGCCATAGGTCGTTGCACCCACCGACCCGGAGTCCTCACATGCCAGCGCCTCACTGACCTTCAGTCCTGCGGAAATCGCATAGTTTCCATTAATCACGGCGATCTCCACATCCGGAAGGGAGCGCGGAATCTGTGCTGCCTCCATTTCAATAATATCAATATTTTTCGGATTGTCAACTACATCCTGCCTAGTTGCGTTCAGGCCTGCCCCTTCTTTTAACGTGATAAGCCCATTCGCCTCCAGCAAAAGCAGCGCTCTCGCCTCATTCGTCGTATCATTCGGCACTGCTACCTGCGCCCCGTCCGGAAGCGCTTCCAGAGAAGATATCTTACCTGCATAAATACCAAACGGTTCATAATGAATCATACCGGCTGATACAAGCTCCATCTTCCGCTCCTCGTTAAATTGATCGAGATACGGCTGGTGCTGGAAATAATTGGCGTCCAGATCACCTGCATCCAGTGCCACATTCGGCTGTACGTAATCATTATACTCTTTGATTTCCAATGTATAGCCCTGCTTGTCCAGAAGCTTTCCTGCCTCCGCCAGAATTTCTGCATGCGGGGACGGGCTTGCCCCGATCACAATCGTTTTTCCTTCCTCATCCGGGGCCTTAGAACCGCACCCTGTAAGTAAACTGATACTTAATCCTGCTGCCGCAACTGCATATAACAATTTTTTCATTTTTATCGTCTCCTTTTTTACTTTTTTAATAAAAGCCTCTTTTATATCAATCCTTTCCTCCGGAGACCGGCGCGCTTCGGCCCCCCGGAGTCGGAATGATTTCCCTGTCTGTTCTGCTAACGGACTCTGCGGTCTGTCTTTTTTACCAGCCACATTCCCACCGACTGGATGATCTGCACAACAACGACCAAAAATATAATCGCTGTCCACATTACTGCATTCTGATTACGGTAATAGCCATAATTAATTGCAACTGCCCCCAGGCCGCCCGCCCCTACAAAGCCTGCCATCGCAGAATATCCGAGAATCGTCGTAACGGCAATCGCCGCATTGATAAGGAGTGATGGTCTGGCCTCCGGAAGCAGCACTTTCCAGATAATCTGCCAGGTAGAAGCCCCCATCGCTTTGGCCGCCTCAATGATACCAGCATCTACCTCTTTTAACGAAGATTCCACGATTCTGGCAATATATGGGGCGGATGCCAGGGTCAGCGGCACGATAATCGCCCTTGTGCCCACGGTTGTCCCGACTAATGTCCTTGTAAAGGACTGAATTGCGATTAAAAGAATCAGGAACGGAAGCGAGCGGATCAGATTAATGATCATACCAAGCGCCTCCTGCGCCCTGGGCATGGGACGGATCCCGTCCCGCGCCCAGACGACCAGAAGAATCCCCAACGGGATCCCTATTATATAGGCCAGAAAGGACGACACAAACGTCATCGTCAATGTATTTCCCAGCTCCTCAAAAAACAGCGGCATCATTTTAAAGCTCATTCTTTCCTACCTCCTCACAGGGAACCTTAGCCCGGTCAAGATAATGGAGCACGCGGGAAATATCTGCTTCATTGTCCGGCAGCTCGATAATCATCTGCCCGGCGGCCTTTCCCTTAATATCCCGTGTCGCAGCATACATGATGTTCACCGGCACCTTACATGCCAAAATAACATTGGAAATAACCGGTTCGCTGGACGCGAGCCCGTCGAACGTAATCCGAAACAGTCTCCCGTCTCCAAATTCCACCTGCTTTGCCGCATCCCCAAGGATAAGCTGCCTGCCAATCTTCGATTTGGGACCTGCAAAAATCCGGGATACCTGACCGATTTCTGCGATGCGGCTGTCTCCGATGATCGCCACGCGGTCACAGATCGCTTCAATAACACTCATTTCATGTGTAATGATCACGATCGTGATCCCCATACGCTGATTGATTTCCTTTAACAGCTCCAGAATCGACTTTGTCGTGTTGGGATCCAGGGCGCTCGTGGCCTCATCGCAAAGGATCACTTTCGGATTGGTTGCCATTGCCCGTGCTATCGCCACACGCTGCTTCTGTCCTCCCGAAAGCTGTACCGGATATGCCGCCTCCTTTTCCAAGAGGCCTACCAGTTTGAGGAGCCCCCTTGCACGCTCCCTGGCCTCCGCTTTCGGCGTACCGGCAATCTCCATTGGGAAGCAGACGTTTCGCAGTACATTCCTTTGCTCCAGCAGATTAAACTGCTGGAAAATCATCCCCATCGACTGTCTCGTCCTGCGGAGCTCTCCCGGTGACATTTCCGAAAGCGGTCGGCCGTCATAATAAACCTCGCCTTCCGTCGGTGTTTCCAAAAAGTTCATGCATCGCACCAAGGTGCTCTTTCCGGCTCCTGAAAGGCCGATGATCCCGAAAATTTCTCCTTTTATGATTTCCAGATTGATATCGGTAAGCGCACGTACTGCCCCCTGCGCCCCTTTGAATTCCTTTCCCAGCCCACAGAGCCGGATTATGGATTCTCCGTGTAACTCAGTCATTGTGTAACTCCTTTACCTGTATAACGATTTACTCCTGCTCTCTGCCTTTCCTCATCCCGGACGCAAAAAAACCGCAGTCCTCTATGAACTGCGGCTCTCATTCGCGCCAAATAACAGGATGGGATCCATCACTATTCAATCCATACAGAAACATCGCAAATCTGAACTTTATCCACGTCAAAAATCATGCCGCACATGTACATGCCGCACATCAGGTTTGCCATATTCATCTGTAAAGTATTGGTATATGTCGCTGCCATCCCACTGCCTCCAAAATCATCTGCAAGAAAATAAAATCTATGTTCCTGCCATCTGTCAAGCTATTTTTTAACATATTACATCAGATCAGCCAATTCGTCAATACTATTTTTTACGAAATATTTATAACAGCTCAGAATTCTTTTTGAGCAGGCTGTGCAGTGAGGCCTTATGGAATAAACGGACGGAGTACCAATGGCCGGAAATGGAAAGGAGATTGAAAATCTGTACAGACACGTTTATTGCATGAGATCTGAGGGAATGCTGACCTTCAGGGAGCTGCCATCCTGCATGAGGGAACAGATGATGGAGAAGGAGTAAAAGCTTGCGGCATTGGGCAGGCAGAGAGCCTTAACCTTATAAAACAGAATCCGAGAATCGGGAGAGATCGGCTGAAACAGAGGATGGAGCAGCAGGGAGTCATGATAGCAGAAAGCAATATGCACAGTACAGTACACTCTGCCCGCTGGCAGACGAGGGCCTTATCAGAATGAATCGAACGGAAGGCACCCGTGAAATCACGAAGAACGGATTATACTCTGTAACGGGAAAAGGGATTAGGAAAATTCAATACAGATAATAACCATGAATTACCCTAATCTCTTTCTTTCGATAGAAAACGAAAGATTACGACTGAAAATGATAGGAATCTCTTTGACATGTCTTATTTAAAATTGTATACTAATAACAGATAAAATTTTAAATTTTAAAAATTTTATCAAAAAACAGATATAATTACAGAAAGAAAAAGCAGGCAGAAGCCAGACAGGACTAAAGTATAGAAGAAAATGAATGGAGAGCCCATATATAGATAAACGGATGGCGACCAAAGGAACCGGTCTGATTACAGTCAGCTATTTTATTGCAGAAGTTAGGGACATTGGAGTTTTGATAATCCCAAATAACCGCAGAAATCTCCTGGATATACAATCGTGGCGAACGATTCCGGCAAGTATAGCGGAGAAAACCGGATCGGCTGCCGCGGGCGGAAGTATCTGAGATATGTGCTGTATAAAGCAGCGATATTACTAATTGGAAAGAATGTACAGTTCTGGGATATTCATAAATATTATCAGAACGAAAAGGAAAATCCGCTGAAAAAGAGGCAATTAGTGGTTGTGGCAACCTGCAAGGTAATAAGGGTATTCTACGTGATCCTTACAAAAGAAGCCTATTATGATGCGGAGAAACTGATATGAGGATATCAGAAAGCCACAGATGCAGGCAGCATAAAACCAGAGCCAAAAAGAAATGTCCTGCTACCGTTGATTTGAGCCTTTAAAAAACAATTCTGAGAATTAAATTCTGTTGTGGCAGGAAAGCTGAAGGGTATAAGGAACAGGCCGGGAAAACGTCTGCCGCAAGGTGATGGATTATAGAACATATTGAACCAATCAGTAAAACCTAAGGCAAAGAATGAGCTGGTAATCGTCAGGAGTCATCCTCATATGGCAAGGCTCTGACAAAGGGTTAAGCCGACACCCTGGTTATGGACGGCGGGATGAAGGAAGTTAGGCTCCTGCAGAAATGCAGGTGATCCTGGTAGACAAGGGGGGGTACGCTGTTGTAGATAAGTGAGTAAATGTAGAATGGAAAACCAAGACGTTTTACTTCATGTACCCAAAACCAGATATTTTCGTACCAATACAAGAAATTGCCCATACCAACGGCTCTTTCTTCTAAAATGTTTATTGATAGTATATCAAAAATTTTTGATTTTTGAGGAAAAAACTTGACTTAATAAGGAGGTTATTATGGAAGTGATTGAGAGGTTCCAAGAGGGCATTGAACTGAAAGGGTACAGGATTGGAGACGGGCATCCATCCATTGTGATTACCGGCGGCATTCATGGAGATGAGCAAACAGGAAGTTATACAGCGGAGCTGGTCTGGAAAAAGCTGCAGAATGAGACTCTGCTTGGTGAGGTTGTAATATATCCTGTCTGCAATATGAGTGCGGCGAAAACCCGCCAAAGACGGGCTCCAGAAGATAATCTGGATCTCAACAGAATATTTCCAGGTACTCCGGATGGCTCCTACAGTCAGAGACTGGCCAACAGGATCTGGCAGGTCACAGAGGGATTTGACTATCTGCTTGACCTGCATTGCTGTGGGCTATATGGTTCAACCTACTCCATGCATTGTTACAGCTATTATGACTTTGCGGAGGAATTATGCCGGGCGATTGGTGTAAAAACCGTAATTCACTCAAAAGGAACTCGCGGTCAGTTATATATCGAAGCCTGCGAGGAAAGGAATCAGAAAGGGCTGCTGATAGAAATGCCCGGAGGCCAGCCAGGCGGTGTAATTAATGAAGCTGCGGCAGAGGAGCTTGCAGATCAGATCATCGGATACCTGAAATACATCGGCATTGTCAGGGGAAGTGCAGGCCTTTCGAAGGAAGTGTGCTTTTGTGGCTGTTTTGATAAAGAGATCAAAGCTCCGTTTGACGGAATATGCCGTCCTTCCGTTACTCCTGGTACATATGTAAAGGAAGGAGAGGTAATCGCCTGCATTAACGACTTTGAGTTCAAGGCCCCCTATGATGCAGTGATAACCGGAATGCCTCCGATGAGGTTTATTTTTGAAGGAGATTCCGTGGCGCGCTATGCGCCCTTAGCCACGATCCCGAAAGGAGCTGTTACAAGAAAGAAAAGAGGTTGATACTATGTATGATTACCTGATTCAGAATGGTTTTATTGCAGATGGAAGCGGCGGCCCGGTGGAAAAGGGAGACCTGGCGATAAAAGACGGACGAATTGAAGCAATCGAAAAGCACATTTCCCCAGGACTGGCTCAAAAGGTAATGGATGCGGAAAACATGATTGTTGCCCCCGGATTTATTGATATTCATTCGCATTCCGACGTAAACTTTCTTTCGGATGACCGATGTGAAAGTAAACTTTATCAGGGTGTTACCACAGAACTCATGGGGCAGTGCGGATCTTCCGTCTATCCTGCCCCCGATGAACATTATGACAGAATCGAGGCCTTTGCAGGATCAAAAGCTATGGGATACGCTTCCTGCTCTCTTGCAGACTTCGCTGAAAAAATCGCTTCGGACAAGAAAAAAATGTCTACAAATCTTCTCCCGCTGGTGGGGCACGGGGCATTGCGCTGCGGTGTCATGGGATATGAAAACAGGCCAGCCGGAAAATCCGAATCGGATGCCATGCGCTTTTTATTAGCCAGAGATATGGCGGACGGAGCCTGGGGGCTGTCACTTGGACTGGGATATACACCGGGTGTATCTTCAGACGTTAATGAGCTTGCCTCACTCGGCGAAATCGTTGCCGCTCATGATGGCATCGTCACGTCACATATGCGGAATCAGGGGACGCATACTCCGGAATCCTTGAATGAGATGTATGAAATCTTTCGACGCTCCGGCGCACATGTCCATATTGCGCATTTTAAGGCAAGCGGAAAAGCAGCATGGGGACGGGCACAGGAATTTATTGACCATGTTCATAAGGCACAGCATTCGGGAATTCACGTAACAGCAGATGTATATCCTTATACTGCCGCTTCGTCCGGGATTACAAACTCTTTTCCGAAGTGGTCCATACAAGGCGGGAAAACGCATGCGCTGGATATACTGGCTGGTCCGGAGCGATATAAGATCATCTCCTATCTGGAACAAAAATACGCATCTCCTGAAGATGGAAAACGCCTGGTCGTTGTTTCTGCGGGAGAAGCGCTCCCTGAGGCTAACGGAAAGAACATGTTTGAACTATCAGAGCTTTGGGGAATTTCACAGGCGGAAGCCGTGGCCAGAGTGGCGGAAAAATCTCGCGCAGGGGCAACCTGTATTTCCTTTTCCATGACAGAACCGGATGTTGATATAATGCTTTCCCAGATGGATTTTGCGATTGGCAGTGATGGCCGGGCGTTGCCGTTTGACCCTTTGATGAACGCTGGGAAACCGCATCCGCGGAATTTTGGAACATTCCCGCGCTTCTTAAAATTTGCAAGAGAAAACAACATCTGTGAAGCCGGGCAGGCGGTCCGCCGGCTCACTGGTTTAAGCGCTGACATAATTGGATTAAAAAATCGGGGATATTTGCGGCCGGGCTATGTAGCTGACATTACGATTTTTAACTGGGATAAGGTAGCGGACAGGGCAACTTATTCGGATCCGTTTCAAAAACCGGAAGGAATCGAAGCCGTATTTACCGGAGGATGTCTGGCTTTGTGGAAAGGAACACAGACGGCTGTAAGGAATGGCTCATTGTTGCTGAAACCATAAATCCATTTTACAACCTGGAATTTTGCCATAACAGTGAATCTGACATCCCATCCTGCCATAGAAAATCCTCTAAAAGGGCCAGGTGCTCACTTCGGGGTATGTGATCTTTTGGTGGGAGGGTGCCAAGGAATAAAGCACACAAGCGTTGGAATGGAAAGGGATAGTACCGTGGAATTATATCAGCTTAAATATTTTGCAAAGGCAGCAGCTTATGGCAATATTTCTATGGCTGCCCAGGATCTTCATATTACCCAGCCATCTATCAGTAAAGCAATAAAGTCTCTGGAAAAGGAGCTGGAGGTCGAACTGATGTACAAAAACGGAAAGTACTGCGAACTGACACATGAGAGAATACGACTTCAGGCCAGGCTTAAGCCGATTTTGATGGAACTGAATGAGATTCCCTATGAAGATCAGGATGATTTTCCCGAAATTCTCCGCTATCACAGACACAATTGACAACAAAGAGCCGAAAACACATATCATTCTATGTATTTTCGGCTCTTTGTTCTGTGTAATGCTATTTTGCATAATCCGTAACTCTGGATTCGCGTATCACATTTACCTTGATCTGTCCTGGATATTCAAGTTCCGCTTCGATCCTCTTGGAGATGTCTCTTGCCAAGAGCACCATATCGTCATCACTGATCTGATCCGGAACTACCATAATACGTACTTCGCGCCCTGCCTGAATTGCAAATGATTTATCGACTCCCTTAAAGGCGTTCGTGATATCCTCAAGCTGTTTCAGGCGGTTTGTGTATGTTTCCAACGTCTCTCTCCTGGCGCCTGGCCTTGCCGCCGAAATGGTATCGGCTGCCTGTACAATACAGGAAATGAGATTTGTCGGTTCAACATCGCCATGATGGGATTCCACCGCATTGATTACCACTGCAGACTCTTTATATTTCTTGCACAGCTCAGAGCCCAGCTGGATATGGGAACCTTCCATTTCATGGTCAACGGATTTTCCAATGTCATGTAATAAACCGGCACGCTTTGCCATCCTGACATCTACTCCAACTTCAGAAGCCAGTAATCCGGATAATTGAGCAACCTCCACCGAATGCCTTAATGCATTCTGGCCATAACTGGTTCTGAATTTCATCTTGCCAAGCAATTTGACAAGTTCTGGGTGAATATTGTGGATGCCGACCTCAAGAATCGCGGCTTCCCCCTCCTCGCGCATCATACCTTCTACTTCTTTTTGCGCTTTCTCCACCATTTCCTCAATTCTGGCCGGATGAATCCGTCCGTCTACAATCAAACGCTCCAATGCAATTCTTGCAACTTCCCGTCTTATTGGGTCAAAACCAGATAATACGACTGCCTCCGGAGTATCGTCGATAATTAATTCGACGCCGGTCATGGTCTCCAAGGTTCGAATATTACGACCTTCCCGTCCTATAATCCGCCCCTTCATCTCGTCGCTTGGCAGCTGGACAACCGATACCGTCGTCTCTGCGACATGGTCGGCAGCACATCTTTGGATAGCTGTAACCACATACTCTCTGGCCTTCTTGTCCGCCTCTTCCTTGGCCTTACTCTCCAGTTCCTTGATGAGCTTTGCAGTATCGTGTTTCACATCATCTTCTACCGATTTCAGGAGATATTCCTTGGCCTGTTCAGAAGTCAGGCCGGAAATCTTTTCCAGTTCTTCCTGTTCCTTGGCAAAAAGAGCTTCTACCTCTGCAGTGCGCTTTTTGAGAAATTCCTCTCTGGATACCAGGCCGGACTCTCTTTTCTCCATTGTCTCAGCCTTCCTATCCAAATTCTCCTCTTTGCTCAATACGCGGCGCTCATAACGCTGAACCTCTGCCCGCCGCTCCTTGGTTTCCTTCTCAAGCTCATTACGTGCTTTGAGATTTTCTTCCTTAGCCTCCAGAAGAGCTTCTTTCTTCTTTGTCTCGGCGACCTTTAATGCTTCATCTATTATTTCTCTGGATTTCTCTTCCGCGCTTCCGATTTTATTCTCATAGCTTTTTTTTCGATGAGCCACGGCTGCAAACCAGGTAATAGGAGCCACAATAATTGCTGCTAATAACGCGCTGATTATTGGTGACACAGGAGCACCTCCTTTATTTAGTTTTCATTGTACAACACTACAATTTTAAACTGTTTTATGCATTATGTCAAGTATAATGCTTACAATCCGCTTCCTTCCGTACATAATGAAGCATGGCGGAAGCGATTGCATCATAGGAGAACCCCTTTCTCGCTAAAAAAGCCGACAACTTTTGCCTCTCTTCCCTCTGTGTCTCGTCACCGGAATATTTTTTCTTTTCCAGCCAGTATAAAACCTGTGACACCTCATCTACCGGCTCTTCTTCTAATACAGCTTCTATGATCTTATCCGCAATCCCTTTTTGCCGAAGTTCATATTTCATCTGTCTGACGCTCTTTTTCTTCCGATTGCGCTCCAAATACCGGCTGGCATAGGCCTCATCGTCCAAGTAGCGGTAACGTTTTAAAAAAAGTATCGCATCCTCGACAGCCTCATCAGAAAATCCCTGCTCCTCCAACTTTTTCCGCATCTCATTCTCAGTTTTGGAAGAAAACTGGAGATAGTACAGGCCTTTATCTCTGGCCTGCTGATTCTCGCTCCTCTCGGAAGGGCTCCCATAGGAGCCTGTTTTCCGGTTCCCAGAAGTGTTCTGCCCCTTTCCTGTCAGATCGGGCTCAAAGTTCTTCATCTTTCTGCCTTATTCGCTTTACCTGTCTTATCGGTTGTATCCGCTTTATCAGACTGTACTGCCTCTTTGGTCTGTGATAATTCTTCTGCTAACTTTACATCCGTTCCCTCCTGGTCCCTTGCTTCCGGTGCAGACTCGGACTTCGCCTGTGCAACCGCTACATGCTGACTCTCCAGTCCATGCAATTCTCTGACTTTATTTTCGATCTCCTCACAAATCAGAGGATTCTGGGCCAAATACTGTTTAGCATTCTCACGTCCCTGGCCGATCCTGCTTCCGTTATACGCATACCAGGAACCGCTTTTATCCACAACATTGGCATCCGTCGCCAAATCCAGGATATCACCTTCTTTGGAAATACCTCGGCCAAACATGATATCAAACTCGGCCTCCTTAAACGGTGGCGCAATCTTATTCTTTACTACCTTGACCCGGACATGGTTGCCAATGATCTCTCCGCTCTGTTTTAAGGACTCCGTTCTCCTCACATCAAGACGCACAGAGGAGTAAAATTTTAAGGCGCGGCCTCCTGTCGTCGTCTCCGGACTCCCGAACATCACCCCTACTTTCTCACGAAGCTGATTAATAAAAATCACAATACAATTAGTCTTACTGATAATCGCAGTCAGCTTTCTCAGTGCCTGAGACATCAGACGGGCCTGCAGACCGACATGCGAATCTCCCATATCACCATCAATCTCCGCTTTCGGCACCAGAGCTGCAACGGAATCGACAATCACAATATCAACTGCTCCAGAACGCACCATCGTCTCTGTGATTTCCAAAGCCTGCTCCCCATTATCCGGCTGAGAAATATAAAGGTTATCAATATCAACGCCAATCCTCTTGGCATATACCGGATCCAGCGCATGCTCGGCATCAATAAACCCTGCAATCCCGCCGCGCTTCTGCACTTCAGCCACCATATGTAAAGCGACTGTCGTCTTACCACTGGACTCCGGTCCGTAAATTTCTACTACACGTCCCTTGGGCACACCCCCCTGCCCCAGGGCAATATCCAGACTCAGGGAGCCTGTCGGAATCGTCTCGATATTCATATTCGCACGGGACTCTCCCAGCTTCATTACAGAGCCCTTCCCATAAGCTTTCTCAATCTGAGTCAAGGCGGCATCAAGAGCTTTCATTTTATCGTCTTTATTCATACTTACCTCCATTGCGAACAAATGTTCTATTTTCTAATCATAATACACTTTTTGAAAAAAGTCAACCCTATTCTGGCATCTTCCTTTCAGGTACCATTCTGTAAAAAACACCTGATATACATCCAATATAGAGCCCGTATAACCCCGGTGCAGATGCAGGTGTATAAATCAGTCTGTAGCTAAAGTTAATATCAAACTCACGCCGTCTGAGATTCTGCTACCTAAAATATTTTCATCTGAGTATTGCAGAGCTTTGCACCTTATCCTATGCTTATAAATGATTTTTTCTTACAAATAATTTTACTTCATCTTACCGGGAATTATGGAAATCACAGAATATACTGGAATAGTCAGAGATGTATTTTTAAAATACCACAGGAAGCGCCGCCTGTCAAGTATATAAAAAGGTATTACTACATGAACATAAAAAGTATTATCGGATGAACTGGATGAGCGTAAAAACATATTCACAGAACCGAAGCCTGTGAGGCAATACATCAGTATACAAAAGAATGGTGTCCCGGGTATCTGGTTTTAAGTGACATAAAGACAAAACACAAAATCCGATATAAACAGCTCCTTACAAACATACTTAAGCAGGCAAGGCATAATACACAATAAAAAATCTCAGAAACCTTATAAATAAAGATTTCTGAGATTTTTTAATCGAGGCGACAACCAGATTTGAACTGGTGATCAGGGTGTTGCAGACCCACGCCTTACCACTTGGCTATGTCGCCATATTTATAAATGACCCCAACGAGATTCGAACTCGTGTTACCGCCGTGAAAGGGCGATGTCTTAACCGCTTGACCATGGGGCCCGATTACTATATTCAAATACTAACATATTCGGCCGTTTGTGTCAACCAGTTCATGAATATCAAAAAGAAAAACTCCCCGAGTAGGACTTGAACCTACGACAGCGCGGTTAACAGCCGCGTGCTCTACCGACTGAGCTATCGAGGATTATCTAAGGTATTATGAAGTATCCAAAGGAGCTCTCTCACTCCTCTTCCCTCCATACCCTCAAAACCACATATTGAAACAACATCCATCCACTCTCGGTTAAGTCCTCGACCGATTAGTAACAGTCAGCTCCATACATTACTGTACTTCCACCTCTGCC
>QZDW01000027.1 GCA_009917545.1 bacterium 1XD42-76
TTCAGACGGTATTTGTTGCGGTTTACGTCTTTTTTCTGAAAGGTTTGGATTTTATTTAAGTTTGGATAACGTACATCATGCAGACGGGGGCCCTGCCCTTTTCCGCCATGTGAAATCCCTGCCGCTTCCAGATACCTGCGGTACCTTTGATAGATAGTCATCGGGCTGATCATGGTCTTATCAGGAGCAGGGAAGAAAAAGTCGCTGTCTTTTTCCCACCAGATTTTATCTGCATAGGATATACAGGCTTCTTTTACGGAATCTGATAATGGGATATACCGGTCACGGTCAGTCTTTGCTTCACGGATCGTAAGAATCCCATCTTCGAGATTCACATCCCTGCAGCGAAGTCCGACAACTTCTGACACACGAAGCCCACAGCCATAAAGAATCCGGAAGATCACTGGTAACGCCAAATGCATATTTCTTGCAGCTTCTTTGGGTTCTGTTTCATCAGCGGCTTTGATCACAGCTGCTATCTGCTCATGCGTAAATATATATGGTACAAATGAACTGTGATTCAAACCCTTCACTTCCGGCACGATATAAGCATCATAACCAAGGTTATTAAGGTATATGGCAAACTGTCTTATGCAGGTAATGCGGTGTGACCGGCTTTTTTCGGATTCACCTGCCCGGGGCGCTGTCCATTTTTCTGCAAGGGAGCGGGATATTTTTATTTCTGTGACACCCTGTTCTTCACTGAAACGGCAAAACCGGGATAAACATTTCGGTTCATCTGCGTATTTAAAACCTGTGCTTCTTTTGTACTGAATGAATTCCCGGGCAACTTCCGCAAATGAACCTGTCATGGATGGTGATTTTCTGATTCTTGTCATTAGATTGCCACCTCCAATGCACATTTCCGAAGCTCGGTGATATCAATACGAAGATACGCCATCGTAGTTTCAGTAGTTGTGTGCCCCAGGATTTCTGAAATGACCGGAAGCGGAATCTCATGCTCCAACAGGCGGCTCGCAAGGCTGTGGCGGAGTGTGTGGGAGCCTTTCTTTTTCCCTTCAAGATGGATTCCCGATCTCTGGAGACGTACCCTTACAAGGGCGCCGACCGCACCCGGATTGAAATCCGTATAAGGAGGAAGCTGCCTCACAAAAACGTGATCCGAGTCGGTTTCAGGCCTTGCGTTCTTCAGATAGTTAATGATCGCTTCGCCAACATCTTCCAAAAGAGGAAGTTCTAACGGATTTCCTGTTTTTACCTGGTTCAAATGGATTACTTCTCTTTCCCAGTCGATATTGGAAAACCTTAAATTTGCGACATCGCTGCTGCGTAATCCAAGTCTTGCAATCAGAAGAATGATTGCATAATCACGGATTCCGCAGGGATTCCCAAGGTCAATCGAATCAAGAAGTTTCGTCACCTCATTCGCTGAATACGAAGAAGGTAATCGGCTCTGCCTGTTGTAATGAGGGTTTGGAAGTTTTGAAAACATCTCCTGCTCCATAAGACCATGTTCATAGCAGTATTTCAGATAATAGCGCACCGCACGCATTGTATGATTTATGGTTGGCTTTTCATAACAGTTCAAAGATGCCATGAAATCCAAAACGTCTTTGAGAGACAGTGTATCTAAAGAAGCAATGTTCTTCCTGCTTAAAAACGCAAAAAAGCGTTCCAGATATAAACTGAAAATTTTATTTGATTTTTTTATTATCCCGATATCTTCCCGATGGGAAATATATGCTTCTGCGCTATATCTAAATCCCTCTGGGAAAGTGTACGCTCTTTTATCCATGGCAAGATAAAGAACTACATTCCCTGAACGCTGGTATTCTGCCAAAGCATTTATACAACGGGAATAGGCGGTACACCATTTTTTCAACGCTATCTTAGATGACATAGAATAATGGTCTTCTAAAAACTGTAATCCGAAATCCATGCTGAAAGAATCAGTACCTTGTTCGTGGGAGTAGAGCAAAAGCTGTTTTGTAAGAGTTTTAAATACTTTTTGGTAATAGCTGGATGCACCTGCCTGTACGAGTGCTTCCCCGGTTTGGTTGATCAGTTGCTGCAAAGTTGATTTTTCCATCGTGCGTTCCTCCTTAAGCGAATTGATAAAATACACTTAAATCTTGATGGATTATGGAAAGTAAATCAACTAAAGAATCCTTTATTTATAAGGATTTCTATCATTAACTTTGCATAATGTATAGCTTTTCATAACCGACTCCGCCTTTCTGGTTTGCGATTGCGATTATTTTACACATGATCATTCTCCTTTGCCTTCTACTGGTTTTCTTTTACATTGCTTTTCCTGACTTCCACATAAGTCCTGTAATATTTCTTTGTCCCTTTGTTTGGGAACATATCGGAAAACTCCGTCACTTCGATTTTCGGATTCCTCTGTAAAATCTTCCCGAACCACTTAATATCGTTCTTTGTTCCCATAAGCCTGACTTTTAACATCAATCCCGTCCTCCGAACATGGCGTACAGATTGTGGTTATACGTTGCATATTCCGGATACCTGATCTGTACCGCCTGCCAAAAATAAGGTGCATAGGCACAGCAGAATAATTCCTCCACTGTATAAAGCCTGCACTCGTCCACCTGTTCCTCCGCATCATCGTAATCAAGGACACTCGGCGTACCGTTGCAGTAAAGGTTATACGCCATCCTGACTACTTTCACGCTCCCGCTGGTCTGCCAGCCTTCATGCAGGCACTCCGTTTTTACACAGCCTGTCTTAAAATCATAGATACTGTAAATGTTTCTTCTCGTGTCATCGCTGATACCAAGACAATATACAAGCGCTTTGTGGTACACGTCCCGATACCTGACCTCTTTCAATTTCTCATAGTAGAATTTTTCATGTGCATCGCTGATAAAAATAATCGCTTTCTCTTTTTCTGCTCCTAACGCTGTATTTGCCATAATTAATCTCCTTAAATTTTTTAATATTATGAAGGATTTGAGAAAATGAGTTTTAAGGGATTACGATAATTGAGTAAACTTCGCCGAAGATTGTGAGTATCCAATTTACTCAACAAAGCTGTTGAGTAATACTCAATTTGAAGTGATTTTAGACGGTTTTTAACGGTAAAAGACGGTATTTCCATCTTGACCTTTTTTTGAATAGAAAAAGGCTCCGAATCCCTCATAATCACTTGAAAATGCGTGATTACAAGGCATTCGGAGCCTTATAATTTTTATACAGTTATTTCAAATGCAAACTTCGCTTACATGCCCATCTGTTTTGCCACTTCCTCAGCAAAATTCTCTTCCTTTTTCTCAAGACCCTCGCCTGTCTCAAAGCGGATGAACTTCTTTACTGCAATCTTAGCGCCATTCGCTTTTGCGACCTCTGCCACGTACTGAGCGACAGACTGCTTGCCATCCTCTGCCTTCACATATACCTGATCAAGCAGGCAAATCTCCTTCATTTCCTTCTTGATGCGTCCCATCACCATGCCGCTGATAATCTTATCATTTGCATCCGGCTTCTCGTTCTTGGCCGCCGCTGTCAGGATCTCTTTCTCTTTCTCAATATACTCTGCATCAACCTCAGCCTCACTTGTGTAGAGGGGCTTTAAAGCTGCTGCCTGCATGGCAACATTCTTTGCCATCTCCACAACAGCATCGTTGACAACATCTGTCTCCACATCCACCAAAACGCCAATCTTTCCGCCTGCATGGATATAGGAAGCAACAAATCCATTCTCCTCGCAAATCTGGGAGAATCTTCTGATCTTCATATTCTCGCCAATAATAGAGATCTGGGAGGACAGTGCCTCTGCTACTGTCATAGACGGATCCTTTTCCCATTTCTCATTCATAAATGCATCAATATCAGCTGCTGCTGTATTCAGCGCCTGAGCGGCAACCTCTGCAACGTAGCTGCGGAATTTCTCATTCTTGGCTACAAAGTCAGTCTCGGCATTTACCTCAACAACGACTGCTTTCTTACCGTCTGCAGAAACAAGCGTGTCCACAATACCCTCAGCGGCAACTCTTCCTGCTTTCTTTGCGGCGCCAGCCAGTCCTTTTTCACGTAAGAAATCAACTGCCTTTTCCATATCGCCGTCTGTCGCTGCAAGAGCCTTTTTGCAGTCCATCATTCCGGCGCCTGTCATCTCTCTTAACTCTTTTACCATTGCGGCTGTTACTGCTGCCATGTTCTAATTCCTCCGATTTATATAAGTCCGGCCATCTGGTACAAAAACCTGATCCTAGCGGTTTCCCTGCCTGGGTAGCATTCCGGCATTTACTGCCGCTCCCCGGATCATCACTGCCGATCTGTTATCAGGCTTCGTCTGTCCCTTCCTGCTCCGGCATCATTTCGACTTCTTCTGCTTCGCCCTGGTTCGCCTCTATTACGGCATCTGCCATCTTGGAAACGATCAGTTTGACTGCTCTGATCGCATCGTCGTTACCCGGAATTACATAATCCAGCTCTTCCGGATCACAGTTCGTATCGGCAATACCAATCAACGGGATTCCCAGAGTATGGGCCTCCTGTACACAGATTCTTTCCTTCTTAGGATCTACGACAAAAATCGCATCTGGAATACGCTTCATTTCCTTGATACCGCCAAGGTTTCTCTCCAGCTTCTCCCATTCCTTTTTAAGCGCAATCACTTCCTTCTTCGGAAGAACATCAAATGTTCCATCCTCAGACATTCTCTCGATTGCCTTAAGTCTGGCAACTCTTGACTGGATGGTCTTAAAGTTTGTGAGCATTCCGCCAAGCCATCTCTCATTTACATAGAACATATTGCAACGCTCTGCCTCGGTCTTAATTGCATCCTGAGCCTGTTTTTTTGTTCCTACAAAGAGAATTGTGCCGCCCTCTGCTGCAATATCAGCTACCGCCTTATAGGCCTCGTCAACCTTACCAACCGACTTTTGAAGGTCGATAATATAGATCCCGTTTCTCTCTGTATAGATATACGGAGCCATCTTGGGGTTCCATCTTCTTGTCTGATGTCCGAAATGCACACCGGCTTCCAGCAACTGCTTCATTGAAATAACGCTCATATTTTCCCTCCATTGGTTAAATTCTTCCGTCCGTCTCCTCTTCCTCGAAAACTCTCCATCTGGAAAGCACCAGTCTCAGAATCCACGAACGTGCATAATATCAGCTTTTTTACTATAGCACAGCTTTTTTTATTACGCAAGCCTTTTTTGCGCCTTTACTATGAAAGTTCATCGCCGCAGGCGATTTAAGTTCAGGGATGCCAAATGCGCCGGACTACTTTCCTTCATGATGGGGCGCTCACTCATGGGCGCAGGAAGGTTTACTATGAAAATTCGCCGCCAGGCAGCATACCGGAATTTATGCCACCTAGCGGCGGTGGACTTTCACAGTAAAAGCCCTTGTCTGGGAAGCCCCTGCAGTTGCCGCATAAGTTTTCCAGTTAAATTCAAAAAAGGTCTTTAAAATTTATATAGGGGTAGTCTACGCTTTTTTTGCTCCCCGGAAGTTAATGTTTCACAGTAACAATTACCATTCCCCACTGCTTCCCGGCTGACACACGCACGCCAAAAACTCTATCCATCCGAATAATCGTCCCCTCATTCTGAACATCCCCATACAAAAGCCGGCATGGTGCATCTCCCAAATTCTATAAAATGCAAAAAAGAAGCACTGCCATCCATCAGCAGTACCTCCTTCTCCAGTCATATTATTTTGTATTGGCAGCCTTCAACGCCCTCAGCTCATCAAAAACAACGTCATTCAAAACTTTGATATACGTTCCTTTCATTCCAGAAGAACGGGACTCAATCACGCCTGCACTTTCAAATTTACGGAGTGCATTAACAATAACGGAACGGGTAATCCCCACGCGGTCTGCGATCTTGCTCGCAACCAGGATCCCCTCATTGCCGTCCAACTCATCAAAAATATGAGTAATTGCCTCCAATTCTGAGAAGGAAAGGGTACTGATCGCGGACTTTACGATTTGAATTTTTCTCGTTTCCTCTGCATTTTCTTCATTGACCGAGCGCATCATTTCCAATCCTACGACGGTAGTTCCATACTCACTTAAAATAATATCTCCGATATCATACTGCTCGTCAGATTTATAGATAAACAATGTCCCCAGGCGTTCCCCCGCGATATCAATCGGCGTGATAATGGCCTGATATTTCTTTACATTCTGCTCCGCAAAGCCAAGCGTCGCCAGGTTCACATTCTCCTTTGTCGAAAGCACGCTCAGGAGACGTTCATTTAACAGCTTATCAATATAGCCGCCCACCTTGTCTTCAATCAATTCGTGGATCTCCTCCACACCCGGACAGATACTTACCCCCAGTACCTTTCCTTTTTTGCTGATAACCAGTATGTTGGACAGTAAAATCTCGCTCAATACCTTGCAGATATCATTGAATACTACTTTGTGTGAATTGTTGTTATGGAGCAGTTTATTTATTTTTCTGGTTTTGTCCAATAATTCCACACTCATTATCCAATAACCTCCTTTTCATAATGATATCATACATAAAAACTCTTATCGTTTAAATTGTATCATGATATTCCTGTAATAGCAAGACTTTTTGGAATAATTTAAGAAAATATACAAATTATTATGTATTATATCTGATTTTCCCGAAAATATATGTTATGCTGCCATATATCAGAAAACGATTTTTTCCGACAGGAAACATTCTGGTACAGGCTGCGCAGGAAAGCGGCTCCTGGCATTCCTTTTCAGGAACCGACCAGATGCCGCTTATCACAACCTATTTATTTTTTACAAAGCCGCATGTCTCATTGGCACACACTAGCTTGTTCCCTTTTTCTATCATATACCCGCCGCATTGCGGACATTTTTCCTTCGACGGTTTCTGCCAGGACATGAAGTCACAGTCCGGATTGGCCTCACAGCCGTAATATTTTCTTCCTTTTTTCGTTTTTCTTAAAATAACCTCTTTGCCGCATTTGGGGCAGGGGATCCCGGTCTTTTCAAGATACGGCTTTGTATTTTTACAGTCAGGAAAGCCCGGGCAGGCCAGGAATTTCCCGTGCGGACCATATTTAATCACCATCCTGCGGCCGCAGAGCTCACACACCTCATCCGATTCCTCATCTGCAATGTGTACAGCCTCCAGGGTCGCCTTGGCTTCATCCACAGCCTCGATCAGATCAGGATAGAAGTTTCTCACCACAGTTTTCCATTCCGTCTGCCCTTCCCCTACGCTGTCCAGCAAAAATTCCAGATTAGCCGTGAAATTGATATCCACAATGCTGGGGAAGCATTGTTTCATGATCCGGTTGACAACCTCCCCCAGCTCTGTTACATACAGGTTCTTATTTTCCTTTACGATATATCTTCTTGCCAGGAGCGTTGTGATGGTAGGCGCATACGTACTGGGGCGTCCGATCCCCTGCTCCTCCATTGCCTTAACTAAGGACGCTTCGGTATAATGTGCGGCAGGCTGTGTAAAATGCTGGGCACTGAGCAGTTCCTCCAGCCGGAGTTCCTCGCCTTTTTCCAATTCTGCCAGAGTCTGCGTCTTTTCTTCTTTTTCACCAGCCTCTGTATAGACTGACATGAAGCCGTCAAATTTAAGTCTGGAGGCCGTCATACCAAACTGATTACCCCCGGCGTCGATCTTCACGGACGTCGTTTCATAGACGGCTCCGCTCATGCGGCTGGCAGCAAACCGCATCCAGATCAGCTGATACAGCCGGAACTGGTCCCTGGAAAGGGAATCCTTGACCTTAGTGGGAGTCAGCGTGATATCGGTTGGGCGGATTGCTTCATGCGCGTCCTGAATCTTTTCATTCGTTTTCTTTACCGCATTTCCTGTGGAAATGTATTCCTTACCATACTGCTCTTCGATAAACTGCCGGGCGCTCTGGTCCGCCTCTGCGGCCACCCTTGTGGAATCGGTTCGCAGATATGTGATAAGTCCCAGCGTTCCATGTCCCTTGATATCCACGCCCTCATAGAGCTGCTGCGCCAGACGCATTGTTTTCTGGGTTGAAAAATTCAATGCCTTTGACGCCTCCTGCTGCAAGGTGCTCGTCGTGAAGGGAACAGGCGCTTTCTTTGTCCGCTCGCCGTTTTTAATTTCCGATACGATAAACTTCTGTCCCTTTAAAGACGCTGTAATCTCGTCGAGCTCCTGCTGGCTTCCTATCTCACTTTTGCCATTTTTATCTTTATGGAATTTCGCCATCATCGGCTTTTTGGCCCCGGCCGCCTTAAGGCTCGCTTCCAGACTCCAATATTCCTGGGGGATAAAGGCAGCGATCTCATCCTCCCGGTCGCAGACCATCCGCAGGGCCGCAGACTGGACACGTCCGGCGCTTAACCCTCTTTTTACCTTCTCCCACAAGATCGGGCTGATGCTGTAACCCACCATCCGGTCCAGGATACGTCTTGTCTGCTGGGCGTCCACAAGCCCCATATCGAGCTCTCTCGGCGCTTTTAAAGAAGCCTTGACCGCATTCTTTGTAATCTCGTTAAAGCTGATACGATACACTTTTTTTTCTGTTCCTTCATTCAGCTTTAACGCTTTTGTGAGGTGCCAGGAAATCGCCTCGCCCTCCCGGTCCGGGTCGGTCGCCAGATAAATCTTGTCGGCTTTTTTTACTTCCTTTCTCAGCTTGGCGAGCGTATCCCCTTTTCCGCGGATGGTAATGTACTTCGGTTCGTAATCGTGCTCCACGTCAATGCCAAGCTGGCTTTTGGGAAGGTCGCGGACATGCCCGCCGGATGCATCCACCTCGAAATTGCTGCCCAGAAATTTCTTTATCGTCTTCACCTTTGCGGGAGACTCCACTATTACCAGACTGTTCGCCATAACTACCTCACAACCTTTTGCAAAAATATTGATTTCCGACTCTGTATAAAAGCCCCGCAAGCTCCAGCTCCAGAATGCATTCCATACATTCCGTGATGCCAAGGCCGCAGAGTTCCATGATTTCTTCCAGATGTTTTGGTCGTAAATCCAAGCAACTATACACCAATTTTTCTCTCTTGGCAAGTCTGTTTTCGTTTTTTTTACTAATTGTTATTTTTTTCTCATACTGGACGCCCAGATATTCCAGCACATCTGCCGGGGTTAAAGCTGCCTGCGCTCCGCTCTGAATCAGCCGGTTACAGCCCGCGCTTAAGGGATCCGTGAGCCGCCCGGGAATGGCAAATACCTCTTTCCCCTGCTCCAGGGCGAGATCTGCCGTGATTAAGGAGCCGCTTTTTTCCCTCGCTTCAATCACAATCACGACATCAGAAAACGCGCTGATGACACGGTTACGCATAGGAAAATTCATTGCCTGCGGCGAGCTCCCGGGTAAAAATTCACTGATAAGCCCGCCGGATTCCTGGATTCTGGAGAACAGCGGGTAATTCTCACGTGGATAGCAGATATCGACTCCACAGCCTAAGACGGCAAAGGAACAATTTGAAAACTCCAGCGAACCATCGTGAGCCGCTCCGTCAATCCCAAGTGCCAGGCCGCTTATAATCTGCACGCCTTCCTCTGCCAGCCCGCGCGCAAATACTCTCGCAAGCTGCCTGCCATATTCCGTACAGCCCCTGGCACCGACAATAGCAACGGACGGCCGTTCCTCCTCCGGAAGCCTGCCTTTTACGAATAATCCAGCCGGGCTGTCGTGAAATGGCCTCAGCCGTTGCGGGTATTCCTGGTCTGTCATGGCGAGAAAACGGATCCCTCTTGCCGCCAGACCATCATATTCTCTCTGCAGATCGTCTGTTTTCTTTCTGTTCTCCAAAAATGCTTCCTGCTGCTGTGCCTCCAGAACTTTACAGGCTGCGATCTCATTCTTCCCTGCATTCCAGATTGCCCGGAAGCTCCCAAAATATTCATATAATCTGCGAATGGAAACAGCTCCCAATCCCGGTATATGACAAAGCCAGTACAGATATTCCTTTTCTGACATAAGTATCTCCTCCCTGCCATGTATCCTTTCTGCTTATACATTTTTTCTACTCATGTATGCTTTCCTCTCCTGACTGCCCCGATGTTGAACACTGTTTTTACTTTAAAAGTCCATCGTTGCAGGCGATCTAAGCTCAGGGATGCCTAATGCGCCGGAACAACTTTCATTCATAGTGGTGCGCTCACCTGTGGGTGCAGGAAGGCTACTGTAAAAGTTACCAGTACCGTTCCTTGATCTGCATATAGGACACAGCTTCACAGAGATGCCTTCGGCCGATTTCCGGAGCACCTTCCAGATCAGCGGCCGTCCTTGCCACCTTAAGAATCCGGTCATACGTCCGTGCACTGAGCTGAATTTGTGTAAAGACATCCTTCATAAATGCATTCTCCTCTTTCCCCAGCACACAATACGTCCTGACCTGTTTCCCATTCATCTCACCGTTACAGAAAATCCCCAGTCCCCGGAAGCGTTCCGCCTGAATCTGCCTGGCTCCCTCCACCCGGCAGCGTATCGCGGCGGAGCTTTCATTTTCCCCGGAGCAGAGCATCTCATGGTAGGTAACGGCCGCCGCTTCCACACAGATATCCATCCGGTCAAGAAGTGGCCTGGAAATCCTTCCCAGATACCGTTTTCTCTGGGAAGGTGTACAGGTGCAGCGCTCCATATCCGGATAGAAGCCACAGAGGCAGGGATTCATTGCCGCCACAAGCTGGAACCTGGCCGGAAAGCAGTATGTCCCGCGTACCCGGGAAATCGTAACCATGTGTTCCTCCAAAGGCTGCCTCAGAGATTCCAGCGCCTGACGGTCCATCTCCGGCAGCTCATCAAGGAACAGAATTCCTCCGGTCGCAAGCGAAATCTCTCCCGGTCTGGGGCGCGCCCCTCCTCCTGACAGCGCCTGCGCAGAGATCGTGTGATGCGGCGCGCGGAAAGGCCTATGGGTAATCAATGGTTCCTTTTCTGACAAAAGATGGCTCACACTGTAAATTTTGGAAATCTCTATGCTTTCCTCAAGTCCCATTGCAGGCATAATTGTGGGCATACGCCTGGCAACCATTGTCTTTCCGGAGCCGGCCGGGCCGATCATCAGCAGGTTGTGCATACCGGCTGCTGCCACTTCTGCCGCCCTTCTTAATAACGGCTGACCGTTGATTTCCGAAAAGTCAACCGAATACTGATTGAATGAAATCTTTTTTAACATCTCCGGCTCCCTCTGGTATTCCAGAACAGGCCTGCTCCCGGTCAGCATTTCATAGAGCTCCCTTAATGTTCCTGTCTCAACCAGGGCGATACCATCCACCACAGCCGCTTCTCTGATATTTTCTGCGGGAAGAAAAATTCTGCTAAAGCCGCTCTTTTTGGCAAAATCCGCCAATACCAGCGCGCCGGGAATCCCTTTTACCTTCCCGTCCAGACCCAGTTCCCCTGCAAATACGGCATGTTCAAGCGGCAGGGACGGAATCTTCCCGTATGCTGCCAACACAGCCGCCGCGATAGCCAGGTCAAAGCCTGTGCCGTCTTTCTTAAAATCTGCTGGTGACAGATTCACTGTGACCCGCTTGGGCAAAAGGTTGAGCCCCAGATTGCGGATCGCAGTCCTCACGCGGTCCTGCGCCTCACGAAGTTCCGAGGTCAGATATCCCACCAGTGAGAATCCCGGCAGACCGTCGCTGACATCCGCCTCAACCGAGACCGGCACCCCGTCCGTCCCGCTCAGATAGATGCTGTTAATTTTACTGAACAAGCAAAATCTCCTTTATGTAATTCATCGTGATTATGGATTTTCAATGATACGCCAGTATGGCTCAGAACATAAGATGCGCACGATTTTCCTATAAAAATCCGCCGCCGAAAAGCGGCATACATTCAGGGATGCCAAATGCGCCTGAATTACTCTCTTTCATTGTGGTACGCCCACTCGCGGGCGCAGGAAGGTTTATTTATGGAAAGTTTATTTTAATGGAAGGTTCTGCATTTTCGCGCAGGAAAACCAGCACAAGAAATATCATAGAAATACTGAAAAAATACAGACAGACTACGGTCTGCCTCAACTGGCAGGCAGCATTACCGTCGTCAAGTGAATCCACCTCTTAGTAATCTCCTGCATCAAAACCGTGGTGGATGCTATAACTATATCCGATTTTTTATAAAAATTCAAGAGCAAATTTGTAAAACTCAACTGCTAAGATTCGAGGCCCATATTCAGGGCAAAAAGGCCGGCAGCAACCAAGCCGACAATTTTTGCCAGACCGTCATAAAACCTCCCGGGACGGTTGCATTTTCTCCGGTTTTATAATATGATACCAGAATCAATACACGTGAGACTGGTTATTATGAAAGTCCGCCGTTGACAGACGGCATACATCCAGGGATACCGCAGGCAAACCCGGCAGACGATCAAAAGGAGCAGCCATGAAAACAGTAGGTATCATTGCAGAATACAATCCCTTCCACAACGGACACCTCTACCAACTTAACAAAGCCAGGGAATGCACGGGAGCAGACTATGCCGTTATTGTCATGAGCGGCGACTACACACAGCGCGGGCAGCCCACCATCTATGCCAAATCCATGCGTGCCAGATGTGCGCTCCTCTCCGGGGCTGATCTGGTGATCGAGATGCCTGTCTTTGGTTCCGTTGCCAGCGCCGCGGATTTTGCGGAATGCGGCGTTTCCCTGCTAAATGAAATGGGCATTGTCGATACCCTCTGTTTCGGCAGCGAATGCGGCGATCCTGACCTTCTCATGAACCGCGCCGCGCTTTTATCGGAAGAAACTCCTGAAATCTCCCTGCTGATCAAAAAGTATTTAAAGGCGGGACTCACCTGGCCGAAAGCCAGAGAACAGGCCTATCAGGCATTCTACGCTGATTTTTCCATACATTCGCCCAATGATATCCTGGCAGTTGAATACATCCGTGCGTTAAAAAAGCTGCGTTCCCCAATCCGGCCAGCCGCCATCCGGCGCATCGGCCCAGGATACCACAGCCTGCAAAACGATGGTTCTTTCGCCTCTGCCACGGCTGTCAGAGCCGCCATCTTAAACGGCGATACCGCTTTCCAACAGTCTGCGCTCCCTGCCTCTTTCTGGACAAGCCGCGCAGTGGAATACAGTACGGAGATTGGTTTCGATGACTTTTCTCTCCTCTTAAATCAGAAGCTGCTCTCCATGACGCCGGATGCTGTCCGTCTCGTCAGCCAGATGCCCGAAAGTCTTGCCCGTAAATTGTACCGGGAGCGTCTGCATTTTTTAAGCGCTTCTGGACGTGCCGCTGCCTCAAAAGACCGCCAGTATACGTATACCAGAGTCTGCCGCTGCCTGATGAATGTGATTCTTAGCATTACCAAAGACGATACAGAACAGTTCAAGGCATTTCGGAGCGCACCCTGGATCCGCGTTCTCGGCTTTCGGCGCAGCGCAGCCCCTCTGCTTTCCCTGCTAAATCAGAACGCCCGCGTTCCGGTCATCACCAAAACAGCCGCCGCAGGCAAAACACTCTCCGGCGCCAGGGCGGCTCTGTTCGAAAAACATCTGCAGGCCTCAGAGTTGTACCGGATGATCGGGGAAGCAAAATGCAGCGGGCACTGCCTGCATAATACTCCCCAAAATACGGCCGGGCAAACTGGCAAAAACGAGTTCACCCGGCCGCTTATTATCATTTAAAAAGGGAACATGGAAGTTTTTCCTGACCCTGTTTTCAGGCTTCTTCCGCCTCCGTCGCTTTGGCTTTTAATAACCGCCAGAGCGTCGGCTCCACATGGAGCTCCTTCATGAGCCGTTCTGTGGCATCCCCTGCCTGTGAGTGTTCCGTGCCGCCCTTTCGATTCCTCTTTTTGACTGCACGGATCAAGAGGTTTTTCGGTGTGTGCTCCATGTCGATGAATTCCAGAATCTGTACCTGATAGCCCTCTGCCTCCAGAAGCTTTGCCCTGAGCGCGTCTGTAAACAAAGCTGCCATCCGTTCCCGGATGATTCCATACTGGAACACAGGAGCCAGGAGCTCATTTTCCATCTGCCCGTTCAGCTCATGCTGACAGCAGGGAACTGACAGAATCACCTTCGCTCCCCAGCGTACCGCCTTCTCCAGAGCAAAATCCGTGGCTGTATCGCATGCATGGAGCGTCACCACCATGTCCACCTGTTCCACGCCCTCATACGACGCGATATCCCCGGTAAAAAAACTTAATTTATCATATCCGTACCGTCTGGCTAACCCGCTGCATTTTGCAATCACGTCATCTTTTAAATCGAGACCGATGATGCGGACCGGGTAGCCTCTAAGCTCCCGCAGATAATAGTACATGGCAAAGGTCAAATATGATTTTCCACAGCCGAAATCGAGAATGACCGATTCCCGCGTCTTATCAAGCCGTGGCAGGACATCTTCGATAAATTCCAGAAAACGGTTGATCTGCCGGAATTTGTCATAGCGCGCACGCACCACTTTCCCCTCAGGCGTCATCACGCCCAGATCAATGAGGAATGGGACGGGAATCCCCTCGGCCAGTATATAATTCTTTTTGCGGTCATGCGAAAGTGCGTTCCGCCAGGCCTCTGTGAGGTCAGGACTCTGTGCCGGTGTTCCTTTGACATTTGGAGCGGCGGCTCCTGGCCTCTGTTTCACCTTGGCCGTTATTTTTCCCTTTTTACTTACCAGAACAGAGACAGCCCGGTCTGCCATCTCAGCCTGCAGCTGCCGGAAGGTGTTTCCAAGCATCCCCAGAACATAGTCTGCTGCCTCCTCCCTTTCCAGATTCCTGTGAAAAACCTGCTTCCCGCGAAACTCTTCCGCCTGAAACCGAAACAAATCCCCGAGAAGCACGGGATGAATCCGCACTTTTAAATAATTGCCCTGATCCGTCCTGCCGCTCAGAATCATCTGCATCGGCTTTCCGTCCAGACATGTGAGAAGTAATTCTCTGAGTTCTGCCCTTTCCACTCGTTTTTCCAGCCCCTTTTACCGTGTATTGAGAGCCGAAACAGATTCCATAACACGAATGAGTTCCGGCATAATATCCAAAGTCAAAATTCCATCTGCAATCCTGCCATACTGGTATGCTGCGCGTTCCGGCGATCATGGATCCTGGACCTCTTTCTCCATCTGCGCACCTCCAGCCTCTAAACCCTGCGCCTTTCTCTATACACGTCTATACTGTCAGGATCTCCGACATCTCATCCCTGCGTGCCACCGCGATATGGAAATCCGAGGCCTGGTACGGGCCTGCTCCCATATCGACCTCCAGTCTGACCGTCTCGTACGCCAGCTCCGGCATGTTGTTCTCCTTGCTCAGATGACCGAGAAGAATGTATTTTAATTTATCATTCAGGATACAGTTCAAAAGCCTGCCTGCATTTTCATTCGAAAGATGGCCGAAATCTCCCATAATCCTTCGCTTCAGGTAATATGGATACGGGCCTGTTTCCAGCATCCGCAGATCGTGATTGGATTCCAAAAGCACCGCGTTAAGATCGAGGAGATGGTCGATCACATATTGGTTATAATGTCCTAGGTCCGTGATTACGGCAATGGATTTCGTTCCCGCCTGGATGCGGTAAGCGACCGGATCTGCCGCGTCATGGTCGATATGGAAGGGGCGTACCGTCATCTCCCCCACCAAAAAATCCGCGTCCGGAAGAATGGCATGCAAAAGTTCTCCCGGATATTCGCCGAGACTTTTTGTCTTGCGGATCTCCTTAAGCGTACCTTCCGTCGCGTAAACGGGAATCCCGTATTTCCTCGCCAGCACACCGAGACCTCTGATATGGTCGGAATGCTCGTGTGTGATACAGACAGCGGAAATCTCCGAAGGCTTTAATCCCAGTTCAAATAACCCCTTTTCTATCCGCTTGGCGCTGACTCCTGCGTCGATCAGCATGTGAGTCCTCTCAGTCCCCGCATAAATACAGTTACCGCTGCTTCCGCTGGCGATGCTAACAAATCTCATGGTCCAAAATCTCCCTAAGCTGTGCTTTCATCTCTTCTCTGCCGTGGTTATTATCGAGAACCCGCTGGCACATCCTCCGGTATTCCTCTTCCGTGGCCTGTTCCGACATAATGCTCTCACACTTCTCCCTTGTATACCCCCGGCTCTCCATCAGACGGCGGATTCGGTTCTCCCGATTCGTATCCACATACCAGATTTCATCAAAATACCCCTCCGGGGCTGTATCGAAAATGGCGGCCTCGATGACAATAAGGGCTTCCTGTGCCTGCGCGGCCTCTTTTTTTATCGCTGCCCACACGAGCGGATGGACTATGCGGTTTATCGTGTCCAGCACCTTTTTGTCATGGAACATGAGCTCTGCCAGAGCCTTTTTATCCACACTTCCGTCCGCCAGGAGAAAGCCTGTCCCCAGAGCTTTTGTCACCTGCGAAAGCCCTTCGCTCCCCGGCTCCATGAGCATATGGGCTACCTCGTCCGCCAGGATAATCCTGGCGTGATAATCCGTCCTCAAAATATCCAGGACGCTGCTCTTTCCTGCACCCACGCCCCCGGTAATCCCAATCAGCTTCTTCTTATGCATCCGGCTCTCCCCCCTACTTTGCTTCGAACCAGCTCATTCCATCATGCATATCAATTTCCAGATCCACCTTAAGGCTGGCAGCATGCTTCATCTCCTCAGAAAGAATTGCCTTCACCCGTTCTTCCTCTTCAAGCGCAGTCTCGATCAAAAGCTCGTCGTGCACCTGGAGAATCAGGCGTGATCTCAGCCCTTCCTCCCTGAGTCTCTTATCCACCTGAATCATGGCAATCTTGATGATATCCGCAGCGGTTCCCTGAATCGGCGAATTCATCGCCACACGCTCCCCAAAGGAACGCTGCGTAAAATTACCTGATTTTAGCTCCGGAACCGGCCGTCTGCGCCCGAACATGGTGGCTACATAGCCGTTTTCCCTGGCGGATTCCACGAGACCGTCCAGAAACTGCTTTACCTGTGGATATGTCTCAAAATATTTCTCGATGTAGTCAACGGCCTCCTTGCGTGAGATACTCAGATCCTCGGAGAGACCGAACGCGCTGATTCCGTAAACAATGCCAAAATTCACTGCCTTAGCATTCCTTCTCTGTAATGGCGTCACCTCAGTAAGCGGAATGTGGAATACCTGGGATGCTGTGATGGCATGGATATCCTGGGCACTCCGGTAGGCCTCGATAAGCCTCTCGTCCGCGGAAAGATGCGCCAGCACACGAAGCTCGATCTGTGAGTAATCAGCGTCAAGGAACACAAATCCCTCTCTGGGTACAAAGACCTTGCGGATCTCACGTCCGAGCTCCATACGGATGGGAATATTCTGCAGGTTCGGCTCTGTGCTGGAAATGCGGCCGGTGGCCGTGATCGTCTGGTTAAAGCGGCTGTGGATCCGGCCGTCCGCACCGATAAAAGCGTCCAGTCCCTCGGCATACGTCGAATTCAGTTTCGTATACTGGCGGTAATCGAGGATCTTTTGAATCACCGGGTAATCCGGAGCCAGCTTTTCCAGCACATCTGCGGCTGTCGAATAACCCGTTTTTGTCTTTTTCCCGCCTTTTAACTGCATTTTCTCAAATAAAATCTCCCCCAGCTGTTTGGGAGAATTGATGTTGAATTCACACCCGGTCAGGGACCAGATCTCCTGCTCCAGCACGGCGATCTGCTGCTTTAGTTTCTCCCCGTAGGCGCGCAGCTCTTCCCTGCGGACAAGGATCCCTTCCTCTTCCATATGATAGAGGGCATAGATAAGCGGCAGCTCGATCTTAAGGTACAGCTCCTCCATCCCGGTCTCTGAAAGCCGCTCTTTCAGCGGTCCGGCCGTTATATAAGCCGCATAGCCCATATATCCGGCTGCACGGACCAGTGCCTCTCTCTCGCTCTCCCACGCTTCGGCATAGCTTAGCTTTTTTAATAACACGGCCCGCGAAGGGACCGTAATCCCCAGATAATCGGCCAGAAGGCCGTCGTAATCATAGGCGTCTTTTAACGGATTCAGCAGGTACGCCGCTACCCCTACATCGTATACCAGCGTCTCATAAGACAGACCCAGCAAGGCCAGCTGGCTCTTTAAATCGAGCACCCATACCTTCCCCATCCTGCACAGACTCAGGAGCCGGTCCGTGAGATAACTCCCGGTCATAAACCCTTCCGCGTGGATAAAACAGCTGGCCTTCTCATCCAGACAGAGCGCCAGACCCGCAATCTCACCGCCATCATGGAGAAGCTGCGCCCCGACACGTTCTGCTTTCCCGGCCGCCTCAAACAAGGCCTCTGCCTCAGAAAGTTCTGTCACTGTACGGAAGCCCTTTTCCACCTCGTTTTCCTTTTGGGGCTGATCTGTAAAACGTGACAGCATGGATTTGAAGCCCAGCCGCTCCATACATGCGTAAGCTTCCTGTGTATACAGATTGTCGATTTTGGCCCCGGACAGGGACAGTTCCACCGGCGCCTCCGTACAGATTTTAGCCAGTTTGAAGGATAACTCGGCCAGTTCCTTATGCTCCTCCAGAGCCTTTTTCGCACGCGCAGGCTTTACCTCGTCCAGATGGGCATAGATATTTTCCAGACTTTTGTACTGGACAATGAGACTGGTCGCTGTTTTCTCGCCAATCGAGGGAACACCGGGAATGTTGTCCGAGGCGTCGCCCATGAGCGCCTTTACATGGATAAACTGTTCCGGCGTTACCTGGTACTCCCGCTCGACATCTGCAGGATAATAATGATGAACCTCTGTGACGCCGCGGGACGTCTTGGGAAGGCTGATTTTAATATGTGTATCGGCAAGCTGCAAAAGGTCACGGTCTCCGGAGACGATCGTCACCTCCACCTCCTTCTGCATACGCCGGGCCATTGTTCCCAGAATATCGTCAGCCTCGTAGCCCTCCTTTGAGAGGATGGGGATCTGCATGGCCGTCAATACCTCCCGGATGAGCGGCGCCTGTACCTTAAGCTCGTCCGGCATGGGCTTTCTCGTCCCCTTGTATTCCCCGAACATTTCATGGCGGAAGGTAGGCGCATTCGAGTCAAACACCACAGCCAGATAATCCGCCTTTTCCTCATCCAGAAGCTTAAACATAATATTTAAAAATCCGTAGACCGCATTGGTGGGCGTGCCGCCGGAATTCGACAGATTGGGGACTCCATAAAAAGCACGGTATAAAATACTGTGCCCGTCGATCAACATAAGCTTTTCCATAAAATTGCCTCCAATGCTTAAAAGAAAAGAAAGCCTGCCTGATGCCAGATACGGATCTGGAGAAGGGACGTCACCAGCAAAGCCATTGCCATCAATGTCCCCACGGCATATTTCATAATCTGAAAGGCAAGAAAACGCCTTAACACTGCTGCCGATTCCTCCAGCCTGCGCTTTAAATCGCCGACAATATCATATGTGCCGTCGTCCTCATCAAGCTTTTTTAAGCCGATATCCACCATATAATGGATCTCCAATTCCTCACGGCAGTTCCCGCACATCTCGATGTGCTCCATGAAATCTTCCAGCTCAGCGATCGAGAGCCGGTCATTAATATAAGGAATCACCAGTTTCTCTGCTTCCAGACACGTCATAGACAGACACTCCCTTCTGCTTCCTTTGGCCCGGCAGTTTCTCCCATACGCCGGGGTATGCAAAACGGCGCAAAACCTGAACCACTTACGTTCAACTTTGCGCCGCTAAATGCAGGAGAAGGGATTTGAACCCTCACGTTGTCACCAACGGTGGATTTTGAGTCCACTGCGTCTGCCGTTCCGCCACTCCTGCCTGCTCTGATTCATCCAGAAACTGCATCTGGCTCTCTCATACTGCCAGATGTTTCTGTTCATTTCTTAACCGTGTATAAGTCTACCACAATTTCCGTTTATTTGCAAGCAAAATTTTACCTGTACAGCGCGGAGGAATCCATTGGGGAAAGAAGCCCATTCGGATCCCCTTACCGCCATACATGGTGTAAAGGGATCCGGCAATGGAGTCCCTGCCTCAGATCATGGTAAACTGCTCACGTTTTAATGATGGAACAGCCGAATTCCCGTAAATGCCATCGCCATGTGGTATTTATTACAGACCCCGATCACATTGTCATCCCTCACGGATCCGCCCGGCTGTGCGATATATTGTACGCCGCTCTTGTGTGCCCGCTCAATGTTATCGCCAAACGGGAAGAATGCGTCAGAGCCGAGTGACACGCCTGTAAGCTTGGAGAGCCACTCCTTCTTCTCCTCCTTCGTAAATACCGGTGGTTTTTCGGTAAATATCTTCTCCCAGGCGCCATCTGCCAGCACGTCCATATATTCGTCTCCAATATAGACGTCAATCGCGTTATCACGGTCAGCTCTCTTAATCCTGTCCGCAAATGGCAGGGAAAGTACCTGCGGCGCCTGGCGCAGGTACCAGTTGTCAGCCTTCTGCCCGGCCAGACGCGTGCAGTGTACGCGCGACTGCTGCCCGGCCCCGATGCCGATCGCCTGTCCGTCCTTTACATAACAGACCGAATTCGACTGCGTATATTTGAGTGTAATCAGGGAAATCATCAGGTCAATCTGTGCCGCTTCAGGGATCTCGCGGTTTTCCGTCACGATGTTGGCCAGCAGATCACGATTGATTTCCAGAGAATTCCTCCCCTGCTCAAAGGTTACTCCGAATACCTGCTTTCTCTCCACCGGCTCTGGAATATATGCCTCGTCGATCTGAATCACATTATAATTCCCGTTCTTCTTTTCCTTTAAAATGGCAAGCGCCTCCGGCTCGTAGCCCGGGGCGATCACCCCATCGGAGACCTCGCGCTTAATAAGCCTTGCCGTATCCACATCACAGATGTCGGAAAGGGAGATAAAATCACCGAAAGAGGACATCCGGTCTGCACCTCTCGCTCTTGCATACGCACAGGCAAGCGCAGACAGCTCCCCCAGATCATCCACCCAGTAGATTTTCCTCAGCACTTCACTTAAAGGAAGACCTACTGCCGCACCTGCGGGAGAAACATGCTTAAAGGACGTCGCAGCCGGAAGTCCCGTTGCAGCCTTGAGCTCTTTTACAAGCTGCCAGCCATTTAACGCGTCCAGAAGATTAATATACCCCGGCCTGCCATTTAAGACCGTGATCGGAAGCTCCCCGCCATCTTCCATGAACACTCTCGACGGCTTCTGGTTCGGGTTACAGCCATATTTTAATTCCATTTCTTTCATCTGCCTGTCTCTCCTCTTATCCTCTTTGATGTTTATTGACAATCCGGCTCTCATACGTTCCTGTGGCAATATCAATGAAACGCACGAACAGGGATACCTTATTGTCTGCATTCAGACTGTCCCATACCATCTCTGTAAATTCGTCGATATTTCCTGAAATCCCCACCGGCTTCGGTTCTCCCTCAAAGCTTGGCAGCGGATTCCCGTCGCCCATATACGTATGGATAAAATGACCTTCACCGCACAGCGGATTCTCATATGCGAACGTAAACCGGTTGCAGCTCTCCCCGCTTCCGCCATTTTTTAAAATCGACATGGCATAGTTATAGCTCCCATTGTCAATGTGCATGATACCGGAGATACGCGGTGTATAATGCGGGGCATCCGGTTCAAACTCGCGGCAGCGCAGAGACTGCTCAAACGTAAGCTGCCGATCCATTCCCTCATAAATCGTATCTGTCTGGTCTCCATTTGTTACGATTGTCTTATTTCCAAGAACCCGGACCGGAGAATAGATGATTAAAGACGGATCGGAAAGCTTTGACGGATCAAATGCCTCTGTGCGGATTCCCTGTCCTTTTTCGACAAAGATACGGTTCCTGCTGTTTTCACTCCTGCCCATAATAAAATAGGCTGTGACGGCCGTATTACCATCCTGTGATTTTCCAATTACAATCCCTCTGCCCGGATAGGAATTCTCTTTGAGCTCCTTTGCAAGCGATAACCGTTTCATGGATATTTCTCCTTTCGTCTGCTCTGCCAAATCTTCAGGCGCGTGATGTCTGACGACATTATACTATATTTTCCCTGCAATGGAAAGATAAAATGTAAATATCTATTACAGAAATTTAAGAAAAAGTATAGATTCTTTCCATGTACTTCCTTCTAAAAATCGGCTATAATAGAGTTGATTCGTCAAATAATGATTGGCATAAGGAGGCGTCAGCTTATGAAAAAAAATGTGTATATACTCGCCGCTGTAACCGTGCTGATGATCGCATCAGTGTCCGGCTGTAAGAAAAAGGAGGACGTTGATCTGACCGGCATCCACACCTCGTCTGCCGAGACGATGTCGCCTACGACAGCCGCAGAGAATGAGAAAAAGGAACCGGAGATTACCATTACCGAGTCCTCCACAGCTGCCGAAAAAGGAGGGGATAAAGACAACACCGGAAGCTCCCAGGCGTTAAGTGTCCGCTCTAAGACAGCGACTGAGAAGAACGGCAAAACGTCTGTCGAATACCCTGTCCTCTCTAATCTCCGCGACAGTGCGATGGAGGAGACCGTCAATGCTGTCATCAAGGAACACGCGCTCCGGCCGCTTACAGATTATGAGCTGAATCCGGAGACCGATACCCTTGAGGTCACGTACAGCATTATTTCCCTTGACCGTAATAAAGCGGTCATCGCCTATGAGGGCTCTTTCATGCTGGATGGCGGCGCACATCCCGTCGGCCTGTTTTATACGACCAACATTGATCTGAACAAGGGAACTCTGACCGGACTGTCCGATTATGCCGATTCCTACACGATGGCCGGTTATATCCTGTCCGACGACTGTGTGGTTTATCAGCCGGCCGACAGCTCGCCGGAGGTCAAAGCCGCTTTAAAGGAGTACGACATTGACACGCTCTGGGCCATTTTAAGACAGTGTGACTTTTCTGCTGAAGGACTTACCGGCTTCCCACAGTCCTTTTCCTACGAAAATCAGGGTGTGATCTATATTTCCGTCCCTGTCAGCCATGCTCTGGGAGATTATGTGATTGTCAGCTATACTCCTGACACAAAGTAGTTGATTTTCCCTGCTATTTCTGATACGATAATGCAGGCTGGGCATATATGGCAGACCGCCGCCGGCTTTTGTGTCCTCAGACAGCAGACGCCGGACGGCAGCAGTTTCCCGCACATGGCGTCCGGCCCGGTTTCAGATAACATGATTCCTGTGCCAGTATATCACGGTACTCCTTCCCGGGTAATCCGCATCCGCTGGCCGTACGGAATCGCTGCATCTACGAAAGGCGGAACAATTCATGGAGAATGTAACGATTATCAGTCACCCGTTGATCCAGCACAAAATTTCCATGCTGAGAAACCGGCATACGGGAACCAATGAATTTCGCACTCTGACCGAAGAAATTGCCACGCTGATGGGCTATGAGGCACTTCGCGACCTGCCGCTCAAGAACATCGAGGTGGAGACCCCGATTGAGACATGCATGACTCCCGTACTTGCCGGGAAAAAGCTGGCTATCGTCCCCATTCTGCGTGCAGGGCTTGGGATGGTAAACGGCATCCTCGCGTTAGTCCCCTCTGCCAAGGTCGGACACATTGGACTTTACCGCGACGAAACAACGCATGAACCTCACGAATATTTCTGTAAGCTTCCGAGCCCGATCGAACTTCGTACGATCGTCGTCACTGACCCCATGCTGGCTACCGGCGGTTCCGCCGTTTCCGCGGTCAATTTTATCAAGCAGCATGGCGGGAAATCCATCAAATTCATGTGCATCATTGCCGCGCCGGAGGGCTTAAAGCGGCTCCACGAAGCACATCCCGATATCCAGATCTATGTTGGACATCTGGACCGTGAATTAAACGAAAACGCCTATATCTGTCCCGGACTTGGCGATGCAGGCGACCGTATTTTCGGAACCAAATAGCGCATCAAACTTCAGGAAGAAAAGGGGGCTGTTACAACAATTTGAACAGCCCCCTTGTTTTTACTGTTTTTGTTCTTGATTGCCGGATACTGCTGATCCATAGCACTCCATCCGGCCTCTTAGTAGTTCTCTGCCCTCACCTGGAAAAAGCTCTGCGGATAAGAGCATACCGGACAGACAGCCGGAGCTTTTTTGCCAACCACCAGATGGCCGCAGTTACGGCAGACCCACATGACCTCTTCTGTCTTTTCGAATACATTCTGCATATCCACATTGTTTAAGAGTTTCAGGTAACGTTCCTCATGGGATTTCTCAATCTCAGCCACTAGGCGGAACTTTCTCGCAAGATCGGTAAAGCCTTCCTCCTGTGCCGTCTCGGCAAATCCCTTGTACATATCGGTCCACTCGTAGTTTTCTCCGGCAGCAGCCGCTTTTAAGTTATCTGCCGTTTTGCCAAGAAGCTTCAGCTCGTCGAACCACATTTTAGCATGTTCCTTTTCATTATCTGCTGTCTCCTGGAAGATGGCCGCAATCTGCTCAAAGCCTTCCTTTTTTGCCGCCTCGGCAAAATACGTGTATTTATTCCGGGCCTGTGACTCGCCTGCAAACGCCGCTACCAGATTCTGCTCTGTTCTGCTTCCTTTTAACTCCATTTCGATTCCCTCCGTATCATTTTTATCAGACAAACATCTGTCCATCCGATGCCCTCTGTCCGGCGTGTGGACTAAAGATACCTGTCTGAGCTGTTACTATTTTTCCAGCTGTTTGCCAAAATTATACGGAGAATTTCAATAGAAAACCTTCATACACCCACATGGGAGTATTCTGCCATGTATAAAAACGCTTTCGGTGCATTCGACATCCCTGAACTTATACCGTCTGACGGCGCTTAATCCAGCTTTTCTTTAAATTCTTTACAGAAGTTCTCGCGGTGGATATCTGTCACCATCGACATCTTTCCTTCATTGTAGCGCTTATCCAGCTCCTGCATCCCATATTTTAACTTATATTCGATCTCCTCCTGATAGGCAGGAATCATCATCAGGAAATTGATCTGTGTCCCGTCCTCTGTCTCAAAGCCGCCGATATTCCCATCAAACTGTGACAAAACCACACCGCCCATCGTCGTACCCTCACAGATCGGCGCATAATCCGGACCGTTTGGCATCGTATGTCCCCAGCCGAGCCAGGTGTGGAATTCATGGGGGAAACGGGCGAGAAACTTTACCATATGGATCGGCCAGAACTCACTGGCAGGAATCTCCTCTGCGGACTGTCCGATTTTGCCCGGATTCCAGGAGGACGGCATTAACAGAAAGATCTCTGCATACCTCAGATCATCCCTGTCCGCAATCTCCTCCGGCAGCGTCATCGGCAGATCACTCATGCCCGTCGTATATATCACGTAAAAATCGGCCTGCTCTGCGGGCTTCATGATATTCACATCAATGTGCACCAGATCAGAGACAATCTCATGGAATACGATTCTCTCCCGCTCCGGAAATATCATATCAAACTGTTCTATAATCTCTTCGGCATATTTACCGTATTCTGCCGGAGGCCGCCATCCCTCATCGGCCGGCTCCTCATAGCGGTAGATTCCGGAACCCCCGGGGGAAACCTTATCTGCCCTCGGCCTGTCCCTGCTCTCATCTGCTGATCCCATAACTTCCTCCTCCCGGCGTATCTGTTACGCCATACAGACTGCACCGGAGGCTATGCCTCCAGGCAAAGCTCACGATTTCTTTTTCTCTTTCCTGTCATCCCGGAACGCTTTTAAAACAAGATTTGCCGGGTACTGGTATGCATAGGTACAGCTCTTCATCAGCTCGATCTCCCCCTCGTCCCGGCATACGCTCAAAATCATGTTTTCCTCCTCTGAGAGAAGGTACGCCTCTCCGTTTCCGTCCCGTTCCTTGATATCTTTGTAGATCCGGTATTTTTTATAAAAATCCGGATATCCCTTCTGCTTCATCTTTACCGGCTCCGGAACAATATTCAGCCGGTATACCTCCGACATTCTCGCCAGTATATTGTGAACTTTTTCACAATTCTCTCTCGAAATCATCTCCGGCGCCGGAATACAAACCATGCAATTCATTTTCTCGCTTACCCCTCATCTTTTGCAGCCTCCCACACAAATCCTTCTCGCACCGGGCCGCACCGGAACGATTATGATATCATATCATAAGTCCCCGGCTATTTCAACCATAATAACCCCCATTTACTTCCCGGATCCGCTCCCGTTTCTCCCGGATACCAATGCGTAATTCCGGATCCGCTCCCCGTTGATCCCTTCTGCCTCCGGCTCCGGTGTAAATCCGTGGCGAAAAACAGAATCCCGCCCGGAAGCCGGGAGCCTGCACTCCTTTTCCGGCGGGATTCTTCTTTCGTTATCGTCCGCGTTTTCCCATCCTTTACGCTCTCCACTCTTTCCGGTAGTTCTCAAACTCCTCGTCAGAACAGTATATCGTATGCCCGGGGGCTACTTCGTGATAGGATGGATTATTTGACTCGTCATATTTGTGGATCTCCGGGTCGTAGTGGATCTTCACACGCTTTTTCTCGTTGATCGGATCCGGCTCCGGGATCGCAGACAGAAGCGCTTTGGTATACGGGTGCAGCGGGTTTTTAAACAGCTCCTCAGAATCAGCCATCTCCACCAGCTTCCCGTAGTACATCACGCCGATCCGGTCAGAAAAATACTTGACAACGGAGAGGTTGTGGGCGATAAACAGAATCGTGAGCCCCATCTCGCCTTTTAACTTATTTAAGAGGTTGATGACCTGCGCCTGCACTGAAACGTCAAGCGCTGATACCGGCTCATCCGCAATCACCATCTGCGGCTGCACAATGAGTGCCCTGGCAATGCCGATTCGCTGCCTCTGGCCGCCTGAAAATTCGTGCGGATAGCGTGAGGCATGTTCAGCCTGCAGGCCTACATGTTCTAACATTGCCACTACCTGGCGGCGCAGTTCCCCTGCGTCCTTTACTCCGCGAATCTTGAGGCCTTCGGCGATGATTTCCTGCACTGTCATTCTCGGATTCAGGGAGGCGATAGGATCCTGGAAAATCATGGCGATATTATCCGTGATATATTTGTGCAGATTCTTATCCATCCGCCCGCTGATCTCCCTGCCGTCAAATTTGACGGTTCCGCCTGTAGGGTCATAAAGCCGGATAATCGTGCGGCCCGTAGTCGTCTTGCCGCAGCCGGACTCTCCCACAAGGCCAAAGGTCTCCCCCTTCTTTACATAAAAGGAAACATCATCCACAGCCTTCACCGTGGAAGTCCTGCCTCTCTTTTTGGTCGTAAAATACATACTGAGGTGTTCCACGTCGAGAATACGCTCCCCGCTGCCCCCCAGATTCGTCATGCTGTCCTTACCCACGTTCGGCCTCCTCCCTCATTCTGGCAATGCGGTGCTTTAAAATATCCGGCATCTCCACCTTCGGCGCATCCGGGTGTAAAAGCCAGGTGGCCGCATAATGGGTATCGGAAATCTTAAAGTACGGCGGCTCTTTCTCAAAGTCGATCTTCATTGCATACCGGTTTCTGGCCGCAAAGGCGTCGCCCTTTGGCGGATGCAGCATATTGGGCGGCGCGCCCGGAATCGCAAATAACGTCTCTTCCGTGTGCAGATCCGGCATGGCTGAGAGCAGAGCCCAGGTATACGGATGCGCAGGACGGTAGAAAATGTCCTCACATGTTCCCACCTCGACGATGCGTCCCGCATACATGACACAGACACGGTCTGCCATATTGGCAACCACCCCCAGGTCATGTGTGATAAAAATGACGGAGAGATCCCGCTCCCGCTTCATCTCGTTAATCAGCTCCAGGATTCTTGCCTGAATCGTCACATCCAGAGCCGTTGTCGGCTCGTCACAGATCAGAATCTCAGGGTTACTCGCAAGCGCGATGGCGATGACGATACGCTGGCGCATACCTCCGGAGAACTGAAACGGATACGCTTCATACCGCTCAGCTGCATTTGGAATGCCGACAGCCTCCATGAGCTCAATCGCCCTTCCCTTGGCCTTTGATTTCTCGATGGATTTGCTCAAAATGAGCGCCTCCGTGATCTGTTTGCCGATTTTCATAATCGGGTTTAATGCTGATAACGGGTCCTGGAATACCAGTGAAATCTTTTTTCCTCTGATCTTATAGAACTCTTTTTCCTTGTATTTTGCCATATCCTCTCCCTGGTACATGATCGTACCACTGTCGATATGGCCGTTCTTGGCGAGAATACCCAGGATAGCTTTGGTTGTCACCGATTTTCCGGAGCCGGACTCGCCCACAATCGCCAGGGTCTCACCCTTCATCAGATCGAAATTCACATCCCGGACCGCGTGTACGGTGCCCGCAAACGCATTAAAGGATACAGAAAGATCTTTTACACTCAAAATTGGTTCCATACGCTCTCCTCCTTTATGCGCCGCGCTGCGTCGGGTCAAACGCGTCGCGCAGACCGTTGGACAGCATGTTAAATGCGATCATCAGCAGGGAAATCACCACCGCCGGGAAGAAGACCTGATTCGGGTACTGCTGCATGACCTTCTGGCCCTGGGACAAAAGAACACCGATGGAGCTCTCCGGAGCACGGATTCCAAGGCCGATATAAGCCAGAAACGATTCTGTAAAGATCGCGCTGGGAACAGCGATCATGGCTCTGGTGATGATCGGTCCAATGGAGTTAGGCAGAATATGGCGGAAAATCAGGGCCATATCCTTTACGCCCAGAGTTCTTGCCGCCAGCACGTATTCACTGCCCTTATAGCGGTAGAACTGGGAACGGATCATCCTGGCCGTACCAATCCAGTTCTGTACCACCAGGCAGAGACAGATCGAAAGCATGCCGGTTCCGAAGAACAGGATGAATAACGTCACCACAACGATCTCCGGGAAGGAGCCGATGATCTCTGTAATCCGCATCATAAGCATATCCACCTTGCCGCCGTAATAACCGGCAATGGAGCCGTATACGATACCGATACAGACATTACAGATCACAGAGATGAAGGCGATCGCTAGCGAAACGCGGGCGCCGCGCCACATACGCACCCACAAGTCGCGCCCCAGATAGTCGGTCCCCATCCAGAAGTACGTGCCTTCCTCCACTCCGGAATACTTATAGTAATCTACTTTAATGTCGCACATTTCCACGCCCTGTACCATGCGGTGGTTGATGACCCGCAGGATACTGCCCTCAGGATAGCGGTTCGTATCGCCGAGCCCGTCCACACGGCGGTTTGTAAGCCATCTCGTACCGTCAAGGATTCCGGCATTTTCCAGCACCGGCATCTTGGGCGGGAGATTGATGCGGTTTAAATCCTGATCATTATAGTCCCAGCGGCTGATAAAGGGAACTACCAAAGAAAGCGTGATAACCAGGACAATCCCCACAAAAGCGACGATTGATATCTTACTGCGGCAGAAACGGAGCATGGCGTCCTTAAAAAAGCCGATCGGCTTATCTTTAAATGTCTCGTCCGCAATGTCTCCCTGCATTTGTACAAACTCAAACTGCTCTTTACCGACCTGATATTCAGGCGCATCAGAAGAATAAAATTTTGCCATTATTTTTTACCTCCCATTCTGACACGCGGGTCAATGATTCCGTAGGACAGATCCACGATAAGCACCGTAATCAGAGAGATCAGCGAATAGAAAATCAGCGCTGCCAGCGTCACAGTATAGTCCGGCGCATTGATGGATTTCACCATAATTCCGCCCATACCGGGAATGGAGAAAATCGTCTCGATTACAAGGCTGCCGCCCATAATGCCGGTGAACATGGGAACGATAATGTTCATCAGAGGAAGCATGGAATTACGGATGCCGTGGTTAATGGTAGCCTGACGCTCCGTAAGCCCCTTTGTCTTGGCGAGCAGCATGAAATCGGAATTGATCGTCTCTGCAAGCTCCGCCCTTAAGTATCTCGTCACTCTGGCGATCGGTCCCAATGATAATGCCAGAATCGGCAGCGCCAGTCCCCGGAACTTCTCAAATCCCACCGAGGTTGCGTCAAAGATAATCGGGAACCAGCCGGCACGGAATGCCACAAAATACTGCAAAAGCGTGGCAAATATGAACGAAGGCACAGAGATAAAAATCACGACCATGAAAGAAATCAGGTAATCCGTCATGGTGTTTTTACGGATTGCCGCCACGATGCCGAAGGCAATGCCAAGCGGCAGGGAAATTAAGAGCGCAAAGAAATTTATGTAAAGTGTTACCGGTATTTTCGTCTTAATAATATCCCATACTGGCACATTGATATGCATTTTTAAAGAAGTTCCCCAGTCTCCCTCCAGAACCAGTCCTTTTAAAAACAGGGCATACTGGATCGGAATCGGTTTATCAAGATTGTATTTTGCCTCCAGCGCCGCCTTCTGCTCAAACGTCATATCCACGGCTTCGTCAAAAATGCCTCCCGGCATCAGACGGATAACCATAAAGCCGATGGTTATGATGATGAACAGAGTCAGGAGCATTGCTACAATCCGCTGCGCAATATATTTTGCCATAAGAGTTCCTACACCTTTCCGCTGTCGCTAAAAAATCCTTACAGGCGCAGATGCCTTTTTCAGCCTGCCGGCCGCCGGATTGTGGCAGCCGGCAGACAGACCTTCCTAATCTGTTTTGGTGCTGGTCGTGAAAGCGAAGCCGTATCCTGGAATGTACTCATTCGTTACCATCTTCACCTTCGGGCTGATGAGATAATATCCGGGCGCCTCATAGACCGGGCAGGCAGCCACATCGTCAAGGACGATCTTTTCCATCTCCCTTGTCAGCTCCAGACGGTACGCCGGGTCGAGCTTGGCTTCGAGGTCATAGTTGGCCTTATCCCACAGCGCGTCGTACTCCTCGTTGAAATACGGCTCGTTCTTGTTGGAATAGCCGCTGGAATAGACCTTAAGGCCGTTCCAGGGAGCCGGTGTACTCGTGTTCCAGCCTCTCCAGGTCAGCTCATAGCTGTTGGGGTTGCCGTTCTTCCAGCCCTTGATATACTCATTTAACACGCTCGTGGAACCGGCCAGAAGTTCCAGATTAAATTTATCTCCGAAGATATCCGGAAGGCTCTTGTGCAGGAATTCGGAAGCCATTTTATTGTTGGCACTCGTCTCATTATAGGAAAGGGTCAGGGTCAGGCTGTCCAGGCCGCACTCTTCCATCGCCTTGTCGAAATATTCTTTGGCCTTTTCGGGGTCATAGCCCAGATTCGCCTCCAGATACTCCTGGGATTCCGGCATCTCGCGGAACGTCTTGCCGTCCAGTCCAAGGCACTTGCTGGGTACGAGATAGTTGGCCGGAATTCCGTTTGTCATCTTGGCAATGCTCTCGCGGTCGATGGCAAAGAACAGGGCCTTTCTGAAGTTCTTGTTGCCCAGAATGCCGTTATTATCCGTATTCTGATGATTGATCGTCACCGTCTGGATGGAACTCGCAGGCGCCTGACGGATGGTCGGGTCGTCAATGTACTGCTCGATAGACTCCGGGCTTAAGGATACGCTGTCAAGCTCTCCGTTTAAGTAAAGTTCAAGCGCCGTATTCCTGTCGCCGACTACCTTATAATTATAGCCGTCAAGCTGGATGTAATCCGGAAGCACATAGTCAGGATTCCGCTCCATCTTGAACTGGGAGCTGGCAATCCACTCAGTGAGAATAAACGGACCACAGCTTACATACGTATCTGCCGTGGAACCGTAAGTGGTCTTGGTACGGTCAGACGTCATATTAGCCTCATAAGTGGGCTTATGTACAAGACACGTCCAGCTGTAGTTTAAGTGGCTCTCGATATCAGCTACTGTAACCGGAGCGTCAAGTTCCAGGCCGAGCGTATAGTCATCAATCCTCTTAATACCGACCTCATCCCAGGAAACCTTATTCTCGGACCCCTGAAGGGAATATTCACTGGCCTTTGTAATTGTAATGTAATCGCTCGCGAGCTGGGATGCGCGGCTGTTGACCAGCAGCGGATCCAGACACATCTGGAATGAATAGATCACATCATCCACATTGATCGGATCACCGTTCTCCCATTTTGCATTTTCGCGGATCTTGATCTGCCATACCTTGCCCTCTTCATCCATCTGCTGGGGCTCGGACTCGGCAAGCTCAGGAACGAATTCATAGGCAGAGCCGTCTGCTGTCGGGTAATCGCGGTACAGATAAAGCGTTGTCTTACGAATGACATCACTGCTGACACTCTGCGTATAAATATGCGGGTTAAGCGTATCAACATCTGTTGTAAAGTAGTTGTTGAAAACCTTCGGACCAGCCGATTCCGGGGCAGCGGGGGCAGCCGTCGTCTCTGCCGTGCCTCCTGCCGCTTCGGATGACGCCTCGGCCTGTGTCGTTACCGGCACATCGGAATCACCGGGGTTCTTCGGCTCGCTGCTGCAGCCGGCCAGGAGCCCGACTGTCATGGAACAGGCAAGAATCGCTGCAAGTGTTCTTTTTCTCATATCATTCTTCCTCCTTTTTCTATATCTTTCAGGGACAGGCCCTAAAATTCCGTCTTGGTCTGGAGAGGCTTACCATACATCCGCTCTTTCCAGTCTATGCTTTATGGTTGACATTTTACGCCCGGACTGTTAGGATTGTAACAGGATTTTTACACAAAGGAGTGTTTTTATGTTTTCTCTGTCACGGGAACGTTTTATGAAATACCTGCTCACAGGCGGCTTCATCGGCCTTGCCTATTCTTTCTTAAGCCACGCACGCACGCTTCCCCTGAAGCTTGTGGACAGCCTCTTCGTGGCCGGCATGTTTCCCCTTTTATACGGCGGCTGCCTGGTAGCTAAAAACCTGGGAATGTTCCATCTCTTCGTCTATTCGCACAGAAAGTTGTGGAAATACGGGAAACGCCAGGAAAAAGAAGAGGCAGAAAATGAAAAGACCGCTCCCGGCGCCACGGAAAAGCTTGGCACCTATTCTGAATATCTGGCAGAGTCAAAGCCCTCCGGCGTCGCAGAGCCGCTGCTCGCGGGCGGAATCTGGCTGGCGCTCTCCCTTATTCTGACATTTCTCTATTTTTAATATATTTTCAGAATATTTTTCTTTTCATATTAGATTATCAATATTATAATTTTTTTCGACAAATTCGTCAAAGCATTTCTCCTCCTTTTGGCAGAAAATCACCCTGACGGAAGCCCAAAAAAGAAATTAGGCTGATTAAAAACAGTATTTTGTCTTTAATCAGCCTATTAATCATACTCACAAAAGGAGAAGCCCCTCCTCCGTGATCTCACAGCCGCCCCGTGTGCGGTTCATTTTGATGAATCCCCGCTCTGCCAGAGACTGTAAATGCCCTCGCAGCTTTCCCTCTGAAGCCTCCATTCCGCCATCGGTAATCATCTGACAGAGCTTCGCGCGCCCGGCGCCCGGATTTTTATAAAGCAGCTCCAAAAGCTGCCTGTCCATCGGAACCAGTTTTTCTTTTCTCTCTGTAATCTGTTCCCTGATATATGGCGGCAGATCGCGGCTCATCAGCTTCCTGTCTGTTTTTACACAGTAAAAATATTTGCACAGGTTCTCAATCTCTCTCCCATTTCCGGGCCACTGATAGCTCGTCAGGTTTTGCAGCAGGATCTCTGTACAGAGCTCATTCAGTAAAAGCGACGGATTGTTGTAAATATTCCGCAGTGCGGATTCCAAAAGCAGCGGAATATCCCCTGTACGCCGGCGGATGGGCAGTGTCTGTAACGATACCTCGCTGAGTTTAAAAAACAGCTCCTGCATAAACGATCCGTTCCGGCACTTTTCAAATAAATCCTCGCTTGTGGAAGCAATGAAGCGGATGTCCGGCTTCTGGTCAATAAGATATAAAAGCTCCTTTTGGAGCTGCCCGTCCAGACAATGGACGTTGTCCAGGAAAAGCGTTCCGCCAAGCATGCCCTGTCCTGCCCCCGGACTTTCCGCCAGAGACTGAAAAGCCGCCGCTGCCGCTTCCCCGCTCATACAGGCCAGGCTGAGCTTGACAAAACGCCGCTTGCTGCGGCTCGAATTATTGTGGATGGCCTGAGCCAGGACCTCCTTTCCCGTCCCGGTCTCTCCCTGAATGAGAACAGAGTAATCGGTCAGGGAAATTCTCCGCGCGGTCTCCAGCATTTTAAGCGTCTGTTCGTCCTCCGTGTGGTAATCACTGAACTGGTAGACCGGGCGCGATGCTTCCCTCCCCTCCTCTACAGACGGCCCGCCTGTCTCATAAAGCTCCATATGTTTACCGGAATGAATCAGAAACATCGTCTCATGGCTCGCGCTCTGGATGATCTGTACCGTCAGGGAGAGCTCCCTTTCCTGCCGCCTGACAATAAGATTCGGAAAAAACTGTCTGGACGGCGCATTTTTGTACTCTGCGATCTCTGGCAGCACTTCTGTGACCGGCAGGCCTATCAGATGCTTTTTCCGTATCCCAAGTTCTGCCAGGAAGGGCTTATTCACCATTGAAATCATCCAGCGGGCATCGACCAGACAGACGCCGCTCGCGATATTGCTGATAATACTCTGGGTAATAAACCGGATATTGGCTGCCTGGCTGATCTGATGATTTGATATTTTTAAAAGCTGAACAAACTGACTGATATAGTTGCGCGTCACCATATCGGCCAGGCTCATGGGCAGCTTAAAAAAACCGGCGATCTCCGAAACCGTGGAAATATCCGCCACTCTGGCCCCGATATCAATCACATCCGCAATATGCTTCGGCGCATACCGGCCCTCCCCGAGCGTCACCGCGTACGGAATCGAATAATCCGGCTCGCTTCCGCATCCCGGGTACCAGGGAATAAAGTGATACTGTGTGAATCCAAAGGCCTTCAACTGCTCAATGGAATTACGCGTCGTACTCTCGCTGTCATTGACAAGATACACTTTGGAGCCGGACGGAATCATCAGAATCTTACTTAAATAAGTGAAGTTAAAGGCACGGATGCACATGAAATAATGGATCTTCGGCGTCAGCATCGGTTCTGCGGCGCGGAACGCCCCCTGGGAGGCAAACACTACCAGCTCGAATTTCTCCATATATTCTGTTGTCAGTTCCCCGGCAAGACATGCCTCAAGGCTCAGATATTGTCCGAAAATATTATTCAGATATGTATAAAGCCCCACCTTTGTCGTCGGGCTCGTAGCTATGAGAAGCATTTCTGCCTTCACAAAATACCCCCCCCCCTCGTATTTTTTATTATACCTCATAAGACTGCCTGGTTCAATCCAAAGAACGGATCCTGTCGGTACAATTTTCATCCTATGTCAGATCGTATCAGCGATCTGTAAGAATCTCTAAAAACCAGTTGACGTGTTATAGGAAAATAAAGTACAATATTCCTATATATTGACAGCCACCGGGAAATGCCGCTCCCTGTATCCGGTGGTTGTCCTTATGAGGATAACATAAATAATAAAGAGGAAATGTTATGAAACAGTTTTTTGGAATGAGCAGGAATGGAAACCTGAAGGAAGCCCTGCAGGGACTCAGAGCGCCGCAGCTTATTTTGCTGATGTCCAATCAAAATCAGTTTGAGTCACATGTCAGGGAGCTTGAGGAGCTGTTTCCCGGAGTGCCGAGCATTGGCTGTATCGGCATGAGCTATGATACCCGCGTGGTGGAAAACGGCGTCGGCGTCATTGCTTTTCTGGATGGGATCCGTGCGGCTGCCAATGTACTGGAGCATGTATCGGTGATGCCTGTCCGGTATATCGACCGCCTGGAAAAAGATGTGAGCGCAATCGGCGGCTCGCAGAAAGATACGGTCTGCATCGACTTCTGTTCGGCAAATGATGCCTGTGCCCTGACTACGATTCACAGTGTATTAAAGCGCCGCAATATCTCTCTCGTCGGGGGAACCGGAGACGGAGGAAAGGTGTCTGCCAACGGATTCGTCTATCCTGACGGAGTGGCTTACGCCCTGGTGCGCAACGAACATGGACGTGTAAAAGCATATAAGGAAAACATTTATCACCAGATGGGAAATTACCGTTTTATCGCTTCCCGGACAGACAAATCCAGATATATTTTAGGAGCGTTAAACGGTCAGCCCGCCAAACAGGTATATCAGAAGATTCTTGGCGTGACGGAACAGCAGATTCTCACGCAGACCTTTAAGAATCCCTTTGGCAAGATCAATGGAGACGATACCTGTATCATTTCCATCAAAGAAGTGGACGGGGACTCTCTGGCCTGCTTCCGGCAGGTGAATGATTCTGATGTACTTGTCCTCCTGGAGCTGGGCGACTACCGGGCCATTGTCAAAAATACCATTGCCACGATACGAAATGATTTCCCCCGGCCCTCGGCAGTGTTTTCCATAAACTGTCTGTTCCGCTATAAGCTGTTCAGTGAAAATCACTATATGGAAGAATATCTGCGGGAAATGGGTTCCCTGGGAAGCCACGCCGGACTCGTGGGCTATGGCGAGCATTATAACAACCGCTTTGTCAATCAGTCCATGACCTGCGTCGTGTTTGAGTAAAGGGGGGATTCGCAATGATATTTCACAAAAACAGCAGACAGGGGAAGGAACGGAAACAGGAAAAGAAAAAAGGGCTTTACCCGGTCTTATTTGTCATGAATACCTTAAAGGATTACCATACTGAACTGGTTCAGAAGGAAGTCCACTCCCTCTTAGAACTGGGGCTTGTCGGCAGTTCCTTTGAAAACGTTCTGAAGGAAGCCGGGCGTTTTCAGGAAAAACTTCAGGATTTCGGTCAGACATTCTCCAACATTGACCAGGTATCCGGGGAATTTGCCGAAGTCAGGGATCAGATCAATCAGTCCGTCGTTCAGGCGCAGGAAGAGGTTTCCGCGCTGAAAAACAGCTCCCTGCAGGTTGAGGAACATCTTGTGGAGATGAACAGCACCTTTGAAGCTCTTCAGGCCTCAGTAGAAGAGATCAAGACCTGTATGAGCCAGATTGTTTTCATCGCCAATCAGACGAATATCCTGGCGATCAACGCCTCAATCGAGGCGGCCAGAGCCGGAGCCCAGGGAAAGGGCTTTGCTGTCGTGGCTACAGAGGTCAAAAAGCTGGCGGATGAGATCAAGGATCTGGCATCTATGGTAGATACCAGCATCGGCGATGTCGAACAGGGAACTGATAAGCTGAATGCAAGCATCCAGACCTCCCGCGAGGCAATGGGCTATAACATGGAAAAGGTCAATGACACTTATGAGACGTTCGACCACATCACCCAGGCGGCCGAAGGCGCATCCTCTGTGCAGTCAGGGATCTCCGGAGTGATTGAGGAGTCCCGGACAGCGCTTCAGGCGCTCTGCGGCTTTTTCGATAAGATCAGGGATCAGTATCAGGAGGTTGTAAAACATATCAATTACGCGAGTGCCCTGGGCACTACAAAAAGCGCCATGTTTGAGGATATTGACAATCTGATGGCGCAGATTCCGCCGATTATAAAAGAAGAGGAATCATAGCCTGAATTCAGGGATTCCCCATGCATCCGGAGCTTTGGAACGCTCCCATTCAGGGCGGTATCGGTACATATAGCATCATGTCTGGCGATATGATATCTGCCCTGATTCGCAGTCGGCTACAGAAAGGACAGCGATCAGGGCAATTGTATGTATCCGCCCCAAAGCAGTATCCCAAAGATATGGGTGCATAGAGGTTTACCATAAAATTATGTATCAGAAAGGGGATTACAAAAAATGGAAACATTTGCCAAGCTGTCTTATACGCGGCCTGATATGGAAAAGGTCATGGCCGACGTAAAGGCTCTGACAGAGACCATGAGAAACGCCTCCTCCTGGGAGGAATTTAAGAACGCCTACATGGCCTGGGTCAAACTGGACACGGAACTCTCAACCGCTCAGTCTGTTGTCCACATCCGCAATACGGTCAATATGCTGGATGAATATTACGAGGCGGAAAACTCCTATTTCAACGCACAAATGCCAAAATACGGTGTTCTTGTCAAAGAAATGGGAGCCGTTGTCCTGGACTCTCCCTACCGGGCTGACATGGAAAAGGAATTTGGGAAGATCCTCCTTCAGAACATGGAGGCCAAAAAGCTGCTCTCCAGCGAGGCCGTCGTTGATGATATGGCGAAGGAATCCGATCTTGCAGGTCTCTACTCCAAGACCGTCGCTGCTGCTACAGTCGATTTCCGCGGCGAGCCCTGCACCACCTATGGCCTGTTAAAGCACATGAAGAGCACAGACCGCGCAGAGCGCAAAGAGGCCTTTGAGGCCTGGGCATCCCTCTTTGAAGGCATTTCTCCGAAAATCGACGAGATCTATAGCGAGCTGGTATCCTTACGTTCCGGCATGGCCAAGAAGCTCGGTTTCGACAGCTTTACCCCAATGGGATATCTAAAACGCCGCCGTTACGACTATAAACCCAAGGATCTGGAGGTTTTCCGCAAACAGGTGCGTGAAGTCATCGTCCCGGCCTGCGCAAAGCTCTTCGAACGTCGCCGCCAGGCACTGGGAATCGACAAGCTCCATTACTATGATGAGTCCATTTCCGGTCCGGAAGGAAATGCCGCCCCCATTGGAGATAGGGATTATCTGGTGGATAAGGCACAGCAGATGTACCGGGAGCTGTCTCCGGAGACTGGAGAGTTCTTTGACTTCATGGTAGAACACGAATTATTTGACCTGGAGACGAGGAAAGGAAAACGGGTCGGTGGTTACTGTACGACTCTGCCATTATATCATGCACCGTTCATTTTCTCCAATTTCAACGGTACGGCTGCGGATGTCAACGTCCTCACTCATGAGGCAGGACATGGCTTTGCCGGCTTCACAGCTGCCAAGTTCCAGAAGCTTCCGGAGCTGTGCCACAGCACCAGTGAGATCAATGAGATCCATTCGATGGGCATGGAGCTGTGGACCTCTCCCTGGATGGAGAGCTTCTTCGGCGATAAAGCCGGGCAGTACAGAAAGGATCATCTGGCCGAGGCCTTAATGTCCATCCCTTATATTGTCTGTGTTGACGAGTTCCAGCATAAGGTCTATGAGAACCCGAACATGACTGCGATGGAATGGCGTGCTGCATGGAGCGAGTTAGAGAAAGTCTATCTGCCCTGGCGCGATTATGACGGCAACCAATTCCTCACAGAGGGCGGCTTCTGGATGCAGAAACAGCATATTTTCCTCTATCCGTTCTATTATGTGGACTATGCCATTGCTCAGATCGGCGCTTTTGAATTCTACACCTGGATGCAGAAAGACCGCAAGGCAGCTTGGGAAGGCTACTATAAGCTCTGTAAGATGGGCGGCTCGCTGGGGTATTTTGAACTTCTTGACTACTGCGGCCTGCATAACCTTTTGAAGGAAGGCGCAGTGAAGGAAGCGCTGGCGGCGGTGCTTGAGGAGCTTGGGGTATAGAAAGAAACATAGATTCCGAGTTTGTGTACAGCAAACATTGGCGCCTCAATATATCTAATGAAGTTGGACGATAAGGTGCGGAGGAATCATATAGCATCGCCAGCCGAAAAATTACACTATACTTTCGCTGACTGCCTTGCGTGGGATGAGAGCGAACGTGTAGAAATCGTTGACGGCAAGATGTTCATGATGGTTCCTCCTTCCAGATTTCATCAGGAAATCCTCATGGAGCTCACAAGACACCTGCCAACTTCCTTGAAGGGAAGAACTGTAAGGTCTTATCCGGCTCCATTTGGCATGCGGCTTTTTGAAAACGATGGAAGCGCCCCGGAAGAAATCGATACCGTGGTAGAACTGGATATTTTCGTGGTATGCGACAAGAGCAAGCTTGATGAACATGGACGTAAAGGCGCGCCGGATCTGATTATGGAAATCCTGTCGCCTTCCTCCCTGCGGTATAACCGGCTTATCGAGCTGAATCTATATTAGCGCGCAGGCGTCCGGGAATACTAGATTGTAGATCCAAAATACCGGGCCGTGCAGGTCTTTTTACAGGATGGAGACGGGTTCCTCCGGGTTCAGGAAGAATATGAGCAGGAAGATGTGGCAAAGGTCAATGTGCTGTGGGTGTTTTATCGAGCTCAGCAAAGTGTTCGCACGTTAGTGTAAGAATGTTTGTGAAAAATACGCACCCTTCGGGGCGCATGGTAAGCAAAAAGCGGGGGCGTTTCAACGCTACCCGCTTTTTAAAGGCGAATCCGCTCGATTTGACAGGCATGTTTCTTTGTCTTTCTGTCATAACTAATTCCAACCGCAAGAATCCTCCCTGTATATTTTGGCCGTTCTCCGAGTTTCCCTGCGAATCTTAAGGCATATTTCTTATCAATGATTTGCCGGATCGCTTCTTTCGGCGTGCTGTCCACTTTCAATTCCAGAATAAGCGCATCCTCGTTCCCCATCTCCGGATAAAAAATGAAATCCACATATCCCTCTCCTGCTTTATCCTCCCGTTCTACGCGATACCTGTCACGTGCTAACAGATAGATGAGATTCACCACTGCCGATAGTTCCGTTTCATTATTGTAGGTAAGAATCGGAGATTCTGTATCATGCACGTATTCTAAAATTTCCGCCATCGTATCGGTATCCCCGGATAATGTGGCATTCAGCATTCTATCAGACTCCTTTGCGAGTCTGTGTACATATCCCAGATGATCATTTTCAAGAATCAGCTCGTTGAACTTATCCATCAACTCCTTATTCGGAATCGAAACCGCCTTATTCTCATAAGTTAAAAGCCCATATACAACCATCGCCGAATAGATCTGATTTTTTGTCCGCAGGTCTGTCTCAGCCGCACCATAGCCGCGCAGCATGATCGGTATCCGTTCTCCCGATGCCATGAATGCGATATCGTCCCGTACCGCATCGATATTGTGGCGAATATAATAAAAAATCTCATCATACGGTCCTGAACCAGTCCAATAATTTGCAAGCTCATTATCTGATAACGCACATACGACCGAGTGTGGATTGTACATACGTATCCCCGCCGCCGTATAATATCCGTCATACCATATTCTTAAATCTTCCCTGCTGATAGCCGGATACTCCGTTTTCGTCACATAAACTTCAAATAGTCGATCTACCTCGGAATCCGAAAATCCGAAATATTCACTGAACTTTTTCTTCGTTGCCATATCATATTCCAGGAACATATTTAATTCTGAACCACTGGAATACTTGGCGATCGGAAGAACTCCTGTCATATAGGTCAGTTCAACATATACCTGATCTTTCAATAATTCTCGCAAAAATTCAAGGTAATCTTTCTTATTTTCATCCGTAACAAACGACTTATCAAAAAGTGCATCCCATTCATCTATAACAAAGATAAACCGTTGTCCTATTTTGTCAAAAACAAGTTGAAGAATATCCCACAAAGCCTGCTCTGTATCAATCGGAAGCTCCGGATATTCCCCCTTCAGGTCTGCCTTTATTCCATTTACAATCCGTTCCATATATACCAGATAAGAATCACAAAACTGCGGCATCCGGCTGAAATCAATGAAAATGACATTGTGGCAGCTCACATGGGAGCTATAATCTGTATTGTCTGCAATCGCCAGACAGTCAAACAGCTTCCGTCCGTCTTCGGCCTTCCCAAAAAACGACGCAACCATACTGGCCATTACGCTTTTTCCAAAACGTCGCGGCCTAGTAATACAAAAATAACGGTTTTTCATACATAATGCCGGTAGCAGTTCGCCAAGTAAGGCAGATTTATCAACAAAGTACGGATCCGCAACCATTGTACTGTAATTGATAAATGGTATTTTACTGTTTAAAAATAATCCCATCCTGTCACGTCCTTGTATCATAAGATTATATCTGTCAAAAATACAGTTTTGTAGATACTTTCTACTGCTTCAGTATTCAGATCTATCTTGCTCCTGGAACCTAATAAGGATTGTCTGTTATGGCATTCCCAAATTCTTCCAAGTTGTTTGTCCCGTTCTCACCCGTTTATCGTCTCTTTTTCTTTATTCTATCATGCCTTTCGCATCTGTACAATTAGATTTTTAAACTTTGTATGATCTGTTGTCCCTGTCATGAGCATTAACTATAGGTTTTTCCCATCCCCAGATATGCGGCAATCGTCGCCAAATCTGATAATAACCCCAAAACCTTTTCTATAGATTTTCCTGCATCCATCATAAGACGCAACCATCTTTTTTGTATGGAATCCCGAGCTCATAAATAATATTGTTCGAGAGTATCGGGGACATTTTAACATTAGCTCCTTCATTAATATATGGTGCAATCTTCTTATATTTCAATCCAGTCGGCCTCTTTATTCTTTTTATTATCATCAGTTAAAATCGCGAGGCTTTCTATTCCAAATAAAAAATAGCATAATCAAAATCTGAAAAGAATTCAATTACCCTTTGTGATACAGGCATGCCGTCTCCACAACCGTAAGTTAGCCGCGCATTGACAGGATAACCGTGTTTATGCGGCTCATCATACTTTTTCTTTAATTTTAAAGCCAATTCAAGCTGTGTTCGGGTTCCTCATGCTATACTGACTTTTAAATCTGGTTTCATCATAATTTTCAATCCCTCTTTAACTCCTTACATTATCGTTTCAGCTCATCTTCTTATTTTACTCCTGTAATAGCCTTCTTGCAATGTATATTTTGCGTTTATATTTTTCCTCCAATGATTTCCCTTGGGGTGAATTGATGTGGTTCACAATCGTATTTACATCACATGGGGTACATCCGTACGCAAAAAAGAGACCGCCATATTGACGACCTCATACATGGGGCATAAAACTATTATACGGATACTGACATTTCTGAAACCGCTGCTTCGGGGAATTGCCTGAAATATCGTGCGCATCCCCTGGAGGAACTATAGGAAACGGCAAATTTATTTATCGTTTCCTATAAGAGGATTCAAAGTCTCCTGAATGATCGCCTTTTTCTTCTGGCAGAATTCCCCCGAACTCTATCGTTCGGTCGATATACACATTTACATAAAAAACTGTATTTTTCATCATACAGTTATTCATACAAGAAACTTTGTGAATCGGCTAAACCACATTCCACTCAATCTCTCGATGAATTTGCCTGATTATCTATATTCTCCATTCTTGAAATCATTTCACTTCGCAACGAATCATACTTATGTTTAGAAAATTTTCTTTGCATGACTATTTTGGTTTATAACAATAAACATTTAAGAAATATATGACGAGTATGTAACCTGGAGCATATAAAAGTGTCGGCTTTGAAAACGAGTTTTACTAATCAAAACCAACCAATTGATACTACTCCTTTATATACCATTATTCTGCCACCAAATATATTGTATGACAAGTTTGATTTTTATCAATTCCAGCTCCTTACTTTTCTCTGGCAATTTCTGGAATGTAAAAATGATCTCTGTCACAGTTCACCGCTACCGCCATATCAATGCCCGACGGCTTCCTGTCATTGACGATAATCCGTTCCCCCATCGGCATTTCAAATAAAATATCGTCATACCGAACCGCATTTCGAGCCAGAAAATCAAGCGTCATTTCCCGATATGTTTCCTTACGCGAAGTAAAGATCACGATCCGATCCTCTCTCGGCAGGTTGTCCAGATATTCCTTCGCGCCTTCTAAAAGGCTGTCCTCCCCGTCCAGTTTGTAGCCGTTATGCTTCAACAGCGTCCCGTCAAGATCAAAGATCCATGTCTTTGGAAGCGTGGACAGAATTAGTTTTGTTTCCATTCAAATCCCTCCCCCACAACGATGTTTTCCCAGCCGCAAAGCTCGTACATCTCCACTGCCTTCCATTTCGTATCACAGTAGTTGTAGTCCGGATAAAGGGCGATCTTACGGCAGTCCGCCTCCCGGATGACGTCGCATAAACCGCTCCGGAT
>QZDW01000028.1 GCA_009917545.1 bacterium 1XD42-76
GGGGTACATACCAGCCAAACTATCTTGCCGGTTGCCAATGTATACATCGTTCTTTATGTAAGGTTCTCATTTACGATATTCTTCAAAGGCATGGACAAGTCCGTCCCGCTCCGGAAAGAATCAAACCCGTCATTGACCGAAATAAACCGCACGTCCAGAAACGGGAACACCCGCTCAATATAATTGCCGGCCTCCACATAATTCCTCCCAAGCCTGGACAGATCCTTCACAATGACACAGTTGATCTTCCCGTCCCGGATATCCCCCATCATACGCTCGAAGCCCGGACGCTCAAACGTGGTCCCCGTAAAAGAAGCGTCCGAATACGTCTCCTGCACCACGATATCCTCCGCACCCTCCACAAAGATCCTCATAAGCTCCATCTGCGTCTCAATAGTCCCCCGCTCCCGGTTCACCCCGGACTCATAAGAAAGCCTCGCATACAGCCCTGCCCGGAACAGCACAGCCTTCTCCGCTTTCCCGGCCGCCCCGTTCACAGGCACAGCCCCATTCAGTCTCTTCCTGCTCTTCCTTGCCATATCAGACCGCCTCCCTTCCGGTGGCCATTCCCTCCAGGCCTGGACACTCCCTGCCTTTCAGATATTCCAACGCCTGACGGTACTGGTCCGCAAAATCGAACACAACCTCAATATTCTCCCTGTCATACACCCGTACTTCCGAAATCAGCGCCACCACCACATTCCTGGTCAGCTCCCCGATATCCTTATACTCCTTAAAATAAGAGATCCACCGGTACTTGTCCTCTTCCCCTTCCAAGACAGCTCTGATCTCTCTTTCCGCCTTCCCGGCCGCCTCCTGCGCCTCCTTCCCCCTGGCCTCATACGCGGCATGGAGCTCCACATAATCCTCCTTCGTGATTACCCCGTCCTTCATATCCTCATAAAGCATCAGGCGCAGCTCCCGGCATCTCTCCGCCTCTCCCGACAGCTTCTCCCGCCGTTCCTCCAGCTTCCGGACATCCAAATCCCTAAGCGGCACTGTCCCCGCATAATCCAGAACCCTCTCCAAGTCCAGGACACACCCGATCTGCCTCTTCAACAGGACAAACACCGCATCTTCCAGCGCCTGCACCGGAATCCGGTGGGGACTGCAATTCCCGCCCGCCTTATGCCCGGAGCAGATATAATAACAATACCTCTTCCCATTCACCGAAGACACCTTCCGCACCATCGGGGCCCCGCAGTCACCGCAAACGGCAACCCCTGACAGCAGGTACACGCCCTCCCTGTCCGGCGCCGTCCTCGTATCCATCCCCAGCAGCTTCTGGACAACCGCAAAATCCCTCTCGCTAATCACCGGCTCATGGTTCTTCTCAACCCTCACCCAGTCCTCTTTGTCCTTCCGTATAGATTTCTTCACCTTATGGTTCGGCGTGGACTGCCGCCCCTGCACCAGATTCCCGATATAGACCTCATTTTCCAGAATACGCCTCACCGCCACCGGACTCCACCCGGACACCGCCTTCACCCTAAACGCCGTCCGGAAATTGACACCCATGCTATTCTTATAATCCATCGGAGAAAGAATGCCGTCCCAGTTCAGCTTCCCGGCAATGGCATCCTGGCTCATGCCGTGCAGCTTCATACGGAAAATATCCTGCACCACCCTGGCCGCATAAGTATCAACCACAAGCCTGTGATGGTCCTCCCCGTCCTTCTGATAGCCATAAGGTGCAAAAGCGCCGATAAACTCCCCGTTCTTCCGCTTCACTTCCAGATGACTCCGAATCTTCACCGAAATATCCCGGCAGTAAGCATCATTAATCAAATTCTTAAAAGGAACCAGAATCTCGTCCCCTTGGCCGTCCCCTTTCAAACTGTCGTAATGGTCATTCACCGCAATAAAACGCACCCCCATAGCCGGGAACAGCCGCTCAATATACCTGCCGGAATCAATATACTCCCGTCCGAACCTGGACAGATCCTTGACCACTACGCAGTCCACAACGCCCTTCTTGATATCCTCCATCATCAGCTTGAAAGAAGGCCGCTCAAAACTGGAACCGCTGTACCCGTCGTCCACCCGTTCCGACACCACCACAATATCCTTTTTGTCTTTCAGGAAATCTCTGATTAACTCTCTCTGATTAGAAATGCTGTTGCTCTCCGCCTTAGACGCGCCCGCAACATCGCCATCCTCCTTTGATAACCGGACATAGATGGCGGCATGATAGATCTTCTTGAATTGTTTGTTTTTCATGTGCTCCCGCTCCTTTCGTTTTCTGCCAGAATCACCTGCAAAATCAAAAAGGCGGATGCACTAACTTGTCCCTAAGACAATCATAGCGCCTCCGCCTAAAAAAATCCACTGTTATTTTAAACATTCCGCAGCATATTTTCAAAAGCCTCTTCAAAAGAGGCCCCGTCCTCCGCAAACCGTACCCTGACCTTCATATCCCCTACCCGTACCGCATAAGGATTCCCCACCGCTTCCAGATAGGCCCTCTTCCTTTCCTCCAAAGACAGGCTCCTGTCAACCTCTACCTCCCGGATATCCACAAGCGCCTCTTTCTCCACGGTCCTCACATCCACACCTTTCAGCGCGTCCAATTCCTTTGCCGTCATAATCCCTTACCTTTCCTTTCCAAAATTCATACCAACGGCATGGTATGTACCGCCGGGGAATCCCCGGCTGACGCGCCGCACAAAGGCCCTCAACAAAAACCCGCCTCCGGCAGCCCCATACATCAGGACAAAAAGAAGGCATCCCTGCCCCGTCCGCAAAAACGCCCTTACAGCCTCGTAACAAAATCCAGCGAAATCCACCCGTTACGCTCCCGCTTATATGACTTCAAAAGCCCCCACTTCCCGGCTCCTTTCCCGTCCGCTTCCTCCACGATGGTAAACGTGCCCGCACCCGTAAACAGCCCCGTCCGGGCAAAATCCGTCCCCGGCCCCTTACGGATATTCAGGTCCGGGATATCCACCCGCACCAGATAGGAAGACTTCCCCGGCAGCCTCTCCATGAACATCACATACTCCGCATCCGCCGTGATAAAAAGCCCCGATTTCAGCCTGTACCACCGCTTATCCAGGCTGATGCCCGTCACCGTATAGATCCCCTCATACACCACCTGGTCCACGTTGTCCCCCATGCAGGGGGCAGTCCGCACATTCACGCCGTCCCTGCCCTTATAGAACACCTTTACATACCCGGACATGGGCTGTACCGGATTGTCCGGGCTGTCCGCACCGTCCCCGGCACTCCCGGCCTCCCCGGCAATCTCTTTCAAGATAGACAGAATCTTCTCCCCATACCCGGCCCCCGCAGCCCAGCCTTTCCCCTGGGGATTCTCCCGGATACCCAGCCACTCCACATAAGACGCACAGCCCCTTACAACATACTTGAAGCGCGGGTCTATATTTTCATTCACCAGAGCCTCCGTACAGGCATAGGCTTTCAAATGCTGAATCTGGCACCGTATCCCAAGCTGTGCCGTATCAAAAGACAGCCCCTTCCTGCCGTTCTGCGTCACGCCCATACCGGCAAAATTATTCTGCTCCAACGTCACCGCCGAACCGGAAAACATAAAATTCCCCGTCTCCAGGCAGGACTGGGCAAAAGCCACGTCACCCCTCACGCCTTCCGCCTCCCCCTCGGACAGATACAGCGGCACCATATCCAGGACCGACTGCGCCGCATCAGAATTCTTCCGCTTCACATACTCCCGCATCTGCTCCGCCGTCGCCGCAGCCTTCCCCATAATCCTTGTAAGCCCGGAAACACCCGCGCCAGAACCGCCGTCCCCGCCGCTGTCATTCCCAGTCTCCGCACCGTCCATAGCCGCCCTGATATCCTTCCGAAACTGCCCCATAGACAGCCCAAACCGCTTCCAGATATGCTCCACGTCCCCGTGATTGCTTGCAATCCCCCTCCTATGCCCCTCGGAATGGGAAACCACAACCCCGTCCGCCAGAGGGTCCAGCCCAAACATCTGGCACAGATAAGCAAACAGCTCCACCGCATACCCATAAGCGGCAAGCACATGATCCCTCGTGCCTCTCCCGTCCCCGGTCTCCGTCCAGGCCGAACCGCCCGTATACCGGATCGTGGCAGGCTCCGTCATCTCCACCCCAATATGCGTCCCGTTCCCGTCGCCGCCGCAGTGCCATCCCCTATAATCCCAAGGCAGAAGCTGGTACACATCCCCTCCCGGTTCCACAATAGCATGGACACAAGCCCCCGCATCCGCCTTATCCCAATTCTTCATAAACACAGAAGCCTTCGGCTGTGGACACCCCACCGAATGGATCATCAGCCCCTTCACCGCAATCTTCCTCCCCGCCCGGTAACACCCGGACTCCGTTAAAAACTTCTGAATCAGCTTCATACAAAATCACTCTCCTTCTCCCGTTCCCTGCCCGGAACATTCTCCAATTCACTGCACGAAAAAAGGCACCAGCTTTCACACTGATGCCCGCTCACAAAAACCCTAAAAAATATCTCCCTCTGTACTTCCCGCCCTTATCCTCCGTACTTTCCTACTCCTTCCCCTTTTCCTCACGCAACTGCGCCAGAACCCCTTTCAGCTTCTCCGGCACCGGCAGCCCAATCCTGGCCGCATTCTCCAGAATCGAAATCCCCTCATTGGACAGATAAAAGAAAATCACCGCCGTCCGCACCGCGCTCCCGTTCTGAATAATATGCGTGTCCAAAATATGCCCCAGCGCCACCAGACAAAAAATCACAATCTTCTTAAAAATCCCCCGGAACCCCACGCCGCTAGACAACCTCTTCTCCACCGCCGCGGCCATCAGCCCCGTCACATAATCCACCGCCACAAACACCACCAGGGCATACAGAAAACCGTCAAACCCTCCCATGGCCCAGCCCAGGTATCCGCCCATAGCCGCAAACCCGCACTCTATCACACTCACAAACTCCTTCATACAAAATCCCTCGCTTTCTCTGATTTTTCTATGGAAAAAGCGGCCCGCTCCCAAAAGCCGCCGCCCTGTTCCCAATCCCAATATCCGCACACCATTCCCTAACATTTCATCCCATTCCCACACACCTCAGCCCATTTCCCTGCACTCCATACCATTCTCCCATATCCCAAACCATCCCCTGCTCATCCCTGCCGTCCCATGCCGTTCCCGCCTATCTCAATCATTCTCCGCCATTCCATACCTTTCTCACCCCTCCCCACTCGCAGCCTCCGTCAGCGTATAAGTAATCTTCATGGTCTTATTCGCATCCTTCACCACCGCCGAAGAAAGATTATTGATCGTAGCCAGATAAGGCGTCAGCAGATACATATGCCGGTACTCATTCCCATAACTGCCTCCCCACCCCACCAGAAACTGCTTATACTGAAACAGCGGCGTAGCCGCGCTCCCCAGCCTCGCGCTCCCCTGGGTATGGATAACCACATCCTCCACCGTCACCTGAAAATCCCCGCCCACAATCAAATCCCCAACCAAAGTCAGGAACAACTCACAAGTCCCCGACTCACAAAGCGGCTTCATCTTAGACGTAAACCCAAAAGCAATCAGCGACACATCCGCCGTATTCGCCACATTAATCTTATAAATCCCCTTCTTGTCATAGGCCGGCACATACAGATACCCATTCCTCATACAGCACCGGCACTTCCGCTCCGGATAACTCCCGCTCATATCCCGCTCCCCAACGGCCATCAGCTTCGCATTGGAAAGCGTCCACTCCCCTTCCGTCACCGAATAAACCGCCTTGGAAATCCTCACCCAAAGCACCCTGGCACTCCCGGAAGAATTGCCCTCATTGGAAAACCCGTACCAATACCCGTCCTTCCCGTCCAGAAACTCCCCATACAACGTATAACTCCCCAGAAACAAAAACGTCTCCACCGAAACCGCATGGTCCTCCAGCACCCTATAAGAAGAATCATCCAGCCTCTCATTCAGCCCCACACTAAAAACCGGCAGCCTCACCTTCCGCACCCTCACACTGGAATCCTCAAAACAAATCGAATACAGCAGATCCCTCTCAAAATCCATCTCCACCGCCTCAAACAACACAACCTGCCTCTCCTTCCCCAGATCCCCGATATCCAGCTTCTTAATCTGCAGGAATGTACTTGCGTCCCCCACCAGACTCCCGTACCCGTTCTGCCCGCCCTGGGCGCTGGTCAGCGCCACCGCCGCAATCGTCCCGTTCCCCTGGCTCGGCGTAAACTCCCACACAAACTTATACCCATCCTCCAAAACCTTGCTCTCCGTCTGGTTCAGACTCCCCCTGGCCGCATTCGCCGTAGTATTCACATTATTGGAAGCATAAGCCACCGGCAGATTGTCCGACAACTCATAAATATGCCCCGCATCCTCCTCCAGCGCCTTGGAAAAAAGCAGAATCCCCCCTACCATATTCGGGCAGACCGGCAGCAAAACATCATTCCACGACAACACATCCGCCAGCCGTTCCTCCGAATAAAACACCCCCATGGGGTTCATCCCCAGAATATCATTCACCGCCTCCGTCACCATATTTTCCTCCGTGACCGTCTCCACCTCCCCCGTGGCCCCATCCGTCAGTTCCAGAACCATTGTCCCTTTCAGTTTCATACACGCCCACTCCTTCCTAACCAATCTCAAAAGGCTTCCCAAAAGCCCCGATCAATACCTTCCCCATACTGTCCCCATAACTCCTTTGCACCAGCTCCATGGTCTCAATCCCCATATCCCCGGCAAACACCTTCATCCCCAGGCCGCCGCCCAAAGCAAACCGCCTCATAGGTTCCTCTACCGTAACCGTACCGTCCCAGGCAGCCGCCGCGGCCATCCCCTGCCCGCTGATAGAAGCAATACACCCGCCCGTCTCAATCTTCCCCGTGCCGCCCTCCATCCGCAGATACACATTGAACGTATTGGTAATATTCGGCACAAGACCATCAATCGGATAATACAAAGACAGAATATGCCTCCCGCTCCCCCAGGTCTCCACCGGCCGGTGAGCCAGAATCTCTGAATCATTCAACTCATAAGTAACAAAAACAGCCGCCTGCCCGTCCTCCGTCCAAATGACAGGAAGCTCCACCTCCACCGTGACATTCTCCGTACTTTCCCCGGTTCCGCCATCATCCCCGGCACTCCCGGCCTCTTCTCCGTCACCGGAAACCGCACCAACAGCCACTCCGCCGCCCGTTCCTCCGCCAGCCCCCGCCACAGGAACCGGGACCACAACACTCCCGGACGCACAAGCCCTCCGCTCCACCTGCGCCGCCCTCACATCCAAAACCACCTGCCCGAAAAACTGCACATGGGTCTCTTCCTTCGCCGCAAACTCAATACTGATCACCGCACCCTGTCCTCCGCCACCACATAAGCAGAAGCATTGGTAAACGTATGAATCCCCACCTTCCCGGCCTCAATCTGGTTCAAAAGCCCGGAAATATTCTTGTCATTTTTAGACTTCGCTTGGGCCAGCCTGGGATTCTTACCCACACATTTCAGGCTCTGCCTCCCGCCAATCCTGCACTGGAAAGACGTGATACAAGTCATCTGCTCCCCGTCCGCCTGCCCGCCCGTAAACGTCAGCACATCCCCCAGATCCAGCGCCGGATTCCCTATGGTACTGGAATCAAAAGGCACATAATTCACCGCCGCCAGGTCAGCCAATATATTCCCGCACAACTGCCTCCTGGTCTCCTCCAGCCCAAACTGCAAAAGCGGGTTCACCCCCAGATTCATGGTCAGCCCGTCGTCCACCTCCAGCCCATAATACTCCGCCGTCTGCGTCCGCAGGTTCGTAGAACTCACCGCCGTATACCTGGTAATAAAATCAGAAAAACTGCTGGAAAACCGGTGCCTCCCCTGCACCTCCAGCACCGGCTCCGCCCCGTACTTCCGAAGCTCCAGCCTCCCCCGCCGGTTGATACAGAAAAACCCGCCCAGCACCTGCCCCACAAAAAACAGCACGTCCCGGTACGTCCCAATATCATTCTCCGGGTAGATCGAAAGCAGCTCCCTCCCGTTGGGCATCCCCTCAATCTCCCCCTGCGTATTCTCGATCTCCACACCGCAGGCCTTACAGCACAGCTCCAGAAAAGCCCAGGCATTCCCCACAGACTCAAACCCGTTAAAACTCTTCTCAAACCGCAGCATATAATCATAGGCTTTCAGTTCCAGGCAGTGCAACCTCCGGTTCGCCTCGCTCACCTCAAAAATCCCCATCGGCACTTCCTCAAACCCACCGCCCTCCACCCGCAGATGATAGAAAAGCTCCACCTTCGCCCCGTCCAGCGTATACCGATCCACCTGTGAAAACAACGTAACGCCCATCTCCGCCGCATACACCGTCCCCAGCTCAATCTCCGCGCTCCCGCAACACTGGGCGAAAATATACCCGCTCCCCTTCACAATATCCTCATACCCGAACGGATAGACCGCCCCGCCCTTCGTAGTGATCCTCCCCGTCCAGTAATACCTCCGGGTATTCTCCTGCACCGCCCGCAGGAACGCCTCACTCACCGGATACATGAAAACACCCCCTTCCACGCAAAAAGCACCAGCCCTTTCAGACTGATGCCTTCCCTAAAAACAATCATAATCTCCTTAAAAAATAAGAATCTTTCAAAACACATTCTATCAATAAGCACATGTACCGACTACATAGGTTTTAGATTTTTATTAAGTCTATCCACCATCCACGCAATCCGCTTTTCCCGTCCGGCATCCGTCTTTGCGTCAAAAAACGCCCGTGTATAAGTCTTCTTCACAGATAAAGACATCGCCTGAAAATTTGTGTAGGCTGGCTCATAGCTTTCCAATATCGCAGAAAGCCGCGCAATCTGCTCTTCCGTAATAACCGCCAGCGGATTTACCGCATCCCATTGGCCATTCTTTTTGGCATCCTCTATTTTCTTTCTGCCATGATCAGTCATACGCCCCTGCTCTTCAAGCCTTTTGGCTAATTCCTTGTTCTTGTCCGACCACTTGCTATTCTCCCTGCGCATCGAAAAATACTTTTTATAAGTTTTCTCGTCAATCTTTTCCATCTGGCCGTCAATCCATCCAAAGCAGAGTGCTTCTTCCAGCGCTTCTCCCGCCTTTATTGTTTTCGGTCCGCCAGCCTTGCCAAACAAAACCCAAATACCGGCACTTGAAAGACAGTTATCACAGAGCCATTTTCTAAACTCATCTCTGCTCCCAAATTCCATTAGATCGCTCATTACACGCCACCCCTTTCCTATGTCTCATCCGCCAAAGGCCCGCTATCTCCAACAAAAACGTATCGAAAATACCTTTAGATCAATTCCAGAGCCCTTTTATAAAGCGGGTCCATCTCACAGCCGCAGCTCCCGCATTCCCTATCCGCCTGCTTGATCGCTGATATGAATGCTTCCCTGTCAAATTTCCCGTCTAACCATTGCTGTGCCGGAACAGATATCAAATCCCACCCCGATGCAGCGAACTTCTCCATAATAGATTTTAATTCTTCCATAATGCGCTCCTTTCATAATAACCGTTTTCGGCTCCTTGCCACCATTATACAGAACATCCCACCAAAAGCTCCCGACTGATGCCCATTGATACAACCATACCCGAAACACAAAAGCCTACCTGCCCCTGTGCTTCTCCTTCCGCTTCTGCTGTTTCAGCTCAAACATCCGCTGCTTCTCGGCCTCCTTCTGCTCCCTGCCGACCTGCCTGCGCTCCGTCTTCCTCTCTTCCCTCTGCAACTGTAACGCCTGCTGGGACTTCGTGCCTATCCCTGCCTGCATGGTCTGCTTCCCGGCCTCCCTCTGCCTCCGCTTCGGGTTCACTTTTCCGTCCCTCACAGCCACCGGGGCAGCCGGACTAAACTTCAAGCTGTAATAATTTTTAAGGACAAACTCCCAAACCTCATAGTCCCTGGGTTCACTCCCAAAAACCACCCGGCATACCGAAAGTTTCCCGTCCTCGACACGCTCAAACACGCCAACCCAGAACGGCCCCTCAAAAAATACCGTCAAGCCTGCCTTTCCTCTGTCCATAACGAATCCCTCCTTAAAATGTGTTATGAACAAAGAACGGACAACCCAGGAGGGCAGGTTACTTACCCTGATACCATCAGGACGGCCGGGCTACCTACCGGCTCTGGCACATCCAAAAGATGCACGTTGCGTTTTTATCTTTGCTGTTTATATTTCCAGCAGGATAAACTCCCGCTAAAAACCAAAATCTATCCCTTCCTATAACTTCTGTATCTCCTTCAACGCCTTTTGAATATCCTTATAAACAAGCGGCTGCATACTGTCATCATAAAAAGATATATCCGCCCTCTCCAGCGCCGAACAAATATCATTTCTCAACTCCGGCTTATCCTTCGCGATCATGGGCAGCAGCTTTATACACTGTCTTGCCGTGATCGGCTTCACGTCTGTTATATGCTTCAAATATCCGTCAATAATCTCATCAATCTTATTATCCTTATCCCATCTCGCATTATAGGCAATCAGCGTAAGCCCCCTGGTACGGATATAGGAATTGTCACTGTCAAGCATATCACCCAGCCTGTCCATATAAGGATAGACCTTGTCCGTTTCCACGCTTTCTTTCTGCAATTCCTGTAATGCCCTGTATGCCGTCTTATTATTTTTATCAAACAGCAATTCAAATGCTTCTGCTGTATCCATCGACATAATAACACCCTTGCCTTTCACTGCCGCGTTTGGTCTATTCAAAGCCAAACGGACATTTATCTATTTTTCCATAATCAATTCTTTGCACTTCCATTCTTCACCCAGAATACAATATTTTTCTGTTGTATCAAGAACTACATCGCTAAAACCGACTGCTTTATAACAATAATAAGCCGGAAGATTATTCTCAAAAACGCCCAATGATACTTTTTTTGCCCCATATATTTCAAATACAAATTTCAGACCTAACCGGAGCATAGCTTTTCCATAGCCTTTTCCTCTCTTTTGAGGATTAACGATAACAAAGCCAAAGCGCAATTCATCCAGTGATCCATCAGGATTCCTTAGTGTAAAAAAGCCAATAATTCCCGTTTCATCAAATGCAGTAAACGGCATTAGAGATTCAACAAAACAAAATTCATTTTGTGTTATAGGATAATTACCAAGTATACCTGCTGTCCATTGATAAAATGCTTTTTCATCCTGGCACCACGATAATATCGTATCTGCATCCAAAGCTTTATATGGTCTTATTCTAATCATACATTTTTCCTCACCAAATTCTGATCCATGCTTCCCATTATACAGGATATCCCGCTAAAAATCACTCTCTATTTTCTTAAAATTCCCTCAACGTAAAACTCACCTTCCAAAGCCCCTTAAAAGACGTATCCTTCACCAGCACCGCCTTATACCCCTCAACAAACATCTCCGCCTCCTTCATCTCCAACAACTCCGTATCAAAATACCCCACAGAAATCTTCTCCCTCTGCTTAAACCCCGTCAGCACTTTCAGCCACTTTGGGGAAACCGAAAAACTCACCGCAATAGATACCACCCCCAGCCTAACCACATCCCTCTGGGTAGTCCCCGCCTCCGTCTCCCCGCCCGAATCCGCCTCCACGTCAACCATCTGCACCTCATAAGAATCCGGCAGAGGGAGCAGAACACCGTCAAACACCAGATACTGTACAAACGCCATCCCTATCTCCCTCCCGACCTAAGATTCTGCCTCGCCTGCGCGTCCACTACCACCTCATCCAGCAGCGTGCCGCCCACATACACTGGAATACAGATCGTCCCAAAATTCTCCCCGCTCTGCATCCCCGCAAACATCTCCCGCAGCCCCGAAACCATCTGCCGCACAGCCTCCAGAGAAGCCCCCTGCGCCTGGACCGCCTGCATATCCGCCAGCTTCGGGCTCACCACCATATCCCCGGCCACACCCTCCACGGCTTTCCGCACCAGCCCCCGGCTCCTCTCAATCCCTCTCGCCAGACCGCCCATAAAATCCGGCATCCAGCTCTCATAATCCGTCAAAGGCCCCTCGTCCGGCACAGAAAAATGCAGGAAAGAACGTATCTTATCCGCCACGTCAGACACCGCGCTCACCACATTCCCTATGGCACTGCGGATACCCTCCGCAATCCCGTTGATAAAATCCATCCCCCACTGCAAAGCCCGCCCCGGCAGAGACGTAATAAACCCAATGGCCGACTGGAACCCATTCTGCACCACACTCCCCAGAGAAGCCAGCGCCGAACCAATCCCCGACACCATCCCCCGGAAAGCCTCCACCGCCGACTGCCTCAAATCCCCCGCCACGGAAACCACCAGATTTTTCAACCCGTTCCAGGCAACAACCGCCGCCGAAGACACCACAGACCACAAATTCCCCATAAAATCCTGAAGCCCCGACAGCAGAATAGACACATGGTTCACCAGCCCCTGCACCGCAGAGCCAACCATCTGCCCAATCCCCGTCCAGATAGCAGAAGCCGCCTGCTGGATATTCGTCCAGATATGCAGCGCATCCTCTTTCAGCTTCGTAAAATTCCCCGTCACCAAGTCAATCAGCAGCAGAACCGGCCCCAGCACCACATTCTTAATCAACTCCCAGGCCCCCGAAGCCGCAGCCTGAATCCCAGACCAGATCCCCTGCAACGTAACAGAAAGATTCTCCCACAAAGAGCGGATCATATCCACAATCCCGGCCAGCACCGGATTCTCCATCATGCCCGTCCAGACACTCCCGAAGAAATCCCCCACCGACTGCCAAAGCCCCGACCACCAGGCCGGAATCCCCTCAAAAAACGAAACCAGCGCCTCCCAGGCCGCCGGTATAGTCTCCGTAAAAAACGAACAGATAACCTCCCAGGCAGAAACAAAAAAGTCCCTCACCTGCGCCCAGACCGCATCCACCGCATCCCGGAACCACTCACACTTATTATAAAGCAGCACCACAGCCCCGATCACCGCAGCAATAGCAATGGGAACCCACCCGATAGCCGCCACCACCGCCGACAACGCCGGAACCACCGTCCCCGACACAAACCCGATCACCCCGGAAACAGCCCCCGCAACCTTCGGAACCACCGTCAAAATCGTCCCGACAGCCCCGACAACTTTCCCGACCACAATCAGCACCGGCCCCAGAGCCGCCGCCACCAGAGCCACCGTCACAATGACCTTCTTCGTCCCCTCGTCCAGACCGTTCAGCCAGTCCACAAGCCCCTGAATCCACCCGACAACCTGCCGGATAGACGGCATCAAAATCTCCCCTATGGAAATTGCCAGCTCCTCCAACTGGCTCTTCAAGATCGTAAGCTGCCCCGCCAGATTGTCCTGCATGGTCTCGGCCATCCGCTCCGCCGTACCGTCACAGTTATTAATGGCACTGTTCAGCTTCTCAATATCCCCCGGAGCCGCGTTCATCACCGCCAGGAATCCGCTCATGGCATTCTTCCCCACCAGAGCCTCCGCATTGGCCGCCCTCTCCGCCTCCGACATCTGCGAAAACGCCGCCCGGCAGTCTCCCAGGATATCCCCCAGGCTTCTCATACTCCCGTCCGCATTGACCGTCTGCACCGTCAGCTCCCCAAAGGCATCCCCCACAAAGGTCACTTCCCCGGTAAGGCTGGTCAGCATGGTCCTCATGGCTGTGCCTGCCTGGGAAGACTTGATGCCCGCATTCGCCATCAGCCCGATGGCTTCCGCCGTATCCTCTGCCGTGAATCCCAAAGCCCCTGCAACCGGCGCACAATACTTAAACGTCTCCCCCATCATGGCAACATTCGTATTCGCATTAGAACTCGCCGCCGCCAAAATATCCGCAAAATGCCCCGAATCCGCCGCCGACAGCCCCAAAGCCGTCAGAGCGTCCGTCACAATATCCGAAGTAGTCGCCAGGTCCTCCCCGGAAGCCGCCGCCAGGTTCATGATTCCCTCAATCCCCTCCAGCATATCCCCGGTCTTCCACCCGGCCATAGCCATATAATTCATGGCCTCCGCCGCCTCCGAAGCGGAGAACTTCGTCTTACTCCCCATCTCCCTGGCCTTGTCCCGCAGGGCATCCAGCTCCTTCCCCGCCGCCCCGGACACCGCCGCCACCTGGCTCATGGCAGAATCAAAATCAGAAGCCACCTTCACCGCAGCCGCGGAAAGCCCGCCCACAGCCGCCGTCACCGGCATCAGCTTCCGCCCGGCCCCCTTAATCGCCGAACCCACATCCCGCAGCTTCTCCCCCGCGGCCCCAATCTTCTGCAAAGCCACCGAAGCCTGCTCCGCCTGCCGCTCCAAGTCCCACAGGGCCTGCTCCGTCTCCGCAATCTCCCTCTGCAAAGCATCATACTGGCTCCGGGAAATCTCCCCCTTCGCCAGAGCCTCATTCGCCTGCTGCCCCGCCAGCCTCAACGCCTCCAGCTTCTCCCTGGTCTCCCCCACAGCCTGGGCCAGAAGCCGCTGCTTCTGCGCCATCAGCTCCGCATTGCCTGGGTCCAGCTTCAACAGCTTGTTCACGTCCTTCAACTGCGCCTGCGTGTCCCGAATCTCCTTATTCACCTTTGAAAGCGCCGTGGAGAGCTTCGTAGTATCCCCGCCAATCTCCACCGTAATCCCCTGAATCCTGGATGCCACAACCCTCACCCGCCTTTCTCCAACGAAAAAAGGAGCCACCCCGGCTCCCATAAAAATGCAACAAAAAAGCGTCTGCCATTTCCGACAAACGCCTATGTAAGTTACTATTTGATTTTAATTGATACTTCTTTTAAATAATTTATAAATGCGCTACATGATACTAACATAAACTTGGCTTCTTCAAAAGTCGATTCTGTACCTCCTATACTGCCTGCATGCCTAATGCCTTTGGCATCACTTGTATATCCGTACAGCTTTAAAAAAGCTTCTTTTAATGCCGGATGTATCTTTATACCTGCCTTTTCTAATTTTTTTAACAGAGTACCCAATTCTCCTTTTTCTTCTAGTAAAATAACACACATTGCCTCAACAGCACTTATGCTCTCTTTAATTGAGTTCTCATAATCTGGATTTTTTCTATCTGATAATCTTTCGCTTGCTTTATCTAAATGAAAATTTACTTCTTCATATGGAGATAAAGAGGCCTTTACTATTTCTTGTATTTCATTCTCATCTGTAATATTCCTTATTTTCCCTTTAATAAAACGATATCCAACGTATTCCTTTTTGAATACTTCATTATATCGTTCCTCCGGAGAAGGCAAATTGTCATATGGTAATTCCCCTTGCGTTATGTCTTGTGTTTCGTGTGAAATATATTCCAGCAAGTCAAAAACTTCAAAATAAGGATGATTTAATATGACATTATTTACTACTTCTTCCCAACTTCCATCCTGACTGATTTCTTCTGCTTCAACATAGGGAATGCAGAATACATCTTTTAGCAAATCACACCCGAAATCTGGATGAGTTTTTCTATTTCTAATGATTCCCCAATTTACATTCTCCTGCTTAAAATACTCAACAAATATTTCATCTGTTTTGTTTAGGATTTCTACTCTTGTCCGATAATCCAAATCGTCATATTGTAATGTCTTTTTCAACGAAATCAAATTGTTTCTATCGGAAAATCCCTCTCGCATATTTACATGCCAATCCTTAATATTCATATATATCACCATTGTATTTTTTCAGCTAATATTTTTCAGCCTTTTTCCACCACCAAATTATAGCAGAAAAAGGCCGCCATATCAATCAGATTTCAAAACCGGTCCATATCCTCCTGCGTCCCAATCTCCGCATACCTGCACTCGTCATTCCGGCTCTCCACAAACATATCATTCACCAGCCCAATAGACAAAAGCTCCATATCCGCCATAGAGATCCCAAGCTGCACACACCGGAGCAGGAACAGCGGCGTAGTCATCTCCCGCTCTGTTGACCGAAGTTTTTTTTAGCCTCCGCATCCGTCTTCACATTCAGCCCCCACAGCTTGATAAGCTCCGGCAGCACCTGATAAATCGAAAACGTATTAAACCCGTCCAGCCATTCCTCCACATCATCCGGGATAGCCGGGTCTGCGTGTTTCGCCATCGTATAAGCGATATTCTCAAACATCTCCAAAGAAAAAAGATCCAAGTTGGAACGCTCCTCATCCCCCTCCCCAATACTCTTCTCCAGAATCCGCAGATCCTTATAAATATCTCTCTGGAACTTCAACCGGTAAATCCTCGGGATCGCCGCCGATGCCTTAAACAGCACCTCCTTCCCGTCAATCCCGACCTTCCTCACAATACTCATACCCTTTCAGCCTCCTTCAACCCTGTCCCTCTTCCTCGACACCGCCGCCAGCCTCCGTCTTCGGAACCGGCAGATACACACTCTTATACCACCCCTCATAAGTCTCCGCCGAAGTCTTATTCCCCGTCTTCGCCTTCACATACCCGCTTGCCAGCGGCCTGGCCTTCACCGTCAGCGTCTCCGTCTGCACCTCCCGGCTCTCCTCATTGGTCTTTCCCTCAATCTTCGGCCTGCTGGCAGAACAATTATACAGCACATGCCGGATCTTCCTGATATCCCCGTCGAACTCAAACAGCAGCGCAAAAGCCCCCGTCTCCGAATTGGCGTTCTCCACCAGCACCTCATTCCCGTCCGCTTCCTCCTTCAACACATCCGTCCGGAAACTCTCCGGGATCAGCGCCAGCTCCAGGTCCCCGTCATACCCCATATTGTTGGCAATAATATAATACTCAATCCCGTCCGCATAAAACGACTCCGGCTCCCCATTCGGGTCCAGTGCCAGCGAAACCGCCCCAGGCATCGCCACCGGCACGTCAAACGTCATCTCCCCGTCCTCCGCCACCCTCTGCAGCGCATAATGACAATTACAGATATTAAACTTCACCTTGTTATTCATCCGCCCTAAACCTCCATCTCATACAAAACCTCATACAGCCGCTCCGACTCAATCCAGACCTCACTCTTCCCATAGAAAATCCCATGCCTCAACAGCACCGCCTCTATGCCCTCCTCCAGCTCCGGGTCCTTCAAGTCCGTATACACCTCAATATCCAGCGCATTCCTCTTAAAATACGCCACCCCGTCCGCAGAAAAATTATCCGCCCTGGGATAAAGGAACACCGCAAAAGGCGGCTCCGGGGCCTCCCCTTCCACAAAATGGTCATAGGCAAAAGGAAGCCCCAGTTCCTCCATCATTTTCAGCACATCCTCATGGCTCACTTAGACAGCCCCCTTTTTATCCCCTCTTCCAGCTCCCGGACACCCTTTTCCTCCGCCGGGGCAATATGCGGGACAGCCTTCACCCGCCCGCCTCCCCGCTTCGCATGACCCTTCTCCAGAAGATGGGTAAGCTGATACCGGTCTCTGCTATGCACCACCACCTCCAAAACATTGGAAGTCTCCCTCTGCCGCCTCACCGCCCAGCTCTTCTTATACCTCCCGGTCTTCACCGGCGCGCCCGCCTTTGCCTCCCGCTTCACCGTATCCCCGGCCTTCCTCACACAGTCCTTCATCACGTCCGCGGCAAGCTCCGCATACTCCGTAAGCCCCTCCATAATGACATCCGCCATCCGGTCCACAGACACCCTCTGATTCTCCGACACCCAATCACCTCTTCACCAAAGAAGCCCGCAGCTTCAACATCCTGTTCTGATACCGCACATTGTCAATAAACACAAGATCATAAACCTGCCCCCGAAACAAAACCCGGTAATGCTCCGTGTCCATACCGGCCACCTCCGAACAATACCGGATAATGAAATAAATATCCCTCTGCGCGTTCACCTGCGCCGCCTCCCAATACTCCTTCCCGGAAAGACCGTTCACAAAAGCCGAACAGCAGAAATAATCCTCCCAGACCAGCACATGGTTCCCGGCCTTATCATTCCCCAGGGAACTTCTCTGGATCGTGATCCGCTCCTTCCACTCCCCCAGAGGATACCCCTTCCGGAAGCCGCCGCCGTCCCTGCTGCCGCTGCCCCCGCTCCACTCCGCCATCAGAACACTTCCCTCCTGATACCGAACAACAGAGAGCGCAGCGTCTGTACCAGTTCCTCATGGTCCGCCTGCTCCCTGTGCTCATACAGATACGCAGTGACATACAGAACAGCAATCCGCGCCATAGGAAGATGCCCCTCCAGCTCTTCCGCTTCCATCCGCGCCATATCCGCGCACATACTCTCCCCAGTCTCCAACAGCCCGGAAATAAACCCGTCCTCGTCCCCGCTGTCCACCCGGAGATACCGCTTCGCCTCTTCCAGCGTCACAACCGCCATCCCGTATCCCTCCTGCCTTTAAAACCAAAACACCCCGAAACCTTACGCCCCGGCGCTGCTCCCCTTGATCGCCATAGTCTTCACAGCTTCGGAGAGAATCAGCTTCCCGTCCACCCTCTGGCTCGCCAGGAAACCCACCTGCCCGTTAGCCGCAAACAGCTCATTCAGCCTCTTAAAAGACCTCCCCTGCCGGTCCGCGATCCAATAATAAGAGAAATCCCCGAAAGCCATCACCTTCGCCCCGGCCGCCACCTCCGGCACATAAGCCGAAGTATAATAAGGCCGGTTCAGGATCATATCCGGCTGCCCCGCCTGCACCGACGGCTGCCAGATATAATTCCCGTTATTGTCCTTCAATTTCCGCAGAGCCTTCACCGTCGTATCATTCAGCACCCAGACCGCCTTCCTCCGGTACGGCGACTTCAACGCATAAAACAGATCCATCACATCGTCAAACGTAATACTCGCCGCTGCCGTAGTCACCCCGTCAGAAGCCCCGCCCGCAGCATTAAAAATCCCCGTAGGCTTCCCCTTCCCGTCCCCGGTAAAGAACGCCTCTTCCTCCTTCGTCCCAATCCTGCGCCCGAACTCCTTAGAGATATACTCCTCCAGGTCAAACACACTGTCATTCAGAAGCTCATCCGACACCTTCAACATCGTAGCCACCTTATAAGCCCCAATAGAAACCTGTCCGAAAGAATCATCCGACTCCGGGTAAGCCCCCTCCTCGTCAATCCAGGAAGCCGTCCCCTTCGTGGCAACCACCGGGATCTTCCGGTCCCCGCTGGAAGTCTGGATCACCGTAGCGATCCCCCGGAAAAAATTCTCTTCCTCCAGAGCCTCCACCAGCGTATGCTCAAACTCGTCCGGCACCAGATACCCGCCCTCCGAATCCGTCCCCACCTGCAGGGCATTCTCCACATCATAAAAACTCTTCCGCCGCATGGCATTCCAGAAAGTCCTCCGGTACTTATCCGAAGCCCTCCCCTTCTTCCCGTCCCCCTCCGGGTCATTGTTCGGCTTATTCACAATCGGCTCCGAAGTAGGCCTGTTCAGCTCCGCATCAATCGCCGCCTGCCGTTCCAGCCTCTCAATCTCCTTCCCCAGATCCATAACCTCCTGCTCCATCCTCTCATAAGCAGCCGTATCCTCCGCCGACAAAAGGCCGTCCTCGCCCCTCTTACTGTCCAGAAAAGCCTTCGCCGCCTCCCATGCCTTCGCACGTTTCTCCCTCAACTCCAAAATCTTCTTCATCTTCATACCTCCATAAATTTAATGTGATAACAACTGTAACCGCTTCTCCAACTGCTCCACCGGAACTTTCTTCTCCGTTTCCTTATGCTCCGGTATCAGCTTAGACAGCAGCGAATTAGTCACCGCCATGCGCGAAAACATCACGCCCTCCGGCTCCCCGCCCCTAGCTTTATCCTCCGTACCGTCCCCACGCAGAACCCCGTCCGCAAACCCAAGCTCCACCGCCTTCCTTGCGTTAAACCAGCTCTCCGCATCCATCAGATGGGAAATCCTGGCCCGGCTCATGCCCGTCTTGATCTCATAGGCGTTCATGATACTCTCCTTCACCTCGTCCAGCATCTCCCCCGCCCTCTGCATCTCCTTACTGTCCCCAATGGCAATCGTCATGGGATTGTGGATCATCATCATGCCCACCGGAGACATCAGAACCTCCGTCCCCGCCATGGCGATCACAGACGCCGCCGAAGCCGCCAGAGCGTCCACCTTCACCCGCACATCCCCCTTATACTCCATCAGCATGTTATAAATCCGCGCCGCCGCAAACACATCCCCGCCCGGAGAATTAATCCAGACCGTAATATCTCCCGTCCCTGCATTCAGCTCCTTCCGGAACAGCGCCGGCGTCACCTCGTCCCCGTACCAGGTCTCATCCGAAATCTCCCCGTTTAAAACCAGGGTCCTCTCCCCGTCTGTCTCATTCCGTATCCAGTTCCAAAACTTCCGCTTCATCCCTGCACCTCACTTTCCGATTCTTCCAATACTTCCCGCCAATCCCCATAAATCAGCGCACAAAAAAAGCCGTCAGATATCTCCGCCTGTCAGCTTCCAAAACGCCTTTATTCTGCTTTTATGCCTTTATACCTTTATGCTTTCATGTTCCCATGCCTCACTGCCCCTGTCCGGGATAGCCCTGCCGGGACATCCTCCCGTCCGTCGTCTCTGGCTCCTGCAGGTTCTTTCCCGCAAACAGCCCTGCATCTTCCAGCTTGCACAGATTCCCGTTCACCAGGTACAAGTCCCCTCCTTCCTCCGCAGGGATCGGGTTCATGTCCTCCATCTCCCTGATATCATTCGCAGACAGCCACCCATTCTGCCGCCCCACAGAATACCCGGTCATACGGCTCTGGTAATCCCCCCGCAGAAGCCCGTCCACGTTCAGCTTCACAAAATACTCCCGCTTCTCCTGGGGCAGCAATAAGGCTTTCTGTAAAGACTGCTCCCACCGGATCACCCATGGGTCCAGCGTATACTTCACAAACTCCAGCGACTGCTGCTCAATGTTGGAAAAACTGCTCTTATCCAGATCCCCAACCATATGCGGCGGAATCCGGTACAGCCTGGCAATCTCGTCCACCTGGAACTTCCTGGTCTCCAGAAACTGCGCTTCCTCCGGCGGAATCCCGATCTGCTGGTACTTCATGCCCTCTTCCAGAACGGCAACCTTCCCCGCATTCTTAGAGCCCCCGTAGACAGCGTGCCAGCTCTCCCGCACCTTCGCCGGGTCCTTCAACACCCCCGGATGCTCCAATACACCGCCAGGCGTGGCCCCGTTCTCAAAGAACCCCGCCCCGTATTCCTCACAGGCCAGCGTCATCCCCACCGCATTCTTCGCCATGGCAATGGGAGAATACCCCACCAGCCCGTCAAACCCAAGCCCGGGGATATGCAGCACATCCTCCGGTGCAAGATACACCCTGCCGTACTCCCCAAAGTTCGGGTTCTCGTCACTGTACCGGTTATAGACATAATAAAGCTCCCCCTTACCGTCCCGGTCAACCTCCACCTTGTCCGGCAGCAGCGGGTACAGCCCAAGCACCCGGCCCCTGCCGTCCCGTATGATCTGCGCATAGGCATTCCCCCAGATCAAAAGATGGCTCATAAGCGTCTCCCGGAACACAAAAGAAGTCATCTCCGGGTTCGGCTCGTCATGCAGGAGATAATACAAAGGATGGTCATACACCCGCACCTTCCCCCTCCCCGCATACCGGTACAAATGCACCGGCAGGGAAGCAATCGCCTCCGACAGAATCCGCACACAGGAATAGACCGCCGTGGTCTGCATGGCCGTCCGCTCATTCACGACCTTCCCGCTGCTGCTCCGCCCAAACAAAAAGGAATAAGCCGTACCCCCGTAACTGTCCCTCGGCTTATCCCTCGCACCCCGGATACCTAAAATAGATGCCAGTTTCATACACGCCTCCTAAAAATCAGCAAAAAAGAAGCGCCTCCGAAGAGACGCCCCCCTATATGTCCAAATCAACACACTGCTATTTCTTTTTTACCGGAAAACAGACTTCCGTGACCATTTCCTCCGGGTCAGATGTGTCACTGGGGCTTACATGGTAGATACAGAATGACTTCCCGTTAAAATCATACCCATTCTCAACCACCCAGTTTGCAACAGCCGCATTCACCCTCGAAATCTGGTCATAACCGCCCTTATATGTGGCAGACGCAATCTGAATAGGCGGCACGGTCTTAAATTTCACATGCTCCGTATCCTGATATGTTCCCACAACCGTACTCTGAATCTCCACATCCGGGTCATGCTCCTTATGCCCTTCATCGTGGAAAATCGCCATCCCATAACACGGCGCTGCCTGCTGCACATTCTGTCCTTCCAGTTCCCGGCACATAATCTCCCATAACAGCCCTTCCTGGTCATAAGCAGGGATCACCTGCCGCACACTTGCAACGTACCGCTCCGGTAATGTTTTTAATGTCACATTATAATCCATAAGGTTACCATCCTTTCTCATCCATTTCAATGTACTGTCAAGAAACTGCAGCTTCTGCCGTATCTCTCTGGCTTCCCCTTCCAGCTCCTTCCGTTTCAAAATCAGGAACCGCTCCATTTCCTGTACATCCTCATATTTGCCCAGTATTTCTTTTATCATGGAAAGCCCGAAGCCCAGGCTTTTTAATGCCTGTATCTTTCCGGCCAGAGAAAGCTGGGACTCGCTGTAATAGCGGTATCCTGTAAAATCGTCCACGCATTCCGGGTGAAGGATTCCTATTTCATCATAATGCCGGAGCATACGGATACTAATCCTTGACAGTTTTGAAAAATCTCCTATCCTTAACATTCGTTCCACCTCACATATATGTGTCTTCCTGAGCTCAATCATACTTTAGAGTATACCATAGTGTGAGAGTCAACCCCATAATCAAAAGATTTTTTAATTTTTCAGTCCCATCAGGCTAAAAGCTCAAAATTCCCCTCTCGTCATACACGCTTCCCGTACTTCCGCCATGCCTAATCGCCCGGTCAAGCGCCATGATTGCCGCCACCGCACCGTCAATCTTCTCCGTGGACTTCTCCTTATCCGGCTTGATGTTCCCTGCCGGGTCCGTCCGGATAAAAATATTATCCATCATCCACCTAAGGACCGGATGCCCTCCGTGCGCGATATTCTTCTCCAGCACCAGCTCCATCAGCCTCTTGGACGGCGGCGACATATCCTTGAAGCCCTGACCGAACGGAACCACCGTAAAACCAAGCCCCTCCAGGTTCTGTACCATCTGCACCGCTCCCCACCGGTCAAAGGCAATCTCCTTTATGCGAAATTTCTTCCCCAGATTGTCTATGAAATTCTCAATGAACCCATAATGGATCACATCCCCTTCCGTAGTCTCCAGAACCCCCTGCTTCTCCCACACGTCATACGGCACATGGTCACGCCGCACCCTACGCATCATGTTTTCCTCCGGTATCCAGAAATACGGCAGGAACACATATTTCTCCGTATCGTCCCTGGGCGGAAACACCAACATAAAAGCCGTGATATCAATAGAACTGGACAGATCCAGCCCACCGTAACACTCCCGCCCCAGAAGCTCCCCCTCGTCCACCGGGAAAGCACAGGCATCCCACTTCTCCATCTGCATCCACCGTGTGGACTGCTTCACCCACTGGTTCAGCCGAAGCTGCCGGAAAATATTTTCCTCTGCCGGATTGTCCCTGGCACTCATACACGCATTCCGCACCTTACCAATGTCAATCGTATGCCCCAGGGACGGGTTCGCCTGATGCCACACTTCTTCCGAAGTCCAGTCCGCATCGTCAGAAGCCCCGTAAATCACCGGATAGAACGTCAGGTCTATCTTCCTCCCGCACAAAATGTCCTCCGCTTTCTGATGCTGTTCAAAACAGACAGAATGCCGGTCCGTCCCCGCCGTAGTGATCAGGAAGAACAAAGGCTGTGTCCTGGCATCCCCGGAACCCTTCGTCATAACGTCGAACAGCTCCCGGTTCGGCTGGCTGTGCAGCTCGTCAAAGATCACCGCATGGACATTCAGCCCATGCTTCGTATAAGCCTCCGCAGAAAGCACTTGGTAAAAACTGTTCGTGGGCTTATACACCAGCCGCTTCACCGACATCACCGGCTTGATCCTCTTCTTTAACGCCGGGCACTGGTCCACCATGTCCACCGCCACGTCAAACACAATGGAAGCCTGCTGCCGGTCAGAAGCACAGCCGTAAACCTCCGCGCCCCACTCATTGTCCCCGCAGGTCATGTAAAGCGCCACCCCTGCCGCCAGCTCCGACTTCCCGTTCTTCTTCGGGATCTCCACATAGGCCGTATTATACTGCCGGAACCCGTCCTCCTTCACCGTCCCGAACACGTCCCTGATGATCGTCTCCTGCCACGGCAGCAGGTCAAAGGCCTGCCCCCGCCATCTCCCCTTCGTATGTTTCAGGCAGCGGATAAACTCCACCGCCCTCTGCGCCTTCGCCTCGTCAAACACTATCCACCGCCTCCCTTGAACAACAGGAGCTCCATGGCGTCGCTCTCCTTATCCTCCCCGGCATCCACCACGATCCGGCTCCGGGAAGAAGGCGTAAGCCCGAACTGCTCACAGAACCGGTTCATGATTTTCAGGTAAGTCTGCGCAATGGACACCTGCGGGACCTGCTGGCAGTACCCCGAAGGCGTCTCCATGATCGCCCCATGCTCTGAAATATATTCCTCCGCTTCCTTCCACCTGGCATACGCTTGGCAGTATCCCGCAAAAGCCGCCATGTCAATCTCCGTCAGAATCCCAAGCCGCTCCATCTGCTTCGCCATCCGCTTCCATTCCTTCTTCGCCTCCGCTTCCAGCCACGCCGGGCATCTCGGAGCCTTCTTCTCCGGCTTCGGCTCCCCGGCATTCAGCCCCCGCTTCCCAGGGTTCCCCTCCAGCACCTTCATCGCCGTAGGCTTCGGCTTCCGCCCTCTCTGCGCCACCGCACTCACCTCCCTCCGTACCGGCTCACGCACAGTCTTTTTAATTCAGAAAATCAAAATCCTCATCAGGCCCCGTCCCGGAATCTCCAAGAACCTTTCCTGCAAAAATTTCCTTCTCCATGTCCTTAAAACCTTCATATGCTGATTCACACAAACAATCTTCAAAGCCTTCCTGCTCTATTTCCTCCGCAGAATCTCCAAAGTCTTCCCATGCCGTCCCCGGCACAAAGCCATCAGCGCCATTCCATTCAGCCTCCCGCACGGAATCCCCGAACTCTTCCCACACAGCCTCCATCTGCGCCAGAAGCTCCCGGCTCTCCGGCAGTGCCATGGCGACCGCATAAGCCACCGTCGCCGTGACCGCATTCCCGGCCTGCTTGTAAAGCTGTGTCTCCGAATTGACAGCCGCCGCCCGCTCATACAGCTCATCCGGGAACCCCTGCAGGCGGAAACACTCACGGGGCGTCAGCCGCCGTATCTTCCCGCACTTCGTCACCGTCCCCATCATGCACCCCGTATCCAGCGTCTGCGAACAGCCCTTTCCAACACGACCCCGCCGGGATTCACTCTTCGGATACGACAGGCACACGCCGTCCCCCGGATAAGCCAGGTCATACCCCTGCTTCGTGCCGTTCCTCACCGGCAGCGCCGTCTCCGCATCCCCGGACTCTTCTTCTGTCAGATAAACCCCATGCTGGTCCTGCGCCGTCAGCGTGAACATCGGCTCCCCGGCCTCCTTCATACGCCTGCCGTTCTGCCGCTTCTCCACCCGGCCCGGCGTCAGCACCGCCCTGGCTTCCGGCACACCGGCGTCCCCATCTCCCGGCTCTGCTCCTTCCGTCTCCAATACCCCGGAATTGACCGCCCGCCAGTTGATCAGCCTGCCGGTATAACATGCCACCAGGCACCGCGCGGTCTCCGTGACCTTCGGATGGTTCAGCGTCTGGTCCACAAACACCTTGCTCCCCTGCCCCTTGTTTGTAGTGACAGCCGGCGCAAGCCCCTTTGCGTCATAGACACATCCGTTCATCCCCCTCCCGCTGGGGTTCACATTCCCCACGCAGTACAGCCCGGTCTTCGCGCCCATGCCGCCGCCATTCGCCCCGATACTCACCGAAACCCCGGACGGGTCATACACCCGGTATCCCTGCATCCCGCCTATAACCTCTTTAAGAGCTCCGCCGTCTTCTCCGGTGACAGGTAATATTTCCCGTCCGCCTCTGCTTCTAAGAACTGCGATAAGGAATACCCTCTCCCGGTTCTGCGGGACTCCGAAGTCTTTAGAATTAAGCACCTGCCACCGCACGTCATACCCTGCCTCGTCCATTTCAGAGAGAACGGCGGCAAAATCGAATCCTGCATTGACTGATAACAGGTTCTTAACGTTCTCAACAAGTAGGTATGTGGGCTTATCACTTTCCTCTTTGCCTTTGATGAGGTCAATAATGCTGTAATAGATTCCACTTCTTTTTCCTCTAAGCCCTCTCTGCTTTCCTGCGATGGAGATATCCTGGCAGTTGTGGGCTGCCAGCCCTCCTGCTGTGTATGAATTGTCATCTTCCACCTCCATGTTGTAGACATATCCGTCAAACGGGACCTTCCTGCTGCCCCTGAAACGGCACCAGACATATCCGTCCATGAAAAAAGAGCCGTCCCTTTCAGACCGCCCTTCCTTGAACCTCACCGTATAAAAATCATGCTGCCGTACCGTCCTGCCCTCGATCACGCAGGTCTCCGGCCTCTTATTTCTGTAAACCGCACAGGGCATACGGTACGCCTTATGCACACAGTCCCGGATTCCATAAGCAAGCTCCCTGGAAATCGTGGATGCCTGACGATACTTTCCCACAATGCACCCGTCCGTCTCAAAATACCCTTCCAGAAACGCCCGCAGCAGATCCTCCGGCAGATCGAAAACCGCATCCGTCAGCCGCTTTCCTCCCGCGCCTTTCCCAAACCGCATCAAAAACACCGTCAGCTCTTTATTCGTAAAATGCACCTTATAAGCTGTCCGCTCCTTCGCCACGCTGTAACGGAACATTCCGTCCACATGCCTTTTCAGCCGTTCCAGCTTTTCCTCGTTGCAGGCAACCACCACCCGGTAATTATCAGGCGCATTCTTCCTCTTGGTGACACGATACCAGCCGTCCCCCATGTAACAGCCCACGAACCACCAGAAATCAGGGCTATTCAAATCAAGATTATCCAGCTTATATTCTTTCCCATGCCGCTCATAAGTAATCCCGTCCCACTCTGGCAACTCTGCCTTGTTATTCACCGGAACCGCGATCAGATCACCTGCCTCCAGTTCCTGTACGGCTTTCCATTTGGCAGAATCCCCGTCTTTTACCAGAAACGGATGCTCCCCGGTCACTCTTAGATTCTCCACGCCGAAAACATCCAGCTCATAAATCTCACCGGCCCTATGCTTCATGGGCCTCACCACCGGACGGAACCGGCCCTTATGCGTCAGCACCCTGTCTCCCTCCCGAATATCCTCAATACATTTATACCCCTGGTCCGTCATCACCAGCGTCCCGGCCTCAAAGCAGGGGAACCCGAAGCACCACGCATCCGCATAAGGAATCTCTTCCGGCGTCAGCTTCGTCACATCCTCCGCCTTCCATTCTCCCTCCGTATCATACATGGCCTCATAAGAAGCCCTTGCAAATTTATCATACTCACAATACCCGATACACTTATGCCCGGCCCATTCCAGCCCCAGCCGGAACCCGCCGATCCCCGAACAGATATCCAGAAACGTAAGCCTTCCCATGGTCAGTCCACCTCCCCGCTCTTCTCTCTTCCGCTTCCTTCCGGTTCCAGGACAACACTGCTCTCCACCTCATTCCCCCACGCTTCCCAGCCGGGGACACGCTGCCTTGCAAACAGTTCCACCCTCGGAAGGTCTCCCATCAATTCCACGATCTTCTCCCTCGTCTCGTCCGGCTTCTTGCTGTGCGCTTCCAGAGGAGAAATGATAAACTGGTGGACACGGGCAGACCTACGCCTGGGATGCCCTTTCACTCCCAGCAGGCAAATCTCCGCATTCCCCCTAGTCCAGAACCCCAGACCGTAAAACCAGCCCGGAGACTTCCGGTTCTGTTTCAGCCACACGAAAGCCACCGTCTTATACCGGAACCCCCAGCTCTCCATCACACGCAGGGCCTCCGGCAACTGCGGGAACGTAACCCACAAAAACAGCGTACAGTTTTCCGCGCAGATATCCGACACAGGCAGCCCGCAGATCTCTTCTGTACTCATTGTCCCGTAATGCTTCTCCGCTCCGCCCTGCACCCGCTTATTATCATACCGCCACGGAGGATCGGCATAGACGATATTATATTTCTGCCCTGTCTCCATTTCTGCCCAACCTCCCATACAGCTCCTTAAAAAAATCCTTCCCCCGGATACGTTTTCCCTCCCGTATCCGTTCTTCCTCAAACCGGAACCTGACCTCCAGCTCCTGCACGGAAAAATCCTTCCGGAAATTCCGCCAGGTTTTGGTTTCCCATTCCAGAAGCCGGCTCCACAGCTCCGGAAACTCCCGGCGCAGCGTCCGCAGTTCCTCCAGCCCCTGCAGAGGGCAGCACCAGCAGGACACCCGGTCAAACAAACGGTACAGCCCGCCCCAGTCATACCCCCGCACATAGCAGTAATCCAAGCAGTCCTTCTCTGTCATCCCCCATTCCACCAGGGGATACCGGTACTCCCTCACTCTCTGCGGCTCATCCGCCGCTATGCCGATATACTGCACAATGTCATATTTCTTTCTAAGCCCTGACAGATACCTGCCAATCACCGCCGTCTTCAACACGGACGTACACCAGCGGTTCCTGGGACCTGCCCAACTCATCCCCGGCATACCCGCATAAGGAGAATCTGGGTCTTTCCGTTCCGGCGTATAACGGAGCAGGTAATACTCAAAGCCCTTTTCCTCTTTCAGACGCACCACCGGGACCGGCAGGGCCTTTTCCAGCCTTTCCACATGCTCATACATCTGGGGAAATTCCAGCCCCGTGTCACAGAACATCACAAAATCCAAAGGCCAGCCTTCCTCCACCAGCCGCAGGACCATGGCCGTGGAATCCTTCCCGCCGGACAGCGAAGCCGCATACAGCTTTTCCTTTCCGCCGTCCTCATGCACCCGGCATGGCGGCACCATTCTCCGCCATCTCTCTCTGCATGTTCAGCTTCGCGGCTTCCCCATAGCCTTCCATCCCGTTCGCCTTACAGTAATTCCGCACAATGTCACGGGACAGCCCCACGGCAGAAGCAACAGCCTTATAGCCCTTCCCCTGCATACGAAGCTCCCTGATCCGCTCCGCCTGTTCCTTCGTCATACCTTCACCCCCAAAACAAAAAGAGCCGAAAAACCACCTTTTTCCGATAGTTTTTCAGCACCAAAATGCAGGATTTACAGAGATTTCAGGTACGGAATAATCCGCCGGAATCCTTGTAAATCCCGCATTTATGTATGCCAGGATCATGTGCCGCCTATCCCCCCTGTCAATATCTGCGAAAATTCACGTTTGAGGGGGCGGCGGTGTCCAGGGGGACGGCTTCTGGAGATTTGCACCGCCCCTCCCCTCCGGCCTCAGGCAGAACCCACAGCTCACGGGAAAAATCTTTGTGGAAATCACCGGCCAGATTTCGCTGGAGATCCGCACGTTTCCCCGGTAAAATAATAGTCAGCACCACACCAAATCCAAAGGAGGCACATGTCTATGAAATCAAAGCTGATAAAAGTAATCACTTCCTCACGACTTACCTATCCCAAAAATCCTTTTGACGACACCAAATACATCCGGACACCTAAAATCCAGATAGAAGGAAACTGGCTGGAATCCCTCGGCTTCCACATCGGGGACCGCCTGCAGGTGGACTATGAAGAAGGCTCCATACACATCCACCCCGCGCCGCCGGAATCAGAATGTCCCGCCGAACCCGCATGATAAGAACAGCCTGTACCGCAAAAGCCCTGGAAGCTCCCAGGGCTTTTCTGCCGTCAGTACCTATATTCCTGATACCTGTCCTCGGTCATGGTCTTGCTGTCATGGCAGCTCTTACAGAGCGCCTGCCAGTTTCCCTCATCCCAGAACAGCTTCCCATCCCCTCTGTGTGGCACGATATGGTCAACCACTTCCGCTTTCATGAACCGTCCCTGCTCCTTACACTTCTCACACAGGGGATGCCGTTTCAGAAAAAGTTTCCTTGCCTTCCGCCACCTGCTGTCATATCCACGCCCGGAAGCGTCCGCACGGTCCGCTCTGTGCAGTCTGGCATGTTCCTCACAGAAATCACCGTCCGTCAGCTCCGGGCATCCCGGATGCTTACACGGCTTCTTCGGCCTTCTCGGCATAATCACCACCGCCTCACTCCGCCGTAATACTTATCCGCTATGGCGTCCTGCTGATGCTCTGGCAGGCTCCTAAGCCTCTCCCTTGCTTTCTCTAGGGACCGCTCCTGTTCCTCCTTCGTCTTATGAAAACCGCAGGGCTTCCCCTGGCACTGCCTTCCGATCACGCCGCAGTGCCCATTCCCGCACAACGCAAAACAATCCATCATGATCTCCCTTCCATCCTCTCAATCCCAAAAAGGGCGGCGGTGAAAGGATGAAGCCCGCCGCCCCGCAAAGACAAAAGAAAAAGCCCCATGGACATATCCACAGAGCTCCTTACAGTTCTTCGCATTCTAAGAATACCACAGCTTCCAATAAACTTTCAATAAACCCTTACTGTACCTTTACTAAACCATTACCCAACCATTACTAAACCAGACCCCGCCGGTCAGTCCAAAAGATACCGCCCTGCCGTCTTCTCCCGTATCCGGTACAGCTCTTTCATCTCCGCCAGCGCTTTCTTCCGGTACTTCGCTATCATCGTTTCGCTCACATTATACTTTTCCGCCATCTCCCGCCACGTCATATCCTCCATCACCATATCCCGCACCACCTCCGGCAGCCTCCCGCTCAACTGCCCCACGGCATACTCAAAAAATTCCAGTTCTTCCTTCACCGCCTGATACCTCCCAAGCAGGTAATCAAACCAGTCATCATCCAGACGCTCCTTTACCTGCCGGTATTTCACCGCCGCATTCCCGGTCTTATCGGAAGTCCCGCCGCCCTGCACCCGCTCCCCCTGGGACTGTGACAGGCACATGCTCCTTATCACGTCCTCATACGGCACACCCCGGAACCGGGAAATCTCAAACTCCAGAAGCCCCATGTCCTTCTTCCAGCTCTGGTATTCCTTAAACAGTTTCTCTGTCTCCATCCTTTTCGCCTCCAATCCTCGCCCTCACCGCTTCCACAAGCGCCGCCTGCCCGCAGTCCTTCCTCTCCAGAGCCGCCATCACCCGCTCATCCAGCGTTCCCTTCACAATCAGATGGTGGACCACCACCGTATCCTCCTGCCCCTGCCTCCACAGCCTTGCGTTCATCTGCTGGTACAGTTCCAAAGACCAGGTAAGCCCGAACCATACCAGCGTGGAGCCTCCCGCCTGCAGGTTCAGCCCATGCCCTGCGGACGCCGGGTGGATCACCGCTACCGGAATCTCCCCGGCATTCCACCTCCGCATATCCTCCGCCGTATCCAGCTCCACGGCCTCCACCCTCTCCCTTATCCGCTCCAGGTCATGCCTGTACCAGTAAGCCACCAGCACCGGCTTCCCGTTCGCCGCCTCCACCAAATCCTCCAGAGCCTCCAGCTTCCGGTCATGGATACGCCTCACCCTGCCGTTCTCATCATAGACCGCGCCGTTCGCCATCTGCAGCAACTTGTTGGAGAGCCCGGCAGCGTTCACCGCGTCAATATCCCCGTCCGCAAATGGCAGCAGCATATCTTTCTCCAGCTTCCCATACAGCTCCATCTCCCTCCCGCTCATGGCAACCTCCACCCGGTTATAAACACACTCCGGCATATCCAGATAGTCACACGCCCTCATGCTGATACAGATATCAGAGATCAATCCATAGATTGCTTCCTCCGCCCCGTCCCTGGGCTTGTAGGAGAACACCATCTGTCTGCTCCGCTTATCCGGCAGGAAGAACCGCTCCCGGTATCCGCCGATGAACCGCCCAAGCCTCTGCCCCATGTCCAGCAGCCCGATCTCCGCCCATAAGTCGATCAGCCCGTTCGGCGCCGGCGTCCCGGTCAGCCCCACTATCCGCCTCACCTTCAGCCGCACCCTCTTTAGCGCCTTAAACCGCTTCGCCTTATGGGACTTGAAAGAAGACAGCTCATCAATCACCACCATGTCAAAATCCCACCTGCAGAAATCCACCAGCCACTCCACATTTTCCCGGTTGATGACATACACCTGCGCCTCCCGCTCCAAAGCCGCCAGCCGCTCCTTCTCCGGCCCCAGCACCTTTGACAGCCCAATCCCGGACAGATGCTCCCACTTCTCCAGCTCGCCGCCCCAGGTATCCCTCGCCACCCGCAGCGGCGCAATCACAAGCACCTTACGGATATCAAAATAGTCAAACAGAAGCTCCCACACCGCCGTCAGCGTGATCACCGTCTTCCCAAGCCCGCAGTCCAAAAACAAGGCACTCACCTTCTCCCTGATGATAAACTCCTTCGCATACTCCTGATACTCATGGGGAACATATCTCATCCAGCACACCTCCGATCTGCTCTGCCTTATCTATCACATAAACCGGAAACCCCAGCCCCTCCAACTGCCGCTTCCTCTTCTCCTGCAAGGGCCTTGGCTTCTTCCCAGGGGCCTTCAACTCCACAAAAGCAATCTTCCTCCCCGGCAGTAAGACAATCCGGTCCGGCACCCCATCCAAGCCGGGAGAGACGAACTTCACCGCCATGCCTCCCAGCTTTTTCACTGATACGGCTAGCCGCCGTTCAATCTCATTCTCCCTCATCCAGACACCTCCGTCCCGTCACGGAACAAAGCCCGGAACATGGATACAAAAAATCCCTTATACCTTATACGTGTATATAACACGTACCTATATGCTTCTTTTTCTTATTACCCATACCCCACTAAGAGATTCTTGTTCCCTTGTTCCAGACCGCCCCGCAACCCTTGATTTTACGGAATCCCTTGTACGGGAACTACCGTCAGAACAAACTCCCTCTTGTTCCGCTCGTTCCCTTCCGGCTTGTTCCCATACAGGCAGACTTGTTCCGTCTATTCCCTGTCTTGTTCCCGCACATATGCCCGCTGTTTCCCATAGATTGGAAAGCCGGACATCCCGTTCTTCGTCTCCGTATATTTCCCCCAGCCCTCAATCTTCCGCATGATGCCGCTGATCTCATAGGAATCTATCTTTTTCAGCGCAGAGGACTCCCTCCCGAAGCACTCACACCAGATCTCCATGTTGCACACCACCATCCGGCGCACCGTACCCGTCTGCCGTTCCTCCCCAAACTCGCTGCCGTTCAAAAAATTCCTCCGGTCATATAAACTCATAGAGCCCCAGTTCTCCGGCAGGAGCGTGTCAAGGTACGTCCGCACCAGCCCTTCCCGGTCATCCGTCTCCATAGCCTCCGCCTGCTCGGATACAGCCATGGCCGCAACGTCCCCTTCCAGATACAGCCGCTCCCCGCTCTCATAGACGGCCTTCGCCTCCGCCCATACCTGCAGCACGTCCTCCCCGGAAATCTGCCACGGCTTCCTCTCGCTCTCACCGTTTACCCGCACCGGCCAGAAGCGCCGGTTCCCGGTAATGTCCCGTAAAAACCCGCTCTCCGTGTTCGTACTCCCCACAATCACGCACTGCCTTGGGTGGCTCTCCACATTCAGCCCATAGCTGGCCCGGTACTTGTCATCCACCCTGGAAAGAAAAGACTTCACCGTCTCCACGTCCGTCTTCTTCATCCCGGCAAGCTCCCCCAGTTCCAGAATCCAGTACCCCTGCAGCTTCTCCGGCCCCGACTTATCGCGCATGTCCGTAAGCGTCAGGCTGTCCGAAAACCACGCCCCCGCAAGCCTGGCAAACAGCGTGGACTTCCCGATCCCCTGCGGCCCGTTTAAAATCAGCACACTGTCAAACTTCGTCCCCGGCTGGTAGATCCTCGCCACGGCCGCCGCCAGCGTCTTTCTAATGACCGCCCTTGTATATGCGGAATCCTCCGCCCCCAGATAATCCGTCAGCAGCGTGTCAACCCGCTTCACCCCGTCCCACTCCGGCAGGGCATCCAGATACTCCTTCACCGGATGATACGCCCGCTCCGAAGCCACAGCCAGCAGAGCGTCCTTCGTCTTCGTGGGCGCATACACCCCGTACCCCTTATTCAGATAAACTTTCAAAGACGCAAAATCAGAGTCATTCCACCCCGGCTTGATCTGCTTCCAGGGCAGGCTCTCCCCGGCATCAATCCCATCCCGGTGCAGATTAAAAGCGATGGACTGCAGGCCCTCATCATGCCGGATTGCCAGTACCAGATTGTCCAGCGTGTCCTTCACCTTCCCCTGCCGGTCCAGTTCCAGCCCCTTGCGCCAGTCATCTTCCGAAGAAAACTCCTTCCGGGCAGACTGCGCCCTGTCCTCTGCCAGCGTCAGCTTCACCTTTTCGTCACTGACCGCAAACTCGCTCATAGCCTTAAAGGACGGCAGCTTAGAAGCCTCCGTATCCTCCGGAGCCCTCACGTCCAGCTCCCCAAACTTATGGATACGCACCATGTCAAAAGCATTCATCAACTTCCCGCAGGCCGGGTCCGTGGCATGGTGGGAATACGCAAACTTCCCCTCATAAACCACCACCCCCGCCTGGGAATCCGCCGGTACATAATCATACCGCCCCTGCATGGCGCTCGGCTTATACACGTCCGCCAGGAACACCTCCGCCGCTTCCTCGATGCTGTACGTCCGGCAGAACGCCCCGACCACGCCCTCCTTGGAGAGCGGGTCCGCCTGCTTCTTCATCTCCCTCAAGACCACCGCCTGCTGCCGCCCGCTCACCGGCCACTCCGAAGAATCCCGCCAGTCCTTATACCTGGAGAGCACCGTGTCCGGATCCAGTATCTCTCCTTCGATATCCCGGAACACAAACTCCCCGTCCGCAGACGTGGACGGCCAGTACATCAGGCGGGACGGCTCATAAGTGGTATCGTCAAACATCTCCATGCCGATGTCCTCCGCCACCTTCCGCGCCACCGCCGCATACTCGTCCGGCGACACATTCCTGGACAGCGGGACCACCAGCCGGAACCTGGGACTCTCCGGCGTATGCTTATGCGTGGAATAGATCAGGCACCGGAAGTCAAAGAACATCTCCATCCGCTCCGGGATATCCGCCTCGGCATGGTCCATGTCCAGCGTCAGGGCGGACCGGAACACCACGCAGTCCTTCTTCCGCCTGCCGCCTTTCAGCTTCCCCATCACAAAGCCGCCCACGTCCTTGATGGAATCCTGCCTCGCCTTGGACAGCTTCCGGTACTGCTCCACCGTCTCCGCCGTCCGTATCGTCCGGGAAATTCTCTGAACAAAATCTTCCAGCTCCATCTCCCCGCCGTTCCACCGCTTCTCCATCCTCGAATTGCCCGTAGAAACATAAACCTTCATACACACATACCCCCTGTCCTTCTTCCCATATCATTCCCGTACCCCATGAAAATGTCCTCCTACTGTTTCTGATAGAACGGGCACTCATACCCGTCCGCCCGAAGCGGCAGCCCCTCCGCCCAGGAAGGCCGGACCGCCATCACCCCACACATCTCTTCCACGGAACCCATGCCCTCCGGCACCTCCGCAATGATCTCATCATGGCAGTGCATCACAATGGGATAGCCCCTCTTCTCCACCCGCAGCATGGCTTCCGCCAGCAGGTCCCTGGCCGTCCCCTGCACGATATTCTCCACCAGCTTCGGCCCGTAGGTCTCAATCCGTCCCCACTTCTTATTTTCCAGAATCCCCTCATAAGTCAGGCCCGCCCGCCCGAACTTATTCACCGCCATCCTGGGCTTCACATACGCCAGCTTCCTGCCGGACGGCAGCATGACAAACAGAATCCCGCTCCGATACTCAAACCCGATCCTCCCTGCCCGTGTCCCCGTCCTCTTCGTCACGGCCTCCACGGCTGCCTTATCCACGTCCCACCAGAACTGCGTGATATGCGGGTTCGCCCTGCGCCACGCAGCCACCAGGGGCGGCAGGTCATCCTCGGAAAGCCCCATATCCAAAGCCCCCATGGAGACCAGCGCCCCTGCCGCCCCGCCGTATCCCAGGCCAAGCTCCGCGATCTTCCCCTTCTGCCGCAGCGGGGAGCCCTTCGTCACTTCCTCCACCGGCACATGGAACATGGCAGCCGCCGAAGCCTCATAAATCTTCCCATGGGAAGAAAACACCTCCAACCGCCACGTCTCCCCGGCAAGCCACGCCAGCACCCTTGCCTCAATGGCAGAAAAATCCGCCACCACAAACCGGCACCCCGGCTCCGGCACAAACGCCGTCCGTATCAATTCCGACAGCACGTTTGGCGTGGAATCATAAAGCATTTCCACATCCTCAAACCTGCCCTCCCTCACAAGCCTTCTCGCCAGCTCCAGGTCCTCAATATGGTTCTGGGGCAGATTCTGGACCTGCACCAGCCTCCCCGCCCATCTCCCGGTCCGGTTCGCCCCATAAAACTGCAACAAACCATGCACCCGCCCGTCCGAACAGACAGACCGCTTCATGGCCTCATATTTCTTCACGGAAGTCTTCGCCATCAAAAGCCGCAGCCGCAGAAGTTCCTCCACTTCCCCGTCCGATTCTCCGATCATCTCCGACACCGCTTTCTTGGACAGGCTCTCCGCCTCCACTCCGTTCTCCCCCAGCCAGCCCTTCAACTGCGCCACGGAATTGGGATTCTCCAAGCCGGTAAGCTCATACGCCCGCCTCGTCACAACCTCCTTATGCAGACGCTCACAGACAACCGCCTGCCGCACCAGCCCCATATCCACCAGCACGCCCCGGTCATTGATCCTCTGGTCCAGCCGGTACAGCTCCATCTCACCCTCCGGAATCGGGAACTTATACAGCTTCCTCCGTATCGCTTTCTCCACATCCACGTCCCTCATGCAGTAAGTCTTGAACAGCTCCCACTTCTCCGGCGCATGGCATGGCAGGTTCCGCCTCCTGCCGCCGTTGGCCTTCGTCGGCTTACACGGCACACAGAAATACCGGATCAGCTCCCTCCCCTCCTTCATCTTCTGCTCGTCCAGTCCCAGCACCGCGCCCACGTCCTCCAGGGATCGGGGCAGCGCCAGCACCGCCGCCTGGACTGCGCTGCAGTGCCAGGAATCCGGCGGAAGATACCTCCCGAAATGCTTAGAAAGGCACGTCCGCTCAAAATTCGCATTGAACGCCGTCTTCACCACAGAACCGTCAAAAACCGCCTCCGCAACTTCCCCCGGCAGTTCCTCCCCCTGCGCCAGATCTATCACCCTGGTCTCCCCACCGTCAAAGGAATAGGCAAACAGCAGGACTTCAAAAGCAGGGCTGTCCGCATAAGCGTAGACCCCGCACTTAATCAAATCCACATCCGAAAACGTCTCAATATCCATCTCTAAAATCCGTCCCATAACGCCACGGCTCCCTTCCTCCTGCATTTCTCCCCGCCGGGAAACGGGCGGCAGTCCCCCGCCGCCCTGATACATCTACCCAAGGAAATCTTCCTCTTCGTCCACTTCCACCGCGTCAAAATCATCCTCCGCGCTCGTCCTCCCGCCCAGGGATTCCCCGTCACGCAGCTTCTGGATATTTCCCAGCCCGGCCGCAATCCCACGGTTCCCATTGCTGTTGAACCCGTAAAAATTCACGCTGATCCGCCCATAACACCCGGAATACACCTCCGACTGATCCAGGATTGGCTGCACGTTCTTATCCACCACCTGCGGCGCCTGCCTGCTGTTGGCATTAAAGAAATAGCTGTCCGCATAAGCCTCATCCTCCGGGCGGTCAATATCCCCGTCCCGCAGGGGCAGCTTCAAATTCGCCGGGACCTTCCCGCCCCACTTGGAAACCGAATCCTTCTTCGCCTGCTCAATGGCTCTCTTGATCTTCCCAATGGTCTCCGTGTCCGACTTCGGGATAATTGCCGACACCGAATACTTCGGGTCCCCGTCATTCACCGCATTGGGCTCCCAGCAGTGCAGATAAGAAAATCTGCAAGGTACGATCACTTTTGTCAGGTTCATATTTTCGTTACTCATATATTCATTCCTCCTTAAAATCCGCCTCTGCGGTTGCTGCCATTACTTCCTGCCTCTTGTCCGATTCCGGTACCAGCGTGATCTTGCCCTGGGGCTTATACACCAGCTTCCCAAGAATCTCCGCAAACCTCTTTTTTCCCATCAGTTTCTCCATCTCCGTAATCCCGATCAGCGACTTCTTATAGATATCCGTGTACCCGGCAGCCACAGCCGCCTCCGCCGCCTCTTCCTCGTCCGTATACTTCCGGCAGGTTCTGCCCTCCACCAGCTTGAAGCCGTCCCACTTCTTCCCTCTGGTCACGGCCTCGTCCTGGGCATAGGCATACACGTCCGCAGACCACCTGGCAAGCTCGTCCGCCACTTTCAGCACCTCCGCGATCTCATCATCCGTCAGAAGCGCCGGAGCCTTAAACTCCATCTGCGCCAGCCTCAAATATTCCTCCGCCCTGGCCCTGCAGGTATCCTTCGCCTTGCAGAACCGGCACCAGGAACCGCTCTTAAACTCTCCTTTCCCATTGATGGCAAGCTGGGCTTTCGGCTTCAGCTCCGTCTCCACCCACTCCATCAATTCCGGTACGGAAATCTCCCAGGTACTCACCGATTCCAGACGCGGCTGATAAATCGTCATACGTACCGTATCAATATCATAGATAGCCCCGAACAGCTCCAGCGCCCCCAGGCCATACAGCATCATCTGCGGGTTCCATTCCGCGTCCACTGCAACGCCCTTCCCGTACTTCAAGTCCACCACCGTCAGCACCCGGTCCGCCACGATCAGCAGGTCCCCCGTACCGAACCCCTCCGGCACATAGGCCGAATAGTCCAGCCTCTGCTCAATCAGCACCACCGGGTCCTTACACTCCTGCCTGGCAAGCTCCACCTGCTCCATGGCATAGGACACATACCCATCCGTGCATTCCTCCATCTCGTCACACTGATAATCCGACACCGGACGCTTAGAACGCCTTTTCAGGCTCCGTTTCAGCTTATGCTCCGCAAGGGCATGGGCGGCAGTCCCTTCCTCCGCATACACGCTGTTCCCCGTCTCTTCCGCAAACTGTTCTTCCAGCCGTGCGGACGGCGTACAGTTCAGCCACCGCTTAGAAGAAGAGGCCGATAATAACGCATGTCTTCCCATATCAAAGCACCTTCGCTTCCTTCAAAAGCGCCGGGTAATGCTCCGGGTCCACCGCCGACAGTTTCACCGCCCCGTACTTCTGCAGCAGCTCCTTGATTTCCTTCGACTTCCCCTCCTGGGTCTTCTGCGCCATCACAGCCCGCACGTCCTCAATGGCAACAGCCTTCTCTTTCTTAACATCCGCCGCCTTCTTATCCTCTTTCCCGGCCTTCTGCCCCTTCCCAGCATCCGAAGCGCCGGCCGCCCCAGAATCCGCTTCCGCATTCCCGTCCGTATCCACGGCTCCTGCGCTCTCCGACACAGCCGCATCCTTCTCCGCCATATCAACAGCACCATTCCACTCCATACCGGCAAGCCCTCTAAGCCCGTCCGCCACCATGGAAAACCCGTCCGCGATCCTTAACAATTCATTTCCCATCATCACAATCCCTCCATATCTTCCAGACGCTCTATCAGTTCCTCGGAATACATCGCGCACACCAGCAGCTCCTTCCCGATCTCCGGATGGCTGAAATACTGCGCCTTCTCCCCGTACATCTTCCGTACCTCTGCCTCCATCAGCCTGCGCCGCTCGCCCCTCTCAAAGCCGAACACCCAGATCCCGTCCGCCTTCTCCATCAGCCGGGAGACCAGGATGCCCTCCACCGCGCTCCCAAGCTCATCCTTGAAAATGCCATGGAAACACAGAAACGGGCTCACCGGTATCTTCCCCTTATGGGCCGCATACCGGCAGTATTCCTCCGCCCTCTGCCGGTCCAGTTCCTCACTCCCCGTCAGATGCGTCAGCACAAGCACCATCTCCATACGCGCCGCCTCCTTCCAGTTCCTCCGGCTCCATGAACCGCACCCCGATCCCCTGCTCCACGGCAAAGGCGATCTCCGAAGCCATCCCTTCCGTGGCCTCCCCGAACACCCACACCTCGTCACAGCAAAGGAGCAGTTCCAGCCCCATGGCAAGCCCCGCCTGCCGCTCCGCCTCAATCCCCTCATTCAGAAACTGCGGGAACAGCAGATGCGGCGCAACAGGCAGAACCCCTTCTTCCCAGGCCGTCCGGCAGTACCCGGCCGCCTTCCTCGCATTCCCCTCCATGTCCCCACGGAAAGGGCTGCAGATAAACACCTTTTTCCTTTCAGACATACCGTCACTTTCCTTTCTTCATTTTCCTTCTGCCCCGGGTCCCTTCCCCGGCGGACTCATACGCCCTAATCTCCCGATCAATCTTCATCAGCTTCACCGCAAGGCTCTTCGCCACAATGCTGATCGCCTGCAGAATCCCGATCAGTTCCTGCGAATTTTCCATAAATCCCGGCCTCCTTCCTTCCCGTTTTGAAAGGCAGCAAAACTTACCCCTCTACTTCCCGTAATGACACTTTTTTCAAATGTGACGAACAATTTTCAAAACTTTTTCAAAAAACATTCGACATGCCTATCCCTTATTGTCGAACCGCCGGCCGGCTCACACATCCAGCCCCTTCCCCCGGAAATACGCCCGCAGCTTCCCCAGCACCGAAACCTTCCGGGAAGACACCGTTGTCCTGGGCTCTCCACGCTCCTTCGCAAACTCGCTCACCGGCACCTGCTCCCCGAACACTTTCAGGGCCAGCTCCCTTTCTTCCGGCATCAGGGAATCCAGCGCTTCCTCCAGCACTCCAAGCAGCATCTCCTTCTCCAGCAGATCATCCATATCCGGCTGCCCCGTATCCGCAATCCCCATATCCTCCGCCGCATCGTCCCTCCACGCCTCATAAGACTCTTCCGTATACCCCTTTTCCTCCATCGCCTCCCGGTTCCTCTGCTCCCTCTTCTTCTGCCTCCACCACGGGCGGAAATACCGCTGATACTCTTCCTCCCTAACCTCCATTCTGACTTCCTCGTTCCCAGACCTGATAGTAATGATCCTCTTTTCAGACATAAAGCATTCCTTTCTTTACGCCTTCGTAAAGCCAGAAACGCCAAAAGCTCTGTATGGGACATTACCGTAAAACCAAAAAAAGGCCGGAGTAAGCTACTTGATTCCTAGCTTTACTCCGGCCATTCGGTGACTCGACACTATGCGGTCCCACTCGCTCGGTCGTAAAAATACATTCAGTTTTTCAACCCTCACGGGCTGGCAGCACAATCCTCACAATCTTCCCGCAGTGCGGACATCGCAGTTCAAAAATGACCTCATATGCCCGGTCCCGCTTCACGTCCAGGAGCCTCCTGTTGCAAAGCGGACATACCTTCGTTTCTCCCACGCCGCCTCCTTCCTGCCACTGCAGGTACAGCGGCACGGCATCCATGCCATAATTTTCCATGCATAATCCAAGTATTCCCCATTCCTGGCAGGATAAACACCGCAGCGCAAAAAAAGAACGGCCCCGCACTTTCGCAGAAGCCGTCCCTCCTATGTACCTATTTTTTATCTTTCTCTTTCCTCTTACTCTTTGGTTCCCAGTACACCGTAACAATATGATTGCAGTTCGGGCATCTGGTCTGTGCCTCCACTGGCTTCGGGGATTCCGTGCGGATATCCATGACACGCTTTCCGCACCTTGGGCATTTCAGTCTCTCCATTCATGTCCACCTCCTCGTATACAGCCCCGGTTCCTGGCTGCCGGGGCTCTAACCTGGCGATTGTCTCATTGTCTACCTCCTGTCAAATTTCTATCAACACTTTCCCGTCAGGAAAGCCTTCTTCCTCATGTGCCTCCGTCTATCTCTTCCGTCCTATCACAAACACGTCCAGACCGTCGCCCATGCCCATAAACCTCCTGAACCTCCCCCTCCATCCCAGCACATATTTACGCGCTATCCCTAATCAAATCCGTATCCGAATCAGACCATGTTACCTTTATCTGTCCGTGTTATTAACGTAATCCTATTATACCTTTTATCAGTCTATTGCGCCACCTTGCTTTTTTTCCAGTTTCCTGAAAAAACCCGTGGCAAGCAGACCGATCACGCATACCACAATCCCTGAAGGAATCAATACAAGATACACAATTCCCTGGAACCTGTCAAACAAAAATCCATATACCATCTGTCCAACCGGCTGGGCGCACAACGTAACAGCGGATGTATATGCCATAATCTTCCCAATCAGCTCATCCGGCGTATTCTGCTGGATCATGGATACCGCAAAAATAGAAAAAATACTGATCGCAGCCTGCATACCACAGAAGGCAGCAACAATCACAGCATACCTGGTCATCACACCGGATGGAAAAAGAAATACAATCCCTGCCGGAATGATACAGACACCGATTGCCGCAAGCACATACGATAATCTGCCGGATCTTAACTTCCCCGTAAGAAGCCCCGCCGCAATACTTCCCAATATAGTGGCAACCGCCATCGCGCTCTCCGCCCCACCATAAAATTTTGCGTCCAGGCCAAGCACAGTCCGCACAAGAAAGGGCAGCCCCACCAGCGTGACCCCCATGACAAAAAAGCGTGAGAATGCCGCCAGAAGCAGCATCTTCATGATAGTCGGCTGCTCTTTCATGATAAAACGGATACTGCTAGTGTAGTGACCGATATATATTCAGCCAAATAATCATTCCATATAATGCCATTCCGTGTTATACTAAAAAG
>QZDW01000029.1 GCA_009917545.1 bacterium 1XD42-76
TTTCAGGGTTTTACATACTGTTCAGTTGTCAAGGTGCTCTTTTGCAGCTTTCTTACCAGGTTTTGCTTCCCGGCCTCAGCAGCAACTCTGATAGTCTATCACATCGCTTGCTGTTTGTCAACTGCTTTTTTCATCTTTTTTATTTGCTGTTCGACAATCTGTAAATCGTCTTGCGGAGCTCTTCTGAATAATGCAGAACAGTTTTATCATCGAATTCAGACGAACGCAGAAGGAGGGATTTGAACCCTCGCGCCGCTACTAACGACCTACTCCCTTTCCAGGGGAGCCCCTTCAGCCACTTGGGTACTTCTGCCTGTGCTTAAGTTATGTTCCTCGCGGAATTATATATTATTTTAAAAATCTGCACCCGTCTTGTCCCTTGCATAGCCCTGAGCCCTGTGGGGGGGTACAGCCAGCGGAGAGAGTGGGATTCGAACCCACGCGCCCTTGCGGACAAACGGTTTTCAAGACCGCCTCGTTATGACCACTTCGATATCTCTCCAAAGCGTTCTCTCAAACGTGCTTTTACATTTTATCTAAACTCTCCCGATTTGTCAAGTACTTTTTTCATTTTTTTACATTTTTTTGCTACTGAACAAAACTTCTGTATTTACAGCAATTTAAGCATCCATTTCATCAGATTTTCCAAAGACACAATTTACTTTAAGTTGCCTCTCATGCCTCTTTTCTTCTCTGTAAAAAACCGGCCGCAATCGCCATATCTTCAGGCGTTGTTACCTTAATGTTCTCATAGCTGCCATTTACCAGCTTCACTCTTGCTGCTGCCATACATTCTGCCACCATCGCATCATCGGTCACTCCAACCTGGAACTGCTCATCGGAGAGCAGCCTGTCGTATGCCCGCCGGATCAGCGGATAGGAAAAAGTCTGCGGCGTCTGCATTTGCCAGAGTGTACTCCGGTCCAGTGTTTGGGTGGCAAATTGTTCCTGATCTGCGATCTTTATGGTGTCTTTTACCGGTACAGCAACAACCGCGGCCCCCCACTTCTCTGCGGCAGCAATCGTCTCTTCAATCAATGTCTGTTCCACCAGAGGGCGTGCCCCGTCATGTATGAGAACAATCCCGTCGGGAAACAAATATTCTTCCAGTGCGCAGAGACCAGCATATACGGAATGGTAGCGTTCTTTCCCGCCGGCCACAACAGCACATACCTTGGAAAACCCGTATTTTTCCACAATTTCCTTCTGGCAGAATTCGATCTCATCAGCTCCTGCCACCAGTACGACGCGGTCCACGCTGCTTTCCTCGAAGGTGTTTAGTGCATAGAAAATAACCGGTTTTCCGTCCAAATCCAGAAACTGCTTTGCCACTGCTGTCTGCATCCGACTGCCCTGACCTGCTGCTAAAACAACGGCAGCCGTTTTCATTTTTTCTTCCGCAATCCCACTGGCCGCCTGCACTTTTGTATCATTTGTTTCCGGTTTCATTTTACCGTTCCCCCAGCTTAAGCCCGGGCACAGCGTTCAGATCCCAGCCGGCCCTTACACCTTTTCTATATTCAAAATAAGCTGCAGCGCCGATCATGGCCGCATTATCTGTACAAAGTATCGGCGATGGATAATACAGAGTAAGCCCTGCTTTTTCGCATGCATTCTTCATTCCAGCCCGAAGCGCCGTATTCGAAGCCACTCCCCCCGCCATCGCCACACGATTATAGCCGTATTCCCTGGCAGCTGCTACCGTCCTGGAAACGAGCACTTCCACGACCGCATTCTGGAAGGAGGCGGCCAAATCCGGCACACAGATCGGTTCACCGCGCATGTTTGCCTGGTTGATATAATTTAAAACGGCTGATTTCATCCCACTGAAGCTGAAATCGTACATGGAACCACCGACTCTCGCCCGCGGAAATTCCACGGCATGTGGATTCCCCTCTCTGGCTGCCACGTCGATCTTGGGACCACCGGGATAGCCAAGCCCCACAGCACGGGCCACCTTATCAAATGCCTCGCCTGCCGCATCGTCCATTGTCCGCCCGATAATCTCGAATTCTCCATAATCCCGGACAACGACAAGGTGCGTATGTCCCCCTGATACGATCAGGCACACAAAAGGCGGTTCCAGCTCCTTATGTTCAATAAAATTGGCGGAAACATGTCCTTCGATGTGATGCACTCCCACGAGCGGTTTTTTGGCCGCATAGGCGATCGCCTTGGCCTCCGCCACACCTACCAGCAGAGCACCTACGAGTCCGGGGCCGTATGTCACGCCAATCGCCGTTATCTCGTCAAGCGTCATACCTGCCGTATCCAGCGCTGACTGTATCACCTGATTGATTTTTTCAATATGTTTTCTCGAAGCCAGCTCCGGAACCACGCCGCCATAAAGTGTATGAAGCGCTATCTGGGAGGAGATTATATTAGAAAGAACCTCACGCCCATTCTTCACTACTGCGGCCGCTGTCTCATCGCAGGAACTCTCCACTGCTAAAATAAATACGTCTTTCATATAACAGTCTCCCTCTCTGTTTCCTTCTTACTTTGAAAGTCCCGTTGCCGAATAGGCTGCAAAGATTCAGGGATGCCTAATGCGCATGGACTACTTTCATTCATGGTGGCCCGCTCACCTGTGGGCGCATGAAGGCCTACTGTGAGCATGAAGGTCACGTTCCGGTGCACCTTTGCATTCATCTTAATAAACCGCGCTTACGATTCGTACCAAATGTGCATCTTCCAAACGGAGGCACTATGGTGAGATGCTGAAGTCCTCTGACCTGTACAAGCAGGAAAAATAGTTTATAACCGTTGTACAAGACGATGTGGTCGACAGATGTGCCTTTATCTGCCGCCCTACTCCCCTTCGAATCCGATCTCTATCGACCATCCGTCCCTGGCTGTCTTGATCTTCGGAAAAATTGCCCGCACCTCATCCAGATATTCCTCAGGCCGCATCAGCGACGGGCTGTAATGGGTCAGCCACATTTCCCTGGCGCCGGACTCTCTGCCAAGTCTGGCGGCCTCCTGAAATGTCATATGTTTATATTCTCTGGCTTTCGCCGCCTTCTCCTTTTCCCCGTACATGCCCTCACAAATAAACAGATCATTATCCTGCGCATATTCTGCGATTACCGGAACTGGCCTGGTGTCTGTCGTATAGGTAACAGAGATTCCCCGTCGCCTGTCCCCGAGTACCATATCCGGTGTAAGCACCCTGCCTTCAAATTCGATCGTCTCACCTTTTTGCAGACGGCTCCAGAATCTCTGTGGAATCTGCTGGGCCTTTGCCCGCTCCACATCAAATCTCCCGTTTCTGGGGATCGAGATCCGGTAACCATAGCAGGTCACATTATGGTTGACACGAAATGCATCTACCACATAGGGACCTGCCCGAAACTGTTCCCTCGTCTCTGACAATTCCAGATAGCGCAGTTCAAAAGGCAGCTCTGGTGCAATCATGCGCAAAGCTCCCACAACCCGTTCGAGCCCTCTGGGCCCTGCAAGAAGCAGCGGTTCTGTGCGCTCGGCGTTTCCCATTGTAAGCAGAAAGCCCGGCAGACCGCTGATGTGATCTGCATGGTAATGTGTAAAGCATATCACATCTACAGGTTTGGGACTCCAGCCCTTTTCTTTCAATGCAATTTGTGTGCCTTCGCCGCAGTCGATCAGCAGATTGCTTCCGTCACAGCGGGCCATCATGGAGGTCAGCCAGCGGTATGGCAGTGGCTGCATGCCTCCGGTTCCCAGTAGACATATATCTAACATGTGATTTTTCCTCTGTTTTTTTATTTCCATACCCCTGAAAGTTCCATAATCCTGAACCGGCAGCCGGACCCTATACGGCCCCGGTTCTGCTGGTTATTGTGAAAGTCCATCGCCGACAGGCAACATACATTCAGGGATGCCTAATGCACATAGATTACTTTCATTCATGGTCGCCCGCTTAACTGCGGGCGCATGATGGTTTTCTGTCAGTATCATAGCATAAAACGGCACATGGTGGCAAGGGCGAAGTATAAAAACCGCCTTCTTTGGGAGGGATAAAAAAGAACGGGGCAAAGCCAGAGCTTTGGCGCCGTTCCTTTTACTGCCATGCATCCATAGAAGCTGTCGGTAGCAGATCCTGCGGTATGCGGGATCTGACGCCGCCAGGCCTGTATCACGTTGGGGAATGTTAAAGAAGCTCCGTCCTCTCTTCCACATCAACCGGAATCCTGAACTGGCTGACAAGCTCATCATAGCAGCTTTCACATAAATCCAGATGATGAACCTCCCCGTCCTTTTCCGAAAAGTAGTCCCATGCATGATTCAGCATGACAGCCCCTTCCCGGATGACCCCTTCTTTTACTGCAATTTTTTTCCCGCACATGTTGCAGACAACTGTTTCCAACTGTCCATTCTTTCCGTACTTTCTCATGAAATCCTCACCTTTCTGCTTCCTGTAAGCTTTTCGTCCCCTACCGTATGCACGGCAACAGCGCCGGGCAATTCCGGATACCCCTACATTATAGCTGAAAATGATCCATGATTTAAGTGGTAATTCTTTCATGCTGCCTGCGCCACATGATGAGCGCATCCTCAACCGGCTCCCTGTAATACGCCTTTCGCACAGCCTCGCATTCGAAACCGTATGATTTGTAAAGCTTTATAGCTGCATGACTGCCTGCCCGCACCTCAAGTGTCAGGTTCCTGACCTCATTCTGTGTGGCAGCTTTTTCCATTTGAGCCATTAATTTTCTGGCATAACCGCGGCCACGGGCTGATGGATGGACTGCAATCCTCATCAGTTCCCCTTCTCCCGCAAGGAAGCGGTAATTGATGTAGCCACAGAGAACCCCCTTCTGATCTTCGAGCAGCCACACCTCATCCAGGCCGTTTTGCGCCATCTTTTCCCACGTCCCGGCATGCCAGACATCAGAAAAGCAGAGACGCTCTAGTGCCTCCAGTGCCATGCTGTCCTCTGTCCGCATCCTGCGGACAGAAAGGAGCCCTGTATTCTCCTGATTCTCCTGCACCGTCCCCGCCTCCCGTACTTTCATTACGTATTTTTCTGCATATGCTCTTTTTCCTCACGCTCGCGCTCTGCCTGCGATTTCCTGAGATAATCCGGTTTATGTTCTGCTGCCGTCTCAAACTTTCCCGCCGTATAGTAGACCGCGCCCAATGCAGCCACCGAAGCGGCGCGCTGGCGGTTATCGTTTGCCGGGGCAAAGTCAAAGGGCTGCACCATCTGCTCACGGATCCTGTCCTCATAGACCGGTACGCCGTCCCCCAGGAAAATCACACGTTCCCCACAGGCATTCAGCCTGGAAAGAAGCTCTCCAATCTCCATTGCTGCCTGCTCCATGACAACCTCGAATTCACGTTCAAACCGATAAATACCCGTGTAGACCTGATTCCGCCTGGCGTCCATGATGGGACAGATCAGACCGGAGGCTCCGAACAGGTTGTAGGCTGTCGCGTCCAGCGTGGGGATGTGTATGAGCGGCTTATTTAAAGCAAAGCCCAGCCCCTTCGCCGTCGCAGAGCCAATGCGGAGTCCGGTAAAGGATCCGGGACCGCCCGATACAGCGATGGCGTCAATCGTAGAAAGCTCAATCTCCAAAAGGCTCACCATCTGATGGATCATCGGCAGCAGAGTCTGGGAGTGCGTTTTTTTGAAATTTACGGTATATTCTGCCATAGTAATACCGCTGTCCATGAGCGCTACGGATGCTGTCATAGAAGAGCTTTCAATCCCTAAAATACGCATCTATCGTTCCTCCACCGTGATTTTTCTGTAATCAAATCCTTTTTCCGGCGCCTGTTCAATCGAAACAGACACATAATGCTTGGGCAGGAGTTTCTCGATCCGGGACGGCCACTCAACCAGGCAGACGCCATCCCCATAAAAGCAGTCCTCATAGCCGATCTCATCCATCTCACTGATGTCCCCGATGCGGTATACGTCAAAATGATACAGCGGGAGACGTCCGTCCTCATATTCCTTTAAGATCGTGAAGGTAGGGCTGTTCACCGGCTCCCTGATCCCAAGCCCGGCCGCAAATCCCTGAGTAAAAACGGTTTTCCCTGCGCCCAGATCTCCGTCCAAGCAGATCACGCATCCGGGCTCAGCCTCTTTACCAAGACGTTTTCCCAGTTCCCAAGTGTCCTGCGGGGAAAGGCTCTCCATGACGAAAGCCTCCCCCCCGGCCGCCAGCCTCACAGCTTTGCGCCTTTCCATTTTTTCTCCGGAAGATTTCTCTTTAGTACGGCAGCGAACTCATCCTCCCGTCCCTCGATCGAGCGGTTGGGAATCAGATATCCCTGTGCCGGACCCATCTTGAGAATGAACATGGATTTTAAGCGTATCACCTTCCATACATGATTCCAGGTAAGGTCGCCCTCCACGCCAGCCTGTTCCACAGCAATCTTCTCATCCGTAAGCGTCAGATTAATCGGAGTCGAGAAACCAATCTGTTCCGCCTGCTTCTGAGATTTAAAGTGCAGCATGATCGGCTGCACTACTGTGAACACCAGTGCACAAAAAATCAGAAGGGCCCGCTGGTACATATTGTTCTGTCCCCAGGTAAAGATCAGGAGAAACAGAGCTCCTACTGAAAAAATAAGATTGAGTATCCCTGTAGCGCCGAACCAGGAGTTGTACATGGAAAATAAAAATAAATCCCTGGCGGTCATTTTGACACTGATTTTCATAAATCGTATTCCCTCGCTGCTTAGAATTCTTCGTCAAACGCCGCCTTGATGCGTTTCATGCAGTCCTCAATCACACTTCTGGCAGAAGCGATATTAATCCTCTCGAAGCCCTTACCGGCATCGCCGAAAATATATCCCTCATCCAGGGCAACCTTAGCTTTCTTCTGCATGATCTGCTCCAGCTTCTTCTCGTCGCCGTGAACATAACCATTGAAATCAATCCATGCCAGGTACGTTCCTTCGGACGGAACAAGATGTGCCTTCGGCAGGTTTTCCTTCAGGAAAGCGTCGATATAGGCAAAGTTACCGTCAATATATTCCGTCACCTGCTCAAGCCACTCATCGCCCTCTTTATAGGCTGCGATCATAGCTGTCAGCCCCAGAGTGGAGGCGCCATCCATGTGCAGCTTACTGCCAAGATAGTCCTTCCACTTTTTCTGGAACTCTTTGTTACGGATAACAATATTAGAAGTTTTCATGCCTGCCAGATTGAAGGTCTTACTGGGAGCTGTGCAGACTGCGATACGGTCGCTGTAGTCCGGAGCTACTTTTAAGATGGCATGGAACTCCACACCCTTTCTGATGAGGTCACAGTGGATCTCATCACAGATAATCCATTTGTCGTATTTTTTACAAATATCAACTACCTTGCGGATCTCTGCCTCGGTCCACACACGGCCGGCCGGGTTGTGGGGACTGCAGAATACGAGTACTTTATTGGTCGGATCCGCCATCTTTTTATCCAGATCCTCAAAGTCGATCTGATATGTGCCGTTCTCGTAGATCAACGGGTTGTCAACTAGGATACGACCGTTGCTCTCTGCTGTCTTGGTAAAAGGATAGTAGATCGGGCGCTGAAGTACGATTCCGTCGCCCTCTTTTGTCAGAAGATGAATGAGCACCGCATACGCTGATACAATTCCGCCGCAGAAGAAGATATTCTCCTGCTCCTCTTCCCAGCCATAGCGTCTCTTATACCAGTCAACCACGGTCTGACGGCATTCCTCGCAGTCATAAATCGTGTAGCCAAAGATCTTTCTGTCAACTCTCTCGTGGAGCGCCTTGATAATCGGCTCAGCGCATGGGAAATCCATATCTGCGATCCACAGGGAAAGAGAGTCCTCTGCACAGCCCTCGGGCAGGCGTTCCACCTTCACTGAGCTCGTTCCGCTTCTGTCAACGATTTCGTCAAAATTGTACTTCATCTCGTTCCTCCATTTCGATGATGTTTGATCGCGTCCGTTCAAGACGGACACATACTCCTTGCTGCCGCAGCCTGAGCGTAACAGACTGCCTTCTGCTTTACGCATCCCCCAAAGGGACTATGGTAAATGACAGATTCCTTTGTCATTTACCTATAGCTTCATCGTCAGGGAGATCCTCTCCTTGGCCGCATCGACTGCGAGCACTTTGACCTCCACAACGTCCCCCACGCTCACCGCCTCCAGAGGATGGCGGATAAACTTCTGGGAGATCTGGGAAATATGTACAAGTCCGTCCTGATGAACTCCGATATCCACGAAAGCACCGAAGTCAATAACATTGCGGACTGTTCCCTTTAAAATCATACCTGGTTTCAGATCTTTGATCTCCAGCACATCGGTCCGGAAAATCGGTTTGGGCATCTCCTCACGTGGGTCACGGGCCGGCTTTTCAAGCTCTGTCACGATATCCTGGAGCGTCAGTTCGCCAATGCCAAGTTCGTCTGCAAGTATCTTTGGATTCCTGACCTTTTTGCGGATCCCGGCCGCTCCGCCTTTCTCAATGGCCTCCATCGGGATCTCCAGACGTGCAAGAAGCCCGGCAGCGGCCGGATAGCTCTCAGGATGAACCGAGGTTGCATCAAGGGGATTGTCCCCTCCTTTAATGCGCATGAAGCCGGCACACTGCTCATAGGCCTTGGGTCCGAGCTTTGCCACTTTTAACAGCTGCTTTCTATTCCGAAAAGCCCCGTTTTCTTCCCGGTAGGCCACGATATTTTTGGCGATCATTCTGGAAATGCCGGAAACATGCTCAAGCAGGGAGGCCGACGCGGTATTCAGGTCTACCCCGACCCGGTTTACACAGTCCTCTACTACATTTCCCAGTGCCTCACTCAGGTGCTTCTGGTTCATGTCATGCTGATACTGGCCCACGCCGATCGACTTGGGATCAATCTTCACCAGCTCTGCCAGGGGATCCTGTAACCGTCTGGCAATCGAGACCGCGCTGCGCTGCGCAACGTCGAAATCCGGAAATTCCTCCGTTGCCAGTTTGCTCGCTGAGTAGACAGAGGCCCCTGCCTCGCTTACGATGATATACTGCACTGGCAGGGAGTATTCCTTTAAAAACTCTGCAATCACCTGTTCCGATTCCCGGGAGGCCGTTCCATTGCCCACAGAAATCAGGGTGACATGATATTTCTCAATCAGATCCTTTAACGTCTTTTTGGCTGCCGCGATCTTTGCAGGGGAGGTAGGCGCCGTCGGATAGATAACGACCGTATCCAGCACCTTCCCGGTCGCATCCACCACAGCCAGTTTGCAGCCTGTACGGAATGCCGGATCCCATCCAAGAACTACATGCCCGGAGACGGGCGGCTGCATCAAAAGCTGTTCCAGATTCTTACCGAAAATACGGATTGCACCATCCTCGGCTTTTTCTGTCAGATCACTCCTCACCTCCCGCTCAATTGCAGGGGCCAGAAGGCGGTGGTAGCTGTCCTCAATCACATCTAAAAGCACCGGCTCTGTCTGTGGATTATGTCCGATGATCACCTGCTTTTGCAGATAGTGGAGAATCTCCTCCTCCGGGGCCTCAATCCTTACTGTCAGCACTTTTTCTTTTTCTCCACGGTTTAGGGCCAGTACCCGGTGGCCGGCACATTTTCGGACAGGCTCCGCGAAATGATAATACATCTCATAAACGCTCTGTGCTGTCTCGTCTTTGGCCTCAGAGGAAAGGATGCCCTTTTCCGCTGTCATCTGCCGGACGGCGGCCCGGTATCCTGCATGCTCAGAGATCCGCTCTGCCAGGATATCCTTTGCTCCGCTGATCGCCTCGTCAACAGACACTACGCCTTTCTCCTCCAGACAATATGGGAGCGCTGCTGTCTCAAGCGGCTCTTTTAAAAGCTGCAGGGCAATCAGATCTGCCAAAGGCTCCAGGCCCTTTTCTTTGGCCATGCTTGCCCGCGTCCTTCGTTTCGGACGGTAGGGAAGGTAAAGATCCTCCACTGCCACCATCGTCTGCGCCGATTCAATCTGAGCAGCAAGCTCCTTCGTAAGCTTCCCCTGTTCCTCAATGGAAGCCAGAACCTGTCCTTTGCGCTCCTCCAGGCTCCTCAGATATTTCAACCGCTCATCAAGGCTGCGCAGCACCTCATCATTCAGCGCACCTGTCGCTTCCTTCCTGTATCGCGCAATAAAAGGGATCGTATTTCCCTCATCAATCAGCTTTACCGCAGCTTCGATCTGTCCGCGTCTCACAGACAGTTCTTGCTGCAATATTTCTATAATGTCCATCCAAACCTCCATACGCCCGCCGGGAAACACACTGCCGGGAACAAGCACAGCCGGTGTTTTGCACCTGCGGATGATTTATTCCTATTATAATTCAAACGTTTTAGATATGCAACTTAAATATGGACAACCATTTTTATTCATGATAGAATAGAATACGATTCAGACATACCAGCGCAATATGCGCCCTCCTTATGGAGTATTTTCACGGGCGGATGCCACAGCAGTTCCGATGGACGAACGGTTGTATTGTTGATGCCCTTTTTTAGAATGGAGAATTCTATGACAGATTATGAAAAACAGCCTCAGCAGGAGGCTGAAAATGAGATCCGCTCCGGCGGTTCCGGTTTAGAGGAAGAAACGGAACAGGAGCAGCGGCCCTGTCCTTCCGACGTACAGGAACCGCAGCCTTATGGTAGTACGTATCCTCCAAATGAGCAGGGACAGCCTCCCTATACCGGTACGTATCCTCCGAATGGACAGGGACAGCCTCCTTATGGCGGCATGTATCCTCCGAATGGACAGGGACAGCCTCCCTATGGTGGTATGTATCCTCCGAATGGGCAGGGACAGCCTCCCTATGCCGGTACGTATCCTCCAAATGGGCAGGGACAGCCTCCTTATGGTGGTATGTATCCTCCGGGAGGACAGGGGCAGCCCCCTTATGGCGGCATGTATCCTCCGAATGGACAGGGACAGCCTCCTTACAGCGATACGTCCTCACAGAACTGGCAGGGGCAGCCTCCTTATGGCAGCATGTACCCTCCGAATGGGCCTGAGCCTCCCTATGGTACTCCGTACTGGCAAAACGGCCCCCAGCCTTCGTTTGAGGGACCAAAACCCCCGAAAGAGAGAAACCGTTTTGCTGTCGTTTCCCTGATGGCCGGTCTTTGCGGGCTCCTCAGCCTTTGCTGCTTTGCCTTTCCGCTCGCCATCGTGATGGGGGTGGGAGCCATCGCATTTGCCGTAATATCAAAAAAAGGGCAGCCCTTTTCCGGCCCTGCGATTGCAGGAATCGTTCTTGGCGCCCTCTGTATCCTCTTTGGTATCGGTGAATTCATCTACATCATGGTTATATCTGCCTTGATGAAGGATCCGGAAAATGCTGCTTTGTTCAATCAGCTTTACGAACAGATGGAGCAGTCCCTGCGCTAAGGCATTCTGTACAGCTGCATTACATTGGCGGCAGGTTCTTAAGGATGTCGATGCCTTCTGCGATCAGAAAATAATTCTTAACCAGAAAATTCATCACAATAATGGCGGCCCCCGCATAGACGGCCCCCAGACCCGGAAGCAGGCTTACGTCCTGCTTCCTTTTTTGAAGCAGATACCTGCATCCGCACCATACGGCAAGTCCTGCACCGTACAAAACAAACGGATGGTAAAGAACGCTTAGAAGAAGCTCCCCTCTCAATAATGCCTTAAATGCTCTTGTTCCTCCGCAGCCAGGGCAGTAGAGCCCCGTTATTTCGTGAAACAGACATGGGATTCTGCCGTTTCTCCACAGCCAGAACCATAGTTTCGCCTCATTCATGTCCTTACCACGATCTTCTGGCGCAGGCCGGCGACCTTCTCAGCTGCCGCCATAAATTCGGCCTCCGTCATTTCACCTGTCAGAACTGCAAACTCGTCCTGTCCTTCCAGTACGATCCATTTCACCTGTCCGAAAGTCTCCCTTACGTCATCACGTTTCTGCTCCCGACTCCCCTCAAACCTGGCAAAATAGCGGCGCCTGAGTTCTCCTGCCGCATGGACTGTCATGCGCTCCCGGCTCCATCCGAAAGGCTTCGGCTGCCTTCCTGCGAGTACTGCCGCGATCATATCGCCCACCACGGCGCTGGCCGTTGGCAGCTTTCCTGCTCCGCTCCCGTAATACATGGACATTCCCAGCATATTTCCTTCAACCAGAATGCCGTTAAATACATCCTCCACAGAATAGAGCGGATCTTTGGCATTGATTAATGCCGGCGCCACCTCCATCCAGGCCTCGCCGCCCTCGCATTTGCAGTTTCCAAGGAGCTTGATCGACACGCCCAGTCTGGCTGCATAGCTGAAATCAAGATCACTGATTCCTGTGATTCCTTCTGTGGGTATATCCTCAAAATTGACTTCTTTTCCAGCTGCCACCGCCGTGAGGATAGCGATCTTACGGCAAGTATCATGCCCCTCGATATCAGCCGCGGGGTCGTGCTCTGCATAGCCCAACTCCTGCGCTGTCTTAAGGGCCTTATCAAAGGCCCAGCCTTCCTCATACATCTTCGTGAGAATATAGTTGGTCGTTCCGTTTAAAATGCCGGAGATTTCCCGGATCTCTTCCCCTGCCAGACTGTCATAGAGCGTACGGATGATGGGGATCCCACCTCCTGCGCTGGCTTCAAACAGAAAACTCACGCGCTTGTCGGCTGCAATCTCTAAAAGCTCTGTTCCGTGAGCCGCTACCAGCGCCTTGTTCGAGGTCACAACATGGCGCCCTGTCTCAAGGCAGCGCTTCACAAACTCATATGCCGGAGTCGTGCCGCCCATTGTCTCCACCACCATACCAATCTCAGGGTCCTCCAGGATAGCAGAAAGCTCGTGAACCACCTTCTGTTCCACCGGCGTTCCGGGGAACTCCTTCAGATCCAGAATATATTTTACCTCAATGGGCTCTCCAGCCCTCTTTGTGATCGTTTCCGTGTTTTTCAGAAGAACTTCATATACACCGGAGCCAATCGTCCCATATCCCATAATTGCTGCTTTCATTATGTCCTCCGTTCCAGGCCTTTTATCCCTTTTCGATTCCCAGAATCCTCAAGTCGTATATTCCGGTCAGATTTTCAATTTCCTCCACAAGGCCGTCCACATCCCCGGTATCGGCAAGCACCTCCACGCTAAGCGTCACAGTCGCCACACCATTTACAGGAATCGCCTGGTGAATCGTAAGAATATTTGCTCTGTAAGCGGCCACCACGTGGAGCAGATCCGATAAAAGTCCCGGCTCATCGCTCATCTGTGTGACCAGGGTCATCGTCTTTCCCATCGTGTTATCGGAAAACGGCACGATATCATCCTTATATTTATAAAAGGAACTGCGGCTCAGACCGGCCCTCTGCGCGGCATCCTGCACCGTCAGGGACTTTTCAGAAGTCAAAAGACGTTTTACTTCAATTACTTTCTGCAAGACCTCTGGCAGGGCCTTATCCCTAACCAGATAATATTTACTCTTTCCTCCCATACATTCTGTCCCCCCCTATCCCGTGCATGTTCGTCTCAGAAAAACATCTGTGTGTGTAAATGAGATATTAACACATTTCCCGATGAAATGCAAGTTGCAGATCAGGGGCCTTTCCTGCATTTTGCAAACTTGTAATGGGCAGGCAGTCCGGTGCATTGTAACAGAGCAGGCAGGTCTGAACTGGCAAAGCGACGGTATCTGCCGTAGCGGCTGAATAGAAGCGCAGCCGTCGGAATTGACAAAACCATTATTTCCATTTAAACTGAGTGCAGGAACTAATATAGTGACTATCAGAAAATGTTCAAGAAACGGAGGATTTCCATGAACGATCTCACGATTGTCCAGCTTCAAACGCATGTCCACAGCGATAAAATGAAAAATATCGAAATGCTGCCCCCTCTTCTCTCACAGGCCAGCGCCCAAAAGGCCGATTTCGTCTGCCTGCCGGAAATGTTTGCCTGTCCCTATGAGACTGCAAATTTCCCCAAATATGCGGAAAAAGATCAGGGCGCCACGTGGACTGCCCTCTCTGCTCTGGCGAAGGAGTTCCATATCTACCTGTCCGCCGGCTCTCTGCCGGAACTCGCAGACGATGGAAGTGTCTATAACACTGCCTACGTTTTCGACCGCGAGGGCCATCCGATTGCCAAACACCGTAAGGTCCATCTGTTTGATATTAACGTCAGGGGAGGCCAGCAATTTAAAGAATCTGACACCTTATCTGCCGGTTCGTCCTGTACGGTCTTTGACACAGAATTTGGAAAAATTGGGCTCTGCATCTGCTATGATTTCCGTTTTCCGGAGCTGGCAAGGAGAATGGTTCTCGAAGGTGCACAGATCATTCTTGTTCCAGCCGCCTTTAATATGACAACCGGCCCGGCACACTGGGAGGTTTTATTCCGTTCCAGGGCCATTGATAACCAGGTCTTTACCTTTGGCACAGCCCCTGCCAGAGACATGAACGCATCCTACCACTCCTGGGGACATTCTATCGCTGTTTCCCCCTGGGGTACAATTCTCAATCAAATGGAGGAACAGGCCGGCCTGCAGACAACCACGATCTGCCTTGATGAGGTCTCGCGCGTCCGTGAGCAGCTTCCACTCCTTGCACACCGGATGGAACATCTCTAATACATCGTTCCATACAGGAAAACGCGGCATCTGCTGTCCCTTTCCATCTTCCGATGCAAAAAACAGCCGCAGGCCCGGCAGAATGATCTGCCAGGGGCCCTGACGGCTGTTTTTAATGATTCTGTTTCTGTTCCTATGGTCCGAGAGGTGAACCATTCTGCTCTGTCGGTTCTTCCCCCGGCCCTCCCGGCCCGACAGAGGACGGCGCTGTCGTCGGTGAGCTTCCGGGATTCGGTGCTCCAGAACCGTCTGTTGGCACAATAATAACTGACGAACCTCCTGGTGTGCTGGACGGATTTTGCTGGCCCGGGGGTGTTTGTGTGCCCGGACTTGATGTCCCGGGGCTTGTTTGGCCGCCTAGCGTGTTCTGTCCTCCGGAAGTACCGGTATTTCCGGGGGTATTTTGGCTTCCCGCTGGAGAAGAGTCGCCCCCTGGCAGGAAAGCTCCCGTCGTTGCTTCCTCTACCGGCTCGTGGCCTGGCCCGACCTCATGTTCTGTCGGGCGTGTCACATCAAGCGGGCTGCTGGGTCTCTGACTCTCCTGAGTCGGAGATTCCGACGATGGCTGTGTACCTCCCGGCAACGACTGCGACGGCATTCCAGGGCTCTCATAAACACCTGCAGGGGAAGAGGGTACTCCCGGGCTGCTCTGCGGTTCGGAAGGAACTCCCGGTATCGGCGGACCGATATTCATGGTGTTCTCTGACGTCTCACTTCCTGACTCCGATTCACTGGACGATTCGGCTTCTGTCGTCCGCTTCTCTGTGGCCGCCTCTGTCTTCGGCGCAGCCGTAGTCTTGGGAATATACCCCTGATCTGTCGCTACATGATCAATCTCTTTACCTGCTGTATTCAATCCGCTGATCTCAGCAATCCGGTTACTGATCGTCTGAACCGCATTGGTTGGTGTATAATCGTCGATATCAAACAGGAATTTGTGCAGACTTGTGACATTGCTCACCAGAGTCCGCGGAACTACGCAGTCACTGCGGCGGCTGCCGATCTTAATTTTCTGCTCTCCGCGCGCTGCTGGGAAGCCCATTGTTTCTCCCATATGATATTTAGAAACATTTTTGGCCATACTAAGCAAGTCCAGCTCATTAATATTCGTAGCGCACATCGCACACATATTTCCAACAAGGCTGTTGAGTGTCGCCAAATCCGCCTTCTTGGCTTTCTCAAAGGCCTTCTGGATGATAATTCTCTGACGCTCCGTTCTCGCATAGTCACTGTCCATCAGACGCAGGCGCCCGTAGGCCACTGCCTGCACGCCGTCTAAATGGTACGTTCCCGGCCCGTCCTTTAACTGAACGGAACCGATTCCGGTGCCCTTTACCGTCTCTGTGATAAAGGCGTTCATATAATAATATTCGGTCTTACTGATGTCAATGTCCACACCGCCCAGAATGTTGATAGCAGTTGCTACTGCCTTCCAGTTGAATGTGGCATAATCCGTGATATTCAGATCCAGATTCTTGTTCAGCGCTTTTAATGCCTGCTCCGGACCGCCCTCTGTATAAGCCGCATTGATCTTATTATAGATGTTGCGGTCAGAAATATTCAGATACGTGTCACGGAATACGGAAACAAGCTTAATCTCTCCTGTCTCACGGTTGATGTTTACAATCATGATAACATCCGACTGATTGCCTGCTCCAGTGGAGGAATCCCTGGAATCCAGACCGAATACAGCCACGGTCCAGTAGCCTTTTTCCATCCTTTCCCTGTCCTCCTGTGGGATCTCAAGGTTCTCTACATTCTTCTTTTTCACATCATTCTGACTGTTGGCCATATTGAAATGGTAGCGGATATAAGCAAACACTCCGACTACGCCAAGCACAACTGTCGCCAATATTGCAAGCAGAATTCCGATAATCACCCGTTTTTTCTTGTTTCCCGGCTTCTTTTTCTTCCTTCTAGCAGAGGAACTCCCCCTGGACCGTCCGTTATGGCTCGCTATATCCAGGGATACCGTCCTTCTGTCCCCGGTTCTTGCACCTGCGGAATGTCCACTGCCTCTTTCCTGAGCGCTGTCTGTGCGTTTTCTGCTCTTTCTGGCACGTGAGCGCTCCAGCTCATCTTCATAATTCATGCTCATGTCCTCATCTAATATGCATTTTTATTTATAAACCCCTTGAAAACAGTTAAAAACATAATCTTAAAATCAAATCCCAGAGTCCAGTTTTCAATATAATAGAGATCGTGCTCAATCCGCTTGATGATCGAGGTATCCCCGCGGTAGCCGTTGACTTGTGCCCATCCGGTCAGGCCCGGCCTCACCTGATGCTTTATCATATAACGCGGAATCTCTTCCTTAAACTTCTCAACAAAAAACGGCCGTTCCGGCCTCGGCCCCACCAGACTCATATCTCCTTTGAGAATATTAAAAAACTGCGGCGTCTCGTCAACGCTTGTACATCGTATGATCTTTCCGATATTGGTAACGCGTACATCTCCCGGCGTTGTCCACCGGCTCTTCTCTTTCCCCGGATCCTGAACGGTCATTGAGCGGAATTTATACATCCTGAAAGGACGGTTGTGAAGTCCTACACGCTCCTGACAGTAAATAACAGGCCCCGGCGAGGTGGCCTTTATAAGGACTGCCACAGCTACCATAACAGGAGAAAATAAAAGTAACCCGAACAGAGCACCCACAATGTCCACGCTCCGTTTTATGGCAGCGTTCAGCAGGCTGTTCAAAGGCACATGACGAATGTGGATCACTGGCAGGCCCTGAAGATCCTCCATATAAGGGACTGTGGGGATAATATTCCCATAATCCGGGATAAATTTCGTATGAACACCTGATTTCTCACACAAAGCGACAATATGCCTGAGCTTTTTGTAATCTCCGAGGCTTAAGGTAATCGCGATCTCGTCCAGAGTGTTTTTCTCTAAAATACTATCCAGCTCATCAATTCCGCCAATCACTTCAACCCGGCTATACTCACTGCCTTGGGGCTTTGTGTCATCCAGGATCCCCTGAATGTGGTAGCCCCACTGAGGATTCGCCCTCACACGGTCAACAAATCCCTCCGCTGCTGCGGAATACCCCACCAGAAGGATGTGCTTCTGGTTGTAGCCCTGAGACCGCATCGAACGCAGGATAATCCGGATCGCGTTACGCTCTGCCGCAATCAGCACGACGTTGATCGTATAAAAATAAACAACGACTCTCTGGGAGAAGTTATAAATATGTGCTTCCTTTCTTCCCAGATACAGCGCCAGGCCAAAGATCAGGATCCCGATCGAATTGGCCTTAAATATCTTCCCAAATTCGTTCCGCCGCCCCAGTACACGCTTCGGCGTGTATAAATTAAAGACGGAATATAAAAGCAGATAGCCCGGAACAATAACAATCAGGGCGGCAAAATAGTATTCCGGCCCCAGTCCCCGTTTTCCGAGCCGCTCCGCCCAGCCGCTGCCAATCACGATATACCATGCAAGCAGATAGGAAATCGCCGTCACGGCCGCGTCCAGCACGACATGGATACGGTTCAGACTTTTCTGGTTATCCTTAATCATATATCTCCACCGAATGAGGCTTCCCAAGCACAGATAAAATGTAACTCATGCGGCCAGCAGGTATGCAAATCTGACTAATTGGTCGCCAAAAGTACAGTTTTCCAGAATCTAATGCATAGTATACATGAATTTGTACTGTTTGGAAATAAATGTTTTCTTAAGATTCTCTAAGATTTTCAAAAAACACGCTCCGTATGTGGGTAATCTGGCGGCAAAAAAACTCATAAAAATATAGAATCGTTCCAAAATACAGTTCTCCCTGCAGTGAAAGCTCCCTTATCAAACGTCCCCGGCCTCCCGGTGCCCGCCTGCATTCCCCCGCAGTCCGAAATCCCTCAAAAAGGCCTGACAGGTAATCGCCACCAAATCCTTTTTTGACGAAAAATGCATATTTCACAAGCACACCAAGTAAAAGGAACGGTCCATTCACGACCAACTGCCACAGACGCATATTTTTGTAGTTCAGATAGACACTGTTCCTCGCTGTCAGGCGCACCTTAAACGAGTTATATTTGGAGCCACTCGTACCGCTCCCCACATGGTATACCACAGCATCCGGGCAGTACACGTTGTCAAAACCGGCAAGCCTTGCCCGGTATCCCACATCAATATCCTCCAGATAGGCAAAGTGTTTCTCATCGAAATATCCGATACGATCAAATACCTTACGGCGGTAAATCGCAGCCCCGGCACAGGCAGAAAACACACGCCGGTACTTCAGATAGAGTCTGCTTTGGCGGCCCACCCCCCTCTGATACGCCCAGCCAAGGATACTGTACATATCTCCCGCATCGTCGATGAGCTCCGGCCGGTGCATCTGCACCATCCGGCTGCTGACAGAAAAAATCCTTTTCGATCGGCCGATTGTCCGTTCAAGCGCCTCCACATAATACGTATCCGCCACCGTATCATTATTCAGAAGAATCACATACGGCGTATCCACTGCCTGGATTCCTGCGTTCACAGCCCCGTCAAAACCGGCATTTTCAGGCAGGAATACTGTCCTGATTCCGTTCTCCTTCAGCCATTCCACACTGCCGTCTGTGGAGCCGTTATCAACGACAAGGACTTCAAAATCTCTTGCTGTCTGTTGTTTCAGGCTGTTCAGACAGGGAATAAGGAATGTAAGTCCATTATAATTGGGAATGATGACCGTTGTCCGTATCTTCATATTGTCCTTTCTTTACTTATGAAAGTCTCGCCACCGTCAGGCGGCCTAAATTCAGGGATGCCTAATGCGCCTGGATTACTTTCATTCATGACAGCATACTCACCTGGGGGCGCATGAGAGGCTGCAATCAAAATCCAATGTCGGGCAGCCCCTCTAAATGATAGGGTTCCCCAATTTTCTCCTTTTTTAAATCCCTGAGAGAAAAATTTGATTTGCGTAACGTCAGATTCGGATTGTAGAAGGGATCCCCGTTTTTCAGAATCTCCGGCCATTTCCTGGCAAAAATGGCAATCTCCCGGTTAAATCTGGCGATTTTCTCTGGCGTGTCCTCGAGCCCGCGTGACTTCGATTCATAGTGATAAAGCACAGCATACGGCGCATAGACTACCAGCCTCCCCTGCGCGCGCACCTTCATACAGTAGTCGATATCGTTAAATGCCACAGCCAGCTCTTCCGAAAAACCGCCTGCCCGATCGAAAACAGACCGCTTACTCATCATACAGGCCGCTGTCACTGCACTGTAGTCCTGCGCACACATGGCCCGGTGGAAATAGCTGTTCTCCGCTTTGTGAAGCCCAATAAAGGTATGGCCCGCGATGCCGCCAAATCCCACAACCACGCCGGCATGTTGAATGGTGTCGTCCTCGTAGAGGAGTCTGGCACCTGCAATACCCACATCTTCACGCTGGCAAAATCCCAGCATTTCCTCTATGAAGTCCTCTGCAATGAGCTCAATATCGTTGTTCATGAACAGAAGATACTCGCCTTTGGATGCCTTTACCCCGAAATTATTGATGGCAGAATAATTGAATTCCCGCTCCCAGCGAACCACACGCACATTGGGAAATTCCTTTTGAATCTCCTTATAGTAGGAAAAGGTCTCCGGCTTTGTACTGTTATTCTCTACGACTATAATCTCCAGAGATTTCCAGGTACCTTTTGTAAGCATTGGGCGGATACAGTGATCCAGATCCTCCGTATGATCCTTATTGGGAATGATAACAGAGACAAGAGGCTCACCGTCGATGTGGAATTTTGTATGGTAGATTCCATAATCAACGCCTTTTTCCACCTTCTCTGCCCGGAGCCCTGTACGCTCGTAATGTGCCATAATCGCTCTGGCACCGGCCTCAAAAGCATAAAGCTTACTTTCCGGATTGCTGGCAGTGGAATCCTGATGACACCGCCAGTGGTAGAGAACCTTCGGAATATGACAAATTTCCTTTGCGTTCTCCGTACAGCGGAAAATGAAATCATAATCCTGTGCGCCGTCGAATTCCTGCCTGAATCCTCCACAATGAGATACCAGAGTACGCTTTACCACAAACAAATGACTGATATAATTGACACTGGTAAGCAGGTCAGGATTGAAATCCGGTTTAAAATGCGGGTCAAACAGAGCGCCTCCGTCCATATCGAGCTTATCCTCGTCAGAATACAGCACATCACAGCCAGGGTGCTCATTCAATGTCCGAACGCATTCGTAAAGAGCGTCGGGCGTCAGCCGGTCGTCATGATCTGCCAGGACAATAAAATCGCCCTCTGCCATCTCCATCGCCGCATTCGTGTTGCCGGCTATCCCCCGGTTCTCCCCCAGAATGATATAACGGAAGCGTCCGTCCTCTTTGGCATATTTCTTCAAAATCCGTTCTGTGCTTTGTCCGGCCGGGCTTCCGTCGGCAATGCACACCTCCCAGTCCGCGTACGTCTGCGTGCAGATGGAATCCAGCATTTCCCGCAGGTATTTCTCAGGCGTCCGATACACAGGAATTACAACGGAAAACTTCGGCATATAAGGAAATTTGGCCTCTCTCTGGGACTCTAACTCCTCGTCCGTCGGTTTGGTAAGTGCCTGCCATTCCGCATAGTCGTAATCACTGTCGATCCCCTGTAACTTATGGCGCGACTTTAAAATCAAGGCCTTCAATCCGTTTTTCCGGCAAAAATCCCACGCCACATGCACGGTTTCCATATTCATCAAATCGAGGATCTTCTGCCGTCTCTTATGTGCCGCACTGGAACGCTTGGCGATTAAGGCCTCGTTATATTTGATACGGATCTGGCGGCCGTCTCCGCGGATAACGAGATAATAATCCTCTCCCCGCTTATATGGAAAACGGATATCAAAGCCCAGCTCATTTTCCACCACACGCTTAAAGTAGATCTGACTGACGTCGTCGCGCCTCGTCGGTACGCATTTCGATTTCATCGGCCGATGCGCCTTATCCTCTATACGGTAAGTGATTTTGCTGTCCGGACTTTTACCGATCGCCCAGCCGTTTAACTGGATTACATTTTCACGGATTCTCACTACGTCTACATGATATCTCATGATCTCCCACTGACCTCTCCGTTTTCTTCGCCTGCCGTCTCTTCCCCAGTGCCGGCACCACTGTCGTCAAAGTTCAGACGTTCCTCTTCAATTACCAGGGGCCGCTGCATCACCCGTGTATTGATGCTCATGATATATTCACCCACCAGGCCGGTGAAAAAGATCTGCACTGAGCCGAGAAAACACATACCGATGAGAACCGGAGCCATTCCGGCCGGGAAACGGTCCCAGTACATTAATTTCATGATAAGGTAAATAAGGCCCACCAAAAAGCTTATGCCTCCACACAGGATCCCGAAAAAGGTCGCCAGCCTGAGCCCTGCCTTTGTATAGGAAGTAAAGCTCAGCATAGCAGCGTCATACAGACGGTAGAAGTTATTATGTGTCTTACCCGCCCGCCGCTTCGGCTGCTCGTATGGGATCTCTTTGCGCTTAAATCCCAGTTCCGCTACAATTCCGCGTAAAAACGGGGTCGGATCATTCAGGTTCCGCAAAACCTCGATAAACTTCCTGTCATAAAGACCGGATCCTGTAAAATGCTCGATCTGCTCCACATCTGACAGGCTGCGGATCAGCCTGTAGTAACAGCTCCTGAGCCAGTACATGAACGGATTTTCCTTGCTACTCGTCTTGATACCGATGACAATCTTATATCCATTTTCCCATTCATGTACATACCGCGGAATCAGCTCCACCGGATCCTGGAAATCGGCCACCATCGAGATCACACAGTCGCCCGTCACCTGTAGGATTCCGTAATAGGGGGAATTAAACTGTCCGAAATTACGTGCATTAAAGATTGCTTTGATTTTGTGGTTTGCGGCACACAGCGAACGTAACAGCTCCCTTGTGCGGTCCTTTGAATCATTGTCAATAAACACCAGCTCATAATCATACTGCGTAAGCTCTGACTCAATGATATGAATCACAGCCTCGCTGATGGGAACCACATTTTCTTCTTCATTATAGCAGGGAATCAGAACACTGATTTTTTTCATGTCGTAATAGTCGCTTTCTTTTGCTGTGAAAGTCCGCCGCCGACAGGCGGTATAAATTCAGGAACGCCTAGTGCGCCTGGACTTCTTTCATTCTTGGTAGTGCGCTCACTCGTGGGCGCAGGATGGTTACTATGGAAATCCATCGCCGCAGGCGATCTAAGTTCAGGGATGCCCAATGCGCCGGAATCATTTTCACTCATAGCGGACGCTCATCTGTGAGTGCAGGAAGGTTTTTCCCGCCTGCGGATACACTCCTGTATCCCGGCCTTAAACTCTGTCTCTGGCCTCCAGCCAGTCACTCGTTTTATTTTATGGATATCCGGAATCAGGTTGACAGCTCCTTCTGCGTTCTCGGCACGCCTGCCAAACTGATAGGGCCCGGTTCCACGGCAGGCGGTATAGATTTCCTCCACGAATTCCCGAAGCGGTTTCGTCTCATCCCCTGCCAGATTGAAAACCGGATTGGGGATTCCTTTAAGCACTTTCGATGGCAGCAATGCCAGACAGCAGACAGCCTTTGCCAGATCGTCGATGTAGACAAAGTTCCACTCCTGGGTGCAGGCTCCCAGAAGGAGTTCGGCTCCCTCTAAGAAATGAGTAAGGCAGCTCTCCACCAATGTCCAGGGGTGATCTCCTGGACCGTAGGCGCTGAAAATCCGCAAATGGATATACTCCATCCCCAGCTGTTCACACAGTCGGCTCCCCTCCTGCAAGACAGCCAGTTTGGCTCTCCCATAGGCCGAACGCGGGCTGCAGTCCGTCTCTTCCGTCGTGGCTGTATGATGCAGGCCGTACTCTGCCTGCGAACCGGAGAAAAGGAACCTCCCGCATCCAAGCTCCCTTGCGGCCTGCATTGCGGCAAGCGCAGCGCGAAGATTCCCTTCCTGAAGCTGCCCATCGTTTCTCGCCCCGCTTCCGGAGCCCCCCCAGCCAAAATGGCAGAATACGTCGCAGGGTTCCGATATCTTTCCGACCAGTTCCTGTGCCTTGGCAAGGTCATTTTCCACAATCGTAAGCTGTCCGGCAGGCACAGCGTTCCCACGCCTTTCTAATGCCTTCGGTTCCTCCAGCATCAGTTTATCCAAAGTCCTTGAGGATGGACGCACAATGGCTGTCACATCATGTCCCTGCAAAAGGAACTCCCTCACAGTCGATGCTCCCACAAAACTGGTGGCTCCTGTCACTACAATTCGCATTCTGCCTCCTTTTTCTTCTCCGTCTGCGAAAAACGGGACAATGCTGCCCTGCAACTCCCATCTTTCTGCCTTCTCAGTTCTTCACCAAAGGAATCAGCATGTTTTCTGCAAGCTCTTCAGCAGGAAGGAATGGTGCCAGATCTTCTAGCGGTACAGAAACCATCGTCCCGTCTGGCATCATCTTGGCTGCTGCCTTTGGTTCAAAGCTCTGCTCCATATCCACAAAAATCTCGCAGATAACCGGCCCGTCCGTTGCCAATGCCTTTTCTACTGCCGCTCCTAGCTCACTATTATGACGCGCTGCAACATACGGGAAGCCATATGCCCAGGCCAACTTTTCCATCGAGGGGAAGCTCAGGTCGCCGCTGTCCACACCAATTCCAATTAGCGGCTCACGGAAATGTGTTTTCTGAGTCTGGCGGATCGAGTGGTAGCCTCCATTATTAATAAGGAAGATCTTGATTCCCATCTTATGATGGATAATTGTCTGAAGCTCCTGGAGATTCATCTGGATACTGCCATCCCCTGTCAGCAGAATGGTATCCATCGTATGATCCGCCACCCACGCTCCGATAGCGGCCGGAAGATCGTAGCCCATCGAGGCAATCGCCGAATTACTGATGAAACGCTGGCCCGGCTTCATCTCGTATGCATGTCCTCCTGCGACACACGGCGAACCATTGCCCACTACGGTAATCTGTCCCTCCAAAGCCCGGCTGCTGATCTCCTTGACTGCCGCATAGATATTGGCGGGCTCGTCATCTCCGGCCGCATAATGCTTCGGCAGTACAACAGGGTATTTTTCTCTCCATATACGGCAACGCTCCACCCACTGGTCCACAGAAACCTTATCCTGTGGACCGCCATCTGCCTGGCAGGATTCCTCGTCCAGTACGATCTCAAGCTTTTCCAGAAGGTCCTTTACATCTGCGTGTACCGGCATGTCCACATGTATGGTCGGTTTTTTCAGCTCTTCAGCATCAATGTCATTATAGATCACATAGGCCTCGCGCGCCCATGTGGTGTAATGATAGCCTACCTGCCGGATTGACAGACGGCTCCCGAGCGACAGAAGAAGATCGCTGTTCTGAACAGCAAAATTACCGGCACGGTCCCCCATGTGTCCGGCACGGCCGACATAGAGCGGATGTGTGTCGTACATGCAGTCGATACTATTCCAACCGGTCACTACCGGAATGCCAAGCTTCTCCACAACGCGTGCAAAAACCTCATGGGCTCTGCCAATGCGAATCCCGTTTCCCGCATTGATGACAGGACGTTTGGCCTCACGCACTTTCTTAAGAATCTCACGAGCCGTATCAAGCGATACCGGCTCCGGAAGCAGTTCCCGCTTTTCACCTTTTTGAGATTCATCTTCGCAAATTGCTGCCGGCTTTCCGGAAAGCTCCTTCATATGGCAGACACTGCATCCTTCGGAGCAGCCGGAACCGTATACAGACCAGCCGGTTCCGCCAGACTCATAGTTCTCCCTGTCAAACCCCAGCAGATCCTCTGACTCCACATAAGCGCCCTGTACATTGAGTGGAATATCGAGCCAGCATGGACCTGGTCTTCCGGACTGTGCAAGATAGAGGGCCTTTTCCAGACAGAAGCGGATCCGCATGGGGTCAAGCACCATCTCGCAATATTTGGTCATACATTCGACCGCTTTTGTGATCTCGAACTCCTGATCCCCCATTGCACGGATCCCAAGCCCTGTGCTTCTGGCCGTGGTGTCATAGCGTACCTGCCCTGAAAGAATCAACATGGGAATAGAGTCAAGCCACCCCCCGACAACTCCTGTGATCGCGTTGGTGCCGCCTGGCCCTGTGGTGACGCAGACTGCCGCAATTTTATTGTGAATCCTCGCATAGCATTCGGCCGCGATCGCACAAGCCTGTTCGTGATGGTTGAATATGCAGTGAAGCCCCGGCTCATGACCCAGGCCGTCGTCAAGATGCATAGCTCCGCCGCCGGTAATCATGAATACGTCAGAGATTCCCTCCTCCGTCAGTTTATGCGCTATATAATCCGAAACCTTGATTCTCATAAATATATTCTGCCTTTCCACAAAACGTATGGTGAGCGTGTTGTATGTTGTAAGCCATTGTAGCACAGAATTCTATTCCCGTCCAGCGGCAGACTTGCGCCAATGCACAGATTTTTACATTTTTCACTTTTCCTGCCAGCCGTTCTCACCACGGTTTTATCATGTTCTTCCTCTTTTTTTCTCTGTTGGTATACTGGTTCGGTTTTTACTCTGCCAATTCGGTTCACATGCTCTGTTCAGGCAATTTTTCCCTCACACTGAGATGTTTATACGATATCTGCGTACTTTTTGCGCACCTTTATTACGAAAACCCGCCGCCGTAGGCGGTATAAATTCAGAGATTCCAAGTGCGCATGGATCGCTTTCATTCATGGTAGTGCGCTCACTCATGGGCGCAGGATGGTTACTTTGTAAGTATATTTCCCATGCCCTTTTCTTTATATCAGCAAATTCTGTCATAGTCTGTCACAGCACCTTACTTTTATTCCCCTTGCTTGTGGTACGGCGCTCTATAACATGCCAGTTATGAAAAATAGTCCTATTATTATGATGTTAGGGCAAAAGATATTTTGATCCATATGATACCACAGATTGCTCCCCATTTCATACTTCCGCAATCCGAAGCCACTTTAAATCACCCATTTGGGGTTAAAGCGGGGCTGTCGCAGCAAGAAAAAGGCATACAAGCTATAACGTTTTCACTCTCCAAAAAAATATCCTGTATAAAAATTTCTTAGTGCAACAGCCCTGTTCTACAAATCAACGCCTTAAGTTCCCCCATAAAAATGCTTTTATCTCCCTTACAGATAGTTTCAAAGGTATAGATATGCCGTCCTTTCTCATATAAATCAAACGGACAAGTAAATATGATGTAACTTTTGTTCAGCTTTTTATAATGCTGTCCCACATTAATAAGCTGCAAATCAATCATTCCCTGATAAAAATATAAACTTTTGGATTTTTATCATTATCCAAACTATTATAAAATCCAAACTTTTTCGCTGAATGCTATATTATAAATAACCTAAAGGAAAAAGTTTGGATTTCTTTTTTACCCTTTCATAGGTAGTATACCACAAAAACTGGCAAGCGTATCATTTTTTCCTTTCCATTTTGGCTTTATTTCCTTGTCGCACTCGTCTTTAAGCCTTGCCAGCGCCGCCCTTTCCTGTTCCGTCGTTATGTCAAGATAAACCATGGTAGTCTGTAGCTGCTCATGCCCGAGCAGGAATGATATCTGTACGATATTCATCCCGTCTTCAAGCCAGTGGGACGCGCGGGCATAACGAAACCGATGCGCATGGAGCCTGACAGGCACATCCGGACAGGTTTCATGGGCTACAAGGGCGTGCTTCTTCAGCATCTTGTCAATGGCCGGCTGTGTCATTTTCTACATGCCATCATGGTTGCGCGAGAAAAATACATACCGGTTAGGATCAGGCAGTTCCCCGTGGAACACATTTCTGTACTTCTCCAGATATGCAGCAGCTTTGGGGAGGATATATAGTGTTCTCACTTTGTTTCCTTTCCCAATGATCATGGCGTAGGATTTTTCACCACGAAGGCACAGCTCCTTATGCTTGCTACGAAAGTTCTTCCTACTACCTACAACACCGGGAATGTCTGATTTGGCGGATTTCCGCAAAAGAAAAACGCTGCAACTGAAAAAATTGCAACGCTTCTTAGTTCCTATTCAATTTTAGCCGGACAGCGGTTATTCTCTCTCACCCTCAATCTCTGCAATCTCCCGCGCCGTGGCGGTGACTATCCGTATTCCCGTATCGCTCATATCGTCCAGCAAAGCGTCAAGCTGCCGCCGCTGGGTATTCTTCCCGGCGGGCTGCTCCAAAAGGAATTGGTCTACCGAGATATTGTAACGCAGCATAAGCTCAAAGAATATCTGTAAACTGGGGTGCTGCCCCTTATTCTCAATATTCGCAAGGTAGCGCGGGGATATACACATTTCGTCGCATACCTTTTTCCGGCTTTCCTTGCGCCCTTTCCGGGCTGTCTTAATTGCTTCCCCAAAAGCCTTAAAGTCGTATCGTGGTACTGGTCTTTTTGCCATATTCATTCACCCTATTACATTTTACTGTTCACCTTTCTTTTTGGATATGTCTACACAGTACCTATCAATAGCTTAAGTAATTCCTATTTCTGCATAGAAACTTTACATCAATTTTACAATGCCGCGATATTGGATTTGATTTTTGTCCTGTATGATATAGCTGTAAACTTCAAGAAAAACAAAAAGCAAAGGAGATTCAAAAAATGAAAACATCAAAAAAATACTTGGCATTTGCCCTTATGAGTGTTCTAATGCTGTCTGCATTAACGGGGTGCAGTAATAAGAACGAGGGCGATTCAGCCAAATTTGACACAGCAAGAGAGATCAATGTACTTACCCGCGAAGATGGCTCGGGGACACGCGGCGCGTTCATAGAGCTGTTTGGAATCGAGCAGAAAAATGAAGCGGGAGAAAAAATCGACTATACAGCAGACACCGCCGCCGTTACAAATTCTACGTCTGTTATGATGACAACGGTTGCCGGGGATTTATACTCTATCGGATATATTTCTCTTGGCTCCATGAATGATACTGTAAAGGCGATTCAGATCGACGGCTGCGAAGCAACGATTGAAAATATCAAAAATGGTACATATAAGATTGCGCGTCCCTTTAACATTGCGACAAAGGACGGTTTAAGTGACACAGCGCAGGATTTTATCGACTTCATTATGAGTGCGGACGGTCAAGCAGTGATTGAAGAAAATGGATATATTTCTGTATCTGACGCGGGAAGTTACAGCGGGGAAATGGATTCGGGCAAAATTATTGTAGCGGGTTCCAGCTCTGTCACCCCGGTTATGGAAAAACTCAAAGAAGCCTATCTTGAGAGAAATCCGGGCGTTACGATTGAGATACAGCAAAGTGATTCTTCTACTGGTATGTCTGACACAATAGACGGAACCTGCGATATAGGCATGGCTTCCCGTGAGCTGAAAGATTCCGAAATGGAAAAAGGACTGACCGCTACCGTAATTGCAATGGACGGTATTACAGTGATTGTTAATAATGACTGTCCCATAAATAACCTTACAAGTGAACAGGTAAAAGATATTTTTATGGGTAATGCGGTTCGTTGGAGTGAAATATCACAGTAGGATTTTAAGGGGCTGCGGTAAGAAAGCCGCCGCCCCTTTTCAATAAGGAGCATGATTATGAAGAATATAAAAGAAAAAGTGATGAAACTGCTTTTTTTCTTGACAGCCCTTGTTTCCATAGCAGCGGTAATTCTAATCTGCATATTCCTGTTTGCAAGCGGTATCCCTGCAGTAAAAGAAATAGGCGTTTTCAAATTTTTGCTGGGTACAAGCTGGAAACCCGCAAATAATCTCTATGGGATTCTCCCTATGATCGTCGGCTCTTTCTATGTAACTGCCGGAGCATTGATTATTGGCGTACCGATTGGAATATTGACAGCGGTATTCATGGCAAGATTTGCTCCGAGAAGTATCTATGCGCCTTTGAAAGCTGCTGTTAATCTAATGGCGGGGATTCCGTCGGTTGTGTACGGTTTTTTTGGATTGGTAGTCTTAGTGCCTTTTATTCGGGAAGCCTTTGGCGGGCGCGGTATGAGTGTACTTACTGCTTCTGTCCTGCTGGGGCTGATGATTTTACCTACCATTATCAGCGTTTCGGAAACTTCAATCCGGGCTGTCCCGGAAAGTTACTATGAGGGAGGGCTTGCTCTTGGAGCTTCCCATGAAAGAAGTGTATTTTTTACGGTTCTTCCCGCAGCAAAGAGCGGTATTTTTGCAGGGGTTGTATTAGGGATTGGGCGGGCAGTCGGTGAAACAATGGCGGTTATGATGGTTGCCGGAAATCAAGCGGTTATCCCGGACAGTATGCTTTCCGGCGTTCGGACACTGACCACAAACATTGTATTGGAAATGGGATATTCTACGGATTTACACCGTGAAGCGTTAATTGGTACGGCTGTTGTCCTGTTTGTTTTCATTCTCATTATCAATCTGTCCCTCTCCCTGTGGGGAAGGAGGGTGAAATAAATGGTTGGAAAATTGAAACGGAAATGGTGCGCATACAGACGCGACCCTAAATCTTTTGTTCTCTTTCTTTCTGTATGCCTTGCAGCATTGATTACAATGCTTGCGCTTATTTTTATTATTGCATACATATTGATAAAAGGGATTCCAAATTTAACGCTGGATTTATTTGACAGCAAATATACAACAGAAAATGTGTCCCTGCTTCCAGCACTTATCAATACACTGTTCATTATGCTGCTTTCCCTGCTGTTTGCGGTTCCCGTAGGAATTGGTGCTGCAATTTATCTGACAGAATACGCAAGACGGGGAAATAAGCTGGTTCATATCGTAGGTATTACCGCTGAAACATTGTCCGGGATTCCGTCAATCGTTTATGGGCTGTTCGGTTCCCTTTTCTTCGTGAAATATCTTGGGCTGGGGTTGTCTTTGCTGTCCGGGGCTTTGACATTAAGCATTATGATTTTGCCGCTTATTATGCGGACAACAGAAGAAGCCTTGCGAAGCGTTCCCGACAGTTACCGCGAGGGCAGCTTCGGGCTTGGAGCCGGAAAGCTACGAACCGTATTCTCTATTGTCCTGCCCTGCGCCGTTCCGGGTATCTTGTCCGGCGTTATTCTTGGAATCGGGCGTATCGTCGGGGAATCGGCGGCACTGATCTTTACTTCCGGAACCGTTGCAGAAATAGCAACAAGTATTTTTTCGTCGGCAAGAACTTTATCCGTCCATATGTATTCTATTTCGGGTGAGGGACTGTATATCAAGCAGACTTACGCAACTGCGGTTGTATTATTGGTTGTTGTCATTCTGATAAATGCACTTTCTGGGTTTGTGGCAAAAAAGATAGGAGGTAAAAACACAGATGGATAAAATCGTGGTTGAGGATTTGGATTTATTCTACGGAAACTTTCAAGCCTTGAAAAAAATAAATGTGGCGTTTAAGGAACACGAAATTACCGCGCTGATCGGACCGTCGGGCTGCGGTAAATCGACATTATTAAAAACATTGAACCGAATGAATGACTTGGTGGAGGGCTGCCACATCAAAGGGACTATCCGTTTAGACGGTGAAGATATTTATGGAAATATGGATATTAACCTACTGCGTAAACGTGTGGGAATGGTATTTCAAAAACCGAATCCGTTCCCTATGAGCATTTATGACAATGTTGCCTTTGGAGCAAGGACGCATGGTATCCGTTCTAAAGCTGCGCTGGACGAAATTGTAGAGCGTTCCTTAAAAGGGGCGGCAATTTGGGACGAGGTAAAAGACAGGCTGAAAAAATCTGCGCTTGGTATGTCGGGCGGTCAACAGCAGCGTCTTTGCATTGCCCGCGCTTTGGCAGTGGAGCCGGAAGTTTTGTTGATGGACGAACCGACCAGCGCACTTGACCCTATTTCTACGGCAAAGGTAGAGGAACTTGCCGCAGAATTAAAAAAGGACTATACCATTGTCATTGTGACACATAATATGCAGCAAGCACTCCGAATTTCCGACAGGACAGCGTTTTTCCTGCTTGGGGAAATGGTGGAGTTTGGAGAAACAGAAAAATTATTCTCCATGCCGCAGGACAAGCGGACAGAGGATTATATTACGGGGAGGTTTGGATAATGCGCCTAAAATTTGATGAACAGTTAGATTTATTAAATAAAGAGTTGATTACAATGGGGGCTTTTTGTGAAAATGCGATTGCTATGTCCGCAAAAGCTCTGACAGAGGGGAATCCCGCGCTTGCAAAGGCTGTTCCCGATCTCTCTGTTCAGATAGACCACAAGGAGCGCGAAATTGAAACTATGTGTCTAAAGCTACTCTTACAGCAGCAGCCCGTGGCAAAAGATTTGAGGGTTGTATCGTCCGCGCTGAAAATGGTGACAGATATGGCAAGAATCGGAGATCAATCCGCAGACATAGCGGAAATTATCACATTAGCCAATATCCACGCCACCGACGACACACAAGTTATCCATGATATGTCGGTTGCTGTCATTAAAATGGTAACGGACAGTATTGACGCTTTTGTGAAAAAGGATATGCAGATGGCGAAAGCCGTGATAGATTATGATGATGTGGTGGATTCCTTTTTCGATAAGGTGAAGAAAATGCTGATTGAACTTTTCAGCAAGCCCGAAACAGACGGTGAGTATGCCATAGACCTGTTAATGATTGCAAAATATTTTGAACGTATCGGAGATCATGCGGTCAATATTGCAAAATGGGTTCTGTTCTCAATCACAGGGAACAAAGAGGGGTGAACATACCGCCATTGATGAAATATAGGTAATATGGTATGATTGAGTTCGAAATATTGCCACAGGAAAGAAAGGAGCAGATTTACATGATTTATTGTGTTGAGGACGACAGCTCTATCCGTGATCTGATGATATACACATTAAATTCTGCCGGATTTGAAGCAAAAGGTTTTGACGGCGCGGACACCCTTTTTGACGCTTTGCAGACAGAAAAACCCCAGCTTATTATGCTTGATATAATGCTTCCCGGCGAAGATGGCATTTCCATATTGAAAAAGCTGCGTATGCAGGGGACGACAGAGGATATTCCTGTTATTATGGCGACAGCCAAAGGAACCGAATACGACAAAGTAACCGGGCTTGATTTGGGAGCTGATGATTACCTTGCAAAGCCGTTTGGCATGATGGAAATGATTTCCCGTGTGAAAGCGGTATTGCGCCGTACAAGTCCGAAAGATGAAACTAAAAAGCTAAAAATTGGTAATTTAGAATTGAATTTGGAAACATATATTGTACTTGTAAACAACGAACGGGTTCAGTTGACACTGAAAGAACATAAGCTGCTCCATACTTTTATGGAAAACCCCGGACGGGTGTTTACACGCGATCAGCTTCTTGAAATGATATGGGGCATTGACTACATAGGAGAAACCCGAACCGTAGATGTTCACATTGGAACACTCCGAACAAAATTAGGCGAATGTGGGAGCTATATTGAAACGGTACGGGGAGTTGGGTATCGAATGGAGGGGGAAGTATGACGAAACGAATTTTTCGTTCAATCTGCCTTGTCGCATTGACTGTTTTTCTTGCGTCTGTTGTCCTGTTCATGGGTGTTCTGTATGAATACTTTTCAAATGTTGAACAGACACAGCTAAAAATGCAGACAACCCTTGCCGCACAGGGCGTTACAAATGAGGGCATTGATTATTTCCATGATTTGAAAGTGAAAAATTATCGTATATCATGGATTGATACAGAGGGAAATGTTATTTTTGATAGTGCGTCTGATACTGCGGAAATGGAAAATCATTTAGAGCGGGAAGAAGTGCGGGAAGCCCTTTCTTCGGGCTATGGTGAAAGTAAACGGTATTCTGCTACTTTGATGGAGCGTTCGTTTTATTCCGCGCAGAAACTTGATGATGGCACTGTATTACGGCTTTCCATATCTCAAAATTCTATTTTGACGCTCCTTTTAGGTATGACACAGTCGATTTGCATTATATTTGTGATCGCGCTGATTCTTTCCATTGTTTTAGCTATTCAAGTTTCAAAAAAAATAGTAAAGCCATTAAATGAAATTGATCTTGATAATCCGTTGTCAAATGAGGGCTATGATGAGCTTTCCCCTTTTTTACGGCGTATTGACAGCCAGCAAAGACAGCTACGGGGGCAGAAAGCCGAGCTTCTCCAAAAAGAGAATGAATTAAATACGATTATCGGCAGCATGAATGAGGGCATGATTCTCCTAAATCAAAAAGGGAAAATTATCAGTATAAACCCCGCGGCAAGAAAACTGTTGGACGCTGGCACAGACTGTATCGGTTCTGATATGCTGTCCTTATGCCGTAATCTTGAATTGCAGGAAATCCTTACGAAAGCCTTGCACGGAGAACGGGGCGAAAACATTATCCGGCTACATGGAGAAAGCTATCAAATTGACGCTGACCCGATCACTTCTGAAAACATTGTGAAAGGAGCCGCGCTTTTCTTTTTCAATGTGACAGAAAAAGAAAAAGCGGAACAGATACGGCGCGAATTTACCGCTAATGTGTCCCATGAATTAAAAACCCCGCTTCACTCCATTTCCGGGTATGCGGAGCTTTTGAAAAACGATATGGTAAAGGAGAATGATAAAATACCCTTTGCCGGAAAGATTTATGATGAAGCCGGACGAATGATACGGCTTGTGGAGGACATTATCAGTCTTTCGCACCTTGACGAAGGTGCGGACGATATGCAGAGAGAAAATATCGACCTATACACATTGGCAGAAAAGGCGGTACAGAGCTTAGAGCCAGAGGCAGATACCGTATGTGTTGCATTGGAGCTTTCCGGCGTTCCGGCTCCCCTTAACGGCATACCACAGCTTTTATACAGTGTGATTTATAATCTTTGTGACAATGCGATTAAGTATAACCATGAAAACGGAAAAGTAATGGTGAACATACAGAATGAAAACGGCATGGTAGTTTTATCAGTGGAGGACACGGGGATAGGAATTGCACCCGAACATCAAGAGCGGATTTTTGAGCGTTTCTATCGTGTTGATAAGAGCCATTCTAAGGCAGTAGGGGGAACCGGGCTTGGGCTTTCTATTGTGAAACACGCCGCTAAAATCCATAATGCTAAAGTTGATGTAAAAAGTCATGTCGGAAAAGGCACGACGGTTATTGTAACATTTCCAAAATGAAACATTAAATTGTATAACCATTTTTCAAAAAAGCTGCATACGGCAGCTTTTTTGTTTTACATGGATTTTACAATTTCAAGATATTGGATTTGATGTTGACTTGATAATATCTAAATAAAACAAAAGAAATGGAAATACCTGCCAATGCGGGAAAAGACAAAAACCGCTGACAGGTAGGATTTTTGCGTTCATTTTCAAGAATCAACATAATCGGTGGTTTTGAAAAATCAAAGCCGCCGTTTCTTTTTTATCTTCTCAAGGAATGACGCGGTTTCACTGTTAAAAGCGGCGGCTAAAGGAGGTAGCCGCCATGAAGCACATACCGTATCGACAAAATCCGACGGTCATTGACATATCAAAAAAAGCCCGTCCACCGCCGGGGGAAATTCTACCCACGAATATGAACTGTCTAATCAACTAAATACTGCTTACAATTCCTCTACGCCCGTCTGCAATTTTGTAGACGGGCGTTTTGTGTTCCCCCGGCAAAATTTTTTCAAAAAGTTTGCAAAATCACCGCCTATTCGGGGGTGCGCGGTTTTGAGGGTTTATGAAAGGGGACATCAGAAAAAATCACCCGCTTTCGCGGCTGCGAAAGGAGGTGAGAACATGAATGAACCGAACCGTACCCAATGGCAAATCCGTTGTGCTTTTAATGGCTTTTGCAAACAGGCATTGAAGCGCGAAGCAATGAACGCCCACAGGGACACAAAGCGGCAACAGTCACGGGAAGTCACTTTTTCCGACCTGTCACCACAGGAAGAAAGCCAGCTTGTTACCTACGACAGATATTTTGCAGATGATGAAGCTGAACAGTCTTTCATTATCGCGGGAAAAGAGATAACCGCAAAGCTGCTTGCCGAAGCCCTGCGGAGCTTGCCGGAAGAAAAGCGCGAAACTATCCTGCTGTATTATTTCTTCGATATGAGCGAAACCGAGATTTCAAGGCTCTGCAACATTCCGAGGACAACAGTGAAGTATCGCCGCAACAGCTCTTTTGAGCTACTAAAACGCTATTTGGAGGAACGCGCCTATGACTGCACAGACTGGTAACAATGAAAATGCCGAACGCGGCTT
>QZDW01000002.1 GCA_009917545.1 bacterium 1XD42-76
CAATGTTTTCTTTATTGTACTTGAAACGTGGAGGAAATGCAAAAAAACTTTTCCGGTTTATCCGGGTTAGGAAGAAGAAATCCGTTTATGGATCTTCTTCCTTTTGCTTTTATCTTATCTGTGCTAATGTAATTCCCACTTTATTTCCTTCTGAAAAAGCTTCGTTTGCCATTCTTTGTGCATAATTCTCCTTCAGATTGCAGATATATGTATAATTAAAAATGTTCCCTTGATAATTCCCCATTATTGATGTTCCGATTCCATCAATAATATTTTCTCCTGCTTTGATATAAACACTTCTAAGTTTTCCAAACCAGTCTATGGCAACTACTTCCCCTTTATGCTTCACAAAGCTGCGAAATTCTGACTCTGCGTTTTTTAAGGCTGTTGATGCATTTTTAATTCTCATCCCTTTGATAAAAAGGTAATTATTATCTATTTTATTCTCTCGCAGACACTCACATTTTGCCGTTACGCATAACCAAAAAGTTTCCTCCTTCCCTTCCTGAGCAACTACAAATACATCTCCGAAATCAACCTTATGTCTGATGCCGGAATAAAGATGATTCACTGTTATCTTTTCATTTAGTTCCATTAACTGTTTAGCGTAATTATGAGGTTCAATTTCTGAATACTCTTTTTTTATATCTTTAATAATACACTCTGGAAGGCTTACTCCCTGACCGTCTACACGCTCCATAATTTCATCCCGGTATAGCCCTTTCATAAAATCATCAAATGACTCTATACTTTCATCTAGTAAGCCCTTAGCAAAATATCCTAACGCCTGAGAATCTATGCCGGAAAATAAATTGGTTCTTGCCTGTACTACTCTGCGAAGAGAATTGGTATAATTTAACCATATAATATCAAAGATGCTATTTGGCACATTTGTAATATGGCTGGCTATAGAGGAAATTAGTTCATCAATGCAAACACTGTTTTCTGCTCCAGAACCTGACTTTGAAAGGCATATGATAATTTTCCCATCTATAATAACTGCTTTATCAGACAACCTTGTTGCTATAGGAAATGGTTTATCTGGCAAAATAGCATTATTCCATTTCAGCCACAGTGGATGCCATGATTCTTTTTTATCATAGTCTAAGTCCTTCAGCATCTTTATAATTTCTTCACTTTCGTGGCTGAAACGCTTCTTCAGTTCATATAGTCTTCTGCCAGAACCTGCAAACAGATCTCTCACATCGGCTTTGAATTCTTCCTCAAATACTCCGGCATCCATCCATCTGTCACACGCCTCTTCTACAGACAAATTCGTATAGCCGGAAAAATAATCACATATAACTGGATAAATATTTTCAACATCCGGTCTGTTTGTATAGATACAGATAAATGGGATCTGCCAAACAACAGCCTGGGCAATAATCTCCAATACAGGTTTGTCATTACCTCCCGTCAATTCCCAGTCCAATACTAATAAATCCTTGTTTCTCATACATTTATCCAGTGTTATGCTGTCTATGTCTCTATAATATCGCTGCAGTTCAACATGTCCATCGCATCTGTCTTTCAGGTTATTATACATATTCTGAGTAAACTTTTGTTTTTCTTCATCGTTTTCCTTCGTGTATACATATAGATCAATAAAATCATCATCAATACACACAACATGCTGTAATGAATCCTGTACTATTTTTTCATATGCATTTCTTACTTCCATTCTTACTCATCTCCATGTAAACTTGTAATAACAAAGCAGGAACCATGTAGCTGATTTAATTCCTGGTCGTTTGTTGCGTAAATATCAAAATCTATTGCATTCAGGTTTCTTTTGGCCAGGAAAAGCCCGATTCCTCTCCCATTTGGCTTTTTGGTATAAAAAATGTCAAAACATCTTTCCAGTTCCGCATGGGACATTTGCGGTCCTGAATTCATAATCAGTGTTTTGTTATGGAACACATCAATTTTTATTATTTTTTTCTCCACAAATCCAACCCAGTATATGGCATTGTTTACTATATTAATAAATACCGGTAATAACATGGATTCAAAAGTGTAATATATCTGCTTGCAAAAAGCATCCGTACACTCGAAAGAAATATCAGACTTATCCATTGCTTTTCCATAGAAATCAAGGAGAGTATTCTTTATATCTTCCCCGGATATGTTTTTCCTTACCCGTCTTGTATTTCTATATAAAGGCATTAACATCTTATGATTTGCCTCCATATGCTGAAACGACATCTTTATGGACTGACATATTTCTTCAAGCTTCTGATTGCCTCTGGCTTCATATACAAAATTCTGTAATTTTTTACTGATTTCTGAATACAATACATTAAATTGATGATCTATAACATCAATAGATAATCCCACCTGTGCAAGTTCATAAAACATATCAACCCTGTTTGACAGCTCAATTTCCTTGCTTTTGTATGCCTCCAGCAGACTTAATTCCTGGCCACCCGGTTCCTGTGAAGATAACGCCTTAAAATAATTCATCAGATATTGATTACATATATCCAGTATTTCCCCATATTGGGAATTGAGATTGGAAATACAGATTCGTGTATTTTCTTCGCTGAGTTCTTCCAAATTAATTGCTTCTGGAGACAAATTTTTCAATATGTTCTCCAATTCATCAATTTTCTGATTTACGTTCAGCCGTATCTGATAAATAATATCGTCTAACTGCTTTTTACATACCTCAAATGTTCGTCCGATTTCTTCAGATATTTCCTTATATTTTTCCGTATATTCTTCTGCCAACCCGTTTTTATAGACATTATTCATAACTATATTATTTAATTCGGCTAACTCATTTATCATCTTCTTCCGTTGATCTTCATATGAATAATACAGACTTTGAATGCTTTCATTTCCTTCAAAACTTATATCCGGATCCAGCATGGTCTTAACGCTGATTACTTTTAACTGCAGACTGTTAATTTCTGAAAGCAGTCGTCGTTCTTCGCTCTTTACAATTTGCTCCTTTTTAAGTTTTTCATCAAGTTGCACTTTCAGATTCTTTATCTCTTTTTCCAGGGTATCCAACTCTTTTTGCTGAGTTTTCAACCGCTTATTAAGTTCCATTAGCTGCTTTCTATTTCTTTGCTTTTCCTTTTCTATCAACTCTTCCTTTTGTTTTCTCTTCTGCAGTTCATCAGTAAATTTTTTTCTTCCTTCTGAAGCTGTCCCGAAACATTTCACACCTACTTCTTTAAAAAAATCCTTCAGCAGTCCCCGCATACTTCTGTATGCTTCATTGGAAATCAATCCCTCTCTTCCTGACTTATCTATAAGCTTAGGATTTTCTTTTTTTGAAATACCGATATATCCAAACATCTTCCTGTGAGAAAAGTAATAATAACCCGCGCCTTTGGATCTGTTCTCTTCAAATCCCAGGAAATCAAAATCAACACGTCCATAGGGCAAAACACGGAACCCGTCTCTATATATCGCAAGTCCCCCATAGTTTTCAGCCTTTTTTTCATATACTTCCCAGTTGTCTCCAGACATAATACTGTTTTTTTTCTGGGCTTCCCAAAAAGCAACTTTCAGATCCATCCTGCCAATTTTTGTCCTCAGTTTATTTCTGGGAACAAAATGGTATTCCAGAATTTCATCATTATATGCTTTTATCTTTCCTGTAAAACTGCCATCCAGAGCAAATGTCCCCATAATCCAGTGCTCACAAGCCTGAAATTCCGCCTCTGAAAAAGATTCTTTCAACTGTAAAAAGTCATGGACATTCTCCCCTGTACCATCATTGCTATATATCATAAAACACGGGCTGTCTTCTTCTGTTTCATTCCAACTCTTTTTTAAATCAGCCTCTCTTTCAGCCACTAGTTTTTTATCGAAAGGATTAAATAAACCTGATAAAGCGGAACGGATATAATTTGTCTGTTCCGCAAACTTCTCCCGGTCTTCTGCAAGTACAATTTCAGGGCTATTCTCCATTTCCAGTTCTCTTAATTCTGAAATCGGATCAAAAACGACAAAGATTGTTCCGTGTTTAAATGTTTCAAAGTGTCCCTTCACCGCCTCTTTTATCGTTTCAGGAATACGATGATAGCTAATCAAATCATTTAAAACGCTTTCTTTAACCCCTTCAAACTTTTCCCATGATTTACTTTCAAAATTTTTTCTGAATTCATTTTCAAGTTCTGCATAAGCTTCATCTAAAGAATCTAAAGTTTCCAAGTGGGTCAGAGGAATTTCAACTTCGTCCAAATACATTTCATAATTATCAAGAATCTTCCAATTCATGAAAAGTATCTGTGTATCACTGTCTGTCCTTTTTGAAAACATCAGCATATGATTTCCCAAATATGCCACGGATAAACGACCGATTCCTTTTTCCCCCAGCGGTACTCTTTCCTTTTTATATAAACGGTCTACCTCACTTAGCCCGCCGTTATATTCCCTTTTATTTCCTGTACCTATTACAATCCAGTTATTCAGAATATCATTTTCATCCATTCCACGTCCATCGTCTGAAATCAGAAAGATATCATCCTGAACATCTCCATAGCCGACATGGTATAATCTTGCTGCCAGGTAATCACCATACGCATCATACCCATTTTTCCACAACTCTGTAATTGCTGTTGGCAGATCAGCAATCTGATTTTTTCCCAACAAATCAATCGCTCTGGCTTTCGTTCTGAAATTAGCCATCCTGAAACCTCCATTTGGGACTTTTATTCATCCCATTGTATCCAACCTGCGTCTGATATTTTCTGTTGCCATAATGTTTCTTCGATTACCCGTACACACTCATCTGTATTCTTTAAAATATCTCTTCCCCAAAATCGCAAAACTATCCAGCCCAGATAGGATAATTGTTTGTCAATCTCTTCATCTCGCTCTTTATTTCTGGCAATCTTTTTAATCCAGAATTCACCATTATTACTCTGTTCCAGCTTTTTACTCAATATATCCCAGTCCTTGCCATGAAAAAACTCACTATCGCAAAAAATCACAACTTTATATTTTGTCAGAACGATATCCGGCTTTCCCGGAAGATGATTATAATTTTTCCTATATCTGTAGCCCTTATGCCATAATGCCTTTCGCAATCGCACCTCAATAGAGGTATCTTTTCCTTTTATATTGGACATATTGCGATGGCGTTGGTCTTTGCTTAAGACATCCATCTAATTCACCATTTTTGTACAGATTTGCTAATATTATACATCCAAGTTTCTGTTTATTCAACAAAAAACTCATATATCCCCATTTATTTCGCTTTATGTATAAATTCACCAGACAATAAAACAGGAGTACCCCGAAGGCTACACCTATTTTATATTATTCCCAATATTTATAAAACAATGCATTATAGACATTACCAGAGCAGATATGGATTTTTACATTTTATGTTTATCCATGGTTCATAGTCAAATTCTTATCTACCCGGGACACTCCATCCCCCGCCGCAGCTTCTCCACCGCCTTCTTCTCAATCCTGGACACATATGAGCGCGAAATCCCGAGCTGCTCGGCGATCTCCCTCTGTGTCTGCTCCATAGAACCGAAAAGGCCGTATCGCATGCGGATTACTGTCTTTTCGGTATCGTTCAAATCCCGCTTGTAAGCCTCATACAGGCTGGAAATATCCTGCTTTAGTATAACGAGCTCCAATGCCTCTCTGCTCTCCACCTCGAGCACATCCATCAAACTGACCGTTTCCCCGTCCTTGTCAGTTCCAATCGGATCATAGATTGACACCTCTTTTGAAAATTTCTTTCCGGCACGGAACAGCATCAAAATCTCATTTTCCACACATTTGGCTGCATACGTAGCCAGCCTTGAGCCTTTATCCATATCAAAGGTATTGACTGCTTTGATAAGCCCAATGGTTCCCACGGACAGGAGATCCTCTGTCTCGTAATCACTGGACTGATATTTTTTAATGACATGCGCTACAAGGCGCATATTTCGGTTAATCAGTACATCTCTTGCTTCTGCGTCGCCCTCTTTGTATCGTTCCAGGTACTCTCTTTCCTCTCGTGCAGTTAGTGGTTGTGGAAAAGTTTTCAAAGAAAGCCACCTTAAAGCTTCGTTAATCTATCTTATGCGGCGGCGGCTTTTCAAGTGCTTTTACAATATTTTTATTGTTGGAGAATTAGAAAATGTATATCCCATCAATAATAACAGTAATAATGATGCTTTGTCCTGCGGTAGACTCCGTGTCCCTGCCGTTTTCCGGACTGGTAGACCACATTGGCAGGCAGAACACTTCCATTCTCGAGCAGATATCTGGCGTTGGCCCAGTTTTGCGCCGTAGGCTCGCGGTAATAGTTGCCGTCGCGCGTGCAGGCGTACTGTCCTTTCTGGAACACCACTCCCTTCACTGTATTCGGATAAGCCGCATGGTTGACCCGGTTTAAGACTACACTTCCTACGTAAAGCTGCTCTTCATTCGAGCAGTTTTGAGCCTCTCCACAGATTTGATGGGCCAAAACGTACAGATCTTCCTCTGTATAGGCAAAGTTTTTTGACACTTCCAGACTACCATCCCCGCTGGTTCCTTCTTCCGGATTCTGTCCCCCATTTCCGCCGGTATCTCCATCCGCATTCCGGACATTGTCTCCGGATTCTATGCGGGCGGCCTCCTCAGCCGTCATTGTCACAGTCCTCCCATCGGCTGTCAGGCCACAGAAGATTTCCTCCGGCCCGGCCGGTGCCCCTGCCAGGGAGGGAAAGCAAAAAACCAGTGTCAGATAGAAAGAAAGCATCCAGATGCTTATATTTTTTCGGTTCATACATAAAACTCCTTGCTGTTTTTGTTTTCATTATGAACAGAACATTCAAAATTCAAACAAAAATGTTACAATTTTATGAAGAAACTTAAAATATAAACGCCCTGGATGCTCTCCAAGCTCGTATTTATTCCTGCTGTCAGCAGTTTTTGCAGCGAGCCTTCATGCGCCCACAGGTTAGCATATCACCACAAATGAAAGCTTTTCCGGCGCATTTGGCATACCTGAATTTACGCCGCCTCATAGCGGCCCATTGTCATGGTAAGCCTTCATGCGCCCACAGGTTAGCATATCACCACAAATGAAAGCTTTTCCGGCGCATCTGGCATACCTGCATGGATACCGCCTCACAGCAGCATACTGTTATGGCAAAAAAAGGAAAAACTGCCTCTGATATTTTTACACATTTTCTAAAAATTATAGTTCCTTTACAAATGCCGCCAGCAGATCGTACATCTCGTCAAAGGACGCCAGGTTCATCTGCTCGTTCGGCGTGTGTGCTCCGGCCGCCTCGGCTCCCAGCGTCACCACATCAAGGCCGGGAAGCATATCGCAGAAGATGCCGCATTCCAGACCACCGTGTGTCGCCATTTCCTCCATATCCAGATTGCGCTGTTCTTTGAAAACGCGGCGGAGCGTATTTCTCATCGCGGAATTCGGATTATATTCCCAGGACGGGTATCTGCCGGCAATCTCTGTCTCAAAGTGATAGAGATCCGCAAACAGCAAAAGCTCCTGCTCCATCTGGTCTCTCAGGGAAACCTTCTCTGCGCGCAGGGAATACTGGATCTTAAGATTCCCGCCGTTCAGGCGGATGGAGGCAAAATTCTCGGAGGCAGTCGGCAGATCTTTAATCTGCAGGCTCTTATGGCGCAGACCGTGGGGAAGCAGGTATAAAAGACCGACAAGACTCTCTGTCTCCTCCTTCGTAAGTACCGTTTCCCCTGCCTGATCGTGGGAAACAGGCATCAGGGAAGCCGTAAAGCCCGGCTCCTGGAATTCGATCTCACGCTTGATTTTTGCTGCCATTTCCTCAAACGCAGCACGAATATCCGCTTCCTTTGCATTGCTGACAAACATCGCCTCGCACTCTCGCGGAATTGCGTTATCTTTATCGCCGCCGTTCATAGACATCAGCCGTAAATCGCTGCCATCAGCAACTGCCTTTATAAGCCTGGAACAAATTTTTAAAGAATTTCCGAGCTCATTGCCGATACACCCGCCGGAATGGCCTCCCGCCAGACCAGTGACAAAGATGCGCCAGACAGGCCCATCTGCTTTCTCCGTTTTTACTGGCTTTTTAAACGTCACCATCTCGCCGCCTGCACTCGTCGTACATGTGCCGGCCCCATGTCCGCCAAAATCCAGATTGATGTACCGTCTGCCCGTGAAATACTCTGGCTTTAAAGCAAACGCACCGTAAAGTCCAATCTCTTCCTGCACTGTAAACACACATTCAAGCGCCGGATGCGGGCCGTCTCCGGCAAGCAGAGCCATCATATAGGCACATCCCATGCCGTCGTCTGCCCCCAGAGTTGTCCCACGCGCCTTGAGGATGCCGTCCTCAATATAAAGGTCAATCGGATCTTTCGTAAAATCATGTGTGCAGTCCACATTTTTCTCACACACCATGTCGGTATGGGCCTGCAGAATGACCGCCTCATGATTCTCATAACCGCTCGTGGCAGGCTTATAGATAATCACGTTATGCATGGCGTCACGCAGATATTTCAGCCCGTGTGCCTTTGCAAATTCCTCCAGATAATCTGCGCAGGCCGCTTCGTTTCTGGAACCGCGCGGTATTCTCGAAATCTCCTCAAAATACTTCTGGTGCGGTTTCCTGTGATCTAACACATTCATTTTTTAATCATTCCTTTCTCTTCGCGCAATTCACAAACAATCCGTAAAAGATCAGAGGGGGATGCCCCCTTGTTTGAGTGCACCCAAAACCCTCTTCCCTTTTCACGTCTGGCTCCGTATCTTGCGCATCTGCTATTCTATCATGTAAGCACCGACAATTTCCCCATAAAAGGCGATATGACAGTCCTTATTGGAGCCTGAAAACGAGCTGTCCACATCCTGCGGGTAATATTTCCTGCGGGACTCTGCCTCAATGGCTTCCAGATCCTGTTTCTGTTCGTAGATCACCCGGCACTCTAATGTGAGCGGAAGTTCTTTGATACCAGGAACCGAGATATGCTGCGACTCCTCCAGCGTCAGGGAAAGTTCCTTTACCTTATCCACATCGCGGCCTGATTTCGTCCCGCAAAAACCAAGAATCTGCTTGCAGGAATCATCCACTGGTACATTGACGGTAAATTCCGGATTTTTCTTTAACATCTCCCTTGTATATCGGTTCTCCCTCACGAACGCGATAAAGACCGGCTTACCCCACTCAATGCCGAGCGTTCCCCAGCCAATCGTCATTGGGTTGACGAAACCGTCTGCTCCGGCCGTTAAAAGGGCGCCGCCGGAAGGCAGCCGTTTCATGATATCGCCCGCATAATCAAATACAGAAATCTCTCGCTTCATAATAGCCTGTCCGCCTCCTTAAAATATATTCCGCATAAAACCTATTGCGTGAATCTCCCCGGGCCTGCTTCATAAAGCATCTGCCCGCTGCATGGATTTACAGCGCATCTTTAAAAATCTGTTCCACCTGTTCGCTGGTCAGATCCACATATGCTCCGTGTAAACGTGAAGCCGCCTTCTGCGCCATGATGCCGAAGTTCTCTTCCCCGATGCCAATCTCTTCCAGGTGGGATGGAAGCCCCATTGCCTTAAAATATTCTGCTGTCTTATCAATCGCCAGTCTGGCTGCCTCCCACTCGTCCATATCCGGGGAGACGTTCCACACATTGACACCGTAAGTCTTAAATTTTCCGACTGTGGCATCGCTAAGAACATGGCGCATCCAGTGCGGAGTCAGGATTGCAAGGCCGGCTCCGTGAGTAACATCATAATATGCCGACAGCTCGTGCTCCATTGGATGCACAGACCATACGACCTCTTTCCCCAGCTTCAGAAATCCGTTGATCGCCCAGCTCCCGGCCCACATCAGATTGGCTCTGGCTGTGAAATCGTGCGGATCCTTTACGGCCTTTACACCAAATTCGATACACGTCTTTAAGAGGGCCTCCGCCATGCGGTCCTGCATGAAGCCCTCCTTCTGTGAAAAATAGTTTTCCAGTGTATGGGAAATAATATCTGCCGTACCGCATGCCGTGTGCCAGGCATTCACTGTCTCTGTATACGTCGGGTCGAGAATCGAGGCTTTGGGCAGCATGTGTTCACTCTTGACACCCAGCTTATCATTCGTTTCGAGATTGGAAATCACAGCAGTCGGATCCATCTCCGATCCGGTGGCGGCAAGTGTGAGTACAGTCACGACCGGCAGGGCCTTTTTAATCTTCCGGCCGTCAAGGACCAGCTCCCAGGCGTCTCCGTCATAGCAGGCCCCTGCCGCAATTACTTTGGCACAGTCAATCGAAGAACCGCCGCCAATTGGGAGCACAACATCAATCCCATGTTCCTTACAGATCCGCACGCCTTTTCGCACGGTATCAATCCTCGGATTTGGGTCAACGCCGGGAAGCTCCAGATAAGACACTCCTTCTTCTTGAAGAAGCTGAATTACCCGTTCGTAGATCCCGTTTCGTTTGATGCTGCCGCCTCCGTACACCAGAAGCGCCTTTTTTCCATATTCAGCCGTCACCATGCCGAGGCGGTCAAGCTGTCCTTTTCCAAAATAGATCGCGGTCGGAACCTTGAAAATAAAATTATCCATACGAAATGTAACCCCTTTCTCTTATCATTCCCCTATTCATTTCTAATAGCTGCCAATGGGCTTAGCTTCATTGCGCGAAGCGCAGGAAACAGCCCGGCTATCATGCCGATAAAAACAGCAAATACCACAGCTGCTGCTGCCAGCATGGGCGGAATCCGCGAAATGTCCCCGTTTCCGCCTCCCATTCCCAAAAGCCCGGCTCCCAGAAATTTATTTACCAGACGCGACACTCCATAGCTAAGGGCAATTCCCGCAGCGCCTCCCATAAAGCCGATGAAACCGGCTTCCATCAAAAACATACTGCGGATATCCCCGAGCGCGCAGCCAAGTACCTTCAGGACTCCGATTTCCTTTGTCCTCTCATAGATGGACATCATCATCGTATTCGCAATGCCGATTGCGGCTACAAAAAGTGAGACGGCTCCGATGCCCCCTAACACTGCCTGAATCATATCCGTCTGCTGCTGGGCCTGTTCCAGCCACTGCATACTGCTGTAAGTCTGATAGCCCATCTCCGTAATGGCATTCTGTACCTCCAACACATTCTCCATACTGTCTACATAGACATAGGCACTGTCATAGACAAAATAGCTGTAGGGCTTTCCCTTCTTATTCGTGGGCTGTCCCGGTATCACATTCTTACGGTATACACGCCTTAACTGCTCCTTTAAAAGCTCTACATCTGTATACATACCATAGCTGTATTCGCTGTAAAGGGCATTTCCTTCCTCATCAAGCTTTTCCTTCACAATTCCGCAGGCCGGAAAGATATATTTTTTCTGTTTGGATTCTTCCGAGCCATAATTTTGGAAAATCACGAAAAACGGCCGGTTATAGAGATCCACATCCGGCATTTCCCCGGTCTCCCAGTAGCCCTTTCCCGTCTTGGAGTGGAAAAAGTCACGCGCTACCATATTGCCGATGATAAGCTCCATCGTGTTCGAATGGCTGTCAGGGAGCGTACCGCTTCCCAGCTCAATATCCTCAAATTCTGTCAACGCCTCCCGGCTCATACCGACCAGCCTCGTGGAACCGGAATAGGCGCCCTGCTGCAGACTGACATATGTGTTAAGAAACGGCGAAGCCGCCTTAACATGGGGAAGCGCAGCAAATTGTTCCACCGTCTCGTCCACGATAAAACTGTCCTCATCCTCCGATCCCATGCTGTAATTCCGGTTGACCTCGATACGCGTGAGACTGCCATAGGAGGCGTACTGTTCCACGGTCAGCTCCTTAAGTCCTATTCCTAAGGATACCATGACGACTATCGAAGCTGTGCCGATAATGACGCCAAGGACGGTAAGGCTTGTACGGAGCTTTCGCCTCCGCAGGTTATTGACACTCATTACGAGCAGATCAAAGAATCTCATCGTCCATTCCTGCTTTCTTCTTTCTGCGCTTTACGACAATGACGATGACTGTCAGCAAAGCAGCGGCTCCCGCCCCGGCAGGAAGCATATACTTTTCATATTTTTCCCGGAAGGAAGGCTCCGGCTCTACGAAATCAATATCTCCGCCCTCGAACACCGGCTCCATCTCCTGTGGCTCTGTGACAAAAAGCGAAACCTCCTTCTCCACAGGCGTTACGATACCGTTCTCGTCCTCATACGTAATGGTAAGCAGGATCTTGCCTTCATCCACTGTAGGGGCAATGCCTGCAATCATGGCATCCACATCGCCGCTCTTTCCCGGCTCGATATTGCCCACGTATGTCTCGGTTCTCTGGATGGAATCCGCCTCAAATATTGCAGTCACATTATACAGCATGACTTTACCCGTATTATTGATGGGAAACATGATATTTGTCTCTCCGCCCACCTCGATGCTGTCCGGCATGACCTCAATGGTTCCTGTATTAAGCCGTGCTTCCTGCTTTAAGGCCAGAGCGATCTTCACGCTCTCTTTGGCATTTTTAAACTCCGGGCTGTCGTACTGCTCATTGATCGTAATGGTATATGATCGCTGCTCGGCGCTGGGGCTGGAGGTAAAACGCATGGTAAGAACCTCTGAGGCGCCAGGCGCCAGACTGTTGACAACCACAGAGTTCGAGCCGTTCGCCGTCGTAAAGACAGGGCTGTTTTCCACGGTCTCCGGGTCAAAGGTAAAAAGGATATTGCTTGCGGCAATATTGCTGGAAGCGTTTTTCATCCTCACGCGAAGCGTAAAATCCTGGCCGGCCAGAAGCCTTGCAGGCTCCGTCTCAAAGCTGTCCACGATGATACGCGCCTTGGTTCTCTCATTTTCCCCCGCATCATCGGAGAGTTCGTCGTCATCCTCATCCTCGCCAATGATACGCACATAGAAAATATCCTCGATAGGGGCCGCAAAAGCGCCGTTTTCCTCCTCCCGGTATCGTATCTTATACGTAATCGGATAATATCCGGACTTTACCTTTTCCCGAATCGCCATACTGTAAAAGATCTCCACCGTCTGGTCGGGATTAATATTGGAGAGCCATCGGTCATAGTTACCGTCGTTAATCTCAAAGGGGAATTTCGTGATATCCTCCGAGAGTACCATCTCCACCCGCACGTCATAGGCCGTCTTATAGCCGATATTTCTCATATTGACGTTAAATTCCATAACATCCGTATAGATCCCCTGCGGTGTGGACTGATTCTCTCCCAGAGCAAATGCCACAGGTTCCGTGCTGCCCTCGTCGGTCGAACTCGTACTGGAGGACTCCTTTGTCTCCGCCCAGATCATCACCGTCTTCTGGAACTCACCCGAGAGGTCATCCTCCCCGCGTGAACGCTTCGATATGTAAATGAGGACAGGGTAATAGCCCTGCTCCAGGTTCTTCTTTACATTGACCTTCAGATTGACCGTCCGCTGCGCCCCGGCATTGATATGTCCCACTTTATAATGCCGGTTTAAGCTGTCTGTGACCTCGAACGGGTACGTTGCCTTCATGGTCTTAATCAGGTCTCCGTCCTCATCCTCAATCTCGTCGTAATATTCCCGGTAATGGCTCTCCTGCGCAATCCAGACCTCTGCTTCAAGCCAGTCAGTATCTGTCGTATTCTTCAGGGAAATGGAAATGGTAGACGTTTTGCCGATCGTCACCGAAGGCGTCTTGCCGACCACGAGCCGTACGACATCATTCTCGTCATCCTTATGAAATACCGGGGGCACCTCCATGTCCTCTTCGTCCGCAAGCGCAAAAAACGGCATCGTACCCATTGCCATGAGCACCGCCAGTAAGATTAAAAAAAACCGCTTCAGTTTTCTCATCATTCCTTCTCTCCGCCTTCCTGTTTCGTTCTGTCATTCTTATCAGTCCCGTTCTCCAGGTTCTCCTCTTCCATCTCAACCTCACGGTGGTTTTCCTCTATACTCACGATCTTCCCGTCGATAATCTTAAATACACGGTCCGCATACGTCGCCAGATTGTTATCATGCGTTACCATCACCAGCGTCTGATTCTGTTCCCGCACGATCTGCTTCATCAGGCGCAGAACCTCCATCGTTGTCCGGGAATCCAGGTTTCCTGTCGGCTCGTCCGCAAAAATGATCTGTGGACTGACAGCCAGGGCTCTGGCAATTCCCACACGCTGCTGCTGGCCGCCCGACATCTGATTCGGCATATGTGTCATGAATTTTTCCAGTCCCACCAGCTTCAGATACTGCTTCGCCCGCTTATTGCGCACTGCACGCCCAATCCCCCGAAATGACAGGGGAAGCGCTACATTTTCGATAGCGTTTAAAGTGGCAATTAAATTATATGACTGGAAAATAAAACCTACTCTCTCACGGCGCAACTTCACAAGCTGTCTCTCATTCAGCTTCTCAATATGCTTACCGGCGATCACGACCTCTCCCTTACTCGGATGTTCAAGACCTGCCAGCATATTTAATAATGTCGATTTTCCGGAACCGGACGGCCCTGTAATCGCGCAGAATTCTCCCCGGTAAATCTCAAAATCCACGCCGGCCAGGGCATAGACCTTCGTATCGCCCATGCGGTACACCTTATAAAGATCCCTGACCTGTATTACGGCCTCACGTTTCTTCTCCTCTCCCACTTTCCCAGTCCCCTCTTTTTGTTCTCCTTCTACTATAGCGCAAAGCCGCTTCCAATGCCATACAAATTTACTTAAAATTCCTTACGATTCCTCACATCTCTGCCGCACTTTTGCCAAACTCCCCGGCCTGATGCACCCTTAAATTTTAATTATACGCCCTTTCCCTTCATTTGTCATGTTCTAATTAAGAAAACCCACGACAATATAAAAGATACGAAAAAATACGGAACATCATCAGACTCATACCATCTGATGATGTTCCGCATGTTCCTGTCCCAACCTTTGCATCATTATGCTTTCTTTTTTACTACCGGAATCCAAACCTCATACTTTGCATTCTGGGGATCCGCGTTTAAATACACCTCAATATCCGGCGCGTTCCCATATTCATACCCGGACCCGGGCAGCCATTCCAAAACGATTCTTTGCTCTAATTCCTGAATCGACTGATTCGTCCCTTCTCCCGGAAAAATTGCCCAAACAGCTCCCGGCACTGTGTATTCCTCCAACCCGCCGCTTTCTTTTGATGTCGCAACGGCGATAAAATACTTCCACTGCTCCTCATCTGTACAGGCACTCACTCCCAAAAGCCCCTTCGGCTGCCCGTCCATCATGCCGGCCAGTTTTTCCAGCGTACCGTCTGCAGCGGCCTGTCCCCAGAGTTTGGGTACGACCATGAAATTTTTCTCCAGCTCCTTCTCTAACGGTGCAGACACGCCGACAACACGGAATGCCTCTCTGGTTTCAATACGGTAATTCATCTCTTCTGCTCCTTTTACTGTGATTCGAAACCTAATGGGCGGAAATGATTTCACCTGCACACCTTCATTCCGCACAGCCGACGGAGCCACTCCATGAACAGACTGAAACGCCCGGTTAAATGCTGTGGGGGAGCTGTATCCGTATTTTCCGGCTATCTCTATGATTTTGGCGTCTCCGCTTTGCAAATCCACAGCGGCCAATGACATTTTTCTTCTGCGGATATACTCTGACAGGGGAATGCCCGCCATATAGGTAAACATCCGTTGAAAATGATATGCGGAACAGCAGGCGATTCTTCCAAGCTGTTCATAGTCAATGGAATCCGTAAATGTCCCTTCAAGATATCTCATTGCCTCATTTAATCGTTCTACCCATTCCATGTCTTTCTCCACTCCTTGATCCAGTCTTATCATAACCGATCCGTTTCTTTCTTTCCTCTCTTTCTCTGTTCAAAAAATGAGAGGGCGGCGTCAGAAAAGAGAGAGGGGCTGCTGCAGACTGTAAGTCTTGCAGAAGCCCCTTAAACAATACAAATGAAGATTCTGAGCAGGACGGTAAGCCGGGTTATGTCGCGGATGGTCATCTATCTAGGCCGCCTGTCACCAGACGGCTCCAGCAGCCTACCCGGAAGCAGACGGGCCGCCTTATGCTCCCTGTTCGGCCTTGCTTCGAGTGGGGTTTACATGTGCCCTCCCTGTTACCAGTGAGGCGGTAGTCTCTTACACTGCCTTTCCACCCTTACACGGAATTCCATGCGGTTTATTTCTGTTGCACTGTCCCTGGAGTCACCTCCGCCAGACGTTATCTGGCACCCTGCCCTGTGAAGCCCGGACTTTCCTCTCCCGCTCCCTTTCGGAAATGCGGCAGCGACCATCTGTCTTACTCAGAAATCAATCGTATCAATTATATCATATCCGGCCGATATGATGCCTCCGGCGGATTTATACGCGCGGCTTTCTGCGGTGAACGCAGAAACCGTATGCGATGGTATGACGACATTATACCATGTCCCCCTCCAACTGTCCAGCTGTGATTGGTTGTCTGTTGCCTTCTTTACACCTTCAGGCAGCTCCCGCCGATAAATTCACGGATGATGGAATTCTGCGGGATGTATGCGCTGTCAACCGGAAGGAAATAGTCGAGGAATTTGAGGAGACGCTTCGCTTCTTCATACTCCTCGGTCCCCCTGGGAATATTGAACAACAGCGGTTCCGCATACAGCTTCAGTACGGCCAGCTCGTATACCAGCGCAGAGTTGAACATCACATCTGCCTCTTCCTGGAATGGGAAAATATTTTTGTCCTCTCCCCTGCGCACTGAACCCCAGCGGCTGATTGTCTCCATCGCTGTGGTTCCCCTCGTCCTGGCATCACGGACAATGCGCCGGATCAGCCTCCCGTCTGTCGTGGGAATCCGGTTGTGCTCGTCAATATTAAGCTGCGTAAGCGCACTGATATAGATCTTAAACTTGCTCTCCTTGGGGAAAGAATACGTCAGCTCATCATTCAGGCAGTGAATTCCTTCGATCAGCAGAACATCTTTTTTCCCTATTTGCAGGAAGTCTCCTTTATATTCTCTCATCCCGGTTACAAAATTAAACCGTGGCATTTCAATCTTTTCACCCTTAAGCAGGCGGTCCATATCCTCGTTGAATTTCCCGATATCAATGCAGGCGATAGCCTCCATGTCCAGGTTGCCGTTTTCATCTCTCGGGTATTCCGAACGGTTCTTAAAATAATTGTCTACCGCGATCGGATGAGGCGTATAGCCCAGCGCGTAAAACTGCGCCGCAAGCCTGTGACTGAAAGTCGTCTTTCCGGAGGAAGAGGGGCCGGCAATCATTACCAGACGCCGTTCTCCCTGTTCCACAGCTGCCTCCGCCGCTTTACCAATATTTTTTTCCTGCAGGGCCTCATGCATGAGAATCAGCTCGCCGCCTCTTCCTTCGCTGATTAAGCGGTTTAATGTCCCCACATTCGGCACGTCAAGCGCGCTGCTCCAGCGGTAGGAGTCCCGCAGTACATGGAACAGCTTTTCATAAGGAACCATCGCCTCCACTTTCTTCGGATCTTTCATCCCCGGCAGCAGTAAAAGAAAGCCCTTATGGTATGGCTGCAGGCCGAAATATTTGATATAGCCGGTATCCGGAACCATATAACCATAAAAATAGTCCTCAAAACGGTCAATACGGTACAGATTGACACGCGACGCACGCCGATATGTAAAAAGCTGTTCCTTATCATGCATGCCATAGTGTCCGAACAGCTCCACAGCTTCGTCTGTATTAATATTGCGCTTACTGATCGGATGCTTTTCCCTGACGATCTCCTCCATCCGCTCCTTTACCCTGGAAAGAAGCGCATCGTCCAGCTCCACATCGCCGGAAAATTCCCCGTAAAGGCCGTTCCCCAGGGCAAACTCTATGCGGATCTTTTTGATCTTTTCATGCTCTATGACATCATAAAATGCCTTCAGCATGACAAAAATCGCACTGCGCTCATACGTCTTATGTCCGGCGCTGCTTCTGGCCGTGAGAAAGGTAAGTTCGGTATCCTGATCTAACGTCTTATGAAGCTCTTTCAGCTTTCCGTTTGCACGTACAAGCAGGATATCGTTTTCATACTGCGGCTGGAAATCCTGTGCGATCTCGTAAAATGACGTCCCCTCTGTATATGTCCTCTTTTCCCCGTTTACTGTTACAGACAACATACCCGTTCCTCCCATCTTCAAATTTTTATCCGTTCATTCCTGCATTCTCACAATCGTTACCTACTTCCAGATTAAACCACAGCCGTCGGAAAACGTACCGGCATTTTCTCGATCTCCACCCCGGCTGGAAGCTGCCCGGCAAGCCAGCCCTCCACATGATCCATGAATACATGCTCGAGGCCGTAATGCCCTGCGTCGATGATCATCAGGCCTCTGGCGGCCGCGTCAATGCCCTCATGGTGACTGATATCCCCTGTCACCAAGGCCTGCGCTCCCGCTTTTATAGCTGCCTCAATCACACTCCCCCCGGAACCGGGACATACGGCTGCAGTTGTAACCGGCTCTTTTTTATAGAGTTCTTCCCCGTATACAAGGACGCGCGGAAGGTGAAAGGCCTCCCTGACCCGTACGGCAAGCTCAGGCCCGCAGACAGGCTCGGCAAGTTCCCCCACCTTGCCGATACCGGCGACAGCGCCATTTTCCTCCCCGGTTTCTTCCAGAGGCCGTCCCCCGGCAATACCAAGGCGGCCGGCCGCGATATCAGCCATACAGCCGGGAGCGGCGTCATAGTTTGTATGCATGGCAAAACAGCAAATATCTGCCTGAAGCATGGACACCAGCCTCCGGCCGATGAAATCCTCGTCTGTCACCCGCTTGATTGCTTTAAAAATCAGGGGATGGTGGCTGATAATCATATCTGCGCCGCCTTCAATGGCCCGCTTCACGGTCTCATCGTCCACATCCACTGTCAAAAGGAGCTTTCTCACCTCTTTCCGGGAACGTCCGGCCAGAAGTCCTGGATTATCCCACCCGCAGGCGAGACAGGCCGGCGCCAGTCTGTCAAGCAGTTCCATGATATCACAGCATTTCATCCTCTACCTCCTGATTATAACAAAGCATTTTTTCCACAGCCGCAAGCCGCTCCACTGCCCGCCTGGAACTCTGCGCCTGCCGCTCAAGCGTTTCCTTCAGGCGGGTAAGAGTCCCTCTCTCCTCTCTCAGATACGCCAGAAGAACGGGATCTTTTGCCTCGATCAGATAGCGGCCATAATAAAACTCTTCCTCCCGTCGGCGCAGATTCCCGGCCTGCAGCCTGTCCGTGCCCGCATCCCGGCATCCCGCATTTATATCCGGCTCATGACCCGTACCTTCTGCATGATTCCAGATCGTCTCCGTGTCTGTACACCCTGCACCTCTGTCCGCCTCACAACCGTCATGCACCGTCCCTGCCCGTACTACAGACATCACTGTATAATATTTCCCATCCTCAGATACCATGCCTTCCTTTTCAATCGCAAAACCGTTGGCAGGAAGCCACTTCCGCACCTTATATAACTCTGACTGTGGCGACAGGATCCACTGTGTGACGGTATCCCACATATGGCGTCCCTGCTCCATGATATGTAGCAGCAGTTCTCCGCCCATCCCGGCGATCACCACTGCCCCGGCCTCACCTGCAAGAAACCCGGCAAGGCCGTCGGAGAGCCGCGTATCAATCGCATGTTCCAGGCCGGCAGAGGCAATGCTCTCTTTGGCTCTCAAAAGCGGCCCTTTCCGCACATCTGCGGCAACCGCATGCTTTGCGGTTCCCCGCCTCACAAGCTCGACCGGGACGTATGCATGATCGGTCCCGATATCCGCGGCTGTCTCCACAGGCTTTACAAAGGAGAGCACCAGCTCCAGCCTTTTTGATAATTTCATTGTGATTCCTCTTTGTATCTCTTTTTATCCGGAGCCTCTATTCGTCCAGATAGTCCTTAAGCTTCTTACTCCGGCTCGGATGCCTGAGCTTTCTTAAGGCTTTGGCCTCGATCTGGCGGATCCGCTCTCTGGTAACGTTAAACTCCCGGCCCACTTCCTCGAGTGTCCTCGGCCTGCCGTCGTCCAGCCCAAAGCGCAGTCTGAGCACCTTCTGCTCTCGGTCCGTCAGTGTCAAAAGCACCTCGATCAGCTGTTCGTGGAGCAGAGTAAAGGTTGCCGCATCCATCGGCACTGCCACGTGCTCATCCTGGATAAAATCACCTAAGTGGCTGTCCTCTTCCTCACCGATCGGCGTCTCCAAAGACACCGGATCCTGAGAAATCTTCATGATCTCACGCACCCGCTCCACCGGTAGCTCCATCGCTTTTGCGATCTCCTCCGCGGACGGCTCGCGGCCCAGGCTCTGTAACAGCTGCCTCTGTGTACGTACCAGACGGTTAATCGTCTCCACCATATGCACCGGAATGCGGATTGTCCGGGCCTGATCCGCGATCGCCCGTGTGATCGCCTGACGGATCCACCAGGTCGCATAGGTGCTGAACTTATAGCCCTTTCTGTAATCGAACTTCTCCACAGCCTTAATAAGGCCCAGGTTTCCTTCCTGTATCAGATCCAGAAACTGCATCCCGCGCCCCACATAGCGCTTGGCAATGCTGACGACGAGCCTTAAGTTCGCCTCTGCCAGCATGTGCCTGGCATTCTTATCGCCGGCCTCCATTTTCTTTGCCAGCACGATCTCCTCATCCGACGACAAAAGCGGCACCTTGCCGATCTCTTTTAAATAGATCCGTACAGGATCCTCAATCCCCACTCCGTCGGCAATGGGAAGATCCAGATTTCCCACTTCCAGCTCCCCGCTCTCGATCTCCTCTTCCAGAAACAGATCCGGGTCAATATCCTCATTGGATATCCGCAGCACATCAACATTTTTATTCTCCAGGAAGTCATAAATACGGTCCAGCTTTTCCGGCGTCAGCTCTTCACCCGAGAACATGTCAAGAATCTCCTGTTCCTCCAGGACATTTCTTTTCTTCCTTGCGAGCTCCAAGAGCCTGTCCAGTTTTTCCTCAAGGGTCAGTGTCTTTTCTTCCATATATCCCATCCTTCCCGGCAATCCAGTTAATCCAATGTGAGTTTTAAATTTGCAAGCTCCGACTGCTGCCTCATGATTCTCTGCAATTCGGCGATATCCGACGCACTTTGGCTCTGCATCTCCAGACTGTTGCGCTTAATACGCTTTACGGTCTCCGAAAATGCCTTTTTCTGCTCCTCACTGTTCAGAGAATCACCCAAACCTGCATGAAAGAGCGCTGCCACCTCCCTGTATTGTTCCTCGCCCTCGATAAAACGATTCAGAATCTGGGCGGGATTCGTATTTCCTTTTTTATGCTCCTCGAAAACGAGCCGTGCCACCTCGCGGTACAGATCATCCACAAAGTCTTTCGGCCCGATCACCCCGTCGATCTTTTCAAACAGCTCCGGCTTCTCGATCAGCCATGTCAGCAGAAGCCGCTGTGACTTTTTAATGCCGTCGTCCTTGTCCTTTTTCTGCCTTGGTCTGGCATTCTCATATGCGGGCGGCTGTTTTCCTGCCCCCGGGCGGCTTCCCAGCGAATTGACCAGCCGCTTGAGATCCTCGGCCGGTATCATATACTCCCTGGCCACGGCTTCCGTATAATTGTCGCGTTCCAGCTTTTCCGGAAATTCCAGAAGCTTTGCGGCCGCCTCCCGGTAAAATGCTGTCTTGGACTCCGGATCCTGCATGCTGTAATGACTGCGGATCACGGAAATCTCAAACAGAAAACCATTCTGCGCCTCGTCGATGCGCTTCTGGAACTCCTCCTTTCCCAGATTTTTAATAAATTCGTCGGGATCCTTATATGGCTTCATACAAAGCACCCGAACCGAGATTCCCGCCTCTTTTAAAATAGGAATCGCCCGCAGAGCCGCCTTGACCCCGGCGCTGTCGCTGTCATATGTCAGCACCACACTGTCTGTATACCGCTTAAGAAGCAGCGCATGCCTGGAGGTCAGCGCTGTCCCAAGGGAAGCCACGGCATTCGTAAACCCTGCCTGATGCATGGCGATCACATCCATATAACCCTCACAGACGAGAATACAGTTCGCCCTTGACGTCCTTGCAAAATTAAGGCCGTAGAGATTCCGTCCCTTATCAAACAGCTTCGTCTCCGGAGAATTCAGATATTTCGGCTCGCCGTCGCCCATGACGCGGCCGCCGAAGCCAATGACACGGTTATTCACATCCAGGATGGGAAACATTACCCGATTCCAGAATTTATCGCGCGCCCCGCGTTCCTCGATGAAAAACAGGCCGGTCTCCTTTAAAAGCTCGTCCGCATACCCCTTTGATTTCATGTAACGGTAGAGATCGTCCGGGGTCTTATTGGCATATCCAAGCCCGAAATGACGGACCGTGGCGTCGCTTAAGGCCCGTTTCATAAAATAATCATAGCCAATCCTGCCCTGCGGCTGCTTTAACTGATAATAAAAATAATTGGCAGCCAGACGGTTGATCTCAAGAAGTGTATTTTTGAGATCCGCCCGCTCCCTGTCCTCTTTGGAATACTCTGCCTCCGGAAGCGCAATCCCTGCGCGTTCTGCCAGAAGCTTTAATGCTTCCACAAAGGAATAATTTTCATATTCCATAATGAAAGTAATCACATTTCCCCCGGCCCCGCAGCCGAAGCAGTAATACATCTGCTTTCCTGGTGAAACGGAAAAGGAAGGCGATTTCTCATTGTGGAACGGACACAGGCCGAAATAGTTCGCGCCCTTTTTTTTCAAATTCACATATTGGGAAATCACATCCACGATATCATTTCCCGTCCGCACCTCTTCAATCACTTCTTCCGGGTAAAACATCTACGTCCTCCCAACTGTGCCTTCTATTCGGATCCTGCCTGCCGGCTCCCAGTGAACCAAAACAGCCGTCTTATCCCTGCAGGGTTCCCCCGCCACGCACTCAGACCTTCCATGCCTTCGGCAGAAATAATTCCTCAAACTGGTCGATCGCATAACGGTCGCTCATGCCTGCGATATAGTCGCAGACCACCCTCTCCTTTTTCTCCTGCCGGTGTTCCATCATGACAAGGTATTCCTCCGGCAGGCTGTCCGTATGTTTCATATAATACTCATAAAGCCTCAATATCAGCTGCTGGGCCCTGCCCTCCTCGCCCTTGGCTGCCGGATTACAGTAAACGTTGTCAAACATCCACTGTCGCAGACCCTTCATCGCCTGTTCCACATCGGCAGACATGACGATCTGCGGCCGGTTCAGGCTGTTTCCAATAATGTCATGAATCATGATATTCAGACGCTCCTTGACAGAATTCCCCAGAATATCGGAAAACTCCGCCGGAATATCCCGCTCAGAGATGATCCTTCCGCGGATTGCGTCGTCGATATCATGATTAATATATGCAATTTTGTCGGAAAGCCGCACGATATTTCCTTCCAGTGTCGCCGGACTGCCGGCTGTCCTGTGATTCAGGATACCGTCGCGCACCTCCTTTGTCAGGTTCAGGCCCTTCCCTTTCTTTTCCAGCACCTCGACAATCCGCACACTCTGCCGGTAATGGGAAAAACCGTCCGGGCAGATTTCATTTAATATGTATTCCCCGGAATGCCCAAACGGGGTATGTCCCAGATCATGGCCCAGGGCAATCGCTTCCGTCAGGCTCTCATTCATTTTAAGCGCCCCGGCGATCGTCCTCGCAATCTGGGCCACCTCCAGAGTATGCGTAAGGCGGGTCCGGTAATGGTCGCCCTCCGGCGCTAAAAATACCTGTGTCTTATCCTTCAGACGGCGGAAGGCGGGTCCGGTAATGGTCGCCCTCCGGCGCTAAAAATACCTGTGTCTTATCCTTCAGACGGCGGAAGGCCTTGCTGTGAAGAATGCGGTCCCTGTCCCTCTGATAGGCAGGCCTGATATCACACGGCTCCTCCCACGTATCACGCCCAAGTGTGCTGCTGCTCAATGCCGCATAGGGGTTTAAATATTCGCGTTCCCACTGTTCCGTTGCTTTTCTGATATTCAGACAGACCGCCTCCTTTTGCGCTCCATAGATCTGCGATATTACCAGTATATCACAAACCCTGTCATTTTAGAACCATAATTTATGATTCTTTTGAGAAAAAACTGCAAATTTTCAGAAACAATTTCATAAAATTTTTATTAATTGCCATTTTCGACGGAATTCGCCTTTTTATTCCAGCCTCTGCTTCCGACTGGTGTCGTTATCAGTCAAATACTCCTTCCCATGATGCAGAACAGGCAGGCCGGGCTTCTTTAAAAAGCACTGCCTGCCTGTTTCTTTCCCATGCCATTCACACTGGAATTTACAGTTACTTTATGAATTCTTCCTGCCTCCCTTATAATTCATATACAGAAACGCCGCCAGGACTCCCAGCCCGTAAATCACGCAGGTACACACAAAGGGAAGTTTTACATGAACCGAATATACGAATCCTGCTGTCAGGGAGCCGACGATGCAGCCCAGGGAATATGTGGCATTGAAAAAGCCCATCACAAGATTCTTCTGTTCCGCCGTTGCTTTGCCTGCAATCATATTCTGTAAGACCGGCACGCTGACAGAGTATCCGGCATATACGAGAACACTGAACAGTACAAAGATACCGACGGAAAAGGGCAGAGCCGTCCCAAAGGCTGCCAGGGAGCAGACCGTAATCAGGAGCGTCAGAGAACGCTTTACCTTGGTCTTATTGATAATCCACACACAGAGCGTCATATTGGAGACAAAGGATACAAACCCCACGCCGGCCTTGATGATTCCGTTGTAGGAAGAGGTCAGGCCGAGGACATCCTTCAGATAATAATTAAACGCCTGGTCAAAGGCAGTATTTCCAAAATTAATCAGAATATTGATGGCAAACAGCATGGCAAAGGCCGCGCTCATAAACTGGCGGCTGTCCAGAAAAGCCTGGAACGGATTTGCTTCCTTTATCAGAGTCCCTGTGGAAAGCTCCTTAAGGCCCTTTCCATCCGGCTCACAGAGGAAGAAAAAGATCACGGCTGTCGCCATCAGGAGAAAGGCCTGCGACAAAAATGCAAGCTGTACTGAAATCTCACCCAAAAGCCCGCCGATCAGATACCCGAATGCGCTTGCCACACTGCGGATGGTCGCACTGTAGGTCAGGTATTTTCCCTGATCCTCCGGCCGCGAGACATTGACGATATAGGTGAGGAAGCTCACCATAAGGCCGCCCAGAAACATCCCTGACAGCATCCTCGCCAGGATGATCTGAAGCTCTGTCGTCGCATAGCAAAAGCAGAGCTGGCCGATTCCGTATCCGAAGCCACAGATCAGAATCGAGGTACGCGAAGAGATATAGATGTTGATCTTGCCCCAGAACGGGGACGCTAGGAAATTAGTAAGCATGGTAGCGGCTAACGCCACCCCGAACATGTAATCGTGCAGGTTCAGATCATGAATAATCGTCGGTGTCACCGGGTGGGCAAAATTCGCCGCCAGAAAAAAGATCACCATCACAAAAAAGTATAACGCAAAGCGTGTTTTGTACTTCATCTTATCAATATCCTCCCTCTCCCTGAATCCACCATTCGGGAGTCAGCTCTCCCAGCGTAACGATTCTTTTCCTCTCATAGTCCAGCATTACTTCGATCTCTCTGTAATGCTTTGGCATAAGCTGTACCATCAGCTCCCGGCAGGCGCCGCAGGGCGCTCCCGTCTGTCCGTCCGGCATAATGGCCAGAATCTTTTCGATCTCTTGCTCGCCGCTCGTCAGCATATGGAAGATGGCATTCCGTTCCGCGCAGATCCCCAGTGTCGAACAGGTGTCCACACATACACCGGTATACACATGTCCGGACTTTGTCAGCAGCGCGGCTGCAACGCCTCCCGCCTCAACATACGAAGAGACGCGTCTGCTGCCCTGAACTGCAAGCGCGGCCTCATACAGCCTGTCCCATATGGCGCCGGGATGTTGTTTCCTCCGGTACTCGTCCTTTAGAATCGAATACCAGCATTCATCACATACGCCCTGATTATTCACGCCTCCGGCCCGCCACGTACCTTCATATGTCATACCGCACTTTTGCATAACTCTGCCGGAGCCGGGATTTCTCGGATCATGACAGGCATTGACACAGTTGGCTCCCACTTCATCAAAAAAGAACTTCATGACCCCCTGCAATGCCTCTGTCGTGATCCCCTGTCCCCAGAAACGGCGGCCGATGCAGTAGCCAATGGTCGCAGAATCCGTCCTGTCGTCTATTTTGGCACTGATGCTGCCAATCGGCTCAGCAAGCTCCTTTGGCACAATCGCCCACTGATATTTGCGCAGATCTTTGTTTTCTTCGGCCCAGAGCGCCGTAATCTTTCTGGCGTCCTCCATGCCCGTATACGCCGGCCATGTCAGATACTTTGTCACTTCCGGATCCGAGGCCCAGTTGTAAAACATGGGCTCTGCATCCTCTGATGTAAAGGGCCTCAAAAAAAGCCGCTCTGTCTCAAGCGTCTTTGTCCCTTTATGGTTCATATTTCTCCCATCCCCTCTCTTTGCATCTTCATACATTTAGCGCCCGACTTTTTACAGTATGTGCAAAAAGCGGGCGCATCCGATCTCTTTTAACCATTATTATTTTATACACGGGAACCGGAAAAGTCAAGCGTTCTTCCTTTTCGTCCTGCTTTGCTTTTTGGTTATGGAGCTCTTCTATGATCTGATTGTAGGCCTTTTTATTCAGGCGGTAGAAGTAAAGAACCACAGCCGTTACGATCCATAATACCCCGGGAACGGTCGTAAAGGAATGCCGGATCACCGCCAGCACGGCCGGATTCTGCCCCACATTCGCCGTATATCCAAACATACCCAGAACGCCTGCCAGTACGGAGGTTCCGATTGCCATCCCCACCTTATTGCCTAATGAGATGAACGCGTACTGGAAACCGTCATTGCGGAGCCCCGTTTTCCACTCCCCGTACTCCACACAGTCCGGAACAATCGCATAGATCGCTGTATTGAATCCGGAAAAGAAGAACTGGGACAAACACGAAAACAGATAGAACGGCGCCGGTGACTCTGAAGCCGTAAAAAAGCACATACAAAACATGCTGACTCCTGTCAAAAATGCAAAGATGGAGGCCGAACGCCCTTTATTATTTGTCAGCCTGAACACAAACGGGAAACAGGCTGCACCAATGACAGAGGGAATGATGATAAACAGAGAGTATGTACTGAACAGCGCTTTATTTCCCTCCACATATGTAAAATAGTACAGGGCGTCCGCATTTCTGCCATACAGTGTAATCCCGAACAGAAACTGGCCTGCCACTGCGATCATATACGGTCTGTTACGGGCGACCGAGGACAGCTGCACTTTCAGAGAAATCCTCTGCCGCTCCGGTACTGCCACCACTTCTTTTGTCTTGGCAAAGCAGAAGATATGACAGGCAGCAAAGATACAGCCGTATAGAATGGCGATCAGGAGATACCCCCTCCTGTCGTTCCCTCCGCCGAGCGCGGTAATTAACGGAACTGTCACGATATTGATAACACCGATGGCAATCATCGCACTGACCGAGCGGAAGGTGTTGATTTTAGCGCGCTCCTCGATATTCTGCGTCATCGCTCCGCATAAGGTTCCATAGGGAATATTCACACACGTATATCCCAGTACCAGAATACAGTATGTGACCGCCATATAAATGATCTTGAGCATGGGCGGCCAGTCCGGATGGGCCCAGAAGGTCAGGACCAGGATCAGGGCAGTAAGCGGCGCGCCAATGAGCAGCCAGGGGCGGTATCTGCCCCATCTGCTATGCGTTTTATCACTCAGGCTGCCGATCACCGGGTCATTGACGGCATCCCAGAACCGGGAAAATAGCATTAATCCCGCCACAGCCCCCATGCCGTAAGCAAGCTTGCTGATAAACGGCACTTTAATGTTGGTAGCATTCTGTTCCATAAAAATCCCCCATAATCTGACCGAGCCGGATGCGGCCCTCTTTCTATTTTCATTCATCCAATACGGATTACAGCCTTTACAATATCTGCCTTGTGGTTTACACTGTAATCGATTACCCCCGTCTCATAATAATGCAGGTCGCTGCCGCAGATGCCTACATACTCCAGCTTCACTAACACCTCATTCTCCCTGGGTACCGGGATTTTCCGCTCCTCAAATCCCATTTTTCTGATTCCAAGCATTACGGCTGTTTTCATCGTTCCGTTCATGTTCATTCCTCCTGTTTATTTTTATTTTTTATTTATACTTTATTAAATATTTTAATTATGTTCTTATACTACATTCTCTTCCTGATTTTATCAATATCAAGAGTAAAAAAGCAAACTTTTTCGTCTATTTCACCATTTTTTTATTTCTTTATTGGTACTATTGCACAATACCATACAGTTTGTCTCTCTTTTTAACGACATACGAAAAAAGAGATTCCATCTCTGAAATCTCTCCGTCTGCCCTGCTCTCTTATACTTGTTCAATAAAGCTTTCTGTCACATTCAGTGCTGCGCCGAGTGCTGCTGCACCGATTCTGTAATAACATGCCTTGACAAAAAGGCTGTCATCCGTAAAAGTATCTCTCTGGGCCACCTTCCCGCGGATATCAGAAAGATACGGCTCAAGGTAGCTCCCCACATAACCGCCCAGAATAATATCACAATCGAGAACCATGTGGATATTGTTGAGAGCCACAGCCAGATAAGCCGTATATTTCTCCCACTGCGTTCCATACTCCTCGTTTCCCTGTCTGAGCCTGTTAAAAAACTCCTCCAGCTTTCCGTCAGCTGTCTCTGACAGGCGTCTGGCCGAGCAATAGGCGTCCAGGCATCCCCGTTTTTTGCAGTAGCACGGCTCCCCACCCGGAATGATCGTCATATGTCCGACCTCGCCGCATCGAAAATGTGTCCCCTGCTCCAGCCCTCCGTGGTTGAAAAAAGCGCCTCCGATCGTGTTACTTAAAGACAGATAAAAAAAACGGCCTGCTCCCTCTGAACGGATCCCCTCTGCATACGCTCCTGCATTGGCGTCATTCAGGAACCGGCACGGATAGGAAAAAAAGCGGCTCACGGACGCAAACGGTAAATCTTTCACCCCCAGGATATGGGAATCGACAATGATCTCCTTCTCCAAATCGACAATTCCGGGAAACGAAATCCCGATTCCCAAAAGCCGCCCCCTGTCAGCCCCGATTTCATCCAGAAACTGTTCAAGCCGCGCATTCACCTCATGGTAATAATCATCTGCCGTGATATACGGCAGATACATACGCTTATATCTCAATATCTCTCCGGTGAGGTTCGTGAGCACAAAGCTCAGATGATTCCTGGTAATATCGAGTCCCACCGCCTGCCTCGCGTCTGCATCTACGGCCAGCGCCTTTGCCCTCCTTCCCCCGGTTGACTCAAACGCCCCCGTCTCTTTCAACAGTCCCTGAGCCAGGAGCTCTTTTGTAATCTGTGTCACTGTGGGAAGGCTCATCTTCGTCGCATAGGCAATCTCGGGATTGGATACTGTCTCATGCTTACAGATATACCGGAAAATATGATTCCGGTTGTTCTTCTTTACCTCAATATTCGTGATCTGCTTTTTATCCATGTAAGTCCTGACCTCCCGCAATCTTTTCCCGCGTCCATTCGTCAATGCGTCTGCCAAACTCTGTTAAATATTCGGAAAAGCGGATGTTTTCTTTGCCGTATGTGAGCTGCAGCTCATATTCTAATGGCAGCCAGGAGGCAAGATCCGATTCATTGTGGGAGATCACGGCCTCCAGCTTGTCAAGCGCTTTATAAAGCCTGGCTTCTGTGGTCTCCTGTCCGTCCATCTCGTTCAGAAGATCCATCCATTCCCTCCTCTGTCCCTTGGGAAAGGAATCCACCCACTTGAGAAACATGGCATCCTCCTTCTGCGCATCTGCGTCTGTCTTTTCAAAGGTGGGAATATCACCTGTAAATGCCTCGCCCAGATCATGAATCAGGCACATGCGGATCACTCTGTCCATATCTGCGCCCTGAAACTCTTCCTCACCAGACAACAGCATTGCCATCAAGGCAGTCCGCCAACTATGTTCGGCAACGCTTTCCCTGCGGCCCCTCTCTGTATCACAGTGGCGGAAGGTGGTCTTTAACACTGCCGCTTTTGTTAAAATACGTAAAAAATCATCTGCTGTCACGAAATGCCTCCTGCTGTACTGATCATTTCCTATCTCTGTCAAACCGCCCGGCTAACGTTTGGCCGCTGAAAAATCACTGGCCTCCTTCACCCACCCCATTAGCTCGTCATCAATCTCCCTGGTATCAGAGATCAGGATATGATGAGTCCACCTGCGGGGGTATGGCTCCACTGCCGCGTCAATGCGGTCTGAATCCACGCGGTATCCCATCCCAAAGGTCACGACAATATAAGCGTCCGGCCGTTCGCCGGCCTTGCGTATTGGCAAAAAGGACACAAACGCGAAATTATGTTTATTGGAAAACGCAATCTGCGTTTTCTGAACCTTCACATTCACAGGGCTGATCTCTGAACAGACTCTTGCTTCAAACGCCTCGTATAATGCCAGCGCTTCCGGCTTTTTATCGAAAAAATATAGCAGTTCCTGATTCATGGATGCGCCTCCTTTTGATACCATACTCTGTTGCCAGGAAACTCCGTTGCCATATGGTATAAATTCAGGGATGCCAGCTGCGCCTGAACTACTTTCATTCATGGTGGCTCGTTCATCTGTGGGTGCAGGAAGGCTCACTCCTCAGAAAAGAAGTCCGTGTCGATCTTCCTGATTTTATACGTGTATTCCGTAGTAACTCCCAGCTCATGTTCGATCATCAGATCCGTCAGACGTTTCCCGTCAATAAGAATTACCTTCGTGGTGTGCTGCTTCTGGGCGTATTCAACGGCTGCAGACGAAAAATGCGCAGTTGTAATAAAAACACCTTTCGTCGCCCCCTGTCCTGCGAGCGCACCGACAAATTTCTGGATCTCCGGCCTCCCTACGGTCTTGTCCGTTTCCCACCGCTTTGCCTGGATATAGATCTGGTCAAACCCTAGTTTATCTTCATTGATGATACCGTCAATTCCTTCATCCCGGCTGCTCTGCGTAACCATGCCTGCACCCTGAATCGTACCGCCATACCCCATACTTTCCAAAAGCCTTATAACGAGTGCCTCAAAGAAATCCGGAGTCTGGCTCATGATAAAAGTGTACAGATCATCCGCAAGCTGAGCGTTTACCTCTGAGTAAACCCGATCCAGGGTTTCCTGCGGCGTCTCGCTCTCATTAACTGCTGAAACCGATCGTGTCCGGGCTGTCGTCCCCTTTTTAAAAGCAACAAACGACGGGTACTGCATCAGCACGTCATCGTCAATCACCACTGTTTTCTGTAACAGCGCTTTCCCTTTCTCTGTAATAAAAAACTGAGCACGCGCAGGACTCTCGATCAGTTCTGCCTTTTTCAAATATGCCCGGCACCAGCCAATGCGGTTATCAAGGATCCTCTGCTTCCCGCTTGGAAGAAGCTCTGCTGCCTCCCCGTCTGTAATTCCAAACTCTTTTATCACATACTCCCTGATATCCTTATTCGTGTGTACCATCCCATCGCTCAGACAGCTCAGAAATGCATGATACATTTCATAGTATTTTGGAATCGCCATAAGTCCCTGCCCTCCCCCGGAATACAAAACCGGCATGATTACAAATGCCTTCTCTCAAGCCTCTTTTGCCTTTACAAAATCGTCTCTTCTAAAGCAGGCTGGTTCATCCTCTCTGCGGGACTTTAATCGTTGCCGCGTATGCACTGTTGCACAGGCCAAGGATGGCGGACAGGATGAACAGCGTTTCAATCCCCAATGTCTGCCAGATCCAGCCGCCGAACAAGGCAATCAGGATCGTAATCATGTGATTGACCGACACACCGGTTGAAATTGTCGCCCGAACCTCGTCTGAATTGTCCGATAAATCCTGAACATAGATATTCGAGGCCATCGAAGCCAGAGAGATCACAGAGTCAAGCACATAATTCACACAACACACGATAAAAGCAACATGCATCGGGAAAATATGATGTGCAAACCCATAAAAGAAACATACAATCACCAGAATCAGCGTGTCCGAGATCATAACAATCTTATAACCCAGATGGTCAATGACCTTGCCGATCACCGGGGAAGCGAAAAAGCAGCTGATTGCGGAAACTGCAAACAGCAGACTGATCGTCATCGTATCCGCCCCATAAAAAAGAATCAGCACATATGGGCCAAAGGTAAAAAACACCTGCTTTCTGGCTCCGTAGAACACCTCCAGCATATAGTATTTTCTGTATTTCCGGCGGAAATAAAACCGGCTTTTCGTCTTATCCGTCTCACTACGCCCTGTCATCCGCGTGGAAGCCAGAGCTCCAATACCAGTGATGGCGGCCGTAATCCAAAACACTGTGCGGAAAGCCTCCAGAGAACTTTCCACAAAGAAAAACGCGATAATAATCAGTATGTATCCTGCCAATGTCCCGATCTGGTTCACGGAATTCTGAAGCCCCAGTGCTGCTCCTCCGTGCCCCTCTTTGGAATATTCCAGCGACAGCGTGTTTTTCATACCAAGCTGCATATGCTCGCCAAGGGAATAGATGAAAATGGAGAGCGTCACGAGAACCCGGCTGGCAGGAAGCATGGCATGCATCCCCATTCCAAATAGCATAACTAATGCGCCGACCCGATATATCTTCTCTGCAGACATCATATAAAATGCCGCCAGGATAAACACAAGGGCCAGACCTGGCAATTCCCGGAAAAATTCCGATACGCCCCGGTCAAACTCTGTCATGGCGACGATCTCTGCCAGATAGTTGTCAATTACGCCTTTATACAGGCCGTACGCCAGGCCGAATGTAAGCATAGAAAGAAAAAATGCCTTATATTTGGAATCCGGCTTAAATACTGTTTCAAATCGGTTCATGATTGTCAGATGTCCTTTCCTTGTGCGGAGATTATATCCGCCCTGTCTCTTTTCCAGGACGGACTGTTCTTACTGTGAAAGTCTCGCCGTCGTCAGGCGGTATAAATTCAGGGATACCAAATGTACCTGAACTACTTTCATTCATGGTGGCGCGCTCACTCGTGGGCGCAGGAAGGTTGATGCCCTGCAGCCAAACCTGCCCTGGCGGTAGGATGCCTCCGGCTGATTTTCTAAAATCAAGTGTATCACGAAAAACGGCCACATGCAAACTTTTTCGTGTTTTTACAAGCATAACATAGATCCAATATTTTTATTGGAATAATCATCTTTTCTCTATAACTTTCTTATTTTTAAAATAAATATCATCTACAAATGAAAACGATAATTTAGTGGGGTACGGCAAACAGACGAAACAGCGGCGATATCAGCTGTCGGGAGCTTGCTCACGTAAGGCTGAATATCGCCGCTGTTCCATCCAAACAACACCCGATAGTTCACAACCTGGCGATCGTGAATGTAGTCTGGCGGCATAGAAATTTTCATAAATTTATTCAGTAGTGGTACCAAAAATTTATTTCCCAAGCAAATCCGCATGACTACCCGTCGCAGTGGCTGAAAGAATAAGGGTATCTCAGACAAAAGTTTAGGGAGAAGGGTGTCACGGATTGCCGCAAGCACATGGCTTTCATTTTGATTTTGAACAATCATTGCCGCCATAGGGCCTATTATTGCATTAAATCTTTCGAGTGTTTCGACATCAGGTGACAACAAAGACATTTTTTAATACGATCCCCCGGGAGTTCTGTTTGTCCTGTATTGCCAGTATGAAGAGATTCTATCTTCTTTTCATGGAGAATACGCTACAGGCCAATATAGAAAATAAGGGGTGCGTTAGCGGGCCGTACAATCGTCACATGGGAATCCACCGTTAGGTTATTTGGTTCAAACCAGACCTGCGCAGAGCGTCCTAAAGTTCCATCTCCCGTTGAGTTTATCAGTAAATCTCCAAATTTTAGCCATTTATCATTGATGCTTTTAGGGAGATGCGAGCGGGCTAAGGACAAATCAAGTGAATGATTGCGAATACACTTTTGATTAACAACAATTTGCTCGGATCTATCAGTGTATTTTGGTGTAATTCCGCGACTTATTAATGTTGTGAGAGTATCCAATGTTACTACTTCCCATGTTGAAGGCTGTATTCCATCAAAAGTGTCAAACAGTATAAACTATGATCTAAATAACGCTTGCATCTGCTGCTGTAAATTATCGTTTATAATTTTATTAAGTTCGATTTTACTGTCAATTACAGATAATATTTTTGTAATTTTCCTCTGAACTGATATATCTGGATAAATAATCTCTACTTCTCCCAATAGTTTTGTATTGATGGAAAGCATAGTTGCACCAACAGCGATATTACGAATAAAAATTTATTTGTAGTCACACTGCACATAAATTTAACTATATCTGAACCTATAATCAAAATAGCACAATAATCTTTTTCACTACGAACACCTCGTCCTATTCCCTGCTCAATCTTTTGTGCTATATGTTCATGTAAAAATATGGCAATCCGCATATAACTACAAATTGCCATATTATCATTTTCCTTATCTGCTCTAACTTACATGGTGACAGCACCATGTATCAATCATCGCCAAAAGGAACATTATCTTTGATACAGCTTGCTTCTTATAACCACACCCCAAAATCACCATAGTTAAATGTTCCGCTGCCATGATGAAGTTCTCCATCTGCCTTAAGATTTCTAAATACTTCCCGCATACGAATTAAGATTTCCGGCTTTATATCCAATGAATGGTGTGCCGGAAACACTTTCTTTACAGACAATGCCGCAACTTTTTCCAAAGAATCAAGGTATGCCTCCGGGTCTGTAGACGGATAATAAGCAAACAGAATACCCTTATAAACCAGATCACCCGTAAATAAATACCCCCTGCCTTTTTCCCAAAAACATAGGTGCCCCGGAGAATGTCCGGGTGTATGCAGCACTTCAATTTCCCTGCCGCCAATATCAATGATATCATGATCTGTTAGCACTCTTATTGGCATACCCTGAAAAACTTCATAATCGTTCACGCAAAAATCTTCGGGCAAATCACAGCGGTCTACAACCATCTCTCTAATCGTTTCAATTGATAGAGGGAATTTACCATTCAGCCACTCCACTTCATCAGCTTGAGCATAAAAATCCGGAAAATACTTATGTCCTCCAATATGATCCCAATGAATATGCGTAGCTACTGCCGTAATGGGTTTATCGGTAAGTTTCAACACTTCCTCATATATATTGGAAATACCAAGCCCTGTATCAATAAGCAGGCTTCGGGCATTTCCATTCAACAGATAACAATGTGTTTCCTCCCAATGTCTATATTCACTGATAATATATGTATTTGCATCAATTTCATCTATTGTAAACCAGTTATCCATTACTCTACGCTCCTTAAAATCCCAATAAACTTATAGCTTCTCCATCGTGCCATCCGGATTCCTCTGACATTCCAAATGACAGCATTGGTCCTGAATCCGAATATAGGTATCTGAAATCACCTTATCCGCAGCACTGTCCATATGCTCATTTTAAAGCACTGTCACCGGTCCGTCTACTGCATGCCGATCTTCTGTACCAGCATCCACAGGCTCCTGTATATCACCAGCCAGCCGCGTGCCGGATGCAAAAGGGACTGCCTGGACAGGCAATCCCTCATAGACCTCTCACACGCTCTCTTTTCTGACCTCATAGGCTGTATATTCATAGTCAAAATGATAACCAAGCTTCTCTGCCAGTGCTACCGACCAAAGGTTTTGCGCATCCCAGCTCGGATACCAGCCGCGGTCTATGCACTCCAGAATCAGCTTCGCACCGCATATGGCGGCAAGCCCTCTGCGCCGGTAATCCTCTCTGGTGTCGATCTCGATCTCAATGCCTCCCCGGTAGCCGGAATAGGAGGATGCTCCGGACACCGGCTCGCCGTCTTTCATCACTGCCACCCCAAGGCCGTATCTCTGAAAGGCCGCATAATCGTCATACTGGGCTGTCCAGTCCCTGCACCATGCATACTTTTGGCAATGCCAGAAGAGCGGTTCATCTATCATTTTCAGCGCATATCCGTCAGACAGGCTGTCTGTAATCGCCCGCAGCTTCTCTCTGTCAAAGACCTGCGGCTCCTTTTTCATTGCGTAGCGCGTGACCCGGACGGCATGTTCTCCGCAGCACTCCTCGATAAGCCCCGCCCACTCTGCATTTTCCGGAACCACAATCATGAAATCACGCCAGTATGGCTTTGGCTGATACAAAATGAGCTCTCTGTCCGGCTTTCCTGCCAGGAAGCAGAAATCTCCCAGCAAAGCCATTGCAAACGCGGGCTCCCTGTCGGAATCTGCATATAACTTCCCCATCACACCCTGCAGGCAGGACCAGATCATGGTCTCCTGCCAGCCGTCAAAAAGCGGCGCGGCCTGTTCTGTTTCTTTTAATTCAAAAATCATAGTTTATCCCTGCTATCCTGTTATCGTTTCAGCTCTCGTAACCCTGTTGTAAGTTTCCCCATTTTTAATCGTCATAACAGATAACCATTTTTCCATCGTCTTATCTTCTGTCTCATTCATGGCAGCACGCTTACCTGTGGGCGCAGGAAGGTTTTCTTTGAAATCCCGTCGCCGCAGACGACATATATTCAGGGATGCCAATTGCGCCTGGACTGCTTGCATTCATGGCAGCACGCTTACCTGTGGGCGCAGGAAGGTTTGGTATCTGTTTCCAGTCAAATTGTCCGGAAAATCTGTAATCCATTTCATGTTTGGCTTAATCAGACTTCTTTCTTACAGGTATAACGCATGGATCCCTTCGTGTGTTTTCCATATTCAATCGCTTCTTTTGGACAATGACAGATGCACGCCATACAATGGGTACAATGGTCTTTCCATACAGGTTTCTTATTCTCCATATGGATATTGCTGAGAGGGCAGACATTGACACATTTACCACAGGCAATGCAACCGCCAGTTACATAAAATTTTCTGGCATGGACGAACACAGGATAGAAAATGTTATTTACAATTCCGCTGTTCATATTATCTTTAAAAGAAATGTCCGTTTGAGGAAATATACTGCCATTCTTAATATAACCGATCGCCCGGTCTATGACAGGTTCTGCCTGATCAATCACCTGCATTGCCTGTTCCTGAGTCGGTGCAGAGAAAAGCGCAATATAATTTTCCGGCATGACAATGCCCATACATCCGCAATAATTCATGTCCTTACTTTTGCACAGTTTAGCCAGATACTTTCCTGCATTTCCGATATTTCCTCCACAGGTCAGAATAAAATACATATTCTGATCTCCTGTAAACGGTGTATCTTGTATCCAATTTTGTACAATATGCGGAATTCTCCAGGCATACGTCGGAGCAACAATGATCCACGGGCGTTCAGAATGTATTTCTGAAACATTATGATTTCTGATTTTTTCAAAAAGATTGATGCACTTGTCCCCTGTTTCTTTGCTGATCCTTTTTGCTACATACTCACTGTTACCTGTTCCGGAAAAATATAGAATCATAGCTTGTTCCTCCTCACGACTGTGTCATATTTTCAATACGGTCTTTTGGGGCAGTAAGCCTGTCACAGGATACATTCCGCATTTTCTTGCGGTATGGGTATGTCTGCCTGATTTTAAAACTTCGCTTTCATAATCCTGTTTTGTATGATTGCATTATAACATATAACAGGGGGCCTTAGCCACCTTTTTCTTTAATTTAAAAGATTTCAGGGACAGATGTGACTCCTGTGACCCACACCTGCCCCTGTCCGGGACGATCTGTTTTCCAGCAGCCGTCTTCCCGGTTTCTTAAAACAGTGCTGCCTCCCATACCTTTCTCATATAATCCAAAAAGGCTGCTGCCTCCATATCTTCTGCCGCAATTATAGTCACACGGCCCAGTTCTTCTCCATCCAGTTTGTAGACAAGGTATCCCAGCACATCGCCTCTTTTCACCGGGGCTTCGACGGTCTCCTCAAGCATCAGCTCTTTCTCGATTGCCCCGAAATCCTCGCCATGCAGGCTCAGGAAGGAAAAGCTGTCACGATACTGGGCCGGGACGGTTTCCCCGATGCCATTTCTCACCGGCACGTCGGCAAGCTGTGGCATACTCTCGTCCCGATATACCCGGCAATTCGCATAACCGTAATTTAGCAGCGTCACTGCGTCATTAAATCTTGTCTTGTAATCCGGAGCTGCCATGATAGCGGCGATGAGCTCAATACCGTCCTTTTTGGCTGTGGCCGACAGACAGTACTTGGCAATGCTGGTGGAGCCTGTCTTTAGCCCTGTAACCTCGAAATTGGTCGCCATTTTTAAGAGTTTATTCGTATTGGACAATCCAAATTCTTTCGTACCCTGCTTCGTCACATGTGTGATATTTTCCATCCAGATCGTGGAATAATTCGTGATCTGCGGATATTTCGTAATCAGTTCTCTGGACATCAAGGCAATGTCCCTGGCCGTTGTCACATGTTCAGGCGAATCTGTCAGGCCGCAGCAGTCGATGAATTTCGTGTGTGTCATCCCCAGTCCGGCCGCACGCTCATTCATCATCTGTACAAAGCTCCCTTCGTCCCCGCCTATGTATTCTGCCATTGCCACTGAAGCATCGTTTCCGGAGGCGATCACGATACATTTAATTAGTGTTTCGACCGTCTGCACTTCCCCCTCCTCCAGAAATACCTGTGAACCGCCCATAGATTTTGCATGAGCACTCGTAACCACTTCATCCGACAGACTGATTTTTCCACTCTGCAAAGCGTCAAAAATCAGAATCAGTGTCATGATTTTTGTGACGCTGGCCGGGTTTCTCGGCTCATCGGCATTTTTTTCATAGATCACCGTACCTGTGCTGGCCTCCATTAAGAGAGCGGAAGGCGCCCCGATCTCGGGCCCCATTGTTTCTTCCGGGGCCGCATATCCCGCCAGACTTCCCTCCCAGACAAACATTGCGCACAGTAAAAGCCAGGAAATCACCCGTTTTATCTTCGTTTTCATCCTCTCCCACCAAATCCTTTCCTGTCCCTTTCAAACGGCGCCGCCGGACGGAATACGGCCCGCTTTTATTCCTTTTTACAAAATATGGGGAAACCAGCGCTTCTATGCGTTCAGCTGCTGTTTTTCATGCCTTTTACCGTATATCGCCAATGGGTTTATACTACCGTTATTTTGACATGCGCGTCTGCCTGAGCAGTTACTATTTTCCAAGCATTATCTTCAAAAAACTGTAAGCTGATTTTTTTATAATAGACATGACATGCACTATGAAATATGCTATACTAAAAATATCACGGCAGTCTAAACTACCAGAATTGCCGCCGGGTATTTTGATTACTGACAGGATAACAGAACCAGCGTCTTTTGCTAAAGTGTTTTTACTCCATTCGTTCGTTACATTCCACACATTTACAAAGGGCCGTGTTCTTTAAGGGGAATTTGATTATGCAATATGAAGACGATTACGAGCGCAGGCTCGCATATATTCAAAGACGCAGGCAGGAGCGCAAGCGTCAATATAAAATACGAATGACTGTTTTTTTCATGGTTCTTGGCATTGTCATCATAGCAGCCTGCATGCTGGGCTGGTATTTCCTGGAAAAGAAGAAATACAGTAAGGCAGACGATGTCATTTCTCCTACACCGGCCAGAGAGACGCCGGGGAATGAGCCTCTCGAAACTCTTGGGGCGGATCCTTTAGAGGGAACAGCCGGGACTGCAGCCGAAATCATCCTCGATGAGCCTGCTTCCGGCATAGAACAGCTTCTTGCCGACGCGAAGGTCCTTGCCGATACATACGACTATGACGGAGCAATCGCACTCCTTCAGGAACATTCTGACCACGCTGCCATACAGGAATCCATCGCTTCTTACGAAGAAATAAAATCCACACTTGTGCGGGCTGATATCAACTCCATCACTCATATTTTTTTCCATTCTATCATTATGGACAATCAAAAGGCCTTTGACGGAGATGAGGATGAAAAGGGTTACAATCAGGTCATGACGACCAAAAACGAATTTTTAAAGATTCTTGAGCAGATGTATGAGCGCGGCTACGTTCTGGTACGGATGCATGATATCGCATATGAGGAAACCGGCGAGGATGGACAGGTGAGAATGGTTGAGGGAAATATCATGCTGCCGCCCGGTAAAAAGCCGTTCGTTATGTCACAGGATGATGTATGCTATTATGAATACATGAAAGGCGACGGCTTCGCCACCAGAATGATTGTCGGCGAGGACGGCAAGCCGACATGTGAAATGACAATGGACGACGGCAGCGTATCTGTCGGTTCCTATGACCTGGTGCCCCTTCTCGAGGACTTTATCCAGGAACATCCGGACTTTTCCTACCGGGGAGCGCGGGCCGTGATCGCCTTTACCGGCTATGAGGGTATTCTGGGATACCGCACAGACCCGGATTTTGCTGATAAGAATGAGAATTTCGAACAGGACAAAGAAACGGTAAAACAAGTCGTACAGTGTATGCGCGACAATGGCTGGGAGCTTGCCTCCCACAGCTATGGGCATATCCGTATGTCCACACGTTCCCTTGAGGATATCCAGAAAGACACGGAAAAATGGGAGGCTTATGTAAAACCGCTTCTTGGTGAGACCGATATTCTTCTCTATCCGTTTGGAGCGGACATCAATGACTGGCATGCCTACAACCGGGAAAACGCGAAGTTCGCCTATCTGTACGACAAGGGCTTCCGTTATTTCTGTAATGTGGATTCCAATTCAGCCTGGGTACAGATGGGCTCTGATTATCTCCGCCAGGGCCGCCGTAATCTCGACGGCTATCGGATGTACTATGACCTGCCTGAGACGAATCCGACCAAAGATCATTTAAGCGACCTTTTTGACGTGACGACTGTTTTTGACCGGGAGCGCCCCACACCTGTTCCACCAATGGGCGGCGAGTAAGGAGAACGACTCATGAGTGAAAGATTACAAAAGGACACTTCTTCCACCTTCCTCGACAATATGTCGCTGCCGGTCCACAGATGGTTCCGATACAGTGCAGGCTTTTCTGCTGAATGGGTAGAGGAGACGGTAGCTGCCTGTTCCAGACAGATTACGCCTGGCAGGACGTTTCGTGTTCTCGACCCTTTCGCAGGTTCTGGCACCACACTGCTCGCATGCGACCGTCTGGGAGTTCCCTCCTGCGGCTACGAAGCTCATCCTCTGATCTATCGGATTGCTGCCGCCAAGTTATTATGGGAATCGGATGCCAATCAATTTTTCAAAGCAGCTGAAGATATTCTGACAGCTGCCCAAAATGAGCGTTCCGATATTGGAACCTATCCTGATCTGGTTACCAAATGTTATGATGAAAAAAATTTGGCAGAAATCGACTCTCTGAAAAAAGCATTATACTCCAGAAAAGATGCCTCTTCGTCTTGGCAGTTGTCATGGCTGGCCTTTGTTTCTATCCTGCGGTCAGCCTCCCATGCGGGGACTGCGTCCTGGCAGTATGTGCTGCCCAATAAGAAAAAGGTCCGGGTATTAAGTGCATATGAAGCCTATTCCAGGCAGATTGCACTTATGTATGAAGATATGAAGAGGTTTCAGGAATGTTCTCCTGCGAGGCACTCTGTCTTACTGGCACACGATGCAAGACAGGTATCTCCCCTCGAACAGGGCAGCATTGATCTCGTGATTACTTCACCGCCCTATGCAAACAATTTTGATTATGCGGATGCAACCAGGCTGGAATTATCCGTTTTGGGTGAAATCAGCTCCTGGGGCGAACTGCAGAGTAAGATCAGGCCTGGTCTGGTGCGTTCTTGTTCGCAGATGGTATCCCGTGAAAAAAAGGATACGTTTCATTATCTCGAAGATCCGTTACTGTCGCCCATCTATTCTGAGATACAGAAGGTCTGTACAGAGCTCGACCAGGAAAAGGAAAAGCATGGAGGGAAAAAATTATCACACGATGATCGCACTCTATTTTCTGGATCTGGCAAACATATGGATACTCTCAAACCTTTCGCAGCCTGACGGAAGCCTGTAATTTCATCACGGCTGACTATACAAAGCCTGGCATTTTGTCTGCTGCTTCCTTTGACCGCTATGAAATTGTAATCCGATATTCAAACGGGGATAAAATTGAAATGCAGTCCAGAGAGCCGCAGGCGGCTCTGGCAGGCCTGATGCGATTGATGTAATACCAGACTTGATGCCGAAACAGGGCGCACAACTCAAAAGGGCCGCTGCATTCTGCAACGGCTCCTTTGATTCCTGTCATATTCTCTAAAACTGGACAATCTCCTTAATCTCCTCTGCCGGCTCCACACTCTCTGCATAGAGTACCGGACCGACGCCATCGTAATCCTGCCAGAATTCATAGGCAATCCTGGCTCTCACTTTCACCCAGTTTCCAGTTTCCAGGTGTCTTGCCTCCCTCGCCTTACAGACAAAACCCAGAAATGTCATATCTGCTTCACAGCATGTCATCGCCATGCGGCCGGGCACAAAATAATTTTTCGGAAATTCCGGGGCTTTGAGCGTCATCGCCGTAAATTCCACGACTCTGCCATCATAGCGTTCTTCCTTATCGAGCGCGTCGATATACCAGATTCCGTATGCATCCGGACTGATCTCGATCACATCCGCCTTCATATCATATGGAAGGTCCTCCTCCAAAAGCTCCTGCTCGATCTCACCCTCAGCATCCTCAAAAATCATCTCTGCCTGTGGATTTAAGGCCTTCAGCCCGCGGCGGTATCTCGTAATATTTTCATCTGTCACATCATCACAACGGTTCATGATGATAAGCTCCGAGCCTCTCACAAGCAACGCCAGAAGCGGTTTCATATTATTCAGATAAAGCTCGAAGGTGGAACCGTCAATAATCGTAATCTGCTGGAAAAGCTGCCATTCATCCGGAATCTTAAGCTGATCCTGCGGCCACATCCCGTTCCATTCGATCAAAACCCGGTCTGGATCATAAAGCGCCTCCAGACGGCCAAAGAAATCCTCATCCAGCTCGTCAATGCTGTCTGCCGTCACAATTTTCGTGTGCGTTTTCTTTAACAATGCTTTATCATATTCCGTATCCCCCTCCTCACAGAGAATGAGGACTGTCGTACCATCCGACTGGAAATAATCCTGCTGCAGGGTAAAGGAGATAAACTGTGTCTTTCCCGCTTCCAGGAATCCGTTGATTAAAAACACCGGCATTTTATCTTCATTATATCCGCTCATATACTCTCCCGATTCCGCGCATGCTGCGCACATCTGCCGGACACTCCTATAGGCACCCGACAGATGGATTACCATTTTATTGTCAACATAAAGAATTCCCGGCAAGGGCAAAGATTCTGCATATCATTCAGAGCCATTGGAAATACCTGAAATGGTACTATCGTAAGTGAAGGGGCCTGCAGGCCTTCCTGGTCGCATTCTGTGAAATCAGAATAATGCCTTCAGGTCCGCTTCCTTCAGATTCGAGCCAATGACACAAAGCTTACCCGTATAGGACGGCGCTCCTGTGCGGATCTCCGTCTCCTCCGGTACAAGATCAAAGTAAAACCAGACTCCGTCTTTACCCGGCAGCATGCCCTTCGCACGCAGCACCTGACCGTATTTTTCGCTGTATGCCAGGTCATGAAGGAACTCTTCCAGCTTTGCACGGCTGATCGTACGATTCGTCTCCAGTCCCCAACTCGTAAACACCTCGTCCGCATCATGGTGATGATGGCCGTGATGATCATGGTCGTGGTGGGTATGGCCGCAGCCGCACTCGCACCCTTCTTCCCCATCATGGTGATGGTGGTGATCGTGGTCGTGTTGGGTATGGCCGCACTCACATCCCTCTTCCCCGTCATGATGGTGATGATGGTGGCCGCAGCCGCATTCCTCTTTCTGGTGATGGTGGTGATGACCCTCGTGTACCTCCTTAAGGAGTTCTTCCGCCATATCATCTGCCGGCTTCTCGATGATTTCCAGAAGTTGGGCCCCGGTCAGGCTGCTGATGGGGGTCGTCACAATGGCAGCTTTGGGATTTTTCTCACGAATCATCTCCACGCACTGAGCCACCTTATCCGCATCTGCCACATCGGTACGGCTTAAAACAATGGTTCCTGCGCTCTCCACCTGATTATTAAAGAATTCACCAAAATTCTTCATATACATTTTGCATTTTTGAGCATCTACAACCGTAACAGAACCATTTAAGGCCACATCAATTTCTCCTGCCACATCACAGACTGCTTTCATGACATCCGACAGCTTCCCAACGCCGGACGGCTCAATGATGACACGCTCCGGCTCATATTTGGTAAGCACCTCGGAAAGGGAACGTCCGAAATCCCCCACCAGCGAACAGCAGATGCAGCCGGAATTCATCTCCCGGATCTCGATTCCGGAATCCTTTAGGAAACCTCCGTCGATTCCGATCTCTCCGAATTCATTCTCGATCAATACCACTTTTTCCCCGGCTATCGCTTCCTCGAGAAGCTTTTTTATGAATGTCGTTTTTCCGGCGCCGAGAAATCCGGAAATAATATCAATTTTTGTCATCTCTCTGCTTCCTTTCTATATAAAGTATGTAGTGATACAAGACTGTACCGTCTCCCCGCTGCCTTTTCACTGCATATATCAGCGGACAAGGCGTACCCGTGATACACTTGTAACTTTAGCACATTTTTTTGTAAAGTCAACTATGCTTCTCGCAAATTGACTGTTATTTCCTGATAAAGGCTGTTTCAGACCGGCATTTCTCGCCGTCTCGCCGTCTCCCCCTGTCTTTTATAGATCGAGTCAGCATCGACGCAGCTTCTTACACTGGATAGAGGGTAAATGTTACTGTTTCTACCCACTACCGTACCGGGATTTAAGACAGAACCACAGCCAACCTCCACATGGTCTCCTAACATCGCGCCGAATTTTTTCATTCCTGTCTCGATATCGCCGTCCTCCGCATGCACTTTCACAGGCTTTTGATCAGATTTCACGTTGGATGTAATCGAACCGGCTCCCATGTGGGCCCGATAGCCCAAAATGGAATCCCCTACATAATTGTAGTGCGGAACCTGTACCTTGTCAAAAAGAATCACATTTTTAAGCTCCGTCGAGTTGCCCACCACGGCTCCCTCGCCAATCAGGGCGTTTCCGCGCAAAAATGCACCGTGGCGTACCTCGGTATCTTTACCGATAATAATATTTTCCCCCAAATAAGCGCTGGCAAACACGTTAGCCGTCCGATGTACCCAGACGGTTTCCCCACGCTTCTCATACTCGTCCCCGGGAAGTGATGCCCCGAGTGCCAGGATAAACTCCTTAATATGCGGCAGCGCCTCCCACGGATATGTAAAACGCTCCAAAAGCTCCTTTGCTGCCGTGTGGGACAAATCATAAAGACACTTCGTTCTCGTTTCCTCTTTTCTCATCCTGTTTCCCGCCTCCATACAATTTTCCTTGTTTTGAAGCAGCCTTGCCCGCTTGACCCGCGCCTTGTGCTGCCTGCTTTTTATAGAACTTTGCCGCCTCATCAAAGTATGGCCGCAAAAGGGACTGATTATTCGCCTGTTTGACACCATTCGTCCTCAGAGTCACAAACCGCTCCAGCTTCTGCATGTATTCATCCGGCGTAATCGCCCCCTCTGCCACATACGTGAGCCCTTTCTCCCAGCTTGCTGTAAGCTCCGGATTCAAGAGCTGCTTCATAGAAGCACTGCATACATCGAATACAATCTCACCCAGAAGCGTAGGCGTGATCACCTGTGTTTTCTTTGCCAGAGACAGATATTGAATATGGAACAGCTTTTTTAAAATTTCCGCCCTGGTAGCGCTCGTGCCAATGCCGCTTCCTTTGATCTGAGCGCGCAAATCCTCGTCCTCAATCAGCTGGCCGGCATTTTCCATTGCCAGAATCATGGAACCGGACGTATAACGCTTGGGCGGCGAGGTCTCCCCCTCTTTGATCTCAAGCTTTAAAAGCATAAGCTTCTGTCCTTTTTTCAGCCCGCCCAACATGGCAAGCAGCCCTTTGCCTTTATCATCCACAGGGTCAAGCTCCCGCTCAGCCTCCTGCCCGGCAGCTTTCCCGTTCTCCCCGCCATCCCTGACAGCACCAGAGCCTGCATCCTGGTTCTTTCCTGTATTTTTGGACGGCAGGGCCGCCACTTTCAGATACCCCTCCACTGCCAGCACCTTGTAGCCTGCGAAAAAATGCTCCCCCTGTTTTTCCACATTCAGAGAGAAACGCTGATAGACTGCCGGGGGATAGAAAATACTTAAAAATCTTCTGGTAATCAGCTCGTAGATCTTTAAGGAAAGAGGGGAAAGGCCGGAAAGTGCCGAAAGGCCCTGCCCGGTCGGTATGATCGCATAATGATCCGTGATCTGCTTATCATTTACGTATCTTGTCTTTGCAATTCCTTCATAGGTTTTACTTTTTAAAACCTCGGCGGCAAAAGGTGCAAGCGTCTGGAACTTTCCCAGACCGGCAATATTTTTATGGATTTCTTTGGCTACTGCCGAAGAAAGCACTCGAGCATCTGTCCTCGGATAGGTAACAAGCTTTTTCTCATACAGCTCCTGAACGATCTTTAACGTCTCATCAGGGCTGATTTTGAACATTTTTGAGCAGTCATTCTGGAGCTCAGCCAGGTTGTACAGTAAAGGAGGATTTTTCGTCTCCTTTTTCTTTTCCAGAGAAGTAACGGTCCCTTCCATCGGCTCTGCAGAAAGGAAATCAATCAACTCCTGCGCGCTTTTTTTCTCTTTCAAGCCGTTTTCCTTATAGAGGGCCGGCGTACCGAAATACCTGGAGCCCTCCACTGCTTTCCATTCAGCCTCTATGACTGCTGCTTCCTTCCCCGGCTGGTCGAAAGAGGCAATGACACGATAAAACGGTGTCTTGACAAAGCTGCGGATCTCGCGTTCCCTGCGCACCGTCATCCCAAGGACGCAGGTCATCACACGTCCGACTGAAATCACAGCACGCTTTTCTCTGAGATATGAGGCCACAGCAGGCCCGTACTTGAGCGTGAGTACACGGGAAAAATTGATTCCCATCAGATAATCCTCTTTGGCACGCAGATAGGCCGAGGCCGCCAGATCATCATATTCAGATAAATCCTTTGCGTTCTTGACCCCCCGTATGATCTCCTCCTCCGTCTGTGAATCAATCCACACACGGCGGCGCTTTTTCCCGCTCACACCAGACAACTGCTCCACAAGCCGGTAGATATATTCCCCTTCCCTCCCGGAGTCGGTACAAACATAGATGGTCTCCACATCCTGCCGCTTCATGAGCCCGCTGACAATCTCAAACTGCTTTTTCACGTCGTTGATCACATGATACTTGAATTCCTTGGGCAGAAACGGCAGCGTATCCATCCGCCATCGCTTCAGATCCGGGTTATATTCCTCCGGATAGCTCATCGTCACCAGATGCCCGACACACCAGGTCACGATGGCTGTCTCTGACTCCACATATCCGTCCCCGTTTCTCCCTTTCACGCCCAAAACACGGGCGAATTCACGGGCTACGCTGGGCTTTTCCGCAATAAATAACGATTTTCCCATCTTCTACCTTTCTGCCTCTGTTCTCTGTCTGCCCGGCCTCAGCTCCGACAGCAGTACGGCTGCAAACATAAGCGCACAGCCGATTAACATTTTTCCTGTCAGGCTCTCTTTTAAAAATATCACGGAAAACAGTGCTCCGAATACAGACTCCAGCGAGAGCAGGATGGAAGATGTATTCGCGCTCAGATATTTCTGCCCCACGTTCTGTAAAAGAAAGCCCAGCATTGTGGAAAACAAAGCCAGGTAGACGATACCGCCCAAAAGGCTTTGATCTGCCAGCACAGAAAAATCAAATCTGCCATCAAGAATCGGTGCCAGGCACCAGTTTAACACGGCAGCCACGGCAATCTGCACGACGGTGAGAAAGACTGGATCAACAGCCTCTGTATAGCGGTCGATCATAATCAAATGCAGTGCGAAGCAGACACCGCACACCAAAGTCAGGATATCTCCGAGCTGGACTCCAATCTCACCTTCCAGAGACAAAAGCGCCAGACCCACGACCGCAATAAAAGCGGCCAGAAGATTGCCTGTCCCTGGCCGTTTCCTGTTAATAAGCCAGTGAAAAAACGGCACCATAACGACATAAAGCGTTGTGATAAAGGCATTTTTGCTGGCTGTCGTGTACTTTAACCCATATGTCTGGAACAGATACGCAAGCTCCAGCAAAATGCCCAGTACAATCCCGCAGGAAACACTTTCCCGGCTTGGCCGCCTGCAGCTTTTATGAAATACGGCAAACAACGCGGCAGCAGCGACCGTAAAACGAAATGCCAGAAGCCATGTGGGCGGAATCACGTCTACGGAATTTTTCATAATCACAAAGGCGCTGCCCCAGATCATGGTCGTAAGTACCAGACCGGCGGCGGCAAATCCCTTCGTTTTCCTATTATATGATGTCTCCATTCACTCTTATCCTTCGATATTCCTATTACACAAAAACCGTCCGAAACGTGGAACCATTACACTGCGCCAAAAGGCATGCGGCGCACGCCGAACCGGTAGCAGGTCACGCTTTGAAAGCGCTCCCCTGCCTGCAGAATGGGGGACGGAAACCATGCTTTATTGAGCGAGTCGGGATAAAACTGCGTCTCGAAGCACATACCGCTTCGTTTGCCGTAGAACGCTCCGTTCTTTCCTCCTTCCTCCTTCAGGAAATTGCCGGTATAGAACTGGATTCCGGGCAGGTCGGTGAGAACCTCCATGTATCTGCCGCTCTCCGGATGAAAAGCAGAGGCCGCCATGCCGCAGGTTCCTGCCTCATGCTCCAGGCACCAGTTATGGTCATAACCTCCTGCCTGCTTCATCTGGAGATCATCCGCGTCAATTTCCAGACCAACCTCCTTTTCCTCTCTGAAATCCATCGGTGTGCCCCCGACGCTTAAAATCTCTCCAGTCGGGATAGAATCTGCAAAGGAAGGGGTAAAAAAGCCGGATAAGATCCGCACCCTGTGGCCGCAGACGCTGCCTGAATCATGCCCTCCCAGGTTAAAATATGCGTGATTCGTGAGGTTCATCGGCGTTGCCTGGTCGCAGGACGCCTGATACGTAATCTCCACGCAGTCCTCCTCTGTCAGGCGGTAGCAGACAGAAATGCTGGCATTGCCGGGGAAACCCTGATCATTGTCCGGGCTCTCAAGCGTAAAGGTGACACTGTTTTCCTCCTCACAGACCCTGGAAGCCCAGAAACGTTTTTCAAAGAAATCCAGTCCGCTGTGGAGGTTATTTTCGCCATTATTTTTCTGCAGATGATAGCTCTTTCCTTTCAGAGTAAATGCCGCGCCGCCGGTTCTGTTCGCCACTCTGCCCACCACTGCGCCGAAGTGCGGCCCGTTCCTGAGATATCCGTCCATATCGTCATAGCCGAGAAGGATATCGTCCAGCTTCCCGTCACGGTCCGGCACCAGCATATTCACCCACACAGCGCCCAGCTCTGAAAAGGAAGCCGAAAGTCCATGCAGATTTGTAATCGTGTACAGAGCAGCCTCTCTCCCGTCCGGCATCACGCCGAACTTCTGCTTTTGAATTGCCATCTCATATTCTCCTTATATCGTTTCCCGCCTCTGTGCCTGACAGGCACAGGACCAGCCTCTGCTTCTTATGGCCTCTGCCTGGTCTCATTCCATATATCCCTGCTTTGTAAGCAGCTCCGCGCACAGAAGCGCTCCCCCGGCCGCGCCGCGAAGCGTATTATGGGAGAGACCGATAAACTTCCAGTCGTAGACGGTATCCTCTCTCAGCCTGCCCACAGAAATCCCCATCCCGCGCTCATAATCCACATCAATAGAAACCTGCGGGCGATTCTCCTCCTCTAAATAACGGATCAGCTGCTTCGGGGCACTCGGCAGGCCAAGCTCCTGGGGAAGCCCGCGGAACTTGCAAAGCCGGTCAATCAGCTTCTCTTTGGACGGGTTTTTTCTGAATTTTACAAACACAGAGGCCGTGTGGCCGTTCAGGACCGGAATGCGGATGCACTGGCACGTAATCAACGGCTCCTTTGCCTTTACGATTACGCCGCCTTCTACTCTGCCCCAGATCTTAAGCGGCTCCTGCTCGCTCTTTTCCTCTTCCCCGCCAATATAGGGGATTACGTTGCCCTCCATCTCCGGCCAGTCCTTCAATGTCTTTCCTGCACCGGAAACTGCCTGGTATGTCGAGGCCACCACTTCGTAGGGCTCAAATTCTTTCCACGCTGAGAGAACCGGCGTATAGCTCTGTATGGAACAGTTCGGCTTGACGGCGATAAAGCCGCGTTTCGTTCCCAGGCGCTTTCTCTGATATTCAATGACGGCAAAATGCTCCGGATTCAGTTCCGGTATTACCATTGGCACGTCCGGCGTCCAACGGTGGGCGCTGTTATTGGAGACAACCGGGACCTCCGCCCTCGCATATGCCTCCTCGATGGCGCGGATTTCATCCTTTGTCATATCAACGGCGCTGAACACAAAATCGACCTCTCCGGCAATCCGCTCCACCTCATTGACATTCATGACAGTCAGCGCTTGGACCGCATCCGGAATCGGGCACTCTAATTTCCAGCGCCCGCGCACTGCCTCTTCATACGTCATCCCCGCAGAACGCGGACTTGCCGCTGCCACTGTCACTTCATACCACGGATGTCCGGCCAGCAGGGAGAGAAATCTCTGTCCCACCATCCCAGTGGCGCCCAAAACGCCGACTCTCAACTTTTTTTCCATAATTGTCTCCTCCTCACAACGCGTTGCTCCTTTACCGCTTCTGGACGGGCGTACCCTTTCCGTCTCTTTTTGCGGACTTAAGCCGGTTTAGATGTACCTCTTTTTCCTTATACTGTATCACGCCGTCTGCCCCCGGCAGATAAACATGCTCCAAAATGTCCCCGTCGTCTAACTTCATCCCCCGCACACCGCGGCTGTTCTTTTTTAACATCGGGATCTCTGCAAGGGCAAATTTAAGAAATACTCCTTTTTGTGTCTGTAATACGACATCGGTCTCCTCACCCGGGTCGCGCACCACTGTCAGCCGGTCTCCCTCCAAAAGCTTTGTTGCCGCCACGGCACGGTTGGCTGTGATAAGCTCCTCTCCCGGCACCAGCTTCACCATCGCCTGTCCAGTGGCAAATAACAGGGTGCGCCCGGCAAGGGACGACATCGGACACACCATAAGGATCTGTTCTTTGGAGCCTTCAAATTTACTCAGATTATCCAGAGGTACGCCCTTGTCCTTTACCTTTAGGGCCGGGAGCTCATGCGCCTTTACCTGATATAATACGCCGCGGTCTGTGAAAAAGCACAGACGGTCATCTGTCATGACTGGAACCACATAGACATTTTCTGCCAAAACCGTCTCCTGGTTGCGTTCATAGGCCCCCTTATCAAGCGCCTTACAGTATCCGAAACGGTCCATGACAAATACCGTCTCCCTGGCGGCTTCCTTTTCCTCCTCATAGACGATCTCCTCACTGTCCTCGAGAAGCGTCCTGCGCGGAAAGCCAAACTCTTGTTTGATTGCTGCCAGATCTTCTTTGATCACCGTATCCATATTTTTCTGGCTCGATAAAATATGGCGGTACTCACGAATCTTCTTCAGCGTCTCTTTATAGGACTTCTGCAGCGCAAGAATCTCCAGTCCGATTAACCGGTAAAGCCGCATTTCCAAAATTGCTGTCGCCTGGCGTTCTGTAAAGCGGAGCTTTTTTGCATCCTCTGAAAAGCCCTCTGTGCGGAATTTAATGTTGGCTGTATTTCCTGTCATCAGGCAGTCCTTGGCATCCTTCATGCTCTTAGACCCGCGCAGCACAGCGATAATCAGGTCAATGATATCACAGGCCTCGATTAATCCTTCCTGTATCTCCTTCTTTTCCAGCTCCCTATCCAGAAGTACCTTGTACTTGCGTGTCATGTTTTTATACTGGAACTCCAGAAAGGTATTCAGGATCTGCTTCAGATTCATCGTCTCCGGCCTGCCGTTATCAATCGCCAGCATATTGACACCGTATGTATCTTCCAGCTTGGTCTTTTTATATAGGATATTCTTGATCTTATTGACATCCGCGTCCTTCTTAAGCTCTAACACGATGCGAATGCCTTCCTTATTAGACTGGTTGGAGATATCCACCACATCCGGAAGCTTCCGGTTCTCTGCAAGCTCCGCCACATCCGACAGAAACTTATTGATACCTGTGCCGATCATCGTATAGGGGATCTCCGTAATCACCAGCTTATCGCGGTCCGTCTTGCGCCGTCCGAGCTCCACCTCAATCTTCCCGCGGAGTTTCATCCGCCCCGCCCCGGTCTCATAGATGGCAAGAAGCCCGCTCTGATTGGCAACGATCCCACCGGTAGGAAAATCCGGCCCCGGCATGTATTCCATCAGATCCTTTACCGTCATGGTGCGGTTGTCGATATATGCGCTGACTGCGTCGATGACCTCCCCCAGGTTATGCGGGGGGATGCTGGTGCTCATGCCGACTGCGATTCCCTCGGCGCCATTGACTAAAAGATTCGGCACGCGTACCGGAAGCACCTCTGGTTCTTTTTCTGTTTCATCGTAATTTGGTATGAAATCTACCGTCTTATCGAGATCCTTTAAATAGACTTCTTCGGCGAATTTCTGGAGCCTGGCTTCCGTATAGCGCATGGCGGCCGCCCCGTCTCCTTCGATCGAACCGAAATTCCCGTGGCCGTCCACAAGTGTCATGCCCTTTTTAAAATCCTGGGACAGGACGACAAGCGTCTCATAGATCGAACTGTCTCCGTGCGGGTGATATTTACCCATCGTATCACCGACAATACGCGCAGACTTGCGGTGAGGCTTGTCATGATCCAGATGAAGCTCTCCCATATCATAAAGTACGCGTCTCTGTACCGGTTTCAGCCCGTCCCTCGCATCCGGAATTGCCCTCGCCGTGATCACGCTCATCGAGTAATCCAGATAGCTCTTCTGCATCTCTTCGGAGTACTCTGTCCTCAAAATCTTCTCACCCATCCAATTTCTCTCCTTCTGTCCACGCAATCCCCGGCTTCTCTCCAATCTCCCCTTCGGCCCGCAAAGCTTCTGCCGTTTCCACCTTTATGCGTTTAAAAATGCAGCACTCAGGCATCAATCATCGCCTCGTCCGCATGTTCATAAATGAATTTCCGTCTGGGCGGCACATCACTTCCCATCAAGAGCTCTGTCACCTCGCTCGCAAGCCTTGCATCCTCGATCTCCACCCGTTTTAATACCCGATTCTCCGGATTGAGCGTTGTTTCCCACAGCTGGTCTGCATCCATCTCACCGAGTCCTTTGTAGCGCTGGAGCGTAAATTCTCCCTTGTGGCCTCTTCTGTATTCCTCTAACGCCTTGTCATCATAAAGATACTGCTCATCCCCGCGCTTGGGCACAACCTTATAGAGCGGCGGCATGGCAATATAGACATGGCCGTCATAGATCAGCTCCGGCATAAACCGGTACAGAAACGTTAAAAGCAATGTATCAATATGGCTCCCGTCCACATCGGCATCCGTCATCAGCACGATCTTGTCATATCGAAGTTTCGTAATGTCGAAATCATTGCCGTAGCCCTCGGAAAATCCGCACCCAAAGGCATTAATCATGGTCTTAATCTCTCCATTGGCCAGGACTTTATCCATCGAGGCCTTTTCCACATTGAGGATCTTACCGCGTATTGGCAGAATCGCCTGAAACTGACGGTCCCGCCCCATCTTGGCCGAGCCTCCGGCAGAATCTCCCTCGACAATGAAAATCTCACATTTGGATGGGTCGCGGCTCTCGCAGTTGGCGAGCTTTCCATTGCTGTCAAAGGAAAACTTTGATTTGGACAGCATATTAACGCGCGCCTTCTCCTCCGCTCTGCGGATCCTGGCTGACTTCTCCGCACAGCCGATGATGGCCTTAAGCGTCTCCAGATTGCGGTCAAAAAACAACGTGAGCTCCTCGCCGCTCTTGGTAAATACAGCCTTTGTCGCGTCAGCACTGGCAAGCTTTGTCTTGGTCTGGCCTTCGAAAATCGGATCCGGATGCTTAATCGCCACGACTGCCGTCATGCCGTTTCGCGTATCCGCGCCTGTAAAATTAGCATCCTTTTCCTTCAAAATCCCCAGCTCGCGGGCATACGAATTCATCAATGTGGTAAACTTTGTCTTAAAGCCTACGAGATGCGTTCCGCCCTCCTGCGTAAAAATATTGTTACAAAAGCCCAGCACGTTCTCCTCAAAGGCATCGACAAACTGAAATGCCGCCTCGATCTCAATATCATCCATCGTGGCCTTAAAATAAACCGGCTCGTGAACCGGCTCCTTCCCGTCATTTAACTCCCTCACATACGCCACGATCCCGTCCGGCTCGGAAAAATCAACGGATTCCTCCTCGCCGGCTCTCCGGTTCTCATAGTGGATCACCAGGCCGGGATTCAGATACGCGGACTCATGAAGGCGGCTCTTCAGCCAGTCAGCCTTAAATCTCGTCTTTTCAAAAATCGTCGCATCCGGCAGGAAATTGATCTCTGTGCCTGTCTCCTTCGTCCTCCCGGCTACAGGAAGAAGCCCGCCGGAGAGCTCTGCCACCGGAATTCCCTTTTCATATTCATCATAATGGATCTGATTGTTCCGAAAAATCCGGATCTTAAGCCGCTCTGACAAAGCATTCACCACCGAAGATCCCACCCCGTGCAGGCCGCCGCTCGTCTTATAAGAGCTGTTGTCAAACTTTCCGCCCGCATGAAGCGTGGAAAGCACCACACGCTCCGCAGAAACGCCCTTCTTATGCATCTCCACCGGAATTCCCCGGCCGTTATCCCTCACGGTACAGGAGCCGTCCGCCTCCAGGATCACAGACACCTCCGTACAAAACCCAGCCAGGTGCTCGTCCACCGCATTGTCTACGATCTCATAAATCAAATGGTTTAAGCCCTTGGTGCCGACATCGCCGATGTACATTCCGGGGCGCTTCCGCACTGCCTCCAGCCCCTCCAAAACAGTAATGCTGTCAGCATTATACTGCGCTTTCGCCATGCGATACCTCCAAATCAAGTGTAGTACGTACCATTATACACTCACTCCCCCCAATTTTGCAACCCAATTTCCACAAACTCTCAAAAAAATCGAAAATATGTTCTTTTTCTTTCTGTTGCTGCGGACTGTTTGAAAATGGATCAGGTAAACTTCCGTACGCCCATATGTGAAAGCGTCTCCATGAAAGAAAGGCAAAAACGAATCAGGAGTATAGGAAAAGCTGCTGGCGTTTTGTTGCCAGCAGCTTTAGAAATTCAGAAAAAATCTTGATTATAAGGTTAAGCTGTGTTACGGAACCCAGACCCCATCCGCGTTTACGGGACAGCCGTCAGGTGTGGTGGTATTGGTAAGCATATAGCCGTCTGCACCCATATAGTACCATAAACCACTGACTGGTGACTGATACCACTGGTTTGTCAGGTAAGTACCATCTGGATTTTCAATCCACCAGCCTTTCTCATTTTGTTTCCATGACGGCGCAGCATTTTGGGTTGTTGGGATGGTCTGGCCAGTAAGACGGGCAATGATAGCATCCAGTTCAGCCGCATCTGCTCCCTTGCCGCCCCAAATGCAGGTATCCCTCGTGAAAAAGGATGGCGACCACGGTTTTTAACTGTCTTTCCCTCTTTCTGCAGGTAACTCCTGCTTTCTGGTAATTTTGCCGTTTTGGATCTACATGTTTTAAAGATAAAAGCCAAAATCGAAGAAATAAAAAAAGACTACAAGCACGGCAAACAAATCGTAGTCTTTTCAAACTCCGACTTCTCACTTCATCTCGATTCATTCGTAAAAATACCGCTTCCGCTTTCCTCTTTTCCCTTACCCGCAGCAAAAATATTGCCACAATGATTTTCTCACCCAAAACCCATTGCTTTTTCACCGGAATCTGCTATATTCTTACATATAGATTTACAACATGCAAAGGAGCAGAAAATTCTATGAACAAACTTCTTGATCTTTTCCTCACCTTTGCCCGCATTGGCGGCCTGACCTTTGGCGGCGGCTATGCCATGCTCCCGATCCTCCAAAAGGAGGTCGTGGAAAAACGCGGCTGGGCGACGGAAGAGGAACTCATGGATTACTACGCCATCGGACAATGCACGCCCGGGATCATTGCTGTCAACACGGCAACCTTTGTCGGGCAGCGGACGGGCGGTGTCATCGGCGGTATCGTCGCTACTCTGGGAGTCGTATTCCCCTCCCTGATTATCATCAGCGTTATCGCCGCCTTCATTCAGAACTTCGCGGATCTGGCCATCGTCCAGAATGCCTTCGCAGGGATCCGCGTCTGCGTCTGTGTCCTGATCTTTAATGCTGTGCTCAAGCTGTGGAAAAAATCCGTAGTCGATAAGATTACGCTCGTCATTTTCCTGGCCGTTATGCTCGGCTCCATTCTCACCGACCTCTCGCCGATTCTCTTTGTTCTTATGGCGGGCGTTGCCGGCATCTTCCTCAGCAAAAAGGAGGCGCAGACAAAATGAGTATTTATTTACAGTTATTTTATGAGTTTTTCAAAGCCGGGCTCTTCGCGGTCGGCGGAGGGATGGCCACTCTGCCGTTCCTTTACAATATCTCTGACAAGACGGGCTGGTTTTCCTATGGGCAGCTTGCCGACATGGTTGCCATTTCCGAGTCCACGCCAGGCCCCATCGGCGTCAACATGGCAACGTATGTGGGCTTTACCACAGCCGGGATTCCCGGTTCTATCATCGCGACCGTTGGATTAATTACCCCGTCGATTATTATCATTCTGATAATTGCCGGGTTCCTGAAAGCCTTTCAGGACAGTAAATATGTAAAGTCTGCCTTTTACGGCCTGCGTCCGGCCTCAACCGGGCTGATCGCAGCAGCAGGACTTTCCGTTGTGGCACTCGTGGTTCTGCAAAAGGATCTCTATGCTGAAAGCCATAACCTGATCGACCTCATCAATCTGCCCAACATTGTCCTGATGGTTATCCTGTATTTCTTTACAGCCCGGTTCAAAAAGACAAAAGGGCTTCATCCTGTCGTCTTTATTGCGGCCTCTGCCGTAATCGGCATCGTTTTCCGCTTCGGCGGGGCAGTTTAAAAAAACGGGCACAGCAGTGTAACCTCTGCCGTGCCCGTTTTTATTTTTCTATTCCTCCTGCTGCCTGTTCAGGAGATTGTCCACGATCGCACTGTCCACGATGGCAAGCATCTTTGAGCCGTCCAGCTGGACATAACTCGTCTTGCTTTCGGCGTCCGCATATGTCCCTACATAGACAGTGAGCGCCTGCACCTCGCCGTTATTTTTAATCTCTGCTGTAAACGTTGTGCGGTCGCTCTCTGAGATCTCCGCTGCGTACAGCTCCTGCTCGGAAGCATGGAACGTCGAGTATTCGGAAGGCTTCAGATTACAAATGCCCTCTGCAATTCTCGCCATCACTTCCTTATCCGATGAAGAATAGGCAGTTGTCTTTCCACGTACCGTCACAGAGGCCTTCTGGATATCATCCGCAGATACCGTCACATCAAGGCTGTCCCTGATTACCAGCTTTTCATAATCAAAGATCAGGGCCTCCACGGTCTGAGGCTTCAGGGTATAGTAATTTCTCTCATCCAGTGTAGCATAATAATTCCCGTTCCCATCCTTTTCACCGATCAGAACCGTGGTCTCTCCCTTCTTCCTATCCATGATAATCAGGGAACATGAAGGGTATTCCAGACCGTAATCTGCCAGATCCGCAGGGGCATCTACCTTGGACACTGCCTGAAGATGCAGAAAATTGTCCGCCATTGCCTCAAGCTTTTCCTGGTTCAGAGGAATCTGGCTGTCCATTGCATCCATCCAGGCTCCGTCCTTTTTCTTAAACAACATATCTGTGTTCCCACTGCTGTAGCTCAACTCTGTAGGATCGTCCAGGGAGAGCAGTTCAATCTCAGCGCCGGTCCGGTCCGGTAACATCACATCATCGACCAGAGTAACTAACGGGACACTGGGAGCTGTGGATTCCACCGGTTTATCCGAACCCTTGGAGCATCCCCCGATCATGAAAGCCGCTGCGGCCATCACTGCCAGCATGCCAATTTTGTATCTTTTCATTCTCCTCATCCTTCCATTGTCTTTTCTTGTCAAAGCCGTCTGCACCCATCACCTGATGCGCATATGAAGATACAGGAAACTTCACAAAACGACCTGAAAATCATAAAACATGATACCACACGCATCTGTAAAATGCAAGAATGAAAGACCTTACAAAATTCACCTGAAAAACCTTACAGTGGCAGTTTTTCCGGGACATCACCAGCTTATGTATCCCGTTCCATCTCCCTTAATGAGGCCAGTATTTTCGTTACTTTGCCGATTGCCTCCTGCATCTGCCTTTTTGCCATGTCAATTTTTGACTGTACCATCCAGTCAACAAAAAAACTGTCAAAAAAGAAGTCTGCGAATGTGAGAAACTCCCCAACGGAAACCGAGAGATCAAGTACCTGATCTACGTCTGCAAGCTCCTCTTTAAATGCTTTCATATTTTGTTTCGCATCCTCAATGTAGCCTCTGGCCCTGTCAAGCCTGGAATGCTTGACAAACGTGGAAAGGAGCCCTCCGCCGAACATGTCGAAAAGCCCCCAGCTTTTCGCACTTCTCAGCGCTTCATCGGCTTTATTAAGGCTCTGCAATACCCTCTCGCCGGCAAGAATGGCTTCTCTGATCTCTTTCCTTTCCTGTTCCCCGTTATCCTTCATATTCTTTCTGCCCCCTCTCCCTCCACAATTCCCGTTTCCATTTTAGCAGAAACCGCTTTCTGTACTTGATCTTCGCATAAGACTGTATGCGGTTTAAATATATCACATCGCAGGCGCCGCCAAGCACGCCTGCAACAGGCACTCCCTGAAGGAACTTCATATAGAGCAGCTCACCGGAAAGCAGACTGCATGTTTTTTCCATCCTGTCCTTTTGCTGGTACGATTCCGGCAGCGTGCCGTGTTCGATAAACCGTTCACATTCTTCCTCTGCCTTCAAAAATTCTCCGCCATATGTAAGCGCCCCCTGAATCAGCAACAAAATCCAGTATTTTTCTTCTTCCTCTTCGTGTCCAAAACCATAATAGCTGCCCAATTCATAAAGTGATTTAAAAATCATAGCCGTAAATAAAGGAATGTCCGGAAGGCCCACTCCCAGTAACCCCAATCCGAGTCCCTCCGCCCCTGCAAGCACCAGATTCCTGCTGCCGGCAACGGCGGCTTTTTTTGAAAATGCCCGCAGGCTTTTTCTCGATTCCTTCAGACCAGCCGCATAGGCGTTCATCTTGTACTGCCTCTCTGCGGCCTCGCTGCCGTACATTTTCTCAATCATCCCCGTCCCATTCGCAAAAAGGAAGGAAAATGCCCCGTAAAATGCCTGCCGCAGCTTCTCGTCGAGCTTTGGAGGAACCTTATCTGTGAGAACACGGTTTAAAATGCTCTCCCGCCCCGAAAGCTGTCTGTTCCGAAATGCCTCCTCCGCTTTTAATACTGCCTTAAGCTCCCTCTCCCAGGCGCTCCTTTTCTTCCACCAGACCATATCACGTCTCACCTCTTTTTTAAGTATACCAATCCTGCAAGGCCTTGTAAATAGTATTTCACGGAAACCGTTCATCTGTCCTCAGGGCCTGTACAGTCCAGGTTTCAAAATCATTCCGGAAAAACGTCGCCCTGAAAAAACAGTTCCTGGAAAAACTGGAAAAACATCTCAAAAAATTTGAAAAATATTGTTGACAATTCCGTCATTTTATATTATACTACCAAACGTAATCGAGGCGTGGCTCAGTTTGGTAGAGCGCTGCGTTCGGGACGCAGAGGTCGCAAGTTCGAATCTTGTCGCCTCGATTGGAAAGATGGCCTGTTGGTCAAGCGGTCAAGACGACGCCCTCTCACGGCGTAAACCCGGGTTCGATTCCCGGACAGGTCATTCGCTGTTTTTGATAACAGTGTTTTATGAAGGATTGCTTCCGTGGCTCAGTTGGTAGAGCGACGCATTCGTAATGCGTAGGTCGCCGGTTCGAGTCCGGCCGGGAGCTTTCTGTAAAGAGGTCTGAGACCTTGGGAATGCGTAATCAGTGCAGATTACGCATTTTTTGTTATTGTTATATTCTCCTGATTTCCAATCTTCCAGTGAATCCTCTTCCCTGTTCCTGATATCTTCCTGCAAAGTTTTCCGGATATTCCTCTGCTCCTCTATAGAGAAAACTGCCTGCAAAAGCTCCCTCCCGGCGCCTCTGCGGCAGTTCCCTCTCTTTGGTTCTCCCTTATAAGCCCATGTTACATCATCTTTTTGATCGTCTCACAGAGCTCTTCGACGGCTTCCTCTTCCTTTCCCTCTTTGATGTCCTGTACCACACATGTCTTGATATGGTTGGACAGAAGAACCTTGCAGAAACCGTTTAAGGCCGACTGCACAGCCGATACCTGTACCAGGATATCTGTGCAGTAGCGTTCCTCCTGCACCATTGCTTTGATCCCCCGCACCTGTCCCTCGATACGGTTCAGGCGGCTTATGAGATCCTTTTCTTCCTTTGGATCCCGGTGCTTATGCTTTGTCCCGGCATCTGCCGTTTTGTTCTTTTTCTCCTTATTTTCCTCCAAGCTTATGCCTCCCTCTTGCCTGTATTCTATGGACAGCGCGGCAGCTCCCCGGCGGCTTATCAGCCGACCACCTTATAATCCTGATCCTCGACCGCTTTCCTCAGAACCTCGTCTGCCACATCCTGAGACAGTGTAACGACTGCGGTTCCTGATACATGGCTGACTGCTGCGCTCTCCACGCCGGCAACCGCCTCCAGGCACTTCTTTACACGCGCCTCACAGTGCTCACACATCATGCCCTCGATCTTTAATGTTTTCTCCATTGTTTTGTTCTCCTCTCTCATCGTTGTTTTTGCCTTATATTTCTTATCCTTCTCAGCATTTCGCATATCGAAGAAATTAAGCCTCAGTGCATTCGAAACGACACAGAAACTGGAAAGGCTCATCGCTGCCGCACCGAACATCGGATTCAGTTTCCAGCCAAAGAACGGGATCCACAGGCCTGCTGCCAGAGGGATTCCCACAACATTATAAAAAAACGCCCAAAACAGATTTTCATGGATGTTTTTTAATGTTGCCCGGCTCAGCCTGACGGCTGCCGGTACGTCGGATAAACGGCTCTTCATGAGCACAACGTCAGCCGCGTCAATCGCAATATCCGTACCGGCTCCGATAGCGATACCGATATCGGCTCTCGTAAGTGCCGGGGCATCATTGATGCCGTCGCCTACCATCGCCACGCGCCCTTTTTGTTTCAGGGAACGGATCACGCTTTCCTTTCCGTCCGGAAGAACATCTGCAATCACCTCATCGACACCAGCCTGATTTCCCACTGCTCTGGCAGTACGTGCGTTATCTCCGGTCAGCATCACGACATGGATCCCCATGTTCTGAAGCTCTTTCACGGCCTGCGGGCTGTCCTCCTTTATCGTATCGGCAACTGCAATGATTCCCAGGAATGAATCTCCCAGGCCGAAGAACAGCGGCGTCTTTCCTTCCTCCGCCAGCTTCTGCGCCTGTTCCTTAAGATCCTCCGGCACTTGTCCTCTGCTTTCGGCAAACTTGAGATTCCCCCCAAACAATACTGCTTTGTTCCATGTGCCTGTAAGGCCGTTCCCCGGAAGCGCCTGGAAATCAGTGATCTCTTCCGCACGGATTCCGCGCTCCCCGCCTTTTTTAAGCACTGCCTTAGCCAGCGGGTGCTCACTTCTCATTTCCAGCGCATACGCCATGCGAAGAAGTTCCTCCTCCGTTGTCCCTGCGGCCGGAATCATATCCGTTACGCGCGGTTCGCCGCTCGTGATCGTACCCGTCTTATCCAGAGCCACGATATCAACCTTTCCTGCCTCCTCCAGGGAGACGGCAGTCTTAAACAGAATCCCGTTTTTGGCGCCCATGCCATTACCGACCATGATCGCTACCGGAGTCGCAAGGCCCAGGGCACACGGACAGCTAATCACCAGCACGGAGATTCCCCGCGCAAGGGCGAATCCGATACTCTCTCCGGCAAGCAGCCAGACGACGATCGTAACAGCCGCTACTGCGATCACAGCAGGGACAAACACGCCGGAAACTTTGTCGGCAACCTTGGCAATCGGCGCCTTGGTCGCCGCTGCATCGCTGACCATCTTAATGATCTGAGACAGCGTCGTATCCTCGCCGACCCTGGTAGCTTCACAGCGAATAAATCCGGACTGATTCACAGTCGCCGCCGACACCAGATCTCCTTCGGCCTTATCAACCGGGATACTCTCTCCGGTCAGCGCCGCCTCATTGACCGCACTGTTTCCCTCTAAGACAACGCCATCCACCGGGATATTCTCTCCCGGCCGTACCACGAAAATATCGCCCTTTTTCACCTGGCCGACAGGCACCACTGCTTCCACGCCGTCCTGCACAATCGTCGCGGTCTTGGGCGCTAGCTTCATGAGGCTCTTTAATGCATCCGTCGTCCGCCCCTTCGAACGTGCTTCCAGCATCTTACCTACGGTAATCAGCGTCAGGATCATGGCAGCCGACTCAAAATAGAATTCATGCATGTAAGCCATGACACCGGCCATATCGCCCTTTGCCTGGGCATCTGTCATCGCAAACAGCGCGTAGGTACTGTACACAAACGATGCCCCGGAGCCAAGCGCCACCAGTGTATCCATATTCGGCGCCCGGTGAAGAAGCCCCCTAAAACCGCTTACAAAAAACTTCTGATTCACAGCCATGACAGCAACTGTGAGCAAAAGCTGTAAAAGCCCCATCGCAACGTGGTTTTTCGCGAGAAACTCAGGAGCCGGCCAGCCCCACATCATATGTCCCATTGAAAAATACATGAGTACAATGAGGAAACCCAGAGAAGAATACAGGCGTTTCTTTAAAACAGGGGTCTCCCGGTCCGCCAGGGCATCCTCTGCATTTCCTGAGACCGGCAATGTCCTGCTTCCGTCTGCTTCTCCCTTTTTTGAAGCGCCGTATCCGGCCTCCTCTACCGCCTTTACGACCTCCTCTGCCAAAGCCGTTCCTTCTACTCCCATCGAATTCGTCAAAAGGCTCACGGAGCAGGATGTCACTCCCGGAACCTTGGACACTGCTTTCTCCACGCGGGCGCTGCAGGCGGCGCAGCTCATTCCCGTAACGGTATATTGCTCCATAGTATACTCCCTTCTGGACTTTTATATATCTTATACCATTACCCGGTATATCTATATAATATCATATTTTTCCAGATTGTCAATCCCCGTTTTCCCATATCAAAACGCCGGGAGCCTCTCCCCGCACTCTGTAATGATACAGGTTGGCGCTCCCGGCGATTCGGTTTTCCGGATCGGACGGCTCTCTTTTCTATTCCACGATCCGTTTTCCTTTCCACTTCCTGCCTATCACTTTTCATGTAATCGAAACTTTGTTCGTAACGACTGCTTTTTCCGCCATATCTCTTCTCCCCATCTTCCTGTCCTGAGCGGCCGCGGCCTTAAGGCTGCGGCCGGCTGCGTCTGGCTCCGCGCATGCGCCCAGACAGGCAGCCGGCCCCTGCTACAGATCAAACAGCGACAATTGATTGCTCTCCGGCAGATCCTTTAAAATTCCCAGCTCCGCCATCAGGTCACAGAGCGTCTTGCCGACCTTGGCCCGGTTCCTGAAATCTTCCTTTGACAGAAACGCCCCGTCCTTTGCCGCCTCCTCGATCGAATCCGCCGCCTTTTCTCCCAGCCCGTCGATGCTGTTAATCGAAGGCATCAGCTTATCGTCAATGATCTGAAACTGCCTGGCTTTGGCCCTGTAGAGATCCATCGGCATAAACTCATACCCCCTGGCGTACATTTCCTGCACAATACGCATGTCACGTAATGTATCCTGTTCCTTTTTGGAGAGAGAATCCAACCGCCTTTTATAGTCCGCCAGATGGAATTCCAGCTTATCACGCCCCAGACACATAAGCCCATAGGAGAAGCCGTTTGCACGGATGCTGAAAAATGCCGCATAATACGCGAGCGGATAGAACACTTTACAGTAGGCAATGCGCCAGGCCATCATGACATAGGCAGCCGCATGCGCCTTGGGGAACATGTATTTAATCTTCTTACACGACCAGATATACCAGTCCGGAACGCCTTTTTCCACCATTGCCTCTTCCCACTCCGGCTTAAGCCCCTTGCCCTTTCGCACAGATTCCATGATCGTAAAGGCAAGCCCTTCCTCAAGTCCCTGATTGATGAGATAGACCATGATGTCATCCCTTGTACAGATCGCCGTCTGAATCGTCGCCTTCCCTTCTTGGATTAATGTCTGTGCATTTCCCAGCCACACGTCTGTTCCGTGGGCCAGGCCGGCAATCCGCACCAGATCGGAAAAATATTTCGGTTTGGTGTCGATTAACATCTGCATGGCAAAATCCGTGCCGAATTCCGGCACGCCCAGAGCCCCCAGCTTACATCCACCGATATCCTCCGGCGTGATCCCCAGCGCCGAGGTGTTCTGGAACAGGCTCATGACCTCCTTGCTGTCTAACGGGATATCCTTTACCGGGTCAAGGCCGATCAGATCCTGAAGCATGCGGATCATGGTCGGATCATCGTGTCCCAGAATATCGAGCTTTAAAAGGTTGTGGTCGATGGAATGATAATCAAAGTGTGTGGTGATTGTCTTTGTCGTCATATCGTTGGCAGGATGCTGAACCGGGGTAAAGGAGTAGATCATCTCCCCCAGAGGCAGCACCACGATACCGCCCGGATGCTGTCCCGTCGTGCGTCTGACGCCCACACAGCCCTGAACGATGCGGTTGATCTCACAGTTCCGCTTGCGCTCCCCGTGCTCTTCAAAATAATTTTTCACATAACCGTAGGCCGTCTTATCAGCCAGCGTACCAATGGTGCCGGCGCGGAAGGTCTGCCCTTTGCCGAAAATGACCTCCGTGTAGTCGTGCGCACGGCTCTGATACTCTCCGGAGAAATTGAGGTCGATATCCGGCTCCTTGTCCCCCTTAAAGCCGAGAAACGTCTCGAACGGGATGTCAAAGCCGTCCTTTGTCAGTGGCGTTTTGCAGACCGGGCACAGCTTGTCCGGCATGTCGCACCCGGCCATTCCACTGTAACCCCTTACCTCCTCGGAATCAAAATCGTAATAGTGGCAGTTCGTACAGTAATAATGCGGGCTTAGCGGATTGACCTCTGTAATCCCGGCCATCGTCGCCACAAAGGAAGAGCCGACCGAGCCACGCGAACCGACAAGGTATCCGTCCTCGTTTGATTTCCATACCAATTTCTGGGCAATAATATACATGACAGCAAAGCCGTTGGAGATAATGGAATTCAACTCCTTTTCCAGACGGTCCACGACGATTTTCGGCAGCTCATCTCCGTACATCTCGTGCGCACGGCTGTAGCAGATATTGCGCAATGTCTCATCCGATCTCTCAATCACCGGCGGACATTTATCCGGGCGGACAGGTGCAATCGGCTCGCACATATCCGCAATCATACGCGTATTCGTCACCACCACCTCATACGCCTTGTCACTCCCCAGATATTCAAACTCCGCTAACATTTCCTCTGTCGTGCGCAGATAGAGGGGCGCCTGGTCCTCGCTGTCTTTAAAGCCCTGCCCTGCCATCAGGATTTTGCGGTAAATGGCATCCTCCGGGTCGAGGAAATGCACGTCGCACGTCGCACACACCGGCTTCCCCCACTGCTCTCCGAGGCTTACGATCCTGCGGTTGATATCCTGCAGATCCTCCACAGATTTCACTGTGCTCTTTTCATCACGCAGCATAAACATGTCGTTTCCCAGCGGCTGGATTTCCAGATAATCATAAAACTTCACCAGACGCTGCAGCTCCGCTTCCCCGCTGTCCCTTAAAATTGCCTGATAGAGCTCTCCGGCCTCACAGGCCGAGCCGATGATAAGCCCTTCGCGGTATTCTTCCAAAAGACTCTTGGGGATCCTTGGGCGCTTGGAAAAGAAACGTACATGTGACCAGGAAATCAGACGGTAAAGATTCACGCGTCCGAGGTCATTTTTAGCCAGAATAATCACATGGCTGGCCGGCATTTTCATAATTGCCGCATCGTCCGCCTTACGGAAAATGCCAAGCTCGTCCAGCGTATGTATCTGATGCTGCGTTTTCAAAAGTTCAGACAATTTCAGGAAAATCCCTGCGGTCGCCTCCGCGTCATCCACGGCGCGGTGATGATGTAGCAGGGAGACGCCGAGCGCTTTCGCCACATTGTCCAGCTTATAGCGGCTCAAGCTTGGTAACAGTGCTCTTGAGAGCGCCACGGTATCTACCACTGTGGGGGCAAAAGGAATCCCCAGCAAGACAGCGTTGTGGCTGATGAAGCTGACATCAAAGGAAGCATTATGCGCTACCAGTACTGCATCGCCGCAAAATTCAAGGAAGCGCGGCAGAATCACGTCAATCTCAGGCGCTTCCAGCACCATACTGTCATTGATTCCTGTCAGACGCTCAATCTCAAAGGGAATCGGCACCTTGGGATTGACAAACTCGTCCATTCGGTCCACGATCACGCCGTCTGTCACCTTCACGGCCCCGATCTCGATAATCTTGTTCTTTGAAGGAGAAAAGCCGGTCGTCTCGATGTCGAATACCACATAAGTATCATCAAGGCTCTGATTCTCGGAACGCTCGACAATCTCCTTCAGATCATCGACCAGATACCCCTCCACCCCATATAACACCTTGAAGGGATCGCCTTTATCCAGAGCATGGCTGGCATCCGGAAAAGCCTGTACACAGCCGTGGTCCGTCACGGCCAGCGCCGGCATCCCCCACTTCTTTGCGCGTTTTATGATATCTTTTACTTCGGAGACACCATCCATATCGCTCATTTTTGTATGGCAATGGAGTTCCACGCGCTTTATGGGGGCGTTATCTGTCCGTTTGATCGTAAAATCCTCACAGCGCTTGATTCCCACAAGCGAACCCACAGTCAGCTCGCCGTCAAAACGGTCAATGGTCGTAATCCCCTTTAGTTTGATAAAACTGCCTTCTTTGATCGCCTCTTTGGCGTCCTCCTCCTGATCCTCGCGCAGAAACAGTTTGATCGTGATACTGTCAGTAAAATCTGTCAGGTCAAAAATCACCAGCTTTTTGCCGCTCTTTAGCTCTCTGGTCTCGGCCCGGATAATCTTTCCACGCAGAATGACCTCGCCGATCTCGCCTTCCACCTCATGGATCTCCACTGCCTCGCCGTCGAAATCGCGTCCGAACAGCACATCCGGATTCTCTGATTTTCTGTACGGAGGGCGGCCTCCCTCACGGCCGCCGCGATAACCGCCGGCAAAGCTTTTTCCGGATTTCTCGCCGAAACGCTTTTTGGTAAATTCGGACTTTTCCTGTGTTTTCGCAGACGGTGCGCCAGCCCCGCTCCCAAAACCACCTTTTGACATCATGCCTGCCTGTCCCGCGCTGCCACGGCCTCCTGCCGCTGCATTAGCGCCGCCTTCCCGCATGGTTCTGCTGTCCAAAGCCGCCCCGCAGCCCCGGTTTCCGGGCATCCCCGGGGCCGCGCCTGCCATACTCCCATCTCCGGGCATCCCGGATCCGGCTCCCGTCATACCGCTTCCGGTATTTGCCATCCCAAACGCCGCAACACGGTCTTTTCCTCCTGAAATCCCATTCTCCCAGGGCGGCCCGTCTGTCCCGGGCGCTGTCTGATTTCCTGAAAATCCCTCATAGCTCCCATACCCCTCAAGAACCGGCTGACCGGCAAAGGGCTGATATTGTTCCTCCGGTCTTTTCGCAGGCTCAATGTAGCGGAATTTTACCTCTGCCGCCAGTCCGCAGCGCTCCGTAAAAATCTTTTCCAGAACGCGGCCGACCTCTTTTGAGCGCTCTCTGTAGATCAGATTATCCTCGATCGTCATCAGCATGGTATCCTCGTCGGGGAATTCCGTTTCCGCCCTGCGCAGGATATTATATTCCACCATTCCGTACTGCCGGAATTCCAGAAAAATACTGTCTTTATAAACCTCATACAGTCTTTTAGGCGTATACTGTGCCGAAAGGCGGTATTTTTCCAGAATCTTTACCGAAAGGGGCCGCCCGGGAAAAAGCTGTTTCGCGATGCCTTCCTCCATACTGTAAATATTCTTTTTATGAATCAGTTTCGGGCTCCGAATATAAATACGAATAGAGCTCCTGTCCTTTGGCATGGTGACACGCTCTACCATGACAAGCTCCAGAAGCTCTCGAAGCTCCTTTTCTATATGTAATCCCGGAAACACGTCCAGAAACGTTTTTTCCATATATTACGCTCCTGCCTCCTTAAGCTTTATAAGCTCTTCCCTCAGTGCAGGGAGAAGTTCCTCCTCCGGAAGTTTTTTCAGGATCTCGCCTTTGCGGATCAAAAGCCCCTCGCCGACGCCGCCGGCAATCCCGATATCTGCCTCTCTGGCCTCGCCGGGACCATTTACGGTACAACCCATAACCGCCACTTTGAGATCCATGTCAAACTCAGACACCATTTCCTCGACGCGCCCGGCAAGCCCGATAAGGTCAATTCTCGTACGCCCGCAGGTCGGGCAGGAAACCACCTCAATGCCTCCTTTGCGAAGCTTTAAAGTTTTTAAAATCAGTTTCGCGCTCTTTACCTCCTCAAGCGGATCCCCGGTCAGCGATACGCGGATCGTGTCCCCGATCCCTTCATAAAGAATCACTCCCAGTCCCACTGAGGACTTGATATTGCCGGATAAAAGGCCTCCGGCCTCCGTGATTCCCACATGGAGCGGATAACGGCATTCCCGGGCCAGAAGTTCATGTGCCCGGATCCCCATCATAACATCGGACGATTTGATACTGATTACCAGATTATCGTATCCCATCTCTTCGATCAGGGAAGCCTGGTTCCTGGCGCTCTCCACGAGTGCCTCTGCTGTCACACGGCCGTATTTTTCCAGCAGCGGCTTTTCCAGAGAACCACTGTTGACACCGACACGGATCGGCACCCCGTACTGTTTCGCTGTCTCAACAACAGCCTGCACGCGCTCCCTGGCCCCGATATTGCCAGGATTAATACGAATCTTATCGGCTCCGCTTTCGATCGCCGCGATCGCCAGCCTGTAATCAAAATGGATATCTGCTACCAGCGGGATATGGATATTCTTTTTAATCCTGCGGATAGCGTCTGCTGCCTCCATCGTGGGAACAGCCACACGGATGATATCGCACCCTGCTCTCTCAAGTGCCAGGATCTGCCCGGTCGTTGCCTTCACATCCTCTGTCTTTGTATTACACATCGACTGAATGAGCACAGGACTGCCCCCGCCGATCTCTCTGTCACCAATACGGACCACTCTCGTATTTTCCCTGAACATGACATTCCTCCCTCTCTTTATTTTTCCGGCAGAATTTTTCTGATTCAGCTTTTCCGGCTCCGATTCTATATTATCCATTAAAAGATATTACGGATATCGTTAAAAATCACAAAAACCATAAAGGTCATAAGCAGGGCCATGCCTGTCATATTAACTGCATTCTCTATCCTCTGGTTCACCGGTTTTCTTGTCAGGAACTCCCACAAAAGGAACACCAGCCGTCCTCCGTCCAGGGCCGGCACCGGCAGAAGATTCATCACGCCCAGATTTGCCGAAAACATCACCATCAGATTAAACAGATTCATCAAAACCGTGATAAAACCATACTGGATATTCTCCTCGACCGTGTCATTGATAATTGTCACGATGCGCACCGGGCCCGCGATATCGTCGGAATCCACCTGGCCCCGCACCATCATTTTCAGGCTGTCCGTCACAGACAGAATCCAGAAACGCACCTCGTACACTCCATATTTGAGAAGCTCCGGAATCGAAGAAGCAGCTGACCGTGCTCCAAGCTGTACGCCCAGAAGGTATCTCCCTCCTGCCTGGCTGTCATAGACCGGTTTGATAATGGTTTCCATCTGTTTCCAGGCGCCGGTCGTCTCATCAAACCGTTTATAGCTGACAGACACCGGGCGGGAACCATTGGAGAGCATATACATCGTGATATCGCGCGCAAGGCAAATCTTCCTGCTGCCCAGGCTCGTGATCACATCACCTTCTCTGAGCCCGGCGGCTTCAGCTGCCTGCCCCTCAGTCACTCCGGCAAGCCTTGGAGCATCAATTCCTGCCCAGGAAAGAATCACTACGGCAAAGAAAAAGGCCAGGATAAAATTGAAAACAGGCCCTGCCGCAATCACTGACATGCGTGCCAGAGGCGACTTTGCAAAGAATGAATGTTGTGCCCTCGCCGGATCGCCTGCCGGGCTGATATCCAGGGCCCCGCCGGGCTTTTCCTCTTCATTCGCTTCGTCTACGTCTCCCTCTTCTCCCAGCATGGCGCAGGAACCGCCGAGCGGCAGGCATTTGACAGAATATCTCGTGCCGCTTTTTTTGCTTACAAAGCTCAAAAGCCTCGGCCCAAATCCCAGCGAAAATTCCACAACCGCCACACCGTTCAGCCTGGCAAGCAAAAAATGTCCGAATTCATGAAATAAAATAATAACACTCAATACAAAAAGCGCAGCAATCAATCGCGTCTCCACCTGCTTTCTATAAATTCATACGTCTCCGCCTCCGCCGAGAGGATCTCCTCCAAAGAAGGCTCTTCTATCCTGATATGATGCCCCATCGCGGACTCAATTATATCTGTGATCTCCAAATACGGGATCTCCTGCGCTAAAAATTTGGCGACTGCCCGCTCATTGGCCGCGTTAAACACGCAGGGCGTGGAACCGCCCGCTCTCCCCGCCTCATAGGCCAGTGAAAGCCCGCGGAACGTATCCGGATCCGGCTTCTCAAAAATAATTTCCTTAAGGCTCCAGAAATCCAGACGTTCCCCGCCAAGGTTCCGGCGCTCCGGGTAATACAGCGCATACTGGATCGGCAGCTTCATATCCGGCGTACCGAGCTGGGCCATCACTGCACCGTCCTGAAACTGTACCATCGAATGGATGATGCTCTTTGGCTGAATTACCACCTGAATCTCATCGAAGGATACATCAAACAGCCATCTTGCCTCCATGACCTCGAGCCCCTTGTTCACCATCGTTGAGCTGTCAACCGTAATCTTCCTGCCCATCGACCAGTTCGGATGCTTCAGCGCGTCCTCCAGACGCACATGCTTCAGCTCCTCTCTCGTCCTGCCGCGGAAAGGGCCGCCGGAGGCCGTCAGAAGGATTCGTTCTATCTTATTCCGCTGTTCCCCGTTTAAGCACTGAAAAATGGCACTGTGCTCACTGTCCACCGGCAGAAGCTGCACTCCCTTTTCTTTTGCCAGAGGAACGATCAGATGACCTGCTGTCACTAACGTCTCCTTATTTGCCAGGGCAATATCCTTCCCTGCCCCGATCGCTGCAATGGTCGGGCGGATGCCGATCATCCCCACCACTGCCGTGACGAGCGTCTCATAGCCGTCCATGCACGCGATCTCCAAAAGACCGTCCATACCGCTCACAATCCTTGTGGCAGTATCCTTAACCATCACGGAGAGCTCTCTGGCCCTGCTTTCGTCCCAGACACAGCAGATCCTGGGGGAAAACTCCCGAATCTGCTGCTCCAAAAGCCTGATATTGGCCGCAGCCGCGATCGCTGCCACCTCGATGTCCCCGTTCGAGCGCACCACCTCAAGCGTCTGAGTCCCGATGGAACCCGTGGAGCCCAATATGGCAATCTTTTTCATGATCGTCTCCCCTCCAAGATCCAGAGCTATCTAAGCCCCAGGAATAAAACGGCATAATAAATCGCAGGCGCCGTAAAAATCATACTGTCAAAACGGTCCAGAATCCCTCCGTGCCCGGGAATCAGATGACCGTAGTCCTTCACGTCATGGTTTCTCTTGATGGCAGAAGCCGCCAGATCTCCGATCTGAGAGATCACCGCAGCAATGGCACAGGCTGCCGCACTGATGACACCGGGGCGCACCACATCTGTCATGCTGTGTGCAAAATAGGCTCCGTACAAAAAGCCCAGAACTGCCGCGCCCACGACTCCGCCGACCGCCCCTTCGATCGTTTTCTTAGGGCTTAGCTGCGGCGCCAACTTGTGCTTTCCCAAAAGCATCCCCGTACAATAGGCACAGGTATCACACCCCCAGGAGCTTAGTACGATCAGCCATACAAGATACTTCCCGTCCGGCATGGTGCGCACCTGGTACAGATAGGAAAACATGAGTCCCACATAAAAAATCCCGAAAAAAGCCACTGTGATCTGTTCTGTTCCGAAGTTCGGAAATGTCACCACATAGACAGACATTAAAAGCATGAGCGACACGATCGCCAGAAACGCTGTCATGTGCTCTCTGTCTGCCCAGATCATCCAATAATAAGCCAGAACTGCCAGATATCCAATCAAACCCGGCATCCTTTTTTCAATCTTCATGACCCGGTAAAGCTCGAAAAGGCCAATCAGGGAAATCGCAAGGGAAGCAGAAAATAAAAACGTCCCGCCGCAGATCAAAAGGAATGCCGCCAGCATCACCAGCACAATTCCGCTCACCAGTCTGGTTGTAAACATGAAACCACTCCCTTACTTCGTTTCTGCCTTCGATACGCCGCCGAAGCGCCGCTCTCTGCGGTTATACTGCCGGATAGCCTCCAATAGCTCCTCACGGTTAAAATCCGGCCACAGGCAATCTGTCACATAGATCTCTGAATAGGCAAGCTGCCATAGAAGGTAATTGGAAAGGCGCATTTCCCCGCTCGTACGGATCAGAAGATCCGGATCCGGGATTTGGTCTGTATCCAGATACGTGGAAAATACTTCTTCCGTGAGCTCCTCTGCTGCAAGTTTTCCCTCCATACAGTCCCTGGCCGCCTTTTTCGCCGCACGCACGATCTCATCCCTGCCCCCGTAATTTACGGCAATAATGAAAGTAAGGCCGGTATTCTCCTTCGTCTCTTCCTCCAGACGGTTGATCGCTTCCACGATATCCGGAGCAAAACGGCTCTTTTCCCCGATCATGCGTACACGCACATTGGATTCTGTTGCGATCTTTAACAGGCGTTTGGCATAGTAACGGAACAGCTGCATCAAAGCCCCTACTTCCTCGTTTGGCCGCTTCCAGTTCTCCGTAGAAAAACCGTAGACTGTGAGATACCGGATCCCCAGCCGCGCCGCGTCCTCAACGGTCTGCTCCACTGTCTCACAGCCCTTTTTATGTCCAAACTGCCGCGGCAGGCCGCGTTTTTTGGCCCAGCGGCCATTCCCGTCAAGAATCAGCGCAACGTGGGCCGGAATCGTCAAATTTTCTTCCATCCTGTTCCCTCCTTCCCCGGCCTGCAGGATTCCTGCTGCCTGCTCCTCCGTAAAGAAAGGGGCAAGTCTCCCTGCCCCCATGTTTCTTCCGCTATGAGCACAAGGCCCGCATCCATTCCCGCCAGTCCCAAGCCTACATTCCGGGCTTTCACGTTCCTCTGTTATACGGTAAGAATCTCTTTTGTCTTATTCTCAACAGCCTTGTCGATCTTTTCAATCGCCTTGTCGGTAATCTTCTGCATCTTCTCGGTTGCATCCTTTAAATCATCCTCAGACATCTCGTCCGCCTTCTCCATCTTCTTGAACGAGTCATTGGCATCGCGGCGGATGTTGCGCACGGCGACTTTGGCGTTCTCGCCCTTCTTTTTCACATCCTTCGCCAGCTCCTTACGCCGCTCCTCCGTAAGTTCCGGAAATACCAAACGGATCACGCTGCCGTCGTTATTGGGATTGATTCCCAGATCGGATGTCTGAATCGCCTTTTCGATCGGCTTAATAAGGCTCTTCTCCCACGGCTGAATAACAATCATCCTGGCCTCCGGCACAGAGATATTCCCCACCTGCTGGATCGGGGTCGGGGTTCCGTAATAATCCACTTTAATCTTATCCAGGACATGCGGATTCGCACGGCCTGCACGGATTGAGGCAAACTCGTCCAGCAAAAGCTCGAGCGTCTTATCCATTTTATCCTCATATACCTTTAACTCTTCTTTCATATAACCCTCCTGTTATTCGGCCGTGACAATCGTGCCGTTAATCTTCCCCTGCATTGCGTTCGTGATCCCGTCCTTTTCATTCAATGAAAATACGGCCATCGGCATTTTATGCTCCATACACATGATGGACGCGGTCAAATCAACCACTGCCAGCTGCTTGTCGATCACTTCCTGAATGGAGATCCTGTCGTACTTTTTTGCCGACGGATTGCTCTTGGGATCACTGTCGTATACTCCGTCAATCGACTTGGCAAGAAGAATGCAGTCCGCATCCATCTCGATTGCCATCAAAGTGATCGTCGTATCCGTGGAAAAGAAGGGATGTCCAATCCCGCCTGCAAAAAATACCACCATGCCCTTGTCAAAATATTTATTGGCTCTGTCCTTGGAAAACAGCTTTGTCATGGAGCCGCATTCAAAGGGGGTCAGTATCTGTGTCATCATTCCTGCACTGCGGAAAATCTCCGAGACATAGATACAGTTCATAATCGTCGCCAGCATGCCGATCTGGTCCGCCTTCGCCCTGTCAATCGCTTCGCTGGTGCGTCCCCGCCAGAAATTCCCGCCGCCGATCACGATTCCAACCTGGATTCCTGCCTCGACAGACTTCTTTACCTGCCTCGCTACCTCTCTCACGGTATCCTCGTCAAACCCGGTCTTCTTGGAACCTGCCAACGCCTCACCGCTCAACTTCAGAAAAACCCGCTTTCTGTCCATAACGTATCTGCTCCCCCATATTCGATTTTCAAAAAAATATACTGTCAGATGTACAGGTATCATATCTGGCAGTATTATACCATGTTCTCCGGACATACTGCCTCCGGTGGATTTTGCACACAGATTTCTGTGGTAAATGCAAGAATCACTTGTGCAAGTATAGTATCTGGCGATATTATACCATGTCCTCCGGACATGGTACCTCCGGCGGATTGAAGTGACTGGATTTCTGCGGCAAGCGCAGAAACCATATTCACAGTATTATGTCTGTCGACATTATACCATACTCCGCCAAAATTTTGAAGCCCTATTTGGGCAGAATTTTTAAACGGTTCCTATCGTCCTGACTGGGGAATGAGAAATAAAAACAACGCCCTTTCGCAGGCGTCTCTGTTCATAAAATATTTTTCTCATATTGCCGAAAAGGCCGTTTCCCCCGCTGGTTCCCGGCCCGCGTATTTTGCGGGCTTCAAACCACAGCAGGGGAAATTGGGGCAGGAATACACCTTTACAAATCTCTCATACCAGCGGCACGTACCTTTCCTATGAAAGTTCATCGCCGCAGGCGATCTAAGTTCAGGGATACCAAATGCGCCTGTATTACTTTCATTCATGGTGGTGCGCTTACCTGCGCGGGCGCATGGAGGTTTTCTATAAAAACTCGCCGCCGACTGGCGGTATCGTTACTTAAACAGCCCTCTCTTCTTTTTTCCGCCGCCCTCCGGAGCGATCCCCTTCATGGCATCGTCAAAGGCTTTTAATGCCTCCTTCTGCTCTTCCGTAAGCTTCTCCGGAACTGTCACTACCAATGTCACATAATGGTCGCCGCGTATGTTCTTATTGCGCAGAGCCGGCACTCCCTTACCACGCAGGCGTACCTTCGTATCTGTCTGTGTCCCGGCCTTGACCTCATATTCGATCTCCCCGTCCACCGTCTTGATGCGGATAGGCCCTCCTAATGCTGCCGTAGCAAAGGAAACCGGCACGGTTGAGAAAATCGTCGTCTCCTGGCGTTTAAATACCGGATGCCTGGAAACCGTCATCTCCACCAGAAGATCACCGCGCTCGCCTCCGTTTGATCCCGGCTCGCCCTTACCGGCAATCCGGATACTCTGCCCGTTGTCAATTCCCGGCGGCACGGTCACCTGGATCTTTTTACGGCTGGAAATGTATCCTGTGCCGTAGCAGTCCGGGCATTTTTCCTTTACGATCTTTCCTGTGCCCTGACAGTCCGGACACGTCTGTACGTTCTGCACCTGGCCGAAGAAAGACTGCTGTGTATATACGATCTTGCCCTTGCCGTTACACTTGGGGCATGTAGTGGGAGAAGTCCCCGGCTTGGCTCCCGTGCCGTGGCACTTCGGACATTCGTCCTTAAGGCTCAGCTCGATCTCCTTCTGGCAGCCAAAAATCGCCTCCTCAAAAGTGATCCTGATCCCGGTCCTCACATTTGCCCCGCGCATCGGTCCGTTGCTCCTCGAACGGCCTGCTCTGCCGCCGAAGAGATCGCCAAAGATATCCCCAAAGATATCTCCCATATCAGCCCCGCTGAAATCAAAGCCGCCGAAGCCGCCCGGCCCACCTGTACCGTCAAAAGCCGCATGGCCGAACTGGTCATACTGCCGTCTCTTGTCCTGATCGCTCAAAACGCCGTAGGCTTCGGTTGCCTCTTTAAACTTTTCTTCTGCTACCTTATCTCCCGGGTTCGCATCCGGATGGTACTTTTTCGCCAGATTTCTGTAGGCCTTCTTAATCGCCGCCTCGTCGGCGTCCTTCGGCACTCCGAGGACCTCATAATAATCTCTCTTGCTTTCTGCCATTGTCCGTTTACCCCTTCAAGCTCCAAACAGCGGGAAAGGGGGTCAGGCAAATTTCTTCGTCTAATCCCCATCGTGCATGCCTTAAAGCATGGACATTTCCCGCTTTCGTCTTTGTTATTTTACTTCTTTATAATCTGCATCTACCACGTCATCGCCGTAGCCTGCCTGCGCCGCGTCAGGAGCCGGGCCTGCACCCTGTGCCGCACCTGCCTGCGCCTGCTCATAGACCTTGGCAAACAGCTTCTGTGCGCTCTGCATCATTTTCTCTTTGGCGGCCTTGATGTCGTCCACCTGAGCGTCCGTCATCTGGTCGGCCGGGGCACGGTTCACAGCCTCTTTCAGAGCGGCAAGGTCAGCTTCCACCTCTGCCTTATCGTTGGCATCCAGCTTATCTCCTACGTCCTCAAGCGCCTTTTCAGTCTGGAATACCATAGAATCCGCGTCATTTCTGGTGTCGATGGCATCCTTTTTCTTCTTATCCTGCGCCTCGTACTGCGCTGCTTCCTTTACAGCTCTCTCGATATCGTCATCTGACATATTGGAACCGGATGTAATCGTGATATGCTGCTCCTTCCCTGTCCCCAGATCTTTGGCGGAAACATTTACAATACCGTTGGCGTCGATATCAAATGTAACCTCAATCTGCGGAACGCCTCTTCTTGCCGGCGGAATCCCATCCAGACGGAACTGTCCGAGGCTCTTATTGTCTCTCGCAAACTGTCTCTCGCCCTGTACAACATGGATATCAACTGCCGTCTGGTTGTCAGCCGCGGTCGAGAAGATCTGGCTCTTATTCGTGGGGATTGTCGTATTCCTCTCAATCAGCCTCGTAGCTACGCCGCCCATTGTCTCAATCGACAGGGAAAGCGGGGTTACATCCAGAAGCTGGATATCGCCGGCGCCGGCATCTCCGGCCAGCTTGCCGCCCTGAATCGCCGCACCGATTGCCACGCACTCGTCCGGATTTAAGGACTTGCTCGGCTCCTTGCCTGTGAGCTGTTTTACCTTATCCTGTGCGGAAAGCATACGTGTGGAACCGCCGACCAAAAGGACTTTGGAAAGCTCGGAAGCCGTAATTCCCGCATCTCTCAAGGCGTTCTGTACCGGAATCGCTGTTCTCTCGATCAAATCGCTTGTCAGCTCGTCGAACTTGGCTCTCGTCAGGTTCATGTCCAGATGCTTTGGTCCCTCCGAGGTCGCTGTGATAAACGGCAGGTTGATGTTTGTCGTCGTAGCTGCAGAGAGCTCCTTTTTCGCCTTCTCAGCCGCTTCCTTCAGTCTCTGAAGCGCCATCTTATCACCGGAAAGGTCTGCACCCTCCTGTTTCTTGAACTCGTCAATCATCCACTGGGTAATACGGTTATCAAAATCATCACCGCCCAGACGCGTATCGCCGTTTGTTGCCATTACGGAAATGACACCGTCGCCGATCTCAATGATGGAGACATCGAATGTGCCGCCGCCCAGGTCATATACCATGATTTTCTGCTCTTCTTCATTGTCAAGGCCATAGGCAAGGGCTGCCGCTGTCGGCTCGTTGATGATACGCTTTACCTCAAGGCCTGCGATCTTACCTGCATCCTTGGTCGCCTGACGCTGCGCGTCATTAAAGTACGCCGGAACTGTAATCACGGCTTCCGTCACGCTCTCGCCCAGATAGCTCTCGGCATCCGCTTTAAGCTTCTGAAGAATCATGGCAGAAATCTCCTGCGGCGTGTACTTCTTCTCGTCAATGTCTACCTTATAGGTCGTACCCATATGGCGCTTAATGGAGGAGATTGTGCGGTCGGCATTCGTCACGGCCTGACGTTTTGCCGACTCACCTACGAGTCTCTCCCCTGTCTTTTTAAATGCTACGATGGACGGCGTCGTCCTGATTCCTTCTGTATTGGCGATGACAGTCGGCTTACCGCCCTCCATCACAGCCACGCAACTGTTTGTTGTACCAAGGTCAATTCCAATAATCTTGCTCATAGTTTTTCCTCCTGAAAAATCAGTAACAATCCAGACACGCAGCTTACGGTGCCTGAACCGTTACGAAACATTAACAATATTAATTTGCAACCTGCACCATACTGTGGCGGACGACAGCATCGCGGTACATGTATCCCTTCTGCATCTCTGCTGCCACGATATTTTCGCCCAGATTTTCATCCTCGATATGCATAACCGCATTATGGAAATCAGGGTTAAATTCCTTTCCCACAGCCTCAATAGGCGTCACACCAAGCTCTTCTAAGGCCTTCATAAGCTGCCGGTATATTTTCTCCATACCATCTGCCAGCGCCGTGCCCTTCGCATCCTCCGGCACTGCTGCCAGCCCGCGCTCGAAATTATCCACCACAGGCAGCATCTTTTCGATCACATCCCTGGCACCGATCTCGTACATGGCTGACTTTTCCTTGTCTGTCCGCTTCCTGTAGTTGTCAAACTCAGCCATTGAGCGTTTCAGCTTATCTGTAAGCTCCTCAATCTGTGTATCTTTGGGATCCTTCTTCTTGCTGAAAAATCCTTTTTTCTCCTTCTTCTCTTCCTTATTCTCTGAGTCCTCAGACTGTACGCCTGCTTCCTCTGCTCCCCGGGCTTCGTTCTCAATCTCTCCCTGCGGCTTTTCCGGTGTGCCGTTCTCCTGCTCTGGCAGCCCAAAGCCGTCTGTCGTTCCATCCTCTTCTCCAGACATCTTCTTCTCTAACTCTTTTTCTTCCATTTACGTACTACACCTTTCACTTTTTAAACGTCTCATTTAGCTGCGCCACTAGTGTCCGCAGAGTCGTCACTACCTTTTCATAATCCATCCGCTTCGGCCCCACAATGCCAATGGTTCCCCTTAAGCCTTCGCCCAGCACATAATTGGCAGTCACAATGCTGCAATCCTTCATCGTCTGGACCGGTGTCTCATCGCCGATGTAGACCTGAATCTCTGTCCCGGGATCCGTCCTGGCATTTTCTGCTTCGAACAGGCCCTTTAATAATTCTTTTTGTTCCAATGTGCTCAAAAGCTCGCTGGCCTTCTGGGTATCGGAAAGCTCCGGATATTTAAAAATATTGGTAGCCCCGCCTGTATAGATCTGAAGATCCTCATCCTGTGCCTGAATGGCCTCCGACACCTCGTTTAATACCAGATCCACCATCTGCCTGTGGCTCCCGGCCTGCTCCTTCAACTTGGTAATCACGCCCAAGTTGATCTCCTGGATTGTCAGGCCGTTCAGACTGTTATTCAACAAAATATTCAGATTCAAAAGCTCCTCATCGCTCAATTCTTCCTCCAGGGTAACAAAGGAATTGCGGATGATATTTCCTTCCACGACCACCACGATCAAAAGCTTCCTCGCTTCCACTCTCGAAAGCTGAATGAACTTGAGTTTCGTATTATTATAATTGGGGCCGCTGATTAATGTAGCATAATTCGTGTTATTAGCCAGAAGCTGTGCAAGCTGCTTTAAAAGAAGCTCCACCCGGTCTACCCTCTGGATCATCAGCTCCTGCATCTGACTGACCTGGTCGTCCTTCTCTCTGATGATCTGATCTACATAGAAGCGGTAGCCCTTATCGGAAGGGATCCGTCCTGCTGAGGTATGCGGCTGGATAATATAGCCGAGTTCCTCCAGATCAGACATTTCATTGCGGATCGTCGCGGAGCTGAGCTTCAAGTCTGAATATTTGGAAATGGTTCTGGAACCCACCGGCTCCCCGGTTTCCAGATATGTCTGGATAATGACCTTTAATATCTTCTCTTTCCTCTCATCCAGCTCCAAATATCTCACCTCTTCTGTTTTTATTAGCACTCTTTCATGGGGAGTGCTAATATTTACAGTTGTTACTATATTACTTAGCGTCTCATTTGTCAAGACATTTTTCTGCTTTTATAAAAAAATATAGCTGAACGGCCGCATTGTTCATCAAAAAATATGCGGCCAGACTTTCATGACAGCCCGGCCGCATCGTTTTATTCTGATTTTCTCTTATCTCTGGAATGCTGGCAGTCTTCCTTTGTCTTTCTTCTGCTCAAGCACTCGGTCCAAAGTATCAAACAGCTTTTTCATGTCAATCGGCTTGGCGATATGGCCGTTCATCCCACAGCGGGCAGCCTCCCTCTTATCCTCTTCAAAGGTGTTGGCTGTCATGGCAAGAACCGGTATCGACGCCAGCTCTGCATCCTCCAGCCTGCGAATCAGGTTCGTGGCTTCATACCCGTTCATTACCGGCATCTGTACATCCATAAGCACAAGCTGATAATATCCTGGCTCTGATCTCTTCAGCATATCCACAGCAATCTTCCCATTCTCCGCCACATCAATGCTGAAACCGGCTCCAGTCAGAATTTCTGTGGCAATCTCCTGATTCAGCTCATTATCCTCGGCTAAAAGAATTCGTCCCGTGTGAAAGCTCACAACCGTCTCGTCTGTTTCCTCTTCCCCGGCTTCCTCTACATTGACGATTGAATTGAGGCACTCCCGAAGCTCAGAGAAGAATAACGGCTTACTGCAGAAAGCAGTCACTCCAGCCTCCTTCGCCTCTTCCTCAATATCAGCCCAGTCATATGCTGTCAGAACAATAATCGGTACATCTTCGCCCGTCTCCTTACGGATTCTGCGTGTAACCTCAATCCCGTTCATATCAGGCAGCATCCAGTCTATAATATAGACGCAGTAGCTGTCACTGCGCATCAGCGCCTGGCGCGTCCTCAGCACTGCCTCTCTGCCGGACAAGGTCCATTCCGCACGCATCCCGATCTGTGAGAGCATATAGGAAACGCTGTCGCAAGTGTCAAAGTCGTCATCAACAACCAGTGCACGGCAGTTCTTCAGCTCCGGAATGTCCTGTACCTCCCGCTTCTCCGCGTTTAAGCGGAAGGTAAAGCAGACCGTGACCTCCGTGCCTGCATTCTGTTCACTCTTTACATCAATCGTTCCGTTCATCATATCGACGATATTTTTGGTAATCGCCATACCGAGTCCCGTTCCCTGAATACCACTGATGGTCGTGTTATTCTCCCTCTCAAAGGCCTCGAAGATACGGGAAAGGAATTCCTCACTCATGCCGATACCGGTATCCTTAATATGGAACTCATAATTGGCATATCCGGCCGGCGCACCTGGTTTCTCAATGACACGCACACTGACAATGCCACCTGCGCTCGTATACTTCACAGCGTTGCTTAACAGGTTTAAAAGCACCTGATTCAAACGCAGCTTATCACAGTAAATCTCCTCGTCGAGAATATCCACCGCATCCATATAAAGCTCAATCTGCTTTGCACGGATATCGGCCTGCAGGATATTGCGTAGCTCGTGCAATATGTCCGGCAGCCTGCACTGCTTCTCTTCCAGATGCATCTTACCGCTCTCGATGCGGCTCATGTCAAGGACATCGTTAATCAGGCTTAACAGATGATTTCCTGACGTCATGATCTTCTTTAAGTACTCTTCGACCCGCTCCTGCTGGTCGATGTGGGTAAGCGCCAGAGCCGTGAAGCCGACAATGGCATTCATAGGGGTACGGATATCATGCGACATATTGGAAAGGAATACGCTTTTTGCTCTGCTTGCCCTGTTTGCCTGCATGAGCGCATCCTCCAGAAGGCTCTTCTTCTCCATCTCTCTGCGGACCTCTCCATCCACACTGTGGAAGCCCAGCACGATTCCGTGGCTCTCGTCCCATTCCCCTGCACGTACGATCTTTAGCTGGAAATATTTGATCTCTCCGTCAATCACCACACGGTAATTCAGGTAATACTGCCGTACCTTTCCAAGCTCTTCCTTGAGTTTATCCCGGGAAACCGTCTGACGCAGGAAATCCGCGTCCTCTTCATAAGCGAATTTTTCTATGTAACGTTCCATGCATTCTTCTAAAGAAAGCTCTTGGTCGAAGAACTCATCAAACCGGTTGTCATCATCTTCTGCAAGGCGCAGAATCTTTCCGGTTCCCGTATCGAGATCATAATAGCATACAAGATTATAATCAATGCTCAGCGCGCGTATGAGCTCCATCTGACGCCGCTCATTTTCCCGCTCCTGCTGCTTCTGAGCCGTGCAGTCCAAAAGAAAACGCTGATAAAACATCTCTCCGTTCTCTTCAATGAGCCTTACATTGCCCATCACATGCCGGATCCCTCCGCTCTTATGCTGCACACGGTACTCGACACTAATACTGTCGCCGGCCTTCCTGAGATCCTTGATGCTCTCCCGAAGCGCGGTCTTATCCTCCTCGACAACCGACTCTGCCACCGTATCAAATCCATCCGCAAGAAGCTCATCTAATGTCCCATACCCCAGGATCTCGAGTGCGGCACGGTTGATGCTCAAAACACACGAGCCGTCTATCGTGTGGCACATGACGCCGCAGTCCATTGTAGTGAAAATCGTCTCCAGCGTATGGTTTTTCTGGATAATCTCCTGTTCATAGGCCCGCTCCTGCGTCACATCAATGGCGACGCCCACGGTCCCCATCACACTGCCGTCAAAGTCATAAAGCGGAGATTTGTAGGTCGTCAGAAGCCGCATCCCGTCACCCGTTTTGACCGACTCTTCGGACACACAGGTCTTTCTCTTTGTCATGACCTCGTTCTCTGACTCAATACAGGCCGGATCATCCTGCTCTACATCCCAGATATACGCATGCCCCCGACCCTCGACCTGCTTTTTCGTCTTGTTGACCGTCCGGCAGAAGCTGTCGTTTACCTTCTTATGAATCCCATTTTTGTCCTTATACCAGACCAGATTCGGGACATTGTTGATCGTGGCTTCCAGATATTGGCTCGTCTGCCACAACTCTCTGCTCATCCTGCAGGACTGCTGCCATCTCAGGAAGCGGAACCTCACCTCACCATCCGACATGGGCATTGTCCAAACATCTTTCACTTCCGACAGGCTCTCTGTAAGCGCCGAAAGCTGCTCCTTATCTGCCAACAGGATTAACTCAGCATCCCCTGACTTACAGGAGACAAGCATTCTCAGCGCTTCCTTGGTATTGACATCTCTCAAGTCAGCCACAATCACATCAGCTCTGCCCGCCAGAGCACGCTCCGGCTTGCTGCTCTCAGAAAATTCGTGCGTAAAATGTTCCAGCGGAGACATTTCCTTTATGATTTCAAACACCCTGCCGGGGCGGCCTGCTAAATAGAAATGGATATGACAATGATACATCCCACTTTCCCTCCGTGTTTTGCAGATTGCGTATTGAAGCATGCTTTTGCCACACGCGGATCCCTCTCTGCATGTTTTAAACAGCAAAAAAGAGGGTTGGTCTTTTACCTTTTTATTCTGTTACTATCATACTATATTTTTTAAATTGAATCAATTCTTTTTTAAATTTCGCTGTCTTTTTCCTGTACTCCAAATAGCAAAGCTCTGGTTTAAACAGTCCTTCCGCCCAGTCCCATCCCCACGCGCAGCAGCCGGAACATCCTGTCTGCCGCACTGCTGTACAGTTCTTCCGCCCTCTTCATCGCTTCATCAAGCTCCATCGGCCCGCTGACTGTCGGGAAAATACTCTCCACGCCAAATTCATATATCTTTTCCGCACCGTTCTCCATGCCGCCGACGATTGCCACAGCCGGTATCCCCCTCGCCCGGCATCTTTCTCCGATTCCGCCGGGGGCCTTACCAAAAGCGGACTGCCAGTCTATCCGTCCCTCCCCTGTAATCACCAGATCCGTCCCCTCCAGAAGTCCGTCAAAATCAATCAGGTCAAGGACTGTCTCAATACCGGACTTTAATGTGGCATGAAGGAATCCGCACAGGGCCGCCCCCAGCCCTCCGGCGGCTCCGGCTCCCGGTATCCGGTCAACCTCCATGCCAAGCTCTGCGCCAAGCACCGCGGCATAATGTTTCATCCCCTTTTCCAGTTCATCCAGAATCTCCGGGGTACCGCCCTTCTGCTTTCCGAACGTATAGGCGGCCCCGTCCGGACCTGTCAGAGGGTTATTTACGTCGCACATTACCGTAAATTCTGCCTCTTTCACCGCAGGATGGAGTCCTGTGATATCAATATCCGCCACGTTTAAAAGATCGGAGCCCGTCCCTTCCAGTTCGTGTCCTTCCTTATCCAGAAAACGGATTCCCAGTGCCCGCATTGCTCCCATTCCGCCGTCATTGGTAGCGCTCCCTCCAATGGCGATGGAAATCTTCCGATAGCCTGCATCCAGGGCATCGCAAATCAGTTCTCCTGTCCCATACGTTGTAGTGTACAGAGGATTTCTCTTCTCAGCCGGAACCATCGGCAGTCCTGACGCCGCCGCCATTTCTATCACTGCACAATCCCCGTGAAAAACACCGTAAGAGCTTTCTGTCAGCTCCATGAGCGGCCCATGCACCATGAGACAGCGCTTTGCCCCCTTTGTCACAGCAATAACTGCATCTACGGTTCCCTCGCCCCCGTCCGCAATCGGAACTCCAAGCGTTTCACAGCCCGGAAAAACACGCCGGGCTGCCACGGTCAGCAGCTCTGTTATCTTCTCTGATGATAAGGTTCCTTTAAAAGAATCAGATGCAAATAAAAATTTCATATCATACCTCTCCCGCATGTAGAGATCCAGAAAGGCTGCTGCGCGAAAGAATTTCCACTCTCCGGCACAGCAGCCCTCTCAAAAGTCTTTTACTCTCCTTGAAGATTCCATCTCCGGATGGAGTCTCCCGCTACGGTTTATCATACCATCTTCCGGCATAAAACGCAACTTTCATGATCCGGTATCCTTCTCCGGTTCCCCTAAATCCCAAAATATTCCGCAATCTTTTCCATTCTCAAGGACTGCATTACCTGGAACGGGCAGTGATTATCGCAATGGCCGCAGTGAATGCAATCGGAGGCATGTTTTTCTAAGTTCCTGTAATGATCCGCCGCCATCGTGTCACCGGCAGCCGCCAGATCATAATACTTATTCATAAGGCCGACATTCAGCCCCGCAGGGCATGGCTGACAGTGGTTGCAGTAAACACAGTTTCCGAGCGCATCCTGCGGCGTAAACGTGCCGAGAATCTCATAATCCTTTTCCTCCGCGGAAGCTTTAAGGAATCCCAGAAGCTGCCGGACATCCTCCACACTGCGGATTCCGGGCAGCACAGTCAATACGCCCGGCCTGTCGAGCGCATACTGGATACACTGGTATCTGGTAAGTTCCTTTCCAAAGGGCGAGGTCTTGGCATCCAAAAGCTGTCCGCCGGAAAATGGTTTCATGACAGAGATCCCAATCCCCTCAGCCTCGCAGCGCCGGTAGAGATCCATGCGCTCATCCGTGCTGCCTTTTGCGTATTCGCCGTGATGATAATCATAGCCAGGGTTAATGGAAAACATCAGCTGCTCGATCACACCTGTATCCAGAATCATATTAGCGATCTTTGGGGTATGTGTGGACAGGCCGATATGTCTGACCACCCCCTGCTTCTTAAGATCTGAAAGATACTCGAAGATACCGTTCTCCTGATACGTCTGCCAGTCGGCTTCTGTGTCAAGGCAGTGGACAAACCCGTAGTCAATATAATCTGTCTTAAGGGTCTTAAGCATCCAGTCTGCCTGCTCCCTGATCTTATCCAGATCCGAAGTCCTGCCATAACTTCCTGTCTCATAATTCGCACCGAAATGGACCTGGTAATACATGTCCTTTCTCACATCTCCCAGGGCTTTCCCGTAATACTCGAACGTTCTGGCCCCGGCGGTCGCCAGATCTGCGTAATTCACCCCGTTTTCATGGGCAAGCCGGAGCGCTGCCACTGCCTCCTTCTCTTCGGTATCTGCTATGTAGCTGGTGCCCAGTCCGATGATACTGAACTTATCCCCTGTCTTTTTGTTTATCCTGTACTCCATACTGAATTTGTCCCCTTTCCTAGACTTTTTTATCATTCTAGCACCTGAACATGACTCCAAGTCAATACAAAATAAAAATTTCTTTTCATTTACGCACGGGTTCGCTATTGGGTTCTTTTTCCTCTTTCCAAATAAGCCTTCATGCGCCTACAGGTACATGCATTGCCGTGAATGAATGTGGTTAAGGCGCATTGGGCATACCTGAATGTATGCCGCCTGTCGGCGGCGGACTCTCAAAGTAAGCCTTTTTGCGCCCACAGGTACATGCAACTATCATAAACGAATGTGGTTAAGACGTATTGGATATACCTGAACTTAAATCGCCTGCGGCGATGGGCTTTTGCAGTATCAAGTCAGCTATTCGGTGTTTATAAATCCTTTGCAAAAATAGTTCTTCGGGCTTGAAAAACAGAGTCGATAATGCTAAAATAATCCATACAATCAATGTAATGATGCTGGGGCAAAAGGGCCCTCAATGATACCACGGATTGCTCCGCATTTCATGCTCCTGCAATTCGAAAGCATCCAAAATCCGCTCATTTTTCTGCGAAAAATGGCTGCTTTTTGGTGTTCTTACGGGTCCCAAGTTCAAAAATCCTCATGCAGGCGGGTCTGCATCGGATTTTTTGACCGTTTGACCCTGGTATTACGTAATAAGCCTCTTAAAAAGATTTAAAAAATATCAGGCTTGAATTTTTATTTTTTATCGCAGGGGAAGCTTATGAAATTTCTGACGAATCAAAAACTCGCCACACGTATTGGCATCATCACCACAGCAATTACCGTTACAGGCATGCTGTTACTCTGGTTTATCGTATCAGGCCGGGCTGCTTCTATGGTGAAAAATAACATTTCCAATCAGATGATTGACGCTGTAGAATCCAGAGCCGCAATCATCAATGACTATGTAGCCTCAGCTGAAGAATACATGACAGCCTTTGCACTCAGCAGCGAGGTCCGCGGCCTTCTGGCGAATCCAAAGGATCCGGATCTGTTACAAAAGGGACAGCAGTATACAGAAGATTTTGCTGCCATCAAAGGCATTTTTGAGGGATTATATATCAGTACGCCCGATACATATGTTCTGACACACACTTCGCAGGGAGCGATTGGAATCACAACCCGGAGCGGCGAATCCTTGGAGACGTTCCATAACACGATTCTCGCCCGGCCGCAGCTTACGAATCTGGGAATCATGAAATCGCCGGGAACCGGAAGCATGATTCTTTCCATGTATTATCCGATTTTTGAGGGACAGGACTGTATCGGTTATGTCGGCGCCGGCGTCTATGCCAGCCGGCTGATGGATGTCCTGCTTGATCTGAATATTGAAGGCCTGCCGAACAGTGAGTACGTATTTTTAAATGTAGATACCGGTACGTATCTGTATCATGAGGACGAATCGCTGCTAAATACCCAGACCACTGATACCGGCTACCAGGAAATCCTCCAGAAAATCAAAGCGGACGGCAGTACCCAGGCAGGTACTTATTCCTATCGGGACGAAAATGGTGTAACACAGTTGGTCGTCTACAAATATTTAAAAGACCGAAACTGGGTCTTTATGGTCCGTGACAATGCGTCAGAGGTATACCAGGAGGTCGGAACCGTGCGCATCACAGTAGGGATTCTGTGTGCTGCCGTAACGGCAATGATCCTTGTTGTGACACTGATAATCCTGTATCGGGAGGGGAAGGAGCTCATGATTATGGAGCATGCCATCCGCCGTCTCGGTAATCTGGAGCTTTCTGCCGGCCAGGAGCTGGAATCGTTCTATGGCAGAACGGACGAGATCGGCATGATCGCGCAGACAATTCACCATGTCTGCGACTGCCTGCAAAAGACAATCGACGATATCGGCCGCATTTTGGGCGAAATGGCGGACGGGAACATTGCTGTGGATGTTGTGAAAAATGAGTCCTATTATATTGGTGACTTTAAAGTACTGGCGGAAAGTCTGAAAAGCATCCGCACTCATCTTACGGATGTAATGCGTAACATTACAGATATCGCACACAAAGTGAACAAAGGCGCCAATCAGGTATCCGCGGGCGCCCAGGATCTCTCACGGGGAACCATGCTGCAGGAAGATTCCATCAACGGGCTTGTATCCAATATCACTGATATCACTGCGCAAATTCAGAGCAGCACAGCCCGCTGTAAAGATGCCAGCGAGCTGGTGGACCGGGCCACCGGTTACGCAGCCGAAGCGGCACAGAATACAAACACATTGATTGGCCGTTCGATTTCTGCGCGAAATCAGGCACGGAATCCACGGATCTTGTCATCTCTGCCATGCAGATTATCAGCGAATGCATCCAGTCCATTAAAAAGCTGATGGATGAGATCTCGCTTGCCAGTGTTCAACAGGCAGAAATGATTGTTTCTGTGGAAAACAGAATCAAAGAAGTCTCCAGTGTCACACAGGCCAATTCTGCCGCTGCTGAGGAGAGCGCGGCGATCTCCACGGAACTGTCCAATCAGGCCCAGACGCTGAGCCAGTTAATCAGCCAGTTCCGAATTCAGTAAGTTTTTATCTCCCCTTTCATCGGTTCGCCTATACAACTCAAAACCTCACGCTCAGCGCCGGACAATCCGGTTCTCTGAACGTGAGGTTTTAGATTCAATGCTGTTTTCTGGAAAAAAGCCGGGACAGAATTCCCCTTTTCTTATTCGAAAAATCCGTCGCCTCTCTCATTACTGTCTCTTCCATTTTCTGTGATTCCGCAGCAAAAGTCTTTTTATCTGAAATCAATGCAATCTCATACTCTTCCAGTTCATGTCCCAGCAGCCGGATGATTTCCAGTTCATCCAGCGCATCACAAACTGCGTTATGCGTTTCCCGGTAGCGCTTGTTCTGGCGAAGCATTTTCAATACCTCTTCCACACCATATCCCCGTTTCAGCCTGCCTGTCTTAAAGCAGTCCGCAGAGTCCGGTATCGCCCAGTTATACTGGCGGTATGCAGCCACACGCATAATATCATACCACTCATATTCCGAATATTCCGGCAGATGTTTCATATCAAATAGCGCATTATACGCAAACAGTTTCTGCACTCCATAACTGTGAAGCCACTCTCTGATCTCTGTTAAAGCCCGCTTTCTGGTTACAATACAGGCGTTATTTTCATCAGGACGCAGTTCGTCGGAAAACATTCCTCCTGCTTTATATTCCGGCGTGATGATATAATATACGGAGTCCATCTTTTTCTTCGTCTTAGAATCGGCGACTACCACACCAATCGACATCACCTTATCATTCCAGTTTGTCTCCGTATCAATGACCGCAAATGGATATGTCTCTGGCAGATTCCCGGCAGGTTCATGATATTTTTCCAGGATTCCCTTCGTCACCGTCCTTGTCAACGCATCCAGAAACGCTTTTTGATCCGGCATCTCTATCTCATATGACGTATTGTCTCTCGTATTCCACAAGATCCCTCTGGGAAGATCCATCGCTGCCATATAGCTGGCGCATTGCAGGAAATGTTCATGCGTCAGTTCTGACACGAATTTCAGTTCATATACCACATCGTCCTTCACCACATCGGCGAATCCCTTAGCCGAAAACTGAATTTCTCCATGCTCCCGGTCGGAAAAATCAATCTGACACTCCACCTGTGCATGTTCATCCGGCCTCAGCCTTGTCCTTAACCGCTCCTTAATCTGTTCACTCTGCTCCTTTGGAACAAGCGGTAGTACAACCTGGGTTCTGTATCGGTTCTGTCTCGTCTCAAGTGAGACTAAAAATAATATCTTTTCGTCCAAAGAACTGTTCTGTATCTCTTTCGTATATGATTTGGCTAATTCCGGGTTCAGGAGAATCCTCAGTTTGATCGCTGCGTCGATCTGATAAGCATCGAAAAAGGCTGCCTCCTGGTAAATGCCGATACATGGGGACAGATCAATGAAACCATCCGTACTTCTTATACCAATGGTGGAATCATCTTCCTTCTCCAGCTTATGTATACTTAACTGAGCAAAACACTGCTCCACATCCTCTTTGTACTTGAAATCAAACATTTCGCTCATGTCCAGGTCCTCAAATTTCTGGTTCGCCTCTGTCACCGTCGAAAGTGTCTTCTCAGACAGCATTGCCTCATCCGGTTTCACAAATATAATATGATCTTTTCCTCTGCTGGCGGCAACACAAAAAATATTTCTCAGCACAGCATACGACTGCTGCGGTTTCGATACCCTTACGCGCCAATAGCTTTCCGTAAAATCAAAAACAACGCAAATTTTTCTTTCCAGCCCTTTGCTGCTGTCATAGGTTGTAAAGATTGCCGAATCGCCTCCCGGTTCTGATTTTCCCATTGAATCATGATCCGATATCGTCGCATATACCGTCTCTTTATTAAATTTCCCGGGATAGTTTTCCTCTAAAATATTTAGTGTATCCGCCATCGCCCCTGTCCTTGCTCCCAGACACAGAATATCTGCCGGAATCTGTTCTGCCAGAAATGGAACGACCGCTTCCTTTGTCATTGTTTCGACTTTGCAGTTATGATTCACCCCTGTAATCGTTTTTTTCCATACCCTTCCCAGCATAGATGCCAAATCCTCTGACAAGCGGAAACACTGAGTAAATCTCAGCCGGAGATAATCTTCCAGGAATCCTTTCATGAAGGATTCGACCTTTAATGTCGTTTTATCATATATCTTCTGTTCCATATCGCCGACTGCGATGATCTGTATATGGGATTATGTTCCTTTATTAGCAGTAGTAACTCTGCTAATTCCTGTTCAATATCCTGGTACTCGTCAATAATTAACACATCGTATTTCCCGACAGGCGGCCTTTCTTTGATAAAGGTCTGTATCAGATCCGTGACCCCTGCCGATATCCCGCTTTTCCTCAAAACCGTATATGCGAATCCATGATAGTTCGTCACTGTCACATTTCTCTTTCTGATCCTGGACCTTGCATCTAATTTTAAAAGCCGGTTATAGGTCAGATACAGGACTGTTTTCGCGCCCGGCAGTTCATTACAAAGGCTCTGAATGGCCGTGGTCTTTCCACTGCCGATGCAGGCGTCTACCAGAATATTCCTTCCCTGCAATGCTTCCTCTATAAATAATTGTTGTTCTCCTGATAACTGTAGCCTGAAAGACGCTCCCATATCAAGTTCCTCGCTTTCTTATCTTTAGACTTGCCGTTCCATGTCGCGTCGCTGCTGCCACTGCAAAACTGCTTTCAGCAGTCTTTCTGCACTTTCTTCCGCCAGGTCATTGGTTCCCGGCTCACCACAGAAGGCGCGGGATGATATCGCTTTTTTCATGGTGTCAATCTGATTAAGGATGGATTCGGATATAGCATTTGTTTCCTTTGGCAGATCAAGCAACACATCCTTTAAATAGTCCAAAGTCATACTATATCCTTCTGATATAAGAATATTTGTTTCTGTATATATAAATACAATATTAATATTAGATTTATATAACTATATCAAAAATATGCTAAAAAGACAAGTTTTTCCTTTATCTCAGTCCAATATATCGAACAAATGATTCTGTAATTAGTATTATAATGTTTCTTTAGGGTGTTAAACTTCTATAAGAACTATAAAATAGTAATCAGAAGTGAGGTAGATACATGGAAGAAGGAAGATTCAGACACCTTGAAATCAAATTGGACGAACAATTGAGATAAGATGAACTTATTAAGAATAAATTTTCTCGCAAATTCAAGATAAATCAGAAACAAATAGACAATTATTGCAAAAACAATATTGCCCGTTTGGATGTTTACGTTCTCTGTAAATTGTGTACTGTGCTGGAATGCAGGATTGAGACTTACTAAAGTTTCATCCCTTTATCGAAAAAGCTGAGCCATGCTCTTCCGTTCACATTTAACTTGACAAACCCTTTATTATAGCAAAATCTCTTACATTATTCTTTTGGTCCAGTTCAGGATTTCTATCTCTCCATGCTTTCGCAATAAATACGAATAACACAACGTCTAAAATATCCGCACCCAAACAATGCATAATAAGCACTTTATTCGGCACTATACATCTCCAAATAAAGTACTTATTATCCCCAACCCCCTCATTTCTACATCGGCAGACTATCCCTCACGCAAAGCGCCCCCCACCCCACCTGCGGATTTGGATATACATCAAACCCCGGCAACGGCCTCGCACCTTTCCTCAAATATGCCTTTACCTTCTCCCCATACAAATAGGCGTCATTCCCCCGTACAATCCCCCACTCCATCAAGAGTGCAGCCGAACCAGTCACGAAAGGGGCGGCAAATGAGGTACCAGTGACCGGAGCATATCCCCCGCCGTTTTTCGTGGTAATAATTCCTACCCCCGGCGCTGAGATATCCGGCTTGGGGATTCGGTAAAGTCTGGTATCGCCCCGTCCGGAAAATGCGGCGTATGTCAGATTGGAATCGTCGTATGCACCTACCGTAATCGGCCTTAATGCGGTAGAAGGAATCGTAAGCGTCGTATCCGGTACAGGCTTCAGAAATCTCGTTGCACGGTTCAGAGCAGACGAGGACGGCAGCCAAAAATGTACGGTTCCATCCACGATCTCCCCTGCCTTCAATGTGATCTGCCAGATTCCACTCTCAACATAATCCTCCCTGGGAATAAAATCAAAATAGATTTCCTGAGAAGGGTTAAATGGCGAAGGCTCACCATAATATACCAGGACATCTGTACGTCCCATATTGATTCTCTGAGGCCCCATCCTGCTGCTGACCCGTTCTATAAGTGTGCGGCCAGGATTATAAATAAAAATATCAAAGCTGTCCTCATAATGTTTCCAAAGCTGCACGCTAAAACCCGTTTCGTAGGGAGCAACAGAAAATTGAATCTCAGAGGTACCTCCTGCCGCCATTTCTACCATTGTGTGGCCGCTCGCATCTCCTTCATTTCCCGATCCTGCCACAAATACACTTCTCCCCATCTCTGTAAGGGAATCCAAAAACCGTTCCAGAAGCCCGTTTCCGTCATGAGATCCATACGTATTTCCAAAGCTTAGATTCACGGCCAGAGGACGGCCAAGCGCCTGGGCCGCTCGTACTACGAAATCGAGACCTTCCATAACCTGTGTTGTACGCGGAAAACCGTCCGGATCCGGGATGCCAAGCTTTACCACAATCAGATCACTCTCCCAGGCTACGCCTCGATATCTCCCGTTATCCTCTCTTCCATTTCCGGCAGCAATCCCTGCTACTGCTGTCCCATGACCACTTCCATCAAAAGAAGGGACTATCTGCCTGGCTTGCGCCCGATTCCCGCTCTTCAATGCTTCGTCGATCTGTTCCTTTGTGTAGACTTCTCCTGTCACCTGGTCATCCAGATACAAAATTCTACTGCTCCCGTCGCCATTTCTAAAATCGTCGTGGAAATAATCTATCCCCGCTGGTGTTTAGCTGATGCCGGGATCAATTCTCTTTCAAATAACCGATTCATGGCCTCCCTTATATCATGATGCTGCCTGCTGTTTTGTGATTGTCAATCTTAGCCAGTCCTCCTGTTACATAGATGTTTTTAAAGCTATCCTGTATCTCCATGTCCTTGAGCAACTAAAAAAAGTGTGCCATAATAAAAACTGCCATATAAAAAGAGACGGATGCCCCGGCGAAGGCCTCCTCTGAAAGAAGGTTTGTAACGCCTGGTGCATCCGTCTCTATTATTTCAATTAATCAAAATTAATATTTATCCATTGAGCCGTATGAAGCTAACGGTTCGTCATAACTGTCTGCCTGGCTGCTGTAGCTTGCCGCTGGTGCGGAAACCTGACGGGTAACAGAAGAGGAACCGCCCTTAAGCTGGAATCTGCCAACCTGCTCTCTCATAAGCTGAGCCTGGCTGGAGAGCTCTTCACTGGCTGCTGCGCTCTCTTCAGCGGTCGCGGAGTTCGTCTGAATTACGCTGGAAATCTGATCGATTCCAAGTGTTATCTGGGAAACTGCTGTTGCCTGACTGCTGCCTGCCTCAGAAATCTTATCGACAAGCAGAGTTACCTCTTTGGCGCCGTTTACAGCATTAGCAAGGGACTGTGCTGTCTCAGCCGCAATCTGTGTACCATTCTGCACTGCCTTAATTGAATTTTCAATCAGCACTGCCGTATTCTTGGAAGCCTCTGCACTCTTGCTGGCCAGGTTTCTAACCTCATCAGCCACTACTGCAAAGCCCTTTCCTGCGCTGCCGGCTCTCGCCGCTTCTACCGCTGCATTTAATGCCAGAATATTAGTCTGGAATGCGATATCCTCAATCGTCTTAATAATCTTTCCAATCTCATTTGAGCTCTTACTGATGTCCTCCATTGCATGGATCATATCCTGCATCTTGGAGTTACTCAGATTCATCTCATTTCCAACCTCATTCACCATTCGGTTAGCATCGCTTGCATTTTCAGCATTTTCCTTAATACGGTCAGAAATGTCCGTAATCGTAGCTGCAAGCTCCTCGATTGAACTTGCCTGCTCAGTTGCACCCTGAGAAAGCGCCTGGGCACCGCTGGATACCTGCTCTGCACTGTTAGATACCTGTGAACTGCTGTCATTAATCTGTGACATAACATCATTCAAACGCTGTGCGATTGAACGGAAGGAAATCAGAATCTGATGGAATCCGCCGATATATTCCTGCTCGCATATGGAATCTACTGTCAAGTCACCGGCCGCCATCCGTGCCAGGAACTTATTTTCATCATCAATAATCGCCTGAAGTTTACGGATCAACTCTCTGAACTGGTCAGAAAGTACGCCAAGCTCATCCTTCGAATGATAACCGATAACAACGTCCAGATTTCCCTGTACCATCTGAACCGCCACATCAGCAATCTCCTGAACCGGCTTTCTGATACCGCCAATAATCATGAATGAGAACATAATACCGATCACAATCACTACGACTAAAACAAGCATCTGGCTTACGATTGCTCCTGTATAGGTCCGATTGCTCTCATCATAAGCGCTGTCGGCACCCCTTTGATTGAAATCTGTCAAATCTGTCAATGCTTCGCTCAGATTATTATACAAACCAACTCCGTCACCATTCATGAGATCAAGAGCCTGCTGGGCTTTTCCAGAACTGATCAGGCTGACAATCTGACTGTCAAACTGTTTGTAATCCGCCCATGCCGACTGTACTGACTCGTAAAGCGATCTTCCCTCTGTTGTGGAAACATAGCCGCCGTATTCTGTAACAGAAGAGTTTAACAGACTCACTTCACTCGCCACATAGTCTGCACTTGATTTTGACAGCTCATCTGTAGTAGCGGTCAAATACGCAAGCTCATTCAGTCGGATATTCGCCAGCATCGTATTCATCTCTTTTGCAAGAGAAAGACTTGGCATCCATTTTTCTGCGATCTGTACCGTAGCACTGCTCAGTCTGCCCATCAATACAAATGACATCAAGCCAAGCGCACACATGCCTGCCAGGGCTATCCCTACAAGCAGATAAAGCTTCTTACCGATTTTCAGATTTCTAATCCAATTCATCATACTGAATTCCTCCACACATCTTTTACTTTCTTCCTTTGAACTTCTATAATCTTTCAGCTAAAAGCTTAATTGTCTCTTAACTGAAATTTTCCGATTAAGGCCTTAAGAATCTGTGCCTGGCCTGCAAGCTCTTGGCTGGCAGCAGCACTTTCTTCTGACGTAGCAGAATTCGATTGAATTACAGTAGAAATCTGGTCGATACTATCCTTAATGTGGTTAATTGCCTGGCCCTGTTCACTGGATGCAGTAGAAATCTCCCTGATAAGTGCTGTAACATTCCCAGCGCCTTCTACTACGGAATTCAGGGATTCCTGTGTCAGATCTGTCAAACTGGAGCCTGTCTCCACCACGTGAAGTGTCTTCTCAATCAGTTCTGTCGTATTCTTTGCTGCGTCTGCACTCTTTGCCGCCAGGTTCCGTACTTCATCGGCCACCACAGCAAAGCCTTTTCCTGCACTCCCTGCCCTTGCCGCTTCGACTGCCGCATTAAGTGCTAGTATATTTGTCTGGAACGCAATGTCCTCAATCGTCTTAATAATTTTACCAATCTCACCGGAGCATGAACTGATCTGACGCATTGCCTCAGCCATTTCCTGCATATGTTGGTTACAGAGAGTGATCTTCTCTCCCATCTGATCGGCTTCTGTTTCTGTAGCGTTCGCGCTCTTTGCATTATTGTTGATCTGCTCCGAAACCTGTGTAATCATATTCTGGAGATTATCAACCTCTGACGCCTGCTCGGTCGCACCCTGGGCCAGACTCTGAGCGCCGTCTGCCACCTGATTGGAGCCAGCATCCACCTGGCTTGCAGAAGAGTGAATTTGTTCCATTGTCTGACTCAGTTCACGACTGATGGTTCCAATCGCCTGCTGAATCTGAACGAAATCACCGATATACTGAATATCGCTCTTACGGCCCAGATTACCTGCCGCAATATCCTGAAGAACCTGTGTAATATCTGAGATATACAGTTTAAGATTTTTTACTGAAGTATTCAGGCTGGATGCCAATACTCCGATTTCATTATCGTTCTTTACGTCAATCTGAAAATCAAGCTTTCCTTCTGACAGGCTTTTACTCGATTCCGTAACAGACTGAATCGGCTTCACAATCCCTGAAAGCACATATAAAACAAGAAGAATACTTACAATTAATGTTACCAGCATCGCTGCTGCTGAAATAATCTCCGTCCTGCTGACAGCCTGGAACAGACCTGACTGATTGGAATTTACCTGCTCTTCGGTAATTGCAGCCACACGATCCAGAAGCACAACCAGCTTATCGACGTTAGCCTTTGTTGTATTCAGATACATATCAGCTGCCTGCTTCGGATCTGTCTCATTTATTGTCAGAATTGTCTGCGCCGATTCATGAATTGCCTGATGAATTGGCTTCATCTCTTCTACCAGCTGTAAGATTTCACCGCCCTCAAGTTCGGACAACTCTGAGCTGTAGATCCATTTTCCCAGAACACACCCTTTATAGTCAGTGCTTCCTGTAAACTCCGTACCGAGAGCAACAGCCGAACATAAATTCTCAACCCAGCCATAATGAGCCTTTTGGGCCGTTAAAACGATTGAATGAATTTCTGTTGAGTCCTCTGTGGATTTACTGTAGCCTCTGACGCTTCTCATACCGCTTACTGTCACAACTCCACTGAGAATCACCACAAAAAATATTAGGGCAATACGCAGCATTACCTGATTTTTGATACTGTGATTCATGATTTCCTCCTCCTGACACACTTGATGCATTTCCGGATTGATTTGGAAGTAACCTTCATGCGCCCCACAAGTGAACGTGCCACTGTAAATGAAGGCAGTCAGTGCGAATTTCGCATCCCTGATTTATGCCGCCTGGCAGCGGACTTTTACAGTAAGGCCTCCAAAACATCCTTCCTTTAAATTTGAATAAATATATTAGCCGCAGACTCCATACATGCAGGAAAACGCAAATCCAAAAGTCTGAAACAGCCAAAAAAGTCTGAAAATGCATACATTTTCAGGCTTTAAGCCCGGTGGACCTATTCTCCGGAAAGCAGATCGGAGCCGCTATATGGGCGTTGTTCTTTCCACATACCGGCACCGTCTGAACCCGGACAAATACCGCTGCATATTTTAATATTTGTCATTTCCCCCAAAAGAACTTTCAGGTATTTCCTGAGCCGGCACATATTCTGGTGTGCTTGTGCGCTCATAATGCATTTCGGCCGGCACTGAGGCCTGACTTCCATCCAATTTGAATTTCTTCACCAGTTCTTTCAGAAGCTGTGCCTGTCCGGAGAGCTCTTCACTGGCTGCAGCACTCTCCTCAGCAGTGGCTGAATTCGTCTGAACCACACTGGAAATCTGGTCAATCCCCAAAGTAATCTGATTCACTGCCTCTGCCTGTTCACGGGAGGCCCTTGCGATGGAATCCATCATACCTGTAGCTTCCTGAATCCCTGTCATTACCTTCTCCAGTGAATTCGCTGTCTCATCGGCAATTCTCTTACCATTTTCTACCGCATTCATGGAATTTTCAATCAGCACTGCTGTATTTTGGGAAGCCTCAGCCGATTTGCTGGCAAGATTTCTCACCTCATCAGCTACCACAGCAAACCCTTTACCTGCGCTTCCTGCTCTCGCCGCTTCCACTGCCGCATTCAGTGCAAGGATATTTGTCTGGAATGCGATATCCTCAATCGTCTTGATGATCTTCCCAATCTCACCGGAAGATGTATTGATCTCTGACATTGCTGCCAGCATATCCTGCATTCTGCGATTGCTCTCCCCTGCCTCGTCACCAACTTCAACAGACTTTCTGCTTGCCTCCTGAGCGCCCTCGGCATTGCGGTTAATATTCGTGGAAATCTCATTGATCGTCGCTGCAAGTTCTTCAACAGAAGAAGCCTGTTCAGTAGCTCCCTGGGAAAGTGCCTGTGCACCGCTTGACACCTGGTCAGCCCCGGAAGATACCTGTCCAGCTGAAACATTTAAAGTAGAAAGTGTGGCATTGAAGCTGTCCCTGATCTTCACCATCGAAGCAAAGATCTTCTGATAGTCTCCTATATAAAGCTCTTTGGCCGTAGAGTGAATCGTGAAATCCCCGCCCGCCATTGCACTGAGTATTCTGTCAATATCACGGATAATGCCGCCGACTCCGCTCGTTACCGCATGCATATTCTGCGCCATTTCTCCGAATTCATCTTTATAGTCATAATCAACTGTAACTGAAAGGTTACCCTTCACAACCTCATTCATGGCTTCCTCAAGCTTCTTAAGCGGAAGGAGGATATTCCCGGTCAGGGAAAGCGCAATCAGGCAGGTAAAAATAAAGGCTGCTGCTGCCACTGCCACAGAAATAACAAACAGCATATTCTCTTCACGTATAGAGGCACTGTATGAATTATCAATCTGCTGCTCCACATCCTTAAATGCGCTCTGCAGAATCTCGACACACTTTTCTGCTTTGGGAATATATTCATTCATTAGAATATCCCGTGCCTGCTGATCTCCTGTGTCTGTCCCCTCTTTGGCATAGGCAATAATCTGCTCTCTTGCAGGCTTATTCTCAAGCATCTTTGTCTCAAACTCTTTAAATTTTGCCGTACTCTTGTCATAATTGGAGTAGATCCACTGGAGTTTCGTCTGAACATCGGCCATATGCCCGTTTACCAGCTCTGCTCTTTTCGCGGCATCCTCCGCTGTCTCTGACGAGATCGTCAGCATTAACTGCTCAAGCGCCTTCTCGAGGCTGAGCTGAATCTCATAGACATTTGTAGCGACTCTGTAATCCTCCACATAAAACCGTTCATAGCTCTTCTTTGAATTGGTAATTCCCACACTGGCTACAACGACTGATATCAGGAACAATATCAGAATGCTGCCAAACGAGACTATGAATTTTTTACCGACCTTCAAATTCCTCATCTGCCTCTCCTCCTTGTGCCGAGCTTCCCTTCACTCTGAACATTCTGTTCAAAAACTTAGCTCTATCAATATCTATTTCGGCATATTTTCTAATTCCATAATACATACGTGAAAAAATATTTTAAAACCCTTTCTATCCCTTAATAATTTTCAACTTCCGCCGATAAATATATCAGTATGTTATGGTCTGGCCGTGTCTGGCCGTTTTTACAGACCTTTTTGTTTTCATGCGACATATCAAAAGAGATAGGTGGTGTAATTGAATGGATAACGGTATGGAAAGTATACTTGATACATACCTCTTTGAAACAAATTCCCTTCTGGACCAGCTCGACGAAATGCTGATGCGGGACGAAAAAATAGGTGATTTTTCACCGGATGACGTCAATGAAATTTTCCGTATCATGCACACGATAAAGGGCTCTTCCGCCATGATGGAATTCGGCTCCCTCTCAAGCATCGCGCATCATATAGAGGATTTGTTTTTCTATATCCGCGACAAAGGAATTGATACTCTGGATTCCCAGCACAAGAAGGAGCTTTTTAACCTCATGTTCCGTTCGGAGGACTGCCTGCGCGGACAGGTCGAAAAGGTCGAAAGCGGAGAACCTCTGGACACGGATCTTGATTCTTTTGCAGCTGAAATCAACAGCTTCCTGAAGAAAATCAGCGGAGCCGGTGAAGAAAAGGCCGCAGCCAGCGAACCGGCACAGGAAAAAGCGGGTGAACCCACAGAAACAGTTCCTGCGGGTACTTCCGTTTCGCCGGAAAGTCTTCCTGACGACAAATCCGCCGTATGCTTTCTTCACGTATTCCTTGATGAAGGTATCGGCATGGAGAATCTGCGCGCCTTTATGATTGTCAACAGCTTGAAGGAATGCGAGCTGGAGTTCCGTTATTATCCGGAAAACATGGAATCAAATCCTGATACGTGCGCCTCTATTATTGAGGATGGCTTTTATATGGCTTTTGAATCAACCGATATGGCAGCTAAGGCCAGCGACCTTTTGAGAACTCAGGGCCATATTCGTTCTTATGAGCTCCTGGAAGTCGCAGAAGAAAAACAGGAGGAGGCTCCCCACACTGAGACAGCCGAAGCGCATACTGATTCAGAGGGCCAGGCTCCTTCAGATCAGGCGAAGGCAGCTCCCAAGCCGCCGGCTCCTGCCAAACAGGCCTCTGCTCCTGCCAAGCAGAATCTTATCAGCGTAAACTTAATGAAGCTTGACAGTCTGCAGAACCTTGTAGGAGAAATCGTGATTACCGAGTCAATGGTTACATCGTCTCCTGAACTCAATCAGTTAAGCCGCGATGCCTATGACAGCTTTATGAAATCAGCCCGTCAGCTCAGAAAGCTTACAGATGATTTACAGGATATTACCATGTCCCTGCGAATGGTTCCCATCTCCGGAGTATTTCAGAAGATGAGCCGTATCGTCCGCGATATGAAGCAGAAGCTCGGAAAAGATGTCCGTCTCACTCTCATTGGGGAGGACACGGAAGTTGATAAGACGATCGTAGACAGCATTCAGGATCCGATCATGCACATGGTGCGTAACGCGATGGATCACGGGATCGAGGACACGTCACAGGAGCGTATCAGTGCAGGGAAAAATGCTCAGGGTGAAATTATCCTCTCCGCTTCCCATACAAGCAGTGAGGTTGTCATCTCCATTGCCGATGACGGTAAGGGCATGAATCCTGACAAGCTTTTAGCCAAGGCGAAAGAAAAAGGCATCCTCACAAAGCCAGAGAGTGAATACTCTAAAAAGGAAGCCCTGGGACTTGTTATGCTGCCTGGTTTTTCCACCAATAAGACAGTTACAGAGTTCTCCGGCCGTGGTGTCGGCATGGATGTTGTGAAAAAGAATGTGGAATCGGTAGGCGGCGTTGTTTCCCTTTCCAGTGAAGAAGGGCACGGAACCACCTTTACGATGAAGATTCCGCTGACGCTTGCGATTGTAGACGGCATGAAAGTTACAGTAGGCAGCTCTACCTTCACGATTCCCATCGCAAATATCCGCCAGTCCTTCAAGATTCTGCCGGAAGAGATCATTTGCGATGAAAATGGCAGTGAGATGGTAGAGAAAATGGGAAGCTATTATCCGATTGTACGGCTTCACCGTTTCTATGGTATCGAGACAGAAGTTCTGAACCTGGAGGCTGGTATCCTTCTCTGGGTAGAAACAAGTGACCGCTCCTTCTGTCTGTTTGTAGATGAGCTGATTGGCGAACAGCAGGTTGTGGTGAAACCTCTGCCTGCGTTCCTGGATTACTTTGAGCTTAAAAATTTCGGCATATCAGGCTGTACGATTCTGGGCGACGGAAATATCAGCATTATTCTTGATATTCAGAGCCTCCATGCAGCAGCTCTTGAGAATATATAGAAGGGAGGAGTCATTATGTCCGAACATATAAACGAGCAGGAGCTCACGGAGATGCCAGGGACAGAGGAAGTTTCCACGGTGGAACGCTGCCTTACCTTCGAGTCCGGAGATCTTATCCTGTATATCAGTACCAAACATGTAATCGAAATCATTAATAATCATTCCATTACCAAGCTGCCTCTGATGCCGCCCTATATCCGCGGAATCATCAATCTGAGAGGCCAGATTCTTCCCGTCGTGGATATCCAGCTGCGTATGGGAAAGGAAAGCCCGGAACTGGCAAGCAAAACATGTATTATCGTGCTGGATATCAATTCCGTTTCGCTTGGCATCATTGTCGATTCCGTGCGCCAGGTGATTGATATTGATCTTAAAAATGTACGGCCGATTCCCTTAAAGCGCCAGCAGAAGCTGCTTGACGGAATGGTGACAATGGAGGATGGAAGCGTATTTATGTCTATTGACTGTCAGGCACTTTCCAGCCCGCAATAATAATCCGAAAGCGTGCCTGTGGGCACGCTTTAGCGGATTAGAGACTTTCACAGTAACCCCAGCTCCATAATTCATGGTGCATTGTAAAGAAGAGGGGAAACAAGAACACAGCAGGGGGGATTTCGATGCTGACGCTAACGGACAATGATTTCCAGCGCCTCTATACCTATATTAAGAAAAACTACGGGATTGATTTAAGTAAAAAAAAGCAGTTGATCGTGAGCCGCCTTTCCAATACGCTCTCTTCCCAGGGTTTTAAAGATTTTTCAGCTTATGTAGATGAGATTCTGACTGGCCGTGACCCGGAAATGGTAACGGCTATGCTTAATAAACTTACAACCAACTATACCTATTTTCTCAGGGAGGAGGAGCATTTCAAATATCTTTGGGATGTCGTGCTCCCTGATCTGGCAAAAAAGCATGCCAAAGACAAGGTACTTTCTATCTGGAGCGCAGGCTGCTCGTCAGGCGAGGAACCATATACGATTTCCATGTATTTGAAAGAATTCTTTGGCGCCCAGGCATCCCAGTGGGATACCAGGCTGCTTGCCACTGATATTTCTCAGAAAATTTTAAATACAGCGATTACCGCTACTTACAATGAGGAAAGCGTATCTGCGCTCCCTCCTTCCTGGAAAACGAAATATTTTGTAAAGGCCGGCAAAGACAAATACTCTGTCGCCCCGGTTATCAAACAAAATGTTATTTTCAGAACCTTTAATCTGATGGATCCAATTACCTTCAAGAGAAAATTTGACCTGATTTTCTGCCGTAATGTTATGATATACTTTGACCAGGCTACAAAGGACGCTCTTGTACAGCGTTTTTACAATGCCACGTTCCCGGAAGGACACCTTTTTATCGGACATTCCGAGGGATTGACAAAGGCTACCTGTCCTTATGAATATATTCAACCAGCAATTTACAGGAAGAAATCAAAATAAGTCCCCACTCTCAGAACGTAGTTTCCCATCCAAACGAAGAATGAAGAAAGAAGGTTTGAACTATGGCTCAGAAAATCCGTCTGATGGTGGTTGACGATTCCATCCTGTTTCGGAGCTGGCTGGTACAAAATCTCGGCGCTGATCCCCGTTTTGAGGTAGTCGGATATGCGGTGAATGCTCTGGATGCCAAAAACAAACTTCCGCTTCTCAAGCCGGATATCATGACGATGGATATTGAAATGCCCGGCATGAGCGGACTGGAATTTTTAAAAGAAGTTCTTCCTATCCATCCGGTTCCCGTTGTTCTCGTCTCCTCTCTTAATATGAGGGTGTTTGATGCATTGGCAGCGGGTGCGATTGATTTTGTCCGCAAGCCCGGGATGGAAAAGGATGGGGGAAAGGAAGCATTTTTAGCAACGCTAAAAACAAAGCTTGCAGTCGGTTCCAATGCACATGTCCGTCTGCCTTCCCAGCTGGCTCCCACACCGATTCCTACTACTGTCCCACGTACTTTTTCGCAGAATACGGCTCCGGTACAGAGATTATCTTCCATGGCGAATCCGTCCTCCAATGTCAATTTGATCGCGATTGGTGCATCTACCGGAGGGACTGAGGCCATTCTTGAAGTCGTGCGACAGTTTCCAGCCAAAATGCCTGGCATTGTCATTACACAGCACATGCCTCCCGGATTTACTGCCATGTATGCAGAGCGTTTAAACCGGCTCTGCAAACTCGAGGTACGAGAAGCGAAGCATGGTGATAAAGTACAGCCAGGGCTTGTGCTGCTCGCTCCCGGCGGTCTGCAGATGCGTGTGGTCCGACTAGGAAGCGGTTATTCTGTGAGCTGCACGGACGAAGCTAAAGTAAGCGGTCATAAACCGTCCGTTGATGTTCTGTTTGACTCTGTAGCCGCTAATGTGCGCCGGAATGCAATCGGTGTCCTCCTGACCGGAATGGGAGCAGACGGAGCCGCCGGAATGCTCCGTATGCGCAAGGCCGGGGCTTACACGATTGGCCAGGATAAAGACTCCTGTGTCGTTTATGGAATGCCAATGGAGGCTTACAAGATTGGTGCGGTCTGTCAGCAGGCATCGTTAAGTTCGATCCCCCAGGTAGTCATGGCGCATCTGTAATCTGTCGTCAGTCCCTGCAGACTCTTCTATACAGACATTGGATTTTGACGGTAAGTCTGGCCCAATATACATAATAACTTATATATGGAACTGAAAACAGCCTGATCAAAGATCAGGCCTTTTTCAACAGAAGGACTTTATAGCAAATGAATGCATCGCGATTTACCAGAAAAAACCGCAATGCCGCTCTTCGGACATCTTCCTCTGATCTTCCGCCGCCATCTCCCAGGACCATAAAAAAGAGCCTGGCAGAGCGGCTCATAACCAATGGAATTCTGGTTATGGCGGCGGCCATGTGCATCAGTCTGTTTACCTACTTCCGCCCCTTTACCCTTGAGGATGTCCGTAACGCCGCAGATGAGCTTCACTCCTATCTCTCATCACGCATTGAGGATTACAAAGAAAGCAGACGACAGGCAGTTCTGGCGGAGGATACGCAAGTCGAAAGTGAACCGACTGTCCCGTATATCCGCTATTCCACCGATGAAGGAGATATCGCTGATTTCAGCTCAGAATCTGTCTATCCGCCTCAGGACGACAGCATATACTCCTGTATGCTTGACACAGTGATGGGGCCGATGCTCTACTATAATCAGGGTGATGTCCGCTGGAAATCTTATCTATATGGCGGTTCTGACCCCATGAGCAAATATGGCTGCGGCCCAGTTTGTGTGGCAATGGTAATCAACAGCTTCACTTCCAACAGCGTAACTCCGGTCGAAATGGCTGAATGGGCGGCCGCCAATGGTTGCTATGCGGCTCATAGCGGCTCCTATCACAGTCTGATACCCAAAAGTATTTCTGCTTACGGTCTGCAAGTTGAAAGCGTAACCGACCGTTCAGCGGAACATGCTGCCGAACTCCTTGCATCTGGCCATCTTCTTATTGCATTGATGGGGAAAGGGAGTCTCACACAAAACGGACATTTCATTATTATTGCGCAGTCCGGGCTCAATGACGGTAAGGTCTTTATCGCTGACCCCGCAAGCTATGAAAACAGCACCAAAGAATGGGATTTGGAGCTTCTTATGAGCGAACTGAAAAAAAGCTACGACAGCGGCGGACCTCTGTGGGCTGTCTCCTATCCGTCAGCGGGGTAAGACGCAGACAAATTCAACTCCCCTTGTCTCCTTTCCAAAATCATGATATCCTATGAATATAATGACAGCCCCAAAGGCGAACGGTATGGGCACTTACCTGAATCCCGGACAGAGACACTATACATGCAGGATTGAAATGCGCCGCATTCAATCGCGTATTATGAAAGAGGCTGCCGGAAAACGGCTGTCCCACACAATATATGCTGTGATATGTTGGAAAACACAACCATATATTGTATGTTGACAGCGTTTCCCGACAGCCTCTTTTTCTGTCTTTTGTATATTCCCGTGTCAAAATATTTCTACTGTTCAGGCGCGGACAGGGCCCTGTCCACAGATGCAAGTTCCTCTGGAGTAAACAGTCCGCGAACGACCTGTACGAGACTTGCATATTCTGCACGTATGGCAGCCTTGAGAACAAACAGACGGTCTTTGAGGCTGTTAAAATCGTAAAGATTGTTTCCAAGGAACGCAGCCAATGTCATGGCGTCGGCTGCTCCTTTCCTCCCGCTGGACTCGTCAACGCGGAACGCGGTCAGCATGAGGAACAGGGTGTTCATCAGGTATTTATCTGTCTTGAGAAGCTGCATCGTGTAATTCACGCAGTCTACCAGATTGCCGTTATTGTAGCAGCAAGTCGCCAAAAGCTCATACGCCTGCGCCACCCTCCCTGAGAGCATCATTGATTTCGATGTCGCCCCGTTCTCCTCGAGAATCTGTAACGCACGCTTCAAATGCTTTTCGGCCTTTGGGAAGTCACTGCATAAAAGGAAATACTGCCCTACTGTATAATCAAAATCCGCCTCCTTGGGAAGCTTCTCCGTCGCCTTCTGATATACCTCCATGATCACGCTCTCTTCCACGTTCGCCTTATCGCGAAGAACGGCCAGAAGCTTTTCAAACGTCATCACGCTTCTGATATCATATTCGGACAGCTGGCCCTCCGGCATCAGGCTGACTGCCTTGCGGAAGGCCTCCTCCGCCTTATCCAGCTCATCCATTGAGTAGTACTCGTCGCCCAGATACCCCAGCATATCATAGTTATCCGGATTATCCTCCAGCTCCTTCTGTATCATTTTCAGATTTCTCTGGCTGCCTGTCTTTCTATTGTTCTCTATCTTTCCATATCCGGTATGGTAAATGGCAAGCTCCGATACTGCGTCAACCGGGAGATAGGGGTAATTACCAACCGGGGCAACATTTTCGTGAATCCGATTTTTATATCTCAATCCTGGGACATTGCGGAATATTCTCGTCTGTGTGCCGACAGCCAATACCCTTCCGTCATTTTCCAGATGCACCCAGGAAGTCAGAATCACATCATATTTCCGGTTATTTTGGAGGCGCTGCACATAATACAAGAGCTTCCTTGCATCCTCCTCCAGAAAATATTCGTCTGCGTCCAGAAAGGCGATCCACTCATATTTCGCCTTGCTGATAGCGAAATTCCTGGCTGCCGAAAAATCATCAATCCATTCAAAATGATAAATTTTCGCCCCCATTGCCTCGGCAATCTCCACCGTCCTGTCGGTGGAACCTGTATCGACCACAATCTGCTCTGAAACAATCCCCTTTCCCCAGGAAAGCGCTTTTTCAATCTTGTCTTCCTCATTTTTCACAATCATACATTGAGAAATTCTCGCTTTACTGCGATTTTTCATGATACTGACTCCCCTCTGTTTTACCGCTAAGGCATTTTAATGATTCTACTTCAAGCCAAGCTGTTCCCGCTCTGCCCGGGTAAAAAGCTGCTCTGCGGCGTAGGCTGAGAAGCCGGGACAGTCAGACTTTTCCGCCGCCTTTACCAAAAACAGCCTGTCCTTTAATTGCTTCCAGTCATAGATTTCTCCAAGAAAGCTCAGGACCTGGCAATATGCGTCCCTGCTCTTTGCTGTCGCACTCCCCGGAACAAGAAGCTTAAAAAGGCGTGAAAGGGAGGACATGGCAAATTTATCATATTTCAGGCATATGACTGCATAGGAAACACATTCTTCCCTCTCGCCTGCCTCATAGAGGCAGCGTACCAGCAGCTCATAAGCCTCGAACAGCCCGCCTGCCAGCAAAAGCGCTTTATTAGAGCAGCCATACGTTTCCAGTTTTTTTAACGCTGCTTCCAGATATTGCGCTGCTCTTGCTGCCTGGCCTGCTGCGGCAAAATAGCGGCCGGCAATATAATCGAAATCAGCTTCTTCTGGAAGAAGCCTGACAGCCTGACGATATACAGGCTCTGCTCTCTCCCAGGAAGCCTGCCCTCCCTCTGTCAGGATCGTCAAAAGCCTCGTAAAGGTAACTGCGCTTCGCTGGTCAGAAGCATCGAGGCAGGACGGCATAGCTCCCACCGCCCGGCTATAGCATTCCCTGGCCTTTTCCATATCGCCGTCCACATATTCTTCATCGCCAAGATAACCTAACATCTCATAATCATCCGGGCGTTCCTCTAATTCCTTTAAAATCAGCCGCCGGTTTCTCCCGCTTCGCTTTTTCTCTTCAAATCTCTTTCCCTGATACCCGGTATGGAATATGGAAAGTTCCTGTACTGCGTCTCCGACCGAGAACTCTCTCCCGGATACAGACTCTAACTGTTCATGGATCCGCCTCCGATAGCGGATATCCGGACTGTTACGGAAAATGCGGATCTGAGTGCCGGATGAAAAAATCTTTCCGTTTTCATCCAGCTGCTGCCAGCCAGTCGAGATCCCGTCATAAACATCTGGTTCCAGACAGTCTATCAGTGCCTTCAGCTTCCCGGCGTCCTCTGGCGTCATATATTCGTCTGCATCCAAAAAAGCAATCCAGTCGCCCTGTGCCTGCTCAATAGCATAGTTTTTAGCCGCTGCAAAATCATCCACCCAGGGAAACGTGACAACCCGCGCGCCCATCCGCTTTGCAAGTTCAACCGTCCTGTCCGTGGAACCGGTGTCTACCACAACCTGTTCCCACATCACAGATTTCCCCCAGCTTAGAGCCTGCTCTATGTTCTTTTCCTCATTCCTTACAATCATGCATTGAGAAATACGTACCTGTCCTGATGGTTCCAAAACATTTTCCCCCATTCGCTTCTAAGCATTCCCATATAGACCGCATCGTCTATCGTTGTAAACCTCCATGCGCCCGTAGGTAAGCGCGCCACCATGAATGAACGTAGTCAAGACGCATTGGGCATACCTGAACTTATGCTGCCTCACGGTGGCGGGTCTTTCATTGTAAGCCTCCATGCGCCCGTAGGTGAGCGTGCCACCATGAATGAAAGCAGTCAAGGCGCATTGGGTATACCTGAATTTATGCCGCCTGATGGCGGCGAACTTTCACAGTAAAGAGGATCCATATCTTCGCATAACTGGAAAAAATCATATTCAGGACAGCTTTATCATTTGTAAAAGGCTGTTTCTCTTTATGCCCTGAATATGATTCTTTCCTTATAAAGTATACCACATTGGTTTCTTTTTGTCAGCAAAAAACCAGGAATTTGTCTGATGTTTTTGCCATTGCAATTCAGATCAGTCCTGCACATTTCCTGAAGTATCTTCTGTCCGTTGGTCCCCAATGTCGGCCGCTCCTATAAGCGTTTCACCAGACTAGCCGAAATAAAAACTGTCTCCTGGAAAAGGTTCCTTCTATAACAAAAAGCCATTTCCCGGCCCGAATACGGAAATGGCTTTTTGTCTTCTATCTCTGTTTTATGCGGCAGCTTCAGCAAAGCTGAAGCTGCACGCATGATTAAAGTCACTGATTACTGAAGCAGGCTCAGGACACCCTGCGGTACGGAGTTGGACTGTGCCAGCATGGACTGGGAAGCCTGAAGAAGAATGTTGTTCTTCGTGAACGCCGTAATCTCATCAGCCATATCAGTATCACGGATACGGCTCTCAGCAGCAGTAATATTCTCAGAAGTTACCTTCAGGTTGTTTACTGTATGCTCAAGTCTGTTCTGAGCAGCACCGAGTTTAGCACGGAAGCTGGATACTTCGTTGATTGCCTTGTTGATGGTATCAATTGCATCGTTAGCAAAGTTTGTAACAGAACCCTTAAGCTGCATATCTACGAGAGATGCAATACCAGTGTTCTTTGTAGCAGATAAACCAGCATCCTTCAAGATCTCACCGATCTTACCAGTCTGATTCTTATAGGTACCTGTAGTATCAATCTGCTTATCTTTTGCAACAGAATTTGTAAACTGGGCAGTAGTTGTCTTCTGCTGGAACATACTAGCATCAATCTTAGTCTTACCACCATTGGTTATGCTTACAAGACCATTCTTTAAGGCTGCATTACCAGCTGTCAGCTTAATGCCTCTGATCGCAGCGTCAATACCGAATACTGTCATCGGCTGAGCCGTAACTTTAATTGTCTCGTATCTGCTCGGACCAATCTGGAATGTCATAACGCCAGCGTTACCATTCTGGATGTCAGCCAGCGGCTTGATTCCGTTGAAGTCTGTGTTGTTTGCAATACGATCGATCTCAGCAAGGAGCTCGTCAACCTCACTCTGAAGGTTTCCTCTTGCTACGGTGTTATACGTACCGTTAGCAGCCTGGGAAGCCAGAGTAGTAAGACGCTGAAGCATGGAATGAACCTCTGTCAGAGCACCTTCTGCTGTCTGGATCAAACCAATCGCATCCTCTGCGTTCTTGGAAGCCTGGTTTAAACCGTTGATCTGGGATCTCATGCTCTCGGAAATAGCAAGACCAGCTGCATCGTCGCCTGCACGGTTAATCTTGTAACCGGAAGACAGTTTCTCGAGGTTCTTGCTCAGTCCGCTCTGGTTGATGCCTAAGTTTCTGTAAGAGTTAATCGCCGCTATGTTGTGTTGAATAATCATAAATTTTCCTCCTGATCCATGATATCTGCAAGCCGGGAACCTCCCTGTCCCCGGTTCTCCTCCCACAACGGGCCATGTGCAGAGGATTCTGCAAAGCTTTTATATTAAATTGCCTTACATTCTATTTTATCGTCGGTTTTATGAAAAAGATAAGTACTGATTTCCATCTTTTTCATCTTTTCTGAATCTGCCAGCTGCCGGGCTCTCCAAAAGACAGCTATCATCCTGTCCATATCAGCTTATATCTGACAGACATCGTACATCTTAGAAATTCAATTACTGAAAAAGGCTGAGAATCGACTGCGGCAGCGTATTTGCCTGAGCTACCATCGAACTGCCTGACTGGAACACAATATTATCCTTGGTATAGGTAGTGATTTCATCTGCCATATCCGTATCACGGATACGGCTCTCGGCGCTCGTCATATTCTCCGAGGTAACGCTTAAATTATTATGCGTGTGCTCCAGATGATTCTGGGCTGCACCAAAAGCTGCACGGATATCTGCCACAATCTCAATCGCATTATGAATCTGATCCACTGCCTCATTCGCAGTCGCTACCGTAGTAAAGTCTGTCTTATCGAGGAGCAGAGCCTTACTGCTCATATAATAACGATGTACATCAAGCGTTTCCACACGTGAATACCCGATCTGCAGAGTAATCTCATCTGACTTCTCCGGCGGCGTATAATTTGTCGGCAATGCGGCAGAACCATCGAACAGCGGAATTTCATCAAAATCAGTCGAATCAGCGATACGGTCGATCTCACTTAAAAGTTCCAGCCGCTCCGCATCAAGATTCTCACGCGCCTGCGTAGTATAGGTTCCATTTGCCGACTGAATCGCCAGGGTCTTCATCCTCTCCAGCATAGAGTGCACTTCATTGAGCGCGCCGTCTCCCGTACTCGTCATGCTGATGCCGTCATTTACATTGCGCATAGCCTGATCGAGAGCCGTGATCTGGTTCCGCATCAATTCAGAAATCGCTAATCCAGCCGCATCATCGCCAGCACGGTTAATCCGGTAGCCAGAAGAGAGCCTTTCCAGCGACTTTCTCATCTTTTTTTCCGTAATGCCTTTGTTTCTGGAAGCATTGATGCCTGCTATGTTATTCTGTATCATCATAATCTGCCAACCACCTTCCAATATAAACGCAGCGATATCTGCCAGGTTTCACATGAAAGCAGAATTGCTGCCTTTCTATACAAACTCATTCCTGATGTTTATTATATCGACGAAACCTTCCCTCTATATAAGAGCGTTTTGGCGTTTTTTTCATCGGCTTTCCCACAAAAAAGCACCGCCAGACAGCACTCCGGGAATCCCTGATAGATCAGAATTCTTTCATTCCGACAGGCGCGTCGATGACGACATACAGCGCTCCACCGGAATGAAAATAAGCCGGTCTCCTTATGTCAGTTTCCTTATGTCAATTTCCATCATTTGTCAGAAAGGCAGCCGCATTTTACAGAATCTCAAAATGTCCGTCTTCTGATACCCGGATACAGGAACGGTAGAATTCTTCAAATACTTTGACCATATAAGCCATATCCTTTGCGCCTGCCGTCTCATATGGAGAATGCATGGCCAGCTGCGGCAGACCAATATCCACAGTATTTAACGATACCTTGGAGTTGGAAATATTTCCAAGGGTTGAGCCGCCCAGCATATCAGAACGGTTCAGGAAATTCTGATACGGAACGTCTGCCCGCTCGCAGAGCCGCCGCATTACAGCTGCAGAAACGGCGTCTGTGGTATATTTCTGGTTTGCACTGTGTTTGATCACAATCCCGCCGTTTAAATACGGCCGGCTGGTAGGATCGGTCATATCGGCATAGTTCGGGTGAACGGCGTGTCCGTTGTCTCCGGATACCATGAAGCTGGAAGCCACCGCCGTCCAGTATTCCTCCTCCGTTCTTCCCATTGAATAATTCAGTCTGCGCAACGTATCATAGAGGAACGTGGACGCCGCTCCCTGCTTGGTTCCGCTGCCGACCTCTTCATTATCCATCACACAAAATACGGAAACGCTGCGTTCATTCCTGCTGCTGAGAAAGCCTTTCATGGAAGAGAAGGCGCACTGTAAGTCATCCAGACGCGGGGCGGAAATGAATTCATTTTCTGCTCCCCATGCGGTTCCCGGCATTCTGTTGTACAGGAACAGATCCGAGCCAATGATCTGTTCCGGCGCTACACCGGCTTCCCCCGCGATCATAGTCTTAAAATCCATCTCAGAGTCATTCATACGGTATAACGGCAGCATATCCTTCTGAATATTGTACTTGTAGCCATTATCATTGACTCCCCGGTTCATATGTATTGCCAGGCTCGGAAGCATCAGAATGTCCCGCTTCACGTCCACAAGACGTGTCTCCAGCTTATTATTATCCGCCACAATCACGCGTCCGGCTACAGATAACGGACGGTCAAACCACGGGGAACAGAGCATTCCGCCATACTTTTCCACATTTAATTTCACATACTGCCCTTCCACTGTCATCTCGGGGTTTTCTTTGATCTTTAAAGACGGAGAATCGCTGTGGCTGGCTGCAATGTGGAAGCCTGTGAACGCTTTACAGGGGATATGGAAAGCAATAACGGCGGATTTATTTCTTGTTACGAAATATGTACCGCCCTCCTTGAGTTCCCAGACGCTGCCTTCATTTAACTTCTCGCAGCCTGCTTTTTCGAGATAACTCTCTATCGTCTGGACAGCATGAAAACTGGTAGGGCTCTTTTCAATGAATGAAAATAATTCTTCGTTTAAATTCTGATACATTTTTTCTCCTTTGCGTTTATCATTATATTTTTTATCGTTTGCATCAGGGGGGGCATCCTATGGCAGGATACCATCGTGCGCCGGGCTGGTTACTCGGCCGTCTGCGATTCTTTTTCCCAGCTTTGTATCACGCTGACGGGAAGCTCTAACAGTTCTGACACATCATTCACCCCCGCTCCCTGACGTAACATCTTCAAAGCTACCTTTTTTGATTTGTTAAGCTCGCCTTGCTGTATCCCTTCCTGCCTTCCCCTGTCCATCAGCATCTGTCCAACCTGTGTCATTCCCAGCACCTCCTCAATATAGCGTTTCGTCGTCTCGTCAATGATCTTATCTGTAAAGGTAAGAATTCCTGCCAGGGCAAAACTCTCCTGCTCTTTATCCGAAAGCTGCACGGCAAGCTTCACACATTCCCTGATCGCCTCCTGCTTCTTTTCCTCTCCCTTATATGTCAGCGGGAGCAGAACAAGATGCATAAGTTCTCCATCTGTGAGGTTCTGTCCTGAAATGCCGTTCCTGACATCTGCCATCCATTTCTCAGACGGCGCCTTCACCAGATAGGAGATTTCAGTCCGGATGTCACAGGCTGTGCGTACAAAGGATGTCTTTGCATGTTCCACATCTGCTGTATACAGCACAATCATATGGATATCCGGTTCCTTTCCCTCACTCAGATAACGGTCAATCACATCCATAATATACCGGCCGTATTTTATAAAATTCGCTTCCTTATAGTCGCTCTCATAGTCGATGATCGCTACGCTCCCATCCTCCAGCTCAAACAGATTATCCATCCTCAGCTCTCTGGCCCGGACTATGGGGATATTGGTTGGTCTGACGTCGACAACTTTCAGACTGCTTTCCAATCCGAACAGGGACATAGGTTTTCCTTTCATCCGGTCCCCAAACAATTTGGAGACGATATCCTTATTCTGATAGGAAATGTCAAACTTCGGAGCTTTTAATTCCATTTTATTCCTTTCTGCTTTTGCAGATGCTGTCTTTTTATATTATACAGGCAAACTCTCTGCCATTCAAGGGCAGTTTTCATATTTCTCAAGTACCTGGAAACGTTCTAAACTAAAAGCTCCCTCCAGACAGAGTTATCATGTGAGATTCTCTGCCCGAAAGGAGCCTTTATCATTTGTCTTTAAAAGTTCGGCGATTATCTTAAGAATTCAAACGTTCCACAGCCGGAGTATAGCCTTCTTCTGCCGCCATGCGGTAATATTTCTTTGCCAGCTCTGTCTGTCCTGACACTTCGTACCAGGCCCCGAGGTTATAGGCTGCTTTAAAGGAGCCTGTTCCCACAACTCCGCCTGCCTCCGGGTGTTCTCCCAGGCTAAGGCATTTAAGGTAGCAGGCTTCAATATTGGGAAGCAGGTTGATATAACGCTGTACATCCGATAATACAAGTTTCATGTAGAAGAGGCCGCACACGAAGCAGAAATCCGACCATTCTCCCAGCGACGCCTCCTCCTGCATAATAATTCCTGCCGCCTCGTCAAGGTGCGGCGTCGTACCCAAATCTAAAAGCGTATATAGATAAAGCACAACGCCCCCGGCACGAAATCCGTCCTTTGGCCCGCTTAAGCGGTAAAACTTCCGGAAATTCACAAGACTTTCCTCCAGGCGCCCCAGATTTCTCAATGTGGACGCAAGCTGGAACTGATAATAAGAATCCTCCGGGAACCTGGAAACCGCCTGTTCCAGATAAGGAAGGTTTCTTTCTCCTTTATCCGCATACAGATATCCGTCATGGTCTGCTGACAGGGGAATACGGTAGCAAGGGCATTCCTCCTGTGGCTGCTCATGAATCAGCCCCGTGTAACGCACGCCGTTCGGGAGCAGGCGCGGAAGTATGGAAGTACTTTCACTGATACCATTCTCATCATGATAGGAATCATATCTTATAATCCCGCCAATCCACCTGCCTGTTCTGGCTTCTATCGCCTGTTCCAGAGATTCCCGGCTGCAGGGCCTTACATATTCGTCTGCATCCAGAATGAGATTCCAGTCCGCGTCCGACTGCTCCAGGGAAAAATTGCGGGCAGCGGAGAAATCGTTACACCATTTAAAATAACTAACCTTTGCCCCCATCTGCTCTGCAATTTCGACGGTTCTGTCTGTGGAGCCCGTATCTGTGATTATAATCTCATCTGCCAGGTTTCTTGCTGCCTCAAGGCATCGTTTCAGAGATCGTTCTTCGTTTTTAACAATCATCACCAGATTGATTTTCACTGCTATTTCCTCAGTTTTTCCTTTTGCTTGGTATAAACGAACTTCCGTACCGCTGTTTCCGAATCCAGCGACATATTTACAAACTGACAGCCATAGCCGAATCCCCCGCCCATCAAAGCTGACACTCTCAGTACTTTGGCAGTGATTTTCTGCGGCCCCGATGAAAAATTGTGCTGGAAAGAAAAACGGTCGTTCGGCTTCATTGCATGTTTCGTGACTAAAAACAGTCCGCCGGCACTGATATTCTGAATCGTCCCGGAAAAAAACCAGCCCTTATCTGTCATACATTCCGCACTGATATTCACTTTTACGCGCAAATCTTTCTGCCTCTGAAAGATCTCCTGTACATTCAAAATTTCGCAGTCCGCCATCCACGGCTCATTCTGCCGGGACGGGAGGGAATTCCGTTTGATTACCAGCTCGCAAAAGCTTCTGAGCACTCCCTGCTGCCTGTCATAAAAATCCACAACGGTTTTGACCCTGATACTACGCAGCTTACTATTGTTGAAGTACAGATGAACCTCCTCGCCGCTGATCTCTACTCTCGCTCTGGAAAGCGGCCGGTTGTCCGTCCCATATACCAGGCAGCCGTCACAGTCCTTTAACGTCATGATATGTATTCATCCCCCTTATATATTGTCAGCCAACAAGCATTGCGCCTTATTCTTTCGTATCCTTCACAGCTATCAGAGAGTAATCGTACCGACCTCTCTGCTGGCATTCATCATCATCTGTAAACGCATAATCTGAATCAGATTGGAAAAGCTCTCCTTACTCATGGTGATTGTCTCCCCATCCTCGCTCATTGCCGCAGAGCCAAGCAAAAGCCCCAGCACATCAGAACCGGATGTACCATAATAACTGCCATTTCCCGGAGTCAGGCCATAAAGTCCCGCCAGCTGGCTGTAGGACGTCCCGTAAAGACCGGAAATCTGGCTATAGGACGAAGCGCTGCTCAGACGAAGCTGGGAATCGAAAGAGGAACTCCCGGAGGAAAGCCCTTCCAAACAATACCGGCTGCTGCCTGTAACCATTTTACCGGTATGAATCGGTGTTCCCATGTATGAAGTAACCGTTTTTACATAATTCTGAGTCTCTTTATAGGGCGGTATCCCTCCATATTTCTGCACACTGTTCGGTCCGGCATTATATGCCGCCAGCGCCAGGCTTACATTCCCGTCAAAGCGTTCAAGATTCTCCTTCAGATATTTGGCTCCGCCCATGATATTCTGTCTGGCGTCGTACGGATCCGAGACCCCGAGCGACCTGGCCGTTGCCGGCATTAACTGCATCACACCGATTGCCCCTGCCTTCGATACGGCATTGGGGTTAAAATTGGATTCAGCCTTTGCAACCGCTTTTAACAGATTGGAAGAAACGCCGTATTTCGCGGATGCTTCCTCAAATATAGAATCCATACTCTCTGGCATATTTTGATATTTTGTCTGGAATACAGTCTGAAAATCCCCGTCTGATTTCTTTGTCTGAAGAGCACGGCTGTTCTTAAGCCCTGCCGCTTCCAGATCTGTTACTGATGTTACTAATCCCATGCAATCTGCTCCCCTCTATTCGTCAACGCTGTGCAACGCCGTCGGCCCCTATGTACCAGCCGTCTATGGTCGTATTCACTGCCATGCTGCCGTTTTCATGTAAATAATACCACACGCCTGCCACCTGCGTCCAGCCTGTCAGCATTTTTCCGTCGCCGCCCATATAATACCATTTTCCATCAACGGCAACCCAGCCATACTGCATATGCCCCGACGCATCCATATGATACCAGACGCCTGGCTCCGGCTGAATCCATCCCGTACACATTTCGCCGTTATCATTCAGATAATACCATGCGCTGCCGTCCGGATTCACCCAGCCCGTCTGCATACTCCCATCCTGGGCCATATAGTACCAGAAACCGCCGATATTTCGCCAGCCTCTGACCATATTACCATCCTCATCAAAGAAATACCACTGTCCGGAAACTTTTTTCCACTTGTTTCTTTCCTTTGTACCGTCCGGGAGGACATAATTGTTCCCTTTGATCGAACCGCCGTCTCCGGATGCTCCACTGTTGTTAATACTCTCCTGCCCCTCCGGCGTGTCCTCCCAGTCAAGCACCTGATCCGTTGAAGTGACAAATTCCCCTTCCTTAAAATACTTTTTATCGTCAGAGCTGACCGGAATCGCCTTCACTTCATAGTAATAGGTACGGTTCTCGTCCTTCATATACTCAGACAGATCAATGGAAGCAGTCTCAGACGTCGTCCGCTTCACCACCTTATCGTCACAATATAAAATCAGGGAATATCCCGGCGCAAAGTCCACCGATTTCCATACCGCACGCGTATGTGACATTTTGCTCCATCCGGCGCTCTCTGTCTTGCCAAGTACCGTCACAGGAATATAATCCACCCGTACCTGCATATGGGTATTATCCAGCGCCTTTGCCGATACAAAGCTGGCGCCCGTTACCTTGCATTGCGTACGGTTCAGCGATGTCGGGAACACTTTTCCTTCCTCTGCCTCGACCGTAATATCCACACGCACCTTTTTCCCCGGTTTCCATCTGTCATAATCCGTCATAAACTGGATATCTCCCAGAGAACATCCTGTCGCCTGCATGGTAATCTCCGGATCCGGTATCTCCTCTGGTTCGCCAAATGTCGTCTTGAAATTGATCGCTATGCTTTCAATTACGCTGGAATCCTTTGACTTGCCTGCCCCATAGCTGTCAGTACTCCCTGCCGCCACAAGTACAAGGACTGCCAGCATACAGGCGCAGCCCCTCGCTGCCATCTGACTTAAACCATATTTTATCTTTTCCCACATTGTCTGTTCTGCCTCGCTTTCTGTCTGTTCCTGCCATATGGCGCCCTGGTATTTCTGCCAATAGACCGCATTGATACTATCTCCACACGCCCTCGGCATCAATGTAAACTCCGTCAATCCAGACATCTGCTGCCATTTCTCCGGAATCCGGATAGAAATAGTACCAGAGACCGTCGATCTGACACCAGCCTTCTATGATCTCGCCATTGGAATCTGCAAAATACGTTTTCTCGTCTCTTTTAATCCATCCCGTAAACATGGCTCCCTGCAGGCTGTTATCAAGCGTATTCAAATAGTATTTCTTCCCATTCTGCTCAAGCCAGCCTGTCGCCAGACTGCCGTCCTCATGGAAAAAGTAATAATACGCCCCGATCACCTTCCAGCCGGAAGACACCATTGAGCCGACTGCCGCTCCTTCTTCCTCCTGCGGGCGGAAGTAATACCAGGTATCTCCAAACCGGGTCCAGCCGACCGCCATCTGTCCGTCGTCGTGCAGGAAGAATTTATCCCTTCCCAGCTCAAGCCATCCGTTTAACATATTACCGTCTTTATCAAAATAGTACCAGAGGCCGTTGATGCTGGCCCATCCGTCTCTGCACTGTTTTCCATTCGGATAACGATATTTCCAGACATCTCCGTCCTGAGTCCAGCCGACCTCATCTGACGCTTTATTTACAGAAGATTTTGAGGACTGCTGCCCTTTCCCGTCCGATACATAGCGGTCCGTAATCTCGAGCTCTCCTGACTCAAGCCATTCGCTTCGTTTGCCGTATTTTGACTGAATATCCGTCCCTGGAATCGCACGCACTTTAAAAGTATATTCCCCGGCTTCTGTCATATATGGATAAAAATTATACTGCTTTGCCGTTGTCTTTGATACCTTATGTACGCTCTTCTGGCCCCGGAAAAGCTGAACCTCATAATAGCCTGAATCATTCTCGGCCTCTTTCCATCTTGCCTCACCGAGATTCTTTTCGTTCCAGTAAGCGTCAGCAGGCGTATCAAAATCGCCCTTTACAGGATTCACACGCAGCGTGACGATAAGATTATCCCCGTCTCTCCGCGCCGACACAAAAGAGCCACCGGCAATTTTTACGCTGGATTCTTTATAGCTTGCCAGGAAATAGTACTCATTTACATCCTTTGGCTCCAGAGTTACTTTCATGCGCGGTTCATCTGCTGTTGACAGCGTGCCAGAGGCTTTTTCAATCCACTCTGCTTCTGTTACCGTAAAATAGGAACCGTTCTCTGTCACCATAACGCTCCCGTTCTGGACGTTTCCGTCACCGATCTCGATCTCCGGCAGGCTGCTCCCCACCTCGAGCTTTGAAGTCACCTTTAAGCTCACTGTCTTCATCGGTTTTGTCGCAGCCAGAACCTGTATGGGCATACATAGCAGGTAAAGCCCTGCCAGTATGGCAATCTCTATCTTTCTCATTTTCTGAAACATCTGTTAAACCTCCTGGCCTTCATTCCTTTCTTTATGGAAGCCTTCCCGGCGTCCCCTGGCCTCTCGCTCCGGTTCTCCCTGCATTCCCGCGTCCCGCCTGTCCGGCGTTCTGCGCGCTGCTCCTTGCAGACGCTCCAGGCGCAGCCTGACGGCCGGATGCCCTGCTGCGGCCCGGCGCTTTGGATGTATTCTGCAGCCCCTGTCCGGTACCTTGGCTACGGCCTGCCTGCCCCGCCCGGGATGCCTGCCCGGCTCCCGCTGTCCGGCCCGGCGCCTTTGCAGTATGCTGCGCTCCGGCTCTGGAAGCGGCGCTGCGCTCAGGGCGCGTCTGGGCAGTCCCGGAGCTCATATTATCGTAAAAATCTCCCGCACCCTGTTCCGCATCCCCGGCCAGGCCTCCGCCGTCCTCAGTCCCGGCAGGCGCAGTGTCCGTCTGTGCCGTTTCTCCTTCCTCACGGCCCGGCACATATCCGAGGAAATAAATATAGATATCAACAATCGCCTGATACAGCTCCTGCGGAATCTCTGCCCCCAGTTTCAGCTGGGTCAAAAGCGTCGCCAGGGAATCATCCTCATATACCGGGACTCCCGCCGCCATCGCCGTCTCTGTGATCTTCTCGGCAAGATATCCCATACCGGAAGCAACGATCACAGGCGCACCGTTTTTGTCCGGATTATATTTGAGCGCTACGGCCTTCTGCCGCATCAAATCATCAAATTCTGACATTGATTGTCCTCTCCTTTTCCCGTATCTCCGGAAAAACTTCGTCTACGCGCCTGTCACGGACACGTTCACGTATCAGAAGCTGACTGAAGCGGATATTATTTTTCTTTAAAATGTCGGCCACCTCTGTCTGGATCTTCTTTTCCTGCTTTGCCATGTGAGGAGGCACGAGAAGCTGCATTCTCGTCTCATGATCCTGCAGAGTCATCAAAAGTTCAAATTTACCCAGGCTTTGGATATCAAACTTCAGAAAGACCTTAATCTTTCTGGCGTCATTTTTATTATCCTTTCTGGCATCCGGGTCCACCCACATTTCCGACATTACATTATTGTCCTCATACTGAAAAGGAAGAATAAAATGAAGGAGAGGCATATAGACGCTCTCGTTCAAAAGCATGCCGTTCATGATGGTGTAAAACTGCTGTACATGTTCCAGTCCCGCCTGTCCGTTCGCTCCTTTTAATAAAAGACCGCTCAGACCGTCGGCAAATCCCGACATCGGATGCTGCGTACTGGCGCCCGGGAGGCCGCGTGAATTTGCAGGCGTCTGCGCATCCGGCCTGTCTTTGCCCCGGATATCCTCTCTTGGCATGGCAACGTCCGTCTCTTCTTCCGGACCTTCCTCGCCGGCATTTACATGTTCCCCTGCTTCCTGAGTCTCTTCGGGCGAATCCTCAGAAAACATCCCGCGGAAGCTGACAGAATTGTCGCCCTCCGTACGCCCTTCCTCCTCCAGGGCAGCCATCGCCTCTTCCAGATCTGCCGGACGCTGTGTATCCCTCTCGCCCGACCTTAAAAGCGCCATGAGGCTGGCTTTGGCATCCCCTTTAAACAAACGGGCAAAATCCCTGTCATGAATCATATTCCCGAAGAACTTCAGCAGCCTGCCCTTATTCCCGTTCTGATACCGCACCGCGTGGAAAATCAAAAGCATCGTAGCCTCGCGAATCGGCCCATAATCATGGGTACGGGAAATATAGGATGCCAAAAACGGGATCATCCTGTCATTTAAAAGCCCCGCGTTCTGCGCAGTCTCCCCGTTTGCCGCCTGCCAGTCCAGAGAATCTGCAAGCTCCCTGAACTCTGCCCGATAGGAACGGAACAAAAGATGCTCAATATCTTCCATCAAAGAATGCATCTGCTGAAGAAGATGCGGGCCGGACGAGTAATCATTAAACACCTTAAGAAAGCTTAACGCCGTATCACGAAGGCCCTCCGACGGATTCTGCGACAGTATAGAGCGGAGCTTATTGAAAAAGTCGCCCGTAAACCTTGCCTGCAAATCCCTCTGCCCCTGTATGAATTCAACCAAATCCTGCGGGGAATCCATACGCACAGAGAGCAGAAGCTTCTCCACCAAAGCTCCCACCTCGGCGCGGCCCGCCTCGCCGATTCCCGCCATATCGGACGAAAATAAAAGACGTTCCAGAGCGCCGGTAAGTTCCCCTTCTTCAATCAGGCCTTTAATAAACGCTCCATAGTTACTTTCATAATTGATAACGCCAAACGGGGCTTCCTGCGCCGCATTCCCCGACTGTTCTCCGTCACGTCCGTCGGCCCGCACGACCCGCGTGGGATCTACGGGATTATGGACGGACTGTGCGCCTGCCCCGCTGCGCGGATCCTGAGGATTCAATATATTCCTGTTGTCTGTATTCAGATTCGGCGTTGTCACCTGTAAAATATTCGCCATATGCCCTCCAGCCCCTGTTCTATCTGAAATTCTTAAAGCAAAAATCCATCGGCCGTATCACCACGGTCCGCTGCGGCCATCCAAGGAGAATACACGAAACAGACCGAACGCTCACACCCTGCATATAAAGCCCTGTTGCTCCACATATGCAAAAAAATGCAAGCTTTCCGCCCGAATCCACTGGTCTCAGCCATTCCATATATCTGTCCCGAAAGACGTCCCCTTATACTGTCCGGCTGTGATGATCATAAATATTCTGCGTAAAAACAGTATTATTTTTGTATATCGTCGCATTTTAAATTAATATTAGACTTTTGACTTTAATTTATATGGCTGATTGTATTATATTATCTTTTTGCTGTTTATACAAGGTGGCAAAGTGTGGCAAAATCATATTATTTTTCAGGCAGTTCCTGCAAAAACTTGCAAACCGCTGTTATCCTTCCCTAAAAAATGCCGATAATTGAAGTAAGAGTAGAAGGGAGGTAGATTATGAACATTACATTTCAGAGCGTGAATCCTGCTTACCGTTCACCAGCTCCCGCGATGCGCAAACGCATGCCCCAATCTGGAAGTGCAAAAGGGGATTACGATACAGTCAATATCCGCAGACCACAGGCTGCGCCGGACGATGACGAAACTTTTGCCCGGATGCTGGCGCGAAAGACCTCCGCACAGATTTCAGGCGGAGCTGATCCGGAGCGTGTAAAGGAACTTGGCCGCCGGATTGCCGACGGCACCTATCAACCGGATCCCCAGCGGATCGCCGGACGGCTTCTCGGACTGGGCTGATGCTTTGGTATCAGCCTGGTTTCTGTTACCGGCCGTACGCATTTCATTTTCAAAAGACGGGAGGAAGATAAACGATTGAGCCAGACAGCACATCAAACACTGGAAGATTTTGCCGCTGTCATCCGCGATCTGACTGCAACAGCAGGCCGCATAACAGAGATTGAAGAGGCAAAAGCCGAAGCCGCTTCAGAAGGCCGCCACAGACAGCTTGACGGCTTTATACAGGAAGAACAGGCGCACATCCTTAAATTACGCGGGCTGGAGCAGCACAGGCTTAAGCTTGCCGAATCACTTGGCTGGAAATCTCTGACCTTCCGGCAGATTCTTGAGAAAACGTCGTCTGACGAGACTGAGCTTTTAAGCCCTCTGTTTTCAGAGCTTGAGCGTCAGTTAAAGCGGCTTGAGCAGGCCAGGGAGGCAGCGGAAAAGATCATAAAGGTCCGGCTCCACGAGATTCAGACCACGATTGCAAGGCAGCATGGCGCCTCCTATGATAATTCGGGCAATCTCAGTTCTGAAGCCCTGCCCCACACAAAGCTTCAAAATAAATATGTATGACATTTCTAAAATAGAATTCATTTTTTATAGAAGTAAGCATTAAAAGTCAGAAGTAAATATTTGGAGGACAAATTATGGTACGAGCAACGTTCGCGGGTTTTTCGACCGCGTTATCCGCGATACAGGCCAGCCAGAAGCGTCTGGATATCACCGGACAGAACCTGGCTAACATGAATACGGCAGGCTACACCAGACAGCAGCTTCAGGTGTCCAGCTTAAACTACACCAACCCCATCTCCCACTATATGAACGGTTCGGAGATCTCGGTTGGCTTTGGCGTACATATGGATAAAGTAACGCAGGTTCGGGATCCCTATCTTGATATGCAGTACAGAAACCAGATGTATCGCTCCGGTTATACGGATTCCATGCAGACCTCCCTCGACCAGCTTTCAGAGTTTCTCGACGAGACGAGTATCGAGGGTATCCGGCAAGCTTTCGACAATGTTCAGTCCTCATTGGAGAACATGTCCGATCCGTCCCATGTAGTCAATCCGATCTATGAGTCGGAGCTGCGTTCCAGAATGCAGGCGCTGACAAATCTGCTCAATGAAGCTTCTAGGAAACTCGACGAAGCCGAGCAGGCCGAGTATTCCAAGCTTTCCGGAAAAGGTACGAGCGAAAACGGATCGGTGGAACAGATCAATGACATGCTTCGTCAGATCGGCGACTTAAACCGTCAGATTAAAAGAAACCAGATCCACGGCCAGCCAAGTCTGGAGCTGATGGATGAGAGGAATATGCTGCTCGATCAATTAGCCAGTTATATTCCGATCGAGGTTACTTATTATAAAGATGTGAATCATGATGGGATTGATAATACTGATCCGACTAAACCTGACCTGAGTGAAGAATATCATCTCGATGGACAGGGCAATATTCTTGGTAAGAAAGAATGGCCCGATGACGTGAGAGTCGAGATGGTCTATGAGTCTGTTGATCCAAATACCGGTTTAAAGGAGAAAAAGAAGATTGTCCTCGTCGAAGGTTCCTATGGGAATGGCGAAATAGACAAAGAGAATTATGGGAAGCTCTCGATTGATGCTACGCCCAATCCTGATGGCAGCGTCAGTCCCGAAAATATTAAGCTTACCTTTACAGCTGCTCATTTTGATAAGGACGGCAAAGAAAATGCTAACCCTACGACGGTTGACTTCAATAAAAATGCCGCTGCTGGGGGCACTCAGTTTCCCAGCGATTCCGGTTCCATTCAGGCCAGTCTCGATATGCTCTGGAAAGACGGAGCAACGGCAAACCTTGACGATGTAAAGGGATATGATTACTATAGAGATCAGCTCGATACCCTGGCGCGCAATTTCGCCATTGTAATGAATGAAATTAATATTCATGGAACCTCGACAGATCCAAATGTGCCTAAGGACGACACCCAGTTCCTGTTATTCAACAGAGATACGGGAACATACACTGATGGATTAGATATCACTGCCGGCAATATTGGTATCAGCAGTGGATGGATCGGCGGAACTGTCACAGTCAGTAAAGTTGGAACGGACGAGGATGGCGGAAAGAACTCCAACGGCACTGTTTTGAATCTTCTGGAAGCCATGAAAACAAAATATGGACTTGATGCTAATGGTGACCCAATTAATTCCGTACAAGATATTCTTAAAGGCCTTAAAGATGCTAACGGAAAACCAATTGAAATTAACTTAGGCAACAATTCTTTTGCCGACTATATGAACCACGCTTCTACAGTCCTGGCAAATGATTCCTACCACAATCAGGTGGCGCTTAAGACCAACGTTACCGTATTAAACGGAATCCAGAACTCCCGTGATTCCGTATCGGGAGTCAGCCTGAATGAGGAAGCTTCCAATACTATGATTTATATGTCCGCATATAATGCGGCTTCGCGTCTGATGACAGCTCTTGACGAGGCATTGAATACATTGATTAATAATACCGGCCTGGTAGGACGTTAATCTGTATTTTCAAAATTAGCCAAAGTCCTGTCCAATTGATAAATTTAACAGAAAGCACAGACACAATCAGGTTTTCACATGGCATGCCAATGGTAAGATTCTTGTTGGCATGCCAGCAGCAATATATTACGGAGGTATTTCATATGCGTGTAGTAAATTCATCCATGTATCGAAATTATACATCTTCACTCAATAAAGTACATTCCCAGCTTAATAAGAGCTTCAATAAGATTTCCAGCTCAAAGGCGTATGAAACAGCGGCTGATAATCCTCTTGCCTATTATGCGGGTAAAAAAATGGATAATCAGCACCAGGATGCACAGAGCAAGCTCCAGCTCTTAACGGATATCCAAAACCGTATTTATCAGCAGGAGTTGGGAGCCAGGGATATCAAGTCAGTTCTTTCCGAGGCCAAACAGAGAGTTATCTATGCGAGAACTGCCACCTCTACCGGCGAGTCTGATATCAGGACTCATAAAGAAGACTTACTGCAAAAGTTGCAGCTTGTTGTCAATGATCTCAATACCCAGTATGAAGATTTCTATGTATACGGCGGAAATGACGTCAATACGACTCCGTTTTCCATGAATGCAGATATGGAAAAAATGGAAATGACGCTGACCTACCGCCATACATTCCCAGGCGAGAAGGAACCGACAGAGTTTACAATGACCTTTAAAGATCATGATCCTGACGGGAAAGGGGACTATGCCTTTGATATCTCTGTAGATGGCCAGCCGGTTGCCGAATATCAGGGAGATGGCAAATACAATATTGTTGACAAAATCGGAATGGATAAGGTAGTTAAAGCTATGTCTGAACAGGGCCGTGTTGATATCGGTTATGGTCTGATCAGCGATCGTTCTACCCTGTTGGATACCTATACCGGCGGTCTGAATGTCCTCACCGGACTCAGTTCGGATACGGTTATAGCGCAAGATGGTCAAAATAAGGCAGAGGATCTCATACTGGAGCGTCTCAACAAGAGTCCTTTTGCTCTTATCGGCAAGGCGGCGCTCGCGATTCAGGAATACGAGGATGCCAGCCATAATGAAAGCGACGAGGTCAGCGCCAAGAAAGCGAAAGCAATCGAGACGCTCGGACAGACGATTGAGGAAATGTCCGCGACCGAGCAGAACGTTACCACTGTTTACTCCGATCTGGGCAATAAATATCAGCTTCTGGAGACAATGGAGACAAAGCTGAATGCATTTTCTGATTCTCTGAAAGAGCAGTATAAGGATAAGTTGGGAGCCGATCCTTATGAGGCAATCATGGAAATGTTCAATAACCAGTATTCTTACAATGCAGCTCTGCAGGTGGGTTCAAAAATTATGGGTTCTTCCCTCTTTGATTTTATAAGCTGATCGTATTTTTATGTTTTACCTGATTCACGGAATATGTATTTTCTGTACCTATATACATATTCCGTGGTCGTGCATATATTCTGAAATATGATTTAATTTTCAGAAAGGGGGCTATTTATGGAATTGCTCATTAAGATCACATCGGAACCTATCCAGATGGCACGGTTTACTCAAAATGCCCGGTTAGTCAATTCCGATTCTGTAGATATGGAAAGGCGGAAAGCTATCGCCCGGCATATGGCGATGCGCAACTCAACCCCAGGCGTGCAGGGATCAGCCTCCGTTACGGACATTACACGCATTAATCACGCCTTTTCTAAAAGTACGATTCAGCCGCCGCAGGTTCCAAGCGAGCCGATACAGAATCTTGCTTCCAGACATCCGCAGTATTCTGCCCCGGCTCCGGCAGCGCCTTCGCCTGCTTCCCAAATTCCAGCGGAAAGTTATGCAGCGGCATCAGATGTAGCAGCGGCCGTGGTCGCCTCTGCACCAGAAACGGTTCAGCGGGATGTTTCTCTTGAGACCAGCTCCAACTATACTGCTCAGCGCGGTTCTTTTGAGATGCGGGTCGCACGGGGAGACCTTACCTATCTCCCGCCTCTCGTCATGACAATCATTACCCAGAGACCGCAGGTACACGTCGAATATATCGGCGGTTTTAATTATGTTCCTCCCCGCAGTAATCCTTCCGGCGGAAATATCAATTTATTCACATAGGAGTGTTAAACCGGTATGACAATACAAACAGACTATGGCGTCGTGGAATATGAAGCAAAAGATCTATTTATATTTTCTGATGGTATTTTCGGATTTCCCAAGCTCACAAAATATCTTCTTTTGTGTTTAAATGAAGGCGACGATTCCATGCTCTTGATGCTGTCAACAGAGGATTCCAAGGTAGAATTTGCACTGATTAATCCGTTTTTACTTTGTCCGGACTACTCTCCCGCGTTATCGCCTGAAGAGCTTGCATGTCTGGAAGCAAAGGACAATTCGGAGCTTTCCTACTATTCTATTTGTGTAGTGAAAGAAAATTATCTGGAAAATACTGTTAATTTAAAATGTCCCCTGGTAATCAATCCACAGACGCGGCGTGGGATCCAGGTGATTCTGGAAAATTCTTCTTATGGACACCGTCATGAACTGCGTTCTTTCCCGACAATCGCTAATTCGACAAATGGAGATGAAACATCATGCTGATACTTCGACGTAGAAAGAACGAAAGTCTTCTGATTGGAGACAACATCCGAATTACTATCATAGAATGTGCGGCGGACGGCGTAAGACTGGCAATTGACGCGCCAAAACAAGTGTCTATCCTGCGGGAAGAACTTTCCGAAGTAGAACAGACGAATAAAACAGCATTGACGCCTTCTGTTGGTTCTGTAATGCTGTTGCAGTCTATTCTTAAAAATCGGGCGACACAGACATCAAATGATCTGTCTGCATCGGATCATTCAACTGTTCTGTCAGATCATGCAGAGGAGCGTTCGGTTATCGTGTCGGACCATATGGATGAACCGCCGCAATTATGATATTAAATTTCTTTTTTTATGTTTTACTATATTGTAAAATTTGAAAGGGACTATTGCAAAATACAACTGACATACAATATGGCTGAGACTTATGAGCTTCAAAACCATATTTTGTATACAGCTACTGTTTTGCAACAGCCCCTTTCATTTTCTATTGTGAAAGATTGTACGTAAAAAAGAAGGACATCCAGGTCAGATTCGATCCTATATACTCTTTGTTATCAGGGAATCAGAGAGCGAAGCAAAAGCCGCCCTCCTCTCACGAGCCAAAATACCGGGAGAAGCGCCGGAATTTTCTCCAAAACAGGATAAATGGAGGACATATAGTGATAATCCGGGAATACCCAGCTAAGTTTTCTCTTAATCTGCCCCATTTGCTCTGTAATCTTTCTCTTCCAATATTCTCTGTCTTCCTTACGCCGCTCCTTCCTGATCTCCCTTTGTATCGCCTTACTCAGCTTAAGAGCCTGAACGTCTGTCTCAGCGTTTGTGATTCCTCTTGTCAGTAGTCTGTCCTCAAGGATATCATAAACACTCATATCTTCGAGCGGTGTCTGAAAATAATTATCTTTTTTATCGCCAAACCACATGTATGAGATTCGTAGTATTTTTTCTGCCAGCTCGTCAATCCGGAAATCAGCCAGCCGTTTCCAGAGCATCTCTTCCTCAATTTTCGCCCGCCAAGCCTTATGGCAGAGCTGGAGATCCAATACTTCCCGTATTGTCAGTTCATCCGTCACATAATTGTAAGCTGCCTGAACCATCCGGTACAAGAATTCACTCTCTAATGGAAGGATCCTGATATTCTGATATGGTTCTTCTATGTAAGAGGTTTCGATAATTTTGACTATATTTTTATTGTATCTCGATGTCCGGAAGGGTAGTTTATGATACAGGACAACGGAGACGCCTGACGTTCGGCGCATTCTTTCTCCATATCCCTTATAGATCTGATCGGTCTCGTATCCCAGATCAATAAGATATCCTTTCGCCAGATAATAATTCCCTTCATCAAACAAAAGCTGCAGCGGATTGTTCCCTGCTGTCTCTGGTATTTGATAATACTCTCTGACGGAACATGAGGTCAGAACGGTACAGGAAATTTCCCGCATATCCAGCCATGTGAGCACCTCTTTCACTGATTCATTGCAATTTTCTCCAAACAGGAGCGCTTCCTGGTAGCGTTCGAAAAAACGCTCCCGCCACTTATCCGGCAGAGCGTCCCCCTTCCCCAAGATTCCAAGATAAACGATATTGGCTATCTTATGATTGTCCGCCAGGCGGAACATTCTCTCCCAGTCAAGCCTGTTATATAAAACATGCAGCGTATCCTGGCGGATGATGGAAGATACCATCCCTACCAGGGTACGCCCTTCATACAATAATTGATTCATATATCATCTCTCTTTGAGCGTCTGCTCTTTTTATGCTCTCTGCGGGGTCTCCTGTTTCTCTGCCTCTGCACCATAATAGGATTTCTTACCAGCGATCCGCTTGTTAAGTCTCTGGTCAGCCGCCCTCAGCTCCTGCAGAATCGCACAGGTTCTCTGACGAATCTCGTAGATCTTATTCTCTTCTACATCATTGGCGACAAACTCAGACAGATCAGATGCAACCAGCGAATGGAGTCTCTCATAAGCCTCCCTGTCTGTCTCTCCCATCTGCCAGATCTCTTCCATGCAGGAATCGGCCTTCTCCATTTCCTCCGCACGCATCTCTAAAAGCATGTTGGCAGATATTTCGTCATTACGCTCAAATGCCTGTGCCAGTTCCCCGGTCAGCCTCTCAATCTCCCTCACAGAGCCGTATCTTCTCTGCAGCAGGACCATAATTCTTGCCGTATCGAGCTTGCCTTGCGTCGCGTCCTCCATAGACTCTTACCCTCGTCTCTCTCTTTCCTTTACAATATGCATGTCGTTTACCTGCTTGCTCGCCTCATCAAACGCTTCTCTGAGCTCTGAGAGAATATGACGGATACGTCCCAGCTCATCCTGCCTTCTTTCCCTGCCAGCCTTTACCATACTTAAGTCATAGACAAGATAATTGTAAATCCGCCTCAAATCTCTGCTGATCGGCTGCTCCATATCCAAGATATCTGTCAGATAGCGGACAATCCGGCTCGTGCGTGTCACGCAGTCGTCAAAATCGTCATAGTTTTTATCCTTCAGAGAATACTCCGCCCTTTTTAAGCGGCGGATCGCTTCATCAAATATCAGCAACAGCTGTTCCGGGCCTGACATGGAATAAATGCTTTTTTCTTTGTATAGATTGTATCCGTTCATTTAATTCCTCTCTTTAAAAAGAAATATGATTCAGGATACGGGGCTGCTGCAAAGAGTTTTGTATCGTCTGGATACCTGTCTCTCTTGCAGCAGCCCCGGCCTGAAAGGTTACTGCCTTTTGCAGAGTCTCCTCCGCGCCGGGATTAGCCTGTAATCTGGGCCAGCCAGCTTGACTGGGAGTTCATCTGACTAATCAGGGACTCCATTGTAGAGAACTGCTTGATATAACGATCCTGCTCTGTCTTAAGCTTATCTTTAAGCTGCTGGATCAGAGTCTTTTTATCCTCAATCTGTCTGTAAATCTGGTTCTTTAACAGTGATGTCGGAATCTTCTCGGAGCCGGCTTCCTCGATCAGACGACCGTAGGAACCGCCTGTCTTGGAGCCCGGGCTGCTGTTTCTGCTGGCAAATCTCGTAGCATATGGGGTGAAGGTATCCTCAACGACCTGCATCAGGCCTTTCTTTACCTCGCCGCCGCCGGTAAAGATCTTGGAAACTGACTCCGGATCCGTCTCCATCGCGCTGCGGAATGCAGATTCGTCAAAAACCAGAACTCCGCCGTCCTTGGGATTGTCTGAATAGGAAATACCGATCTTCTTTAAATCATCATAGCTGGCGCCATTGTTCATCACCTGTGAGAAAATGGACTGGATCGACATGCTCAGTTCACGAATCGTTGAATCGTTATTGAGCAGTCCTGTCTTGGCTTTCTTCTCCCAGTTCTCGATAGACTTATCGCTCATCTCGTTCTTCTGAGCTTCTGTCAGAGGGCCATATGACTTATCGGGACGGCTCGTGACCTGAGTGTTGACCTCGGTAACGATCTCATTGAAAGCCTCGAAGAATGCCTTTACCTTCTCAACAGCCTTATCTACGTCGGCCTTGGCGCTGAAGGAAACGGATTCGGAAGTGTCGGCAACCCAGGAGTCTTTATCATTCGGGTCTGTGTATTTGCCGCCGAATGTTCCTGACACAGTTACAGTTAATCCCTCAAGATTAAAGGTATTGGAGGCGCGCTCCATCTGAACCGTCACGCCGTTACCGTAGCTGACGTCAATAACCGCATTCTTACCATCAGTCATACCAAGGTCTTTATCATACTCACCAGCATCATTCTTCATGCCAAATAAATCCTGAGCAAGCTTAGAATCCAGGCTGATCTCTCTTCCGGCGCCTGTCTCGCTCGATACCAGCATGAACTGGCCTGTCGCGCTTACGTAGGTCGCTTTTACGCCTGCATTCGAGGAATTGATCTTCGACATAATCGTACCGATGGAAGTATATTCATCAATTCCGCCGATCGTTACGCCATTAATGACAAGTCCATCCGAGTACTTTTTATCATTAATATCAATCTTTAATGCAGACTGATCCAGCGTTCCGTTTGTATTTACCTTATTCGACTCACCGTTTCTGATGCCCATGTTGAATAAAAGCATTACATCGTCTGTACTGACAGAGACCGTGGAATCGGCCTTCGTGGAAAATGCCAGACTCATGTCGTCTGTCAGCTCGGCCTTCACAGCGTCTTTACCAAACGCGCGGTCTAAACGGGTCTGGATGTTGGAACGCATCTGCTCCATAGCGAACGCTTCTTCTTCTGTCTGAACCTTCACCAGGTTATCATGCGTTGTCTGAACCTTCGCCTCGTATTCAGCAGCATTATTCGTCTTGAAATCTGCGAGCCGCTGATTTACGAGTTTCTCAATCTCGTCATCAATGTCTTTATCCGGACCATCCGGACTAAGGTTGAGATCTTTTCTCACCTGTTTGATGATCTGTTCTTCGCTGGGATCCTCGATTCCCTGATCCTTTAACGCCTTTTTTGCATTCTCAATCAGCTCCGCATGCTTTTCGTTCGTATATTCCGCTTTCAGCTGTGAATCAAGGATATCTCCTACCGCTTTTCTGCCGTCAGCTGTGTTTAAATCATATTTATTTTCTAATTCTTGTTTGTTTGCCGTCAGCTTATCCCTGATTTCCTGCTTCTTCTTTTCCGAGATCGTCCACTGGCCGTTTCGAATCGCTTCCGCTTCCTCCTTCGTCAGGAGCGTAATATCCTTTTGTACCCCGTCATAGCTGAATTTCATACTCTTTCCGGATAAATATTCCAGAGTATTTACATCTCTTACGACGGAGCTGCCGAAATCATTCAGATTATTATTGTAATCATCAATTGATATCTTTCCGGTACCGCCGGTAGAGCCTTTGTATCCAAGTCCCTCCAAAGCGGACGAGTTGCTCTGAATCGCATAGCCGCCCAGCTTATTCGGAGCCTTTACATTAATTTTCATCTGCTTTAAATTTGCATCATATTGAAATTCAATCGCATCTGAAATCTTCTCGCCATTAAAATTGACCTTTGACTCTCCCAGAGCCTTATTTAAATCTTCTGCCAGTTTTTTGTAACCTGCTTCGTCTGTTGGGAAATAGTCGATCTCTACGGTATCTCCCTTATCGTTCTTATAAGATGTTGGAAGTTCAAATACCTGAGTGGTTCCGTTCTCAAGATTGCCGTCGGCATCATAGCGCCCAAACCGCAACTGTCTCCCGCCCGCTAACAGAGACTCCTGCCATACCGTCTTGCTGAGGTTATTGAGACTCGTCTCAATCTTTCCATCCGTCCGCTCTTCTGACTTACGCACACTGGACGTGGCGAGCTGCCTGACCGCCTGAATCGAAACGCTGCCTGTAAGCTGCGACGTTCCTGTCGCGGAAACAAACTTGGTCGATGTCTCCTTGCCGATGGCAGTAATAATATTCTTGGCAAAGAAAAGCGGATCCTTCAGATTTGAGGATGAGGTATAGCTGGAATAATTGTCATATAAATCCAGGATATTATCACTGATTCCGCGGTAGATCTCCTGTTTCCACTCCAGCTTCGTGATCGCGCTTTCCTGACTGTTGATCTTTGTAGTCGTACCCAATGTCATCTGCTCGATGATGGCGTCACGGTCAATACCGGACGCCATACCGCCAAATCCTCTGAGGGCGGTATTACCCAGACTGCTTGATCCGGATACGCTTGAACTGCTTGATAAACTTGCCACTTCTTTATCTCCTTTCTTTCATGAACGCCATCCCTGCATTTCGGCCCGTGTCTGCGGGGTATGACATCCAGACCGGGAATATCCGTCATGGCCTGGATTCTTCTCCTGTCTGCGCCAAACGCAGAGAAAAAGGCCATATGGCCGCGCCGGATTTAACAAATACCTTGAAAAAATCATTATTTATCTATACTTATTTATCGACATGATACCCTGTAAAAATAATATCCGCAGCGAGCATTTTTCTTAAATTTGTATTACATTCCGCAAAGCGGTCCGGCAAACCGCGGCATTCTTTCGTCGTCCGGACCGGCAGGACCGCAGATGACGGAATTAGCCTGACAGGCGCCGGAACCGGCGTATGAATGCTTCATATTCCAGCGGATTTCTCAGAAAAAAAGTTGTTTTTAATCTGTACTTATTTATCGACATGAGATATAATAAAAACAATATCTGAGAAAATCATTCTAATAATTTTACATTTGGGGGTATCGTTTTGTCAATTATTATTACAGTTTCAAACCAGAAAGGCGGAGTCGGCAAGACCACTACATCCGCGGCGATTGCCTCGGGTATTGCTCTCGCGGGCAAAAGGGTTCTGGGTATTGATCTTGACCCTCAGGGCAACCTTGGGTTCTGCCTTGGTGCGGGTATGGACAGCCGTTATACCGTCCTCGACGTCCTAAAAGGCACTGTCCCGATTCAGGACGCTTTATTTGAGAGTGAGTACGGCGATCTGCTTGTTTCTGATATTACGTTGAGCAGCAGCGGCCTGGAGAGCTTTCCGGCGGCCAATCGTGAGTATATTTTGCGAAATGCAATCGCTCCCGTGATCGACCGGTATGATTATATTGTCATTGATACTCCGCCTGCCCTGAATCTTCTGACGGTCAATGCGTATTCTGTTTCCAATTTTCTGATTATTCCGATGGCTTCCGATATCCTGAGCCTTGTAGGCCTGGCGCAGCTTAAGGAAACGATCGAAACCGTGCGCGATACCTTCAATCCGGGACTGAATGTCCTGGGAATCCTTTTGACCCGCTTTAACGCGCGCACTCTGTTATCACGCGATGTGCTTGAAATGGCCGAGCAGCTTGCAAAGCAGATCAACTGTAAGGTTTTTGATACGAAAATCCGCTCCGGCGTGGCGGTCGCAGAAGCCCCGGCCCACGGCGAGAGCATCTTTTCCTATAATCCCCGCTCATCAGCGGTAAAGGACTATCTGGCGTTTTTAGACGAAATCGCGCCTGCTATCCATTTAAAGGAGGTAACAAATCATGCCTAAGAAAACGAATAAAACTTCCCATGTTATGGATCTTCTGACCAATGGCTCTTCCTCAGAGGCGAACGAGCCCTCCACGGCCGCTGCGCCCCAAAATGGCGCTTCTTCCCACGCCGCCGCTCCGAAGAAGGTGACAGTAGTAGACGAGGGCAGCATCAATGACCGGGTATCACAGGAGATTTTAAATAAGCTTTCTGAGGAGTTAAAGGAGGAAAATCAGGCAGCAGATGTACCGGCAGCCGGCGGTCAGACAGACCAGGCAGCTAACATATCAGCAGACGGGCAGGCAGCCCAGACGGCTGACACATCAGCGGACATACAGGCTGCTCAGACGGCTGACGTATCAACGGACGGACAGGCGGTTCCGGCGACAGTACAGAATACCGATACAACGGCACAGGAGCCGCTGGCAGACGTTGCAGACGCTTTAGACAGTAATATACAGGAGCAAAGCTCCGCTTCTCAGGATGCCCCGAATGCAAACACTCCGGTGCAGACTGAATCCTCGCAGATGGATGAAGTGCCTGTGAAAGCAACGCCTCAGTCTATCATCCCCCAAAGCCAGATCAGCAGCCGCCTCCTTAATAATGAATATCATTTCGTCAATGTTATGGAGCAGCTTATTCTGCGTCAGAATATGGATAGTTATCTGGAACAGTACAATGTCTGCAAATGTACCCGCTGCATGGCCGACGTATGTGCTCTTACATTGACGGGCCTTCCCTCCAAATATGTTGTCACCAGCAAAGATTCCCTTTCTCCGCTTCTGAGCTATTATGAGAGCAAATATAAGATTTACATGCTGACAGAGATCATCAAGGCCTGCAATAAGGTTCGTGAAAATCCGCGTCATAAATAATACTGCTGGCGCAAAAAGACCGTGAAAAAGCCATAGTTGAAGGGGCTGTAGTACACAAAACGCATGTACTACAGCCCCTGTAACATTGGTAATCGCTCACGGCCAGAAGCACTTCTTCTCTTTTTGGAGATTATCTCCCGATAAGTTCCATATCTCAGTCTCTTGGCTCCCATTTGTCAAGCTCTTCTTCACTCAGCATGAGATCCACCTGGCTGCTTATATTCTCCTCCGTAACGGAAAGATAACCGGACAGAGGTGTATTTCCCCTTTCCTGCCGCGCAAAGGCAAGCTCACGGTCCCAGACCTCCTTGTCTTCTTCGACTCCGTTGCGGTAATACACCGGACCACCCCATTCATCGAAATCCATTGTGAAGCTCCACACATTCTCCAGTATCGGAGTGTCGTTTGCCATCTGAAATAAACGGATATCGCCTCCGCGTTCTATTGTTTCCATCCAGATGCCCTGTTCCTGCGGATCGAAATAAAGAGCATGCTGCTGCCAGTCATCCGTCTGTTCAAATTCAGCAGCGAGCTGAAATTCTTCCTCCTCCGGATCCCACACAGAGATCTCGATCAGTCTGCCTCCTGCCGGGATAACGGTTCCATTCTGCACAGAAGCCTCTGCAGCCGCTCCAGGCACTGTTCCTACATCTTCGGCTACAGGCGTGGCTGCGGCCCCATCAGTCACCTCTGTAAGCCACTCAGCAATCACCAGATCCCGATAACCGTCCTGGTTCAAATCTGTCAGCAGAAAATACCTTTGCGGCACAGATTCTTTGCTTTTTTTGCTATTAAGCGATTTCTTGAGCTGCGTCTTTACTGCTTTCCTGTATGTATCATAAGGAGTTACACGGCGTCCGTCCGGGCCCACATAACGGTCATCCGGTGTAAACGCATCCGACCACATGACTCCGTCGTCCCCGAAATAGTACTCGTTGCCGCTCTCTTTATCCTTCAGCCATCCGGTTTTCATGTAACCGCTGGAATCTACATAATACTGCTTTCCATCCTCGTCAATCCATTCATCTGTTGCAGGATCACCCGCGTCGGAAACATACATCCAGCGGTTTCCTTTCTCTGAACGTTCCCAAGTATTGGCGTATGCCGGACATGGGACCAGCGCAGCAGCCACAAGCACGCATAAAGCTCCGGTAATTCGTGTCTTCACTGCCAAAACCTCCGATAGCCTGCCGGAATTACTCCTGCAGGCCTTCCCTCGTCTTTTCGAAACGGTCCAAAAGTCTGTCAATCACATGAACCAGATTGCCGATCTCCGGCTTGGTGAGCTGTTCATCAGCACCCAAATCTTCTCCCTTGATCCGCATCTGATCGTCGATCAGGGATGAGAAAATAACTACCGGCAGATGTTTCAGCCTTGGATCGTCCTTTACCAGCTTTGTCAGGCGGTGTCCATCCATCTCCGGCATCTCGATATCTGTGATAATCAGGCTTACCTTATCATAAAGATCGGAGTCGTTCTTAACAGACTTTAAATATGTCCATGCCTCCTGGCCGTTATTAAAGTTCTTGATATTGGTAAAACCAGCGCGCTGTAAAGCGTCGTCAATCATCTTCTGAAGAAGAATCGAGTCCTCAGCAATCACAAGCGGTTTATCACAGAGCGGCCTGTCGCCCATCCTTTCCACCTCAGAAAGCTGAATTGTCGTTTCCGGCGCGATCTCTGCCACGATTTTCTCAAAATCAAGGATTGTAACAAGCTCTTTGCCGCACTGGGCAATACCAGTCGCCACGCCCTCTTCTCCATGCGTCAATGTCTTATCCGGTTTCTGGATATCCCGCCAGGAGATACGGCTGATGCCCTCAATGCTCTGAACACGGAACGCCACAGTCATCTTATTGAAATTCGTGACGATAAACAAGTCTCTGGCCTTATGCTCAAGATAATCGTTCGTCAGATAGTAGCCCAGATCAATTACAGTAATCAGAATGTCCCTAGGCTTGAAAATCCCCTCCACTGCGGGATGTGCATGAGGCATGGCCTTTACCTTGGCAGCCATCATGATTTCCTTTACCTTAGCCACATTGATCCCATAAAATTCACCCTGAATCTTGAACTTCATAATCTCGATCTCATTTGTTCCCGATTCAAGAAGGATTCCGTCTTTTTCTTTCTCCACTGTTTATCCTCTCCTTTCTAAAGATGCTTTTCCGGTTTTCCTACCGTGCGTATGATTACATCGCCGTTGGAGACATCTAAAAGCATTGTCCTGGCGTATGCTCCGCCTGTATCCTCGGCAACAATACGCAGCTTTTCTTCCATCAGTATCTTTTTTACCATCGCCGCGTTTCTCTGGCCAATGTTTCCAAAATCAGAACTCCCCTTCATTTCAAACATCTTCGCACCGCCCGCAATCTTTACGATAGTTCTGTTCTTCATCATGCCGAATGCGGTAAGCTTGCGGATCGTCTCATGGATTCCACTGTCTGCATATTTGAAAACCTTGGGATCATTTAAATCACTTCTCGAGGGAAGCATAATATGCAAAAGCGCACCTAATTTAAGGAAAGGATCATAAAAAGTAATACCAATACAGGAACCAAGAGCATATGTAATAATGCGGCTGTCTCCCCGGGTAAACTTCATATCGCCAATTCCTACTTTTAATTCCTTATCCACCATTATGAAACACCTAGTTTCTCTAAAATACTGTTAAGGGACTCAATATCAGGGAGCATCAGCAATCCGTCTGACAGCTTTTCTCCCTCCATGATAAATTCTGCGTTGATATACATGAGCTTATCCGTCTCATAGCCGTATTCCGCAATCGGCACCGTAAGGATTCCACCTAACATATTGACTGTAGAACTGGGAACCGACAGATCAATCTGCACTCCCACAAGCTGCGTAAATGCATTAACATAGGAACAGATAATAATATTACCAATCTCCTCCAGAGCGGAATAATCCATCTCATCCATATCCTCAAAGGACTCGTAATGCCTGCCGATCAGTTTCCCGAGTACCGCATTTGCCAAATCCATCTTAAAGATGAACAACATCAGACCGTTTACTTCATTTGACATTCTCACGAGCGTCGCTGCTACTAACTCCTCGATCTGGCCGATCTTATCCACAGTCTCCTCGTATCCCAGGATGTTGACTTCCGGTATACTGATGCGAATCTCCTTCTGGAGAAGCTTGGAAAGGGCCGTGGCTGCATGACTCGTACCAATACTGCTGATTTCCTTCATTACATCCAGATCCTGAAGATTCATATCCTCATAGCTTTTTAATCTGTTGGACATCTTATGACCTCACATTCATTTTCGGATTAGCCCCTCAGGGAATTAATCGTGCTCTCAATCTCATCTGCCGTCACTACCATCTTAAGGGCGTAGGAATATGCACGCTGACACTCGATCATACGCACCATTTCCTTGGCAAGCTCTGTACCGGAGACCTCTAATGCCTTCTGGGTAAGTTTGGGTTTCTCCACCAGAATCGGCTCCATCCCCTCAGGTGGAACCACCTCATTGGAATCTGTACTCAGCAGGCGACTTGGATTGGAAAACGTATAGAGACTGACTCTGGGAGCATCTTCCGGCGTCTCCTCAAGCTCATCAGAATCGTAATCCTCATCCTCTTCTTCCTCATTCTTCATTTCCGGCACCTCAGCCTTAATCGGCTTCTGGTACTGGTCAAGCACGAGTTTTCCCGCATCTGTCGTCAGGTAAAAACCGTCTTCCATCTCCCCAAGATGGAAATGGCCGTTTCTCGTATATGTAATCTCTCCGGTGCCTGGATCCTGCACCATGAAAAAAGCATTGTCCTGTCCGATTGCGTAATCATATTCACTGTTTGTCGTCGTAACCGGCAACGTTTCATATGTCGTATACGTTCTCTGCATTCTCACGCCGTTTCCTGACATGAGTTCCGTCACCGCATCCTCGGAATCATTTAAATTAAATTCCAGAAGATTCGAAAACGCTGCTGTTTTAGGCCGGAAGCCGTCATTGTTGATATTCGAAATATTATTGGATATGACGCTCATCTTCGCCATACAGGATCCGGCGCCCAGAGCGCCTGTATAAAATGACTGATACATGAAGCTTCCTCCCTTATAATCTTCCTACGTCACTGGCAGCCTTGCTCATAATCTGGTCATACATCTTAAGCACCTGAGCAGCACTCTGCAAGGCTCTCTGGGATGTCATCATGGAAGTCATCTCTTCCACCATATCCACATTGGAGCGCTCCAGGGCTTTCCATAAAACATCGGGATTCTCTACCTCGCGAGCTGCCTGACCTGTAGAAAAAAGGCCATTATCTTCTTTATGAAGCTGCTCATAATTTTCAAAATCCACGACTCTGAGCTTCCCTATATCACGTGTTACAGCCGCGCCTACGGCTTCATTTTCGTCTTCCTCTCCATCCGCTGCCGAAAGATTTTCTGTTATGCGGATATATCCGTGTCCATCTACAAAGAAATTTTCATTATCTACAAAAATCGGCTGGCCGTCTGTTCCCTGGACTCTCCCCAAGCCGTTCAAACTCAGATACCCCTCATCATCCAATGCGAAGGAACCATTTCTCGTATAACGCACACCATTCGGAGTATCTATGCAGAAAAAGCCATCTCCGGACAGCGCAAAATCATAGATACCCTCCGTCTGGTCAAAGCTTCCCTGCTCATAATTAACATACGTCTGCTCCGCTGCGCGGATCTTCGAAGTCGTAGCCATCGGCTCCGGATTATCCTTATAGCGCTTTCCAGTTCGGTAAAGCATCTCCTCCTGAAATGTAGTGCTGACCATCTTGTCGCGTTTATAGCCTGCGGTCTGGATATTTACCATGTTATTACTGATTACGTTCAAATTACGGCTCTGTGTCAGCATGCCTGACGCCAGATTGTAAAAACCCTGGTACATGTCCCTCTCCTCCTTTCGGTTGCCTGTTGCTCTATATATATGTGCTCATATACGCCTTTAGCTTACGGATTGCCGCACTGTGAATCTGCGAAATACGCGGCTCGCTGACACCAAGAAGCTGGGCAATCTGCCCCATGTTTAACTCCTCCACATAATAAAGAGAAATCACCATCTGCTCCTTCTCCTTTAAGCTGCTCACTGCCTCTGCCAGAATCTGACGGGATTCTCCCTGCAGATATGCCCTCTCCGGCTGGGAATCGGCATCACCGCTCGAGAGCTGTAACGACTGATGCTCGCCCTCATCATCTGTAATCATATCCAGCGATAGCACATTCATCATCACGCTCATCCGCTGAAGCTTACGGAATTTGCGCAGATCCATCCCCAGCGACTGTGCAGTCTCCTCGTCCGAAGGCCAACGGCCGTTCGCACGGTTAAACGATGCCTGTGCTTCCTCAATCGCCTTGACCTGTTTACGAAAGTCTCGCGGCATCCAGTCATTTTTACGGACCAGATCAATAATCATTCCCCGGAGGCGTCTTGAGATAAAAGTCTCAAACTTATTATCGCGCTCAGGGTCGTATCTGTCAATACTTTTCATGATGGCAATCACGCCTTCATTGATAATATCTTCCATCTGCAGAGTACCTGCATATACATTCCGCATCTGAACTGCGATCGCCTTTACAATGTAAAGGTAACGGAGCACCAACGCCTGCTTAACCTCAAGCTGTCCTTCTTTACGGTACAGCTCCAAAAGTTCTTCATTCGTTTTCTCCTCCAGCGCATCGTGAAGCACGCCCCGTCACCTCCTTTCCAATCAAGCCCCCTGCCTCTTTGCATTTTCAAGAGTCAGGCTTCCAATCGACTGAATCTGCACATTATTAGAAATCTCATTAAAAGACAGTACCCGTACATTTGGATAAAACTGATCAATCAACCGGTAAAAATGAACCCGCATTACCTGTGAGGTCAAAATAACCGGACTCTGGGAAAGACTGTTGAATTTCTTTAACTGAGTTGTGATCTGGCTGATGAGACTTTGCAGCACATCCGGACTCAGTGCAAGATAATACCCCCGCTCACCCTTGGAAAGGCAGCTTACCATTGTCCTCTCAAGTTCAGAATCCATCGTGATAACCTTCATGCTGCCATCCTCACAGTACATCCGCGTAATTGTACGCTTCAATGCTGTTCTGATGTTCTCGATCAGGGTATCCACATCTTTCACCGGCATTCCCGCATCGGATGCGGTTTCAAGAACCGTCTCGATAATCGTCTCCAAATCCTTAATGGGCACGCCTTCCTTCAAAAGACTCGTCAGGAGCTTCTGGAACAGACTATAAGAAATTATATTGGGGAATGCCTCTTCGATTAACTCCGGAGATGCCTTTCTTGTATTCTCCACAAGGTGAATGACCTCCTGTCTGGTAATCAGCTCATGGGCATGCTGCTTAACAACCTCAGACAGGTGCGTTACCAGCACAGACAGAGGGTCAATTACTGTATAGCCGTAAATCTCGGCAAGCTCACGATCCTCCGGCTTGATCCAGCGGCTGGGAATTCCGTAGGCCGGCTCAATGGTCTCGATTCCGTCGATCTCCTTCTCCGGGTTCTCCGGCTCAAGCGCCAGATAGTAATCAATCAAAAGTTCGCCTCTGGCAACCTCCTCGCCCTTAATTTTGATACAATACTGATTCGTGTTCAGACCGGAACTATCCCTCAAACGAATCGAAGGAATGACAAACCCCATATCCTGGGCATACTGCCTGCGGAAAATGATGATACGGTTGATTAAACGGCCTCCCACCGACTCATCGACTAGTGGAATCAAACTGTAACCAAATTCCATCTCAATCGCCTCAACCGATAGCAGCGTATAGACGTTGTTGACGTCCTTGAAATATTCTTCCTCACTGACCGGCTTCGGAGCTTCCTGCTGTGCCGGTTCTGCAAGTTCCATATCCTGGCCTTCTGTAAAGCTTCTCAGCGTCCCGCTGCCGCTAAAAGCTCCTACAGCACCTATTCCGGGCTCTGCCTTGAGTCTCCTTGACAGATAGTATCCCCCGCCAACCAGAAGAAGGGAAATAATCGCAAGCTGTATCACCGGCATTCCCGGAATCACAGTCAGCACAGCAACCACAACGCCACTGATCATAATGGCAATCGGCTGAGCCATGAACTGTTTGGAAATATCCTCATTTAGGCTTCCCTCGGAGACGGCACGTGTAACAATCATACCAGTAGCCGTGGAAATCAAAAGTGAGGGAATCTGGCCTACCAGACCGTCACCAACCGTGGCAATGGAATACGTATTCAGGACATTGGCGATGGTATCTCCGGACTGAATGATACCAATAATGCTGCCGCCGATCAGATTGATTGCCGTGGTAATTAAAGACATCACAGAATCGCCTTTTACGATTTTGGTAGCACCATCCATAGAACCATAAAAGTCCGCTTCTCTTTGGATCTTCTCACGTCGTACTTTCGCTTCCTGCTCATTAATGAGGCCTGAATTTAAATCCGCATCAATCGCCATCTGCTTACCAGGCATAGCATCCAGCGTAAATCTGGCTGCAACCTCGGATACACGCTCCGCACCTTTGGTGATAACGATAAACTGCATCAATACGATAATCAGATAGATAACCATTCCGACTACCACATTTCCCTGCAGGATAAAATCACCGAAAGCCTGGATGATCTGACCAGAGGAACCGGAATTCGTAAGAATATTTCTCGTCGTGGATACGTTGATTCCCAGGCGGAACAACGTAGTAACCAACAAAAGGGACGGAAAGATGGAAAATTCCAAAGCGTCATGAATGGTCATCGTAATCACGAGGATCATCAACGAGAGCGATATATTAACAATGATCGCCACATCCACCAATGCGGCCGGAAGTGGTATAATCAGCAGCAGAATAATTGTAAGTACAAACAATACAATCGAATAGCTCAGTAACTTCTTCATGAAAAACTCCATCCGTCATAAAATGTATGGCTGCGGCTCTGCCTGAGACAGCCAGGTCAGAGGCTTGTAACCATAAAGGTATCTCCTGTTAAACCCTAGCGGAACATATCCTCTCTGTGGCCGGCCTTATAGATATATACGAGGATCTCGGCGACTGCGCCATAAAATTCGGGCGGTATCTCACGCTCTACCTCACAGGCGGCATAAAGCGCTCTGGCAAGCGGCCGGTTCTCAATCACGAACACACCGTTCTCTTCGCCGATACGGATGATGCGGAATGCGATCTGATCCTGGCCCTTTGCCAGGACAACAGGCGCTCCGTTCTTCTCCGGATCATACTTCAGAGCAACCGCAAAGTGAGTCGGATTCCTGATGATGACATCTGCCTGAGGAACCTTGGACATCATTCTGCTCAAAGCCATCTGACGCTGGATTCTCCGGATCCTTCCCTTGATCTCCGGATTTCCTTCCGTCATCTTATATTCGTCCTTAACCTCCTGCTTCGTCATCTTCAGATTATTCTCATAATCCCATCTCTGGTAAAGAAAATCGAAAAATGCCACTACAGCAAAAGCTAATGATACCCTTACTACAAGATCAAATACAAGCTGAAGCGTGTGGGCCGCCGAGGTATAGACATTCATATCAATCATTCTGGCTGTCTGCACCACATCCTCCTTTAAGAGGTTATACAAAAGAGCCAGAAGAAGACTAATCTTGATCAAATTTTTTGCCAAATCCACCAGCTTCTTAATCCCAAACATTTTCTTTAACCCATTGATGGGATTCAGCTTGCTGAATTTAGGCCGCAGGGGCTTAAACGTAACATTAAAGCGCGTCTGCGTTCCGTGACCGATGATTCCCAGCACAACCGATGTCAGCAAAAGCGGAAGCGAACATTTGAGCAGGGAAACCACCATAAACACATACATATTAGGAGATGAGCCAAGTGGATCATCATATCCTATCGAAGAATAGATCTGCACCATGCACTCTACAACCGTTTTGTAGATATACGGAAGCATAATCTTCATCATATAGAATACGCCGAACAGCATCAAAACCGTGACCGCATCTTTGCTCTGAAACAGATTTCCTTCTTTTCTGGCATCGTTACGGCGTTTCGTGGTTGGTTTTTCGGTTTTTTCCTGTCCGTTTGACTCCGCCAAGCTCACCACTTCCTTCCATCATCCACAAAAATGCAGACGTTATTTTAAAACCTCCGGCAGCATGACAGGTGTATTGTCCGGATTGTGCTGAATTTATCGAACCATCAGATTCAGCAGCTGTTCAATATACAAAAACATATTATCAATAATAAGATACAAACGGTCTGACATAGGATTGAACATCAAAAACAACATCATCAATCCCACGATAATCTTAATCTGAAAATTGACGGCAAATACATTAATCTGAGGAATCATTCTCATCAGAATTCCCACTGCAGACTCTGTTACCAGCTCAATCGCCAGCAGAGGGAACGCAAACTGTAAGCCCATCGCGACATTTGCCTTAAAAATATCGAGTACAAGCTCATAAAGCTCCGGACGTATTACAACCTCCCCAAAAGGGATAAACTGTGCGGATGAAAAAAAAATTGAAATCAGATGCACATGACCATCTCCGGCCAAAAACAAAAGGGCCAGAAAGGTATAATACAATCCAGATGTAATTGTCATTTGTGTATTATACTGCGGATCATATACCTGCGCCATCGAAAGTCCCATCGTACTATCCATAATTGCAGATGCAAAACGGATAATCATAAATGCAAGCTCCATTGAATAGCCCAGGACAAACCCTATCATCAGTTCCTTTAAGAGAAGAAAACCATATTCCATCATCCCCGCAAGCTCACGTGGATAAACGCCGTCCGTGCCCATATAAAGCAGTACGGAAAGGGAAAAAATGAGAATGGCCTTGGCTGTCCTGGGAATATTGGTTCTTCCCAGGATTGGGTTAAAGACAATCGCGCCGCTCATGCGCATGACGATCAGGGAAAACAGAATCACCATGAAGCGTCAGCCTCCCGCAATGATACTGAAGATCTGCTTAACGAAATCCTGAAGCGTTACCAGGATCGAACTTCCGAGAAACCCCATGACTGCCAAAATAGAAAGGAATTTGGGTACAAATGTCATTGTCTGCTCATTGATCTGGGTCGCCGCCTGAAAAATGGCAAGCACGATTCCCACCACCATACTGGTCAGTAGAAACGGCATTGCCAGCCTGAGCGCAAGCTGAAAGGTATAGTACAAAAGATCGAGGATCTCAAGCTCAGAAGCCATACATCACGTTCCTTTCTCTTAACGGTAATTCTGCACAATACTGGAAAACAAAAGCTCCCAGCCATCCACCGTAACAAAGAGCAGCAATTTAAAGGGCAGGGAAACCATAGCCGGAGGCAACATTACCATACCCATCGACATTAATGTCGTGGAAACAATGATATCTACCAGAAGAAACGGCAGATAAATAAGAAATCCGGCCATTAGTCCTTTCTTAAGCTCTGTGGTCATAAAAGCCGGTACAACTACGGTCAACGGATATTCTTCAGGGTTTTCCACAATCTGTGTTTTTGACATCCGGATAAAATTGTCCAATGTATCCTGCCTCGTATTGCGCAGCATAAACTCCTTTAACGGAACAACCATGCGCTCCACTGCTTCCTGCTGGGAAATCTCTTCACGCAGATATGGCTGATAGGCCTCCTGATTAATTCGTTCAATCACCGGACTCATGATATACAAGGTTAAAAACATGGCAATGCCTACCATAACCATATTCGGCGGCGATTGCTGAACTCCCATCGCATTTCTCGCAAAGGAGAGAATGACGATCGTCCTCGTAAAGGAGGTCATCATAATAACAATCGAAGGCAGCAAAGCCGCGAGGGTAAGCATGAATAGCAGTTCCAGAGTGGGAACATTCCCACCATTTAACTGCGTCAGAAGGTCATTCATCTGTTCCTCCCCCCTTTTTTTGATGGAGCCGTCAGATATTTTTCCATTAGCTCCTGAAAAGGGAGCTGCGCTCCGGGATTTGGCTGTGACGGCTTTGCCGCCTCAAAATTGCCCTCCACCTCCGCCAAAAGCTGAATGCCGGCCTGGCTTACGCCAACCAGATAGTTATGTTCTCCGACCTGAATAAGAAGTACTCTTCGGTCCTGCCCTACCTGTACGCCATCAATCACCTTTATATTGGAGGTCCCGGAGGATTGCACCCACCGTTTTCCCAACAGACGGCTGAACCAATACGCAAGCAGCAGTACTGACAATACGGTCAATACTGCCTGAAGCAAATCAAACCCCTCCATCCTTATAAACTTTCCGGATTCAGTTCTTTTGATACAATTTCCGTGATACGGATACCAAAGTTATCCTCTACCACAACGATATCTCCCTTTGCGATACACTGGCCATTGACAAACAGATCCACCTGCTCCCCTGCCATCTTATCCAGAACCACCAGTGTTCCCTGAGTAAACTCCAGGATATCACGCACCAGTCTCTTGGTTCTGCCGATTTCCACAGAAATCTCAAGCGGCACCTTCATGAGCATTTCCTGATTTGCCTTATCCTCTTCCGTATCTCCGACACTGTCCTGAACTTTCGGAGAATCAAGCGGCCGGATAATGGAGCCACCGGAACGCTGGGATGATGCAGTATCTCCCTGCTTTACCGTCTTCATCATCTCCATCATCTGCATCTGCGTCTGCTGCATCTGATTGAGGAGCTGAAGCATCATCGGATCCTGAGTCATCGGCGGATATGCATAATACGGCTGCTGTCCCTGAGGCACAGGCGGCATTCCCTGCATGGCTGCAGCGGCCGGCTGTGATACAGGCTCTGTCATCTGAGGTACAGACTGCGGAGCTACAGCAGGCTCCGGTGCAGTCATCTGAGGCGCGGATGGCATCGGTTCGGGTACTGGCACAGGCTGCGGTTCTGCCTGTACAGGTGGTATCTCTGTTCCGGCAGTAATCGGCTCTGGTTCTGGTACAGCAACTGGTTCTGGTTCTGACACAGCAGCCGGTTCTGGCACGGCGGCCGGTTCCGGTGCAGCCTCTCCTGCCGCTCCGAAGGAAGCCTCGAACGGCGCCAGGAGGCGCTTAGTCAGATCAATCGACATGATATTCATAAATTCACTGTTGAGCTTCCCCTCAATCTCAAGGCGGAACCGCACAACAACCATGCCGGATTCTTCTGTGAAATATTTCTCTTTAAACTCCTCAGGCTCACCAATATCAAAGGATATGGGAGTCGATATATTGACAATCGTGCCCAAAAACTCCGACAGAGCTGTTGCCGAAGCCCCCATCATCTGGTTCATTACTTCGCAGATCGCGCTGATATGAATCTCATCCAGTTCGAGGGATTCATCCGGAACCTCTTCGCCCATAAGAGTGGCTACTATGACATTGACGTCCGCACGACGGAACATCATGATGTTCTTGCCTTCCAGGCCCTCTACATATGCAATCTCAACTCCGATTGCCGGCTCAAGACGTTTAAATTCAAATTCCTGACGGGTCTGAACCTTCACCACGGGCGTCGTAATATTGACCTTCGTGCCCAGCATTGTGGAGACTGCTGTCGCTGAGGCGCCGAGGCTGATATTCATAATCTCGCCTATGGCATCCAATTCCATTTCATTAAAGCTGCTAGCGCCCATTTTTCTATCTCCTTGTTATCATAGTTTAATTCATCGTTGAACCATTATTTTCCAATGTCCAACGCTTTCTGCGCCATCAGCTTCATTGCATTCAGAGCCGTAACATTCGCCTCATAGGATCTGGTTGCGGACATACTGTCAACCGTCTCCTTCAACAGATCCACATTCGGCAGCGTCACATAGCCATTTTCATCGGCATCCGGATGACCTGGATTATATACCTGCTTCATCTCACGGTCATCCTCGACAATCGCTGCAACCCGTACTCCCGCATTTCTGGCCGAAAATCCCTTGCCTACAGAAGCGTTGCGGAGCGCCTCCCTGAAGGAACCAGCGCCATAACTTTCAAAGACGATGTCCTTTCTGCGGTAAGCCCCGCCGCCCTCGGTCCTCGTTGTATCCATATTTGCAATATTTTCTGCGGCGATATCCATTCTCATGCGCTGAGCGCTCATACCCGACGCACTGATGTCAAATGAACTTAAAAAAGCCATTTTCTATCCCTCCTGCCACGTATTACTGGCCTAAAATCGTGTTTACGGTCTGAACAATACGCTCTGCATTGAACGGCTTTACAATAAAGTCCTTTGCTCCGGACTTGATCGCATCGACAACCATACCTTCCTGGCCCATTGCCGTACACATTACAATCTTTGCATTGGGGTCGCTCTCTCTGATCTTCTTAAGAGCCTGCAGGCCGTCCATATTCGGCATCGTAATATCCATGATTACCATATCCGGCTTCTCCTCAGCATATTTCTTTACTGCCTCGGCGCCGTCCTGAGCCTCAACAAAATTATCATACCCGCTTTTTGTCAGAGCATTCTTAACCATCATCCTCATAAATGCGGCATCGTCAACCAGCATAATCTTTGCCATTACGTTTTCCTCTCTTTTCTAAAATAATATTTTTATAGATGTTTATTGTCACGCGGCTGCCCTACTGCTCAGAAGGTTCTCCTTCCAGCACAGGAAACTCAGGCTCCATGATCTCTGACGTTTCGTCATCGAAAAGCCGTTCGTTAATACGGATTGCCACGTTCTTTTTATATACGCCCATTTTACCGGTAAACCAGGGCTGCCTTCCGATATACAGCTTGACATCCCGGTCTTTCGGCTTATTCATATCAATTACATCGCCGATCTTAAGATGATAGACATCATCCAAATCCAGAACGACCGTACCAAGCTGTCCGGTAATCGGAAGCTGCGTCTCGCGGATATTTTCAAGAATCGTCTCGCGGTTATCCTCAAAGGCATAGCCTTTCGCAATATGTTTACGGCTGTCAATCACCTGGAAAATAGATTCCAGAAGCGTTCCCGGAATACAAATTCGGATCCGCTCCACTGCCAGCCCCATGATATCTACGTTTAAAAGAATGATTGCGACCGTCTCGTCCAGACCCACATCCTGCATCATGCTCAGATTTTCCTCAATCCTCTGGGCTTTGAATTCGACATTTATATAATTGGCAAAACCATCCCGCAGGGCCTGAATCAGGTAAGAAAGGATTCTGCGGTATAACGCAATTTCCACATCAGAATACCGATATCCATCCTTAACCTTTACTACATCCTCTCCTCCTCCCAACATATGGTCGATCAGGGTAATGACCATACCCGGAGTAACATACATCATAAGAGGAACCAGTTTTCTGTTATAGTCCTGTATTATGGCGTCAATCAAAGTAACCATATCATTTTCCTTAAGAGAGTTTACAAACTCATAGTAACGCCGTTCCTGGACCTCCATCACAGTGATATCAGTCATGACCCTGAAAACACCGTTTACCTGTGAGGTAATGATCCTCGCGTAGTTTTCGAATACGCTTGTGAGGATTTTCATCTTGTCCTTTGTGAATTTCCTTGGGCTGTAAAAATCGTACTTGCTGTATTTAACCTCTTCCGGCTCGGGTTTCGTCTCCATCTGCGTACTTTCTACAGGTTTTGACGCCGGGCTGTTCATCGACTTTAACAGCTCGTCGATCTGACTTTGGGATAATACGTCTGCCATCTTTAAAAGCCACCTTTTCCAAAATTGTTATGCTGCCGGTGCGCCCTCCGGAGGCTGTGCCGTCCCATCTGCCGCCGGTTCCGGAGACGGTTCTGCCTCCCCCGCCGAATCAGGCATCATACTGGCTTCGCCTTCCATACTGCCGCCCTCCACAGGAGTAAAGCCCTCTGTCGGTTCTGCAGCGACTCCATCTGTTACTGTTACGGAGCCTGCCTCTATATTGCTGTAATATTCGTCATAATATTCGTTCATAGACTTGATATCCGCACCTGCATCCACAATCAAAAATTCGACACGGCGGTTTTTGGCCCTGCCTTCTCTTGTTTCGAAGGTATCTACCGGACGGAACTGACCGTAGCTGATGCCAACCAGCTTGCTCGGATCCATGATATCCTTTTCCTGGATATAAGCGGCAACCTCCGCTGAACGCATAGAAGACAACAGACGGTCTGTCCTGGGATTATTCGGCCGGTTCGGATCTGCCTGAGCCGTATGTCCCATGATCTCAATCTGAGAGATACTGTCAACCTCCGGGGCAATCGCTTCACAAAACACATCCAGCACCCGGATTGCATCGCTTGTCAGCGTAGAACTGTCGCCGTTAAAAAACGCCTGGTTCTCAAAGGCAACAAACGTATAGCCCTCACCTTTTGACACGGTAACGCCGTCTATACCATTCGCATTCAGGCTTTCCACGATTGCAACGTACAGACGGTCAAGTTCTTCCATATCTTCAATCTCATTCTCAATTTCCAGATTTCCTGAAACATCGTATTCGCCTTCAGCGATATTTTCATTAATTGCAATTTGTTCCTTATCTGCAGCATTGGGGAAAATACTCTTTACAAAAAGCTCCCATTTCTGCTGGTTCAGATCTGACATGGAGTACAGCATGACGAAAAAGCAGAGAAGAAGTGTAACCATGTCGCCATATGTATCCATCCAGCTTCCGCAATCTTCACCGCCTCCGCCTTTTTTCCTTCTGCCCATCAGCCTTCTCCACCTCCATTACCGCCTTGTTTCTCGGCCTTAAGAAGAAGCTTCTTCTGCTGCGACTGCTTCATGCAGGCAAGAAGATGCTCACGCAGGAACTTGGGGTTCTCTCCTGCCTGGATTCCCATGATACCTTCAATTACGGTTGCGCAGTAGAGCTCCTCTTCGCTCTCACGGATTCTCAGCTTTTTCGCAATTGGCTGACAGAAAATATTAGCAAAGGCACTGCCGTAGAAGGTTGTAATCAGAGCGACTGACATATCCTGGCCCAAGTTGCTTGCTCCGCCGCCGCCATCCAGATTCATGCCTTTTAACATGTTAATCAGACCAACCAGCGTACCGATCATGCCGAATGCCGGTGCATAGGAAGATGCTTTCTCATAGATACCTGCCACTTCATCATGACGCGCAATCATGTCATCCATCTGCTTCTCCAGCATTTCACGCACCTTATCAGGGTCATTGGCATCCACGATCATTAAAACACTCTGTTTTAAGAATGGATCTTTGATCTCTTCCGCCTTTTCTTCCAGAGCCAGAAGCCCGCTCTGTCTCGCAAACATCGCCAGATCCACAAGCTGATCTACAAGACGGGGAATGTTATATTTCTTTCCGCGTGTCAGCACCATCATATGTTTAGGCACATCTGCAAGGACACGGAAGGGATAGCTGGCAATGATTGCCGCGATCGTTCCACCGACAACGATCGCAATACTCTGCGGGTCAAAAAAGTTTCCGAGCTTCTCTACCGTAATTCCCCAGACAATTAGCGCCACGGCCATTATCATGCCAATAAGCGTTGAAACATCCATTGTTTTTTCCTCCTACATAAATATTTAAAACGCTTATTCGCCTTTGCCGCTAAGGACAATACAGCTATTGATAAACGCCCTAATCTGCTCCTGAATCGTATCAATGGAATCCTTAACCAGGAAATAGTAACCATTCATCATCTTAATTTTCGTCTCGGGGATAGACTCCATTGATTCAATCTGCAGCACATTCAAATATAGCACTTCGCCGCTCAGCCGCGTCACCCTGATCATTTTCTTTCCTCCGTCATCCGCTTCACTGAATACTCCGCTGCCTGCGGAAATGGAATAGTTTTCCCGTTCTCTTTCTCCGGAAATTCTTTCCCTGCGCGCCTCACGGGCACGGTCCATGATTTTCTGATTCTCGTTCGTCCGCCGTCTCATAATTCCCCCATGCACCGCTTCACGACCTGAAACCTCTTAAAACCGATTGCCTATGTTTTTCACAGCAACCGAAGCAGTTCTGGAAACTGCAGCTTTTATCCGGTCTGCAGACCGGACTGCCGGAAGGCAGCCGAAAGACTTGCACATGCATGCGCCAGTCTCATGGCCGCCGCCCGAAAGTCATTCCTATTGATTAACGCTTCATAGACACAAGGTCAGACAGCATTTCATCACTGACCGTAATCATCTTGGAGTTCGCCTGGAAGCCTCTGTGCGTGGTAATCATGTCAGCAAATTCCTTAGCAAGGTCTACGTTGGAAGCCTCGATGTAGCCGGGCATCAGGGTGGCGACATCGCCGCCCGCCATATCAGCGCTGACTGCACCGGTGTTATCAGTCTCGCTTGCTTTATAATAACCGCTTCCGGCTTTTGTCAGACCATTCGGGTTCTGGAATGTAACGATAGCTACTTTTCCTAATGAAACCCCTGGATATGAAGTCTCTTCACCAGTAGTCTCATCTTTAACCGTAACGGTCGCTGTTACCTCTCCCATCTTATTAATTTCTACACTGGTTGCCTGAAGGGCCCTTGGGAGAGCATCCCCTCCTGCATCTTCAACATTCTCATATTTTGGCGTTACTTTATCATTACCTGTCTCTATCGCAACAGGGACACGTAACGGCTGCAAATTTTCAGTCTTAATCGTCCCGTCTTCTTTTGGAACAAATCCATAAACAAAATTGTTATTGGCATCTACCAGATAACCATTACTATCAATCAGAAACTGACCCACTCTGGTATAGTCCCAGTCAGCTTTTGATTTAATCGTGTCAACCTTTCCATCAATGGTATCCTCACTGTCATCTTTATTGGGAACTGCCTTCTTCGTCGAGCAGGTAAGGAAAAATCCTTCCCCATTAATCGTTGCATTCAGCCCACTAGCCTGAGATGGCGTACTGGCTGTCATATCCACGCCGATCGATCCCATTAACGTACCATAACCATACTGAGCCGTGTTGGAACCACCGGCCGAAGAGGTACCGCCTGTAGACGGCGCTGACGTCTGGTACATTGCCTCCTTAAAGGTATAGGTCTGGGCCTTGAAGCCGAACGTATTTACATTGGCGATATTATGACCGATTGTATCCATCTTGTTCTGGTGGGCACGAAGCCCTGCCACTGCTGAATCCATTGCTCTTAACATGTCTTAACTTTCCTTCCTTTTCTTCTGCCGTCCTCTCCGGCTGCTCTTCCGGCCTCCGGAACGAACATCCTCAAACGAGGTCCTGCTACATCAGAACGGCACTGTCAATATTAGTAAATACCCGTTCCCGCATATCGTTCTGTGACATGGTCGTCACTACCGTATTGTTGGGAACATTCACGATAAAGATTCCCTGAGCGCCGATGATGGCCACATCGCGGGCGCCCTTTTTCCTGGCATCCTCCACGGCCTGCTCCAGGTTGCTCATAAGCTGGTTGTCAACGGGGATTCCCCGTTCGTTCATTCGTTTTGCAGCATGTTTGGAAAAATTCAGACCTACCTTTGCCTGTTCCTGAAGAAGTCTTTTAAATTCTGCCTGATTTCCCCCCGTTCCAGGCGCTTCGGTACTCTGACCGGGGATGCCGGAACGTCTGCTATCACAACAGCTCACTCCATTAATTCCCATACTCATTCCTTCTTTCCAAATGCCACCGTCTCAGATCTTAAAGCGTTTTTACATCTTTATCTGTCTTGTCTTCTTCTGAACCTGGTCCTCCTTCTCCCGGCTCATTATCTTCGATATCTGTACCGGAGGAGTCTTTATATGGATTGGGAACGCGCCCCATGCCGACTAAATGGGAAAGTCCATATTCTTTGTCGTCACCCTCAAGCTTAATCGTCGGGGATCCGCTCGTAAAGTTTACCCATTCCACCTTGGCATATTTTACATCCACCGGAGTCTCGATGCCAAAGGAATTTTTCTCCGTCACTGCCATCGTTACTTCCTGGCCAACCAGGCCGGCTGCATATACCTGTGTATTGATTGCCGTAGAATTCGTAGTCGCTTCCGTCATGGACGTCATGGCCTGTACCATTGCCATCTGGGTCATCTGAGCCATCAGTTCACTGTTGTCCATTGGATTTGACATATCCTGGTTCTGGAGCTGTGCCGCCAGAAGCTGGAAATAACCGGTCATCGTCAGGGTATTCCTGTCATTTGCCTCCGGTTTATATACGGCTGTCTGATATGGATTGGTGGTTCCGCTGATTGACAAGCTGTCTGCCATATTTACCTTTTCTCCCTTTCTGTCTTTAGACAAGACCTAAACGCAGCTGATGTACAAAAGACTCAGAAAATGAACCTTTTCCATCCTGATTCTGACGTCTTTCCTCTTCGGCTTCTCTGTCCTGTCTGCTGTGGTGCTCCTGATTCAATTGTTCCTCGGAACCCTGCTGTGACTCATGTGTGTAGATAACCGTCTGCTGGCCTGTCTTTTCCTCCAAAATAGCCGCAATCTCTGATGCTCTCTGATTTAACAGCTCAAGCGTTTTGGGATTTGAGGCCATGATGGATACTGCTGCACGACCGCCCTCATAGATCATCTTAATCGTAAGCTTACCGAGTGCTGCAGGTTCCAGCTCTACTGTCAGAGTCTTGCCATTTTCCGGCATCCTGGAAGCCAACGCTTTCCCCAGATCCTCCGGCAACGTCTGTGGAGTTGTCTTAAGAGGCATCTCCCCGGCTTTATAGCCGATTGTCGGCATCTCACCATACTGACCTGACAGTCGGAAGCCTGAATCGCCATAAATCGAAGTTCGCTCCTCGCCCTCATGATCTGTAAACCCGCGCGTCCTGAGCTTATCCGATTCTGTCAACTGGCTCTGGTTTCCCTGGCCTCCGGCCCCTGGTCCCGGCTCTTCTTCTCTGCCGTTCCTGGAAACCTTCCGGAACATAAGATCCGACAAAATCTCTTTCTCATCCGCCTGTTTTTCATCCGATTTCGGTTCCCGTGCCACATCTGCGATTCTGGTTTCCCGAATTTCAGCAACACCTGCTTTCCCCTCTGAGATCACAGATTCCTCTGACGGCCGGGCTTTCCCAGAATGATACACATCCGGTGAAGTCTGCCTTTCTGCTTCGGGCTGAATATCCGGCTTTTCTACTCCGATTTGGGGCTGTACAACCGGTTTTTCTGACATCTCCTGCATTTTCTCAGGCAACGTGGTCTGATACGCAGGTTCAGGGATTTTCCCCTCAAAGAAAGATACTGCCTGTTCGCCTTCTTTTACAGGCTCTGCCTGTGCCATATCCGGCTGTACTGTTTCCGTCTTTGTCTCCTGAATCACTTCCACCGGCACTGTCTGCTCCGTCATCGCCTCAGCCTTAAACACTCCGACAAAAATCTCCTGTTCAGGCTCTGTGACCATAATCGTCATCTGGGCAAACGACTGTTCCAGTCCTGCCTGCTGTGATGTAGTATCCTGCTTAACCTCTTCTTCGGAATCAACTACTTCCTCACGCGTAATCTCTGTATCTTTGTCCGTCTTTTCCGAAGTCTTTGCAGATACATTTCTCACCGGCTCCTTCATACCATCACCGGAGGCTATCTTTAACTGCTCCTTTTTTGATTCCAGAAGCTTATTAAAGTCATCCTTCCCTGAAGAAGTGCTGTCAGGCACTGCACGCTCCGGCATCACATCTCTGACCGATACAGGGTTCTGCGCTTTTACAACCATTCCCATCTTGTCTCCCTCCTTTCCTGTAAAGTAATACTGCATGATATGCCAAGAATCTGATTTTGCCTGCTCTTTCGCATATCGAATCTATAATCAACAGCCGTAAAAGCTGTGATTAGCTTCCCCTGTTCTGATGTCTTAGCCGTAAAGCGGCATTCGAAACGAACTCTTCAATAAACATCTCATCTGCCTTCAACACAGTCTTTTGATATTCGCTGTATTTTTTATCTTTCAGTTTCTCAAATTTGGAGGTGTCCACTTTGGCCGAAATTACCTGTTGTTTCTTTTCGTTTTCCTGCTGTTTTAATTCCTTCAGACGCTCCTTTTCCTCGTCAATGATCTCCTCCATACGCCCAATGCACATATCAAACAAACGATAATGCTCGATTGCGGCTCCCGCCGTTTTAGCCTGGTCGAAATCATTCTCAAAGCCCAGGAGTTCTCTGTTCAGTCCACGAATCTCCTCCTGCTTCCGGTTCACATTCTGAAGAATTGCAGCATGTTCCGTCTTTAAATTATCCAAAATCTGCGTCTTGTACGTCAGTACCGTCTCCAGCCTGTAATTAAAGCGCTTCAATGTTCATCCCTCCGGACTCAGCCAGTGATGGCCCTGATATGTGCAAGCGTTTCTTCATAGCTAAAGCTCTCGTTGATCTCCTGCTTCAAAAAGTCATTGATGCTGCCGATCTTGGTGACAGCTTCGTCGAGAGCAGGATTCGTCCCTCTCTTGTATGCCCCGATCGAAATCAAATCTGCGTTTTTATTGTATAATCCCAGAAGATTTCTCAAGCGGGACGCTGCCCTGTGGTGCTCCTCTGACACAATTTCCACCATAAGTCTCGAAATACTGGCTCCGATATCAATAGCCGGAAAATGGTTCTCATTGGCAAGCTGCCTGCTGAGTACGATATGCCCGTCCAGAATACCGCGCACAGTATCGGAAATCGGTTCGTTCGTATCATCGCCTTCCACAAGTACTGTATATACTCCTGTAATTGAGCCATTGCCGAAATTCCCGCTGCGCTCTAAGAGTTTCGGAAATTCTGCATAAATCGAAGGTGTATATCCTCTGGCAATCGGGGGTTCGCCGATTGCCAGGCCGATCTCTCTCTGCGCCATTGCATAACGTGTAAGAGAATCCATCATCAAAAGTACATCATAGCCCTGATCCTTAAAATACTCTGCAATTGTCGTCGCAACCAAAGGGCATTTCATGCGCAGCATGGCGGGCTGGTCTGAGGTGGCTACCACAAGCACCGAGCGCTTCATACCTTCCTCACCGAGATCCTTTTCAATAAATTCCAGGACCTCACGCCCACGCTCCCCCACCAAGGCAATCACGTTAATATCGGTCTTGACATTCTTGGCAATCATTCCCATCAGGGTGCTTTTTCCCACACCGGAACCAGCGAAAATACCGATTCTCTGGCCCTTGCCGATGGTGTTTAAGCCGTCGATGGCTTTTACTCCGAATTCCAGCTTTTCACGGATCGGCGGCCTTGTCAACGGATTGATATAAGGGCTGTTCACTGTATAATATCTGGCAGCCTGAAATCCCTCGCCTCCGTCGATCGGTTCCCCCAAGGCGTTAATAATCCGCCCCCGCAAAAAATCCCCGACCGGTACCTTGAGCCGTCTGCGCGTATTACGCACAAAACTTCCCGACGCGATGCCGCTGGTAGCCTCATATGTCATAAGCTGGACCTTTCCATCCTTAAAACCCACGACCTCTGCCGGCATTTGACGGTTCTGCTCCTCGTTGTATATCATAACGATATCCCCGATGCTGGAACGTCCGCCGGAGGCCTCCATTGACATCCCGACCACATTTTCAATTTTCCCAATATGGCTTATCGTCTCTGACTTTGCAATCAGTTGAGGAATCTTTTCAAACATAAACGGCTCCTGTAAGGCAACGATCTATTTTTCTGAAGCATTGCCTTATAATCTTACATTCTCCAGTATATCCTTGATGTTCTCAAGTTGTGTATTCACACTCACATCCACGATTTCCTCCGGCATCTCAATGATACAGCTCCCGGAGGTTTCTTTATCCATGACGATAAATTTGACATTATCCGATAATCGTGAAAGTTCATCAATGACATCCGCATCCGCTTCCATCATCATATCGTAATCATATTTGTCGATATAAATCTTGACCCAAGCCGTTTTCTTAAGCTTCTCTGTAGCAGAAATAATCATCTGCTTGATTACCTCACCGCTGGATTTAAGGCTTACATGCACTACCTTTTCCGCAACCGCGACAGCGCAGTCCTTAAGCTCATCGAGATAGTCGCGAATACAGTTTTCCTTAGCCGTCTCAACCGACTGTAATGCATTTTTTATATCGGTTCGAAAGGCAGCCAAGCTGTCTTCAAACTCCTGGCGGCATTCTATCTGCGCATTGGCACGCCCTTCCGCATAACCGGCTTCCCGACCTTCACGCAGTCCCTCTTCACGGGCTGTTGCAAGCTCTTCGCGGATCTGCTCTCTGGCCGCTTCCAGGATATCCTCTGCCTGCTGCCTCGCCTCTTCAAGCATTCGGGAAGCTTTTTCTTCCCATTCTCTCTTAAGAAGCTCCTCTTGGTTTGGCGCTCTCTCTACAGCAACTCCTTCTGGCGTCTCTTCCACAGACGCCTCTCCGGCTGTAAGATGAAATTCACCTGTCTGTCTGCCGTCCCGGTCATAATGAGGAAAGGACGCCGCCTTCTGGACAGCATGGCTGCTAATCGTATTCTCTGTCGGAGGGATATATTGTTCGATCAGATGACTCCCCGCCGCGTCGGGGCGCTTGAGCACCCGACTAGGCGATAATGCTGTCATCCTCTCCTCCCTTCTTGATGATTACTTCACCCTGCTCTTCCAACTTACGGATCACATTAACAATACGCTGCTGTGCTTCCTCTACGTCCTTGAGTCTTACATTGGTTGTAATCTCCAGATCAGCGCGGACCGAATCTGCCATACGCTTGGACATATTGTTGAAGAATATGGTCTTCATCTCCTCGCTGGCACTCTTAAGCGCATATACGATATCCTTGGTCTCGCAGTCCCTGACGAAACGCTGTACCGATCTGTCGTCCATATCGAGAATATTCTCGAATACAAACATCTTCTCGCGGATACTCTGCGACAGCTCCGGGTTGCGTTTGTCGAGCTCTTCGAAAATCTTTCTCTCACTGCTGCGCTCCACATGGTTCATCATATCGGCAACATAATCAATGCCTCCAAGACTCATGTTATCCTCGCTCGTAATGATGGTTGCGAATTTCCGCTTCATCTCTTCCTCAACGATGGCGATGGCATCCGGCGAAACACGGTCCATGCGGGCCATACTTTCCACAGTCTGAATCCGCTTATCATCCGGCAGCTCCTCTAAAATCTGAGCCGCCTGCATGGGATCCATATAAGCCATAATCAACGCGATCACCTGTGGACGTTCGTTCTGCAAAAGGGAGAATAATGCTTTGGGATCCCCCTTCATAAAGAAATTGAACGGCTTTGACTGAAGCGTCTTGGAGACCTTTTCCAGAAGGTTCCTGGCTGTAGACTCACCGAACGCCTTTTCCAGAACGTTTCTGGCATAATCCAGACCACCGTCCGTCATCATCTTATGGGTAAGACACAGTTTATAGAACTCATCGAGCGTTGTCTCAACCTGGCTGTTGCTGGTCTTTCCCAGCTTCGCCACTTCATATGTAAGCTCCTCAATATCTTCCTCACTGAGATATTTATATATCTGAGAAGCGCGGTCAGCCCCAAGCGATACGACGACAAGCGCCGCTTTACTTCTGGCATCACTCAGCGGTTCTTCATTGCTTAGGCTGCTTTCGCCCAGCGGCATGGCTGTTTCTGCCATCTTCGCTCCCCTCCTCTCCTCTGAGCCAGCTCTGCACCAGCTTTGCAGCTATCTGCGGATTCTGGTCTACGAAATCTCCGATATTTTGTTTCAGGCGCAGGCTGCGCTGCATACGGAGATTCAGAATTTCTTCGTTCTTGGAGAATTCATCGTCAATCTCCTGTAATCCAGGAGCACTCACCACTCCCTCACCATCCTCATCTGCCACAAGCTCGCCATCTTCATTCATCACAAGGCCCTCGCCCGGCATCTGGTCGCCATCAATAAATTCATCCCCAGCCAAAAGCTCTGCCGCACGTTTTCTCCGACGGCTTCTGATCATCAAAAGCAACAACAGAAGGAGAAGGAGAACCGCTCCTGCCCCGATCGCAATCAATACTGGAAGCGGGATTGATGTGACAAAAGCAACCACTCCGGAAACAGGTACTACTGGCGGCGGAACCACTTCTTCCTCCGGTCCCGGCGAGCGGATGATCGTCACCTTTTCATTCACTGTATCGACTGGAACTCCCGCAGAGTTCGCCACCAGCCGCAGAAGATCCTCTATATCAACAGAATTATCATCACTGATAATCACAACACCGATGGAAGTATCCTCGAGGACTCCCGGATCAATCTGGCGCTGTTCCTTTAACATATTATACAGCCATACCCGGGAAGCGGTGCTGTTAGAATAACCTTCATTTACCTGTTCTGTACCATCTTCATTTGTATATCTGGGAGTGTCTGCATTTGCATCTGCTCCCACTAGTCCGCCTGCGCTCTGGTCTGCTGCCAGGCTGTCCTCATTGGTCAGATCTTCTGTCTGCAGAAGCCCTGTCTTATCCGTCTCATTGATTTTATCCGGCGTCGTGTACTGCGTACTTTCCTGAATCAGGCGCTCCATATTGAGCTTTCCTTTTACGGACACAGCCACATTGCCCGTACCATAGAGTTGCTCCAGGACGCGCCTGACATTGGCCGCAATGTTGCTCTCCACAAGCGTTGTAAGGCTTGTAAGATCAGACGCACCTCCGGCTGTGCTTCCGGAATCACCACCCACCTCGAGCATCGTCGCCGAATCAAAGACAGATACCGTCGTAAAATTCATCCCGCGCACGGAACACGAAATCAGGTTTTTAACCGCCTGAGCCTTTTCCGCTGTAAGCGTACTGCCGGTGTTCATCGTCACAACCACAGACGCAGACGCAGTATTTCCCGAACTATCTCCGAGTACATACTGTTTATCTGTGGCTTCAACAATCGTCACTTTGGCATCTCTCACGCCTTCAAACAGACGGATCGTAGCTCCCAGACGATCCTGAAGATCATAGAGAGTAATCTGCTTCTTGTCAGATTCCGTTGTCATCAGGCCCGTATGATCAAGATACATATCATACGCAAAGCCATTCTTCGGATATCCCTGACTCAAAAGATTTGCCCTGGTCTGATCCGCCGAAGCTTCCGGAACCCGTATCGCTCCATTACTGCTGTTGTAGCGGTAATCAATTCCACTGTCCTGCAGAAGGCTCACCACTTGCTGCGCTTCTTCCTGGCTCAGGCCAGTAAACAGTGTGCTGTAATCTTTATTTTTCGTAAGATTTAATGCAAGAACCGCAATTAAAGTAATTACGAGCGTTCCCGCCGCAATTACTTTAATGATTTTCTGAGTTTTCTCCGGCAGGTTCTGCCAGTTTTCTTTCAAAGTCTGCACGATTTTATCCAACCTTTTGTTTTAATATATCAGACACTCATCTTAATCAATTCATTGTAGGACTCCAACGTCTTATTGCGCAGCGTAATCAGCACATCCACGCTCAGTCCCGCCTTAGCCTCCGCAATCGGAAGGCTGTGGACATCATCGAGCTGGCCTGTAGCCAGGAGATACTGTTTGTACTCAACATCAGCCTGCGTCTCCCGCACCTGATCTACCGTATTTTTAAAGATATCTTTAAACAGAGAGGAACCTGCACTGGCAGCTATCGTACTCTGTGTCTCGTTTCCCATCTCACCGATCGGATCCCACAGCTTTATTGGTGTGATAAAGCCTGCTCCTTCCATAACCATGCCTCCCTTATTAATTAAAATGCCTTAGCCACGCTCTTCAGACGTGTAAAATCGTTAGAAATGGAGGACAGCATATACTGATATTCGTAGGCAGTCCTTACGATCTCCACCTGTTCCTGGTCCATATCCACATTATTCCCGTCCAGTCTGCTGGATTCGTTCCACGTCGTATTCAGCCATGCATGGGAGGAGTTGATCGCCTCGGAAACTGCACGCTTGGGAGCCGTCTTCGCGCTGTTAGCTGCTGTCAGCTTCCTGTCCAGTTCTTCCTCAAAAGTTATGTACTGTGACTTAAATCCTGGCGTGTCTACATTGGCGACATTGTTCATAGATACTGTCTGCCTGCTCCACAGGTAATCAAGAACCCGCTCCGATAATGCAACACCGTTACCGTAAATCGCTGCCATATCTATTCCTCTCTTTTTCAATTCTTCTCTGTTTACTATTTTCCATGAAAAACGGCAGATTTGCAATAGTATAATTTATGGAAATTCACGCACCTTTATAAAGCCTTATCCTTCAAAGTACAGTCTGCCTCCTTAAACAGGCATTGTGCTGTGTCCAAATCACAATCCGTTTCTCATCCTGGACCTGTCCTAAAGCCATGTGAATCTATAAAAACAACACGGAGAGCATATACTACAAAATGAGATAGAATACTCTCCTTTTATAATTAAGTTATATTATGCCTCATTATTTTTCACCTGTCAACTGATTCCCTGATTTTTTTATCAGATATTTAAAATATCTTTGTACGTTTTTAACACGGCAGAAGCTTTTGCCTGCATTTGTCCGATCCTTGCCGTAAAAGACATTTTACTGCTTTTTTGACATGTAAAAGCTGGTTTTTGACGCCATTTCGTTCGATTGTATGCGCTCATTATAAAAAAAATCATTTTTTCTCAGGAAATAAATACTGGCGGAGAGATTCCCCGCCAGCCCTGTCTCTGACTGTCAATGTATCAGACAAGCATATTCAGCATGGATACTGCGTAGTAGTTGGTAAGATTATAAGCTCCGCTTCTTGCAAAACCTGCAAACTGCAGGAAGGAATCTGACATTGTGGAGCCGGACTTCAAATAAGAGCCCGTAGTGCTCGCGCCGTCAGAGCTTCCCGTATGGTTTGTCTTCGTACCAGACTCATCCGATGTACTGCCGACGATCTTATTGACCGGGGAATCGAGAATCGACGTCGCCTTATTACCTACGCGGTCGGCGATGCCGAACTGGCCGCCCAGAAGATTCTTCACTTCTTCAGGATCTTTCTCCAAGGCTTCCTTCAGCTTATCTTCGTCCACCTGAAGCATTCCTTTGGAATCAACCTTCATGCCAAGTACCTTTAATCCCTGTTCCGTCGGAATCGCTCTCTTGAAAGCAGCAAGCTGTTCGGATATTCCGGAACCTCTGTTGGTGTTATTGGACAAATAGGACACTACGTCATTATACTTCTGCGCAAAATCTTTCACGGCCGCAACAATATCATCTGCTGCCTTATCCGCCTTGCTTACCGGCTTCGTCCCGTCCTCATTTTCCGGAAGCTTTGTCGCGGCATCCTCTCGCAAAGCCGCTTCATACTTAGAAAAAAGATTGTCCTTGTTGCCGACCTGAAGCTTCGCTGCTGCTGCCTCCAGGTCTTCCAGTGCGGACTGATAACCCAGCAGGAACGTTGATGTACTGCTGTTCGAGCTGACATTCGAGCTGCTGCCTGTACTGGAACTGCTCTCTGTCTTGGAAGACGAACTGCTCTCAAGCTTCTCTGCGGCGCTCTCGGCATTCTTTCTCCAGGTCTCGCTGTCCAACATTGCGCTATAGCCATTATAGCTGTAGCCTGATGAAATTCCATTTACTCCCATAAATATCTCCTTTCCGGTAATCTATACCTATTTATAAGGGGAACCCGTCTCTGCTCCAAAGCGGATCGTGATACCAGCCGGGATCTCATAATATATATCGGTATTTTCAGCCCAAATATAAGGTTTTCTTGGGAAATACTGGTACCCGATATTATCAGAAATAAGCATTCCTGCACCATTGATTATCGGCTTCAAAAACAGCATGGTATACCTTCTGCCTGAGAAAAGCATAGAAGCGGCATCCATCAAACGCCGTCCCCCGAATCAATCACAGCCACTAATACCCCACGCCCTGTAAGGCCTTTGGGCCCGCTCTGCACCTGAGTCAGGCAGGAGGCCGATTTTGCCTGGTTGACCTCAAAAAACAGACGTTTTGGCTTTTCTGCGTATTGGATCCAGGGAAGCGCGATTACCTCATTCACCTGGTTCTCCGGAACGATTAAGATGGCAAAACCGTTCAACAGCCCGCGCATCTTTACATCAGGAAAAGACTCTTCCAGGGCTTCCCTGAGATCCCCAGCATATTTTACAATAATCTCCCATGTGCGTTGTGCGGCGTTATAGCCCACGTTCAGATCCTTTGTACGCGCTCTCTCACTCTCGGGAGTATCCAGAGCCAGATTTAACAGATTTTCCGCCTTCTGATCTTCCATCGTCCTGCATCCCTTATCTTATCTTTTCTTCTCTTACCTTATTTATATACGAAAAGCCGCTGATGGCAGCTTTTCCTCAGCAGGACATGTAAAAAACCGGCTGCCGGTTTTCTATGCATGAGATAAAAAACCTGGCTGCCGGCCGTTTTCCTGACAAGCCGCACCTGAATTCTTCCAGTGACTGCTTTACAGGCTCCCGTTCCTAGAAGAGCCGGAAGGTCTGCATCAGATACATGAATACCGGTATCGTCAGCATACTGATAATGGTCGTGGCCGTAATGACTGTACAGGCGAATTCATAATCGCTCTCATACCGTCTGGCCATGATGCCCATCTGAGTCATGGCAGGCATGGTCGAGAGCATAAAAAACACCTGCTTCATCTCTGTGGGAACCGGCATCAGCCGCAGATAGATAGCAGCCGCCACAGGAAGTATCAGGAATCGCATTGCCAGGGCAGCGTAAAGATCGCGCCCGAATCGGATGCTGCCTGGTTCCATTGTACGGATTACACTGCCGATAAAAATAAGCGCCAGAGGGGAGGTCACTCCCGAAATCATACTAAGCGGCTTAATCACAAAATCCGGCAGCTGAATCCCCAAAAGGACAGCCGCCATTCCCAAAAGCATCCCCATGATCGGCGGTGACAGCAATTTTTTAAGATTAGCGAAAAAACCTTCCCTGGCGCCCTCCTGCCTGCTGTCTCTCTGTAACAGCCAGACGCCGATCGTCCAGAACAGGACCGTGCTGGAAATATAATAGACCACGCCGATCGAAGTAATTCCGTCTCCCCAAAGCGCCTGAATCACCGGAAATCCGATGAATACCACATTGGGAAAGCCGGTAGCAGCTATAAATGTATTGCGGCGGCCGTTTTTTACCCGCAGGACAACCGAAGCCGCCGCCGAAAGTCCCAGGCACAGAAGAATCATCGCAAAAGTCACAGGCAGCCTGGATACCATCGAAAAAAGCGCGTCACGACTGCCAATATCCTTATAGATGTTATAGAACATATAAAATGGTATCGTTGCCTCTACAGTAAAGCGGGAAAGAAAATCCATCCCCGGCTTTCCGAACCACTTTTTCCCTGAAAAATAAAAACCAATCAGAATCAATGTCATCAGCGCAAACACGCTTTTTATGGATTGTAATACCATATCCTCTCCCCATTCCTATCCTGTCTATTTCAGGAATCCGTTTACAATCTGGGCCTCAGCCTCCTCCTCGGAGAGGCCCAGCGTCATCAGCTTTATGATCTGCTCTCCGGCAATCTTGCCAATAGCCGCCTCATGAATCAGAGCAGCATCCGGATGATTGGCCGTAATCTCCGGCAGGGAGCTGATCTTCGCATGATCCATGATAATGGCATCGCACTCTGTATGTCCCGCGCTGGCAGCATTTCCGATCAGGTTTGAAAAAAACATCTGCTCTGACCGATCCCGCGCAACTGACCGCGAGATAATATTGGCGCTGGCTCCCTCACCGTCCATAAATACGTCAAAACGGCTCTCGGCCGTCTGACTTTCATGCGTCATGAGTCTCTCCTGCACAATCAGCCTGGCTCCCGCCTTCAAATGCGCCACGGTCTCGCGTTTCGTCGAATCAATGCCCTTGATCTGCACGGTTTCCATCTCCATACTGCCACCATCCTCAATGGTGATCTCTGTCCTGGGATTCATGATGCGGCCGCCGCTGCCTCCTCCCTCCCCGTAGTGCTTTTCTACATACTTAAGCTTCGCATTTTTGCCAATGAAGAAACGGTGGAGACCATCATGGCGTGATTCCCCGGCTCCGCTGTTATGGATCCCGCACCCGGCTACAATCGTCACCTCTGCACCGTCTCCAACAAAAAAGTCGTTACAGACTGTCTCTGTCAGCCCGGTCCGGCTCAAAATCACTGGGATATGGACACTCTCACGCTTCGTATCCGGCTTAATATGCACGTCAATGCCGCTCCCATCTGCTCTCGTCTCAATATCAATATTGGCCGTCACACGGCGGCTCTCCGTCTGTCCGTTCGCACGGATATTATACGCGCCCTCCGGCACCTCGTGAAGGCTGGCTACCTTTTCCAGCAATGTCTGTAATATCTTATCCATCCTGTCTGTCCCCCCTGTAAAATTGGCATGTCACCTGCGCGGAGGCCGTCCCCAGGATCTCCGGCAAAATCTCCTTCCTTGTCCCATGCTTTAAGATCGAACCATCCGAAATCACCACGATCTCATCAGCAATCTCCAGAATCCGCTCCTGGTGTGAAATGATGACAATCGAACCGTTCGTTGTCTCCCGCATTTTTTCAAATACCTGAATCAGGTTCTGGAAGCTCCACAGATCAATCCCTGCCTCCGGCTCGTCAAATACAGAGAGCTTCGTCGCCCTGGCAAGTACCGTGGCGATCTCAATCCGCTTCAATTCCCCTCCGGAAAGGCTTGAATTCACTTCACGGTTAATATAATCCTTTGCACACAGCCCCACCTCGGAAAGGTACTGACAGGCATCTGCTGCCGAAAGATCCTTCTTCGCCGCCAGCCGGATCAGGTCAAGGACCTGTACACCTTTGAAGCGCACAGGCTGCTGCAGGGCAAAGCTGATACCTGCATTGGCGCGTTCCGTGATTCCCTTTTCTGTAATGTCCTCTCCATTAAAAAGAATCCGTCCGGAATCCGGCTTTTCAATCCCCATGATAATCCTGGCCAGTGTCGATTTCCCACCACCATTCGGCCCTGTGATTACAACAAATTTATTTTCTCCCACGGTCAGACTGATGTTCTTTAAAATCTCTTTTTTCCCCCGGCTCTCATCCACGCCGAAGGAAATCGCCTGTAATTCTAACATGATTTCCTCCTCCTGACGCACGTTTGCGTCATCCAGGTAGATTGGGAAGCCTTACCTTAAGCCCGGCTTCACCTGTCTGCATCGCTTCTGGTATATATTGGCACAATACCTGCTTATTATATACTATTTCTGTGAAAATTACCAGAATATTTATATTCCGGTTGTCATACTGCAGCCTACCCGGCTCATCCCCTCGTGTGTGCATTCCCCACAGTATTTTTTACAGGATACGATCTCCCATAAAGCAAAGAAAGCACCGGCTGTTTTCAGCCAATGCCCTGTCCGCGGTCCGCTCTGCCTCAATATGTGTCTGAACATCATACCTTCAAACTGCCTGCAGCAGTATCTTTCCATATCATATTATAACAAAAAGGCTTAAGCAATCATCTAACTGCTTAAGCCTTCGTGCAGAAGAAGAGACTTGAACTCTCACGGTATTGCTACCACACGGACCTGAACCGTGCGCGTCTGCCAATTCCGCCACTTCTGCGTCCTGTCTGTCACATCTCTCAGCGACAAACAAAATTATAATATAACTTGCGGATTTTGTCAATTCTTTTTTGGAAATTTTTTTAATTGTTTTTGACTGGCCGCTGTATCATTATAAGTGAACCGTTTCCGTCTATTTTTCAAACACGATTTCTCCGCCAAGTACGGTCATGGCACAATCCATCAATCGGTTGATATCGTCTAACGGATTCTGCTCGAAAATGGCGAAATCAGCTCTCTTTCCTATTGTGACAGAGCCGTGAGTATCTTTTACCCGCATAAGCTCGGCCGCATGAATCGTACCGCACTGAATCGCCTCCATCGGCGTCATGCCGTTCTCTACCATAAGGACAGCTTCGAACGCTGTCTTATCGTAATGGTTAAAGGGCGTTCCTGCATCGGTTCCCAGCGCGATCTTTACTCCGGCCTTATGAGCCTTGCGGAAGGTATCCTTGTGGGCTTCCATTGTTTTCTCTACCTTACGTACCATATAGTCCGGAATCCCTGCCTCTGTCCCGTTGACTTTTATCCAGTGCGGAGCCGCCAGTGTGGGAACAAAGAATACGTTGTGCTCCTTCATCCAATCAAAGCACCAGTCATCCATATAAAAGCCGTGCTCGATGGAATCCACGCCGGCTCTCAGGGCGTTCTTGATGCCCTCCATGCCCTGAGCATGGGTAAACGCACCGGCTCCCACCTTATGTGCCTCCTCGACGGCTGCGCGGAGCTCGTCCTCCGTCAGCTGGGCAGAACCCGGCTCAACGCCTTTCGTCATCACGCCTCCGGTAGCCATAACCTTAATCCAGGTAGCTCCAGCCTTTAGCTGCTCTCTTGCCGCTTTCCGGCAGTCATCCGGGCCGTCTGCTTCCCTGCCTTCCGCATGGCCATGCCCGCCGGTCATGCAGATACAGCGGCCGGACGTCTGCATCTGGGGAGCCAGAATCTTCCCCGCGATCTGGGCGTCATGGAGATCCATGTCAATATAGGAAGGGGAACCGGCATCACGGATATAAGTTACTCCGGAATGAATCAATGTTTTCAGGTTATTGATGCCGCGGATGGTCTTGGCCGCCTGGCTGATCTGCTCACGCACGCCGGTTCCTGCGTCGGAACACATATGTACATGGCAGTTGAAAAGCCCTGGAAGCATCGTCTTGCCTGCCAGGTCTACGACCTTTGCATCTGATGGGATGGAGAGCTCTTTGCCGATCTCCCTAATGACTCCGTCCTCCACCAGCACAGAGCTGTCAGAAACCACGGTCCCGCCGATCACGTCTACGATGTTAGCATGAATAAATGCTGTTGTCATTGTCTGTACTCCCTTTCTTTCTTTTTTTATATAGTATACCATCAAATCGTGCTTTGTGGAAGTGTAATTTCATGGTCGTTCACAGCGAATTATTTTTTCTTCTATTTTTCTTCATTTTTTTCAAAAAAAGGGTTGCCAAAATTCCATATCTATGATATAGTATAGCTCGTCGGTGAGAAATAAATATTTCATTTCAAAACCTGATAAGCGGAAGTGTCGGAATTGGCAGACGAGCAAGACTAAGGATCTTGTGGGTGTATTCTCGTGTGGGTTCAAGTCCCATCTTCCGCATTCAACCCTTGGGAAGCCTTGTGAATCCAGATTTTTTGGTATTTATAGGGCTTTTTTATTTCAAATCAAAAACTTCTGTGTACCATCTTCTCTTTCCCCATACCTCAAAGGAGATAAAAGAAACATATTATAGAAATATTGATCGGTCTGGGGTAGTGTACTTGTCACTACGTGCTGCCATTACACCATATCGCCGCAGACAACCCCCAGACCAGAAAATAAAATTTTCATAAAACCATTCCTCTCTCTGTTGCTTATGAAATCAATCACAGTATCATAAACGATACCAGAAATAATGGAAGTAATAAAAAATTCTATTGCGGTGGCGATACCTGGAATCGAACCAAGTCCTGTTGATAACAAAGCTTATATATGCATCATATACCCAAATCGTAAATAAGTCAAATTCCTCATACCGAACATTCTGTTTTCCGGCGGTAAACCTTTCTTTCGTTTTGCTGGCCCCTGACGAGCTTTCCCAGTAGTTCCGGTATCTTTCTCCCGGAACTTTAAGAGCTGTCATTGCCTGGTCTGCCATCGTCTTCATCGTCTCTATTAAGCTTTGAATGGAGGCCAGCATCGTTTCTTCCACTCCTTCTAACGGAGGCACACTTGCCACTGGGCGCAGGAAGGTTTCTTGTTATAGTCTCTCCCTGCTCTTTAGACCATCACATCAAGCGATACCGCCCCGGCTGCGACATCTCCACCGGCAAAATCCGCTAATGTCCCGCCAGCCCCAATCCCTCCCACAGCCTGGACCGCAGAAACTGATCCCGCCGTCTGCATAGCCGCAGTCATTGAGGAGACCATCTCAGCTGTCGCTGCCTTTGCGTCCTCATATCGCTCCTTTGCAGCATAATTACGCTCATCCCGGCGGCGTCTCTTCCTCCGGCTCTGTACCTCCTTGCGCAGTTCTTCCGCCTTCTTTCGCTCATCCTTTTTCTCGGCCTGGACGCTTTGCCGCTCGATCTGCTCTTCCTTGCTCAAATGCTGGAGTTTTTTCTGGATACGCTTTATTAGCTTCTCCATACGCTTAATCATCGCCGCAATCTTTTTGGCTTCGTTTCCCTCGCTCGCAGCCGCAGCCATTTTAAGATTTGTCAGAGCACGCATCGCCTTAGATGCCACCTGCTGTACATCCATCCGCGTCTCAGCCCTTGCCAGCATGGAGGCGAGCTCTCCCACGGAATCATCCGGCATGGAAGATTTTACCTTTGAATTTTTATCGGAACTCTTATTCGGCGCCATCATCTCCTGGAGTTTTTTCAACAAAATGTCTTCGTCCTCTGATTCCCTGGATGACCGTATCTCTACCGTGTCCTTTCGTGCCTTTGCCTCCTGCTCGGCCCCTGGCTTTTTTCTCATCTCTGCCGGGGATTCTGAAGTCTTCCCGGCTGCTTCCATGATCTTTTGGGCTATTCCAGAAGCCGTCTGCGCTCCTTTGGATACCGTCTGGTCCGTTATTAAAGGATTCCGGTCTGCTCCTGCGTCTAAAGGTTGCCGATCTGCTTCTGTACCTGTATGGTTCTGATCTGCTCCCGCAGCCAGGGGATTTTCACCCGTCCCCGCTATGGAGGGATTCCAGTCTGCCACTCCCCTCTGCGTGTACCCGGATACCGTTTTCTCCGGTCCCGATGTTAAATTTGTTCCTACTGTCATAGGAAACCTGCTCTGCCATCCACCTGCTGTAACTCTCATACTCATCTCCCCTTACGCGAATATACAGCCTCTTAATACTTCATCTAAGTTTACTTATATTAATATATCGGCTCATTTTGTCAAAACAAAATGCAGAGCATAAATTTTTTCTTTCGTTTCAATGACAGGGACATAAAAAACCGACTGTCGGCTGTCTTCCGGATATTCTGTCTCTGCTTTCCGCTTGCCCGTCTCACGAATTTATGCTATCCTAAACGCAAACACACAATCCTAGGTTCGATAATCCATAAATGCCATGCCAACAAAACAGACATGGCTCTGTGAACCACAGATTATCATAATATCTACATAATTCAGGAGGAAACAAAATGCAAATAACGATCAGACGACTGACATCGGACATGGCAGAGGATTATCTTTGGTATTTTGATACTGCTGCCTTCACGGACCATGACGAATGGTCAGCCTGTTACTGTCTCGAGAGCCATTTATCAAAAGAGGAAAATGAAGCTCTGACAGAAAAATCCCTGCGCAGGGAACGGGCAAAGCAGTTGATTGAAAGCGGCATCATGCAGGGATACCTCGTCTATGACGGCAGCAAACCGGTTGGCTGGTGCAATGCCGGAGACAAATCCGGTTATGAGCCCCTCATGACCAATGCGGACTACCACACACCTGCATCCTGCGGGGAAACAATAAAATCAGTCTATTGTTTTGAGATCGCGCCAGAATACCGTGGAAAAGGAATCGCACATTTACTGCTTACACGCATTATAGACGATGCCAGAAAGGAAGGCTGTTCCTGTGTCGAGGGGTATCCGTTCTCAGACAGGACATTGGAGTATCAGTTCCACGGTCCCATCCACCTCTATGAAGCACATGGTTTCCGAATGATTGCAGAAAAAGGCCGCTTCTGCATTATGCAGAAAAAGCTGATATAAGCAGTCCTGGCATTCCAAAAGGAAAAGCCTCAGATTTCCCGCACTTTCGCCTGATTTTTCCCTTTTGTCTTAAAAATTAATTAATTCTTACATTTCCTGCTTTTCACTCCTTGCAGAATCCATAATTTAAGAGTATAATAGGCTCAGAAAAATGCAAAAAATCATTTTAAGGAGTGCATGATATGAAATTAAAAAAACTGGTACTTTTAACGGCCATTACCGCTGCTCTTGGAAGTGTTAATTTGTTCGCCTCCTTCGCTGATGAGGTTGAAGAGGAAGCGCTGCAGGTTGGCTGGGTCGAGGTATCGGCCGGGAACTGGCAGTATTTTGACACTGCCGGGAACCGTGTTGTCTCCAAATGGATTCCCGCGGAAGAAGGCGACGGACGTGGAAATCAGGTATGGTTCTATGTCGATGGTTCCGGGAATATGGTTGCAAACAGAACACTTACGATTGATGGGACTGCCTATACGTTTGCAGAGGACGGAAGCTGGATTGACCCCAGCAGCAGCTACCAGGGTGCTCCCCGCGGTGCTTTCAGCAACACGACCTTCTCCAACAGCTGGTCAAATATTCGTCTCAACTTCCCTACCATGAGCTATTCCGCTGACCTGGACGAGCTGCTCGGCTATGAGGATTATTTTAACGATGATGATTTCGCCTCTGTCGGTAAGCCGAAACTCACATATGATTTTATGGTGGAGACGACCTCTCATGGTGATACGCTTGAGCTGTACTACGCTGACATGAATGCGATGCCAGGTATGTCCTCTGCTGAGTTTGCCAATGCAATGGCTGCGATCTATGCCAAGACCGATTACTATACCGTAAAAGCAGGTGCTTCTGACGTAAATCTCGGCGGGCAGACTTATACAAAGATTTCTCTGTTAAATGACGTAGATTTTCAGAAGGATCTCTACTGCCGCAAACAGGATCAGTACATGGTAGTGCTTGCCGCTACAGCGGAAGCCGGCCGGATGTCCGCTCTGGACAATGTGATTGCCGGTATCTCCGCAGCCCGTTAAGCAGTATACTCTAAATTAAACCTTCATGTGCCCGGCCAGCGGATGCATCACCGTCCCATGAAAGGCCAGCGGGCGCACTTGGTATCCCTGAATTCAGATCGCCTGACGGCGATGAAACTTTTAAAGTAACATAAATAAAGGCGTTGCAGAATCATTTTGTGGTTCTGTAACGCCTTTTTTCTTTTATGCTCTTCTTTCTGCCCTCACTTGTCCTCCTCTCTTCGCAGGCGGTCGAGCTCACTGATGAGAAGTCTGACATTATCAATCATGGAATCGAACATCCCGTACTGATACAGCCTGATAAAGACAAGTCCTACTGGTACGGCGAGAATCATTCCAGCCAGTCCCCTGAATTTAAAGCCAATATACAAAAAAAACAAAGTCGCAAGCGGCGAGAGTCCCATACTGTCACCAACAATTTTGGGCTGAATGATCTGACGGACAACCTGCGATACCACATAGATAATGATCAGACCAAATGCATAGGCGTATTCTCCCGTAAACAGCTTCACAACTGCCCAGGGAATCAGGGCCGTTCCTGTCCCAAACATAGGAAGAAAATCGAGTACCGCGATACCGACTGCGAGGAAAACGGCATACTTAACACCAAGAAACAGGAATCCGGCCAGCAGGATTACAGCCACCACAAACATAATCTTAAACTGTGCCATAAAATAGCCGCCGATCATTGCCTTAAGATCTTTTTTAAACCGCGTTCCATACTGTTTGACCGACAAGGGCAGACATCTTGTCAGAAAGGCCGTGATCCTGTCATGCTCTGTGAGAAACAGATAAGAGGAAACCAGCACGACAATCACATTCACAAACATCTCCGGTATCGTCCGTGCCACTGCCCCGCCTGCTGACGCAGCACCTGACTGGAAAAGGTTGCCCAGAAATGCCGTCAGATTCCCCAGACCGGCCTCAAAGGTGTCTTCCATATCAGAGGGAATAAAGGCAAACAAATGAGAGGCCTCCTGGTAAGCGTTCCCCACCTCAACCTGTATCAGCTCGAACAGCTCCGGCAGGGCCTGAATAAATCCGGACATCTCACGCAAAAGCCAGACAATCAGAAAATACAGCCCGGCTGTCACAAGTCCCAGAACACCTACGATAAGAACGATTGAACTGTGCTTTCTTACGATCTTTACTCTCTTTTCAAGAAAACGTACCAACGGATTGGCGATCATCGCAATCACCCAGCCGATTACAAAAGGGAAAAAAAATCCCAGCAGGCGCAGCCCACACCAGACTACTGCCCACACCATAACTACAGGCCATAAAATATTTAACAGAATCCTTACATACTTTTTAATGACAAATCGGTCCTCTCAATCATACATTTTTCTTAGCGCGACAGCCCGTATTCCTCGGCGAGCGCACGGAACGCGGGAAGGGAACGTTCAATCTGCTCATAGGATACACAATAGGCAATCCTCACATAGCCCGGACAGGCAAAAGAACTCCCCGGCACGAACAGCACATGATGTCTTTTCGCCGCCTCACAGAATTCTTTCTCATCTGCTGTCGGAGACTTCACAAAGAGATAGAAGGCCCCGTCAGGTTTTGCACAGGTAAAGCCATACTCGGTAAGTCTGGAATAGATCAGATTCCGGTTTTTCTCGTAAGTCTCGAGATCTACGGAAATGCCCCGCTCAATACAGCGCTTTAAAACCTTCTGAATCAGTGAGGGCGCATTGACGCAGCCAAGTACACGGTTAGCGATCGTAGCCGCTGTTATAAGTTCCCCACTGTGCTCCACCTCATCCGGAATCACCAGATAACCGATTCGTTCTCCCGGTACGGAAAGCGATTTACTGTAAGAATATGCAACAACCGTATTGTGGTAATACTTTGTCACAAAAGGAACCTCCACACCACCGTATGCCAGCTCCCGATACGGTTCATCCGATACAAGGACGATTGATGTGCCAAATTCCTGTTCTTTCTCTCTCATGATATCTGCCAGAGCCTGGATCACTTCCTCCGGGTAAACGACACCTGTCGGATTGTTGGGATTATTGATAATAACTGCCTTTGTTTTACCGTTAATTTTTTCCCGGAACTCTTCAAGATCCAGCATAAAAGTCTCTGTATTTGGCGAGATCTCGACGATTCTTCCGTCATAATTCCTGACATACCCGCCGTATTCTACAAAATACGGCGCAAACACGATCACTTCGTCTCCCGGATTCAGAATACTCTTAAAAATCACATTCAGGCCGCTCGCTGCTCCGACCGTCATAAGAATATTCCGGGCAGAAAATGCAGTGCCAAAGCGTTTATTCAGCGATCCGGCAACCGTCTCCCGCACATCTTCAAAGCCGGCGTTACTCATATATCCGTGAAGTACATTAAAGTCCTCCTCATCTATGATCTCCCGGATTGCTTCGTTTACTTCCGGTACAGGTACATTAGGGTTCCCCAGACTAAAATCATAGACATTTTCCCGGCCGTAGATTGCAGCCAGTCGTTTCCCTTCCTCAAACATGGCACGGATTGCCGAATTGTTTTCCATATACGGTCTCATTCTTTCTGATACCATCATTGTTCTCCTCCATTTTATTTTACATACACCTGCCGCAGCATACCCGATACAATTTGTCAAAAACATCCCCGCGCAGCTCAATGAAGCACCTCCACGGGGCAGGACAAAGTATTTTCATACAACCGCAGGACATCCTCATGTAACCGTTTGCGTGACCGGACAATACATCACTGCACAATCTCCGGAAGGATTCCCCGTACACCCGGTTAGACGTGTCTGCAGCCTCACGATCTCTGAATCACTGCCCTGCGGCGTTTATTCCATTCTGCAAAAAGCATAACCGTCCCCGTCACGGCAAAGTAAAACCAGGTCGTCGGGTTCGAATACCAGGTTGTAAAAAATGAGAGCATAAGATACATCACCGCCTGAGCATAGAACAGCTGCCAGAGCGGATTCTCTGAATCATGTGCTCTCTGAGAAAGCCACGCGGACACGCCTCCCAGCACACATGCGAAGAAAAAGACTCCCACAATTCCAAAATCATAGTAGGCATCATAGAATAAGGTCACTGTCGTCAGCTCTTCCTTCGTCGTATAGATCGGATATGCTGCCAGCTCAGGTCTTAAAAATTTGAGCCCGGTCAGCGCCCAAAGGGGAAACAGTCCCTTCACTCCCAAGGTATAGCGCGGCAGCTCCTTCACCAGACAATTAAAATTGTCATAGTTGTTGGCAATGTACATATAGGGCTGCGTGATAAAGATCGGCATAGCCTCATATTTCATCTCGAAAATGCCGTTCAGGTAGGCGATATCATGGCTCCTGGCAATCGTCAAAATAATGTAAAGAGGCAGCAGACACAGCACTGCACCGGCCAGGTAACGTATCTTCTGCCTGCCGCTCACCTGCATATATGTGATTACTGCCAAAAGCACGGCAAAAATAAGCTGAAATCGGGACACACACAGGATCGGAATCGCAAGCGAGATACTGACAAGACCCACTGCCACACGCTTCCTTGTAAGTGTCAGCCTGCTTTTCTCTTTAAAAAGCAGAACAGCGAATGAAGGGCTCAGGACACAGGACACGGTAAAGTAGTGTACACCGGAAATGTGAAAATGAGAATAGGCATGTGGTACCCCCCGCACCAAAAACGGGATATACCCCAAAACAGCCGCCTCTAAAAGAAAGGCTGCCAGAGAGACACCTGTTACCAGGAAAAGCGCCATAAAAAGGCTGTCCGCATCACTCGTCCCGGCATTCTGCATCAGGGTCTGCCTGGCCTCTTTCCATCCCCTCCAAACCCTTTTATGTCTCGTGTTTTTCCCTGACAGACGCTTGGCCGTCATCCCGTATATGGTCCAGAAAGCGGTAAAGGCTACAAAGAAGCAGGCCCATGTCTCAGGCTCCCAGTCCGTCTGCAGACGACTGAGCTTCAGACAGGACACCCCCTGTCCCCCTACCCAGAAAAGGGAGAATACGGCCCGCATATGGAGCAGATTTCCGCTCTTTTTATAATCGTAAACATACAGCCCCAGGGCAGCAGCCATAATCACTGCCCCTGACATATAGTAATGGGCGCTGGATGCAAAAAACATACCGGCGCCATAACAGATAAGATACAGTAACATTTCCTAAACCTTCATGCGCCCATAAGTGAGCGCGCTACCATGAATGAAAGTTGTCCAGGCGCATTGGGCATCCCTGAACTTAGATCGCCTGCGGCGATGAACTTTCATAGTAAACCTTCATGCGCCACACAAGTAAGCGCACCACCATGAATGAAAGCAATTCAGGCGCATTGGGCATCCCTGAATCTATGCCGCCTGACGGCAGCGAGACTTTCATAGTAATTATTCTCCAAGCCCGCTCTCAATCAACGCGACAACTCCGCGCATCGCCTCATCCTCGTCTGCACCATCGCAGACAAGCTCAATCTCATCCCCGCTCTTGATACAGGCCCCTAATACACTGAGAACACTTTTTGCATTCACCACTGAGTCTCCAAACAGAAATCTGATGGACGACTGATATCTCAGGGCCTCCCTGCACAGAAGCCCTGCCGGCCTCAAATGCAGGCCGGTAGGGTTTTTCACTCTCACGAATTGCTTTACCATATTGTAACTCCGCTCGCCCGGACGGTTGTCCGACGAGATTTCCTGAATTCCTTAGACCGCCTATTCTTCCGTGCTTTCCTCAGAAGAAGAATCCTCTGTTTCTTCCGCTGACTCCCCTGTTTCTTCCTCAGAGGCTTTCGTTTCCTCCTGACTGTGTGCGACAGATGTCGCTGACACGGCAATTCCCGTACCCGGGCCGCCAGGGCCGCTGTCAGAAGTGATATTCCCTCCATCCTCCGAATCATCATCCTGGCTCTCTGACTCATCAGGAATCCGCAGTACATGAATCGTACACGGTGAGATCGACATTATCTCATAAGCCGCTTCCAGGGAAAGTGCAGGATATGCCTCATGCCGCCCTTCTGTCATTTCCGAGACATCAATTGTGACGTCATTGGAATCAAGCGTCAGGCTGTCGAGCTCCTCTGCCAGTGCGCGGACACGTATGTTCAGCTCGTCCGGCTCTGCCCGGTAAATATATGTCTCGTCCTCTCCTGTATAGCAGGCGTCATTCACTTCCACGGTAAAGATGCGCTCCGCCAGTTTTTCCACAGTCAGGGTAATATGGATCTCATGGCTTCCCTGGCCTGCAAGCGATATCTCAGGCGGGATATAGTCATCCAGATTTACGGTCCGCACGACATTTGCCGACGCTCCCGAGACATTCAATACCTCTCCCGGTATGATGATCGTATGGAGACCGGCAAGGGCAGATTTGAGTCCTACTACCGGAACACTGCGCACATCACATACCACGCCTGTGAAGCGATATCCGCTGGCTGCCTCTCCCGATACCTGGAAATCCAGTGTCAGGCTCTTCACCTTCAGTACCGGTACATGGTATGTGACTTCCTCACAATCGCTCACAATACGTTCACTAAGCTGAATCTTATTTCCGTTCGCATCATAATACTGCGGCCTTGCCGTTCCCTCCAGATCAGCCGATGCACCTTCCATATCAATCTCAACCCCGACAGAACTGATCCCTCCGATCAGAGACTCGGGACCCTCCACATAAAGCCATTTCGGTGTAATTGTAACCTCACCCAGTTCATGTCCATCCTCAAGCGTCCCTGCCGTCCGCACCTCGATCTCAAAAGGCTTTCTCTGCAGGGGTTCTGTCTTGATTTTTATGACTGAAGTCCGGCTCGTGGGACTTGATACAAGGTACTCCGCATGGTTCAGAGTTTCTACCTTGATAGGAATCGCGCCTGAAACAGACCAGAGCTCCGTCATATCCGCATAAGCCCTGAAATCTGAGGGACGGATCCTGTGCGCATTCGTCGTCTTTACCTCATAGCTTACCGTAGCCGTCCTTTTACTCGCAATCTCATATGTCAGATTGTTCTCTGTCAGGATTTCGGCATTCTCGATCTCCACCGGAACCTCCACTGTAACTGTCATGATCGGATCGGCAACATTTACGACCCCCAGCCAGAAAAGAAACGCGCAGAGAAGCGACAGAAGCTTAAGGCCCCAGCGCCTATTCCGTTTTTCCTTCATTTTTATTTCTTCCCTTCCATAACCGGAACCGCCCCGTATTTGCCTCTTCCTTTTTCTCGATCGTCAGAGCCTTCCGTAAAACCTCCGGATCATTCATCCTTGTAAGCTTGCCGCCTGAAGCCAGCGTAACACGTCCGGTCTCTTCTGATACGATAACAGTCAGACTGTCTGAATTCTCACTGATTCCCAGCGCTGCCCGGTGCCGTGTCCCAAGATCCTTACTGATACTTAAGTTATTTGACAGAGGAAGGTAACAGGTCGCTGCTGTCACCCGGTTCCCCCGGACTACCACTGCCCCGTCGTGCAGAGGCGTATTATGTTCAAAAATATTAATCAGGAGCTGGCTCGTGACGATACCGTCCACTGCGATTCCTGTCCCCTCAATCTCATGAAGCGGCGTCTCCCTCTCGATTACAATCAGAGCACCTGTCTTTACCTTCCCCATTTCATAGGCAGCCCTGACAATCTCATCCACTGTTTTCTCTGAATAATCCTCTGACAAATGAGTCGTATCCGGCAAAAACAGGCTCGTGAGGATATTCCGGCTCCCCAGCTGTTCGAGCGCTTTACGTAACTCTGGCTGAAAGATAATAATCAACGCGATCAGAGCAAGCTGGCCCATATGATTTATGATCCAAGTGATCGTCGTTAAATGGAGCAGATACGCACTCAGATAAAACACAAGGATAATCAGGCCGCCTCTAAGAAGCACCCAGGCCCTCGTATTCTGCACCCACAGTAAAATCTCATAAATCAGAAATGAGAGGATCAGGATCTCAAACAGGTTTGTAAGCGTAATTTTGGGGATAAATGCAAACCAGGCGTAGATACGCCCAAGAAATTCTGTCATATTCTCACCTTTGCCCTACTGTTTTCTTATGATCCATTGTTTTTCTCATGCCGTACCGCCGTTTTCCTCGAATAGATCCGGTGTACTTTGACATCCGGAGCGGAAACCGCAATCTTCGGTACAGCTTTTACATAGTAATAATAGTCGTCGTCCTCATACTGCAGATATTCCGTTCGAGAATAATCGACAGCAAACACAAAAAACTGATAAATTAACGCCAGTATCACCGATACGATTACCCCGACCACCATCGGCTGTACGGAAACCGGCAGGTTATAATTATAGTCGCCGATAAAAATCACTGCCAGCTCAATCGTCACACCGGCTATGATCGCGATGGACCATGAAAAATCCACGGAAAGATTGCGTATCAGGTAAACAATCAGAATCGCTGCCGCAAAGGCGGCGATCATTACCCACATCAATTCATTACCAAAAATATTCCTGACAATCTGCATAAAACGCTCGGCTGCCTCCGCCATCGTTCCCCCGGTCAGCACCCCTGCGTTCTGCTTCATATACATGATAATATAGTATATGCAGATACCGCAGCTTACGGGAATGATAGAAACAAGACTTCCTGAAAGCCCCACAAGAAGTGGAACCACGTAGGGAATGCGGAAGAAAAAGGCCATCGGCACGAGCAGGAGCAGATATCCGTCGCCGGGGCGAAAGCCGTAGTAGAGTACAATCACAAGCAGCATAAACACCAGGATGATGAGAGCTACCTCCATAGAGACTCCGAATACGTGAGCAATCATAAAACAGCCTGCCAGAAAAGCAGTCGTCCCACTGGGAAGAAAGGATGCCAAAAGTCCCATTACAACCGGTATCAGAGGGTTTTTGAAGCGCTCCATAAAGCCAATATTGGAATTAATCAGATAAAATGTCAAATAGCCCACCGCAAACTTCACCAACGCAACCAGATAAATATTGAATTTCGCGTAAAACTGCTTCAGCTTTTCTTTAAAAACCAGTAGTGCCATCATTGATGTTTTCCCCCCTCACTCTCCTTCTGCCCGGACTGGTTCTCATACTTTTTCGCCAGTCTGTGCAGCTTGGCCTGGTAGATTTTCATGCCCTTGGCAGCAGCGGCATAACGCCTGGCATAGACAATCCACGTGATTGCCAGATAGACCAAAAGCCCCAGTACATAATAAAAGCCAATATCCTTTGCCATCTGAAGAAGCTTCTCAATATCCAATGTATTGAGAATCTCTTCGATGCTGTACAGAAGCCACAGTCCCAGACAGACCACGCAGCTGAAGGTATAGGAAAGGAAGGCACGTATCATGTGGCCGCTGACGTAATCGCCCTTAAAATAACGGTTCACAGGGAATACATCCTTTTCCGCCCTTTTTTCGAACATGGCAAGTCCCGTCATAAGCCTGATTTTTTCTTCGTTAAGCATAAGACCTCTCTCTCTGCCGACTTCTCCTGCACACGCCCTTTGGCATGGCAGATGCATAGTATCATAACATACTTTTCTGCCTTTGGCGAGTTGATTCAGGCATTCACCTGCCCGATAAAGCGCAGAAACGCCCGTTTTCCCTCTTCTGTTCGCTTGAACACACCCGCATCCTCCAGGACTTCGGCAAATACGCGTCCTACCTCAGCCTTTAAAATATCTGTCACATTTTCCCTCGTGACTGTACCATACCGGGGCAAAAATGCCTCTGTCCAGTCCGCATGCTTCTCGATCGCTTCGGCGCTGCGGATATTCTTTCCTTCTACCATATAGTCTGCCAGAATGGACAGCTCATCCTTAAGCCTTGCAGGCAGGACAGCCAGCCCCATTACCTCGATGAGGCCAATATTTTCTTTCTTAATATGATGAAGCTTCTGATGGGGATGATAAACTCCCAGTGGATGCTCTTCGGTGGTAATATTATTGCGCAGTACCAGATCCAGCTCGAAACGGCCGTTTCGTTTCCGCGCGATCGGCGTAATCGTATTGTGCGGCTCTCCGTCTGTCCCGGCAAAGATAAACGCTTCCTCGTCCGTATACCCGCGCCACTTTGTCAGGATTTTTTCTGCCAGGCAGACCAGGCGTCCGCTGTCCTCACTGCTGATACGGATGACCGACATCGGCCATTTTACGATCCCGGCCTCCACATCCTCAAAGCCCTGGAATACAACGGTCTCCTCCACCGCAGCCTTTGCCATTGCAAATGTATAATTCCCGCCCTGGAAATGGTCATGCGTGAGAATCGAACCACCTACAATCGGCAGGTCAGCGTTGGAACCGAGGAAATAATGGGGGAATGCCCTCACAAAATCAAACAGCTTGACAAACGTGCTCCTGTCAATCTGCATCGGCGTATGCCTTCCGTTAAAAACGATACAGTGCTCATTATAATAAACATAGGGCGAATACTGGAACCCCCACTGCTCTTCATTCATCGTCAGAGGAATGATGCGGTGGCTGTTCCTGGCCGGATGGTTCACACGTCCCGCATAGCCCACATTTTCCATGCACAGGAGACATTTGGGATATCCGCTCTGTCTGGCTGTCTTGGCGGCAGCGATCGCGCGTGGATCTTTCTCCGGCTTGGAGAGATTAATGGTGATATCCAGATCGCCATATTCTGTCTGCGTCACCCATTTGATGTCCTTACAGACACGGTAACGCCTGATATAATCGGAATCCTGGCTCAGCTTATAGAAATAGTCTGTGGCCTTCTCTGGCGTTTCCTTCTCATAAATTGTCCAGAACTTCTTCACGATCTCACTGGGTCTCGGCATCAGGCAGTCCATTAGCTTTGTATCAAACAAATCCCGGTAAACGACGCTGTCATGCTCCAAAAGCCCCTGACAGGCAGCGAAATCCAAAAGCGCTCTGAGCGTATCCTCAAGGCCTGCCGCAGGCTCTGTTCCATCCGGCTCTTCATACTCATCGAGCCCCAGGACTGCCAGTATCCTGTTTCTCGCGTAAACCGCGTCCTCCGGCTCTGTGAGGCCTGTCGAAAGGCCATACCGGACCAGATCCCTCACAGCCATATTGATATTTTTCATGATCCCTCTCCTCCCGCTCTTCCATTCCATTTATTATAATAAAAATACCGGGACAATACAATCGCTAATTCATGTTTTTTACAAATTTTACAAGTCTTTGCGTGATAATTCCTCCCAGAATGCCGATCAGTGCCCCGGAAATGCATCCTGCCATAAGAAGCACAGGCAGATAATAGAAGAGCTCCGGTGTCCCGACAATCACTGCGGCAAAGGCTGTCTGTCCGACATTATGCGCGATTCCGCCGAGAACGCTGACCCCCAGGATAGAAAACAGCCGAAGCCGTCTGACTGATGCCATCACAATCAGGCTGAGCAGACTTCCTGACAGCCCGTATACCATACTATAGGGATTTCCAAACGAAAGGCCTACCAGCACAACGCGCATAAGCGTCACACAGACTGTCCCGGGAATCCCTATCAGATAAAGGCCCGAGACCGTGACAAGGTTTGCCAGCCCCAGTTTCACTCCCGGAGCCAGGGCCGGTGCCGGAAACAGGCTTTCAATGAAGCTGAACACCATTGCCAGCGCAATCAAAAGCCCATAGAGCGCTGCCACAGACGCAGCATTTCTTCCTGCTCTGTTTTTATTTTTCTCCATTCGTCCTTCTCCCATTCGTAACAGCACGGCAGACTGCTAAAACGTCCGGTTTCCTCAGGCTTGACTTCCCGTCCGGCTTTTGCTACTATGGAAACAATCATTTTAGTACAGAAAGCCGGTATATCCATGAAAAAACAAACTGCTTTTTCTATTCTTATCGCTGCCATCATTTTTTTAGCCGGCATGTCCGTCACAGGAGGCATAAAAATCACTCCAAACAATACGGAAACCGATGCCAAAGACACTCCGGTAAGCCGCTCCGGCTTCTTTTTAAATACCTTTGTCACGATCACACTCTATGATGGCAGCGACCCCGCACTTCTTGACGACGCCGTGGCCCTCTGCGAGACTTATGAGGACATTTTCAGCAAAACGCGCGAAGGCAGCGAGCTCTACCGATTAAACCACCGTGCTCCTGGTGAGCAGACCTTCACGGTCTCTGATGATATGGCGGCGCTTCTTTCAAAAGGTCTGGAATACTGCCGTCTCTCTGGCGGGGCCTTCGATATCACGATTGAGCCACTGAGCTCTCTGTGGGTATTTACAGGAGATGCGCCCACTGTCCCTGATGCAGAAAGCATCAGCCGGGCAGTCGAAAAAGTCGGCTGGCAGAACCTGCGTCTGAACGGAAACACGCTCACCTTTCTCTCTGACAAGACAACGATTGATCTGGGAGCCATCGCCAAAGGATACATTGCCGACCGCATCAGAGAGTATCTGACAACGCACGGCGTGACAGGCGCAATCATTGACCTTGGCGGTAATCTCCTCTGCATCGGTCAAAAGCCTGACGGGAGTCCGTTTTCTGTCGGCCTTAAAAAGCCCTTTGCCGGGGAGTTAAAGACATCAGCAATTCTTTCTGTATCCGACATGTCTGTCGTCACCTCCGGCGTATACGAACGCCACTTTGTGAGCAACGGCAAAAACTATCACCATATCCTGAATCCAGCCAACGGGTATCCGTATGACAACGGCCTTTTATCCGTCACCATTCTTTCTGACACTTCTGTCGACGGAGACGGACTGTCTACGGTCTGTTTTTCCCTAGGGCTTGAGAAAGGACTCAGACTTATCAACTCACTGGAAGGCATATATGCCTGCTTTATCGATGAAGATTACAATATCTGCTATTCTGAAGGAATGGATGCATTCTTATCAGAATCGGAGGAGGGTTAAAATGCCAAATCATATTCCGTCCCCGGAGAGAAAGCGCGACCTGGTGCTCATCGGTGTGATTCTCTCTGCTGCCATACTCTGGCAGGCAGTCCGCCTGTTCCCCTCCCGGGAAACTCAGTATGCCGAAGTGTCCGTTGACGGATCCATTTTATACCGGCTCGACCTGGGTAAGGATCAGGAGCTTGATCTCACCGGCTTTCATGGGGGAACGAACCACCTTGTCATAAAGGATCGGAAAGCCTGGATCTCTGAGGCTTCCTGCCCGGATAAGCTCTGTGTCCATCAGGGAACCGTCAGCCTGGAAAATGAGCTTATTGTCTGCCTCCCCAACCGCATGACAGTAAGAATCACCGGCAAGGAGGCAGCCGCAAAATGATAAGCAGCCGCCTCCTCTACCCCTTGTCTTATGGAATCACACTATGATATCTTTCTTTTCTGCAAAGGAAACATCCGCCCTGGGTGCCGAACTTCTGGCATAGGCGGCCTGCGCCCTGGCGCGTTTTACCTTACGCGCCTCCGGAGTCACTTCTGCTTCCAGCCGCGTCTTTTCACGGCCAAACACCGCTTCCTTTGCCGCGCGCACTTCTGTCTCGGTCGGCTTTGTCTCCCCGTCGGAAAGACCGGCAGCTGCTTCCTGTCCACTGGCTGCCTCTGCTTCCCGGTTCAGACTCTCCTCGTCAGAATCCTCTGCCCTCACCTCATCCGGAGCGCCATCCGTCTTATCGTCAATATTCTGTTCGGCCTTTTTTGCTTCCTCGAGATCTTTCTCAGCCTTCCTCAGCTCGGCCTCTGTGGGCAGTCTCTTATACTCGCCGCTCTCGATGAATTTCCTCTCGGTATCTCCCATCGCGTTTGTCTTTTGCAGGATTTCCATCATCATCTCAAGCTTCTTACCCTTGGGAATATTCGGGTTTGTCTCAACGTTCTCGACCTCTGCCATCGCCGCCGCGGCATGGGCCGTCTTTACTCTCTGCACCTCTTCCTTAGTCTTACACTGTTTAAGCTCACGCTCATAAGCCTCACGCTCCATCTCGATCGAGCGCGCCTTCTGATAGAGCTGCGGATCATGCTCTTTTAAATATTCCAAATCGGAGGACGACAGGCGCTTACCACCCATCATCTTCGCCCGGATCTGGCTCATCTTCTCCGCCGAAGCATCCTTCTTCTTCATGCCCGGCAGGCCTGACGCCTCTGGCTGTGTGCCCAAAGCAGTCTTTCCATCTGCCTTATAATCTCCGGAAGTCTGCTTATGGTGCCATTTCATCTGCATTTTCATATTCTTTGTGTACGTATTCAAAGAATTCACCATCATTACATTCATACACATCCCCCTTAAGTATGACAGCTCCGCCCGCTGCACATCCGGCGGGCAGCAAATCATCAACAAAAACACGCTCCACGTCCCACTCTGATGCGGAATCCTTTCTTTTTATATCGGCGTGTTTTCTGAAAACTTTAGGCAGAGCTTATGTATTGGCTCTCAATGCAGATATCTCCTGGCGTCATCGATTCTTTTATTCAGACAGGCCCAGCTGCTCCATCTCCTCTTTTACCGTATCTTCACAGGAACGCATGGCCTGAATTGTCATTTCAAACAGCTTTGTAAGCTCCCAGCCAAGTTTCTCCGCGCCCAGGGTAATGATCTCCCTTGAACAACCTGCGGCAAATCGTTTGTCCTTGAATTTCTTCCTGAGGCTCGAGACCTCCATATCCTTTGTACTGCCTGACGGACGCATTTTGGCTGCAGCCCCGATGAGGCCTGTCAGCTCATCCGCTGCATACAATACCTTTTCCATCTCATGCTCCGGCACAGCGGTTATCTGCTCGTGATGCCCATAACAATGACTGCATACGGCATGGATGAGCTCCCTCTCCGCACCGCCTTCCTCCAGAAGCCTTGGGGCCACAAGACAATGTTCCTCCGGATACTCTTCAAAATCAATATCATGGAGAATCCCGCAGATCTCCCAGAAATCCGCCTCATCCCCGAATCCCAGCTCACCGGCATACCATTTGAGCACGCCGCCGACGGTCAGCCCATGAAGGATATGAAAGGGCTCTTTATTATACTTTCTGAGAAGCTCAACCGCCTGTTCCCTTGTAAGTGATGTGTGCATATTTCTTCCTCCTCTGTCGCATTCCTAATCTCATCCTGTGTTGACGGTAAACGGTACTTTGTCTCTGGTATTATATCAAAAGCAAAAACGCTTGAAAAGCGTTTTCAGGCAGAATTTTATGGTCCATTCACCGACGCGCTCTGTCGTCTTAACCGGGAAGCTCGCAGCCAGATCATCTCCGATATAATAATCTACCTGTCCGGCCGTCACCCCCTCCTCCACCGGAGCCGTCATCTCCTTTAAAATTTTCTTCCTGATTCTCACCTGTTCGTCCTCCCGCATCAACACAGAAATTGAGGCATCCCGGGGGTAATCCACGGCAACCTTTACCTCTTCTCTGATGCCGTTTTGGACTGTGACCGGAGAAAGTGCAACCTTTTTTTCAAGAATTTCGCAGTACTCGTAATGGGAATCCCCATAGGCGATGAGCCGCCTCATATCCTGCCATTTATATGTCTTGTGGGGCGGCCACCCGCAGGCCAAAAGCGAAGCTATAAATGTTTTCCCGTCCTTTTCCACAGCTCCCACGTAACAGTATCCGGCTCCATTTGTAAAACCGGTTTTTCCGGAAACGGCCCCTTCCATTGATGTGAGCAGAGCATTATGGTTGATACAGGAAAAGGAACGGCCTCCCTCCAGGTTCGCAAACGTATGGGAGGGCGCTCTCGTGATTTCCAGAAATTCTTCTTTTTTCGGAGACTGAAAAATACAGTAGCGCAGAATCATCGCCAGCTCTGCAGCTGTCGTGGAATGTTGCTCCCCTGTTTCTTCCACGGAAGCATCGAGTCCGTTCGGTGTGATAAAACATGTATTCACGCACCCGATATCCCTGGCTTTCTGGTTCATCATGGCCGCAAATCCCTCCTGGCTCCCGCCGACATGCTCGGCGATCGCCATTGCGGAATCATTGTGTGATTCCAGCATCATCGAATACAGCAAATCCCGCAGACGGTACGTCTCTCCCTTTCTTATATTAAGCTGGACGTCCGGCATGGAAGCGGCATGCTCCGACACCTCCACAACATCGTCCAGAGAGCTGTTCTCCAGCGCCAGAATACATGTCATGATTTTCGTCGTACTGGCCATAGGGCGGACCGCATCCTCATTTTTCCCATACAGAATCCGTCCGGTTTCTGCATCCATCAGAACAGCAGACTGTGCAAGAACCCCAGAAATCTCCGTGCTCTCTGTGCGCTCCTGTTCCGACACCTCCATCTGAACAGCAGGTGCTTTCAGCGGACTCCACGCAAAGAGGAATATCGAGCCAAGCATCAGGCCTCCTGCCCGCTTCCACCTCCTTCTACAACCCGTTTTCTTCTCACCTTCCATAAATCACGGCCCCCGGCACGTTTTACTAAAACTATATGCCCTCCCGGCTCCTTTCATCACCACTGCCTCAAAGGACAGCCTATGCTGCTTTGACACCCCTGATAATCGTCAGTCGTTGATTCCACTGATTGCCAGCACCCCGTCTGTGACGCCGAAGTTGATATTTGCTGTCCCTCCGTCTGAAATGGTAAATCCTGCCATACTGGGCTTAAATTCACCGCTATCAGCATTTTCGATGGATTTTATCAGTCCTTCTGTAAACACTGCATATGCGCCGAGTTTCAGAAAATCCTCTTCGGTTTCTACTGCGCCGACATTTGGCAGGCCTACATAAACCGGAAACGAAGTGAGGGCTGCCAGTGCCTCTAAATCCTTAGCTGCCACCGCGGCCTTCACCTTCTTTGCAAATTCCTTAGCGAATTTACTGTCAACTCCTTATATAATCAAGTGTTTTTGAATTTAAAATTCAAGGTATTTCAACCTTTCATATCTCAGTGAACGAGCTACATCTATGGATATTTCAATGCATCAGGTACTGAAATAATGGTTAAAAGGTATACAAAATACAACGTCTTCATTTCTGTTCTACATGGCCTTGCGTATACCCATCCCTCTGGCAGCTAACCTCCTATGTCCATTAGGAGCAGCTCTGTCTCCAGACGTCCTCACTTCCTTCGTTCTGCCTATCCATAACCAGGGTGTCAGCTCTGCTCCTACCCGGGGTCATGCCACATAGAAAATATCCCTGCCAACTACCGGCTCATTCTTTGTATTTTTGATTACTGACTTGCTTCCTGTATCAGCACTTGTAGTGGTTGTTGTGATCAAGCATTTTTGTAACACTTGTGACTGCGAATATAGGACTTCCCGTGCCGGCTTCCCATTATGAGGGGAAAGGGACTGAATACTACTGGGAAAAAAAGTCCCCAAAGGAATACTTCCCCACCAGGGAGCACAACGCGGCCTATGAAAAAAGAAAAAGGCGGTGGAAAGGGTTCGGGAACTGACGGAGCAGGGATGGACATGTAATGATTCTGCATGTAAAACCGGCAGCTTTGAAAACCGCCGGTAAGGAAATTTTATAAAACTTACACACTTTACTTGACAAACCCCAGAATGATATATATCAGACTCCTATCAGAGGAATTTTATTTCCTGCAGACACAAAATTTTTTACGCCTTCCGTCCGCGCGCCGGATAAATCAAAGGGATATAGGGAACAGCAGATTGATATTTCCTATGGTCTTGTGGGAATACTCCCCGCGTCTTTACTAAATAACCTGCAAAATGTAGAAATAGCATAGCCCGCAAGCCACGCCGTTTCCCTAAAGAACTTCTAATACTGCCTTATGAGTGTCGCCCCGTATTCTATCGTTGTTTTGCCCCTCTTTTGCCGCAGCTGTTCTCTTGCCATCTTTTCTCATCTGTGATAGAATACCCCTATGAACACCATTCTCACCTATACGATACGTGAAACAGATGAACATAAATCCGTCTCCGCCTTTCTCCAGGAGCGCGGTTATTCGTCCCGTCTCCTCATTCATCTGAAAAATACTTCCCACAGCCTGCTCGTCAACGATGTCCCTGTTTTCGCCTGTCATATTCTGCATACTGCTGACCGCCTGACTGTCACACTGGCCGAGAAAAAGGACTCTTCTCAGATCCTCCCTGTCCCCATGAAACTTGCTGTCGTCTATGAGGACGAGCACCTGATCGTCATTGACAAGCCTGCGGGGATGCCTGTCCATCCTTCGCAGGGACACTACGAAAATACCCTGGCAAATGGAGCCGCTTACTATCTGAGAGAGCAGGGCGGGCCCTTTGTTTTCCGTGCCGTCAACCGTCTTGACCGCGATACCTCAGGCCTGATTCTTCTTGCCAAAAATATGCTCAGCTCCTGTATCCTCTCTCAACAGGTCAAAATGCGCTCAATCCACCGGGAATATCTTGCCATCGTATGCGGCAGGCCTCCCTGCTGCGGCACGATCTCCCTCCCTATTGCCAGAAAATCCGGTTCCACGATTGAACGGATCCCCGATATTACAGGCGGGGAACGCGCTGTCACACACTACAGGACGCTCCGATACGACAAAAACACGGATTTGTCGCTGCTTACCCTGTCCCTTGAGACAGGCCGTACGCATCAAATCCGTGTCCATATGAAGGCAATTGGCCATCCGATTCCGGGAGACTTTCTGTACCATCCCGACTATCGTTATATCGGCAGGCAGGCTCTGCATTCTGCCCGTCTGCGTTTTTCCCACCCGGTTACTGGAAAAACACTTGAACTAAAATCTCCTCTTCCGGATGACATGAAGCGTCTCTTTCCCCGGGAACTGCCTCAGACGATCAGCCTTTTCGCAGCCCCTTCGGATAATAGTTCTTTAGCATATCCCCGGAGGATTTCCCCCAGCCAAGGGAACAGCCGCCCGATGTGATAAGGGTCCAGCCCTTTTCCACGCCCGGGATACAGAGCATCTCCCCACGCATGTATTTTTCCGCCATCTCTCCAGTCCCGATCTCCTCCGTACGACGCGCCTCCTCTTTCTTTAAAAAGAGGGCCAGCGCGTGGGACGGCATTAAACGCCCTTTCCTCAATGTACCTACATGAAGTCCCGGGCGCAGGATCTTAAGACCGTCAAGGCAGGGAATCGCATCCGGCGCCAGATATAACTGGTCGCCAAACGACACCAGATGCCGTTTGTCCGTCAGACGCCGGGGATCGTTTAAGTTCTCTTCGCAGAATTCAGTAAATTCCTGCCTGCCGGAAACAGCGGCTTCTCTCTGTCCGGCCCGCGGTTTCCCCTGTTTCCTCCCCTGCCGTTTCCCATGTCTCCCGTCCGCGTCCAAACGGTTTTGCTCTTTCTCCCGGGAAAGGCTGCACAGCTCGCCTGTATCTTCCTTCGCTCCTTTTATGAGAAAAGCTACAAAGTGGCCTTCTCCCCCCGTCTTATGCGGCCAGATTCGCATCGTCTTTTTTAACTCCTCATTCCCGCCCGCCCATTCCGGTCTGCCCGTTTCAAAAAAACAGGCACAATCCGGACGCGCAAGCACAAAAGACGGATGACGTTCCAAAAACCTGGCAATCGTCTGCTCGTTTTCCTCCGGAGAAAAGGTACAGGTGGAGTATACAAGCCTTCCGCCATCTCTCAGCATCCTGGCAGCACAGTCCAGAATTCCATCCTGCCGTACGGCACACATTTTCACATGCTCCGGGCTCCATTCCGTCCTGGCGTCCTCATCTTTACGGAACATTCCTTCGCCGGAACAGGGCGCATCTACCACGATTCCGTCGAAAAAACCTCCCCATTCGGCGGCCAGCGCCTTCGGTTCCATATTGAGCACCACAGCATTGGCGATTCCCATGCGTTCAATATTCCGTGAAAGGATCTTTGCCCTTGCAGGATGGATTTCGTTACACACAAGAATACCGTCCTGAGCCATTTTGCCTGCAATGTGCGTACTCTTCCCGCCCGGGGCCGCACAGAGGTCGAGAATCCGTTCCCCCGGCCTGGGTTTTAGCGCCTCGCAGACAGCCATCGCACTTGGCTCCTGAATATAGTAAAGCCCTGCCTCGTGCAAAGGATGTTTTCCCGGCCGCATGTTCTCCTCGTAATAGTAGCCTTCCTCTGTCCAGGGGATTCTGGCAAGGCGCATTAAGCCTGAGGCGTCCGCCCGTGATGCCTCTGTATCTGCCATAAACGCCTCAGAAAGCTCAGACCGCCTGAGCGGATTGATACGGAGCCCGAAGCGGCGCGTCTCTTCATAGCTTTTTAAAAAGCTCTCTGCCTCTTCTCCAAGGAGCGCTTTCATTTTCAGGACAAAAGCCTCCGGCAGACCCTTACTTTCCATGTTTTCCATTCCCTTTTCCTTATTTTTCATGGTATCATTCCATCCTGCCGGAACACCCTAACAGCAGGAGGCAAGATGTATATGATTCCATTCCTTTTTCTTATTTTTATTCCTGTTACTACCCTGTTTCTTCCCGGCCGCGGAAGCTGGCTTGCTTCCAACTTTTCTGTCGCTGCCTCTACACTGCCCTCAAGATGTCTCCTGATTTTCTGGGGAGGCGTGACGGGCTGGTCCTACCGATATCTTATAAGACGTGTCACCTATCCCTGCCTTTCCGTACAGAATATCCAGAAGCTGCTTACACTGGCAGATATTTCCGTTGCACTTTTATTTGTGTCTGTCCTTCTTCCCTACCGGCCCAAACAGTATCCGTTCCTCTCCTTCCTGCATACCTTCTGTGCCTTCCATGCCTCTGTGCTGTTCTATTTCCTTCTCGTCCTTCTCGATTTAAGGTTTTATTTTGAAGATCCGACACGTTTTTCCGCCCTGACTGCCTGGCTGCTTTCTTCCGCCCTGTTCTCCGTCGCCCTGTTTATCCTGGCCGGCTTTCTGATCTCAAGCGCACTGGAAGTCTTTTGTACCATCTTTTCCAGCCTGTGGCTTTACCTTTTTTACAGAAAGCAGCTTTCTTACTTACCGCCTGAGCAGCGTATCAAGGAGGTTCCTCCCCAAAGCCGCGCCTAGATTACCGCCCAGACGCTTTCCGAAGGAACCACCGATTTTCTGGCCGATTTCATTCCCGACTTCACGGCCAATCGTACCCGTCGCGGTTTTAGCTACCCTGCCCAAAGCCGCAGTCTGCTTCTTTTTTAACTGCTCCGCTTCCCTCTCCTCTTTCTGGCGCCTCTTTGCCTCTTCCTTCTCCTCAAGCCGCCGTTTCTTTTCTTCCTCCTTTTCCTGCAGGAGTCGTTTCTTTTCCTCTTCTCTGGCCTCTTCCTGTTCCTCTGCCCGCTTCATGAGCATCTCATATGCGGATTCCCGGTCTACCATTTCACCGTAGCGGGAAAACAACGAGTCCTCACGGATCATCTGTTCCCTCTGGCTGTCGCCGATCGCCCCCATACGGCTCTGCGGCGGAAGAATAAATACCCGTTCCACCACAGACGGCTTTCCTGCCATGTCCAGAAACGATACCAGGGCTTCTCCGATTCCCAGTCCGGTGATAGCCTCAAACGTATCAAATTCCGGGTTCGTATAAAAGGCGCTTGCTGCCGCCTTTACCTTCTTCTGCTCTGCAGGCGTATAAGCATGAAGTGCATGCTGTACTTTATTTCCGAGCTGTGACAATACCGCATCCGGGATATCCGCTGGATTCTGCGTAACAAAATAAATCCCCACGCCTTTGGAACGAATCAGTTTCACGACCTGTTCGATTGTCTGCAAAAGTGCTTTCGGTGCATGATCGAACAGAAGATGCGCTTCGTCAAAAAAGAATACCATTTTCGGCTTGTCCAGATCTCCTGCCTCAGGAAGCAGCTCAAATAACTCTGACAGCATCCACAGCATGAATGTGGAATACATGAGAGGCGAACGAATCAGGCTCTGGCAGTCCAGGATATTAATCCGCCCCTGGCCGTTCTCGTTCACAGAAAACCAGTCTCTGATCTCCAGGGCCGGTTCACCAAAGAATTCGTCTGCTCCCTCTTCCTCCAGTGCAACAACAGCGCGGGTGATGGCACTGATGCTCTGCTTTGCCATGTTTCCATACTCTGCGGAATATTCCTTTGAATTTTCGTATACATGCTGTAGCATGGAACGAAGATCCTTGGCGTCCAGAAGAAGCAGCCCATTCTCATCTGCAATGCGGAATACGATCTTCAGGATATCGCTCTGCGTCTGGTTCAAATCCATCAGTCTGGCTAAGAGCGTTGGTCCCATTTCGCTGATTGTCGTCCGCAGCGGAATGCCGGATTTCCCATAAATATCCCAGAACCGCACAGGATACGGACGGAAGGAAAATCCTGTCTGTCCAAGCCCAAACCGCTCCATTCGCTCCCGCAGAACTCCGTTTTCCTCACCCGGCATGCACATTCCTGCCAGATCTCCTTTCACGTCTGCCAGGAAAACTGGAACTCCGCAATCACTGAACGACTCAGCCATGACCTTTAATGTAACCGTCTTTCCGGTTCCTGTGGCTCCTGCAATTAATCCGTGCCGGTTCGCCATCGCGGGGAGGAGCACACATCGCTTCTCCTCTGCTGTCCCAATCCATAGTGCATGTTCCTCATACATACTATTCTTCTCCTCTCTTTGATTCCTCATTCTTACGGATACCAATATAGCCTTCCTGCGCCCCACAAGTGAGCGCATCACCATGAATGAAAGTAGTACAGACGCATTTGGCATACCTAAATGTATGCCGCCTGTACCTGGTATGTTAAAAACCGCGCGCCGGCAACAACTCCCGGCACGCGGTCCTACCCTTCGATCATAATCCTTATGCACCCGGCCAGCGGGTACACCGCCGTCCCATGCAAGTTCGACAGGCGCACTTGGTATCCCTGAATTCAGATCGTCTGAAGGCGATGGGACTTTTAAAGTAACGATGCAGTACTCCAAATCTACAGTACGATCTTATATTCGTCAGAGCCCTGGCCATTTACCGCATAATACACAACACCTTCCTCAGGCTTTACATAAATGTCCATTTCTCTGATCTCACCTTCTCTGCTTCCAAGATTCTCATATGCCTGCTCGGCTGCCTTCGCAAGCTCACTTTCAGATAATCTGAGCTCTCTGTCTGCAAACTGCACATACAGATTGGTCTGCACAGGTTCCTTTTTAGCTGCCGCCTTTTTTGACTGGGCTTTCTTTTCTTCCACTTTTACAGAGTCCGCTGCCATATCTGACTCTGCTGCCGGTTCTGTCTTCAGAACCGATTTCTTTCTTCCTGGCTTCTTCACGGCGTCTGCCGCATTTACTGCCTTACCGGAACTGTCTGCTGCGGCTTCATTCACCGCCTTATCAGACACCCCGACAGTCTTACTTCTCGGTGCCATACTTATTTCCTCCTAAACTCTTGATACGTCCTGTAGACGCCACTATGAATAAAGCATCTGGCTGCCAAATCTCTTCTGTAACTATGCTGTCAAAAATAGATTCTTTTAGGAATTATACGCCGCCCTTGATATTTTGTCAATCAAATCAAATCTTTTCCACAGTTTCCACAATTTTCAGGAGGAATTTAGAGAATTATTGTTCCAATTTAAAGTTGGGGATGACCTCGCTCCAACTGCTGATACCGATAATCTCTTTGGCAAACTCTGTACGTTTTAAGGACTGTTTGGTATCAATATATTTAAATACATTATAAATATTTTTGGGCATCGCAGCCACCACCTTGTCTGTCCTTTCCGTATCCAAAGTCCAGATACCAAACGCACAGCTCTCTGCCACCTCGATCGCTGCGTCCACCTGACGGTTTAAGATAAAAGCGTCAATATAAGGATTCGAGTCCACCAGATAGTAGGCATATGCAAACGCTGCCGCCTGGATATCATATACATCCCCTCTCGTGGCACTGATCGAGGTAAATCCTTCTTCCGAGAGGATGATGTGACGCACCTGTCCCGAGTCTGTCCGCATCACATCCTGCTGGAAATAGTCTGTGAGGACATTGAGATTCGCGAAATTCACTACTGTTGAGTCAAAACTGTCTGTCACCATGCCAGTTTCAGCATCATCCCAGAATTCCGGCTCGGTCAGAGGATATGGGTATGGATGGTATGCCAGTCCCCAGTCGATATTCCCTTCTGAACGAATGCCTGCGTTAAAGGCATCAATCAGATCCCTGGCTCCGTATTCAAGATTCGTATTCTCTCTGCGCCAGTAAAAATCTGTGGAAAAATAGACGCGCGCCTCACTGCTATGGCTTTTGATCGCCGTATAGGCCACACGGAAACACTTTTCAAACAGCTTCGTGTAGGAGGCGAGATCCATTGGTCCCACATAGTTCCAGCTTCTGTTATTATTTACTTCATTACCTATGATCCAGTTAGAGACGCGGCCATAATCATCATGGGCACCGCTGTAACGCTCGGCCATAAAAGAAAACAGCGCTCTGGTCGCCTCAAACCCCTCCTTGGTAGAAACATTAAAGCCATAGTAAAGCGCCCCTCCTGTTTTGGGGACGCCGGCCTGCACGAGCTCCGGATGGACCTCGTTCCAGCCGTTTAGCAAAATCGCTGTCACCACGATGCCTTTATTGGAAAAAGCGCTAATCATCCTGTCATAGCTCTCGATCAGCTCCTGATTAAAATAGTAGGTACGGCCATTATACTGATATGGCAGCTCACCGCCCATAAGATGGTGGTAGGGGATATTGATCGTGGTATGCTTCACGCCCAGCTCCATCGCGTCTCCCAGCATGTCAAGCTCAATCAAAAGGCCTTTCTTGCTCATAGGGTCCGGAAATTCCTTCTTAAAAGCCGCCATGTCTCCGGGATTCGTCACATAGATCGGATTACTGATCTCCCGGTAGCTATCGCCGATCTTCAGCGCTGTCACAAAACGTGAGTACAGCTTTGCATCGGATACATCGCCACTGTAAGGTACCGTAAAACGAAGCTCGCCTCCTTTATTGCTCCAGGCAGCGTAATCGGTTCGGTTTCCGATTCCTGACTCATACGGAGCTAACTCAAACAAATAGTAATATCCGTCGTCCGCAGGCTCCGCCTGTGTCTCGCCCGATTCCTGTACTTCACTGGAAGGTTCCTCTGCCCGGGCTGTCCCTGTTACTACAATTGAATTCCCATTCTCCACTCTGCACCCGCTTAAAGACGCGCTGTCATATGCCAGGCTTTCAAACCCCCCGAATATTGAGGCAGCCAAAACTCCCAGGCCGAATGTCACTCCTCTTTGAAGCCATCGTTTTAATCTCATAAATCCTGTTCCGCCTTTCTGAAATGATAGAACATGTGTAACGTCTCAGCATCTTCACAGTCACACGCAAAAGCCCATTAAGAACTGCCTTCTGTCTGCAGCAGTTTTTCATACATAAATATTATATCATCCGTGCATTAAGTTCTGATTAGAATATCTTTACTTTTTACTTACAAATTTTCGGCAGATTCCCAAATTTTGCCACATCTTTGCCACGCTATCCCTCCAAACTAAACCGTAGAATCACAACCATCAGGTTCGCCGACAGGTGGACAAAAAACGGGGCTGCCACCGTCCGGCTCCGTTCCATGACAAAAGCCAGCCACAATCCCATCAAAAATCCGTAAAATCCCTGGGCTGCATTCCCGTGATACAGCCCGAAAAAGACTGCCGACCAAAAGCCAGACGCCAGAGGAGACAGCTTATCCCTCAGCCCCTGATACAGAATCCCCCGGAAAAAAAGTTCCTCCGATAAAGGTGCGGCCCATAAAAGTGCAGTACAGGAAAGCCAAAGTTTCCCGGAAAAAAGAGTCTCCTGCACTGCATATGCAGATGGCCTCCCTGTCCGCATGATAAAAAAGCTGCCTGCAGAGACAACAGCCCCTGCCAGCATACTGCCAAAAAGACGCCGTCCATTCCAGACCCCATGTCCGCAGGACAGACTGCAAACGTCCCTGCGATAGAAAAAATACAGGACCGGTATCGTCGCAGCCGACCGAAACAGGATATTCCACAAAACATCAGACTCCCCCATGATATCCGCTATTCCTGCGAGCATTCCCGTTTCCCCCTTCAGAGCGTTTGCTTTTGCAAAGATCATCCCTGCTGCAAGCTCTGCCATACAGGCGGCAAGCAGTCCGGAGAACGCCGGTACAAACAGTCTTTTCAGCCACTCTTTCAAAAAATATTCTCTCCTTTTCTCCTTTGGCAGTCATGTTCCATCCGTTTTGGAATGTCACAGCCTCAAATGTGATATACTGATAAAAAACAGGTTTTGTCATGAATATGAAACGAAACATTCAATGGAAACCCGTATTTCGCACACTTCTTATCTTCGCCCTGTCATTTTCTGCCGGCACGCTGGGCGCAGCCATTACCCACAGGGATTCCCCTGCCATCGCAGCTTCGGCAGACGGAAACTGGGGCTTAAGCTTTGGACAGGAGGGAAAACCGCCCGTCGCCAATGTATCAGCAGACGAGTTAAAACAGTATCATGCCTGGTATGCGGACATTACGGAAGAAAAGGTACTGTATCTGACCTTTGACGCCGGCTTTGAAAACGGAAACACGCCTGCGATTCTCGACGCCCTCAAAAAACACCACGTCCCGGCTGCGTTTTTTCTCGTCGGAAACTATCTGGAAACAAGCCCGGAGCTCGTAAAACGCATGATATCTGAAGGCCACATCGTTGGAAACCACACTTACTACCACCCCGACATGTCAAAAATCTCCACCCGGGAGGCCTTTGAAAAAGAACTTACTTCCCTGGAGGTCCTCTACAAGGAGATAACCGGACAGAACATGCCGAAATATTACCGGCCTCCGCAGGGAAAATACAGCGAAGCAAACCTTGAAATGGCAAGGGATATGGGATATCAGACCTTTTTCTGGAGCCTGGCCTATGTAGACTGGTATCAGGATCAGCAGCCTTCAAAGGAAGAGGCATTTAAAAAACTTCTCGGGCGTATCCATCCCGGAGCCATTGTGTTGCTGCACAGTACCTCCTCGACCAATGCTGCGATTCTCGATGAGCTGCTTACCAAATGGGAGGAAATGGGATATTCCTTCCACTCTTTGGACCAGCTTGTCCAAAAGCAATAGCCGGGGCACCCGGGAAACCGGAAAACAACCAGTTATTTGTCGTTTCCCGTAAAAAGTGATTGCACATCCCGTCTGTTTGCCTTTATAATGAAAGAATATCAGTCCAGACGGCGGGGAGGACAATTCCTCATCAGACTGATCTTCGATATAAGCAAAAACAGGAGGGACTACATATGGAAAAATCTAAGGTTTATTTCACTGATTTCCGCACAATCGCTTTCGGCGACGGCCTTACCGCCAAGCTGCAGAAGCTGTGCCGCCGTGCCGGAATGGATTCTATTGATATGGACGGAAAATTTGTCGCCATCAAAATGCACTTCGGAGAGCTGGGTAATTTAAGCTTTCTGCGTCCCAATTATGCACGCGCTATTGCCGACCTTGTAAAGGAATTAGGAGGAAAGCCTTTCCTGACTGACTGCAATACCATGTATCCAGGAAGCCGCAAAAATGCATTAGAGCATCTGGAATGTGCATGGCAGAACGGCTTCACGCCCCTGACTGTCGGATGTCCCGTCTTAATCGGCGACGGACTGAAAGGCACGGACGATGTCAACGTGCCGGTCGCAGGGGGAGAATACGTGAAGGAAGCAAAGATCGGGCGTGCCGTCATGGACGCAGACGTTTTCATCAGTCTCACTCATTTTAAAGGACATGAGATGACCGGCTTTGGCGGAGCCATCAAAAATATCGGCATGGGCTGCGGTTCACGTGCCGGCAAAACGGAGCAACACAGCGGAGGTAAACCCCACATTGTCGACGACGCCTGCCGTGGCTGCCGCAGATGCCAGAAGGAATGTGCGAACGGCGGACTTGTCTTTGATGAAACCAGAAGAAAGATGACGGTTGACAAAGATCACTGTGTCGGCTGCGGCCGCTGTCTCGGCGCCTGCAATTTCGACGCCATTGCGTTCGACAACGAAAACGCAAACGAGGTGTTAAACCGTAAGATGGCAGAATATACCAAGGCTGTGGTGGATGGACGCCCGCATTTCCATGTCTCACTCGTGGTAGACGTTTCCCCGAACTGTGACTGCCACTGCGAAAATGATGCCCCCATCCTGCCGAATATCGGCATGTTCGCCTCCTTTGATCCGCTGGCTCTCGATCAGGCATGTGTGGACGCCTGCTTAAACGCTGCGCCGCTGCCGCACAGCCAGCTTTCCGATCACCTGGCGGACCCGCATTTTGAAAAGCACCACGACCATTTCACCAATTCCTCACCGGAATCTGAATGGCGCTCCTGCCTTGAGCATGCGGCAAAGATCGGCCTCGGAAACAGGGAATATGAACTGATTAAGATGTAGTCGTCAGGGGCTGTTGTGATAACAGCCGCAACAGCCCCATCCCTAATCCGCCTCTGCCATCCGGTAGCCCACCCCGATTTCCGTAAAGATATACTGTGGCTCAGCCGGATTCTGTTCTAATTTTCTTCGGATGTTCGCCATATTTACCCGCAGGATCCGATTGTCATTCTTCATATTCGGTCCCCATATTTCCCTGATAATTGCATCATACGTCATAACCTTTCCGGCATATTTTCCAAGAAGGCTGACGATCTTGTATTCGTTCTGGGTCAGACCCGCATCCTTTCCATCCACAAAGACACGATGTTTATCATAGTCAATCGTCAGGCCGCCGGAAACAAAGACCCCTGTCTGTGTACCGTCCTGACCGATGAGCCCTGTACGTGTATGCCGGATTGCCGTACGGATCCTGGCTAAAAGCTCTGAAGTCCCAAACGGCTTTGTGATGTAATCATCCGCGCCCATATCGAGAGCTTCCACCTTATCTTTTTCGTGCGTTCTTGCCGATACCACAATCACAGGCATCATAGACCATTCCCGCACGCCTTTCAGGATCCGCATTCCGTCCATATCCGGCAGTCCCAGATCCAAAAGCATCAGATCCGGGCAGCGTGACGTCACCATGCTGAAAGCCTCTGTTCCTGTATGTGCCAGAATCACCTCATAGTGATTCGCCTCCAGGACATTCCTGAAAAAGTTACATATCCGTCTGTCATCCTCCACTACCAGGATCCTGTCTCTAATCTCCATGTCCCTCTCCCTTTTTAAGCGGAAGCCAGAATCTTACCCTGGCCCCCTGCGAAGTGATGTTTTCTGCGCTCATGTTCCCTTCATGTGCCCTCACAATGCTCATACAGACGGAAAGGCCGATACCCATATTCCGTTTGGAATCGCTCCCATCTCCCTTTTCCGGCAGGAGTCTGCCGTCAAACATAATTGGAAGAACGTCTTTTCGGATTCCTTCCCCATCATCTTCCACACAAAAAAAGATCTTATCATCCTCCACCCATGCGCGGACCGTAATCTTCGTTGTACTCTTCCCATGCAGCACTGAATTTTCCATCAGATTAACCAGTACCTGCTCGATGAGAATCCCATCCATCGGCACCATTACGACCTCGTCGGGGACACTCACCATAACCTCGATCCCCGGAAACCGCTTCCGGAATTTCAGCACTGCCTCACTGATGATCTCCTCTGCCAGCTCCTCCTGTTTATCAATCTTCGCGGCGGCATGGCTGCTTATCCTGGTGATGGACAAAAGATTTTCCACTATCTGTATCAGCCACTGTGCTTCCTCACGAATATCCTTAAGAAGCTCCAGCTTCTGGTTGTCCGGCAGGACATCAAAATTGTCAATCAGTCCCGAAGCTGAACCCATAATGGAGGTCAAAGGAGTCCTGATATCATGAGAAACTGCCCGCAAAAGGTTGCCGCGCATCTTTTCTGTCTCTGCTTCCAGACGCAGATGCTCCTGCTTTTTGATCTGTGTCGTCAGGGCGCTGACACTGCAGGCAACAGCCAGCATAGTGACAAACATCAAAGGGTAGCCGGTAATCGAAAAGTTGAACTCAAAATAAGGGAATGTAAATACATAGTTCACCCCTGCCACGGCAATCATGGAAGCAGCAATCCCATAGACATAACCATCTGTCAGCCTGGAAATGAAGTGCACCGCCAATACAAAAAGAAGAGCGGCATGGGTATCCGAACCATTCACATGCTGTAAAACAAAGCAGAACACGGTAACGACACCAAGGATTATAACTGTAACCAGGCTGTTTTTCATAACCGTTTTCATATTAGCAGGCATAAAAACTCTGTTTCCTCCATCTTTTGCTCGGCATTTTTTACAAAAACATTGAAATAATATCCACAAAATGGTATAATATGGCTATACTTTTTCATTCTTCATCTTGTGCGACGAGGTTTCACCATGAAAAAACAAGTTCCTTGCAACAGCCAGATCATCGACGGGATTGCGCTCGGTTTTTCCACATTTCTTCTTATTGCCGCCTTTTTCGCAGCATTTTACGCCGGCGAATGGGGACATGTTCTTTCTGACTGGTATCTGATCATGATCTCTCCCTGTCCTCTTGTGACAGATTATCTCACCATCGGCGGTCTGTCAAGTACGCTGTTAAATGCCGGTGCATGTGGGATGTCCTGTTTTCTCTTTATGAAAGGACTGAAAGGCGAGTCGCGGGCCACGACTCTCTCCGGCTACTTTCTTGTCATCGCACACTGCTTTTACGGACTCAATTTTCTCAACATGTGGCCCTGTTTTCTGGCGCCTTTTCTCTATTTCCGTTATAAAAGGCTGGACTATAAAAAAAACCTGCATGTCTGTATGTTCGCCACTGCTTTTAGTCCCTTTATCAGCGAGTTTCTCTTCCGCTATACACAAAGGAACCATTTTGTCTTCGGCCGAGCCAGCCTGACTTTTTCCGGGGTGCTTCTGGCTATCCTGTTTACCCTCGTGCTGGGACTTGTAATTCCTGCCATCCTTCCTGGTGCACATATGTGGCACAAGGGATATAATCTGTACAGCAGCGGCCTTGCCTTTGGCACTTTCGGCTTTTTCCTCTATAATTTCATGTATAAAACAATGGGGCTTATCCCTCCGGAACCGATTGCTGTCCCACATCCGGATCCAACACGGTTCCAATACTCCTGCCAGTTTTTTGCCAGCGTATTTTTCCTGGTTCTCTTCCTCTCATGTATCGCGATCGGCTACTTCTTAAACGGACGGAGTTTTAAGGGATTTTCGCAGCTCATAAAGGATACCGGCTATTCCAGTGATTTTGCGGTCAAATACGGGATGCCGCTGTGTCTCATCAATATTGGTTTTTATGGCATCCTGTTCTTCCTCTATCTGACTATTGTTGTCTCCTTCGAAGCTGATACCGGGTTTACCGGGCCAACAATTGGCGTGGTACTGGCCTCTCTTACCTTTACTGCGATGGGACAGCATCCACAGAATATCTGGCCGATCATCGTAGGATATCAGCTCCTCTATTTCGTCACCATATTTTTCTGTCATGCCAATGGCAGAGAGATCACCTGGTCTTTGTCCACTCAGGCCTATATCAGCAGCGCGGCCTTTGCCACAGGGCTTTGTCCTGTCGCAGGGCGTTACGGAATCCGTGCAGGGGTTGCGGCAGGATTTATCTGCGCCTCATTGTGTACAGCTACCAGCGCTATCCACGGCGGTTTTATCCTCTACAATGGCGGCTTTACTGCAGGAGTAACGGCTCTCATCCTGCTGCCAATCTTAGAGCACTATATGCCAAAAGCGAGGGACGAAATCAAATACCCGATTATCAATGTACAGGAACGAATCACACTTGCCGGAGAATCTTCGGACGGGGACGAGAGCACTACACACCCATAACGTTTCTTATCCCCTCCGGTGCTCTGCCTGCCTAACTGTAAGGATCCCTTCCGATACGGTGAAGCGGATCTCATAGTCCGCAAACCGCATCCCATATACCCTTTCTGCATCCTTCTGATAAGAAGGCCTCGGATCATGAGAGAGAATCGAAATCAGGGATTCACGATGCCTCTCTTCGATGTTTGCCAGGAGTTCCTCCGGAAACTCCACCTGCAGGGAATATTCTCTGGTCTGCTCTGCAAAACCGCTCTCTGCTTCCTGACGGCAGTCTGTGATAGGAAGATACGGCTTGATATCATAGATCGGGGTCTGATCCATCAAATCTGCTCCCAGAACATGGAGCACCGGACCGTCTTTTGTGCCGAACTCGATATGATCCAGCCTGACGCACGATAAACCGACAGCATTTGGCCGGAAAGGCGAACGTGTGGCAAACACGCCCATGCGCCGGTTCCCTCCAAGCCTCGGAGGGCGTACCGTCGGATACCATCTCTTTTTCTCAGTCTCTGAAAATCCCCACAAAAGCCATATATGGGAAAATCCCTCGAGTCCCCGGAAAGCCTCCGGGACTCGGAATTCAGGCTCGAATATAATTCTGGCTTCCAGTGATTCGATCAGCCCGCTCTGTCTGGGGATTCCGAATTTATCCGGAAAATCTGTATAAATTTTTCCTATTGTAACAAGTGTTTCTCCCATCTTATCCTATACCAGTCTGGCTCTCTTATGCATCCTCTTATAGGCATACATGACCTTGTCTGCTTCCGAGAGCACGGTTTCAATCGACGGGCTCTCCCCCGCCTCATCTACGTTTACCTCTATGATTCCATAGCTAAAGCTGGCCGGATATGGCTTCTCATTATTCTTAATATAGCTGGAAATGATTTCCTCCATCTTTTCTGTTCCCATTGCCACCGGATAATTTTCCAAAATAAGACCAAACTCATCTCCGCCGATTCTGGCAAAAATATCCGTGGTACGGAAGCTCTTCTGGACTACCTCCACAAAGCTGCGGATATATGCATCCCCCTCCAGATGGCCGTAATTGTCATTCACAAACTTTAATCCGTCCAAATCCATATAGACAAGCACAAACTGCTGCCGCTCTTTCAGAAGCCGTTCCATCGTTTCTTCAAAATAACGTCGATTGTATATCCCCGTTCCGAGATCATGATAGGCCTTGATTGCCAGCTTCTTTACATGATCTTTTTCCAGGGAGATATCAACTACCAGATGCGCGAACGCCTTCCGCTGATCCCAGATGATCGGAAATGAGGTGACACGACAGATTTTTTGTTCGCCGTCTTCCAGCTCCCGGACCCTGTAGTGCTCGCCCTCGTTCCAGTCAAGAATCTGCTCCCTGAATTCCAGACGGCTGTCACAGTACGTGCACAATTCAGAATCAAAGGTCTCATGGAATAACCCCTTATTACAGTATACAATCTCTCTGGTCTCTGCATCGACCACCAGAATCCATACTCCTCCCTTTTTGTTCAGACCTGTCATCAGGTTATTGCAGTTTTCCAGAAGTTCTGTCTGGAACCGCAGCTTTTTTTCTGCATCAAACAGTCTTTCTTTCAGACACTCCAGCCCCTGGACAAGCTCCGCATGGCCGTCCTCTTCCCCTTCCAGGGACGGAGGCTGTGCACAATCTCCGGAAAGGATCCCCCGCAGATATTCATTTAAGGATTTGTAATTGATATTTTTCATATTTGTCTCCCCTGTCAGCCCGAACATTAGCATTCCCTGATATTAATCAAAAACCAGGCACGGAGATTGATTGGCTCAATCGCTGCCTGACAATATTCACACACCCTGGCACTCAAAACACTCACCGGAGCGCCGCAGTTCGGACAATGAGCCGCTCTGGCCCGAACCGACTCCGGAAGTCCTTCCACATCCTGGGCATATACCCATTTGAGATCGAAACGAGTCTGTATAAGCTCCGGCTCTTCCATCATTTGCCCGTCCCGCTTCTGCCTGCCGTACTGATATTCCACTGCCGACTGGACCGTAACAGAACAGCCTGCGGATGATCCCGCATACTGACTTATTTCTGTTTTATGTATCACGATACTGTGGAACATCTCGCGGATCCCCTGTTCCTCATCCCTCTTAATCCACAGCCTGAGAGACTCCTCAAGCTCCCCGGATGCGCCCTCTCCCAGCACGATTTTCTGATTCTGTACCGACATCAGCGCTTTTGTCAGAAGATTTTCCGAACGCGCAATGAATTCCTCCAGCGAAAACTCCGGGAAATCCTTCTGAATGCGCGGCAGATAAAGGCTCGTCATCCCTGCTACCGATTTCGGTGTGCGTGCAAATTCCTCTTCCTGCTGCTTGAGTCCCTCCAGCAGGGAATCTGTCCCAAACGCCATCCTGGAGAGGTTCCTGATCTTCCTCTGTATCGTCCAAACCACTCCCAAAATCACAACGCTAAAAATCAATGCGGCCGCCAGCAAAAAAACACCGGCACCCTCCATAGCCTCATCCCCTTATCCGAAAAAACAGCGATATCAGATAGTATACCATATTTCCCATTAAAAATATATCATTTTCCAACTTTTTTCTGACGCTTTTCCCTGCTGTTATTCCCTGTCCTTTCTTTATTCCTATTTGCAGGTAAGAGGGCTGCTCCTGGCAGCCTCCTACACTAACTTCTCCAGTTCCTTCACATACTCTGTCTCATCTGCCGTCCTGTGGCTCGCCCTGGACGCGTAGTTTTTCACCGCCCCCGTCGACGTTTCAACCGGCTGCATCGTGCCCGCGCCTCCCACACAGCCTCCCGGACAGGCCATCCCTTCCAGCAGATATCCGTCATATTTTCCTGCCTTCGCCAGAGACAAGAGTTTTCTGCACTCTCTGAGCCCGTCGGCGCTCGCGGTCTTTACTTCCCTGTCAGGATACCGTTCTTTCAACACATTTACCACTGCCCCGGCCACGCCTTGCGGCACAGCAAAATTCCGCCCGTCATGCGACGCGCCGCTGACTCCCCCGGGATCTTCTTCTATGCTCTCCATATCGACATGCCGGGCGTCGAAAATGCCGGCCATCTCCTCAAAGGTAAGTACGAAATCCACATCGCTGCGGATATCGCTTCTCATGGCTTCCAGTTTTTTTGCCGCACAGGGGCCGATAAATACCACCTTTGCTTTCTCATGTCGTTTCTTAATGAGCCGCGCCGTCAGCGTCATCGGGGTGAGAGCCATAGAAATATGGCCTGCGTATTCCGGAAACAGATTTTTCGCCATTTTCGCCCACGCCGGACAGCATGAGGTCGCCATAAAGCGCAGTTTCTCCGGCACCTCGAACACAAAATCCTCGGCCTCCTGGGCCGCGCACAGGTCTGCACCGACCGCCACCTCAAATACATCGGCAAAGCCCAAAGCTTTCATCGCCGCACGCAGCTTTCCAGGTGTTACTTTGGGCCCGAACTGGCCGACAAAGGCCGGAGCTACCGCTGCATAGACACGCTCGCCGGATTGAATGGCACGGATAACCTGAAAAATCTGGGATTTATCGGCAATCGCGCCAAAGGGGCAATTTACAAGGCACATCCCGCACGAAACGCAGCGGTCGTAATTGATATCGGCTCTCCCGTTTTCATCCGAACCGATGGCATCCACTCCACAGGCCGAAGCGCATGGCCGTTCCTGGATAATAATTGCGTGATAGGGACAGGCCTTTACACAGCGGCCACAGCGGATACACGTTTCCGGGTCGATTTGCGACATTCCGCTTGTATCCTTCAGAGAGACTGCCTTCACTGGACAGACCTCGACACACGGGTGCGCCAGGCAGGCCTGGCAGCCGTCTGTCACAAACACCCGCTTTTCGTGGCAGGCATGGCAGGCAAATTTAATTACGTTGATAAGTGGGTGCGTATAATACGTCTCCGCCTGGTCTGCTGCCTCAATGTCCTCAGAGACCGGCGCAGGATTATCCGCGCTCCGGCAGGGAAGCCCCAGTGCAAGGCGCAGGCGTTCCCCCACAATGGCCCGCTCCAGGAAAACATCGCTTCGGAAGCTTCCCACCTCCCCCGGTATAATTTTATATGGAAGCTCTTCAATCCGTTTATCTAACGGCCACTCCGTATGATAGGCCATGCGGGCCGCTTCTCTGAAAATTCTGTGGCGGATCTCCTGAATCCTTGTCTCCACACCACGCATACTTGTTCACTCCTTACCTTCAGGCACCATTTCCGGCAGCCTGCCGATTTTCCTTATACGGACAGGATTCCCAGACGCTGATCGTTCTATACGGCCGGTTTCTCATCTTCCCCTTGTGAAAAAGCAACATTTGCGATATAATAGAAATACTATCATCTGGAAAAGAAAGGAGTAATCACATGGCAAATCATCCATATGCCGGAACTCAGACAGAAAAGAATCTGGAAGCTGCATTTGCAGGCGAATCCCAGGCGAGAAACAAATATACATATTTTGCTTCCGCTGCCAAAAAGGAGGGCTACGAGCAGATTTCCGCTTTATTTTTGAAAACAGCTGATAATGAAAAGGAACATGCCAAAATGTGGCTCAGGGAATTAAAGGGAATCGGCAATACGGCTGAAAACCTGCTCCATGCCGCCGAAGGCGAAAATTTTGAGTGGACTGATATGTATGAAGGTTTCGCTAAAACAGCTGAGGAGGAGGGCTTTCCGGAACTGGCACAGAAGTTCCGCAATGTCGCTGCGATTGAAAAGCATCACGAAGAACGCTATCGCGCCCTGCTCCACAATGTAGAGGCAGCCGAGGTGTTCCAAAAGAGCGAAGTCAAGGTATGGGAATGCCGCAACTGCGGTCATATCGTGGTGGGAACCGCTGCTCCCGAAGTCTGCCCGACTTGTGCCCATCCGCAGAGCTATTTCGAGATCAGCGCTGAGAACTATTAATCCTGTCATCTCTGCCGCACAATATGCTGCAGTCTGAGAGGGAACAGGCGGAAACTCAAAAAAGTCCCGCCTGTTTTCATTCTCTCTTCTCTTTTTTCGTACCTGTCTGCCGGCTTTCCGGCACCAGCTGCGAATCTACACCTCATCGACGGATTTGCCGATATCATGGCGCATATATTGATTCTCGAAGTTTACCCACTCCACAGCCTTATATGCGTTTTCTCTCGCTTCCTTTAACGTAGCTCCGTTGGCTGTTACGCCAAGTACACGGCCGCCGTTCGTCACGATGCGTCCGTTCCCGTCAAATTTGGTTCCGGAATGGAATACATAGTAATCCTCTTTGCCTTTAAAATTCTCAAGCCCTTTGATCGGGAAGCCTTTCTTATATTCCACCGGATAACCGTCAGAAGCCAGAATGACGCATACTGTCGCCCTGCCGTTGTCGAATTTGAGCTCGATCTCATCCAGCCTGCCGTCAATACAGGCCTCAAACACCTCAATGATGTCATTTTCCAGTCTGGGAAGCACCACCTGGGCCTCCGGATCCCCGAACCTCGCGTTATATTCCAACACCTTCGGCCCGTCCTCTGTCAGCATGAGGCCGAAGAAAATCACTCCTTTAAAAGGCCGCCCTTCCGCCTTCATCGCATCCACTGTGGGCTGATAAATATACTTCTGGCAGAATGCATCTACTTCTTCTGTGTAGAACGGGCTGGGGGAAAAATTGCCCATCCCGCCGGTATTTAATCCCTGATCTCCATCCTTTGCCCGCTTATGGTCCTGCGCGGAGCTCATGATCCTGACCGTATTGCCATCCACAAAAGAAAGCACAGAGACCTCGCGGCCTGTCAGAAATTCCTCAATTACGATCTCATTTCCGGCAGAGCCGAACTTCTTATCCAGCATAAGCGTTTTTACGCCTTTCTTTGCCTCGGAAAGCGTCTCGCAGATCAAGACACCCTTTCCCAGGGCCAGCCCGTCCGCTTTCAATACAACAGGAAGCCTGGCTGTCTCAAGATAGGCAAGCGCTTCCTCTGCCGACGTAAACGTCTCGTAAGCAGCCGTCGGGATATGGTACTTTTTCATCAGGTTCTTGGCAAACGCCTTGGAGCCCTCAAGGATGGCCGCATTCTTTCCCGGCCCGAACACGCGCAGGCCGGCTTCCTCAAACTTGTCCACGATGCCGCCCACCAACGGATCATCCATGCCGATTACCGTCAGGTCAATCTCCTTTTCTTTTGCAAATGACACCATCCGGTCAAATTCCATCGCGCCGATCGGTACGCACTCCGCCACCTCAGAGATTCCGGCGTTCCCCGGAGCGCAGTAAATCTTTTCCACATGCTTACTCTGCGCCGCCTTCCAGGCAATCGCATGCTCTCTGCCGCCGCTTCCCACAATCAGTATTTTCATCGTTTTTATCATTCCTTTCGCTTCGCTCAAGGTACAAACAAGTTATGAAAAATACACTTTATTTTTCACTCTCATCTCTCCGCTCCAAAGGCCTGCACGCAAGCAGCCCTCTGGGGATTGGCGATCATATGAATGGCCTGTGGAAGAAGCTTCCACTCTGCCTCTTCCATCACACGCCTCTGGAGAATCTCCGGCGTATCGCCCGCCTTTACCTCCACTGCCTTCTGTAAAAGGATAGGGCCGGAATCCATGCCCTCATCCACAAAATGTACCGTGGCGCCTGTAATCTTCACGCCGCGGGCCAGGGCCGCCTCATGAACCTTGAGTCCATAGTAGCCCACGCCGCAGAACGAGGGAATCAGGGACGGATGGATATTGATGATCCGGTTACGGTACTTTTCAATCATCGCTGCCGGAATCTTTACCAGGAAACCAGCCAGGACAATCAGATCCAACCCGTACGCATCCACCCGCCGGAGCAGTTCTTTCTCAAACTGCGCCCGGTTCTCAAAATCCTTTGGGCACACGCACTCGGCGGCAACCCCATGCTTTCTGGCACGCTCCAGCGCGTAAGCTTTCGCATTATTGCTGATTACTACCTCGACCCTGGCATTTTCAACCGTTCCGGCATCAATAGCGTCCAGCACCGCCTGAAGGTTCGTCCCCCCGCCGGACACAAGCACGCCGACTCTTAGCATAGATCCACTCCCTTTTTCCCATTGACGATGGAACCGATGACAAAGGGCTGCTCCCCGGCTTCCTTCATGGCCTCTGTTGCTTTCTGTACATCGGCTGCATCCAAAGCCACTACCATCCCGATTCCCATGTTAAAGGTATTATACATGATCTTTTCTTCAATCCCGCCCTTTTCCCTCAGCATACTGAAAATCGGCGGCACCGGGTAACTGTCTTTCTCAATCCTGGCACGCAGGCCGTCTCTGAGCATACGCGGGACATTTTCATAAAAACCGCCGCCTGTGATATGGCTGCAGGCATGGATCCTGACGCCTGCCTTTTTCACAGCCGCCAGGGCTTTCACATAAATCTTTGTCGGCGCAAGCAGTGTCTCTCCCAGCGTGCCGCCCAGCTCTTCATAGTATGTACCGAGCCCTTCTGCGGTCATCTGCTCTTCAAACACCTTACGCACCAGAGAAAACCCATTGGAATGCACTCCGGATGAAGCCATGCCAAGAAGGACATCGCCCTCTTTCAGAGCCTTTCCGTCGATCAGATCCTTTTCATCCACCACGCCAACGGCAAAACCGGCCAGATCGTACTCTTCTATGGGATAAAATCCAGGCATCTCCGCTGTCTCTCCGCCGACCAGGGCCGCTCCGGCCTGTTTGCACCCCTCGGCCACACCGGAAACGATCGCCGCAATCTTCTCCGGAACATTCTTACCGCAGGCGATATAATCCAGGAAGAACAGCGGCTCGCCGCCCGCACATGCCACGTCATTGACACACATCGCAACACAGTCGATACCGACCGTGTCATGCCGGTCCATCAGAAACGCCAGTTTAAGCTTCGTGCCCACACCATCCGTTCCTGACAAAAGTACCGGATGCTCCATTTCCTTAAATGCTGCCGCAGAGAATGCGCCGGAAAAGCCGCCGATGCCCCCCATGACTTCCGGACGGAACGTCCCCTTCACAAACTTTTTCATCAACTCCACGGACTGATATCCAGCCTCAATATCGACCCCGGCCTTCTTGTAATCCATAACATCCTCCTACTCGTATTTTTACTTTTTCATCCCTGCCAGATACTCCTCGTATCCGATCTTCTGGAGCTTTTCATCCTTTGCCACAACATCATTCTTCATGTTTTCCGAATATGCAGCCAGCCGTTCAAGAAGCGCCTCATCTGAGACTGCCAGAATCTTTGCCGCCAGAATCCCTGCGTTCATCCCCCCGTTAATCGCCACTGTAGCCACAGGAATCCCCGAAGGCATCTGTACGATGGAATAAAGGGAATCCACTCCGCCCAGATCCGAAGTTTTCATGGGAATCCCGATCACCGGCAGCGGAAACAGCGCCGCGCACATCCCCGGAAGGTGGGCCGCCTTGCCGGCGCCCGCGATGATTACGCGGATCCCTCTGTCCTTTGCATGCTTTGCATACTCAAAGAAAATATCCGGCTCCCTGTGCGCCGAGATCACCGTCATCTCAAAATCAACCCCGAGTTTCTTTAAAATATCTGCTGCCTGCGCCATCACAGGCATATCGGAATCACTGCCCATCACAATTCCTACCTTAGCCATACTGTCTCCTCCTTGTTCTCCTGTTATCCTTCGAGTGCTTCATTTAACTCTTCGAGTCCCGGCAGCACAAACCTGCCGTCACATATGATATCCGTCCTGGTCCCGTCGCCCATAACGGCGCAGAGCCGCCCCAGCTCCTTATATGGGAGTGTAATGTCTGTGTGAACCCCAAAATAGGCCTTTGATAGGTCCTCCTTGCGCAGGATGGAGATCTCATTGTCTCTGGCTGTCATCTCCTTCCCGTCGGGATTATACATGGGACTGTCCTCAGACCAGCTGTAGCAGGTGTCTCCCACAGCAAAATGCGGCCCCATCTTTTCCACAATCAGAATCGGCAGACGGTCCAGAATTGAGAATTCTTCTGCCATCGCATAGGCCGTCGTGTTAGTGCCAATTGCGAACTCTCCGAGCGGCAGGTGTTCCTGCTGATGCATAATTTCCTGTAATACCAGGCGTTCGCCGGCCTTTACGGCCTCCTCCTTCTCCTTTTCGGAAGCTGTATGCGGCAGTTTTTCCACAAAATTGTCACAGCCAAATGACGTCACACGCCCGTTCTCAAACGTGATTGTGAGGTTCTTAAACTGAATCTCACCGACATACACACACCCTACATGCAGGATGCCGTCTGTTCCGGCGAGCCGCGGTGATGTAAAGACTTCTCCCAGGGGGATATTCACATCGGCCGTACAATTTTCGAACTTCGTCTGCCTTGAGGGATCCGAAAGCCCGGCCAGACACACGTTCATATGTGTCCTGTTCTCTCCCCGGCCGCAGATCTCCACTCGCTCCGCCAGATCAAGCACGTCGATCATCCTCTGCTGCAAACGCTGATATTTTACATAGTCGAGCGTGTTGATCTCAATGGTCCTGGCAAAAATAGCCTCAAAACCGGGCCCGATGGCCGGAACAGGAAAGGCAATGATCGTAAAGCTCGTCTCGTCTCCCGGGATATAGCGGTTGACGACTTGCATGGAAGCGTTCCGGTATTCCAGATACAGCTTCTGCTGCCGTTTCGTAAAAGCAAAGGCCTCTTTTTTATTCATTGGCTTAAAGCCCGGCTCACCGAATCCTTCAACCACAGCCGGACCGGCGTAGGCTGCCGCCTCTTTCCGATATGTCTCGTAGGCTGCCTTCAGTACAGAAAGCTTCCTGTCGCAGAACGCTTTGTCAAGATAAACGGCGCTGTCATAGCGGTGATCGTAATCATACTGCCGGTTCGGCGAAGCAGACGCATAGCCGTTTCTTCCTGCAGGACTCTTATTCACACTGTTTACCGCAGTCCTGGGCAGTATGACGGAAAGTCCTCTGGCTTCCAGATTCCGCACAGCTTTGCGGATCATCCGCTCCATGCCCAGAGGATAACGGATCACGACCGTCTTTTTTATGGAAAGGTCACGCCCCATCACCTCAAAGCCGCGGATGTACCCCTCTGTAAACGTATCTGCCATACGCTTTACTGTCTCTTCCGGAAGCCTGTTTAAAAAGGCGGCAAGGCCTGTCTCCTGCCCGGAAATGAATTCTCCAAAGCGGTACAGATAGGAAAGATCCCCGAGGTCGCTCTCCATAATGATGCGTTTCGCAAAATCCATCGACGGATCCAGAGACTCCCTGACCCGGTAAGGCAGCGTCACGTCACAGTAGTCGCTCACGTACCAGTAGAGTACATCGCGGACCGACTGCTCCCCGGGCTCTTCCTCGGCCTCAAATAAATTATAGATTTCAATCAAAGCCTCGTGGCAGATCACCATATCGAACAGACGGCCCTCAAAGGCATATACGATATCCCCCCTGATCTCTGCGTACAGAAAGGATAAAAGCCGTCCAAGCCGTTTTCCAAGCCGTTTACAGGCATAAACCGGGTTGGCAAAGCTCTCCTCATACGCCCCGGGAAGGATATCTTCATAAAGCTGCCTGTTGAGAAGCTTAAGCCGTTCCCCGTCCCAGGCGGCAAACTCCCCTGAAAGCACTGCATCCATGACCGTTTTGCAGAGGCTGGCAAACTGCGCCATTTTCACAAAATATTCCCGGTATGGCTCTTTTACATCCGTTTCCTGCGGGATCCTGGCGATCCGCTCCCCTGAAAGCTCATACCGCTCCCGAATCAAATCTTCTTCCATATCAGCCTCCGTAATCATAAACGTCCAGTCACTCAAACCATGCCAGAGGGATTGCCATCCAGGCGGGATATCCGCTACAGCGCGGTCGATATCACGAGAATCCAGATGAGCGCCATCACTCCGTCCGCCGCCAGACCTACTTTGGATAAAAGGTAGTTCTTCTCCTTTTCAAAGAAGGAAAAAATCCCGCAGCTGACAGAAGCCAGAATGAGGATAATGCTGCATAGCCCCATACCGGCTGCGTAAAGCGGCGCATTCCCCTGTGTATAATAGCCGATTCCGACTGCCGCCAGAAGAAGCAGGCATGCAGGGACACAAAGACCTGCCGCCACAATCCCCCCGCCTGCAAAGGGTTTTTTAATATAGGAAACTCTATTTCCGATTCGTCTCATTGTATCGGTACCACACTCCCCTTGCTGTCCGGAACAGAAGATATCCGAGATAGCCTCCGATCGTATTCAGTAAAAGATCGTCCACGTCAAAGCTTCCGACCTTGGTTACGAGCTGCATCAGCTCAATACACAGACTTGTCGTAAAGCTCAGCACAATCATCGTATACCAGCGGCCTACCTGCCTCCAGATCTCCGGCAGAAAAAAGCCAAATGGCAGAAATGCCGCCACATTCCCGAAAATGTTCAAAAACACAGCCCGGTATCCAAGGATGTCCCGGTACACAATGAACCGGCGGATCTCCTTAAACGGGACCAGATTATAGGAATATGAAGCCCGGGCGTCCGGGCTTCTCCCCATATTCTCGGCAAAAAACAGAAAGTATGACAGCAGAACCAGATAGGCGATAAAGAGTACAAGGCCCAGTCTCCGGTGTCTGTTCTTTTTCATAAATCACTCCAATTTTCTCTGAATCTTCATGCGCCGTACATGGGCACACAACACTCCTTTACAAAAACAACGTTCCATTGTCTCTGAAACGTTTTTAGAAAGACTACCGCCGAAAAGATGCCGCCGTTTCAGACCGCATCTTTCCTTGTGGCTTTTCTTTTGTAGTATCATCTAAAATGTGATCTCCGACTTTCTTCTCAGGAGAATTGCCCCGCTCACAATCGCGATCACGCCTGTCGTCAGTCCAACGGAAGCGATCACGATCCCCAGAGCAATACTGGCCGCCCCTGTATTTCGCATCGTCTTATAGATCCTTTCCATTCCCTTTGCTCCTTATTTTACGCCGTATTGTTCATAATAGGCGTCAATTGCCGCCTTCAAAGTGTCATCAATGATAATTTTCCCTTTATATTCCCGGTTATACAGGTGTTCCACAACTTCCTTCATTGTCACGATCGCTGTGGTCTTGAATCCGTATTTTTCCTGAATCTCCGTCAATGCGCTTTTCGTCCCCTGGCCGCGCTCACAGCGATCCACAGAAACCACCAGACCAAGGACGTCAACCTTTCCCTGCGCCCGGATGATCGGCAAAGTCTCCTCAATGGAAGTACCTGCCGTCGTCACATCCTCAATCATAACAACCCGGTCGCCGTCCCCCAGCGGACTCCCGAGAAGGATCCCTTTGTCCCCGTGATCCTTGATCTCCTTGCGGTTCGAGCAGTATCGGATATCTGTGCTAAAATGCTCGCTTAAAGCCATGCTGGCTGCCACTGTAAGAGGGATCCCCTTGTAAGCCGGGCCGAACAGTACGTCAAAGTCTCCGCCAAAGGCGCCATAAATTGCCTTCGCATAATATTCTCCCAGCTTTCTTAACTGTGCTCCTGTACGATAAAAACCGGTATTCACAAAAAACGGAGTCTTTCTCCCGCTCTTGGTCACGAAATCCCCGAACTTTAACACGCCGCAGTCTACCATAAACTCGATAAATTCCTGTTTGTATTTTTCCATAAATTCAATTCCTCTCTTTACTTTAGAACTCCCATCGCCTGCGGCGATCTGAATTCAAAGATGCCAATGCGCCTGTACTACGTTCATTCCTGGGGAGCGCTCACCTGGGGGCGCAGGAAGGTCTATTTTGAATTACAACACACAGGCGCTTCGATCAGAGCACGCTGTTGATATCTGCGATCATGTCGATTACAGCCTGTCTTGAGGCCTCTGCGAAATGCTCGGGGCCAAACTTCGCATATTTCTCCTGCTTGTAGGCAGCGATAATCCCTCTGGAGGAATTGACTACCGCGCCCAGCCCGTCCTCATTAAAGCAGGGAATCAGATCCTTTGCTGTCCCTCCCTGAGCACCGTAGCCCGGCACCAGGAAATATGTATTCGGCATCAGCTTCCGGAGAACCTTACTCATCTCCGGATATGTGGCGCCGATCACGGCACCGACATTGCTGTAGGTTCCGTCCATACACCCGGCCCCCCACTCCATGACCTTATCTGCCACCAGCTCATATAAGGGCCTTCCGTCGATCAGCCTGTCCTGAAATTCTCCACTTGAAGGATTCGACGTCTTCACAAGGACAAAAAGTCCTCTGTCCTCATCCCGGCATACATCCACAAAGGGCTTAATCCCGTCAGTCCCCAGATAAGGATTCACCGTGATAAAATCTGTATTAAAGCCCGAGCAGACATTGCTGCCGATCTTCACCTTCCCCAGATGGCCTACGGCATAGGCCGAGGAGGTGGAACCGATATCACCGCGCTTCACGTCCCCGATCACAAGAAGTCCCTTTCTCTGGCAGTATTCGACAGTCCTGGCGTATATTTTAAGTCCCTCAATGCCAAACTGCTCATACATTGCAATCTGTGGTTTCACTGAGGGAATCAAATCAAACGTATTATCTACGATCTCTTTATTAAACTGCCAGACGGCTTCGGCCGCTCCTTCCAGAGTCTCGCCGAACTCCTTGAACGCATTCTGAACGATATGGGACGGGATATAGCCTAACATCGGATCAAGCCCGACACAGATCGGCGCCTTTGTCTTCTGGATCTTCTTTATGAGCTGACTAATCATAGTTTCCTCCTTCAATGTAGGTAAAGGTTCCGGACGTTTCTCTTATTTCTATCAATTCTATCATAAGAGGGATTTCCTTTCAAGTCTAAAACAAACGCCCGGAAATAATTCTACATTTTACCTTCTGGCCGGAAATAATGCGACGAATCAGCTGTGGAATACAATCGTACATACGTAGTCCCCGTTTTTATACGCCTTTTTAAGAAACTGTTCCTCTGTTACCGTCTCCATATTCATCCAGAATTCCTCTGCCGCCAGCATAATATGGGACAACATAATGCCGATATTGAAATCCCGCAGGGCTGCCATTCTGCGAATCCGCGTTATGGCATCGCGTTTGGCGAAAATATAGACCCTGTCGCCGTAGACCACGAACCTCCACGGCTGCGAATTAAAGGAGGACGGGGCAAGTCTCGCTGCCTTCAGGACTGCCTTCAGGTTCTCACCCGGCTCATCCTTATACACACAGAGGCTGCCCAGCGGAAGCCGCCTGGCCGTCGCCGGGTCGCGAAAAGCCGGACCATCCGCATAGCCAAAAGCAATGACAAGGAAACGCCCCAGGCCATCCTTTTCCTGCATGCCTGCCTTCGTTTCTCCCAGATAACACGTCCCCAGCTCCCTGGATGTCAGATAAAGCACCACCTGCTCCGCGACATATCCGGCATTTCTGACAGACGCCGTGTCTCCCCCGCAGTAGACAGCCAGATAAAAGGGCGCTTCCACCTTCCACAGCCCTTTCAGTTTTTCATTTCCGCGTTCAAACATCTCGATCTCCACGCGGCTCTTATGATCGAGTGAAGAGATATTCCTGATAAACCGCCTGATCTGGCCGAGAACCTCCTCCGGTACCGGATCCGTCAGGAATCTTCTGACTGACCTGCGGCTGTATATCGCCTCATAAACATTCATAATGATTGTTCCCTCTCCTTAATCAGCCTTTCAAATAAATCAAGGGCCTCGTTCACCGCGCGCGGCGTCTCCATATCCACCCCGCACAGACGCAGAAGCCCGACCGGCGTCTGCGAACAGCCTCCCTTTAAAAACCGGAAATATCCCTCAAGCGCGCCCTGCTCCCTGCCGTGCTCCGCATACACCCGTCCTGCAATGGCCGTGGCTGCTGAAAAACCGGTCGCATACTGATAGACATAGAACGGCCTGTAAAAATGCGGGATGCGCTCCCATTCGTAGTCGATCTTTGCATCGACCACTGCCTGCGGCCCGAAATATTTCACATTTAATTCATGGTAAATGCCGCATAAAAGCTCTTTTGTGAGCGGCGTATCCTCCCATGCCAGCTGATGCGCCTTCCACTCGAATTCCGCGAACATGGCCTGGCGGAAAAGTACGGTACGGAAGCGCTCCATAAGCTGCAATGCCAGATAAGTCCTCTCTTCCTCACCCGACGCATGGTCCATCATGTACTGTAACAGCAGCACTTCGTTGCAGGTGGACGCCACCTCCGCTACAAAAATCTTATAGCGCGCGTATGGATACGGCTGGTTATGACTGGAATACCATGAATGAAGGGCATGCCCCATCTCATGCGCCAGGGTAATCACGGACTGGAACGTGCCGTCAAACTGCATCAGCACATAGGGATGGACACCGTAAACACTGTTGGAGTAAGCACCGCTTCTCTTGCCCTGATTCTCATAAACATCAATCCAGCGGCTCTCAAAGCCGTGCTTTAAGATCCTGGTATACTCCTCTCCCAGGGGTGCGAGTGCCGTAAGAATCAGTTCCTGCGCCTCTTTATAGGAATACGTCTTTTCCGTCATGCCGGGAACCGGCGCGTAGAGATCATACATATGAACCCTGTCAAGACCTAAAAGCTTCTTCTTAATTGCGATATAACGGTGCAGCAGCCCGATACGCTCCTCCACAACAGACAAAAGGTTATCGTATACACGTTCCGGAATCTCATTTTCTGCCAGATAGTATGCTCTGGAGGACGCATAGTTCCTGACTCCGGCTACAAGGCAGGCCTGCTTTACATTCCCCTCAAACATGGCCGCTGCCGTGTTGCCAAACTGGATATACGGCTCATAGTAGGCTGAAAATGCCTCCCTGCGCACATTCCTGTCCGCATGCTCCATCAGACTGCCATAGCGGCCGTGGCTCACAGGCAGCGTCTCCCCGTTCCCGTCCCGGATATCCGGAAATACCAGATCAGCGTTATTGAACCGCTTGAAAATAACAGAAGGCGCTGAAAGCGCATCCTCTGCGCGGGCCAGAAGCCGCTCCTCCGCCTCGGAAAGCATGTGCTCTTTTTTTGCGAGAATGCGCTCAAGCTTCCTTTTATAAAGGGACAGCTCTTCCGATTCCAGGAAAGCTGCCATCGTATCGCCGGGGACAGCAAGGATCTCCGGCTCCGCATAGGCGGATGCCTCCGCTGCCCTGGACGACAGCGCTCCGGCCATAGCCAGAAGCGCCTGATACTTGCTCACTGAAACATCCTCATCGTTTCTCTGGCTGGCGTATGCAGAAAGCTTTGAGAGCTTTAAGCTGACTGAATCGTCAAAAGCAAGATACTCCGCAAGCGCCTTCGGAGAATCCGCAAGCATCCCTCTGTAGGAGGCATATCGGGAAACCGCCTCTCTGATTTCTCCGATTAAGATCTCAAGCGCCTCTTGGGAGGCGATCAGATCCGTCAGATCCCACTTATATGGTTCTTCGATTTCGCTTCGTTTTTTTACCTGTTTGTTCATTGTTTTTCCTCTCTTTTCGTGGCGCGCTCACCCGCGGGCGCATAAGGTGCTATAAAAGGCCTGATACAACAGGAGCTACAGCCACGGTCAGAAGCCCTGACACAGCGATCGAAAGGCTGCTCATAGCGCCCTCGACCTCTCCCATCTCAAGTGCTCTGGCTGTACCGATCGCATGGGCCGCTGTCCCCAATGCCAGGCCTTTGGCAAGCGGACTTTTGATACGGGTAAAGGCAAACCATGCGTCTGCTATGATATTTCCAAAAATCCCTGTCAGAATAATGCTGATCACAGTCAGTGTGACAATGCCTCCGGCCTCCTCGGAGACGCCCATCCCGATCGCCGTGGTGATGGATTTGGGCAGCAGGGAAACATAATGGACATGCTCCAGCTTAAAAAGGAGCGCCATCACAAAAATGCTGGCTGCGCTGGCTGCCACGCCGGACGTAATCCCCAGAGCCACAGCCACGAAATTCTTTTTCAAAAGCCCGAGCTGTTTATATAGAGGAATCGCCAGGCACACAGTCGCCGGCGTCAGAAAATAGCTGATATACTGCGCCCCTGTATTATAATCGGCATAGGAGATGTGTGCTGCCTTCAAAAAAGCAATCACCAGAAGCACAGCCGACAAAAGCGGATTGAGCACCGCCCAGCCAAGCTTTTTCTTGAGCCACATTCCAAAAAGATATGCCGCTATACTGAGAAACATTCCAAAATAAAGAAACATGCTAACGCCCCTCCTCTTTCTTCCCCTTTAACACAGCCTCTGCCACCCGGCCTGTGACTGTCATCACAAAAAGCGTCGATACAAATGTGATCGTAAGAAACGGGACCAATACAGCCCGAAGCTCGGCAGCGCTTTCCATGAGACCCGCGGCCGCAGGAATAAACATAACAGGCATCAGATCTAAAAGCAGGCCGCCCACATGCTCGACATCCGGCAGCCTGAGCCTGCCGCTGCACAAAAGTGCCAGAAGAAGAAACAGCCCGTAGACGCCCGCCGGAACCGGGAGCGGAAGTAACGCGTGCAAAATCTCCCCGGCCAGTGTGACTCCGAAAATAATCGCGATCTCTTTCATGTATTTCATAGAATGCCTCATTTCTCATATGAATTGGCCGAAGCCCTAAGGTTATTCTACGCTACTTGGAACGTTTGCGCAAGAGCAAAAAGTCCAAAAAAATCTGCTTGAAACGCTCCCGTTTCTGTACTATACTATGAGCATTCTGCGTTTTGCAGACAAATTTCCCTTTGGAGGTAACGCATGCCGGCAGTTTTTGCTTCCAGGCTTAATTCTTCCCAGAAAACATCCATTACATCCCTCGTCGCCGCCTGTCAGAAGAAAGACTCTCTTCTCTTGTCCTTTCCTCTCGGGGAGGCTGATTTCTATACTCTCTACTACCTTAACCATACGGTCGTCTCTGCTGCCGCCTTTACCATGAACGGGACGGATGCCTGTGACTGCACTGCCTTCACCGCTCCCGCATACCGGAATCAGGGATTCTTCTCCCGGCTCTTTGCCAAAGGGCTCAGACGGCTGCCGGAGGAGACAGAGCTTTTCTTCTACACAGACGGACGCTGCCGGGATACCGAATATGTGTTAAAGGCCCTGGGAGCGGAATGCGTATCCAAAGAGCATATGATGGAACTCGCACCGCAGGATCTTGCCGCGCTTGCAGAACGTCCTGCCGGGAAGCCCTCTGCGGCAACGGGATCGCCCGCCGTGAGCGAACAGATACAGGACGGTGTGCCCATACTCACCTGGCGCGGCTTTGGCGGGTGCGTCTCTGTCGCCTGTCACAGTGAGAGTTATTACCTGTACGGTCTCGAAATCGCACCGGAATTTCGCGGAAACGGGAACGGCAGGCGGCTCCTTTTTGAGACGCTCGTTTCGCTTTGTACGCGCAGATGTATGCCGGTCAGGCTGCAGGTATCCGGCAGCAATGATACTGCCCTTTCCCTCTATAAAAAAACAGGATTCCGGATCACCGAAACCCTGTTCTGCTATCTTTATTAAGATATGCATGTTCGTTGTGCTGCTGCCTTTTACACGATATCCTGCGGTCTGTATCCCTAATTTCTGTCAAGATGCAGTGCCCATCTCGGGCACTCCTTATCCTCGATCTTCTGACGGATAGACAGCATCTTAAGGTCGGTCTGGGCGATGATCTCCGCACATGCCCGCAGTTCGTCGCTGATCTCTTCTGAATCGTCCAGATTGCGCTTATACTTCATCTGATGGTCCAGACTGGCCCAGAAATCCATCGCAATCGTCCGTATCTGAACTTCTACCTGCATATTCTCCTTCCGGTCGGAAAAAAAGACGGGAATCTCGATAATCATATGATAGCTTCGGTAGCCGTTTACCTTGGGGCAGCGTATGTAGTCCTTTACCATCTTGACATTTACATCATCCTGATGCGCCAGCATTTCCGCCACCAGGTAGATGTCGTCCACAAAGGAACAGATCACACGCAGTCCGGCCACATCATAAAGGTTCTCGGAAATCGACTTGACCGTCAGTGGACAGCCTCTCCTCTGGAGCTTCTCGAGGATACTCAGGGGCTTCTTTACCCTTGATTTTATCATCTGAATCGGGTTTCTCTGATTCCTTACTGCCAGATCATCATTCAGCACTTCAAGCTTTGTCTTGACCTCCCGGATCGCGCACATATACATCATCATCAGTTCCCGGAACTGTTTTGCCTCTCCGATAAAATTCTCCGGTATCTCGACGACCACCGGTGCATTGATTGCAGACTGCACCAGCTCGCCATTTGGGTTCATACCGATGTTCATTGGTACACCTCACATTTTTGTTATACTATTACTTAATTATACAGGAAATTGTCTTTTCCCACAAGAATGTAAATGTGAATTTTCTATTAACTCTTTGGAACATAGAATCTCTTTACAAGCAGCTAAAACCGTGCTATGATAAGTCTATCAAGCAGCATCTATTAACCGCATGGTGTAGACAGAGCTCTTTTTTACCGTACGGCCTGCCTTTTGCCATGCCCAAAGACAGATAAGCCGCAACCGCTTATCGAATGAGGGGTAGGATATGAAAACACTGGGGTATTACAATGGTAACTTTGGTCCTCTTGAAGAAATGACCGTACCGATGAATGACCGCGCCTGCTATTTCGGAGACGGAGTCTACGAAGCGACGCTCGCCAAAAACGGCGTTATTTTCGCTCTGAGAGAGCATTTAGACCGCTTTTTCAACAGTGCGGGGCTTCTTAAAATCGAGATTCCCTACACGAGAGAGGAGATCACCTCCATCCTTTATGACATGCTTGCCAAGATGGATGATTCCGAGATCTTCATCTACTGGCAGATAACGAGAGGTACCGGGATCCGTCAGCATCAGTTCCCGGAGACTGGCGTGAAGTCTAACTTCTGGATTTTCATGAAGCCCGGAAAGCACGGGGATTCCACGAAGCGCCTTAAACTCACCACAACAGAGGACACACGTTTCCTCCACTGTAACATCAAGACGCTCAATCTGCTGCCGAATGTAGTTGCTGCACAGAAGGCAGAGGAGGAAGGCTGCGATGAGTGTATCTTCCACCGCGGCGATATTGTGACCGAATGCGCACACAGCAATGTTTCCATCATTAAGAACGGCGTATTTCTTTCACATCCAACCGATCATTACATCCTGCCCGGTATCACCCGCATGCATATCATCCAGATCTGCAAGGAAAACGGCATTCCGGTTGACGAGACTCCGTTTACCATGCAGCAGCTCATGGACGCGGATGAAGTGATTGTTTCCAGTAGCACCAAGTTCTGTGCCGCTGCATCCGAGATTGAAGGCAAACCGGTTGGTGGGAAAGCTCCTGAGCTTGTTAAGCTGATTCAGGAAAAGTATCTTCAGAAATTTGAGGCTGAGACCTCCGGAAAATAATGTGACATGCGATAAGCAGAACAGGAACGCGTTTTTAAGGGGCGGTGTGACTTTTGTCATGCCGCCCTTTCATATGCTGCGCTACCGCGCTTCGTTATGCCGTACCCGCTTGATGGTTCCCCAGGTTTCTTTATTTTTCCGATAGCCGAGAAAGGCGTTGAGACGGATGAAATCAAAGACAAACCGGAAAAAGATATTTTCGATCAGGCACATGATGCAGGCCCGAAATACATCCTGACGGCTGATGCGGATATTCTGCGTATAGATCCGCTGGAAAAATGCCGTGATCGTCAGAATGGAGCTGTAAACGGCAAACAGCAGATAGAACCGGAGCATAAACGTCGTATTGAGCATCCCCACCACAGCTGCTGTAACCATTCCGGCCAGCCCTATGACTTCGATGATCGGCGAATACAGCTCATAGAGCAGATAATAAAGATAGGAAACTGTGCCTACCATTCCAAAGCGGGACTTCAGGAGCATAAAACGGTATCTTGTAATACACTGAAACAGACCGATATGCCACCGGCGGCGCTGTTTGAAGAGATCCGGCAGCGTCGAAGGGGCCTGGCTCCAGCAGACCGCATTGGGCTCGTACCGTATCGAATACCGCTCCATGTTGTTCCGGCAGTAGGCATGGAGTTTTGCCACCAGCTCCATATCCTCACCCAGCACATCTGTGGCATATCCGCCGGCAGCAATAACTACATTCTTTTTGAACAGGCCGAACGCACCGGAGATAATCAGATTTCCATTGAAGCCGTCCAGAAGAATCCGGGAGGCTAAAAAGGAACGGTCATACTCCATAACCTGCATACAGGTCAGGAAATTCCAGGGCAGATGATAGCTCAGCTCCCGGTGGGCATTCACCCCCTCCCCCGGGCTGAAGCGGATACACTGGGCCACGCGGATTAAGCCCCCCACGGCCACCACATCATCATCTTCCATCACAGGCTGGACGATACGTTCCAGCGAATCCCACTGGAGCACAGAGTCTGCGTCGATACAGAGGAAATACGGATACTGGGAAGCGTTGATACCGGCATTCAGCGCATCGCCCTTACCGCCGTTCTCCTTCCGTAACAGGGTCAGCCGGATCCTGGTGTCAGGAGCCTCATAAACGGCTTTGATCGCTTTGCAGGGAATACTGAGGCGGATGGGACGGCTGACCTCCTTCATATGGAAATAATCAATCAGCACCTGGCTTGTATTGTCACGGGATCCGTCGTCAACAACGATCACCTCATAGAGCTGATAATCCAGTTTTAGCAGGGACTGCACATTATCTAAAATCGTAACCTCTTCGTTATGGGCAGGCACCAGAATGGAGACCGGAAAGTAAAACTCATGCTTCAGTTCGTTTTTTATGGCGCGCATCCGGTCCAGGCGGTAAAGCCGCCAAGCTCCCATTGCCACGGACAGGAACAGATAGGAAGCGTAAAGCAGCAGATACAAAAGGAAAAATACTTCCATCCCCCTGAGAACCTGAAAAATGATCTGACTCATACCGCTGCCAGCACCTCCTTTTCTTTCTTCTCTTCTTCGGCAGCAGGCCTGGCGCCGAGGATATATTCCAGCATTTCCACTGCATAGCGGTCTTTGCCGGAGTCTATTCCGGTCTCTTCCCAGGTCATGCCAAGTATTTTCAGGGAGCGGGCTGCATTCTGACGGACATACCAGTTGGGGCTGCGAAGCGCCTCCTTTAGAACCTGCCGGGTCTCATCATCCGGGTAAGAGGCAAGGGACGCTGCTGCCGCGATGGCAAGCTCCCTGTCTCTGGCCGTCTCCCCCTTCACCAGCTGCAAAAGCACCGGTCTGGCGCATGGGACGGCATGGCGGCGGAAATAGCGCACCAGCGCGAATCGGGTCTCTGTGGGAAGCTGCTCCGTTTGCAGCGCTCTCAGGAAATTTTCCGCAAAGCCGTCCCCGCTCAGGGTATCGGCAAACCGGAGGATTCCCACCTGAAAACACTCGGTCAGCTGGCCCCGGCGGCTCCACAGACGGGCAGCCAGAAGCTCTTTCTCTCCCTGAAACCGGTTCAGCCCATCCGATAAAAGCCTGGAATCATGATACCATCCCCGCTGGCTCATCAGAAGAAACGCGTGTTCCACCGGCTGGATATTCCCAAGGGCATACAGGGCGCTCAGTACATTCTCCCTGCTGTATACTGTAGAACGATCCAGATATCCCAGGAGCTGCTCCGGCAACGGATCCTGCTGATCTTTTTCCGGCGGATAAAAGGCGGCGACCACATAGGCGAAAAACGCCTGTTCCATCGCCTCCTTTTCCCGGTACGTTTTCGCAAGTGCCAGGATCAGTGAACCGTTTTCCCGGAAGAATGCCTCTGTCTCCTGGCTTCGGCTCTCTAAAGCCTCATGAAAGGCCATGAGTTCCTGGATATTCTGCAGGCGTCGGAACACCTTCCCTGAATCCCACACAGGGCTTCCCTCTGCAAAGCTGTCCAGATATGTATTCCAGTGCCGGATCTTTTTCTGCTGCCGCCGTCTGACCCGGTCGGAACGGAATATGTACAGCAGATTAAAGATCAGAAGGACAGCGCAGATAAAGATGTAAAAGTAAATTACCGCCCTGACCTGCATCCGCATTTCAATCTCCCCCTTTCCAATACGCCTGCATAATATAATAGCTTTCTTTCAGCCGTTCCCGGTACTTCACACTCTTCCAGCCTTTGACCGGAAAGGCTTTCATAGAAATCTCCCCATCTGCATTGGCCCGGGCGGCTCCCATCCAGATCTCCCGGATCCGCCTGAACTCCACGCCGTAGTGCTGATAATAATCCCGGTGGACCATCATGGAGGCAGGTGAGCCCACATTCAAAAGGAGCCAGGGAAGGCGGAGCTCCACACATCCCTCCCCGAAGCAGAAATCTGCCAGAGAATTATAATCTTCCGATTCATAATTTCCGTTTCCATGAATCAGGTGCCCGGTTTCCCATACCCCGAGGCGCTGGAGGGGCCTGGACTCCGGGGTCAGCGTATCCACGAGCAGTGGATTCTGCACCGCCATTCTTACTGTCACAAAGGTTTTACTGTCCTTTTCCGGAAACAGGAGAAACGGATCGTTTCCCTGTGTCTCGTAAAGGAATCGTTCCCGCAGAGGATCCCAGCGTTCCTGTACCATCAGACGGCTCTTGTCTGTCCCGTCCAGGCAGAAGATAACGTCTGCATCCCGCTCAAACGCCAGGGAGGCATTGCTGCTGGAACGGCTTCCCACTTCAGGAGAAAGATCGAATGGCACATAGACCGGTTCCTCCCGGTTTACGCCTTCTAACAGCAGATAAAGCCCTTCCGCATCATAGCGGGCCGACAGCCGCAGGCCGTTTTGCTCTGACAGAAGATCCGCAGGCGTCCACTCGGAGGGGTCCCCGTCTATCATACACACGGCCTCCTCCCCGGGAGCAAAGGCCATCAGGCCGTAATTTTGATTGGCTGTCTGCAAATCATGCCACAGATAATGCTCCGCAGGCACCCCGGCAAAGGCCGTATTCCAGCTTCTCCGTTCCCACTCGTCCTGCCAGGTGGAGATGAAGCCCCCGTCCCAGCCACAGGCTTCCAGCGTCCGGCCGACCATTTCCAGCCGGCGCCCCTGTTCCTCCTCACTCAAAGAGGCCATGTACCGGACAGCCGCCCCGCGGCCCGAGGAAAATCCATAGCCTGCCGCCAGGATCGGCATGGTGTGGTAACGGCCCATCAGTTCCAGATAACCACCATACGGCTGATCGGTAGACAGTCCCTCCAGGAGCGGTGCAATGGCCTGCCTCTGCCTAGCAGAGAGCCTCTCCACAAAGGTATCGCAAAAGTCATAGAGACGGTAGGCTGCAAAGCGCCCTGCCTTCATAGAAGGCAAAGCTGTCACATGTTCCGGATCCGTCCGGGCGTGTTTCTCCAGCTGCCGGGCGTAGACCTCCTCATATTCCAGAAAATCGCAGGAGGGGTCACAGAGAAACCCGACGGGCCGCTGTGCACTGTATTTATCTGTCTCATAGGCAGTGATTTCATCCATGACCCGCGCCATCGCCGCTTCAAAAGGAGTGGCATCCTCTGTTGTCCGGAAATAAGTCCCCTGATAGGCCCCGGAGCGTATGGTACTGTGATCCGTATAGGAAATGGTATCAGAGTGCCATTCCGTACCCACCAGAAAGCCCACCACCCAGCGGGAAACATCCCGTCGGTAGACACCGCCGCTCCGGATTCCCACGGCAGGCATATCCCTCCTCCCGTGGATGATATCCACCAGGGCTTTGCCGTCCTTTAACAGAGCGCCCAGAAATTCCCTGTCATAAGCGTCTTTGGCCCCGTCGCCCACATCATTCTCCAAGTTGGTTCCCTGAAGCAGGTAAAGCGGAGCCGTGTGGGTTGTATTATAGGTGTAGAGAGCATTATAGAAGTCATCATTCATCACATTCGTAACCCGGACAGCATTGGCCCCCATCTCTTTGACCGCCCCGAACCAGCGAAGATAATCCTCCTCCCCGGCGTCACAGGCAGTGGCGTAGTGCCCAGGCCGCCCGGCAGACATATCGACTCCTCTGAGGATAAACGGAACGTAATTCTGTCCGTCCCAGTACAAAAGCTCTGTCCCCTCTGCCCGAAAAGGGACGCTTACAGAAGGACGCTCACCGAAATGCAGGTAAAAGCCGCGATAAAACACGGCCCAGTAACCCCCAATCACTGCCGCCAACAACAAAAGAGCTGCTGCTATAAATCGTTTCATTCCCGTCTCCTCCTAACCCAGCACCTGGTTGGCAAACCGTGAGGGGTGACAGTACTGCTGCAGAGAGTCGATATGCTCGTCCATCCACCTGCCCCGGTCCACGATATAGTCCATCATCCACTCCACTGCTTCACGGTAGCCGGAGGGATTCACATCCTGCAGAGTTTCACCGCTCTCCGGTTCAGGACGCTGGCGTTCCCGCTTGCTCAGGTTCTCCGGATCAAAGGTGTAGCCCCAAAGGTCATAATTCCTCTCCACAGCGCTGCCAAGCCACTCTTCGATCTCCTTTTCATAGCTCAAAAGGCTCTCTTCGGAAAGGATTCCCCGGCGCAGCTCGCGGTAACGGGAAATCACCTGCTCTACGAATTCCTTATCCTGCATTAATTTAGCATACCAGGCCCTCTGAGACAGCAGAAATTCCCGGCTGGAAATAGGCCGCAGGAAATTATTGAAAGCATTGTTGTAATCCCATACCGGTCCGATGGACAGCCTGCCTCTTGCATCCCGGTAAAAATAGGTAGAGGCCGCAAAGGTGTCATTGATCCCGAAAAACTCCATCAGGATATAATAATTTACAAAAGAATCCATATCCAGCTCCTGTTTCCAGTTGCTGGTCCCGTCCAGCATCCATGTGGAATAGAGCATCCGCTCCACTCCGTTGTAATCTGCCTGGACATACTCCTGTACCTGCCGGGTCTGGCTGGCTGTTCCGGGGTACAGAAGTTCCAGATGGCGTCCCGGCTCCATCCGGTAGGAATAGAGGCTGAAATTGTCCAGAACCTTTGCCGGAGTGGTGTACGGCTCGATGCGGACCAGATAACTCAGTACCGGATCGCCCGGTTCATATTCCCGCAGATCCAGACGGTTTTCGTCCACGTCGATGGTCTCCATCAAGAGATAGACGCCCTGATACTCTCCATCCAGAACCACTTCGCAGAAGCGGGTGTCGGGCACCCATGTCCCCATCACTTCGGCTGAAAGGTTCATGCACATATAGTTGCGCATCAGCGTCTTATCCAGAAAAGGCCCGTGGAGAGCCCACTCCTTTCCGCTTTTCATTCCCAGCAGACTCAACGAACGGGATATCTGCGGACGATCCGCCTCCACGGTGCGAAGCCGGAAACTTCCCTTAGTAAACCATCGGGAGCTGTTGCCCCGGTAACGGAAAAGAGCTGCTCCCTCATCGGTCGCCGCACTGTTTTCGTGGTGCCAGACTCCCTCCTCTGACACCGTGGAAAACTGCACCAGGATTTCCTCTTCCCCGAAGTCTCCTGTATAATAGCCCATAGTGTCCCCGTCCGGTCCCTCATAAGGACGACCCGGGATCGTCTGTCCCCTGGTCTCAATACGGATAATCGGCAGATGAGTGCACAGACGGGCTTCTCCTTTGCAGACAGAACAGGGGCCCAGCGCCTCTTCAGAGGGCTGTTCCCGGTGCTGCTGATACCGCAGTACACCCGTCCGGTCCCCAAGATCCTGAAAAAAGACGGACAGCAGTAAGGTGCATACCGCTGTGCCCGCCATGATAACGATGCCGCGCCGCATGGCCGTCACCCGCTGATCTCGTCGCTCTGAGTCACGGTATTTACATATTCTGTTCCGCCCAGGGCATACAAAGCATCGGTAATATCCATATCTTTCAAGTAGTTCATCTGCCAGATCTTTCGGGGCATCTCATAGATCAGCTCCACGTGCTCTGCCGTGGTGTTGCGCACCCTCAAAAGAGCCCGCTTGTCAAAATAGGAAAATACGATTCGTTCCATATCCGCACTCTGCCCCTTCGCTCCCCGGATAATCAGCAGAATCCTGTTTTCATTCCGCACCCGGCCCAAAAGAAGCAGTACCAGAAACACCGCAGCAGTGCCTACGCCAGCTACCAGATAATCACCCACGCCGCAACAGATACCCACAATAATCGTCCAGAAGATATAGGCGGTATCTCTTGAATCCTTGATAGCTGTACGGAACCGCACAATGGACAGCGCACCTACCATACCGAGAGACAGCGCAATGTTGTTGCCGATGACAGTCATAACCGTAGCGGTGAGAATGGTGAGAGACACCAGAGACACGTTGAATTTTTTGCTGTAAGCCGTTCCCGCATGAGTGAACCAGTAAGAAACATAGATGGCGGCACTCAATACAACTGAGGCCGTAATATGTAATACAATTTCCTGTGCAGTGAGGGTCCCGCTCTCTGCAATGAGTTGTGCAAGATACTCTCTCATAATTTTATCTCCTCGTCTAAAAATTAAAGTGTTTGCCAACAGTCCGGCTCAGGCAGTATTTGCTGACTGATATCTCCCCGGCGGCACAGTCGTTGAGCATATCTTTGATGTAGCTTAGCAAAAAGCCGTTGAATTTTACCTCCAGCACTACGAAAAACGGGTCCTGAAGCGGGTATTGGGGGAGTGTACAGTCAAAAATATTAAAATTACTCTCCGTTCCCACAATATGATGGTCAAATGTCACCCGAATCTGATTCTCCCTGGCAATAAAGGCTCTCCGGCGGTATTCCACAACAGAGCAGGGCTGGTATCCGTAAAGGTTCATGACAGCATAGCACTCCCGCGCCAGAGGCTCCGGCCGGGTTAAAAGCACACGGTAATCCCCCTGTATCAGGCGGACTGCCTCCTCCCGGGGAAGCCGCAGGGAGCGTTTCTTTTGTAAATCTGCTTCCTTTTGCTTGACCTCCAGGAGGGCAAACCCACTGTCCGGACCATAGCACCGGAGCCTGATTTTACGCCGGACCGCCACTCCGTCTACTTTCTCCTGAAAATCCCGGTCCTCCAGAGAATCAAAATAAAGGGAACGGATCGAATATCCGTCTCCCTGGTTGTGAGAATCCTCCATCATAAATCCGGCCAGATTTCCGCTGTGAAAATAGTAGTCAGACAGTCCGATGAGAAATTTTTTCTCCTGCCGCAAGACTTCATTCACGTTTCAGTACCTCCTTTAATGCCCGGTAGTCGTGGTAGGCGATTGAAATCGTCTGATTGGGGTAGGCTTCCATTATCCTGACATAGCTGTTTTTCAGTGCAGTGAGGCCTGAATTGTAGTAGGTATTGATCTCCTTTACACCGTTTCCATCTGCCTCCTGCAGTTCATAAATCGTGATAAGCCCTTTGCCGTACCGGTTCACCAGTTCCGCTTCCGTAGTAATATTTTTAATTTCTGCACCACGATAATAATTCATCACCGCAATGCTGTCACAGCCGTTTTTTATTAATTCCTCAAGCCCCTCCTGCTGCCCTTTTTTATCATAGTACCAGGGCACGCAGACAATGACTTCCAGATCATAGCTTCGGGCCAGTGCATATGCCTCTTTCATCCCTGAGACAAAGCTTCCCATAACTTCACCGGGATTCTGATCCCATTCCTTTAAGGTGTATGGTTCCACATCAAACATGATTCCCGCCAGCTGGGGAATGGTCTCCCACACCTTCCCGTCCTCCTCCCGCCGGGCCAGGAATTTCCGCTCAATCCGGCGGTTATAGGAAGCAGCTTCTTCCACTGCCTCGCAGAGCCGGCTTCCCGTCGGATCCATTCCCCAGGAAGATTCACCTGTCAGGTAATAGACCGTAATCCCCTCCTCCATCGCAGCTTCCACAAAAACGGACATCTGCTCCTGACGGCTGTTTTTGCTGGAAATATTCTGATACAGGACATTCAGACCTTCCTGCTTCATCAGCTGAAACAGTTCACCGTCTGTCTCATTGACCGCCTCGGCGCTCCAGGAAAAGAGTCCGGCTGTCCCTGCCAAAGGCGGCGGACGGTCAGCAAAGCCAGACGCATACACAGGGAGTCCTGACAGAAGCGCAGCGCACAGAAACACAGGAATATATTTTCTCATTCCATACACCCAAACGATCCCTCCTTTAACGCTGTGTTCCTTTACCACCCCAGTTGTTTCCAGTCCGCGCGGCTCCGTCCGGCTTTGAAATAGCCAAAACGTGTACTTTTCTGCATTGGGGAAATACCCTGAATTTTTCTGAAAGGGGATTGAAAATCAGCTGTTTTTGTGGTATTCTATCTAAAATGCAAGAATGCAGGTATGTTTACAGAAAAGTACACATTTCTGCAAATATATTACTATGAAAGTCTCGCCGCCGTTAGGCGGCATAAGTTCAGAGATGCCAAATGCGCCTGACTACTTTCATTCTTGGGGGCGCGCTCAACTGGAGGCGCAGGAAGGTTTCCTTACAGTTTCCTGCTACCAAACAAAAAAGCACTGGGTGCAGTGCTTCCTGTCGTATATCCTGGCAGATACAAAAAAGAATTGATTGCAAAATTATTGTATATCAGCTGTGTTTGTAATCCATGTTCATAAGCCAAGCGGGAACCCTGGGCTGCTGACAAACCCATGACGCCCCCTTTCTTTTGCCCATGCTTCACATTCGGCTAACAATTCTCTGGCATACCCTTTGTTACGATAGTCTTCCTTCACAAAAATTCCCTCTAAATATCCAGCAGGACTTGTTCCTGTACCTTCTACATAGTCATTGCTTAATTGACATTGTGCAAAACTGACAGGTATATCATTTTCATACTTCAAAAAAAATTGTGATTCTCCATTCATCATAATTTCTGAAAATTCTTCAATTCGCACATTGACAGAATGATTCTGCCACATCAATACTGCTAATTCCGCCAGTATTTCTAAATCACTGTTTTCCGCCTTTATTATCATAATATGGACTCCCTTAAAAATTTCGATTGTGATTTAATGATTTTCAAGTGAAAGATTCGCTGTTATATTTATTAAAATCTCCGCAAATCCTTAAAAACACTAAGTTTATCGCAGATGAGCTTTCCCTTAAAGTTTCCCTTATATTATATCTTCCCATAGGACATTACGAACCCTCATAAGGGAAATTTGAAGCAATACATCCAATTATACAGATTGAATCAAGTCGTTCATTTCTTTCATATGTAATCCGACATTTTGTGGCGAGTGGGCGTCTGATGCTGTCAAAATTGGTATATTACACCTTACCATACTATCCGTATTCATTCCTAACCGTTTATCGCCATAATGAATCGCTAACCCGCTGCTTTCCTCAATATACATATCATTTGAGCAAAGTGCCGTTGCAATCTGTAAATAAATATGTTTAAAATCCTTTTTCGGGTATGCACGGTGACGTTTTGTAAAGGACTTTTTAATTAAATTCACAGAAAATTTATATTTCAGGGCAAAAAAATAGAGCCAGGAACCTGTTTTTTAGATTCCTGGCTTATTAGTGCCACTTACATATTCTGGTCTGTTTTCAATTTTCTCACTTCATCAACTGAAAGGCCAACAAATTCCGCAATCTTTTCAAGCGTTATTGTTCCATCTTCCAGCATTTTCTTTGCAACATTTATCATTCCTTCTTTCAATGTCTGATTCCTCATATCTTCCATAGCCCGGCACATAATTTCGATTCCCTCCTTACTCTCTTTGAAAAATCTCACCCTGTCTGCCAGTGTCCCATAGTACATATCTGCTGCATCTGTGCAGGAGAAGTCATGCATTAACTTCCCGATTGGCGTATCTCCACGGTAAGCGCCATTTACATACAGTATGTGCGAACCGTCCTCAAATCTTTCCCCGGTTCCTAAAAAGCACCGCTCAATCGGATAAAGCGGCAACCCTTTTCCCATTACGTCATTCTCTGTGATAAAGATTACCCACGTTTCCGGCAGCTTGTCGAAGTCCTCGCCTTTCTTCAAAAGGTTTGCGTCCATCATGCTTGAGTTGTACCTTGCTCTTTTTCTCCCGGCTCCTTTGTCGGAGCGCTGTCCCTCCACGTTCAGTTTTGCCCCTGTACTGTCCGTAGCCAGGATATCCAACCTCACTGAACGGTTCAGCAGATTCTCCACAAATACCTGGGTGCGGACGTCCAACACTCTTAAATCTGGCTTTTCCAGTACAATCTGCAATACCAGTTCTATGCTTGCCGTATCTCCCTCAAAACACTTTGTGAGAAATCATCATCAAGCAGGCGAAAGCCTCTTAGCCTCTGTAAATCTTCCTGATGTTTCTGGTCTATCTGTTCCGTCACGGTCAATCTTCCCACCTGCTTTCCTTTTCGTTTTTGTATCTCCATACTACCATAATCCTCCTGATTTTACAAGCCGGGAGCCAGCGCCTTTCTGAATCCCGGCTTCTTGCCGTTATCGTTTTTTCACATCTTCCGTATTGTTGTGGTCAAGCTTTTTTATTTGTACACTCATTTTTCATAGTGTTGAAATAGCGCTCCATTGGTGCATTGTCATATGGACAGCCCGCCTTACTCATGCTCTGCGTTATGTTTATGGATTCACAAAATTCTGTAAACGCTTTCGATGCATAGTGTCCCCTGATCCGAATGCAGCATTCAGACAGCTGTGACAGACGGCTGTGATTCCAATGCCTTTTTCGGCGTGCGGATGGCCAATTCACTGGTAATGTTCCGGTCTGTTATGCTGGCGATTACGCTGCAGTCATAAAAATCCAGGATCGTACAATTATACCGCGCCTCATGGTTTTTCAAAAACAGATATGTGAAATCTGTACACCATCTTTGATTTGGCTTTTCCGCAGTAAAATCCTGACGACTGCCATAGTGCTTTTTCCTGCTGCCGGAATACCTGTCACTAATATACAATACATTTCTCATACCTCTTTCCGATTAACCGTTTCTATCACCACCCCAAGTTCTCTTACCTGTATCAGAAAATCCTCAGATACATTATCATCTGTAATCAGTAAATCATAATCTTTTACCTGGCTCCTTTGTCCCTGTTTTAGAAGTTTGCCTTATATGCCGGTCTGTATTTTCCCTTTGATAATTCTCTAATCGCTTATATACACTTTCTTTTTCTTGCCTCTGCTCTTTTTCGCCGCGTCTTTCTTCCCACTTGTCCGATTCGTCCCGATAATCGGCATTAGCTGTCTCAGCAGCAGTAAAGGCTTTCAAGGTATTGCCACTTTCCCCAAGCAGAGTGTCTAATAATGTTTTCCATTTGAGATTTATTTTCCGACATCATAATGTTTTCCAGGATTGTTCCAGAAAAAAATAATCGTCAGGTAGAACATAGGCAACCTGCTCTGTAATTAATCCGGCATCTACTGTTCCCTGCTCTGTATGCAGCTCTATCGTTCGCTTTACGGCTCATAAAGGCCATTTCTAATCGAGAGCTCATTCACATTTACCGATTGGCATTTATAATCTTTCTTTTCTGCAGGAAGTTCCTATATTTTCCCAATCCGTTCAGCAGATGAAACCGCCTGGGCAACCGCTACGTGGAACTTAGTATCAATCTGTCCCGAAGTGTCAGGCCGCCTTGCTCCTTATGTTGACTTGAGGGTACAAAAATAGCAGGGGCTTATCATAATCCCTGCCATTCTTGTACCAATTTCAGGACACGCCCTGAAAGCGTTCCTTCATGTGGGTCAGATACCGCTCTTTTTGCAGATCGCGTTCACACAGCAGCGTTCGCAGTGCGGGTTCGTCCGTGCTGTACACACCTCACGCCCATGATATACCAGCCTGTGACAAAAATCACTGCCTTCCTCCGGTGGAATCAGTTTCCACAGCTCCATCTCCACCTTCTTCGGCTCCTTAATCCCATCGACCAGCCCCATACGGTTTACCAGACGGATGCAATGTGTGTCGGTGACAATCGCCGGCTTTCCGAATACGTCACCCATAATCAGGTTCGCGCTCTTCCTGCCTACTCCCGGCAGCTTTAAGAGCTTATCAAAATCGTCCGGCACGTTTCCGCCGTAATCTTCCCAGAGGATCTTCATGCAGGCGCAGATATCCCTTGCCTTGCTCCTTCCCAGGCCACAGGGCCTGACAATCTCCTCGACCTCGTCCTCGTCTGCTTCTGCCAGCGATTTCACATCAGGGAATTTTTCGTACAATGTCTCCACGACTACATTCACTCTGGCATCTGTACACTGCGCCGCCAGACGGACGCTCACCAGAAGCTTCCAGGCTTCATTATAATCCAGCGTACAGCCCGCATCCGGATATTCCTTTTTGAGGCCGGCAATCAGACCGGCCGCCAGTTCTTTTCTGGCTTCCAGATCTGCCTGGGAAACCGGGGCTTTACCGGCTTCTGTTCCCTTTGCAGTCCGGCTTTTACGGCCTTCTTTCGATTCTGCGGCAGATGCCTTTCTCCGGCCTGGCTTTGCCTCCCGGGCTTCTGCTTTCTTTCCTCCGGCCTTTGTGTCCTGTCCCGCAGACTGACTCATCCCAATCGTACCGCTCTTTTCTTCTTCTGTCATCACGCCGTCTCCCTTCTTACTGCCGCTATGGCAGGAAAAACTCGTTGTCTCTGCGAATCTCCTTAAAGGGGGCCAGCTTCTGTCCCAGCATTTCCGCCATCTGAGGCGGAACCACACGCACATAACCAGGACAGGCGGACACGCAGGCCATACAGAAGATGCAGCGTCCGGAGTCAGTCACCGGGCCGTTTTCTCCTACTGCAACAGCCCCCATTGGGCAGACCTTTGCGCACGTCCCGCATTTGATGCAGCCTTCCAGCAGGGCAGGAATCCCATGAGAGCTCATCGGTTCCTTATAAGGCTCGTTTCCCGGAACCGCAACATTACCAGGAGCGCCATTTTTCAACACGGCTTCTACCTTACCGGCAAATTCCCTGATCTCTTTCACGTCCGCCTCATCCGGGCGGCCTGCACCAAGCTCCGGAAGGATGGAATGTTCAGCGATCAAAGCTGCAGAAGCTGCGACCTGAAAACCGCATTCTGATACAAGCCGGTTTAACTCGAACAGCGCGTCCTCATAAGCGCGGTTTCCATAGACTGCCAGCGTCACAGCCAGTTTCCCGCTGCCCGACAGCATGCGGATTCGCTCCGCTGCTGCCTGCGGGATACGTCCTCCAAACACCGGGGCCGCGATTACAGTCAGCTCACCCTCTGCCGCTGCACCGTCAAAACCCTGTGCCGTCAGGTCAATCTCTGTTATCTTTTCAGCGATTTCGCAGCAAAATATGCCGCCTGCCTTTTTTGTTCCCCCCGTGGGGCTGAAAAAGCAGAATGATACACATTTTAACATCATACACCTCTGAATCAGCCATTAACGGAAGAATTTCACACCGCTCTCGAAAATCATCATGTCCTGGTTGCCGTAAATGTTTTTGGAAACCGCCTCATTGCAACGCTCCGCATGCGCCATCTTGCCGAATATGCGGCCGTCCGGGCTCGTAATTCCCTCAACTGCCATGTAAGAGCCGTTCGGATTCCAGTCCTCGTCCATCGTCGGATTGCCTGATGCATCCACGTACTGCGTGGCTACCTGCCCGTTTGCAAACAGCCTGTCGAGCCATTCCTTAGAAGCCACAAACCGTCCTTCCCCGTGGGACACCGGGTTCGTATAGATACCCCCGAGCTCTGCACCGGCAAGCCACGGCGACTGATTGGAAACCACCTTAAGATTCGCCATTCTCGAGACATGCCGGCCGATCAGATTGTAGGTCAGCGTCGGGGAATCCTCTGTCTGCTCTTTTATCGTCCCCTCCGGCACAAGCCCCAGCTTGATTAACGCCTGGAAGCCGTTGCAGATGCCGAGCATCAGGCCGTCGCGTTCCTTAAGAAGCTTTTCGACCTCCTCGCGGATGGCCTCGTTGCGGAACGCCGTGGCGAAAAACTTCGCGGATCCTTCCGGCTCGTCGCCTGCCGAAAAGCCGCCCGGGAACATAACGATCTGGGCGTTTGCCAGCTCTTTCCTGTAGACCTCGACCGAATCCCGGATGTCCTCCGCGCTCAGGTTCTTAAACACTCTCGTCGTCACTCTGGCGCCTGCACGGAGAAATGCCTTCTCACTGTCATATTCGCAGTTTGTTCCCGGAAATACCGGAATGAATACATTGGGTGCGCCGAGTTTATGTGTACAGATCACGATATTTTTCGCCTCATAGAGCGGGCTTGTAATATCGCTCTCCTTTACTCCTGCCTTTACCGGAAACACCTTTGCAAGCGGCGCCTTCCATGTGTCAAGCGCTTCCTTAAGCGAAATGGAAACATTTCCGTATTCGAAAGCCTCCCTGTCCGTCACCTCACCGATGACCGTATAGCTGCATGCCAGCGCTCCCACACTGCCGTCAGGAACTTCACAGACAATGCTGCCCCAGCCCGGAGCAAAGAAGTCTCTCGGATCCACATGATGCTCGATCTTCACGCCGAGATGATTGCCGAACGCCATTTTGCTGACTGCCTCGGCGATTCCGTTTCCTTCCACCGCATATGCGGAAATAATTCTCCCGGCCCGGATATCCTCGTGAAGCTTCTCATACCCGGAAAGGAGTTTTTCGTATACCGGAAGGTCGTTTTCGTCCCGCCCGGCCTCAAATACAATGATCTTACTTCCCGCTTTCTTAAATTCCGGGGAAATGACGGTCTTTTCACTGGCTACATTCACTGCAAAGGAAACGAGTGTCGGCGGAACATGGATCTCTGCCCCGTCCTCCTCGTTAAAGGTGCCAGACATGCTGTCTTTACCGCCGATAGAAGGCAGTCCGAAGCCGATCTGAGCGCTGTATGCGCCAAGCAGCGCCGCGAAAGGCTGGCTCCAGTGGGACGGCTCTCCGGCCATGCGGCGGAAATATTCCTGGAACGTAAAGCGGATCTTCTTATAGTCGCCGCCGGCTGCCACGATCTTGGCTATGGATGTCAGCACGGCGTAGACAGCTCCGTGGAACGGGCTCCAGCTTGACAGATAGGGATCAAAGCCGTAGCTCATCATCGTCACGGCATCACAGCGCCGCCCCTGTACCGGGAGCTTCGCCACCATTGTCTGGCTCTCTGTCTCCTGGTATTTTCCTCCGTACGGCATCATTACGGTCGCTGCGCCGATCGAGGAATCAAACATTTCCACAAGGCCTTTCTGGGAGCAGACATTTAAGGAACCAAGCAGCTTAAGCCAGTGCTCCCTTACATCCCCTGCGTCCTTTTGCACAAAGGGGCTCTCTTTCCTGTCCGGGAGCATAACCGTCACGTCTGCTTCCTGATGCGCCCCGTTCGTATCCAGGAATGCACGGCTTAAATCAACAATCGTCCTTCCCCGCCAGCTCATGACAAGCCTCGGGCTCTCTGTCACCCTGGCGACCTCCAAAGCCTCCAGATTTTCTTCCGCTGCATAGGAAAGGAAGCGTTCCACATCCTTCGGATCCACGACCACAGCCATGCGCTCCTGGGATTCGGAAATCGCAATCTCCGTACCGTCGAGCCCGGCATATTTCTTCGGCACTTTATCAAGATCAATGGAAAGCCCGTCCGCCAGCTCTCCGATCGCCACAGAAACACCGCCTGCCCCGAAATCATTACATTTTTTAATCAGCCTGGAAACCTCCGGACGGCGGAACATCCTCTGGATCTTTCTCTCCGTGGGAGCGTTTCCCTTCTGTACCTCTGCTCCGCACACCTCGATCGAAGCCTCCGTGTGAACCTTCGAGGAACCGGTCGCCCCGCCGATGCCGTCACGTCCGGTCCTTCCGCCAAGGAGAATGATGACATCCCCAGGCATGGAACTCTCGCGGATCACATTCTTTCTCGGGGCTGCGCCCATCACAGCGCCGATCTCCATCCTCTTTGCCACATAGCCCGGATGATAGAGCTCCTTTACATAGCCTGTCGCCAGCCCGATCTGATTGCCGTAGGAGCTGTAGCCGTGGGCTGCCTCTGTGACGATTTTACGCTGGGGAAGCTTTCCCTTTAACGTATCCTCGAGCCTTCCTGTGGGGTCAGCCGCACCGGTAATGCGCATCGCCTGATAGACGTACGTGCGCCCGGACAGTGGATCGCGGATCGCGCCGCCCAGACAGGTTGCCGCGCCGCCAAACGGCTCGATCTCTGTCGGATGGTTGTGCGTCTCATTCTTAAAATTAATCAGCCATTCCTCTGTCCCGCCGTCGATTTCCACCGGAACTACGATGGAGCAGGCGTTGATCTCCTCCGAAACTTCCAGATCCTCAAGCTTCCCCTCGGCGCGCAGCTTCTTCATACCAATGGTCGCCAGATCCATGAGGCAGACAAATTTATCATCCCGTCCCGCATAAAGCGCCTGATGGTCGGCCAGATACTGATCGCAGACTGCCTTTACCGGCTCTCTGTAATCTCCCTCTGCAAACGTGATATTCTTAAGCTCTGTGGAAAACGTCGTATGGCGGCAGTGGTCGGACCAGTATGTGTCGAGCACACGGATCTCTGTCACTGACGGGTCACGTTTTTCTTCTTCTGCAAAATAATTCTGAATATGCTTAAAATCCCGGAATGTCATCGCCAGGTTGAGAGAATCGTAAAGCCCCTTAAGCTCTGCTTCCCCCATCGCCATAAAGCCGTCAAACACAGCAATGTCTGCCGGGGTCTCGAACACGGCCGCCAACGTCTCCGGAAGCTCCTCTGCTGCCTCACGGGAATCAACCGGGTTGATACAAAAGGCCTTGATGGCCTTCACCTGTTCCCCGGTTAAGCTGCCTGCAATGACATACGTGGTCGCAGAGCGGATGACCGGTTCCTCATTCTCATTCAAAAGCTTCACACACTGCACCGCAGAATCGGCTCTCTGGTCGAACTGGCCGGGAAGATATTCCACGGAAAAAATGGTATCCCCTACCCCGTGCAGAAACGTGTCCTCAAATACGGTGTCCAAAGGCGGCTCAGAAAAAATCGTAGCCACGGCCTCCCTGTACACGTCCTCGGAAATATTTTCGATATCGTAACGAATCAGTACCCTCACGCTCGTGATGCCGGTGATCCCCAGATAACTCTCGATCTCCTCCCAGAGCTCCCTGGCCCTGATCGCAAATTCCGGCCGTTTTTCGACAAACACACGTCTGACGCTCATGATTTCCTCCTTCATACATCCCCTGTAAGCGGGAATACTGCCTCCCGTCCCCCATGCCACAGCAGGTCCTTGGGGATACAAAAAATGACAATTTTCCAATATTTATTAAGACCATCATAGCACATCGAATAGAAATAAGTAAAATTAATGTAATTAATCATATTAATCACTATTTCTAATATATTTTCTGTGCACCTGTCCGCTCCTTCCTACGCCTGTGCTTCCCGGGATATCCATTCTCTTCCAGCACCCGGCCGCAGGTTTCCTCAAACGGTTCCCAGTGCATCCATCGTCATTTTCATGATCTCCCGCACTTCATCCTGTGGAAGCTGCATCCACTCAGAAAGTTCTCCAAGACTCGCTTCGCGCCCGAGCTCTTCTGCCATCCGTTTAGACACCTCCTGCAGCACATTGACCCTGGCAAGTACTTCTTCCTTTGTATCCGTATCTGCTTTCTGCTCACGGATAACTTCCTCCATGCGCACACGGATACGGCTTTCCAAAAGCCCCTCAAACGCATCCTCAAATCCCTCGTCGGCTAACAGCATAAGCTCCAGGCTCGCCTCCTGAATCAGGTCAGAAACTGGCACCCCCTGATTGACATAATCCTGTACAAAAAACATTGCCCGCTTCAGATTGCCCTCAATCAGCCGGTTCCTGGCTTCCCGGCTCCCTGCACGGATCTCGGCCAGAAGCCTGGCATTCTCCTCCACGCTGCAATCTTCAATCCCAGAAAGCTCTCCCAGGTAAACCTCAAATAAATCCTCTGTTTTCATCCCATCCTCCTGTTCTCATAAGGTCAAAACTCCACGCCGTTCCTCTTGCGCATCCCCTCTGCCTGTGCTATAGTAAACAACAGATACCTAGATACCTCTGTTGTCTGCTATCGCCCCTCCAGGAGATGCGCACAATAACCCCAGCTATTTATAAGGAGCGCTGATAATGGATATTAACTACGAGTTATATAAAGTATTTTACCACGTAGCCCGCACTTTAAGCTTCTCCGAAGCTTCCAGAGAGCTTTTCATCTCCCAATCCGCTGTCAGCCAATCCATTAAAGTCCTGGAAAAAAAGCTTGGCCAGCCTCTTTTCATCCGCAGTACCAAGAAAGTCCGCCTCACTCCGGAAGGCGAGATTCTCTTAAAACACGTTGAGCCTGCGATGAATCTTTTGCGCAGAGGGGAAAATCAGCTCCTGGAGACCAATTCCCTGAACGGTGGACAGCTCCGCATTGCTGCCAGCGACACGATCTGTCGCTACTTTCTTGTCCCTTACCTGAACCGTTTTCACAGTGCCTATCCCAGCGTCCATATAAAAGTCACCAATTCCAACTCGATCCAGTGCGCAGGGCTGCTTGAACACGGTCAGGTAGACTGCATCATTACCAATTATCCTAATTCCGGCCTCTTACATACACAGAATATCCGTGCCATTCACGAATTCAGCGATGTTTTCGTAGCCAACCCAAACCATTTCCCTCTGAAAGGCCGTAAAATCACACTGGAAGAGCTCCAGACCCTGCCTATCATGATGCTGGACGAGAAAAGTACCACCAGCGAATTCCTCCATGCCCTTTTCCAGAAATCCCATCTCGATCTCGTCCCTGAAATCGAACTTAGCAGCAACGATCTCCTGATCGATCTGGCACGCATCGGACTCGGAATCGCCTTTGTCCCGGACTTCTGCATTCCTGCCAGAGAAGCAGAACTTTATATTCTGGAGCTTGCCCAGAACCTTCCGCTCAGACGATTGGTTGTCGTTCACAATGAAACGCTTCCCGTTACCCCGGCAGCAAAACATTTCATGGACATGCTGTAGTGGCAGCCGGACGTTCTGTTTCCCCTGACGCCTGTGCCCGCTGTGCCCAGAAATCTCCCAGGCAGGCTCTGACATTTCCCAGATTTACCATTTGAAAATGTTCCCACTCTCTCGGAAACAGCTCCAGATGGCCGCGTTTTAAAAAACGGTCATCCAGCAGCAAAATCACGCCCTCATCCCTGGCGGTGCGGATCACACGTCCCGCTGCCTGAAGAACCTTGTTCATACCCGGATACTGATATGCAAAATCATATCCTGCCTGTTCTGTCTCATCAAAATATCCTTTTAAGATCTCCTGCTCTGTGCAGACCATCGGCAGCCCGGTCCCCACGATAATCACACCAACGAGGCGTTCTTCTGTCAAATCAATCCCTTCCGAAAATACGCCGCCCAGCACGCAGAGCGCAGCCAGGGAATGCTCCCGCACGCAGTCAAATTCTGCAAGGAATTCTTTGCGCTCCTCCTCACCCATTCCCTGCCCCTGGATCAGGAGATCCGCGGAAGGCGGTGCCTCTTCAAGCGCTCTTTCAACCTGCTCCATATACTGATAGGACGGGAAAAAGACCATATAATTACCGCGTCTGGCCTCTGTCACTGCCCGGATATACTCTGCCACCTTGCGGAATTCATTTTCATTCCTTCTCGTATAGCGGCTGCTCACATCCGTTGCCACCATCAAAAGCCGCTTCTCCTCAGCAAACGGCGAGAGTGCATAGACAGCATAATCCTCCTTCCGCCCGGACAGCAGCGTCCGGTAATAGTGGATCGGAAGAAACGTCGCTGAAAACAGGATGGTACTGTTCCCCTGATCCATGCAGTCCGATAAGAGTCTGGCCGGATTGACACAGAACAGGCGTACCTGAAAAGCGCCGTTTGGCATCAGCTCCCCGTAGATCCTGTAGTTGTCGTCAAGCTCCTCGTAAATCTGCAGGAAGTTGCGCAGACAGAAATAAAAGTCCAGAACCACATCCCGCCCCTCAAACTCTGCTTCCTCTTCCATAAAAATCTCCAGACATGCATAGGCGCTCATGATACCTGCTGCCAGCCCGGCTGCTTCCTCTAAGAGCATCCACTGGCCGCATTCCCTTTTCAGATCCAACAGCAGCCGGTTCACACGCTCCAGCTCCCGTTCGAGCTTCGGGGCCTTGTTCCTTATGATGCGCTTTACCTCCAGCACATCCTCCTTTTTGACCGAAGCGCTATACATCTCCCTTGCCCGGGAAACCAGATTATGCGCCTCGTCAATCAAAAACAGATATTCGCCGTGATTTCCCTCCGCAAAATACCGTTTGAGCCTCACATTTGGGTCAAACACATAATTATAGTCACAAATAATACCATCCGTCCAGTTCGAGATATCCAGGCAGTACTCGAACGGGCATACCTTGTATGTCTCAGCAAAGGAAAGGATTTTCTCCCGCGTGATCTCCTGCTCCGCATCGAAAATAGCAGCCACGGCATCATTGATGCGGTCATAATGTCCCTTCGCGTACTCACAGGCCTCCGGGTTACATTCCGCTTTCTCCAACGGGCAGAGTTTTTCCTTAGCTGTGATCGTGACAGAGGAAAACCAGAGTCCCGCCTGACGCAGGATATGGAATGTCTCTTCCGCTACTGTACGGGTAATCGTCTTGGCTGTCAGGTAAAACAGCTTGTCCCCCTTGCCCTCGCCGATCCCCTTTACCGCCGGAAACACCACCGAAAGTGTCTTGCCAATCCCTGTCGGCGCCTGAATAAACAGCCGCTTCTTTCTGGAAATCGTCCGATAAGCAGCCACAACCAGATCACGCTGCCCCTCACGGTAGGGATAGGGGAACTGCAGACCCTGGATGGAAGCATCCCTCTGTTCCCTGTGGTGAAGGAGGCGGAGCGCCCATTTCATATATTCACTGGCAATGCCTGTAAACCACGTCTCCAGCTCACTCCGGGACATCTCTCTTTTAAATCGCCGGATCTCCTCTGTTTCCAGATTACAGTAGGTCAGCTGCAGACGGATCTCCCCGAGTCCCTTATCACAGCAGTAAAAATACCCATAGCACATCGCCTGGGCCAGATGGATAAAAACAGGCTCCGAAAGCCGTGCCAGATCCAGATAAACGCCCTTAATCTCGTCGATTACGGACATTCCGTCCTCCTCGAAAATGCCGTCAGCGCGTCCCTCCACCAAAAGCATGAGCTCCTCTCCCTCAAACGTCCCCTTTAACGGCACCTCTGCCCGGTAGCCTGCCCCCATACTCCTTTGTATTTTCCTGTGGATACGCCCGCCTTCCAGCATGGCGTCGGCCCTCGCAGCACCCATCCTGCGATTATCAATATCACCGGAACGCAGCACAAACTCTACCAGGTTACGGACCGATATCCTCTCCTGCCTGCTGCCATCGCCTGCTCTCTCCCCCACCAGACTCCCTCCTCACCGCCATATGTGCAGATTACCCCTGATACGACAGAAGCCGCCATACCATTTTGGTATGACGGCCCTTTCTCTCTTCTAAATCATCCGTTACGCTACGGCATGAGCCTCGACATTACTTTTCTCGGCAAGAAATTCTTCAAAAGCAAGGTTTTCCCCATTATATTCTACTGTCAGCACCTTTGTCAAATCCAGACTTAAAACGCCCAAGATCGACTTTGCGTCAATGATTACTCTGTTATAAAAGATATTGATGTCGAAATCGCACTCTGACGCCAGGAAAACTAATTTCTTTGCTTCTGAAATAGAAGAGATCTTGATTTTTCTCTGCTTCATCATGACTTTCAAACTCCTTAACAAAAAATCAATGCAGGTATTTTCCTTCATTTACTAAATTTATATCATTTTCTGGTAAAATAGTCAACCCGCATTTTAAACTATCTTTTCAATCCCTCCCGGCTGGTTTTTTGTATATTTTTCCCACAAGAACGTTAAAAAATACAAAACTTCGGCATTTCCCGGACCTGTTTTGACACGCCTGCTCTCCCTGAGGCATTTCAAGTGTTCATTCTTTAGCAGGATACGGACTGCTGTTCTGATATCACGTTCCACACATTGAGGCGTTGTACAAAAGTGCTTTGCCACTTCCAGATACAAGGCCTTCATCTGCACTGGTTGTTCTGATTCCTTCAGCATTCCCACTGCGAAAGCAATGTATTCATATCCCAAATAATTTTTATTTAATCCCATACTCACTAACAAATCATAGATATCTGACATGACACTTCCCTTTCAAAGCGGAAGCAGGCCGGAACCCTGGTAGAATAAAGAATCCCGTGCCTGCCGCCGCTTCGCCTTATTTTATACTGTGTCATATCTGTACATCTATTATCCAATTATGACATTTTTTCTGCAAAAATCTCCGAATCCTCTCACTGAGTGCAGGATATCATGGCATTTCGGACAGGACTGTACAGAATCTGTCAGGATATAAAAAAAAGATATCACAGGACAGAACATATCCTATCATATCTCTCAAGTTCTCAAATCAAACAGGGGAAGAGGGGCTCGAACCCCCATCTACGGTTTTGGAGACCGCTGCTCTACCATTGAACTATTCCCCTTTATTATCTCGTGCTTAAATATACTAACACAGGAATCAAATTTTGTCAATGAAAATTTAAACGAAAATAGATGATTGAAAATGGATGATACGAATGAAAGTGATCCGTAACCGTTCTTGCCGGCCTGTCACCATAACGCTCAGCGCTGCGGACCAGATATACATCGGGCCAGGCCCGTATGCATATCCGTCCGCACACTTGTCACTATATTTTCGTATCCTTTTTGATCTTTGTTTTTATGTTTTGAACTCGTTTCCTGTCGTTCAGGTGTCTGCCAGAACCCCGGTTGTTTATGCGCTCCGGCGATCAGACACACAGACGTTTATACGCTCGGGCGACCAGGCCCTTAGACGTTTATGCGCTCCGGAAGGCAAATCACCGACGTTTTTACTCTCCGGGAGACGGCTAACATTTGTGGAGCGATTGTCTGGCGGCAATTCTAGTAGATCAAAATACCGGTCAGCCTCTGATCCTAAATAGTATCTTTACGATAGCGGTCGTCAGGATCCCGGCGATCACGGCCTCAGGAATCCCAAATGTAACAATGACGCCAAGAATTACATCATAGATCCGCTCCACCAGCTGATTAGAAGCCGCTGCATAGCTGCTCCCGAAAAAAATGTAGATCCCATTCATTACGAGAATCGTATTCGTCATCGAGCCTGCAATACCAGCCAGCCACAAGGCAATGGTCTGAGAGCCCTTTTTATGGCTCATAAGTTTCATCACCAGCTCATACACATAGTAGGCCGACACGCCGATCAGGGCTCTCGGCACCAGCGCAATCACCGCACTCCACATGTTGCCGTGGCAGCCGCCGATTGTCACAAACGGGCTGAATACAAATGAAGTAATTCCCGGCCGGACCGTTGCCTGAATCAGGCTCGTCACTCCAAATACCGTCCCCAGGTATATTCCGTATTTCGGCCCCAGAAGCAGCGCCCCGACAATAACTGGAACATGGATGATCGTTGCACTCATGAATCCAAGCGGAATGTAGCCCAAAAACGGTACTACTGCCATCAGGACAATGATTGCTGTGAGTATGCCTGCAAAAGACATGTCCATTATTTTTTTGTCAATTCTCATTTTTACCTCCTGCTACTGTTCTTTAAAAAAAGATACAATGCAATATAGTCACAGCCGCATTATACAAAATTGAGGCACAAACGTCAACTGTTTTATCTTAACAGGCTTTTATGAAAGTAGCGGAGAGAACTTTTGCTGTTTTCATGATCCCGGATTTATGGTATAATGTTGACAGGTATAGTATCATGATGGTATCAAATCATCAAATAATAATAAAAAGGCAGGCTGTGCAGAGAAGCGGCTGTGACATATAATCAAATAATTGTATTAAAAAATGGTATGGAATGCTGTTTAAGAAATGGAGTAGAAGGTGACGGACAGGCCGTATCCGATCACTTTCATTTGACACATGGACAAGCGGATTATTTCCTTTCGTATCCAGATGAAAACTGTTACGATGTGATACAGGAAAGCCAGTTTTTGAAAGAAAAATCCGAAAATAAAAATGAGGTTGAATTGGTTGCCGTAGTTGACAATGCAATTATAAGGAACGCTGGAATGAAAGCAGCAGGCAAAAATACCAGGAGGTAAAGACAATGAAATTAAAGAATATTTTGATTGTTGTTCAGGACATCGAAAAATCAAAGCAGTTTTATCATGACCTGTTCGGTCTTGATACGGTTCTTGGTCACGATGGTAATATGATTTTAACGGAAGGTCTTGTGTTACAAGACAGGAACATTTGGAAAAGGTTTTTGAAAAAAGACACGATTCCGGAAAACAACTCCTGCGAACTGTATTTTGAAGAACCAGATATAGAAGCGTTTGTTGAAAAACTCGAACGGTTGTATCCGTCCATTCAATATGTGAATCGGCTAATGACGCATAGCTGGGGGCAAAAAGTAATTCGATTCTATGATTTGGACGGCAATTTGATAGAAGTAGGTACACCGATGTAATACAAAAATTCCGGTTTATCAAGTAAATCACAATGCAAAAGGGGCTGTTGCAAAGTACAGTTGATATACAACATATAGCTGATGTCTATGCGCTTCAAACCATATTTTGTATACAGCTACTACTTTGCAACAGCCCCTTTAATCGGGGCAACAGGATTTGAACCTGCGACCTCTCGGCCCCCAGCCGAGCGCGCTACCAAGCTACGCCATACCCCGGAAACACGTCTTATTATACCAGAAAAGTAAAAAAAATCAATATCTATTTTAAAAAAATGCAATCATTCAGACACCATTCAGGTATCCAGCGCCCAAGGAAGCGTTGATTCCACCACCGCTTCCCTGGTATCTTTCTATTTCTCTATAGTCCCAGCTCTTCAAATACTGCTTTTAATGCCTCTCTGACAGATCCCTCTTTTAACACATTATGAAGTCCACAGTAATCCAGAAGCTCAAAATATCCTTTGGAGCCCCCTGCCTTACAGAGCTTATAGTAATTGTCCCAGGCAGCCTCGCGGTCTGTGTTCATCTGCGTATAAAACTCAAAAGCTCCGATCTGCGCCATCGCGTAATCCACATAATAGAACGGATACAGGAAAATATGCTGCTTCTGCATCCAGAAACCGCCGCTCTCCAGGAATTCATTCTTATCATAATCACGCCACGGCATATAAATCTTTTCCAGACGGCTCCAGACAGCACGCCTTTCCATCGCAGTCATTTCCGGCTTTGCGTATACCTCATGCTGATATTCGTCCACACAGACCATATACGGAATTTTCATTATTGCATCTGCCAAATGCTGCTTTCTGTACTGCTCTGCCTTGTCTCCGAAAAAGCTTTCCATCCAGGGGTACGTCCACAGCTCCATACTCATGGAATGAATCTCGCTGATCTCTTCCGTACTGTGACAGAGCTCCGGAAGCTTCTGGAATTTTGCGGCGGTAAAACCTGCAAAAGCGTGTCCCGCTTCATGGGTGAGCACATTAACATCCGCCAGTGTTCCATTAAAATTCGAGAAAATAAAGGGGGCATGGTATGAAGGCAGAGACGTACAGTAGCCTCCCACCCGTTTCCCCTTTCTGGTCTCCAGATCGAACAGCTCATACTCCACCATAAAGTCGAAAAACTCCCCACTCTGCGGGGACAGCTCACGGTACATTTTCTGCGCCATCTCTACCAGGTAATCTTTTCCGCCGACCGGCCGCGGATTTCCTGCCGGGTTAGAAATGGGTTCGTCATAATAATGGAGTTTATCCACACCCAGCGCCTGTCTCTGTCTCTCGTAAAGGATCTCACAGGCAGGGACAATGACATCGCGCACTTGTTTCCGGAACAGCTCCAGATCCTGCGGGCGATAATCATAACGGCCGCGTTTTAAATATCCCATCGGAATAAAGCTGTCAAAATTCAGCTTTTTTGCCATTCCTGCACGGAGCTGTACCAGCCCGTCATAAATCTCGTCAATTTTCGGTGCAATCCCTTCAAACAGGCCTGCCCATGCCTCAAAGGCCTCTTTCCGTTCCTCCCGGTCAATACTCTGCATATGCTTTAGCAGGCCGTATGTTGTGCATGCCTCACCTCTGAAATCTGCCGTAGCTGCGGCAACCGTCTTGGAATAGAGGTTAGCCAGTTCTGCCTCTTTTGCCAGATCTTCCACGATTGCCTCACTGGCTAACATCTGCTGCGCCTTAAGGCCCTGAATCAGAATCTTCCCGAATTCGGCTTCCAGTTTTTCTTTAAAACGGGAAGCGAGAATAACACTTCCCAGCTCTTTTTCTGTGATTTGGTATCTCGGAAGCTGTACATTGAAGTATGCCATTTCCTTTTCATAATAATCATCCAGCATATTGATGGTATTACGGATGTGAGCGATATTTCTGGCTGTGTCAATGTCCATGTCGAGCTTTATGTATGCCATATAGGCATCGTAAAACTCATCATATGTCTTGGCAGCTTTCATCACCGCAGCATACCTCTTCACTGTTTCGACCGCCTGCTCCAAATCAGGACGGACATACTCAATCTGTGCAAATTTTTCCATTTTCGCTATCCCCTCTCCAGAAATGCAATCTCATGATTTCTCAAAAATTCCCTGATTCTGGCATCCCACTCATGTTCCAATGTCCTGTCGGTCGTAAAAATATTTACAGAAATGCCGGTTGTACAAAGTATGAAGCTGTTTTCATAAATGATATTCACACAGAGCGCTCCTACCTGCTCCGGCGAAAGTCCCGCGCCATGCTGGTTTACGAATTCCTGTTTCGCATCCTCCGGAAGCAGAAAGACAATGCGGAAACTTTCCGGCAGACGTTTTCCCTTGATCAGGGAAAAGCAAAACGGCTTCAACGTTTTCCAGGAAGAAAAAGCTCCGATCTGCTGTTCTTCCCTTTCTTCCCCGGAAAAATACCCCCCGCGTATCCGTCCGTCGATCGTGAATTTATTGTAGGTGATAATACTGGCCTCCCGGACCAAAAAGTGGTCGAAAAGGCTCCCGATAAACAATCCTGCCGTAAAGGACTTCAAATCCTCGATTCCCAGCGCCACCACTGCTTCTCATCCCCCGTTCCATCACATACGTTTCATAAACCGGCCGCAGTCAGGTCTCTCCCCTTTATGGCAGTACACAGCACATATCTGGGCAGACCTCCCGCATACCTTTCCATATTCTATCAGAAAACCGGCAAATTTGCAATGAACGCGGCGGATTTTCTGCGGTTTGATTCCTGCTTCTGATTTCTCATGGTCCGATTTCCTGTCATCATGGTCAGCTTCCCTTGCCTTTCGGCATTTGTCTCTGTCCTGAATTGTGGCGTTTCCTGCCGCCTTTGCCTTTCTTACGCTCTACACCCTCTTCCTTCCCCAGACGCACATTTTCGAGATATTCCTTCGTCTCCCCCTCTGCATAGGAGAGAAGATAATTTTTTCCTGTTCCTGTAAGGCGTGATTTTTCCTCAGAAATCAATGCATTCACCCGCTCAATCTCTTCTCTAAAATCTTTTGCCGACATAAGCAGGCACCCCTGGCTGCGGATAATGAGCTGCTCCAGGCCGTCTGAAGTCGCCACTGTCACCTGGTGGCTCTGACCGATTCTGTGCGCCAGTTTTTCTATATACTGATCTGCGGTCTCTGCTTCCTTTGTATAGACCACATGGATATTATGGTATTTCGATACCTCCCCCATATTACCTGCCACCTTATATGCATCAAATACAACTAGCAGGGTACATTTCTGGAATCCCTGATAATTGCACAAAATATCCATCAGGCGGTGTCTGGCTCCATCAATATTGGCCTCGGCCAGCTCTCTGAGCTCGTCCCATGCAAAAATAATGTTATAACCGTCTACCAGAAGGTATTCTTCCTTTGGTTCCTTGCCAGGTTCCACTCTTTTCGGTACAACTGCCGTCTCCCTGGCACGGATAATTTTTCTGCTGTCTTTACCAGAAAGGTCATTCCTTCTTAACGGCCCGTATGTTCGGGTAAAGATCTCTTCTAACTCCTTATCCTCAGCCCACGAACGGCCCGGCCGCTCTTCTCCTTGGGCACGTTTGTGCACATCCGAAGCACTGTCCTTCTGTCCGGTGTCAGAAATAACCGGAAGTATCCCGGTCAGCAGACGGAGTTTTTCCGCAGGGCTCTCTACATGCATATACTTTTTCACTTCATTCCAGGGCACCGTAAATCCGGCTCCGTGAGAGCAGAATACAGAGCCGGCCGGATCCTGAAAATCAGCTTCAAAATCATAACCGATCCGCTTGATCACCTCAGTCTCGTCGTGGCATGGTTCATAACCTTTAAGGCTCAGGGACAGTCGTCCCCTTCCCCGTGTATAGGACGTCACTTCTCTCTGATAATCCCTCATGGAAGCGACCGGGGCACTGCCCCGAAGAACCATCATGCCATTTTCTACGAAAGGAGCTTCAAAACGCCCCTGAAACCGTTCGATATCCGTCATCGCCCTGCCCAGTGCTTCCTCCGGAATCTCCAGGGCAAAGTCATAGCATGGCTCCAGCACCCGGCAGCCTGCCTCCATCAGTCCCTGACGGACTGCCCGGTAAACGGCCTGGCGGAAATCTCCTCCCTCCGTATGCTTAATATGCGCCCGCCCTGCTAACAGCGTGATTTTCATATCTGTTATCTCAGAGCCCGTCAGCACTCCTCTGTGCCGCTTCTCTTCCAAATGTGTTAAAACCAGACGCTGCCAGTTCCTGTCAAGCATGTCCTCACTGCAATCTGTCCCAAAAGCCAGACCGCTCCCCGGTTCTCCCGGCTCCAGAAGAAGGTGCACCTCTGCATAATGGCGAAGCGGCTCAAAATGCCCCACACCCTCTGCCGGCCGCAGAATCGTTTCTTTGTATATGATACTTCCGGTTCCAAACTCTGCCTCCACGCTGAATCGCTCCCTGATCTGGCTTTTCAGAACCTCCATCTGTACCTCGCCCATGACCTGCGCCTGGATTTCTCCGGTCCCCTCGTTCCAGACAATATGGAGCAGCGGGTCCTCTTCCTCAAGCATTCTCAGATTCTGAAGCATCCGATGCGCGTCACAGCCCTCCGGCAACAGGATCCGGTATGTCAGCACAGGCTCTAAAAGTGGGACATTTGATTCCCCTTCAATGCCAAAACCCTGCCCCGGTCTCGTATCCGCCGGACCGGTGACAGCGCAGACCACTCCTGCCTCTGCTTCCCTGGGTGTCTCGTATTTCGTACCGGAATAAATACGTATCTGGTTTATTTTTCCGCTCTCCTGACTGCCAAGCGGCTCTTTTACTTTAAGTGTCCCGCCTGTAATCTTTACATGAGTCAGTCGGTTTCCCTGCGTGTCTCTTGACACCTTAAAGACCCGCGCGCCAAATTGTTCCGGATAGACCGGATATTCAGAAAAAAGCTCAATCCCCTTTAAGAGAGTCTCGATTCCAGTAAGCTTTAAGGCCGAACCAAAATAGCACGGGAAGGCTTTCCTCGCCCGCACCGCCTGCCTTACCCTTTCGATCTCAAGACTGCCCTTTTGCAGGTATGTCTCCAGTAAGGCCTCGTCACACATGGCAAGTTCCTCGAGCTGCTCTTTTCCGCCGTCTGCGGCCGGTATCACTTCAAAATCCCGGATTCCCAGCCTGCCAAAGGCTGCAATCCCGCTGCTAAGGCGGTTTTTAAGAACCGTCAAAATCTGTTCCTCATCCGTACCCGGCTGATCCATTTTATTAACAAATATAAACACCGGAATCCGATAGCGCTTCAAAAGCCGCCAAAGCGTCTCCGTATGTCCCTGTACCCCATCGGCACCACTGACTACCAGGATCGCATAGTCGAGTACCTGCAGGGTTCTTTCCATCTCAGAAGAAAAATCTGCATGCCCGGGAGTATCTACCAATGTCACCTGCGCATCCCCCAGAGAAAAGACAGCCTGCTTAGAGAAAATCGTAATCCCCCGGCTTCTCTCCAGCTCATATGTATCAAAAAATGCATCCCGGTTATCCACTCTCCCCAGTCTGCGGATACTCCCTGTCAAATATAAAACCGCTTCCGATAAGGTGGTTTTCCCTGCATCCACATGAGCCAAAATCCCGATCGTCAATCGTTTCATCTATGTCATCTTTCCCTTAACCTTTGTTTTCTGCCTTTCATTATACCGGAAAAGAAAACAAAAGGAAAGACAAGAACATAAATTTCAAAGATTTTGCGTCAAACGTTACAGGGAAGCCTTCCTTGGGGCCTGGCGTTTTGAAAAATACCGCCGGGCCGGTCATATGTTACTGCCTGCCGCTCGTTTCCCATTCACCGAGTGTATTCACGCGGTATCCGTCAGGTGTCACACAGTTGACAAGCAGTCGTCCGGAGCTGTTAAAATAATAGTACTTTCCATCAATCAGATGCCAGCCTGTATACATATGGCCTCTGGTCCCATCTGCTTTCGGATGTAGATAATACCAGCAGCCTGCCGCTGTATCATGATACCATCCAGTCACCATATAGCCGGCATCATTAAAGTAATACCAGTCACTCCGGTTCTGCCAGCTTAAATAGAGCCATTGTCCCGCAGGCCAGGTTCCATTCTCATAGCGGTACCACCAGCCAACTGAATCGAGCATCCATGTCCCACTCATAAACTCTGCGCTGACGGCGTTTTTGCCGGAACCCCTGCGGCTGCCCTTGACACCTCCTCCAAAGCTGAGTCCACTTCCGCCGGAGCCGCTCCCGCCAGCACTGCCGGATCCGTTTCCACCTGTATGATTTCCGCCTGTTGTCTCATCGTCATCGGTTCCCCAGATCCCGTCTTTTCCCGGAGAGGTAGTACTTCCATCGGAATTTTCCACATATTCATTCCCTGAATCGTCCTTCCTGATCGGTCTGTCGTCGGCTGTTCCGGGCTTTTTATCTTCTCCTGTGTACCATTTCTCATCATCATTTGTTCCCCACTGGTTATCATCCCCCGGACGGAGAATGCTTCCATCCCCATTCTCCACATACGGATTCCCGTTCTCATCCTTTTTTACCGGTTTGTCGTCGGCCGTTCCAGGTTTCTGGTCAGGCCCAATATACCAGATTTCATCGTCCTTTGTATTCCACTTGCCATCTTCTCCCGGACGAAGGATGGTTCCATCCCCATTCTCTGTGTACTCGTTCCCGTTCTCATCCTTCTTTACCGGCTTATCGTCCTTCGTTCCGGGCTTTTTGTCCTCTCCGATATACCACTTCTCATCATCTTCCGTGTTCCATTTCCCATCTTCTCCCGGACGTGTCACGGTTCCGTCTCCGTTATCTACATACTCCTTTCCATTCTCGTCCTTCTTCACCGGCTTATCATCTTTTGTTCCGGGCTTTTTGTCCTCTCCGATATACCACTTCTCATCGTCTTCCGTATTCCATTTTCCATCGCTTCCCGGACGCGTCACGGTTCCATCTCCGTTATCTACATATTCCTTTCCGTTCTCGTCCTTCTTCACCGGCTTATCATCTTTTGTTCCGGGCTTTTTGTCCTCTCCGATATACCACTTCTCATCGTCTTCCGTATCCCATTTTCCATCGCTTCCCGGACGCGTCACGGTTCCGTCCCCATTGTCCACATACTCCTTTCCGTTCTCATCCTTCTTTACCGGTTTATCATCTTTTGTTCCGGGCTTTTTATCCTCTCCTGTGTACCATCTCTCATCATCTTCCGTGTTCCATTTTCCATCTTCTCCCGGACGTGTCACGGTTCCGTCTGCATTGTCTACATATGGCCTGCCGTCTGCATCTGTCTTAATTGGTCTGTCATCTTCACCAGGCTTTTTCCCGGGCAGAATCACATAGCTTTCATCGTCTGTTGTTCCAAAGCTGCCATCCTTTCCTGGCCGGGTAATACTGCCGTCTCCATTCTCAATATACGGTGCTCCTGATGGATCCCGGTGGACGGTTATGTCATCCTCTGTTCCTGGAATCTTGTCAACCCCATTTGTTTTCTCATCTTTCCCGTCCATCCCTGTGTTAGTCCCGAATCCAGTGTCTATGCGGTCGTCCTTTGTACCGAAGCACCCATCTGCCCCTGGATAGACCCGTTTCCCGTCCTCTTCCCGCTCAAAATAGTCTCCTCCGTTCTCATCCGTATGAATCGGCCTGTCGTCTGCGGTTCCGGGAATTCCATCCGCTCCGTTCGTGCGTTCATCCAGGCCTTCCAGAGAAACATTGCTGCCTCTTCCCGTATCGACGCGGTCATCCTCTGTTCCGAAGCAGAGATCACTGCCGGGATACACAGCATGGCCGTCCTCGTTCTCATAAAAGCTGTCCTTCCCGGCTTCCAGCGCGCCGCCTGCATTGTACGGCCGTTGAATCAGGCGGTCATCTTCGGTTCCCGGCTTCCCATCCCGGCCATTGAACCAGAGTTCATCATCCGCATCCCCGATACCGGCATTTTTGCCCGGGCGGAGGTTCATATTTTTACCACTTCCAAGATCCATATAATCATCGGCAGTGCCAAATCTCCCGTCGACTCCGGCATAGACCTCATTCCCTTTATATGGGGCCTTTGTATAATAGTAGAAATCATCCCTGCTTCCATATACGCCGTCGCTTCCCGGATAGATTGCCACATCGTCAGCAGTCCCCGGAATTTTATCCGGTCCGTCCCAGTACCAGATATCGTCTCCGGAATCCGTCAGATTCCCTGACCGGCTTCTCTTATTTTCTGTACTAAAAATACAGTCCTCACCCGGACGCCGGTTGATTCCCAGATCTTCGATATGAATAAAGTCATCATCTGTTCCCGGGAGCCCATCCTTACCGTTAAAAGCGGTCATGTCATCCTCTGTGCCAAACATCCTGTCCGGGCCGGGCCTCAGATTCGTATCGTCACTATTCGGAACAAAGTCATCCTCTGTATGGTAGACTCCGTCCTTTCCCGGATAAACCATCCGATCGTCTGCGGCAGTTTCTGCTGTCCCCGTTTTTCCGTCATTCCCTTTCCACCAGACTGTATTATCCGTATCCGCATTTTCGGGCGCTCCCGGCTCCTTACCGAAATAGCAGTCCTCACCCGGATGTGTGATCGTATGGTTTCCATTATCTATATAGTCATCAGCAGAGTTAAAACGCCGGTCAGCTCCTGCGTAGATCCGGTCTCCTTTGGGCGGATTTAAAATATAATAATCGTCCTCTGTCCCATACACACCATCGGCTCCCGGAAAGACTTCCCTGTCGTCCTCCGTATCCACAATTCCGTCCGGACCGTTTGTATACACCTCATCGTCCCCGGTTCCAAATTCTCCATCCTTTCCAGGGCGGATATTCGTGTTGGTTTCTTCCTGATTCCTGTAGTTCAGCTCCCACAGAGCATAAATATACATGCTGCCGGGAGTCTGATAAACCGTGTCTGTTGTCACCGGTGTGCCGCTCATCGTCCAGCCAGCAAAACGGTAATTCGTCCTCACAGGAACCAGAAGCTCACCTACCGGGGCATCGTATGTCACCAGTTTATAGCGGTCTGCAATCTGTCCGCCTCCTGCGCCGTAATAGAGTCTATAAGTATTAGGCTCCCACTGGGCATACAGATCAATATTACCGTCCGGTTCCTGCGTCCAGTTAAGAACATCTGCACCCTCCGGGACAAGCTCGTCGCTGCCTGACGGCGTTTTCGACCATCCGGTAAAAGAATAGCCTGTCTTTTCAAATGCTTTCTCCGGAAGTGTTCCTTCTCTGTCGTAAATATAACTCTGTACCAGACTTACCGTATCATCCGGAGTCCGATGCCTGTGAAGCGTCACTGTATACGGATTCGCCTCCCATACGGCATATAGATGAAGCATATCATTCTGTTTTTTTGTCATATTTCCAGCCCTGGCACTGTCCGTGAAGCTTATGCTGCCGTCCGGCTCCTCTGCCCAGCCTGCAAAGTGATAGCCGCTGCGCGTAAATGTATTCGCACTCAGTACATTTTCCGCATCATAGGTAAAGCTGCTTGCTTCCATCTGCCCGCTGCCTTTACCCGCATCATAGATCACAGTCCAACGGTTCGCCTCCCAGTGTGCATAGTAATCTGCATCATCAGCTCCCATCAATGTTGAACTGCTAATCTGTGTGCCGCCTTCTGCCGTAGTAAACCAGCCGCCAAACTGGTACCCGGTTCTCTGCGTCTCTGGAAGTTCTCCGAGAGCAGCGCCGTAATCTCTTAGAATTGTCGCTCCGTCTCCTGTTCCTGCTGAGTGAAACCTGGCCGTGTAACGATTAATCACCCAATGGGCATAGTAAGTCTTTTGGCCTGTTACACGGTCAGAGGACTTTCCCTGAGTTCCTCCATCCTTTTGTGTATACCATCCTAAAAATGTATAACCGGTACGAAATGCCTGCGGAAGCTCTCCCAGAGTGTCATCGTGCCGCCTCTGATAGCTTGTCGTCCCGGTTCCACCGTTTGCGTCAAAAAGAATCGCGTACTCGTTTGCCTCCCAGGCAGCCGTCACCGTCTTTTCGCCTGTACTTCCTCTGGGAATTTCAGACGGACTCCAGCCAAGGAAGCGATAACCATTTTTCGTCGGAGGAGAAAACCGGACCGTATCCTCTACCGTATAATTTGACGGATTTCCTGTATGATTGACTCCTCCGTCCAGCACATAACGGATCGAGTACTGTTCCGGGCTCCAGGAGGCCGTTATGGTCTTAGCCCCTGTACTTCCTCTGGAAATTTCCGACGGGCTCCAGCCTGTAAAACGATAACCGGCGCGCGTCGGCTCTGAAAAATGAACTGCATCCTCTATCGTATAGGAGGATGGATTTCCCGCATGGTTTGTTCCGCCATTCATCATATACGTGATCTGGTAGGTCACAGGTGTCCAGGAGGCCGTAACCGTTTTATCCCCTGTACTCCCTTTCGGAATTGAAGATGGGTTCCAGCCGCCAAAGGTATAGCCGTTCCGGCTGGGGGCGGCAAAACTTCCCACCCCCTGACTTCCGTAGTATGAGGAAGGCAGGCCAGACGGCGCAGTTCCGCCATTTAGTACGTAGGTAATATTATAATGTTTCTCATCCCAGTGTGCATAATACGTTACATCTGTGTCAGGCACCAGTGTTTGTGCCGTTACACGTGTTCCTCCGGATGCCTGTGTGTACCAGCCTGCAAACGTATACCCATCCCTCGCCGGAGCCCCCGGGAGCGTCCCGAACGCAGCTCCCGGAGCCGCTGTTACCGTGGTTCCCCCGGTTCCGCCATTGGCATCAAAACGGACTGATATTTCAGTCTGATTCAACTGCCTGATGAGCTCCGGCACCGAAAATCCCTGCTCGCTCAGGAGGACTCTCCCCCTGTAATAACTGTACGCAGAATAATCCTCATCAGGATTCGTCGAAGTGTCAAGAATCGTACACCAGGGAGTAAGTGCGATATCCGTCAGATTCTCTGGCAGGTTATAGACATAAAAACTCATCGTTCCCGCCTTCCAGTCATAGACCTGATCGGATGGATTCTCTTCATTATAGCCGATCTCATAATATGGAAGGCCATCCCCGGCTGTAAATGTCTGATAGTCACGGTAGCAGCCATCCACCTTAACGTCGCTGGTAGAATAATAGTATTGGAACGGCTTTGTGCCAGTCCGCCCTGTCTGCCAGGTGATCGTATCTCCCGGCGCGGTATCTGCAGACAGGTTTCCTATCACCAGATAATCAAAATAGGCATTTTCCGGGAGATTACTGCCCTTTCTGGCACTCTGATAACCAGTGCCTTCCCCGATACGCGACGTATTTCCACGGATAAAAAAGTTCAGCCCATTCATACCAACGGAACGCTGGCCATTTGTATATCCGCTTCCCTTATTATCCAGGCGGCAGTTTTTTACCTGAATAACAATGCGCCCCCGTTCTCTGTCCGCATAGGCTTTCACAGACATCCCTGCATTATAAGCAAGTTTAGCATGGTTTTCCGGCTCTCCATAATAGCTTTCTACTGTCTCGTACATCGCTCCGTGGTTTGAAACACGGATCCAGCGGTTTTCCGCAGACGGCGCATTCAGTATATGCCCATAGAACCAGTATTGATAATCATCCTCTGACTGCATATGCTCAAAATCTGTAAAGTCCCAGACTCCATACCGGCTTCCATCCCAGTTCTCCCCGTATCTACTCATGAAAAACGGTTCTCCGGCCTCATAGACACTGGAAAGCTCTGTATGGAATCCCAAAAGCTCACGAAAGCATTCCTCACCCACCTCAGTTTCGCCGGCTGCCTCATAAAGGTATGGAGCCAGTGTTTCATATTCCCGTTCCAAATCAATCGCCGTTCTCCCTGCCAAGACTTCCCCCGATTCTTCGGCAGTGTACCAGCCTGAAGCGGGACTGGGGGCAGCACTCTTTCCCTCATATAAAACCGGTTCCGACATTTTTGCATCTGAATCGGAAGCGATTCCGGCATCCGAAATATTTTCTCTGAAAAAGCCGTACCGGCGGAAACAGCGCTTTCCATAGCGATCCACGAATTCGTAAAGTCCTGCTGTATCCGTCTCTCTGTAATACCCAGGTATTTCAGACGGTGTTTCAGAAAGAAACGACTCCTCTGTCCCCTTTCTATGATTAACCATATCTATATCCCGGTTTCCTCCTGTTACCGGTTTTATCAACGAATCGGAAGCGGTTCTTACCTGGAATGCGTCTCCGGTTTCTGAAACAAGTCCGTACTGTTTCTGCGTCACATCCTCACTTACCGGGATAGAATACGTTTCCATACCATTCTGCCATCCGGCCGTATGGACAGCGGCATATACCGGATCTGCCAGATGCGACATAGCCGTCGCGGCAATCAGGCACCATGCAAGCAACTTTTTTCTCATTGATACCTCTCATTTCTGCATTCACTGCATCAGGAAACACAAGTTTTCACAGTAAACCTTCAGGCGCCCACAAGTAAGCGCGCCACCATGAATGAACGTAGTCCAGGCGCATTCGGCATACCGGAATTTATGCCGCCTGTCGGTGGCGGACTTTCACGGTAAACCTCCTTGCGCCCACAGGTGAACGCATCACCCAAATCAAAAGCATTTCAGGCGCATTGTTACACAGGAGATACTGCACCCATCAGGACTCATACTATATCAGGTATATAGTTTAAATTTTTATACTAAATATAGTATAAAGCCATGATTTTACAGTATCCCTTTTTTACAGACCACGAACACATTTTCTTTGGTGATATCTCTGTAAAATAGTAAATAAAAGCAGTTTCCTGTAAAATTTACATGCAGAATACAATCATAGGCATCCCCCGCTTTCCAGGCCGCACCCGGCAGCAAAACAGCGTCTGTAATAAAACATAAATGGATAATTCGGGAAAGAAACTTCCCTGTAAGATTCTCTGCACCAGAATGTGCAGGAATGATGTATACCTAAAATACCACATTTGAAATGGACTGTCAATCAGATTTACAGCTTTTTGGGGGAACTGTTTTCTGCACCACATTTGCCACAAAAAAGCCATTGACAAACATATGTTTTGGTGATATGCTTTTTAGTACGATTTCGGACTCAGGAGGGTAATCATGCAACAGGCAAGTGAACATGTAAAGCGTTTTAATTATTTATCGAGCGAGATAAATTCCGTCTATCACGAAGCATCCCTGCAAATGGGTCTGTCGGACAGCGCGTCTATGATTCTCTATGCAGTCTGCAATCATGGAGGGAGCTGTCCTCTGAATGATATCTGCAGGCTGTCCGGCCTCAGCAAGCAGACAGTCAATTCCTCTATCCGCAGGCTGGAAGCAGACGGATATGCCTTCCTTGAGGACTCTGACGGCAGAAAAAAGACTCTTTTTCTGACCGACAAGGGAAAGCTCCTCTCACAGAACACCGTCGTACATCTGATCCGAATTGAAAACGAGATATTTGAATCCTGGTCCGAGATTGAAATCAATCAATATTTTGAGCTGACGAAGAAATATCTTATTTCCTTCAGTGAAAAGCTCAAACAACTTTCAATGGAGAAAACATTATGAATATTCGATTATCCGATCATTTTACCTATAAAAAACTGCTGCGCTTTACTCTTCCCTCTATTGTCATGATGATTTTTACGTCTATCTATGGCGTGGTAGACGGATTTTTCGTCTCTAATTTTGTCGGCAAGACCCCCTTCGCAGCAGTCAACTTTATCATGCCGTTTATCATGATGCTGGGGGCTGTCGGCTTTATGTTTGGCACTGGCGGCAGCGCCCTGATTTCAAAGACAATGGGCGAAGGCGACTGTGATAAGGCAAACCGGCTGTTTTCGCTGTTCGTGTATGTTTCATTTTTCTGTGGGATTGTCATCGCTGTGCTTGGCATCGCCTTTCTGCGTCCGAACGGGAGCCTTTTACGCCTGACGAGAACATCCTTTGACGGAGCTTCTCTTTTAAAGGCCTGCGGTAACGGCTCCTCTGAGCTGATGAGCAATATATCCATGTCACTTGTCAGTATGCTGTATAATATTCAGCTGATCCGCTATGCCGGTGAAGATGGTGTGGCCGCCTATGGCGTGCTCATGTACGTCAATCTTGTTTTTCTGGCTGCCTTTATCGGCTATTCCATCGGTACAGCGCCTGTCGTCGGCTATCATTTCGGTGCAGGAAACCTGCCGGACCTTAACAGCCTGCTCAAAAAGAGTCTGATCCTGATCTGTGTCTTTTCTGTGAGTATGTTTATACTGGCAGAGGGGCTGGCCGTACCTCTGTCAGGGATATTTGTAGGCTATGACCCGGCTCTGCTTGCATTGACGGTAAAGGGGTTTGCGCTCTATTCTTTCTCATTCCTCTTTGCAGGTATTGCCATCTATGGCTCAGGTTTTTTTACAGCGCTAAATAACGGTCTGATCTCGGCTGTAATCTCCTTTTTACGTACGCTCGTATTCCAGACCGCCGCTGTCCTGATTCTTCCCGCGATCTGGGGCATTGACGGAATCTGGATCTCGATTGTTGCCGCCGAACTTGCCGCCGCAGGCGTCACTATGTTCTTCATAAAGAATAATTTCGTCAGACAGGCTCCCGTCACGGCAACCGAACACTGATTTCTTTATTGGCTGTTCATCTGACAGAGAATTTCCCGACAGATCTCCTCCACACTTTTTCCATCTGTGGAGATTATGAGATCGGCGGCTGCCTCATAACGCGGCCGCCGTATCTCCATCAGCTTCCGGATATCATCCGGATTCATATGGCCGTTCAGCACTGGCCGACTGGTGCTGTCCTTTACCCGGTGGTATATCGTCATCGGTGAAGCTGTAAGCAAAACAATCTTTCCCATTGACTTCATCATAGCAGTATTCTCTTCCCTCAGGACGGCTCCGCCTCCGCAGGATATGACGGAAGGCCTGTGCTCCCGCAGGCTGCCGATCAGCTTTGTCTCCAGATCACGGAAATACGTCTCCCCATATTGAGCAAACAGATCAGAAATCTCCATTCCCTGTTCCTTTACAATCATCTCGTCCATTTCCAGGCGTTCTGTACCAGCCAGACGGGCCAGACAGAGCCCGTTTGTGCTCTTTCCGCAACCCATAAATCCAATGAGAAAAATATGTTCTGTCAGTTTCATTGCTACCTCTTTTCTGTTTCCGCGTAATCATTTTAACACTACAGCACAGCCTCTGCCTTACCTTTACCTGAACAGACTGAGCAGGTAGCCGGCACATCGTTCCATTGATTGCAATTTTCGGAATTTATTGTTATAATTTATGATACTTTACCACTATGGAGGACTTTATATGAATCATCCAATCACCGGGCATACCGGGCTTATCTGCCTCCTGGGAAGCCCCTGTTCCCACAGTATTTCTCCTATGATGCACAACACTGCCTTTGAATCGCTGGGGCTGGATTACCGCTATCTCGCCTTTGACGTAGACGAAGCAGGCCTTGAAACGGCCGTCGAGGGCTTAAAAACGCTCGGCGCCCGCGGTTTCAATCTTACCATGCCAAACAAGAATAAAATGCTTTCCCTCTGCGACCGCCTTTCCCCTGCGGCAGAGATCATCGGCGCTGTTAATACGGTCGTAAACGATAACGGTATTCTCACTGGGCATAATACGGACGGAATCGGCTACATGCAGTCCGTCAAATATACCGGTTATAACATAATCGGTAAAAAAATGACTCTTATTGGCGCAGGCGGCGCCGCTACTGCTATCTGTGTCCAGGCAGCTTTGGATGGGGTCCGTGAAATCTCCGTTTTTCTCAGGCGGTCAAGCCGTTTTTATGATCGGGCAGAGCAGACGGTATATGAACTGTCCGGAAAAACCTCATGTCAAATCCGGCTCTGTGACTTTTCTGACCCAGAGCTTTTGAAAAGGGAGCTTGCAGACAGCGATATCCTCACGAATGCCACTTCCCTTGGTATGGCCCCTGACACGGATCGCTGCCCGGTCCCTGATGCTTCCTTCCTTGCAGACAGGCTGATTGTCTCTGATATCATTTATAACCCGGGGGAAACCATATTGTTGCAAATGGCGAAGTCAAAAGGGCTTCCCTGTTTTAACGGTCTCTTTATGCTGCTCTTTCAGGGCGCTGAGGCGTTCCGGCTCTGGACCGGGGCAAATATGCCCGTTACACTTGTCAAAAATGTCTGTTTTTCATGACAGACGATTCGTCTGTCAGAGGGACAATCGCAAGCAGTATATGATTCACCGTTTATAGGAGAACTCCATGCGCCTACGGGTGAACGCGCAATATACACGAAAGAGATTCCGGCGCATTGGGCATATCTGCTGTTAAGGCATGGATTCCATTATACATGAATCCGGCAAAAAAGTTAAGTAAAAATTTACGGGGCAGCAAGACATATTGCCCCGCTGCTCCGTAACATGAAATTATATACAAAAAAATCATTTACCGTACACTTTATACAGAAAATCGTCTCTGCCATCCAGGTTCGTGGAAATTGACAGCAGACAGTGATTACTCGCTCTCCGCAACCTCTTTTGCCATTCCCAGCATTTCCTCCGCACTCAGGCTGTCCTCAAAGGTATACAGGCTGTAGAGGACGCCGTCCTGAACCCAGCTTACGTGCAGACTGTTAATGAGTTCAACCTTATCGCTTCCGTAGCCCACATTTAACTTTCCTTCCTCGATAAGCTTCTCTTCAGCCTCTGTGATCTGATAATCCGGAGGCACGAATTTGTTCGCCAGCTTTCTGTACCGAAGCTCCACGCCGTTATCCAATGTCATGATCTGATCTGCTATTTCAGACGAAGTGCCCAGACGGGTTGCCGAAAATGACACATCCTTCTTTCCCTGTTTTTTATAAGAAAAGTTCATCATGGTCTCTGATTCCATCGCGTTATGATTCTCGTCATGCGTCTGCTTGTATTCCGGCATTGCGTACTGGAAGGTATAGCCATTGGAAAAGCTTTCCACTGTTTTCACGGAAGCGTCATATCCGTTCTGCATGGCTTTTGCCGTTGCAAAATCCTTTACTTCCTCATTGTGAGAGGAGTGCGATGATGTGTAACTTGGTTTTCCCACGGCAACTGCCGTAATACTTCCCAGCACACAAATTGCTGCTGCTACGATAGCAACCTTTTTCCAACCTCTATGTTTCATATGTTCTGCCTCCTTAATTCGTTGTTCGACCTTTGTCTGAATCCTCTGGCTTGTCAGTGCGTCCACATGGACGTCCTGTGCCTTTTTTTCAAGCGTTTCTCTTATTCTCTGTTCTAAGATAGAATCGTCCATGTCCTTCCTCCATTTTTCTCACTTTCCTGCAAAAGCTCTTTTAATTTTGCTTTTCCGTGGAACAACCGTGATTTTACGGTTCCCTCCATGCATCCCAGAGCCTTTGCGATCTCTTTGATTGACATCTGGCTGTAATAGTAGAGAACGATCACTGCCCGCTGCTTGACCGGAAGTGCTTCGATGGCAGAGTACAGGGCCTTTTCCTCCTCACGCAGGATCACTTCCTTCAGAGTCTCTGTCGGATCCGGAATATCTCCCGCATAAGGCTCTGCAACCGGCTGCTCCTTCTTTGTCCTCCGGCAGATTTTCCAGGCGTTGCGGGACAGAGTTCGATAAAACCATCCCTTAAAAGCCTCTGGATTTTTAATCTGATTCCGGTATAAAAAGCAGGCTGCGAATGTCTCCTGAACAATGTCTTCGCTGTCAGCGTGATTGCCGGAAATCAGATATGCGGCTCTCAGAGCCTGCGGCTGATATCGTTCCATGATGTGTGTAAAAGCGTCTCTGTCACCAGCGATCATTTGCTTTACCAGCTCTGCTTCTTCCATGCATATCCTCCTTCCCTCTCATTTCCTCCTTCGCCTTTTTTGGTGCACCTGCTATATAGAGGTATCTACGCAAAAAAAGGTTCAAAAAAAGTTCCATAAATCACTTTATGGAACCTTCAGCCTGTATCTTTATGATTTTGTCCTGAAAAATAACACTTCAGACAGCCTTCCTCTCCCGTCACGCTGCGGGTTAGGCTCTGGATAAATATTCTCCCGTACGTGTATCAATCTTTACCTTATCTCCCTGATTTACAAACAGGGGAACATTGATCTGTGCTCCTGTCTCAACCGTAGCCGGCTTTGTCGCTCCAGTAGCGGTATCTCCCTTAAAGCCAGGTTCGGTATCTGTAATCTCTAACTCAACAAATAACGGAGCCTCAACCGAGAATACATTTCCATTGTAGGAGCACACCTTGACTGTGTCATTCTCTTTCACAAACTTCAAAGCATCTCCAACCACGTCCTGATTCAAAGCAACCTGCTCGTATGTGTTGTTATCCATGAAATTGTATAACTCACCGTCTGCATACAGATACTGCATGTCCACACGGTCAATTCTTGCTGCCGGGAATTTCTCTGTCGGACGGAACGTTCTCTCCACTACGCCGCCATTGATTACGTTTTTCAGCTTTGTTCTGACAAAAGCAGCGCCCTTGCCCGGCTTTACATGCTGGAACTCAAGAATCTGCATGACTTGTCCGTCAATCTCGAGCGTAACACCGTTCCTAAAATCACCCGCTGATATCATAAATGATATTCCTCCTTAAAATCTGTTTGCAGCCGTCCTTTTCCTGGCCAGACGGCTGATTCTACCCTATTTTATACTATAATCCATCCCATTTCAACTGTTTTTTACAAAACCTTTCTGCGCCTGTAGAAGTACAGCACCACTGCCTCCAGATATCGCTTGAGTACGATCTGGATCTCCTCATGCGGATCAATTGGCTTTACAAGAATGCTGTAAATACCGGCCCGCTTTGCCCCCCATATATCCGTGAACAGCTGATCTCCGATAAACAGCGTATCGGACCGGGCCGTCCCCATGCGCTTCATCGCCTTTTCGTAGCCTTTCCTGGAAGGCTTTTTCCCATTAAAAATATAGGGACTCTCTACACGTTTGGCAAACGGCGAGACTCTTGGCTCTTTATTATTTGACAGAATACAGGTGGAAAAACCAAGCTGATAAAGTTTGTTGAACAATCGGACTGCTTCCTCGTTTGCCGGAGCCCCGTGGGGAACCAGTGTATTGTCCACATCGAAAATAACTCCCCGATAGCCTTTCCTGTAAAGCTCTTCGAAGGGAATTCCATACGCACTGTCCGCGTATTCGTCAGGGTAAAACATCCGGAGCATAGGCACCCTCTTTATTTTTTAAGAATTTAGCCAGCTCATCCATAAAGGCGTTGACATCCGTAAATTCCCGGTAAACCGATGCGAAACGGACATAGGCCACCTCGTCAACATCTTTAAGCTTCTTCATGACCAGCTCGCCGATCGTACTGGCAGGGATCTCTTTCTCTTCCATATTAAAGATCAGGTTCTCAATCTCATCAATCAACTGGCTGATCTGCTGGGAAGAGACCGGCCGCTTATGGCAGGAAAGGAGGATCCCCTTTTCCACCTTGGAGCGGTCGTATGCCTCCCGGGAATCATCCTTCTTAATAATCATAAGCGGCATAGTCTCCAGCTTTTCGTAGGTCGTAAAACGTTTCCCGCACTGCTCGCACTGGCGGCGCCGTCTGATGGAGCTGTTATCGTCCGCCGGACGTGAATCAATCACTTTTGTGTCAGATACGTTACAAAATGGGCACTTCATATCGGTTCCCTCCCTGCAAACTTAAGAACTCTGTCACATCGCTCTCTTTCCCTTATTCTATCACAAAGAAAGCTTTTGTGGCAAGTCTTTTATCCGTGCGGAGGCTTTTCCTTGGGCGGTTTTTCTTCAAGCTTTACGAGTACAATATCATCTCCGATCTGACAGACATCCCCGTAAGGGATAATAAACTCCTTTTCCCGCCCTAAAAATCCACACACACAGCCCGGACCGGGGATAATGAGCGCTTTGATGACTCCGGTACATGGATCAAACTCGATATCCCCTACAAACCCGAGCCGCTTACAGTCACAGATATTGATGACTTCACGACGTTTCAGCTCACACATACGCATCGGCATTTCTCCGCAAAGCGGTTCTTACTGCCATCGTATGCGCAAATACCGAAAAAGTTACTCGTATCCAAAACAACCACAGACTACGGTCAGAATAGCCGTGCCTTTCATGATTACAGTCTGTTCTTAAAATACCCTTCTGCACAGTAAATTGCCCCTGCCGGATTATGAGCCAGTACGCGGTCCTTCACGATCAGGGCTGTCACCATTGCCTCAGAATAGCGGATGAAAAGGGAATCATGTCCGACACAGAGCCCTACTGTGATGTTAAACTCTGTTTTCTGCTCATTTAAAAGTTTAGCCTGGAGAATCGGATTGCACATCGTCTCGTGCTGTCCCGGCTTTAATTTCTTGTCATCCGGAATCCCTACCTCTGACTTATCAATATCTCCGGATTTGCAGACTGCAGAAACCACTTCGATCCCATTCTTTCTGAGCAGATCAGCCACTACTCTGGCTTCCTTGGAAAGGCCGATACAGAAAGCAAGCCCCACCTTTTTATAGCCCATCCGTTTACAGAACTCCACGGTCTCTTTTAATCTGGGCCACTGGCAGTATCCGTCGTGCTCCAATACGGACGAGGTCACGAAGAAACGGTTGATTTCCGGCTTCCCATATTCCTCTTTAACCTCTTCCACCAGCTCCTTATTCCGAATCGGACAGTTTTTTGGCATATTCTCCGGCTCTGCCTCGCGGCAGGCATGAATGTTACAATTTGCACATGTATACATGATAACTCCTCTCCTTTTCAAAGTATTTTTATCGTCGGCGCTTCCGGCGCCTTCCCCTTACTGTTTCCGCCACCGCAATGCGCGCTCCGGAAGCAGCCTGGCGGCATTCCCTCCCAGCATTTTCGCCTTTTCCTCTGCGGAAAAGCAGCTGTTTTTGATATAATGGATGGCTGCCTGCTCCGTCCCATACGGGAAATCGCTTCCAAAGACGACCCGCTCCGGCCCCATCGCCTCCACGATACGCTCAAAATCCTCCAGGGGCTGGCGTTCTGCACTCATAGCCGTATCAATCCATACGTTTTCCGGGAAGTTGTACAGTTCCCGTTCTTCCCCCGGATCCGTTGAACGGCCTCCCATATGGGCAAGAATGACCGGCACATCTGGCACAAGACGGAGGATCCCGGCCAGCCCGGAAGGATACAGGTCATACGGGCTCCAAACCCTGGCGCTCCCGCAATGAATCAGCACCGGAAGGCGCAGATGATTGATGCGCTTCCACATCGCATGATATCGTTCGTCCGGAAGGAATACTTTCTGAAACGGCGGGTGAAACTTGACACCAGAAAACCCCATGTCCTCCAGCCGCTCAAGCTCCTCCTCCACATGCGCACAGTCCGGATGGAGCCCGCCGAAAGATATAATTCCCGGCCTCATGACCTCTCTGGCAAAACGGTTCACATCCCGCTGTGTCTCCGGCTTTGATACCACTGGCTGCACGATGGACAGGCAGATTCCCTCTTCCTGCATCCTGGAAAGCAGGTTTTCCTTTACCGGCAGATTTTCGTATGCATCATGCTCGCGCCCTGCTACTTTCATGGCCCTGCGGGCCAGGACGGACGGGTAGATATGCGTATGGATATCAATGATGCACTCCGGCATGCTACGCTAATGATCCCATCGGATCCCACGGCTCGAGGACAGCCGGTTCGCCCTCGTATTCCTTCTGCTCCTCTTTTGTAAGGTATTTCTTATTCACGACCACCTGGTACATGTATTCGTCAAACCATGCGTCGGACATGACAAAATATCCTTTTTTCCCACGGTCCTCCCCCCAGCTGTTTTCCACACGCCAGCGGTTGGGCGTTCCGTTTTCATCGAGGTTGACGCCCATAAATACCATTGCATGCGTCATCAGGCTCTGTCCGTAATCCAGGCGCTCTGCCTTTGTCATCGGGAAGTCTGTGCCAAACATATCCTCCAGACGATACATATCCAGATCCATCACTCCGTCCTCGCGCGAGGAACGTTTCCCCACATCACAGCCAAACCATACGGGCTCGCCGTCCTTCATCTGGGCAACTGCCACTCTCTTTAACTCCTCAATGGGCAGATTGAGGTAGCGTACCTGGCGTCCTTCCTTCACGTTCCCAAGGAATCTGACTGTAAAACTCTGATGGAATGGCTTATCCGCAGTAGGCGCGTTGATCAGGCTCACATACTCGTTTAAATCTATATTGATATACTTTTTGTAAAAATCCTGCGGTGACAGGCCCAATGCTCTGTGGAATGTACCGTCCTTGGCGGTCACTTCGAAATCAAACTGCTTCGGCGGCTCTCCCAGGCAGACACAGAGAATGTTGTAGACCTCACGCAGCATCCCTTCCTTTTCCCCGATGAGTTCTTCTTTACTCTTCCCTGCCTGGTATCCCTTTCTAAGGCTGCAGGCAAAGCCGCGGAGCTTCTCAGTCAGATACACATTCATTTCCTTTGTCATGGAAGAAACTGCCGTCTCCGGCATCGCGTATTTGGGAACCACGCCATATTTGCCAATCAGGCTGCAAATCATATCCCACTGGCCGCCATCATTCAGCGGAGCCGTTAAAAGCCAGGAGATCAGGCGGCCCTCTGTGGGCTCGTCAAGGGTCCCGAGGATATTTTCCAGGAAATAATTTGTCTTTTCCAGCTTGTCATAAAAGAGCGTATAGTTCTGCGAAAGCTCGAAATCTTCGAGATTGAGGCTATGTATCATATGGAAGCGCAGCACATTCATGGCCGCAAACATCCAGCAGCGCCCGCTCTGCTTCTGCGCTGTGATCTTTCCCTGCTTTAAGGTCAGGGAAAACTCATGCGTCGTCCTGCGGAGTACCTCCTGATTCTTCGAGGCCTCATTGACGCCAGCGTTTGTCACTGCCGTCATGGCTGCGCGGTTAGCCCGCTCGGCACGGAATGCCTCTTCAAATGCTTTGAGTTGTTCCAAAGTAACCGATTCCTTCATTTTTTGCTTCTCCTTTCCATTTTCTATCGTTTTGATTTTTGTTATGAATGCATTCCGTCATAGATGCAGTAAACCTTCAGGCGCCCGCAGGTAAGCGCGACGCCATGAATGAACATAATTCAGGCGCGTTTGGCATACCTAAATGTATGACGCCTGCCGGCGGCGGGACCTTTGCAGTAATAAATACTCCATTTCATTGAAGCAGGCACTGCGCAGATCGCCTTAACCCTACCGTCTCCCTGGATCCTCATGACAAAACCCAGGTGCGCAGAGCGCATCAGTTCCGTCCAAACTCACTGAGCCTGAGCTGCGGATTCCGCTCCTCAACCATACCCACGCTCCAGCTGTTGATGAACAGCAGAAGCGGGTTGCCCTTCAAGTCGCAGATACGTTTCATATCCGACGTTCCCTGTATTTTTGCCACATCGACTTCCTGCGGGTTCTCCACCCAGCGGATATATTCAAAAGGAAGCTGCTCCAGCTTCACTTCCACGTTATACTCATTTTTCAGGCGATAGATTAATACTTCGAATTGCAGCACACCGACGACGCCGACGATGATCTCCTCCATACCTGTGTTGAATTCCTGGAAAATCTGGATCGCGCCCTCCTGTGCAATCTGGCTGACGCCTTTGATAAACTGCTTGCGTTTCATCGTATCCATCTGCCGGACCCGTGCAAAATGCTCCGGTGCAAACGTAGGAATGCCCTCGAATTCGAAATGCCGGCCTGGTGCGCACAGCGTATCGCCGATGGAGAAGATACCCGGGTCGAACACGCCAATGATATCGCCTGCATACGCCTCCTCGATGATCTTCCGGCTCTCGGCCATAAGCTGCTGCGGCTGTGTGAGACGTATCTTCTTGCCGCCCTGTACATGGTTTACCTCCATGCCGGCCTCAAACTTACCGGAACAGATGCGCATAAACGCGATCCTGTCACGGTGTGCTTTGTTCATATTCGCCTGAATCTTAAATACAAAGGCTGAAAAATCCTGATCGAACGGATCCACTGCCCCGTCCATTGTCTTTCTGGGGAGCGGGGGCATTGTCATTGTGAGGAAATGCTCCAGAAACGTCTCCACACCGAAATTCGTGAGCGCTGAACCGAAAAATACCGGCGAAAGTTCGCCTGCACTCACAAGCTCCTGATTAAATTCGTCACTCGCCCCGTCAAGAAGCTCGATATCTTCCATAAGCTTTTCGTGAAAATCCACGCCGAGCACAGCGTCTGCCTCATGGTCGGAAGCGTCAAAAGTACGGCTCGCCACCTCTTTCTGACCGCCCATCGCTGCCGTGAAGGTGATGATCTTCTTCGTCTGTCGGTCGTAAATCCCCTTAAAGCTCTTTCCGCAGCCAATCGGCCAATTCACCGGACATGTATGGATCCCCAGCACCTCCTCGATCTCGCTCATCAATTCAAACGGATCCCTTGCCTCGCGGTCCATCTTATTAATAAAGGTAAAAATCGGGATATGGCGCATCACACACACTTTAAAAAGCTTGATCGTCTGCGCCTCCACACCCTTTGACCCGTCAATCACCATAACCGCAGAGTCGGCCGCCATGAGCGTCCGGTAAGTGTCCTCAGAAAAGTCCTGATGCCCCGGCGTATCCAGAATATTAATACAATAACCGTCATAATGGAATTGCAGCACGGAAGAGGTCACAGAAATTCCCCTCTCCTTCTCAATCTCCATCCAGTCCGAGACCGCATGCTTCGTGGCCTTACGCCCCTTCACCGTCCCTGCCAGATTAATCGCGCCGCCATACAACAAAAATTTCTCCGTCAAAGTCGTCTTACCGGCATCCGGATGCGAAATAATCGCAAACGTCCGCCGCCTTTTTATCTCATCATCTAAAACTGCCAAGAAAAAACCTCCGATCTCTACAAAGTTGTCCCCATTCTCATTCATCCCCATTCCGCCGAACCATCATCCCCGGCCCGCAGCAGGCTCCAAAAATCGGTCAGTCTTCTGCCAATACCGCCTGCACCCAGCCCCAGAAAGACAGTAATACCTTTACATGGACTATCCTCAGCAGACTCAAAAAACGGTAATCTTTTCACTCACGCTGCCAAATACCAGGCCTTGAAGGAATGGTAAAACAGCATCCGACATGTAAATCTGAGCGAAAGTGCCTTGGAAAATAATTTCCCATTCCTTTGAAGTGAAACACGGAATCCCTCTGCTCAGCCTCCAAAAATCTCATCCAGCAGCCTCTTTGCCACATCCTCCTTGGACATCTTTGCCAGTTCGATCTCCTTCTCCTTCGTAATCAGTGTCACGACATTCGTATCCGTACCAAATCCCGCTCCCTCGACCTTCAGATTATTTGCCACAATCATATCCAGATTCTTCTTTTCCACCTTCTTACGGGAATTTTCCAGCATATGCTCCGTTTCCATCGAAAACCCGCACAAAAACTGCCCCGGACGCCTGTGCTCCCCCAGCCACTTCAAAATATCGTCCGTCCTCTCCAGCTCGATTGCCATATCCCCGTCCTGCTTCTTTGTTTTCTCTGTCCCCACATGCTTTGGACGGTAATCCGCGACCGCTGCTGCTTTAATGATCGCATCCATCTCTCCGCTTATCGAGGTCACGGCCTCAAACATCTCCCTTGCGCTCTCCACCCGCACCACATCAACGAACATGGGCGGATTCTCTGTTGCAGGCCCTGTCACCAGTGTCACCTTTGCCCCTCTCATGGCTGCCATTTTCGCGACCGCATAGCCCATCTTACCCGTAGAATGGTTCGTAATATAGCGCACCGGATCAATAGCCTCCCTGGTGGGACCTGCTGTCACAAGGATTTTTTTGTCCGCCAGATCCTTTTTACAGCGGATCTCCTTCAGGATATACTCCAGCAGTACCTCCGGCTCCGGCATTTTTCCGGCCCCGATATCCCCGCAGGCCAGATAGCCGTTTGCCGGGGAGATTACCTCCATCCCGTAATGCTCACAGAGCTTCAGATTGTCCTGGGTAACAGGATTCTCAAACATTCTCGTATTCATGGCCGGGCTGATGATTTTCTTACATTCACAGGCCAGAATCGTCGTCGTCACCATATCGTCCGCCAGACCATGAGCGATCTTTGCGATTACATTGGCAGACGCCGGAGCCACCAGTACCACATCCGCCTTCTTGGCGAGGGACACATGCTCCACGGAAAATTCAAAATTCCGGTCAAAGGTATCCACCAGACATTTGTTACCAGTCAAGGTCTCAAAAGTAATGGGATTGATAAAATTGGTGGCATTTTTCGTCATCAGTACATGGATATCAGCCCTGAGTTTTTTTAACGCGCTTGCCAGATATGCGATCTTATAGGCAGCAATACTGCCCGATAAGCACAAAAGTACTGTTTTTCCCTGCAGCATTATGAAATCCTCCGTTGTAATTATTAAAAAAATATGATAAGATAGCTCCTGGTTTTTGATTACAGCATCACATTCATTTGGTTATTATAGCACTTACCAGTCAAATGTGGAAGGAGTTTTCTCTATGATTTTAGCGATTGATATGGGAAACAGCAATATCGTCGTCGGCGGAATCGACGAGCAGAAAACGTATTTTGAAGAACGCATTACAACAGACGACCGCAAAACGAGCCTGGAATATGCAATCGTGCTCAAAAACATTCTGGAAATACATAAAGTAAAGCGGACAGATATCGAAGGGACCATCATTTCCTCGGTCGTTCCCCCGTTAAATGCCCCCCTCTCTTCTGCCGTAAAAAAGATCACCGGCAGAAGGCCCCTTATAGTCGGATCCGGCATGAAAACCGGGTTAAATATCAAGATGGATAATCCCAAGGCTGTAGGCAGTGACCGTATCGTGGCTGCGGTAGCTGCGATTGCCCAGTATGAGGGGCCGATCATCGTAATCGACATGGGGACCGCCACCACCCTGGACGTCGTGGACCGGGCGGGCTGCTATATCGGCGGCGTAATTCTGCCGGGCGTCAACGTATCCCTCAACTCCCTTGTCAGCAATACGGCTCAGCTACCCAGAATCAATCTCGATGTTCCGAAACGTGTAATCGGTAAAAATACAGTCGAATGTATCCGCAATGGTATCATGTACGGAAATGCCGCCACGCTGGACGGCATTATCGAACGTATGGAGGACGAGATGGGAGAAAAAGCAACCCTCATCTCTACCGGCGGCATGGCGCGCTTTATCACGCCCTTGTGCCACCATACCATCAAATATGACCCGGATCTGCTGATCCGGGGACTTTTAATCCTTTATCGTCTGAACACGATGCCGCAGGCATAACACACGATGCCTAGCCAGGGGCGTTTCCGCCCTGGCCGGAAAATAAAAAACACGACAAGACATTACGCCCGTTCAAAATCCATTGAGCGGGCTGTGGAATAGTGCGCCTGTAAATATGCTGCGGAATACTGCAATCTTGTCATCCATACGGCGGCATGCAAAGACAGCCCACCCAGTTTACCAGAGCAGGACAACGGCAGAACGTTTTGCGAAATATTCAAAAGGCATTTTACTGTAAAAGTCCCATCGCCGCAGGCAATCTACGTTCAGGGATGCCAAATGCGCCTGAGCAGCCTCATTTCGATATACCGGTATCTTTTCATTTTACCATGAGCCGTCCCCAATAACAAGGCACCTGAAATGAGATCAAAAGGGGGATTCTGCGTTTACACGCAGCAAAAATCAGCGCAGGAAACATCATAATAAAAAAATTATAACATTTCCTATAATTAGAAATCCCCCTTCAAATCCGGTACAGCTTCTCGAAATACCGGATTAGAATCTCCTTGATATGGTGATAGCGCCTGGCATACGTATTCTCAATCCGTATCAGCTCAAATCCATGCTGCCTGCATATCTCCTGCTTTTTCTGATCCCTGACCTGTACCACCCGGTCCTCCTCGTGCTCCTTGCCGTCCAGCTCAATTGCCAGAATCGGGATCTCCTGCCTGTCCCTCGTTCTCTCAAAGACTACGAAGTCAAACCGGCCGCTGTAAAACAGATCCGGATTCACCTCCGAATCCCGAAACACCTTGGAAATGCCAACTTCACGATGGATGACGCATCTGCGGCCCCCGTAAAGGATATTATCCAGAGCGTGGTTCAGGTTTTCCAGAAACGCTGCCTCCGTCTCACTGCTATAGGGCTTCACCCCCAGAGCCCTCGAAGCCACTTCCTTGGGCGTCACTTTGGACACGCCCTTTGTTCTCGCGTATTCCACCAGCTCGAACAGGTCGTCCCTCTCATCGGGATCCCTCAGCCGTTCCATATTCCTGACACTCCCCAGAATTACCAGCTGGCTCCTGGCTCTGGATGTGGCGACGTTAATCAGCTCTTTATTATTCTTAAGCCACTGGTAGGTCCCCCGGTAGCTCTGATCGGTCAGCGCCGTCGAAAACAGGATGATGTCTTTCTCATCCCCCTGAAATGCGTGAACCGTGCCGCAGGTTACATCCGTAAATCCACGTTCCTTCAGGATCTCTTCCAAGTATTCCTTTTGGTTGACGAACGGCGTGATTACGCCGATCTTCTCATCCCGGTGTCCGGCCACATAATCCGCTACGGCCTGCGCCTCCGCGGGAGCCGTATTTCTTCCCAGCGCCCGGTTCTCTCCCATCTCGATATATACGAGTGGTTCCTCGGATCGGCTTTTCGTCATAATATTTAGTTTATTATTGTAATATTTACGGTTATTGAAATCAATAATCTTTCTGTCGCACCGGTAATGGTAGCTCAATAAGATCTCGTCGCTGACCGAATCGCTCGCCAGATACGTCTTGTAGAAGGAATTTTCCAGATAATCATATTCCTTTGACACCGAATAATGCTTCCGCAGGATCTGATTATCTTTCGGATCCACGAGGATTACCGGGTTTAACTGCTGGGGATCCCCCACCAGAAGGAGATTTTCCCCGCGGATCGCGGCGACGAGCCCCACTGCCAGATTGCACTGGCTGGCCTCATCCATGATTACCATATCGAAACTGGGCCTGGGATCCCCCAGCTTATGTGACGAAATGCAGGTCGTGGCAATCACCGGGAATATGCGCTGCAGCTTCTTAAGGTTTCCGTCCTCTTTCAGATACTGCTCAAATTCCCTGAGCTGAAGTTCTTTATTCTCCATGAAAACGATCTTCCGGAGCGCCGCATTTCTGGGCTCGTCAAGCCGCTTAATATAATTGGCCGACGTATAGAAAAGATATCTGGAAAATTCTTCGATATCTACGGACAATACTGCCAGCGCTTCCTCATCCGTAACGCTGCCGATCATTTTAAGCCTCTCCGTCACCTCGTAAAGCTGGCGTCCCTGAAGCTCTGTGGTAAAGGTCATCTGATGATTCGACTGGATCAGCTTTTCCAGCGTCTCCTTCCTCTCCGTCAAATCAAGAAACTCCTCATGGCGTTTTAAAAGGGCCGTCAGCCGTTTCGTCTGCCGGATCTGATCATCCTTATTCCTCTCCAGCGTTTTGGGAAATACTTTGACGCTCTTGATCCGCTCATAGAGAGCCCGGATATATTTGAGCGCTTCGGCATCCCTCTCCCTGCTCCCCAGACGCAGGATCGGGAACGGGATCCGCTGCCCCTGATATGTGAGTCCGGTCATAACTTCAAACACACTGTCAATCGGATGATTGTTGTAAGACACGAACAGCACCGTGCGTCCGTTAAAAAACGCGGTGGAAATCGTATTGACAATCGTGTTGGTCTTACCGGTGCCGGGAGGGCCCTGGACATAGGCCAGAGGATATTTCATCGCATTGTGGATGGCAAGGAGCTGATCCAGATTCACCCTGTTATTGACAAGCATAATCGGGTATTCCTTGCGCCTGTCCGGCCTTCCTAAAAGGTCTCCGAAAAACGCCCGGATGGGATAGGTCGCCTGTCCCTTGTCGTACATGTCCACAATCGCCTTATACTCCCTGTTCAGGTCAATGTGAAGCAGCCCTTCGATCGCGATCAGGTACGGCATATCGTCCACACCGCGAAGCTGGCGGTTGGAAGTCGTAATCCGGTCTTTAATCAATTCCTGATTCCCCTCAAAATCGTCTAAAAGGGCGTAATCCTCTGCCTCCAGAAATTTCCGGATACTCATCCGTTCCCCATCCACCGTAAATTCCCTGCAGACGGTAATCTCCTCAGAAGGCGTTAAGCATCTGGTACGCACATCCAGCTTAAGTACCCGGCAGGCCAGTACATACAGCCCCTTTCTCGTATGGATGCTCAGGACATTCATCGCCAGGCGCCTGATTTTTAAGGCAGAGGCTGGGGCAGACTGAGGGGATAATGTATCCTCCGCGTATCGTCCACCTTCTGACGCCCTCTGACGCTCCGATTTTCTCTGGAACTCCCTCACGATCTTTGCGAATTGTTCCGCATCCAGCTGATATACCCCCTCGCGGAAAGAATCCGCGTCCAGATAGCGGATCAGGCCATAGTCCGTCTTATACGGAGTGGTATCCAGACGGCTGCAGTCCAGCAGATAGTTTAATACCTTAAGATTCGAGACATGGGAAAACAGCGTCCGGTATTTTTCCGGATGATATCGGATATCATCGACCAGTGCTTCATTCTTTTTGTAATACGAACCCTCGATCACGCAGCTTGACAAAATGGAATCAATGTAGAGAGACAGCTCTCTTAACGTGTGCCGGACCAGATGGAACCCGTCCACGATTAACATGCGCCTGGGCACATGGATCTCTTTAACGGCAATCCAATAGCTGGTAATATCCTGGCCTTTGTTTTTGTATTGGATACTCAGCCAGCATCCTTCGTGGATGGACTGAAAAATGTCTCTGCATACTTGATCCATAACACGGTTTCCTTTGATCTGCATCATGATTTGGCAACAGGGATTTGACTGTCTTTTGCACCTATTTTACCATAAATTGGGGAGGGATTCAATGTTTCCGTCCCCGGGTACACAAGCAGCCCTTCTTTCGGCTTTCGCAAAAGATCAGGGAAGGGATGCCGGACAGTCACAGGAAATTTTTTTCAATTATCGACCGCATAAATCCCTTCAAATCCGTACATCATTCTTGTATAACACTGAATCATGCGGAGGTAAGGGATATGTCCGGTTATAAGGTTGAGATCTGCGGCGTGAATACGGCAAAACTGCCATTACTTACCACGGAAGAGAAAGAAGAATTATTTAAACGGATTCTGGCCGGGGACAAGCAGGCCAGAGAGGATTATATCAAAGGCAATCTGAGACTGGTTTTAAGCGTCATCCAGCGCTTTTCGAGCAGTAATGAAAATGTGGACGACCTGTTCCAGATCGGCTGCATCGGCTTAATCAAAGCCATTGACAATTTCGATATCACACAAAATGTAAAATTTTCCACCTACGCCGTACCCATGATCCTCGGCGAGGTCAGGCGGTACTTACGTGACAACAATTCCATCCGTGTGAGCCGTTCCCTGAGAGATACGGCCTATAAAGCCATCTACGCCCGTGAAAGCCTGATGAAAAAGAATCAGAAGGAACCGACCATCCTGGAAATCGCGAACGAGGTCGGTATCAGCAAGGAGGAAATCACCTATGCGATGGATGCCATCCAGAGCCCGGTGAGCCTCTATGAGCCGGTTTACACGGACGGCGGCGACCCGCTCTATGTCATGGACCAGATCAGCGATAAAAAAAACCGGGAAGAGAACTGGGTGGAGCAGCTCTCCCTGAGCGAAGCTATGAAGCGCCTGCCTGACCGGGAACGCCATATCATTGATATGCGCTTCTTTGAAGGAAAAACGCAGACAGAAGTCGCGGAGGAAGTCGGCATCAGCCAGGCGCAGGTCTCGAGGCTGGAGAAGAATGCCTTAAAAACCATGAAAAACTATCTGAGCTGAGGAAATCTGCTGCGCAGCATGCAAAGAGTGACTGCCGCCGGCAACCTGATCCTATTCTGACACGTAAAATGTCCGGCCAGGGGCAGAGCTCCCTGAAGCCGGACATTTTCCTTTTGTATCCCGGTTCGTTATTTCCTGACGGTTCGTTATTTTTTGATCCGCTCTTTCTCTCTTAATCTGCTCTTTATTTCCTGATCTGCTTGGTACTTTTTGATCTGGTTTTTCTCTCTTAATCCGTTCTTTATCTCTTGTTCCGTTCTTTATCTTTTAATCAGCAGGGATTTCCCCGTCATCTCTTTTGGCTGCTCCATACCCATCAGTTCAATCAATGTAGGAGCGATATCTGCCAGGCATCCGCCCTCGCGGAGCGTATACCCCTCTCCTGCATTTACCAGGATAAACGGCACAGGATTCGTCGTATGGGCCGTAAACGGCTCACCTGTCGCGTAATCAACCAGCTGTTCCGCATTTCCGTGATCCGCACAGATAAAGAGCACACCGTCTGTCTCCTTTACCGCGTCCACTGCCTTCCCCACGCATGTATCCACTGCCTCGATGGCCTTTACGGCCGCCGGCTCTACGCCGGTATGGCCGACCATGTCAGGGTTGGCAAAGTTAATGATAATGACGTCATATTTGCCGGAGCGGATGGCATCCACCAGCTTTTCGCACACCTCGGGCGCGCTCATCTGCGGCTGTAAATCATAGGTCGCGACCTTCGGGGATTTGACGAGGATCCTGTCCTCCCCCTCGTTTGGCTCCTCGATGCCGCCGTTAAAGAAAAACGTCACATGGGCGTACTTCTCTGTCTCCGCAATCCTGGCCTGCGTCTTGTGGTTAGCCGCCAGGAATTCTCCGAAGGTATTGGTGATCGTCTCCTTGTGGAAGGCAACCCGCTTATTTTCAATCGTCTCGTCATAATCCGTAAAGCAGACGTAGACAAGCCCTTTCCTCTTCTCCCTCTCAAAGCCGGAAAATGCGTCGTCACAGAACGCACGTGTGATTTCTCTTGCGCGGTCCGGGCGGAAATTATAGAAAATGATGGAATCGTTATCCTGGATGCAGCCGATCGGCTGTCCATTCTCTGTCACTGCTGTCGGAATCATGAACTCATCCGTCTTGCCCTCGTCGTAGGAAGCCTGAATCGCCGCTGTCGCCGAGGGATTATGGTTCCCTTCGCCCTCTGTCAGCGTGCGGTAGGCGAGTTCGACGCGGTCCCAGCGGTTGTCACGATCCATTGCATAATAGCGGCCCATCACGGAAGCGACCTTTCCTACTCCAAGCTGCGCCATCTTTTCCTCAAGCTGCGCGACGAAATCCTTTCCCGACATAGGAGGCGTGTCACGTCCGTCAAGGAAACAGTGTACAAATACCTTCTCAAGGCCGTTTCGCTTTGCAAGTTCTAAGAGGCCGTAAATGTGGGTATTGTGGCTGTGAACGCCTCCGTCCGATACCAGGCCGTAGAGATGCAGAGCCGAGCCATGTTTCTTACAGTTTGCAACCGCTGCCAGAAATTCCTCATTTTCAAAAAAATCCCCGTCGTCAATTGATTTGGAAATCCGTGTCAGTTCCTGGTATACGATGCGTCCGGCGCCCATATTGAGATGCCCCACCTCGGAATTTCCCATCTGCCCGTCCGGAAGACCCACGGCCAGGCCGCTGGCATTTCCCTTTACGAACGGACATTCCTTCATCAGCCTGTCCATCACGGGAGTCTTCGCTTCATAGATCGCATTTCCTTTGTGCTCATCATTCAGGCCGTAGCCATCCAAAATCATTAATACCGTAGGTTTTCTGCTCATTGCTTTTTCTCCTATCTCCTGACGCCGATGTAGCGGAATGATCTTCCTGTGCGTCAGGCTTTCCCTGACTGATATTATAGCAAAATATATTTTTTTTGTAAACTGCCGGAGGCCTGCTTCTGTGCCTGTAATATCAGTAAATCACACTTTGGGCCGCTTTTACTTGCTTTTTTTAACCGCAGACAGTAAGATAAAGGAAAACCGGCCAAGGAGGCGAAGCTATGAAAAAGGAAAATCTGGTCTGGCATGACCGAAAACGGATCTGGTGCGGGCTGCCCTGGACTTTTACGCAGTACGGGCTGAGTGAGGACAGACTGTTTGTAGAGCATGGCTTTTTTAATGTAAAGGGCTATGAAGTACGGCTTTACCGGGTCCTCAACGTCAATATCTCGCGGAGTCTGATTCAGCGTCTGTTCGGCCTCGGAACGGTCCACCTTGATTCGACGGACCGGGATCTGAACTGCTTTGATATTGTAAATATCAAAAACAGTGAGAATGTAAAAGAACTGATCTCGGAATCCATTGAAAAGGAACGGCTCCGCAACCGCGTGAGTTCGCGGGAATATATGACGGACGGGGAGCACGAGGAAGATACAGAGGAGCGTGAAGAACCGGAGGACACGGAATAGTTCCCGGAGGATCCAGGAGCATGACAGAAACGTTTCGTGGTATCTCCAAAGGATGCAAGGATACATTAAAACATTCAGGAGGATATCCAAAGAATATAGCATCTTGTCCAGAGAACGCGGCAGAAGAACCGGCAGGTACAAATATGATGTATCTGCCGGTTCCTTTTTTCTATTGTCATAACTATGAAAATCCGCCGCCGTTAGGCGGTATAAATTCAGGGATGCCAAATGTGCCGGAACTACTTTCATTCATGGTGGCGCGCTCACCTGTGGACTTTTCTTCTGATTACTATGAAAGTCTCGCCGCCGTCAGGCGGCATAGATTCCGGTATGCCCAATGCGCCTGGATTACTTTCATTCATGGTGGTACGCTCACTCGTGGGCGCATGAAGGTTTAATATTCCAGTTTCCACATATAACGGCGTTTGGTAAGCGGATGCTGCCTGATATAGCTTAGTTCTTCTGCATAGACACGGAATACCGCAGTATGCATAAGGGGATTAAAATATGTAGCCACGTCTCCCGCAATCCCGGACAGACCGTAGTCTTTGGCGTCAACGACGGTTGTCAAAGCATCAAAGCGCTGAAGGAAGGTCAGGGCACGTGCATCGACAGAGCGTGTCTTTCCTTCATTCATCAGTAGAATAAAGGGAACATCCTTTTCCACAATCTCAAAGGGTCCGTGGAAGAATTCACCGGAATGGAAGGAACCGGAATTAATCCACTGCATCTCTAACAGCAGGCAGATCGAGGTGGAATATGCGACCTCTGTGGAAGCGCCTGAGGACATAACATAGATCACGGGGGCATCGGCATATCGGGCGGCAAATTTTCTGGCGTCTTTTCTGGCAGATTGTGCGCTCTTCTCTGCCAGCTCAAAAATCTTATCAAAGGCGGCCAGCATGCTCTCATAACGGTCATAGCCCTCTGTCTGCTGTAATATCTCTAATGCCAGCGCCATCACATATCCCATCTTCTCCAGTTTCGCCGCATAATTGGCCTCAAAACCGTGAATCACGGAATAATCAGCCTCCTTTGTCAGCTCGGAACCATCTATATGCGTAACAGCAACTACCGTGGCACCAGCGGCCTTTGCCACCGAATTCGCCTGAACCGTCTCCGGAGTGGAACCACTTAAGGAAGCAGTAATCACAACGGTTGTCTCACCCAGCCAGTCCGGAGTATCTGTATTGAATTCGCTTGCCGTATAATGGGCGACGCGCAGCTTACGGGATGCATTGGCAAGAAAATATTTGCCGGGATAGAGCTCGCTCTTGGACGCGCCGCAGCCTACAAAAGCCACATTCTCAATAGTGTGTCCGGAAAGAATGCCGGAAACGATGTCCTTTACTTTTTGCATATCAATGTGATACATAGAATCAATCCTCCTGTTCATTTTGTTTCATCCATTATTTGTCCTATTACTTCTGGTAGTTCTTCCTGGTTGCTGTTTGCCCTGTCGTTTTCATATCAATCGTTACATACGTTTCATTCGTTATTTATATGATATCATATTTTCTGTCAAAGTCAAGTGTTTTTTTACTAACTTTTATCCATCTTATGAATCTTTCCCTCTTTCAACTATAAAAGGTCCGGGGGCATCCTGGTTCCGATATGATTTAGATGTACGGCAACAGCTCTGCCCATTACTATGAAAATCTATCGCCGCAGGCGATCTAAGTTCAGGGATGCCAAATGCGCCTTACTACTTTCATTCATAGTGGCGCGATCACCTGTGGGCACATGGAGGTTACTATGTATATTCTATACATCTGAACAGTTGTTCTTTTTCGTATACACAAAAATTTTTCTTATCCTTTATAAAACTTTCTTTTCAGAAAAATATTCTTTTTTTGTATAATTTGATGAATACTTATCCACTTTTAAGACATTTCATTCGCGAATTCAGGACAAAAAGAAAGCACCTTCAGATGATTGATCCATCCTCTGGCGCTTTTTTGCCTTGTTGTATCATACCCTTACTCTGCATTTTTCATATATAAACGATTTAATTCAAAATACAATGGCATCAGTACCGCATTTATAACCAGGGAGTAAAACAAGGGAAGCAACGCTACCGATATATCCCCACATAAGGCAGCAAACTCGGGATCCAGCATATGACGGCGCATAAGATTCACCGTGCTGATTGTAAAGCCGATGCTTCCCCAAATTAAACTGGATCTGCATACCAGTTTAAGCGCGTTCGCACTGTCCCTTATCATTTCTGCCATACAATGGTTTCTCTTGATTAAATAAACAAATGCCTTTAGAAAGCTCCGCCACTGCCCTGTACACAGCAGCATCAGAAGGCAGGGAATCAGGATAAATTCCATGCTGATAGAATCCACAAAATACCAGGTTTTGCTGCCGATTCCATATTTGACTATAAACAACACTCCTAAAGTTAGGACTACAAACTTCACAAGTAAATTCGAACTTTTTTGAGCGCTATTTGCTTTTTGCTGCAATTCCACAAGATTTTCTTCCGCTCTTTTTTGATAATTTTCCATAGTAATCCTTTCTCCGCTGAGCAGTTCATTTGCGCTGATACCAAGTATTTTACATAAGTCCAGCATAATAGCGGCATCCGGAATGCTTTTTCCCGTTTCCCATTTTGATACTGCCCGGTCGGTAATATTTAACTTTTCTGCCAACTGTTTTTGTGTAAGCCCCTTCTCTTTTCGACAGGCTGCAACGAATTTTCCTATCGTTTCCTGATTCATGTTTTTATCCTCCTTGCCATCAGTATATTATAGAAAAAAGCTATCCTGAAACTGACCAATGGTTGATTTTGGCAGATTCAACCAGCAGTTGATGGCTTCTCATGCCATACTCCCTCCTATTGCTTCCTCACTGGATGTTCCGGGCAAATTACTTTCATTCATGGTGGCGTGCTCATCTGTGGGCGCAGGAAGGTTTCTATGAAAAGGGACCTGCAAAAAAGAGCACTCTCCGAAAAGAATGCCCTTGCAGGTTCACTTCCTATAGTTCAAACATATACCGGCTGCCCACATAATACTGGCGTCCGATACAGATCGGTTTCTGGTTTTGGTCGGTAAAGTAACAATTCATGTATAATAACGGCTCCCCTGGCGGTACATTGAGCGCCTGGGCCTGTTCGGCGGAAGCCCTGGCAATCTCAATGGTACGGCGGCTGGTATCCACGATTCTCCGGCCTCCGACCTCTTCGATCATGGCAAACGCCGAGCGGTCGCTCCATTCTGCAGACAGCAGCGACTTAAATTCGTCATAGGGAAGGAACAGATTTTCCAAAAAGATTGCCTGTCCGTCCGCAGTGCGCACACGCTGGATATATAAAAGCAGCATCTCCTCACCACAGCCCCAGAATGTCTTTTCTTCTTCTCCCATCGGTACGATTTTTTTGTCCAGCAAACGGGCTCCTGGCTTCATGCCATACGCAAGGCATGTCTTACTGAAGCTCTCCACGCGGTTGCCTCCATTCATCTTGCGGTGAATGCGCGGGGTGCTGACAAATGTGCCGCGTCCCTGCATTTTCACCAGATAGCCTTCACTGCACAGCTCCTCCACCGCCCGGCGGACCGTCACGCGGCTGACCGAATACTCGGCACTCAGCTCCGGTTCTGTCGGTATCTTCTCCTTAGGTTTGTATTTTCCGCGCTCAATCGCGGCTTTAATGTCCTCCTTGACCTGCTGATATAAAGGAACCAATGTGTTTTCCGGCATTCTGAACTCCCCTCTCCTGTCGTATATCATAGCTTATCATTGTATCGTTATATATACGATAGGACTTTATAATGAATCTACCTGTATCATAGCCGATTTTTCCTGTGAGGTCAAGTAAAAGAACCACATTGGTCTGCCGCATACCTGTTTAAAAACTATCGGTCAAAAATCGGTCAAAAATCGGTCAAAAAGTTTAAAAAAAGACAAAATTCCACTTGCTTTTTTCGAAAAGCTGTGGTATTCTATATAAGCTCACTGATATGCAGAGCGTATCGAGGCGTGGCTCAGTTTGGTAGAGCGCTGCGTTCGGGACGCAGAGGCCGCAAGTTCGAATCTTGTCGCCTCGATTGGTATACGGCCTGTTGGTCAAGCGGTCAAGACGACGCCCTCTCACGGCGTAAACCCGGGTTCGATTCCCGGACAGGTCATTGTCACAGAGATTCCGCCTTAGGCGGTTTTTTTGTTTTTTAGCCTCTTTAGTATCCGTATTTTCTGCAATTTCCTTAACTGTCTGTATCCCTCTTTTCGGAAGCCTGATTTCTGTTTTCTTTTTAAGTTCCATTTATGCTTTGATTTAAAAATCTTCCTGCTTCTGTTTCACTCAGGGTATCCTATTGCCGTATCATCTGCGTCTTTTTGTGTCTGCTTATGGTTCCGGTTTGTCAGGCCTTTCTGATATATCCTGATATAAAATAGCAAAAAATCCCTCTCATGATTTCTGCCATATCGGCTATACTAAAACCATCACAGGAAAAGGTGGTGAATAAAATGATGAATAAGGAAAAAAACGACAGCATTCAATGTTCCATCCACAACTGCGTGCATCATGCCGGAAATGTGGACTATTGCACACTTGAGAGAATTCATGTCGGCACTCATGAGATGAATCCTACCATGAAGGAATGCACCGACTGCGATTCCTTCCAGTATAAGATGTCATAAGCAGTCCGGTTCCGGGTAAAACACCGGACTCTGACAAAAAATCGGCCCGATGCCCACAGAATATTCCCTCTGTGAGCACCGGGCGTTCCATTTACTGGCCGTTCTGTCCCTGGCAGCCGCAGCCACCCTGTACGTCCGCTGCTTTGTCAAAGCTTGGATTAAAGGCATAAAAGTTTTTACTGTCCAGCTTATCCTGCAGCCCTCTGAGCGCTTCCCCGAACCGCTGGAAATGGATGATCTCTCGCTTTCTTAAAAACCGGATCGGATCACAGACATCCGGATCCTTTACTACACGAAGGATGTTATCATAGGTGCTTCGCGCCTTCTGCTCTGCTGCAATCATGTAAGAACAACTCATGCTTATTAAACCTGCTCAATAAGATTCAGGTTAAAAGTTCCAGTGAATTTCTATCGGGACGTCCCTTGTTCCCGGAATACGCTTGCCGACGGATACATAATCAATCAGTGTTTCCACAATCTCACGGGTAAGATGTTCCAAGTTGGTGTATTGTTCAATCCGTTCGCGGCGATTGTCGCCCGCCGCTTGTTTTTCTTCGATTTCCGCTAACTGTTTTTCTCCGTCAGCAATCACATGCTCCAAACGGCCGCGTTCTGTGGTAAAGCCCTTTGACATATCCACATAATCACTTTCGGAAATCAAGCCCTTTACCTTATCCATGTATAGCTCCCGAATCCCCTTTGAATATTCATCAATCTTTTTCTGATAAATAGCTAGGTCAGAGAGCAGGCGGGCTTTTTGCCCCTGCAAGTTGTCGCAAAATTCAACGTTCTGCTCTAATTCGTCTTTGTCAAGATACTCCGCAGCCAAACGGTTCAGTTCGTCAATTACCATTCTTTCCAGTCTGTCAACGGAGATAAAAGAGCCGATACAAGCGTCTTTTGCTACATGGCGGCTTGAACATTGTAAATAATGTTTGCTGCCACGTTGGGGAGAGGTTTTAGATGAACGCATGGTATAACCGCAATTAGCACAGCGGGCTTTTCTTGCGAATAAGCCGATTGTGCCAACCTCAAAGGGCTTTGCCCTTTGTGCAACTAATGCTTGTACTCTGTCCCATAATTCCCGGTCAATAATCGGTTCATGTGTTCCCTCAACGCGATACCATTCTTCTTTAGGACGCGGCTTGTTTTGCTTTGTCTTATAGGACACACTACCGTATTTTCCTTGAACCATATTGCCGATATAGATTTCATTTGTCAGCATATCAGAAATAGCAAAGTATTTCCAAAGGGTGCTGTTTTTCGTTTTCGGCTGTTGGTATCGTAAGCCCTGCAGACGCTTATATTCTGTCGGATTTGGTATGCCCCGATCATTGAGCATACGGGCGATTGCCGTTTTTCCATACCCTTGTGAAAATAGGGTAAACACTTCACGGACAACGGCTGCGGCTGCTTCATCAATAACCAAATGCCCTTTGGGGTCCGGGTCTTTCTTGTAACCGTAAAGAGCAAATGCGCCAATGTGAAAACCATTCTTTCGTCTGTTTGTTAAAACGCTTCGGATATTTTCAGACATATCCTCTAAATACCATTCATTGACAAGCCCGTTAATTTGGCGGGACTTTTTGTTTCCTTTGTTAGCGGTGTCAGCGTTATCAACGATACTGATGAAGCGAATACCCCAAATAGGGAATAGTCCATGTATGTACTTTTCCACAAGTTCCAGTTCGCGGGTAAAACGCGATTGTGTCTTACAAAGGATAATATCAAATCTGCGCTGCTCTGCATCTTTTAGCAAACGATTAAATTCTGGCCGGCGGCGGTCAGAGCCGGTATAGTCGTCATCGCTGTAAATGTTGTAAAGTTCCCACCCCTGTTCCATAGTGTATTGCAGCAGCATAGATTTTTGATTTTGTATGCTGTTGCTGTCATCAGTTTCAAATTGCTTGTTTCTATCTTCTTCGGATAAGCGGCAGTAAATAGCTACTTTCATGTTCTCATATCTCCTTAGAGACAGGAACAAGCCTCCTCGTTTATGATTATATCATAAAAGAGGGGCTTGTCATTATCGCCGTACCGCGGCTGTTCCCTTATTTTTTTCAATTTTACTGATAAGCTCAATCCATTTTTGTGTGAATTGAGTTTTTGAAGTCGTGCTCTCGCCGCTTTTGAAAACACTACTACAAATATTTTTCGATTTTTCGTTGTTTGTCATAATTAGCCCCCTTTCAAGAATGGCAATACACTATATGAAAAGGGGCAAGTCCACTATTCATTGCTTTTGAAATCCTCTGCGATTAGGTTTCATGTTCTCACCTCCTGCCGAAAGGTGACAGTACCTCCCCTTTTCGCGTGATAATTACAGACGTTTTTTCTTTTGCCGTCATTTGGCAGACTATAACTATTTCATTACTATGAAAGTCCATCGCCGCAGGCGATCTAAGTTCAGGGATGCCTAATGCGCCTGAACTACTTTCATTCTTGGCGGCACGCTCACCTGGGGGCGCATGATGGTTTGCTTCAAAATTGCTTAACGCAATTATTACAATTCGTTGATTGTTTCAGTTACAGAAATATTCCGTATTCTTTTGGCTGGGGTATAGGTGGCTGCCATCGCTGCAAGAACAACGAACAGAAATATAACTATTAAGGAAGAAATAGGTAAATTCCAAACCGCACCAGGAAACTGTTCTGCAATAAGAAAATCATAGAACAGTTTGCTTAACGGCAGTCCAACAATACAACCGACGACGCATCCCCAAAAAGAATAGGTAATCGCTTCGGCTGCCATCATTTTTGTAATTTGACCTTCATCCATACCTACGGCCCGCATAGCTCCATATTGTTTCATTCCTGCGGACACACTCATAGAAATGCTGTTGATGATATTCAGCACAGTAACCAGAGTGATGATGGCTAAAAATCCATATACAAAAAATACAAAGGCCATATAGGTGCCCGATGTGCGCTGTTCTCGCTTGTCCCGGAAACTATAATTGTCACCTGCAACAGTTTGGATGGCGTTGACATTTTCATTTGTTACCTCACTTGTGGTCTGTATCATAACAAGAGAATAGTCCGTTATCCCTGTTAAGCGGACGAAAGTCTAACTGGACGTAATAAGGGTAATGTCAATATCAGAAGTGCCCGCTGATTGGGGCATAAGATAATTGGCAAAATCAATCATAACCGAAAAGCTCAAAAACAGGACTATACTAAGTGCAAAAGAGCCGGACGGGTAATCAGCGCACGTCCTATTGCCACACGTTGCTGCTGTCCGCCGGATAATTGACTGGGTAAATGGTGGCGGCGTTCTTTCAAATGCTAAGAGCGCATTATCCGAGATAATCAATTATCCGAGGAAACTCTCAAAACCGCCAGCATAAAAGGCTTTCAGAGAAGTTACCTCGGATAATGTAAGA
>QZDW01000030.1 GCA_009917545.1 bacterium 1XD42-76
TTTGAAAGCCTTTCATATCGGCAGCTTTGAGAGTTACCTCGGATAATTGGAAATCTCGGATAATGCGCCCTATCCGAGTTCTTGGATAGGGCGCACTTATTTTCCGTGACGATGGCATTTCTCGTGCGGTTTTGTTCGGCTATGTGGTGAAAGGGCGGCAGCAGAGAAAAGCACCTGACTTATTTGTGGACAGTAAGGGGCTGTCGGGAAGCGTTGTCAACGTACAATACATGGTTGTGCATTCTAATGTATCACAGCATGTATTGTGGGATGACAGCCATTTTCCGACAGCCCCTTATGAGAAATAAAACCATCCTTCGAAAAATGCACTGATATGCTGCCAGGTTGATGAAATATTACAAGAGGTATACCTACGCCAACTTCACAGCGGATATGAGGCTGGTGGAAGCCTGTGTATTCAAACCTAGCCGGCGGGGAGAGCTGTGCCATGTTGCGGATGTTTCCTTGCAGAGGTTCAGCCGGGAATTCCCTGAAGAAAGGTGTATGGTTTGTACAATCGTATTGTTCATGATTATGAGAGAGCAGACCTCTGCCTTATTGGAGAGATTATCAGCGAGGACATTCTGGAGTTGAGGGACAGAATAGAATCTTTTATTTGAATTGGACATCTTGAGCGGCCCTGATTGCTGGGCCGCTCGTTAAGTTTACACCAAGTGGTTTCGCGCGTCCAGACGTCAGGACGCAGCCATTGCATGTTATGTAAAATAGCCCCGCCGTAGCCCGCAGGTTTCTGAAATAGCAGAGCCCGCGGGCTTTTTCAGGTTGTATGTGTTTCGTGAGCAGCGGGGTGCCAATGCCAAAACTGGAGGAAGAGGAACTCCTGCTCAGAGTATGGGAGTGTGAGGATATTATTTGCATGATTTTCAGATATTTTTTGATACTTTACTATATTGCAAAAAGTGTAGTTTTTGAGAAAAAAATTTTATGGTATATATTTACTAGAAAAAGAATTTAATTTTCTTGATTTTTTGACGATATTGTAATAAGATATATATGTTTTTATGTTCCATTTTCAATTCTCAAAAACTACACTTTTTGAGAATTTTAACGCTACCAATGGAAGCGGGAATGGAACCACTCATATGGTCATAGGAACAGCTTTCTGTCTGAATTCCGGTGATAAACCGGGATTTTACCGCGAGGAACGGACGGTGTGTTTATGATATACGCTGGCATGAATCATGCAGCGATAGAAAAAGAATGGTCGGCATTAGAAGGCAGCGCAATGGCTGTGTATTGGATATGCCAGGACCCTGTGAACATGGTGGAAACTGATGTGCAGCATAGATTGTGGATGGATGATTAATGCGGTATACAGATATGAGGCTGTGAGGTAGCAGGGAGCGAAGTGGTAGTAACCGCATCATTCGAACAGGAGATTTCCTTATTAGAGTGACCAATATGTCTTATTTAAAATGGGAAGGAAAATTAAATGTCCGTTTTATAAAAAGTGGTTAAAGTATATATACCTTATTTTATAATTTGGGCGTCAAAATACAACAATCCCTTTGCGTTATAAAGCAGGGTATTCTGTAGCTTTTTGGTATACATGGAATGACTAGCCAATAGAAGTTTTGCCATATCGTTCGCTTTTGATGATGCTGGTATACAGCAGATGCTAAGGAATTATCATTTTTAGAGAATATAGATTGTAAATCTCACTGCCTGATATTAGCCTGTACCAATCATGATATTTATGAAGAATTAAAAATAAGTATACAAAAGTATTTTATAGACGAAAATATAGCAGAGCTCTCTTCGATGGCCACTGTATCTGAGGCTTCTCAGGTCTGGTGGGAAACTAAAATAGGGAAGCATAGTTACGGATCAATATGTCGAGATCATTTACTGATAGAGTCTATAGGGGCATTTTAAAAGATGTACCAGATTATGCAGTAGTGGCAGGAGTACCAGCCAGAGTTATAAGATATCGCTGTTCACCAGAAGAAATCAAAGCTCTAAACGAAATTGCATGGTGGGATTGGAGCGACAAAAAAATCAGTGAAAATTATGATGATCTTTATTTACTCGCAGATGAATTTATAAAAAGGCATTTAAAGTAAACCTTCCTGCGCCCACAGGTGAGCGCGCCACCATGAATAAAAGTAGTTCAGGCGCATTTGGTATCCCTGAACTTAGATCACCTGCGGAGATGGACTTTCAAAGTAAAGAGCTATCAAGAGAAAGGATAAATCAGCAGTGAGAGAGAAATGTATTATATGGGGAATGGGAAAGAATTATGAAACAATATTGAATCAAATTAATTTTGAGATATGTAAGGGAAATATAGAGATAGTAGCTATTGTATGTCGAAGTGATGACAGGTATTGTACATATAGAGATGGTTTTCCTGTTATTGTAAAAGAAGGTATACTTAATGGAGTGAAGTTTGACTATATAATAGTTTCAAGTTCACAGTTTTATAAAGAGATAAAAATGGAAGCTGTCAGCTTAGGAGTATCAGAAAATAGAATTATCAATGGAGAAGTATTTAAGATTCCTCTGTTCGATTTCGGACTATATTCCAGGCTGATTAAAAATCCGGTAACAATCATAACAGATGATTGCTGGGGCGGGTATGTATATCATTATTTAGGTCTTGAATTTTCAAGCCCGCTAATTAATACATTTTGGGATAAAACAGAATATGCCAAATTTATCCAAAAGCCCCTGTTTTATTTGGAAACGGATCTCTCAATGGTGCGGGAGGGCGATCTAAAAGCAGGCATTTATCCTATTGGAAGACTTGGAGAACAAGGAGATTATGTAGAAATATTATTTGTACATTGCAGTAGTTTTGCAGAAGCAAAACAACAATGGGATAGGCGTAGAAAAAGGATTAATACAGAAAATATATTTGTAAAAATGGGATTTTCCATGCCTGATCAAAATGCTCCATTATATATAAAAGCGTTTGCTGAATGCAGATACAGGAAAAGTTTATTTTATAACGGCGATGAAAACATTGAAGGAAAGATTTACACAGATCGCTTTATTTGGAGTGAAAGTAAAAAAGCAAGGGTAGATCATTATAACTATTTTGATTATATGCGTCTTGAGTATCCCAGTATTATCAACGTTTTGAAATTATTAAATGGCAATGAGGATTATTTAAGAGAAGGTTTGATATAGAGAAGTGTTTTTAACTATAGTTCATGCAGTAATACTTTGCAGCCCATATATAATGCATTGTTAAGAAAAAATCCTAAAAATGTTTTGGATATAGGCTATGATAATGGTGTAATTTTACCCCTTTTGGATATTTTTAATGTATTTTCTGGCTCCTATGATATTCTACCCCACAGGAAGAAGGAATTTCTTGATAAATCCCAGGCGAAACAATGTGTGAATCATATCTTACCCGAGAGTGGTGAGTCCCATTCTATCCCGTTATCTGCACATCAGCCGGAGGCTCATAGTAAGCCCCCTTCATTCATGATGGCGCGCTTACTCGTGGGTGCATGAAAGTTTGCGATCAAGAAGGGACTTAGGAATGCTCCGAAAAGCGGAGCCCCCGTTCATTGGATATCAGAAACAATAGAAATATAATATAGGGAAAACAGTCTGGCTGGAATGATGGAATTTGGAATCCTTAAGGATATAAAAGCTGGAACAGGAAAAATGCATTTAACAGAATTGTGGGAGATGGGGTATTCCATCAAATCCCTTGATGAAAAGAAGTTTATATAATTGGTAGATGAGGCAGTGAGACTCTGAGTTATGGACGTAGGATTGTTGTATTAGGATTAGATAAGAGTTACCGAATATATGATAAACTTTTGGACTCGATAGAGTTTCTGGGAAAGAGTATGGGATTACTATATGCCATGAGTTTTTGAAAAAGGTATGGGGTGAATATAGTGGAATTAGTAGAAGATTTGAATACAATTGTTAGAAAAGATATAAATAGATTTATAGATTTAGTCTTGGGAAAACCAAAACCAGATATTACATTTATGACGAAATCTGATGGTTATATGTATTTTGTACCAACGAATTATAATGCATTGTTTTCCGTAGATTTATCTACTGGAAAATGCGATTTAAAGTGTGTTTTTGGGAATGAAAAATTGTATGAAAATTTTTCGGGAAACGCTTTTTGCCATAATGGATATGTAATAATATGTCCATTTAATTTTTGTAAAATCCACATATGGAACATAGAAGAAGCACGGGAAGAAAAATTAAAGATAACTGAAAGGAAATCAGAAGAACCTGCTTATTTACCTCGTGTAATAGTTGCGAATGAGAGTGTGCTTTTTTTCCCATCATTATCTAAAGATTTATATTCGCTGGATATAGATACATGGAAAGTAGAAAAGATACTTGATATTTATAAATGCTTTTTGAGCTTTAATGGTAATGGATATACGGTATTTTCAAGAGATTCCGGGTATATCTATAAAAATAAAATATATTTTTCCATGTCAGATGCACATTATGTGGCAGAATACGATATTTTACGAAATGAGATTATGTTTTATGAGCTGGATTTAGAAGATCAGATTATCCTTTCAGATGGAGTTGAGAACTCCCTATATATGCTAAGTGATGCAGGAATAATTTATGAATGGAATATTAATGATCATAAATTGGATAAGAAAACAAAGGTTACATATAGTAATTTTAATCTTCTAAGAATTCAAAGTACGGCAAGAAGCAATGATAGTTTATACTATATGGCTCCAAATGATAAATTTGGAATAGAATATAATATTAGATTAAATTCAGCAAGAATAGGAAATTATAGTGAATTATTTAAATTTCAACATACCGATAGCTGTGAATATCATTTTGCATTGCAGGATTCAGACAAAAAATTATATTTCATATCAAATGCTTATGAGTTATTAATTTTTGATTTAGGAAGCAAACGATATAGTAATATAAACCTGCATTTTGATGATGAACAGCTTAGGATGCTATATTTTTTGCAAACCGCCCATGAGCAGAAGGATAGTAACATAGGCAGAACCATATATCAGACGATCTGATGTTGGAGAGGTAACGGCAATGGAAAAAACAGAGCTGACAGGAAAAGCCATGTATGATCTGGCAAAAAGGATATTTCCCATATATCGGAGCATTACAGGCGACGGCGTAAGAACGACGCTGCAGATTCTCAAGGACGTATGCAAGGAACTGCGGATTTGCGAAATAGAGAGCGGGAAACGGGTTTTTGATTGGACAATCCCTAACGAGTGGCATATAGAAGAAGCCTACATTGAGAATGAAGCAGGGATAAGGATTGTAGATTTTAATGAAAACAACCTTCACGTGGTAGGGTATTCAACCCCTGTAGACCGATGGGTGGAACGGGAGGAGCTGCTTTCTTATCTTTACACACAGCCGGACCAGCCGGATGTGATTCCCTATGTGACCTCATACTATACCGAACGGTATGGGTTCTGCATGACGGAGGATAGGAAGAACCGCTTAGAGCCGGGAAGATATCATATGGTGGTGAAGAGCCGCCTGTTCCCAGGTTGCATGAACTGGGGAGAACTGTTACTAAAAGGGGAAACAGAGGAGGAAGTGTGCTTTTCCACTAATATCTGCCATCCAGGTCTTGGAAACAATGAAACATCAGGGCCGGTGGTCCTCATCCACCTCGCCAAATGGCTCTCCTCTTTGGAACACAGAAGATATACATACCGGTTTTTATTCCTGCCGGAAACGATCGGCTCGATTGCCTATCTGTCCCAAAACCTGGAGCATATGCAGAACTACGTCAAAGCGGGATTTGTCGTAACGTGCGTGGGCGACGATCATCACTACTCTTATATTGAATCACGGAAAGGGAATACATTAGCAGACAGACTGCTGAAACATGTTTTGAAATGGAGTTGCCCGGAATTTCAGGAGTATTCTTTCTTAAAACGAGGGTCGGATGAAAGGCAGTATTGTGCTCCGGGGGTGGATCTGCCGTTCTGTGTGTTTTGCAGGAGCAAATTTCACGAGTATAAGGAGTATCATACATCAAAGGACGATTTGAATTTTATATCGGCAGACGGACTGGAGCATTCTTTCCTTGTATTGCAGAACGTCGTAAGCCTGCTGGAAAAAAACAGAAAATACAGAATGAAGATATTGTGTGAACCCCAGCTTGGTAAAAGGGGGCTTTACCCCACGATAAGCCAGAAAAATACATATGGTGATATCAGGAAAATACAAGATTTTATCGCTTATGCAGATGGTTGTCTGGATTTTATTGATGTATGTGAAACGATACGGCAGTCAGCCGTCGAAATGCTTCCGGTTTTGGAGCGGTTGATAAAAGAGGGGCTGATAGAAGCTTTAGAAGAGTGACAGGGAGGGGCTTAATGAAATGTTTGATTGTGATTCCGGCAAGGGGGAAATCCAAAGGAATCCCTAAGAAAAACCTGCGGATCATGAATGGATATCCTTTAATCTATTACAGCATTCAGAACGCTTTGAGCCTGAAAGAACATTATGATGTCGATGTAGCGGTCGATACGGATGATGCAGAGATCGCAGAGGTAGCAGGCATGTATGGCGCAGAAACCATTATGCGGCCAAAAGAACTGTCGGGAGATCATGTCACGCTGGATCCGGTTATCTATCATGCCGTGACAGAAGCAGAGCGGGAAAAGGGCATCCGCTATGATTTCGTCATGACGATGCAGCCTACGTCGCCAACCTTGAAAGCAGATTCCCTGAGACAGGCGGTAAAATATTTTCTGGAAACAGGAACCGATACCCTGCTGAGCGTATACAATGAGCCGCACTTATCATGGACGAAAGAGGGGCAGAGTTTCCAGCCGCAATACCAAAAGCGTGTGAACCGGCAGTGGCTTCCGCCGCATTATAAAGAGACAGGCGGTTTTCTGCTTGCAAAGAGAGACTGTGTATTGGAGAATAGCCGTATCGGGGAAAGAGTGGGCGTTTTTGAACTGTCTGAGACAGAAGCGGTTGATATTGACAGTGATATGGACTGGAAATTATGCGAAAGCATCTTGAAAAAGAAACGGATTCTTTTGAGAGCCGACGGGGAAGAACGGCTGGGAATGGGACATATTTACCGATGCCTTTCCCTTGCATACTGTCTGACGGGTCATGATATCTTGTTCGTAACAAATGAAAGTTATACCCTTGGACTTAACCGGATAAAGGATTCCTTTTTCCATTTCCGGACAATCCGCAGGAATCAGGATATCTTTGAAATTATAGAGGAATTTAAACCGGATATTGTCGTTAATGATATTCTGGACACCGATGCGGAGTATATTTCCAGGCTGAAGGAAACGGTGGCGCGCGTCGTCAATTTTGAAGATAAAGGCACGGGGACAGGATATGCGGACTGTGTCATCAATGCGCTTTATGGAGGAAAGCCGGAAAGGAACGTTTACAGCGGCTTTGAATACTATTTTATCCGGGACGAATTCCTGCAGACGCCGCCAAAGAAGTTTTCCGCACAGGTAAGAAATGTTGTGGTTCTGTTTGGGGGAAGCGACCCAAGCGATCTGACGAGAAAAGTATACCCGATCCTGCAGGAGATATCACAGGAAAATCCCGGGATGGAATTTCATATCATAACAGGATTTGGATATCAGCATAAAGACGAGATCAAAGAGGATATAGTGCGCCGTATTTTTGTCCATCATGACGTAAAAAGAGTGAGCTCCTACATGAAACAGGCCGATCTGGCGCTTACCTCGCAGGGCAGAACGATCTATGAATGCGCCTGCATGGGGGTGCCGGCAGTCGTGCTTGCACAAAACAGGCGGGAGACAGAACATGTATTTGCAAGCATTGTAAATGGATTTATTAATCTCGGGATTGGCGCTGAGCAGGACGATACGGCGATAAAAAACACGATAAACTGGCTGATCCATACGCCGTCGGTCCGGGAGGAAATGCATAGGCTGTTAATCAGCAAAGATTTTAGGCAGGGGCAGGACAGAGTTATAAAATTGATATTAGGTGAGGAACTATGAGCAGAAAGCAAGGAAAAGGCCTGTATCTGATTGCAGAAATCGGAGTGAATTATTATGATATTGCAAAACAAAAAGGGATCAGCGATTTAGACGCAGCGTTTCTAATGTGCGACGAAGCAAAAAAAGCTGGAGCGGATGCGGTAAAATTCCAGACGTATAAAGCCGGAAAAATTGCATCCAGATACTCCCCGTCCTACTGGGATTTAAGCGAAGAGAGTACGAAATCACAATACGAGCTGTTTACAAAGTTTGACTCGTTTGGCGAGGAGGAGTATCGGGCAATTTCCGAACACTGTAAGGGAATCCATATAGAGTTTTTATCTACGCCGTTTGATTTTGAGGCGGCCGATTATCTCGACCAGTATATGGGAGGCTATAAAATATCCTCGTCGGATATTACGAATACCCCATTTATCAAACATATCGCGAAGAAGCAGAAACCAATCCTGCTGTCGACAGGAGCTTCCACACAAGATGAGATCCGGAGAGCGGTCGATACCATCCGGCAGGTCAATGGGCGGGAGATTGTCCTGATGCACTGCGTACTGGAATATCCCACCCCGAAAGAGCATGCCAACCTTTATCGAATCACAGCGTTAAGAGAAGAATTTCCTGATTTGGTTATTGGATATTCAGACCATACTAGGCCTGATCTGGAATATGACGTGTTAAAAAGCGCATATCTGCTGGGGGCGCATGTGATGGAAAAACATTTTACACTGGACAAGTCCCTGCCGGGTAACGACCATTATCATGCAATGGATGCAGACGATGTGTCAGAGATCAGGAAGAAAATCGAGCAGTTAGACCGCATTTGCGGGAATGCAAAGATTGACTGCCAGGAAAATGAGGAACAGGCCAGGAAGAATGCGAGACGTTCTCTTGTACTGACCCGGAACATCAGGAAAGGGGAACGGCTTGAAAGACAGGATCTGACATTTAAGCGCCCTGGTACGGGAATCCCTCCGTCGGAGCTAGAAGCAGTCCTTGGAAAGCAGGTAAATCAGTCACTGGAAGAAGATTCTGTTCTGACATGGGAGGATCTGGCTGTGCAGAATGTGCCGATCAATAAAGGAAACTATTATCTGGAAACAGAGGAAAGAATGGCCCGGTTTGAACAATACAGAGGAGAAGGATGGGAAGACGGTTATCAGCAATACAGGAAGGCATGGGAGGAAAACGCGAAGAATCAGACGGTTTCCGAATGGCCACTGTTAGTTGATATCGAGACTTCCTCACTGTGCAACTTGGCATGCCCGATGTGTTACACGATCACAGAGGAATTTAAGGAGAAGGTTAGCGCCAGGCTCATGCCGGAATCCCTGTTTTATAAAATCATTGACGAAATCAGCGGAAACGTGCATGCAGTCAGGCTGAGCCTCAGGGGAGAGCCGACGCTGCATCCGCAACTCGTCAAATTCATAAAGTATGCAAAGGAAAAAGGAATCAAGGAAGTATCCTTTCTTACAAATGGAAGCCGTCTGACGGATGATTCCATAAAAGAACTCATTGAAGCAGGCGCAGACTGGATCACCGTTTCCATCGACGGTCTGGGGGACGGCTATGAGAAGATAAGGAAGCCGTTGCTTTTTAAAGACATTTATCAAAAAATCAGACGCTTTAAAGAAATAAAAGAAGAGAGGAACGTTCACAAACCTGTAATTAAAATCCAGGGGATATGGCCGTCGATCCGGGACCATGCAGAGGAGTACTATAATCTTTTTGAGCCAATCACCGATTCGATTGCATTTAATCCTCTGATCGACTATCTGGACCATGACGAGGATATCGTATATGACGAGGATTTTTCCTGCCCCCAGCTATATCAGAGAATTATCGTAGCGGCGGATGGAAAAGTACTCATGTGTTCGAACGACGAGGAGAACATGAATGTGATAGGAGACCTGACCCGGGAGAATCTGTACGATATCTGGCATGGAGAAACGCTGGAAAGAATCAGAGAAATAATGAAAAAGCCCTGTGGGTTTAAGGAGATTCCAGTGTGCAGAAAGTGCTATCTTCCCAGGGCGACAGAGGAACATGAGGCGGCATATGTAAACGGCCGGAAAATCATCATAAAAAACTATATCGGACGTTCTCAGAAGATAGGAGAATAAGCGATGAAAGAGAAAATTATCGTGATGTTAAATGAATTAAATGAAGATTTTAAGAATTATCAGGGAGAAGATCTGTTAAAAGACCACATCTTGGATTCCTTTGCCATCATGGAGCTCATTGCAAAGATAGAGGATACATATGAAATCGAAATCGACGCGGACGATATCATGGCGGAGCATTTTAAAACGGCAGACGGAATATTGGAACTGGTGGAAAAGTACACAGGTAACAGGATATGATAAATAATATAACAAAATGGCTGGATGAGACTGCGAAAAAGTATCCGGATAACACTGCCATCGTAGATGGGGAAAGGAGCGTCACATTCTGGGAACTGCGCTACAAAGCGCTCTGCCTTGCAGAAGCGATCGTTGAAAAGGGATTATTTAAAGAACCAATTGCTGTCATGATGCCCAAATCAATGGATGTGATCGTGTGCTTTCTGGGGGTTGCATACAGCGGAAACTTCTATTCTGTGATTGATACAGAGATGCCTCCTGCAAGACAGCAAAAGATCATGGAAACACTGGAACCTAGGCTTATCATCACTACACTTACAGAAGATAAGACGGGGGATGCGGATACCTATCAATATGATTACGAAACGATGGAACTGTCATGCGAAGAAAAGGTTATAGAGCAGAGGGAGCGCACATGTGACGCAGACTTGCTTTATGTACTATTTACCTCCGGCTCAACCGGTATACCGAAAGGCGTAACGATTACACATCAGTCTGTGATGGATTATATCGACTGGGTGGAAGAAACCTTTGATATCAGAGAGAGTGATTCGTTTGGGAATCAGGCGCCATTTTACTTTGATAATTCTATCTTGGATATTTATACGTCTATTAAGACGGGAGCGGCGATGTATATCATACCTCAGATATTGTTTTCGCAACCGGTATCGCTGTTGAATTATCTTAAAGAAAATGGAATTACTACAATCTTCTGGGTACCATCTGCATTGATCGTAGTGGCTAATCTCCGTGCTCTTAAAAAAGTAGAGTTGGCGCAGACATTAAAAAGAGTACTTTTTTGCGGAGAAGTAATGCCAAATAAACAATTGAATATGTGGAGAAAAAGTATTCCCGATGGTATATTTGCCAATCTATACGGCCCGACAGAAATAACAGACGCATGTACATACTACATTGTGGACAGGGAATTTGAAGACAGCGAACCATTACCCATAGGAAAGGCTGCAAGGAATACGGATATTCTGGTCTTAAATGAAAATAACTGCCTGGTAGGAGAAGGGGAAACAGGGGAGCTCTGTGTCAGGGGGACCTCGATTTCCAGAGGATACTATAATAATCAGGAAAAGACGAAAGAGGTTTTTGTACAGAACCCATTAAATAATAAATATATTGAATATATTTATCGGACAGGGGATCTGGTTAAATATAATGAATATGGGGAACTGCTCTATGTTTCGCGAAAGGATTTTCAGATTAAACATATGGGACATAGAATCGAATTAGGCGAGATAGAGACCCTGGTTTCAGGCATGGATGAAATAGAACACTGCTGCTGTATATATGACAATGTAAGAAATAAAATTATTTTATTTGTTATGGGCGCGGCAGTTCAGGAAGATATTGTTGCGTACCTTAAAAATAATCTGCCATATTATATGGTTCCGTCTAAGATTATACAGATGTCCAAATTGCCAATGACGGCGAATGGAAAAATCGACAGAAAGAAATTACAGGAATCTATTTAAAATGAGAGGTAGACTCAATGCAGAATGTAAACATATCGAGTATCGGGAAGCATATAATCAGCACCATTGATTTATATGAGGCGCTGAAATCATTGGGGGTGAAGCAGGGCGATGTCATATGTGTACATTCCCAGTTGATGAATTTAGGGAAGCCATTATTAAAGAAACAGGAATTCCTGGAAAGAATTACAGAGACTTTACTTGAGGCAATAGGAGAAGAAGGAACATTGATTATGCCGACTTTTTCTTATAGTTTTTGCAAAAATGAAGTGTTTGACGTACAAAACACTCCATCTGATGTGGGAATACTAACAGAGTATTTTAGGAATATGCCCTATGTGAAAAGGACGTGGCATCCCATTTTTTCTTTTGCAGTATCAGGGGCAAGGACAGAGGAATATCTGGATATAGGTCCGGATGCATTCAGTCTTGACAGCGTTTATGGAAAGATGATACGGGATGATGGAAAAATAGTAATGATGGGGGCAAACGCAGGCTATACGTTTTATTATTTGGCAGAAGAGCATTTGAATGTCAGTCACAGGTATTTTAAAAATTTTAACGGACAAATAAAATATGATAATAGTCAAATAGTTCAAACAAATATACCTTATTTTGTAAGAGATTTATCTGTGAAAAGCGACTTAGATGAAAAAAAGCTGTCAGAGTTTTTGCGAAAAAGTGATTGCCAAAGACAGGTGAAATTTGCACATGGTACATTGGCTGTGATTGAATGTGAGAAGGCATATTCCACTTTAATTAGTACATTAAAAAGTGATGAGAATATTTTTCTGTAATTAGTACTTGTAGTTCTACAAAAATTAAAAAGAAAAGGGAATATGTTTATATGGCGAAAAACGAATTTGATAAAGCGTCTTACAGAAATCATGGAGGACTTATACAGAGGCTCCTTACTCTTTATTATGAATTAAAACATTTTAATCAATATGGAAAGCATTGTTGCATAAAAAGACATGTTGAATTTCAATTGACAGATCATGCGATATTAAAAATGAAAAACGATGTTGTTATTAGAGAATATGCTTATTTTCAACTGACAAAACCTAATCCTGAAGTATATATAGGGAATGGCGTGGTGATTGGCAGGCATTGCATGATTACAATAAAGGATAAATTAGTCATAGGGGATAACACAATTATAGGCGGATATGTACAAATAATCGACCATAATCATTCTTTCGCAAAAGATGATTTAATAAAAAACCAAAAGGCAGAGATTAAACGGGTATTGATAGGAAACGACGTATGGATTGGGGCGGGAGCAAAAATTTTATGCGGCGTAAAGGTTGGTACAGGAGCAGTTATCGGTTCGAATGCAGTAGTTACAAAAGATGTACCGGCATACGCAGTTGTGGGAGGCGTTCCGGCAAGAATCATAAGGTTTAGAGAATAACCTGCCTGCTCATTCAATACATGTTTTATTGGAAATCAAATAGTTAGAGGTATTCCAAAGAATCGGATACCCTATTATAGAAAATGATGATTTATTATTACGGGGGATGCGAACATACATTTTTTTGCTATATCTTAAAAAGTGACGTTGAATGTAATCTTTTTGAAACTCTTTTCTTCTGAGAATTATAGTAAACCGTATTAAAAGTTTTTTTGACTTGGATATACTGAAAGTTTAAATGAATGCAAGAATCCGAAGGAGCACCCAATGCTTTTTCATGTCTGATTCGAGTACTGAATCGTATATAAAAACTTTTATTCAATACAGATACAAGAAAAGCCTATTTTATAATGGCGATAAAAATATTGAGGGAAAAGTTTATACGGACCATTTTATTTGGAGTGGGAGCAAAAGAACGAGAGTTGAATAATATAACCATTTTGATTATATGTGCAGTAAATATCCATATGTCGTAAATGTATTGAAATTCCTAAATGACGATAAGGATTAATTGCTGATAAATTCTATAAAAAAGAGAGGGTTTGCACCTAATACTAATGCCGGCTCTGTAATAGAATATCCACTTGTAGTGAATGATGGAGCACACAGGACAGCGTATCATGCAGTCTATTCACCAAATTCTTTTTTACCATATTTTATTGGTAATAGAAGTCTCACAGAACCTTTTTGGCCATATGATGGTGAAACATTTTTCTTGAAAGTGGGACTTCCAGTAAAAGAAATTGAAGAGCTTAAAAGTAGATATTTAAGATTGCTGGGAGAAGATGAAGTAAGAACTTCTATAACTGGATATATAGAAAAACAGTATTTTAAGATATTTGAGACAATAGTGTGTTTCTATGGTCGGATAATAGAAATATGTGTAATAAAATTACACGAAGTTGATTTTATTGTTTTTAGAATAAAGCTGAATAGACAGAAATTATTATTATCAAAAAAACTATTTCTTCGGTATATGTTGAAAGATTGAAAAGAGATATTCGTATACGAATAAGTGGGAAGGTAAAAATTTTAAGTAGTGTAACATTAGCTGTAAAAATAGAAAATGGACTAGAGAAAGAATGCATATAGGAATTGGTGTTTACGCCATACATTAAAAATGAAAATCGCATTACTACTCTTACCTGAAAACAGTATTATAAACATGAGGAATCTAAGAAATTAACCTACAAGAATAAAGTTTTTTAATAATCAATTGTGTGATGGGGGTCGCGCTAAAATATATTTAGAATAAAGTATACAATTAATTCCTATAATTCTGCAAATATTTTAGAATTATATTTCAACATAACGCCTTGAAGATGATCTGCCAGACATTTGGATATATGTTGGCATAGTCAAAGATTGCAGGCTATCAAAACCGTATAAACTTCGCCCAAAGTGACATTTTTTCCTTACGATTATAGATAGAAAATCATGTAATGTAAGTTGAATATATTAATATATTAGATTTACATATAGGGGTATTCTGCTATAGCTTACGTTAATAATGACAAAAACCCAATGGTGTAATTGACGCGTCCTTATATAAGTTGTTTTATGATAAAGGCAAGGCGGAGAATAGATGCAAGGGGAAATCTCGGCAGAGTCATAGATAGGAAGAACAATATCTTTAGGGCTTATATCCAATATCATATGGGGCACTCGACAAATCTGGCAATTTAAAGTGATATTATTCTATTTGTATCTTGAACAATTAAGTAAATAGGGATGGTATTGAAATGTATCTTGAAGAAAGTATACAGTTAATAAATGGTAAGTTGACTGTATTGAATGAAAAACAAAATATTGTAATTTGGGGAGCGGCAGAAAATACAGTAAAACTTTTTCAGTATACAGATATTTCTGAATATAATGTTCAGGCGATTGTTGATAATGGGAAATGTGGAACTAAGTTTATGGGAAAAACGGTTTTATCTGCTGATAAAATTATATGGGATAATGTAGATGCAGTCGTAATTTCCGCTTTTTATAAAGAAAATGAAATTTTGGATGAGTTAAAAAGTAAGTATGCCTTTGATAAAACTATCGTATATTTAAATGATATAAAACAGGAAAAACCGTTTTATCAATATTTAACAAAATCGGAAGTTGCAGTTCCTTCAAAATATCAGGATATAATATGTGCGAACAATAAATTTCATAATATCCACTGTGGAGAAGAAATTTTTATTATAGGTAATGGACCCAGTATAAAAAATACGGATTTAACGAAAATCAGACATGCCAGAAAGATGGTTGTCTCGAATTTTTATTTACACAAGGATTATGATATGATCAGGCCGGACTATTATTGTTTGGCGCAATTTACTTATACGTCTAAATTTAATGAAAATACTGCGCAGGAATGGCTTTGCGAGATGGGAAAGCGAACCGGAAACGTACAGTTTTTCATTAATATTTCTGAAAAAAAGATGGTAGACAAGTGCAGTAGTTTGAAGGAAAAAGCAATAAACTACATGTATTTGGATAGTCTGAATGTTGACTATTATGATGAAATAGATATAACCAATAAGATGCTATGCGGGTATTCAGTTACAATAGACTGTATTCAATTAGCGATTTATATGGGATTCAAAAAAATATATCTTGTTGGTATTGAACATAGTGAGATTGTTACAGGACAATATAGTTATTTTTACAATAGAAATCAAAGTATAGTAGGAAATAAAGATACTTATGCATCGAATAGTGGGGAGGTAATAGCAGATTTTAGTGTGCAATTATATACAAGATACAATTTGTGGAAGCAGTATGAAAAATTAAAAAAAATTGCAGAAAAGAACGGGGTAAGTATTTATAATGCAACAAAGGGAGGAGTACTGGATATTTTTAAAAGGGTTGATTACGATTCTATTCTAATATAACTGACTTTAATTGTATCGGATTATATTTTACTGTCTGTTGCTTTATATATCAGAGTGTGTTATTGAAAACTATTCATATAGATTTTTATATATGTAATTGTAGAAAATTGAAAAGAAGGATCATGTTTTAAAGAGACCAGCCAAGAAAAGTCCAGTAAAAGTAGCAAAAAATCATTTTTCATATCAATGATAAGGGGGGATGGGGGAACTTTTTTAAAATTCTCTATGGGTACGTTATTGTATAGCTCACGGTATGCTTTGATGAGGTTGTACGAATAAAAAAATTACTAAAAACAGGAGAAATATTTTAGATATAGCATATGAATAAACAGGAAAGATTGTTCTTATTTGGCTGCGGGGGGATAGGAAAGCTCTGGCTGAATCGCTTAGGAGGAGAGAGGGTATACGGTTTTATTGATTCAAATAAAGCGGGACAGATGATTGATGGAAAAAAAGTTTTTAGTCTTAAGGAAATAAAAAAAATTCAGGATGGGTTTAAAATATACATTTCAACCAGATATGATACGAAAAAGGAAATTTATGAAGAGATAGCGAAAAATGGGTTGAGTAAATGTGTGGTAGGGACACCGTACTTAGATGAAAATATTTATGCGGACTATGATACATGGATAGATATCCACACAAAGTTCGAAGGAAGAAATGCAATCGTCAGCGGAGTACATTTGAATAACTGCAAAATAGGATATGCTTCCTATATTGCTAGAAATACAGTTTTTTCTTATGTTCAAATTGGAAGATATTCCTGCATTGGCCCTAATATCAAAGTAGTGCAGGGGCAGCATCCAACTAAAAAATTTGTTTCTGTGCATCCTATGTTTTATTCGACACAATCTGTAATTCGGAAATCATACGTCCAAAACAGTATATTTGACGAATATAAATATACCCAAAACGGATATGTGATCGAAGTAGGGAATGATGTATGGATAGGAGATGGTGCAACGATCATGGAGGGAGTCTGCATAGCAGATGGCACAATTATAGCCTCTGGTGCCAATGTTGTAAAAGATACGGAACCTTATTCCATTGTTGGAGGAAATCCGGCAAGATTGATTCGTTACCGCTTTAATGAAGACCAGATTGATTTCCTTATAAAGTTGCAATGGTGGAACAAGGAAGAGGGATGGATCGAAGAGCATGCAAAGTACTTTGATGATATAAAACGTTTTCAAATAAAGATTCATGAAGAAGAGCGAGGGAATAAAAATGCCGTGTATTAGCGTAGTAATGCCGGTTTATAACAATGAAAAGTATTTTCCGTTGGCTGTAAAAAGTATACTGGATCAGGATTATCAGGATTATGAATTGATAGTGATTGATGATGGTTCAACGGATAATACCCCGTATATTGCAGACGAATTGGCAGCTCATTATCCCTGCATGAAAGTGATACATCAGAAAAATATGTGGATTTATGCAAGTTTCAATCGGGGAATTCAGGAATCAAATGGAGAATATATTTATATAGTTAATTCTGACGACCGGCTTTGCCCGGGAGCTTTATCATTAATGGCTGAGAGTGTCGAGAAATATCATCCGGATGTAGTATGGACGAAAGTGATAATACATTCCTGTGATCAGAATCAGCAGATTTTAAACTATAATATTGGCAATCTGGATGGAAAAGTATTACGAGACAGTGTTTATTTGGAGAAAGACGAGGTAAGGAAAGCATGGCCTTATTTTGTCAAAAGTCTATTAGCTCAGAATCAGGCAAATTTGTATCGGCGCAGTCTTATGGAAGCCCATCCGTTCCGTAATGATGTGTATGGTGCGGACACCTTATTTAATATAAGTATTGCTTCTGATGTGAAAAGCGCAGTTGTATTGAGCCAGGCTGTATACGAATTTTTTATATACGAAAGAGCTGACATGAACGCGTCTGTAGGTAAATACTATACCTATGAGCATGACATGTTCAATGAAATATATACAGAGCTGAACAAACTTTTTACGGAGTGGGAGATTCCGGAAAACGAATATAAAGGTTATCTTACAGACAAAAGGATGAGAGAGATAACAGGGGAAATACGTAGCTTAGGAGGCGGGGCCTGTAAACTAACGACGGAGGAAAAGCTACAACGTATTTTTGTACATTTTGCAGACGAAACCATGATAAAATGCGCGATAGAGTCAGACAGGGAAGAAGAGCTGGAAAGTCGAATTCTGTCAGGAGTAAGAGAATTCTTATTACTAAATCCCCTGGAAGAAGACAGTAAAATGTATTTCGTATTTGAATTACTGGATTCTTTACTGAAATATGAAAAAGAAGATATGGATTATCAAAAAATAGAAAATGCCATTAACCATCCTTTTAATCCAGCTCATATCGGACATATATTTTATGATAAACTAACAAAAAGGTAGAGAGATATGTTTGAAGATAAGACTTTATTAATTACAGGAGGGACAGGTTCCTTTGGAAATGCCGTACTGAAAAGATTTATGCGGACAGATATCGGTGAAATCCGGATTTTTTCACGTGATGAGAAAAAGCAAGACGAAATGCGGCACGAATACCAATCCTGGTGTCCGGAGCACGCAGAGAAAATCAAATTCTATATTGGGGATGTCAGGGACATTTGGAGTATCAGGAATGCTATGCATGGCGTGGATTATGTTTTCCATGCAGCCGCATTGAAACAGGTTCCCTCCTGCGAGTTTTTTCCAATAGAAGCTGTAAAGACGAACATCTTGGGAACGGAGCATGTCCTTACAGCAGCGATAGAAAATAAGGTGAAAAAGGTAGTGTGTCTGTCTACGGATAAAGCTGCATACCCAGTGAATGCTATGGGGACCTCTAAAGCAATGATGGAGAAGGTGTTTGTAGCAAAGTCCAGGACAGTAGATGCGGAAGAGACATTAATATGTGGGACTCGCTATGGAAATGTACTTTGTTCCAGAGGTTCGGTAGTACCGCTTTTTATTAATCAGATTATGGAAGGAAAGCAACTTACAGTAACAGAACCGATGATGACTAGGTTTTTAATGAGTTTAGATGAAGCGGTGGAGCTGGTGATATTTGCCTTTGAGAATGCGGAAGCTGGAGATATTATGGTACAGAAAGCGCCGGCCTGTACGATTGGCACTTTAGCTCAGGCAGTATGCGAGCTGTTCCATGTAAAAGCAGATATTCGTATGATAGGGGTCCGGCATGGGGAGAAAATGCATGAAACGCTGCTGACGAATGAAGAATGCTCAAGAGCGATTGATTTTGGAGAGTATTATCAGGTTCCGGCAGACAATAGAAATTTAAACTATGATAATTACTTTACGAATGGTAATCGGAAGAGAGCTCATTTAAAAGAATTCACGTCAGCAAATACAAGGCAACTGGATGTGGAGCAGGTAAAGGAAAAATTATTACAGCAGCCCTATGTACAGCGGCAATTAAAGAAATGGGGGGAGAAGTAATGAAGGTCTTAATTACCGGGGCTGACGGCTTTATTGGGAAGAACTTACAGTCGGAGTTATGCAGTCGGGGAATGGAGGAATTATTGTTGTGTAATCATAATACAACAGAAGCAGAGATAGAAAAATTCACGGCTCAATGTACCTCTATTGTACATCTTGCAGGAGTGAATCGCCCCAAAGAGGAAAGAGAATTTTGGGAAGGGAATGCAGAAACTACTAGGAGACTGATAGACTATCTCAAAAAAAACAATAATATTCCGCATATCATATTCGCATCTTCCGCTCAAGCTGAACTGGATAATCCATATGGGAAGAGTAAATTGGAGGCTGAACGGATTCTAAAACAATATTCCCATGATACGGGAGGAAGAGTAACAATCTATCGTTTTCCAAATGTTTTCGGAAAGTGGTGCAGGCCTGATTATAATAGTGTGGTAGCTACTTTTTGTTATAATATTGCAAGAGAAAAAGAGATCTGTATCCATAATGCGGATGCGGTCATTCAGCTGGTATATATTGATGATGTTATCAATGCTATTATCCGGTCATTAGAAACCAGCAGTGAGAATTTATATCCTGTATTGCAGCCAATATATGAGGTTCGGGTAGGGGAACTTGCGAAAATGCTTTATTATTTTAAAAAGCAAAATGAAAGTTTACAGATTCCGGATATAGGCGATGAATTGACAAAGAAAATGTATAGTACATTTTTAAGCTATATGAAAGAGGATTCTCTTAAAGCGCCCCTGTCCATGCATGCTGATACGAGAGGTTCTTTTACAGAGTTTATACATACAGAAAGCACAGGACAAATCTCGATCAATATTGCTAAGCCAGGAATCGTAAAGGGAAATCACTGGCATAATACAAAAGTGGAAAAGTTCCTTGTAGTAAAAGGAAAAGCACTGATTAAAATGCGAAATAAGATGACTGGGGTAATTACGGAGCATACGGTATCAGGAAGACTGCTTGAAGTACTCTATATCCCGCCCGGCTATGTGCATAATATAGTGAATATCGGTGAGGACGATCTTATTACGGTTATTTGGGCAAATGAAAATTTTGATAAAGAAAGACCGGATACTTATTATGAGGAAGTGTAACTGTGGAAAAAATCAGACTAATGACGATCATTGGAACCAGGCCGGAAATTATCCGTTTGTCGGAAATTATAAAAAAGTGTGACCTTTATTTCGACCATATTCTGGTACATACAGGCCAAAATTATGACTATTCATTAAATCAGGTGTTTTTCGAAGAACTGGGACTTCGCAGACCGGATTACTATCTGGATGTAGCTGGTGAAAATTTGGGAGAAACGCTCGGAAATATTATTAATCGGAGTTTTCGTTTGATGACTGAATGCCAGCCAGATGTGCTGCTTATTCTCGGGGATACGAATTCCGCCCTTTCAGCAATCCCTGCCAAACGTTTAAAAATACCAGTGTTCCACATGGAAGCAGGAAATCGCTGTTTTGATGAAAACCTGCCGGAAGAAATTAACCGGAGAATTGTCGATCATATTTCAGATGTGAATTTATGCTATTCTGAGCATGCGAGAAGATATCTGAACCAGGAGGGAACACCAAAGGAAAGAACGTTTGTAGTGGGGTCTCCGATGGCTGAGGTGTTGGACAGACACTTAAGTACAATTTGTAAAAGCAGAGTTTTAAGCTGCCTTAATTTGGAACCCCAAAAATATATTCTTTTATCTGCACACAGGGAAGAGAATATGGATAATGAGAAGAATTTTTATCAATTGATGGAATCAATAGCGGTTCTGGCGGATCATTACCAAATACCCATTATTTATAGTCTGCATCCCAGAAGCAGAAAGTTTGTTCTGCAGAGAAAGTTTGAATTTCCTTCGCTTGTGCAGCCAATGGAGCCTTTTGGATTTATTGATTATGTTCATTTACAGATGAATGCAAAATGTGTCGTATCAGACAGCGGAACGTTGCCGGAAGAAAGCGCTTTTTTTTGCTCTAAAGGGATGCCCTTTGCAGCAGTCTGCATCAGGACCTCAACAGAGCGGCCGGAGGCTTTAGATAAAGGAAACTTTATTTTGGCAGGAATTGGAAAAGAAAGTGTAAGTCAGGCTGTTGAAATGGCTGTAATGATGAGTCAGGCAGGAGTACTACCGTCAAGAGTACCAGACTACATTGAAGAAAACGTCAGTTTAAAAGTAGTGAAAATAATCCAGAGTTACGTAGGGATTGTAAACCAGACAGTATGGAAAAAACACTGCGATTAGGAAGCGATATCAGGAAGAGAAGCCCTAGGCACAGTATGATGTCTGGTTTTGGAAAGCATAAGTATGTGAAGAGGGAGCTGAATAAGTGAAAAATATACATTTGGGGAGTTGGATATCATGCGGAGTACATTTACTCGATGATTGATAGGGATGAATGTACAGTGGAAGGATTTGTAGACAGCGATAGTACGAAACAGGGAGTGTCATGGAAAAACTAAATAACCGTTTACTCCCCGGAACAGCTGTCAGAGATGGATTATGACTATATTATTATATCGATCATTAAGTATGAATCAATAGAACAAAGTTGTAAAAAACTGGGCATCCCAAATGAAAAGGTAATTGCTTTTTGGAAGGAACCAAACGATATAAAAATATTCAAAAGCAGGATCCAGGAGGTATTGGAGGAACGAAAAAAAGAAAAATATTAGAAAACCGGCTTGACAGCGCCCCATATGAATGGGGGATAGAGATAACGCCACAAATTGATTCAGCGGAAAAACTATAAAAAAATGATTCGTGACCACAGTTCTCTCTGCCGTTTTGGCGACGGGGAATTCGAAATTATGTGCGGGAATAACCGGGACTGGTTCCAGGAGACTTCCGAGACGCTGCGCAGAAGGCTGCTTCAGATTATACGATCAGATCATCCTTCAATCAATATAGCCGTTGCTCAGAATTTTAAAAATTTGGAAAGATTTAATGAAGAAGCAGCGGACATAATAAGAGACTATATGGCTTTTCAAACGAGAAAAGATATATTGAAGTTTCTCGATATGAGGCGCAGCTATTATGACGCTTATGTAACAAGGCCATATTCCCTTTATTTAAAGAGCTGTGGAAGGGACGTTCAGTCATCATTGTAGAAGGAAAGTATGGCAGAAATGGAGTAAATAATGATTTATTTCATACTGCACGTGAAATGAAACGTGTGCTGTGTCCGCCTCAAAATGCATGGAAAAGCTATGATAGGATAAAAGAAAGTATTTTGAAAATAGCGAAAAAGGATGATTTAATATGTATATCTCTTGGGTTTGGATTATTATGCTCTGGCACATCTAGAAGACTTTATGGAGAGAAAATATGCCAAAGAGGCAGTGATTCTGTTTAGTGATAAAAGCGTATATAGGCAGATAAAAGGGATGCACTTAGAGATGTCTGCCAGGCTATGCCGCTGGCCTGAGGAAAAGATCAAAACCCTGTATGATTATTACTCGTTTTATAAGTTTTCCGATAAGATTGTATTTACCTATACGGATAAATCAAAGGATAATAAGTTAGGCAGAGTACTCAGGGAGACTCCGATATATAGATATCACAGGAGAAAGCTATCGGGATAGTTTCTGCCAGACAATACCAGCATTTGCAATTGTAAAGCCTTATAAAAATACTGTACCGACAGCGATTTTTGAATGGAAGATAGGAGAGGTGATTTTGCAGCTATATGAAAAAGGGATTCGGAGATGTAGTGTATACCAATTATTAGAGGGGACATTCGATTATTAAGAAGGCAATCCGGCATATTGCTGTTTCTTTTTCTGAAAAATACAACTGCATCTAAGTAACATACGGGCTAAGAGGAAAGGGTGAAGGGAAATGCGGATAATCATTTTTGGAACAGGCAATATTTATGAAAAGTATAAAAATGATATAAGCAGCGAGGATGAGATCATTGCCTTTATAGATAATGCTATCCAAAAGCAGGGGAGTATTTTAGACGGAAAACCGATTTTTGCACCAAAATCAATTCTTAATATGAAATACGACAGAATTGTTGTCATGAGTATATCAGATATACAAATGAAGGAACAATTATTGCATTTGGGATGTGATAGAAAAAGAATATGGCATTGCCAGGAGTATTTGGGCCGGAATAAGAAGCCGGAAAACGATTTGGTTTTGCCGCATCGAACCATCAAAGATAAAAAACGCTGTCTGATAATCACGAACCCATTGGGTTATCATGGGGGAGCGTTGTCAGCGGTATACGCCGCATTGGCATTAAAAACCAAGGGATACGAAGTATATGTGGCGGCAGAAAAGTGTGATGGAACATTTCAATGTGAATTTCAATCACAGGGGATAAATTTCCTTATTGCGCCTAATCTGCAATTTGCTGGGTGGGAAAACCTCAAGTGGACATCTGGATTTGATAAGATTCTCGTCAATACATACCCGATGATTTTCTGTGCATCAGAAATTGCAAAGCACCACAAGACTGCCCTTTGGCTCCATGAGAGTGATATCTGCTATTCAGGGATGAGATTTTGGAACGACATTTCCGTATCGGAATGTCAGGAGAAGGGCATAACTCTCTATGCAGTGAGTGAAAAAGCGAAGAAAAACTTTATACGCCATGCAGGAGCCGCAGACATTACGGTGTTGCCGTATGGAATCCCTGATATATGCAGGAATTCTCCACAAGAATTTTCCGGCGGAGAAAAAGGGAAAGATGGTTTCGTTACATTTGCTGTCATTGGAACACTCCATCCCATAAAGAGGCAGGATATTTTTATAAAAGCTATTAAACTTCTGCGAAAGGAAGTATATGAGCAGGCAAGATTTTTAATTATAGGGAAACGGGATGATCCTGCATGTCAGGACTACGAGAAAATGATTAAGCAGTTGGCATGTGGAATTCATAACATACAGTTTACTGGTGAACTAAGCCGCAGGGAGATGATCAATATATTTACGAAAATTGATGTGGTAGTCGTTGCCTCGGAACAGGAAACCATGTCGATTGCGGCCACGGAGGCTATGATGAATTCAAAGGTATGTATTGTCAGCAGTACAGCCGGAATTGCAGAAATAATCGAGGATAGGGTGAATGGGCGGCTGTTTGAACTCGATGATACGGATGAACTGGCGAAAATTATGGAAGAGTGCATAGTGCATAAAGATGAACTATGGAAAATGGAGGGAGAGGCGCGGAAGACATATGAAAAATACTTTACGATGGAACAGTTTGCCGACCGCTTGGAACAAATATAAGAGAAGGTGTTGGAATGAAATATATTATTTGTGGTAAGAACCGGGTAGCCAAAGACTTTATGTATATGTTTGAAAACCTGGACATTCTGGGCATCGTTGATGATGTTGACTTGGCAATCGAAGATAACGCGCATGATCAGATCATACTCTGTGATTTTGATAAAACTGAGAAAGAAAAAAGGCTGCAGCAGAGAGGTATGGCCTACGGAAAAGATTACGTCTATGAGGAAGATTTTTTTGGTTCCTGGATCCTGTTATGCTCCCCAAAGATCGAAAATTGGCTGTCTGGGGAACGGGAAATATGTGCCAATTTCTGCTGAAACATAAGCTGCCCAAAAAACCGGAGGCATTTATTGATTCCTTTAAGCGTTCGGAAAGTCACACCGGAATTCCGATCATTCATCCTGATGAAGTACAGGACTGGAGCCAATATTTTATTATTGTTGCCGTCACGAAAGATGAAGAAATCCGTGAAAAGTTATTGTTATTAGGACTGATGGAGAACAGAGACTTTATAGGATATAAATGTATCCTTGAATTTCCGTCTGTCCTGTTAAGACAAACTATATTTGACCGCTCCTACTATGATCTGGATTGCAATACCATGCGAAATCATTTGGAGATATTATCTAATGGGGATACGCGCAGCTGCTGTACTACCTTTGTATCACAAAGTTTGGATAATATCTTTGATAAGGAACGGGATGAGGTATGGCACTCAGTTTTACATAAGATTTTATGTTTATCTACAGAAAACAAAACATTTCATTTTTGCGATAAAAGTATGTGCCCGCTATTTGTTGCCAAGAAGAGAGAGGACTGTGTTGATATGCCGGTGGAAGACAGGCCATACAAACCAATCGCTCCATTTCCAGAAACCTTGGCGTTGGGATACGATTCTTCCTGTAATCTTGCTTGTATTACCTGTCGCAAGGAAGTTCATTTCGCGAAAGGGAAAGAATTAGAAGTAGTAAATAAAATAGCGGACAAGGTGATAACAGATTATCTTCCTCACTGCAAATTTTTGATTTTAGCAGGCAGCGGTGAGGTGTTTGCCAGTCCCTCCTATCGGAGCATTTATGAGGCGGAAACGTGTAATCCACAGTATATCCGTCTGCTATCAAATGGCCTGCTGTTTACACCCGTGAATTGGGAAAAATTTAAAAAGGCAAATCACGCAAAGATTATGCTGACGGTTTCTGTTGATGCTGCTTCTGAGGAAACCTACCGACGTATACGTGGAGGAAATTTTAATGTATTGAAGCAAAATATGAAGTTTGCTTCAGAGCTCCGACGTAAAGGTGAACTGAGCTATTTTCGAATGAATTTTGTTGTCCAGAGAGAGAATTATAAAGAAATGCCGGACTTTGTGCGGTGGGGACAGGAGCTGGGCGTTGATGAAGTCTTTTTTACTAAGATTTTAAATTGGGGAACATATACGCCCGAAGAGTTTGAACAGGTTAGTATGATGCAAAAAGATGGAATTACCCCCAAGCCTGAATTAGAAGAGCTTTTGGAACAATCAGTAATGAAGAGTGATATTGTCGATTTGGGCACCATTCAGTTTGGCCATAAAGTGGATGACATAGGTATAGTGGAGAATTACTATATGTGGGAATTAGAGAAAAGAGGTGGGAAACTGTTTTCATGAGATTATCATTAGGAATCACCGCATTGGGCAGTATGACAGCGTCGTATTTTATGACATGCAAAAGTAAAAAGAAAGAGATCGAGGGGTTGAAGAGTCGTATTGAAGTACTGTCCGATCATTTTCAGTTGTTAAATCATTGGCTGGAGATCAAGCACGAAGGGAAATCCGTGGTATCCTATTTTGAGGAAATGGAATATTGCCATATTGCGATTTACGGGATGGCAGAACTGGCCAACAGGCTTACAGAAGAGCTTTCCGGCAGTTCTATTTCTATCGATTATGGGATTGACCGTGATATCAGCTGCTCGCTTGCGAGGATTGATACCGTATATTTTCCGGAAGATCATTTGCCTGAAACAGATGTAATTATTGTTACGCCATATTCCTCTTTTGAATCGATTAAAATGATTTTGGAAAAGCAGGTACATTGCCCGATTGTCTCATTAGAAGAAGTGATATGGAGTGTGTAGACATGAAACTGATTAGCTTTTATCTTCCTCAATTTCATGAAATTCCGGAAAATAATCGTGCATGGGGACGGGGATTTACAGAATGGGTCAACGTAAAGAAAGCACAGCCATTATTTTTAGGACATAATCAGCCAAGAAAGCCATTACATAATCATTATTATAATTTGCTGGACGACGGAGTGATGGAATGGCAGATTGATCTTGCTAAAAAGGCAGGTATTTATGGTTTTTGCTTTTACCACTATTGGTTTGGCGGAAGAATGGTTCTGGAAAAGCCTGCGGAGAAATTGCTCCATAATGAGCAGATCGATTTTCAGTATTGCTTTTCATGGGCGAACGAGCCCTGGACGAGAACATGGCATGGGGCAGGTGGAGAAAAAGAAATATTAATTCCCCAGGATTATGGCGGGGAAGAGGAATGGAACTTACATTATGAGTATTTCCGCCAGTTTTTTATGGATAAACGCTATATCAAAGAGGAAAATTGTCCTGTTCTGTTAATCTATCGACTGAGAAATATACCACATTTTAATGATATGCTCCGTTATTGGAATGAGTGTGCAAAGAAGGATGGTTTTTCCGGAATTTTTATTGTATCTATGGATGTATGGCGTGATCATGTGGCAAAGAGCCGCTGGGTAAATGGTTCTGTGGATTTTGAACCAGGGAAAAGCCGGGCGGGAGCGATGAATAAGTTTGCCTTTTTGCAGCCCAAAAACAAACGGAGCATATTGTGGAATTATTTTGCCATACGTACCTTTGATTATGGAAAAGTAAATCGAAAAATGCTCCACTGCCCGCATCAAAAAAATGAATTCAGAACAGTATTTGTAGATTTTGATGATTCGCCCAGGCGTGGAAACAGGGCCGTAGTAACCTTAGGTTCTACACCGAAGCGGTTTGGAAAATATTTAAGAAAGGCATTGCAGCTTAGCCGGAGGGAAGGAAATGAATACCTGTTTATTAATGCCTGGAATGAGTGGGGAGAAGGGAATTATTTAGAACCGGATACCAGATATGGCTACAGCTATCTGAACCAGGTAAAAGAAGCGCTACAGAGATAAAGGAGACGAGTAAGCAGTGGAATATATTATTGTACAAGCCGGCGGCAAAGGGACACGGCTTAAGCACCTGACAAAGAATAAACCCAAGGCATTAGTCCCGATCGACAACCTTCCCATGATCTTTCATTTGTTCCGTAAGTATCCCGATAAACGGTTCATTATCATTGCGGATTACCACAAAGAAGTCCTGCGGGAATATCTGGGAGCATTTGCAGAGGTAAAATATCAGGTTGCAGATGCGAAAGGCAGCGGGACATGCTCAGGGATCCTTCAGGCATTGGAGAAAATCCCGGAACACCAGCCATTTATGCTGATATGGTCGGATTTGATTCTGCCGGAGGAGTTCCGATTACCGGATGTATATGAGAAAGAGCATATATCATCCTCTGGTGAGATGCCTGATTATATTGGGATTTCAAAAACATTTCCATGCCGATGGAGTTATGCGGGCAGCCAATTTGTGGAAGAGCGTTCCTCTGAACATGGCGTGGCTGGTTTTTTCCTTTTCCGCGATAAAGCACAGCTTTCTGACGTGCCGGAGAGTGGTGAATTCGTCCGCTGGATGCAGTCCAGGAACATGGTATTTGAGGAAATCAGCCTGGCTGGAACGAGGGAGTTTGGCCTTTTAGAAGAATATGAAAAGCTTGGCAGGGAAAAATGCCGTCCGTTTAACCGTATTACGGTAGACGGGGATGTACTGGTAAAAGAGGCGGTGGACGAGCAGGGGAAGCGGCTCGCTGTCAGGGAATGCGCCTGGTATGAAAAGGCGAAGGAGAGAAACAGTAAGATACTGCCCCGTATTTATGATACGAATCCCCTGAGAATGGAGTACATAAAGGGAAAGAACATTTATGAATGCCAGTTATCCTATGAGGAAAAAAGAAAAATCCTTGGGAGGCTTATTAGCGCGCTGCATGAGCTGCATCAATCGGAATCGATACCGGCGGATTCCTTCAGCATGAAGGAAGCGTATTTTAATAAAACGATGGACCGGCTTCGGAAGATTGAGGATCTCGTTCCCTTTGCCAGAGAAAAGACAATCCGGATTAATGGAAAAGAATGCAGGAATGTATATTTTTATAAGCGGGAATTAGAGAAAAAGCTGGAGGAGCTTACGTGTGATCAGTTTTCCTTCATTCATGGGGACTGTACATTTTCTAACCTGATGCTCAGGGAGGACGGCTCCCCTGTTCTGATTGATCCGAGAGGTTATTTTGGGTTTACCGAGCTGTATGGGGACATGCGCTATGACTGGGCGAAGCTTTACTATTCCATCGCAGGCAACTACGACCAGTTCAACCTGAAGAACTTCCGGCTGGAAATCGGGGAAAATGAGGTTGCACTTTCCATCCAGCCAAACCACTGGGAAGATATGGAGCAGGAATTCTTTGCACTGACCGGTGCGGATCCAGGTGAAATAAAACTGCTGCATGCCGTGATCTGGCTTTCCTTAACGACATATGCCTGGCAGGATTACGATTCCATCTGCGGCGCATTTTACAATGGCTTATACTATCTGGAGGATGTGTTATGATAACATATTTTGAGAAACAACTGGAGGAGATTAATCATTCGATCCATTCCCTGAACCAGGAGGCGTTTACCAGACTGGTGGACGAGGCAGTCGATACCCTGGAAAAAGGGCATAAGATTATCGTATCCGGGTTAGGGAAAAACGTGCCGATCTGTGATAAATTTGTCGGCTCGATGGTTTCCCTGGGACTGGACGCATATTTTTTACATACCAATTCTGCCGTCCACGGCGATATGGGGTTAGTCAAAGACGGCGACCTGGTGATTATCCTTACTAAGAGCGGGGAGACAGCGGAATCAATCTATCTGACAAGGCAGCTAAAAGAGCGGAAGGTGAACCTGTGGCTCCTGACCTTTGCAAAGGAAAGTACGCTTACCAGGGAGATTGCAAATTGTATTGTGCTGGATTTGGTTCACGAAGGGGATCTATGGAACATTATGCCGAATAATTCCACGACCATGAACCTGATTGTCCTTCAGGGGCTGGCAATGATGATTGCGAAAAAGATGAATCTGGATATCAGTCAGTTTAAACGCAACCATCCGGGCGGCCATATCGGGAAAGTGTTGAAGCATGCTTAAGGAACTGGTGCCTGTATTGCATGGAGCCCTTGTCTGGAAGCTTTTCTGTGTGCGTTTCCGGATCAATGAGCAGAAGGTGATTCTGGTCCTGGTGAATGACCGGAAACGCCTGGATTATTATGCACTGGCACATTTAGAAGACTTTATGGACCGAAAATATGCCAGAGAGGCAGTGATTCTGTTCAGTGATAAAAGCGTATCCAGGCAGGTAAAGGGAATGCATTTGAAGGCACCCGCCAGGCTGTGCCTTTGGCCTGAGGAAACGATCAAAGCCCTGTATGATTATTACTCATTTTATAAATTTTCTGATAAGATTGTGTTTACTTATACGGATAGGCCAAAGGATAACAAGTTAGGCAGGGTGCTCAGGGAGACCCCGATTGGGGAGGAAGAGGCCGTATGTCTGGGACTGTACCGCCTGCGGCGTGTTCCTGAATTGAAAAGGCAGGCTAAGGAACCCGATGAATCGAAGCATAAGGGCTGAATGAATACGCTTTATAGGGAAAGATAGATGTTTGATTATAAACTGGCACGGGTAGAGAAGATGTTATCCCGTTTATACAGCAGGGGAATTTTTAAGGATAAAAAGGTATATCTGTTTGGGGTCAGTGAAAATACACGGCAGATCGTACAAATACTGCGGACATACCAGATCGAACCGGAAGCGGTTTTAGATAATGATAAGATAAAGCAGGGCACATACTGCAGCGGCATTCCTGTAGGGCCGGTAGAAGCAGTAAGGGATGCTGAAAATCAGCAAAATATGTATATTGTCTGTTCCCTGTACTGGCGGGAAATGACGGCGCAGTTAAGGGATATTGGAATCAAAAATAAAAATATTTTCATGATGTATGAGGAAGAGACATTATCAGAATGTATTTATCAGGCTGTAAGGGGAAAGCGAATTTATGAACGTCTGACTGCCCGGTATGGAAAACTTCCCGTTTTTTTATGTCCATATACCGGGACTGGAGATATTTATCTGATCGGAACGTTCTGGAAACAGTATACAGAGAAAGTAAATATCAGGGACTATGTTTTTATTGTCATAAGCAAAGCGTGTGAGAAAGCCGCCAGGCTGTTTGGGATAAAAAATATAGTCAGGCTGGAAAATAAAGTCGAGAGCTCCTATTTAATCCGTTACTACATGCTCTGCCCGGAAAAGGGGAAGATAACGATATTGAATGATTCCTGGGGGGAGATCCATACCAACCCATTGGAATGGTTCCGCGGATATAAGGGGTTGGAATTTATGCAGATCTTCCGAAAATTTGTATTCGATCTTCCAGACCATGTACAACCCAGACATCCTGTATTTGAGAATAAGGACAGTGAAGTACAGGAATTCTTCCGGGAACATTCGCTGGAGGATAAAAATACCGTGATTTTGTCGCCTTATTCGAACACATTGGCTGACTTACCGGACGACTTTTGGGGGGAGCTTGCCAAGGCGCTGAAAAAGATGGGCTTTATCGTCTGTACGAACAGCAGCGGAGAGACGGAACCAGCGGTAGAAGGGACGATACCAGTGTTTTTTTCTCTGGATACAGCGCCTCAGATCGTAGGAAGAGCCGGGTACTTTATTGGGATAAGAAGCGGCTTTTGCGATATAATCAGCGGAGCGGATGCCAAAAAAATTATTTTGTATCATGCACGGGAGCGTTTTTTTAATGGAAGTACATACGAATACTTTAATCTGAAAGATATGGGATTATGTGACGATGCCATAGAGATTCAGTTTGATAAGAGTGACGAAGAATTATTTGAGAAAGTAATAGACGTTATGAAACATGAAAGAAGATAAGAACTGAAAATGAGGAATATTTTGGGGATTTCTGGAACTATAAGTACCACAGGGAAAGGGAAAAGGGATGATAGTATCCGTTATTGTGCCTGTATATAACACAGAGGAGTTTCTGGAAAAGTGCATTCAATCGATTGTAAACCAGACATACAGGGAACTGGAAATTATTATGATTAACGATGGCTCCACAGATAGTTCCGGAAGTATCTGCAGAAAATGGGAGAGGTTGGATGAGAGGATTTGGTATATAGAAAAGGAGAACGAGGGACAGGGGATTGCCAGGAATACAGGGATTCAGATTGCGAACGGGGAATATATCATTTTTGTTGATTCTGATGATTATATAGAGCCTGACCTGGTTGAGAAGGTATATACGCATATCAGTAAATATAAGGCGGATATCTGTGTATATTCACACAGGCATGTGGGCGAACAGATCATAGAATTGCCGCTGGCAGGAAAGACAAAACAAGTGGCAGATATCAGGAATAATAAAGAATTACTAGGGGTAATGCCTCCCATTTTGTGGGATAAAATGTTTACTACGGCTCTACTCCGGAGGTCGAATGTTTTAATGAGCAATCGAATGTGTGAGGATTTGGTTTTTAATGCGCAGGTATATGTGAAGGCAGAGAAAATCTGTTTTCTTGATATTCCACTTTATAATTACCGATATACGAGGCTTGGAAACTTTTCTACTAATTATCAGAAATATAGTGAAGCAGAGCAGAGCGTAGATGAATTAAATGAAATTTTCCGTAAAAATGGGGAGTTTGAAAGATACTGGATCCAACTATATGAATTATCCTTTTTCATTTTTAAGAACATACTATCCAGAATTAAAAATAGAGAAGAGTTGCATTTACCTGTAGAGGTAAAAAATTATTATAACGAATTTTTTAAAAATTACAAGAACTGTTTGAGTAAATGGTTTTCACCGCACATGGATTGCAGTTTGCAGGAAAAAAGCTATCTTATTTTGGGAAGCTACAATCTGCGCGTTATTATGCATAGCTTACTGCTGAATGAAAAGTTTTTGGGGGAAGACTATGGGTACAGCAGTATCATAAGCCTTATGTCCGCACCGTTAGCTATTAATCTTTCTTTGAAAGACCGCGCGTTTACGAATGCGTATCGAAAACGATGCGTGATACAGGATGTAGAAAAGGAGTTTTGTTCCCATGCCAGGTTTCAGGACAAAGACTATGTGGTGATGGATTTGTTGGATGAAATCTGCGATTTGATTGAAATCAACGATGGCTGCTACATTACAGAGTCAGAATTTTTGAAAGAATTAAATCCGGAGGAATTTAAGAATTTCAGGAGAATTCCATTTGGCAGTGAAGAGAGAAGACGGCTATTTAAAAAATATGCAGAGCGGTTTGCTGAAAAAGTAAAGGCTCAGAATATTCCGGTTATTGTGATTAAAAATTTCCTCTGTGAAAGTCACAGCGTATATTATGATACATCTACGTGTTATGAGAATTTAGAAGAGATTAAGAAAATAAATGGAGAATTAGAGTGGCATTATCAGCAGTTACTTCTCTGTTTACCGGATGCGATTCCTGTAGATTCTGAGGAATTTGATAACTTGGTATTTACCCATGATAAGTTCCAGTTTGGCTGTAAGCCAATTTATTATAACATTGGATATTATCAGCGGATGGCGATTCAATTAAGCCAGTGTGTACGGGATAGGTCATAAAATATGACAGACAGAATACAGGTGCAGAACCGTATAAGAATTTGGTTGTGGAAACAAAATTGATGTGGACACAAAACACAAGATGTCTGAAACCGGAAAAATCAGAAAAAGGGGAAGGGAAGGAAAAGCAAATATGGTTGTTTACTTAAAGATTAACCGAAACGAGCGATATACATTCCGCAATCTGCAGCACTGGATCCACATTATGGAGGCACTGAAACGTGTAACTTACTATATTCTGTGCGACAACGATAGCCTCTAGGAAGAGGTACTGAAACAGGTGGTATTCGAAAAGAGCAGGCCGCAGTTCCTTAAAAGCTGTAAATCTGCGCCGGAAATGATTCACATTGTCTCCCATGTAACGGATGAGAAATGGAAAAATGCCGGGTATGCGCACCTCACCACCTTCTGGCATGCGAGACAGAACGGCTATCCTTGCTTTTGGAATATCGACGCAGACGATACCTGCATCTGCCTTTCGCCAGAGCGGGTCTGCGAGATCTTTCATGAGGTGGAGCAATATGCCGGGGTTAACCAGATCGATATCATGTCTCTGGATATGTGGTACAGCAGGACAGGAAGATACCATTGGTCGTTTGGAATCACCTATACAAACAGCACCTGGGATTGGTTCCATATCATGAAACAGTACTGCGAGGACGAGGGATTGAAGTCAGGCCAGGAGGTAAAAAATGTAGATGGCTATTTTTCCAGCTTAAAGGAAAAAACAGATTTAAAGGCAGGGACGTTCTATGTCGAAAACATGAAATTCATCCATTACGCGGATGATTTCTTTAAGCGGCCGTTTGCTTCCGTTTTTTTCCACTGGAAAGACGGGAAGCTGATACTGCCAATCCTGATCCATTGCTTTGGAATGGAAAAAGAGGGCTTAAAACCGATTGTATACGATGTAGTCAAAATTGATATCGGAGTGAAAGACAGGGAAGGGACGGACTTTCTGATGAATTATGCCCTGCCGCATGAGCGGGAACGGGTGCACTGACGGCAGGTATTTTTTCCAGAAATAAGAATGCGATGAACGGAAGGCAGGTTTATGGGATGGGAAATGAGCAGGACGTGATTGCGAGGCTGGAATCCGATATGGAACGGTATGACCATATTTTTCTGGTGCGGGGAGACGATGCCTTGTCGGGGAGAGTGGCGGCATTACTATGCCATCCGGAAGCGGCCGGAAATCTACAGGAGAAGCGGTTGCTTCTGATTTCGCCTGACGTATTATGCGAGGTGGACGGGAAAGGAACGCCAGTCCGGAGAATTTCTCAGTTAGAGGATGAAATGCTTTGTCGGTTATATAACATGTATGAATTTTCCGACCGCTTTCACATTCTCTCCCGCGAGGAACAGTATGGCGGGCTGCTCAATTTCGTTGATACCGGGATTCTGAGTACAGAGGAAATGTTAGAAGCGTTATTGCATTAGGGACGTTAGGAGGCGTTATGGACCGACTGCATTATGAAGAGATGGTGGAAAGCCTGGACGAGCTGACTCAGGAACACGCCATCGAGGGGAAGGAAATC
>QZDW01000031.1 GCA_009917545.1 bacterium 1XD42-76
TCAAACAGCTTTTGGACGCGTGTTATGCCAAAGAATGGATTCCTTATTGCAAGAAGCCATTTCGTGGTGCGGAGTCTGTTATCAAATATCTTGGCAAATATACCCACAGGATTGCCATAAGCAACTACCGCATAAAGGGTATGACGGATTCCACGGTTACGTTTACTGTGAAGGATTACAAAAACCATGGGCAGTGGAAGGAACTCACACTTTCCGGGGAGGAATTCATCAGGAGGTTTCTGATGCATGTTCCTCCCAGGCGTTTTGTGCGGATCCGGCATTACGGTCTGCTTTCTTCCCGGAATAAAAACAGGAAGATTACACTATGCCGCAACCTGCTTGGCTGTAAGAGATACATTTCCAGGCTTAAGGATCTTGATGCGCCCGCCATTATCAAGCTGCTCTATAACAAGGATGTCTGCAAATGCTCATCCTGCGGAGGGAACATCATCCCTCTGCCATCTGGCAGGTATTGCATAAGACCTGAGCCACACTTATTATGTTGAATACCAGTAGCTGAATATTAAAAAAAAGCTTCCTATGGGGGCTTATTCGTGGTGCGCTGGAAATGATTTTAAAAAATTCCTCTCCATATGCACAGGTATCCAACATACTGTTTCGCAAAGAGCGTCAAAATTGAAAGCCCATATACAGCGGCTGCCCGGACGCGCCTTTGTTCAACCAGGAAAAATCGAAACTGATGCAAACGAAAGGGCAGTTATCGAAAAATCAAAGCTGCTTTTTCGTTTGCACCACCTTCGATTCTTTCCTTAACGATTTGTCAATATCATTACAATTAGAATTTATCTTTCGCGCATAAAGTTTTCTATCTTATTCTGCATTCTTGTTCTGTTAAATATCCAGGCCGTTAATTCTTGCCGATGACAAAATTAAACAAGTTGTATTTCCCGTTGATAAGTGCATATTCTGAGTGCTTTTGTATCCCATACTCGATCACATCAGGCACATTCAATTTACCCGACAACTACTTCATAATTTCAGTTTTTCTTTTAATGCTGCATGTTGTTGCTGAAAAAATATTGTCAATCTTTTTCAAATAGCAAAACATACCCTTGAGCTGACATTTATATACCTCAGCCGGAGACATACACACCAGAACGCCTTTCCAGAATCATAATTTCATTGATATGTGTCATATAAAACCTTCTCCTAATATTCATTTATATATTTTATTAATATTGATTGACGCTAGGCAAGGGTAAATTTATAGATTGTCAAAAGTATATTGAAAAAGATTTCTGCATATACTATAATCCTATAGGTAAAAAAGATGTAAGAAATTCCAACATTGACACCTCCTCCCTGTTGCGGGTGTCGGTGAGCAACATAAGAATTATACCATATTATTTAATATTCTTGTATTTTTTCTCTAAAAGTGGTTTGTAGCTGGAATAGCGACTAACACAATTCGATGCTCGCCCTACCAGTGGACACTGTTTTAAGGCAATCTTCATTCATAGTTGATATCTCTGATTTCTGTTTTTATCATCCGAGCAATAAATCCTACTCCATTTTCCTCGGCTTCGTATCACCTGTTTTTAAATATATTTTATCCTTATCTGGTTTCATACTTATCTTACTACTCAAAACACCTATTTATAGGTTTGTAATCATTGGGTACATAATTCTGAAAAGGAACTAAATGATATGCTAATTAATTATTCAAACACAGACTATTATTTTCCTGGTAATAGAAATTTGTCAATCTGGAATAATAATTCGGAATTAAATTATTATCACATTACTAATTTTATCAAAGCAAAATAACACATTTTCAATGTCCTTCTATGTTATTTGGAAATGGAGCCGTTGTTTCCTGGATAAAAGAATATATGCCTTGATCTGTTTTTTTCAGAAAACAATTCTGATTATCTATATTATAATATTTTGACATTATCTTTTTTATTTCACACTCTTCCAATGTCGTTGAAAATGTAACCACTGATAAACATTCCACATGATTACCGGTTCCTGATAGATTACCCGTTTGAAAGTGGACATCTATAATTTTAATCCCATCAATCTCATTTTCTAAATTAGACTGTAATTCTTTAGTCTGGCGGCTGGTAGCAAGATGATTTACACACATACCAAAAATTTCAAAAGTAATTAGCACTATAATTAGTATCACTGGTAATGACATGATTATGACACAAATTCGTTTTATCCATTTCATATGAAACTCCTATCTTTCTCAACCATTTTCTATATTTTCATTTTATCATGCCTGCAATCTTACAACAAGATACAGTATAGTAATTGCGCTATTTCATCTGCGACTGAGTAATTTTTTTTATTCCTCCCAAAAAAATCCACACATTTTAAATTATAACTTCTTCCATTCAAACCTACAGACATGATTTTTAAGAAATCATTGAATGTTTCACGTGAAACATTTAAATTTTTTAAAACTAAATATAAATTTAAAATGTTTTTTCTACCAAATTTTATCGTTAATTGCTACTTTCTATATCATCATATACAAAACAAATTGATTGACAAAGATTATCTTCCATACACAGATATCTGTAGAAGATCGATCAAAATCTTTTTTCTACATACCTCGACATATATCTGCCATCAATAATATAAGAAGATTCTCGCACACACTACCACCACTCATTTTAAATCATTTGAACATATAAGCAGACAAAACGAAATTCTATCCCCAACAAATACACTAAAAAATGAGTTTCCAAATCAGAGTATAAAATAATTTTTTGACTTACTTTTTGTACAAATATTATTGTCAGTCGCCACCAATTATATTATAATATTCTTAATAACTCCCTCATGGATCTATAGACAAAACACCTCCATAACGGATCATTTGAAACATATTTGATACTATAACATTTTTTACATGCTAGATATCCAGTCATCACTTAGATATATAAAAAATTCCGATTATTTTCTCTATCATATTTTAAAATTAATATTTTATTGGAGGCCACTTTGAAAGCGAAAAATAAAATAATAACATCAATTTTATTAGCATCCGGAACTGCGGCCAGCACTTCATTGATTAATCACTATGTAAAAGTGAAGGCAATTTCCAGAAATTTACTAGAACAGCCCAAGACGCAGGAATACAAGTGGCGTCTGGGAAACATCTCTTATACAAAGGTTGGTGCGGGAAATCCATTACTTTTAATCCATGACCTGGATTCTATTTCCAGCGGATGTGAATGGGAAGAGCTGATTCCTGTCTTAAAGGATCATTATACTGTCTATGTGATTGACCTTCTGGGATGCGGACGCTCAGAGAAGCCGAACCTGACATACACAAATTTCTTATATGTACAGCTTTTAAATGATTTTATAACATCAGAAATTGGACACCGGACAAATGTAATTGCCACCGGCGCTGCTGCCTCCCTTGCAATCATGGCATGTTGTTATAATGAAAATTTATTTGAAAAGATGTTATTCATAAATCCTGAAAGTTTTTCTTCCAGCAGTCAAATACCAGGAAAAACAGCAAAAGCTTATAAAAAAATTTTAGATCTTCCGATCATAGGTGCTTTACTTTATCATATTGCTGTCTCAAAAAAAGAGATCGAGGAGACGTTCAGAAATGACTATTTTTATGATATCTATAATATAAAGCCCTTCTATCTCGATAAATATTATGAAGCAGCACATTATGGAAAAACACCTAAAGCCATATACTCCAGTGCGCGCTGTCACTATACAAAATGTAAGATCAGCCATGCACTACAGAAAATCAATCACAGCATTTATATTCTATGTGGCTCGAAAACAGCAGACGCAGATACAATTATCGAAGAATATGTTTCTTGCAACCCTTCCGTTGAGGCCTCAAAAATTGCCAATGCAAAGCACCTCCCACAGCTGGAAATGCCAAATGAAGTCAGCAGTATCGTCAAAATGTTCTTTGACTGATCTCCTGCTGTTAATCAAATGATAACAGGAATCAAATAAAGCGTTTTACGGCTCTCTATGGTATTCATTTCATATCATAGAATAGCTGAAAAACGCTTTATTTTCTACTATGAAAGTCCATCGCCGCAGGCGATATAAGTTCAGGGACGCCCATTATGCCTGACTACTTTCATTCATGGTGGCGTGCTCACCTGGGGGTGCAGGAACGTTTACTATGAAAGTCCCGCCGCCGTCAGGCGGCATAAATTCCGGTATGCCCAATGCGCCTGGATTACTTTCATTCATGGTGGTACGCTCACTCGTGGGCGCATGAAGGTTACTATGAAAGTCCGCTGCCGTTAGGCGACATAAATTCAGGGATTACAAATGCGCCTGAACCACTTTCATTCATGGTGGCGCGATCACTCGTGGGCGCATAAAGGTTACTTTAAAAGTCCACCGCCGCAGGCGATATAAGTTCAAGGATGACAAATGCACCTGAACTACTTTCATTCATGGCGGCGCGATCACCTGGGGAGCGCAGGAAGGCTATGTAGGTACTGGTTATGAAATAAAATAATTTTTTCTGTCACACAATAGAAATAACATTGTCTAATTATACAAGATCAAATTATATGAAAGCTTGCTATCAACAGGCAGCATACATTCAGGTACAACAATTGCGCCTGAAGCGCTTTCATTCATGGTACGCACCCGTTTGTGGGGAAATGAAGGTTTATTATTATTCCTTCGGCATACGGAAATGCTCTGTCAGGAAGTGCGGCCAGAGCCTGCCTAGAAGGACAGCCATAATTACAATACTTCATATAGGCTTCCGTACAAATATAATCTGCACTTCAGAAAAGAGGAATTATGAATTCATTCACAAATGAGGAATTACAAAACCTAATTCAAAAGGCCTCCGCTGGGGATAAGTCATCTTTAGAAACCGTACTTCTCAGTGTACGGGATCTTGTATTCAATTTGTCTCTGCGCATGCTGGGATCTTTTCCGGATGCCGAAGATGCGACTCAGGATATCCTTTTAAAGGTTATGACACATCTGTCGTCCTTTAAAGGGGAGAGCTCATTTTCTACCTGGGTATTCCGCATTGCTATCAATCATCTAAAAAATTACAAAAAGCATATGTTTGCCCAGTTCCCCTTAAGCTTTGAATTCTATGGAAATGATATTCAAAACGCTAAGACAGAAGAGATACCGGATCTGACTCAAAATGTAGAACAGGCAATTCTGGCAGAAGAATTAAAACTATCCTGTACGAATGTTATGCTGCAATGTCTGGATACAGAAAGCCGGTGTATTTTTATTCTGGGAACCATGTTTAAGGTGGACAGCCGGATTGCCGGAGATATCCTGGGAATCACACCAGAGGCATATCGCCAGCGTTTGTCAAGGATCCGTAAAAAAATGGCAGATTTTTTGACCGAATACTGCGGTGAATATGGAAAAGGAAAGTGCCATTGCACAGAAAGAATCAACTATGCAATCCAGAATCACCGGATTCATCCAATGCAACTTTACTTCCATACAGCAGTTCCAGCACAAGACATACTGGACGTAAAAGAAGCAATGGAGGAGATCGACGGCCTTTCACAGGAATTTTCATTCTGTAAGACGTACCAATCTCCGGAAAGCCTGAAACAGTTCATCAAAGATTTTTTAAATGGAACCTCTTTTTCTATCGTTGGGAATAGCCAGAAAGGATAATAAAAATATGGATACATCATTAATTTTAAACTATCTGACAGATTTAAGTCAGCATAATGACCGGGAATGGTATCATGCACATAAAGCAGAATACAAAGAAGCCAACATTCAGTTCGAAGCACTGGTACAGGAACTCATCCTGCGGATTAGAAATTTTGATAATCATATTTTACACATGGAAGCGAAAGATCTAACATTTAAGCTTGTGAGAGACACCCGTTTCAGTCACGATAAATCTCCATACAACCCCGCATTTCGCGCTCATATCGGGCCGAAAGGAAAGTTGCCTGTACCGGTAGGATATTATCTGATGATAAAGCCTGGTAATCAGTCTTTTCTCGGTGGCGGACTATTTGCGGATATGTTCAAGAATGCTACTTCTATGATTCGCGATTCGATTGCAGAAAAAGGGGCAGAATGGGAAGAAATCATACAAGCGCCAGAGTTTCAAAAAATGTTTACTGTGCGTGGAACAGCATTAAAGCGTGTTCCCACAGGTTATGACAGTGAACACCCACAGGCAGAGTTTTTAAAATATAAAAATTGGTATCTGGAATATCCAATTTGTGACGATATTTTTCGTGATGAAAAAGCATTCCTTGCTGAAGCTTCAAGAATATTTCAACTTATGAAACCCTTTAATGATTTTCTGAACCAGGCACTTAAATATTTTCAAATGCCGTCACGATAACTTCCTGACAAAGTCTCAAATTATAAATTCTAAATTTCTATAAATCAGAATACGGTTCACAGATTAAGATATCTATAGAAATAACAGGAATTGTTCACTTGCCTAAATGCGAATTATTTCACAGCATCATCAACATATACTGTAAAAATAGCAAAACTAGCAATGGCAAAGCGGACAATATCAAAGTTCAAAGTTCATATCAAAGTTACTATTTTAAAAATACTTGACAAACACTCTAATCATTGCTATACTTTTATAACGTTTATGAATAACTTAGTGAGGCGTTCAACAGTTACCCCTGTGGTACAGCATCCGGCTGTATGGTAGCTGATGAACGCCTTATTTTCTTTAAGGAGGCGGCATGTTTCAAAAAGATAAAAATCATGATAGTGTTGTCATCAAACTGATAAAATTCTGTATCCCATTGATTTTAAGTGGGATTTTACAACAGCTCTATAACTGGGCGGATGCCTTCATTGTCGGGAATGTTGCCGGAGATCATGCACTGGCTGCGATTGGCTCCACAAATACTGTGATTAACTTATTTTTACTGGCTATTACCGGGTTTACTCTCGGCCTGAATGTCCTCTTTGCACAGCAATATGGAAGCGGAAAATGGGAAAAAATTACTATGACACTCTCCTCCTTTACCGGAATATTGGGAGCAGCTTCCTTTATACTTGCCGGAATCGGAATTGCCTGTACATATCCGCTCCTGCGACTGCTGGATACTACCCCGGACACCATCCAAATGGCACAGGATTATTTGCAAATCATTTTGATCGGTATTCCCTTTCTGGCGGTATATAATATCTATACAGCAGCACTCAGGGGAACAGGAAACAGTCAGGCACCGTTCTTTTCTATCCTGATTTCCTCTGTCATAAACATTATTTTGGACATCCTTCTGGTAGCCGTTTTTTCCTTGGGAGTAAAAGGTGCTGCAATTGCAACCATAATATCTCAAATTGCCATGACCGCATTTATCATCTGGTACAGCAGACGTTATGAGTTCCTTCGCCTGCATCTGACAGCATGGAGGACCAATTTATCCACAATACACGAGGGAATCAGCCTGGGATTTCCACCAATGCTGCAATCCTGCGTAAATGCCGTTGGAAATCTTTTTCTGCAAAATTTTATGAATGGATTCGGGACGCAGACAGTAGCTGCAATCACGACTGCTTACCGGGTGGATACGATTATCTTTCTTCCCATGATTAATATTGGTTCCGGTATTTCCACAATCGTAGCGCAAAACTATGGAGCAGGAAAACAAAAAGAAAGCACCAGGGCGTTCAAAGCCGGAATGGTACTAATGGTCATAGTATCTCTGGCCCTGAGCGGACTGGTGATTCAGTTGGGCGGACATTTGATTGCCATATTCGGTGTCAGCCCGGAAGCTACCGAAATTGGCAGGAATTTTTTCCAGCGGATTTCCTGCTTTTATGTGGTGTACGGCCTGTCCATGTCCATTCGCGGATATTTGGAAGGAAGCCGGGATGTACTCTATTCCAGCATGGTTGGTATAACTGCATTGATCTCCCGCATTATCTTTTCCTACAGCTTCGCAGAAGTATGTGGAAATATGATGATTGCCTATGCAGAGGCAGCCTCATGGGGTGTCATGCTCCTACTGTATACAGGACGTGTGCTGTGGAAGCGCAAATTTCACTAAAACGCGCTTCCACCACATAAAATTCTATCTTGCAAATGCTTTTTTATATATATCATCCTGTTCAGGTAAATGTGTAACATACCCGACCGGTATCTCGTTATTAGTCGCAGCAATTATTTTTCTTGCACCTTCTTCCCCAAACGCACCGCATAGTTCGATACAGTCGATTCCATTCTCATATAACTCTGCAGCTGTCTGCGCTGCATCTTCTATATTTGCAACACCGATTATTCTGGCTTTACCGTCATGAATGACTGCCCGATCTGTTTTAGAATCAAAATTCCCCATAATTAAAAATGCAAACTTCATTACAAACCTCCAATCGGCGTGTTCTTTGTTGTTATTAACTATATTTATTTAAGTTTTTATACGAATACACGCCGTTTTTTACTTCAATTACATCAATTATTTTGGTTTACTGATTTTCTGTTGCCAAAATGTTGCCATCTTTTTAATATTATATTGTTGGTTTTATTTTGAATAAACAGCATCATTTCTTGATAGAAGATACACACAATACTGATTCATACTGATACCTTCTCTTTTGGAATGCTCTGCCAATAGGCGATGTAAGCTGCGAGGTAATCTCAATTTAAACTGACCAGAATAATCTTCCAAGTTGTCTGGTTCATTAATCTTAATCCCCTCTTCAAGTGCAGCCTCAATCCATTCCCTCTTAGCGTCTGTTGCATTTACCACCGCTTTTTCTACTGTTTCACCACAAGTAATACATCCCGGCAGATCGGGGTAAGAAACCACAAAACCGCCCTCATCCTTATCCTCCACGATCTCCATCCGATAAGACATTACCATATAGTCATTCAGCGTTTTCATCGTTTCTTTCCTCACTTTCTACGATCTATTTCACCATCTAATATAAACTTTCTTAATTGGCTCATGCTTTGGTATCGTAATTGGCATACAACCTTTTTTTCTAAATGTATAATGACTGCTTCCACTTCCCGGGCATTCATCTCATATCCATAACTCTCTAACACCTTACGCAATTCATCAAACCGAATATCTTTTGATAAATTCAGGAATATAGGGATTATATATTTCTTACTATTTTCATATCCGGAATAGGATAATATTCTCTATATCTTATTTCCATAATATAATGACAATTTATATCAGATCTGTTTTATAAGCAGAAAATTATCCATTAAACATTCTTATATAACAAGTAATAGTCCGCTTCCATATTTCCCACCTGCTCTTTTAACCAATGCATGGAATCATCCAAAGCCTTATTATAAATAATTGGCGCTAAATGTTCACAGAACAGATCAATAAGCTGCTGTTCCTCAATGACCCCGATCTCTTCTCCACGAACATCCAAATAAAATGCTTTTATTTCGCTGGCAAACTGTTTCTTTTGTTTATCACTTAACCGAATTGTTTCATTCAGGTTTCTTCTCATCATGTTCCCCTTTCAAACTTACAATTCTTCCGACCAGCCCATTCTTTCCGCATAATCTGCCTGGAATCCATGTCCCGGCAAAAAATCATATGCTTCCCTGCCCATTTTCAGCTGCTTCCTTAATCACTCTCTCAATATACTGATAATCATCCTCCAGCCTCAGGCTTACCCATGTTTTCCTGGCATTTTCCAGCATTTTTTCTGCAACATCATACTCTCCTCTTGCAACTGCCGCCAACATATCAAGGACAACGATACCTCCTCCGGATTCCTCTTTTTTCCGCAAAGGTTCGAACTCCTCCTGGCTTTTGTCGTACAATGCGAGGGCCTCAGATGTCTGGGATGTATGAAAATAGCAAAAGCACAGATTCAGATGGTAAACCGCCTTTGTCATGCCCCGAAGTTCCTTTTCCGGCAATCCCTCCAAAATGTGGATTGCCTTGTTAAACTGTCCCAGATCACAGTATCCGGCAGAAAGATTCAGTTGAAGGGTATTTCTGATATTCCGGCCCTTTGCATGACACAGCATGGTTTCTATTGCCTCAATATATTCGTTTGCTCTCCCTTCCTCCAAAAGTCCAATCGACTCACTGACCTGCTTCTGATATTTTCTTGTATACAGAATATAGCATAACGCGATAAGCAAGACAGCCGCAGCACCCAGAGTCCAATACCAGCGCATAAATACAGTTCTTTCAATCTGAAACATATTTTGAATTACAGACAGAAAAATACCTAAACATACACCAACAGCAAAAATCCCAAGTATACGTTTCATTGTATTCCTCCTGCCTCACCCTGATAAGGATCAGAAATTATCACTCCAAGACTTCCCTCCGCATGCCCAAATCCAAAGGAACCTGTCTCAAAAGAAATGCAAATCTGGTTTTCCCAGAAATACCAGTCAATCCGCTCGTTATCAATCTTATCCGAAATCTCCTGTTCCATCGAAGCGTCATCAAAGTCCAGTTCCGGGTAATTTTCGTAAAGCTGCGCCTTGAACCTTTTCTTTAATTCATCGTCTACAGTCAGAACATCAGACAGCATCCATTGATTTCCCGTAACAGCATTCAGATTATGCACGGTTGTGTAATGATTGGGATGCGGTCCGCCTTCCTCCACACTTCTCAATACAAGAATGCAGATGACTTCCGCATCACATCTGGAAATTGTTACCTGAATCTCTTGTCCGAGTGTAACCGAATCATCCAGAATACCATACTCATTCACCCATTCCCGTATCTCATCCAACAATTTTTCACTTTGCATATGCCACTCTTCATTGATGGATACAAGTGCCGCCGACAGTGATTCATATCCCCTGCTGTCCAAAGTAAAAACCGGATACTGCACACAGGCGAGTTCCCTGCCGGAACCATCCACCAGCACCTCTCTAAGAATTTCATACGAAATTTCCGGATTTCCAGTTTCCTCATTCCCGGTATCTTTTGACTGTGTCTTTGCTTCCTCTGCCTTCGAAGATAGATTTCCGGTCTCCGGCAATTCTGCCGTATGTGACACAGAATCCGATTCTGACAACGACTCTGGAGATGACAAAACTTCCGGCTTTTCCGAATCTTCCACCTCTGCCCGGGTATAGTCGTTTCCGCCTGCTATCCCCCGGCTGCATGCTGAAATCATATATGATATACATAACACAGGAAATAGCACCCGAACAACTCCTATCAGCCTGCTATGTTTCACTCTTTTTCTCCCCCACATTGCCTTTTAAAGGCTCCTTCAATGGCATTCCCGCCTTCCGCGGATATTTCTTGGGAGTTATCCACAACTTCTTTACAGAAACAAAGCATCTTTCCACATCTGTTCCCGGCAAATACAGGGATACTGCCGGCTGCATCTCTCCGCCCAGTCTCCGCACCGCTTCCCTGGCCCCCTGCATCTCTTCTTCTGCTTTAGCGGACTTATAAGAAATAAAGAAACCTCCTTTTTTTACAAAAGGAATGCAATATTCCGAAAGCGTAGCCAGGTTAGCGACTGCCCTTGAAAAACAGAGATCAAACTGCTCCCTGTACTCCTCTTTTCTTCCATAATCCTCGGCGCGTCCATGTATCGCCTGCACATCACTCAGTTTTAAAGCTTCCACTATTTCCTTTAAGAATCCCACGCGCTTATTTAAGGAATCAAGCAGTACAATTTTAAGTTGTGGAAATACAATTTTCAGAGGAATCCCCGGAAAACCGGCGCCGGTTCCTACATCAATACAGGAATATGGTAACGTGTTAATATCAGGAAGCGCTTTTACCAGTAAAATACTGTCTATAAAATGTTTTAAAATCACGTCGTCCATTTCTGTGATTGCCGTCAGATTCATGACTTTGTTCTTTTCGATCAAACGTTCATAATACTCGAAAAACTGCCTTTTCTGGACATCGGAAAGGCTCAGGAAAATTTTCCCGCAGATCTCATCCAGCCGGCGTTCGAATTCTTCAAACATGATGTTCCTCCTCTGACGGTTTCTCTGCAGTACCATGTTTCAGTGCAGCCGCCCTTTGCTCCAGATAGATCAAAAGCACAGAAATATCAGCCGGAGACACGCCGGAGATCCTCGACGCCTGCCCGATATTCAGCGGTTTGAATAAATTAAGTTTCTGGACAGCCTCACGGCGCAGACTCTTTACAAGTGTATAATCGAGATCATGAGGAAGCTTTTTCCTCTCCAGCTTCTTAAACTGCTCCACCTGTTTCTTCTGTCGTTTGATATAGCCTTCATATTTCAGATTAATATTGACCTGCTCTATAATATCAAAAGGAAGCTTTGGCCTCCCTCCGTCAATCTCAGCCAGCATTTCATAGTCAAGCTCCGGTCTCCTCACAAGCTCAGCCAGCGTAATTCCTGATTTTAAAAGCGTACTCTCATGCATCTCCAGAAACTTCTGAACCTCTTCATTGACCCCGATCGTCGTGGATTCCAGCCTCTTTATCTCCTGTTCAATCGCCTGTTCCTTCCACAACACATACTGGTACTGTTCCTCAGTGACAAGACCGATTTCATATCCGATCTCACGAAGTCTCAAATCAGCATTATCCTGACGCAAAAGAAGCCGGTATTCAGCCCTAGACGTCATCATACGGTAGGGCTCATGATTTTCCTTGGTGACAAGATCGTCGATCAAAACGCCGATATATGCCTGTGACCGGTCAAGAATCACCGGATCTTTTCCCTGAAGTTTTCTTACTGCATTGACTCCTGCCATAAATCCCTGGACTGCCGCTTCCTCATAGCCGGAACTTCCGTTAAACTGCCCGCCGGAAAACAGCCCCTCGATCTCCTTGAATTCCAGGGAAGCATTCAACTGCCTTGGATTAATACAGTCATACTCAATCGCATAGGCGTTCCTGACAATTTTTACATGCTCCAGGCCCGGTACAGTACGGTACATGGCAAACTGTACATCCTCAGGCAGGGAACTCGACATACCGCTTAAGTACATCTCATTCGTATAATTTCCCTCCGGCTCCACAAAGATCTGATGGCGCTCCTTGTCCGGAAACTTCACCACCTTATCCTCAATAGACGGACAGTATCTGGGCCCGGTTCCCTCGATCGCACCACAAAATAACGGTGAACGGTCCAGATTTGCACGGATAATCTCATGTGTTTTCTTATTCGTATACGTCAGCCAACAGGACACCTGCTCCTTTTGAATCGAATCCGGATCCGTAGAAAAGGAAAACGGAACGATTCTCCTGTCGCCCGGCTGCTCTTCCATCTTCGAAAAATCAATACTTCTGCGATCTACCCGCGCCGGAGTTCCTGTCTTAAAGCGGTATAATTCAATCCCGTTTGCACGCAGGGAGTCCGACAGATAGCCTGACGCCTGCAGACCGTTCGGCCCGGTCGGCGTACTGACCTCCCCGTAGACACACCTAGCACACAGATATACCCCTGTGGCAAGAATGACAGCCCGGCAATGATACACAGCGCCGGAATGCGTTTTCACCCCTGCAATTTTTTTTCTTTTCTGTCCGTCTCCCACTGCCACAGTCAGGATCTCCGACACCTCTGCCTGCCGGATTGTCAGATGATCCGTATTTTCCAGCACATGCCGCATTGAGGCCGTATAGGCTTGCTTATCGGCCTGCGCGCGCAGGGAATGCACTGCCGGCCCCTTTGACTCATTCAACATTTTTGACTGGATGAAGGTTTTATCAATATTTTTCCCCATCTCACCACCCAAAGCATCCAGCTCACGTACCAGATGTCCCTTGGAGCTCCCGCCGATATTCGGATTGCAGGGCATCAACGCAATGCTGTCAACACTGACTGTAAACATAATGGTCTCAAAGCCAAGTCTGGCTGCCGCCAGGGCTGCCTCACACCCGGCATGCCCGGCTCCCACGACCACAATATCATATGTTTCCTCAATATAAGGCATTTTTTTCTCCTTACTTTAAAAGTCCCATCGCCGTCAGGCGGCATAAATTCAGGGATGCCAAATGCGCCTGAACTACTTTCATTCCTGGTGGCGCGCTCATGTGTGGGCGCATGGAGGTTTACTTTCCCATACAGAATTTACGGAATATCTCGTTTACCAGATCATCCTCCACCGCCTCTCCGATGATAAGGCCCAATGTTTCGTAGGCATCCATCAGATCAATGGAGTAAAAGTCCTCCGACATCTGTGTCCGGATACTTTCCTCCACCATATGGATACTTTCATACGCCTGTTCCAGAGCACGGGCATGGCGCACATTCGTAATCAGCACCTGATCGTTAAAATCAATGTTTCCTGCAAAAAACATCTGCCGGATCTCCTCTCCGAGACGTTCGATTCCAGTTTCTTCCTTTGCAGAAATCAAAATCACCTCGTGGCCTGATTTTTCTGCAATCTCTCCGGCGCAGACCACAGGCTCCAAATCCGTCTTGTTTAGGAGGACTATAGCCTTCCTGTCATGGATAAACTCCATAATCCGTTCATCATTCTCATCAAGTGGTCTGGAAGAATCCACGACATAGATAATCAGATCAGCCTCCTTTGCTACCTCCATTGCCCGGGAGACGCCGATCTTCTCCACCACATCCTCTGTGCTGCGAATCCCTGCCGTATCCATGACATTGAGGCTCACGCCGCCCAGTAAAATATGTTCCTCGAGGATATCTCTCGTCGTCCCTGCGACGTCTGTAACAATAGCCCTCTCCTCTCCTACCAGCACATTCATTAACGAAGATTTTCCCACATTGGGTTTTCCCAGAATCACAGTTCGAATTCCTTCTGATACCACACGCCCGTTTCCTGCAGAACGAATCAATGCAGAAAGCTCCCTTTCCACCCATATAAGCTCTTCAGCCAGTTTTTCCCCATAGCCATCAAGGGAAATATGCTCCGGATCATCCAGCGCAGACTCAATAAAAGCAAGCTCCAATAAAATTTTGGCCCGAATCTCCTTTATCTTCTCCGATACCTTTCCGCGAAGCTGCATGACAGACGAACGAAGCGCATAGTCATTCTTAGCCTGTATCACATCAATCACAGCTTCCGCCTGCGATAGGTCAATTCTTCCGTTCAGAAAGGCCCGTTTCGTAAACTCTCCCGGCTCTGCCAGCCTGGCTCCGGCCCTGAGTACCGCCTCAAGGACACGCCTTGTCACAAGCATGCCGCCGTGGCACTGAAGCTCCACTGTATCCTCGGCCGTGAAACTCCTCGGCGCTCTCATGAGCAGAATCAGCGCCTCGTCAATACTCTCCTCCCCCTCGCACACAAAGCCATAGTGGATGGTATGGCTTTTGGCGTCAGAAAGCCTATTTTTCCCGCCCGGAAGCCTCACCACCCTGTCTGCGATCGGAAATGCCTCCTCACCGCTGATGCGGATGATACCGACTCCGGAGCTGCCGTTTGCCGTCGCAATCGCAGCGATCGTATCCATATTTACCATAAAAATTTATCCTCTCGAAATCTTCATACGTCCACAAGTGAGCGCGCTGCCATGAATGAAAGGGGCTCTAAAATTTCTGGCACAAAGGGGCTGCCAACGGCAACCCCTTTTCTCTTAAGCGTCTTACTGCTCCTTATCTTTTTTATCTGTCCGCGGCCTTCTGTCTTTGCGTTCCTCCCGTTTCAGAGCAATCACAACATGGCGGAACGGCTCTTCCCCCTCACTTCTCGTATACACATACTTGTCACTCTGAAGAGCGGAATGGATAATTCTTCTCTCATAGGGATTCATAGGCTCTAATGAGACGGAACGCCTTGTCCTTTTCACTTTATAGGCAATATTTTTTGCCAGTGTTTCCAGCGTTTCTTTCCTTCTCTCACGATAATTCTCCGTATCAAGCTTGACTCTCAGATAACCCTCGGATTCCTTATTTACAACCAGGCTTACCAGGTACTGTAAAGAATCAAGCGTCTGTCCCCTCTTACCGATGAGAATCCCCATCTCTTCTCCGGTAAGATTGATCTCCATCTCCTTTTCCTCTTCATTTAACTTGATTTCCACGATCACACGAATTCCCATTGCATCGAATACGGAAGTCAGGAAATCTGCCGCCTTCTCATCAATCGTCTCAACACGTTTCGCCCGGATAATCGCAGGCTTTGAACCAAACAGTCCGCCAAGGAGTCCCGTACTTCCCTTTTCCACGATCTCATACTGAATTCTATCACTGCTTACCCCAAGCTGCATGGAAGCCTGAATAATTGCATCATCAACTGTTTTTGCAGTTACAGTAATCATTTCCATAAAAGAACCCCCTTACTTGTTCTTACCACGCTTTTCATGCGCCTCATTGTACTTCTGTACCATGTTCGCCTTTGCCGCCAGACTGCCAGGCCGGGCATTTGCATTATAGTAGCTGCTTGACTCCTGAATCTGTTTTGCGATTCTCTCCCTTTTCTTTTCCTCCTCTTCCTTCTCTCTCTCCTGCTCTTCCTTCACTGACTTTAAAGAAGCCGTTGCATTCTGGGAGATCTTAGCCGGCGGAAGCCCCTGCTTCGCCCGTTTTGCATTTACCTTTTCAATATTTTTCTTTACCATCTCGTCGATGTCCACCTTATCCATATAGGAATTGACGAGAAGCTGCTGGATGATCTGCACAACGCTGGTGGCAATCCAGTAAAGTCCCAGGCTGGCCGGCATTGTCACACAGATAAAGGCAGAAAATAACGGCATCACCGTAGTCATCGTCTGCATAGACTGCGCCGCCACATTATCAGAATCCATTTTTGGCTGCTGACCGCTCATAAGCTTGGTGCTGAACCACTGTGTCACAGCAGCAAGAATCGGGATCAGCCATGCAAAGGAAGGAACCCAGCCGGGAGCCTCTGCCATATTAAGCCCCAGGAACGTATTCATCTGCCGGATGGTAGCCTCATTTTCGGCAATCACGGAAGCAATCCCAGGGAACAGGTTCTGAAGCTCTGTCCACTGCGCCGGCGTAAATTTATATAAGAGATCAACCAGCTTGTTGGCGCTCGTAAAGTCAAATTTATCCAGAGAATTCACCGCTGCAGCCTTCATAATATCTGTGATCCCCTGAAGCTTGTCAATGTAGTCCGCCTGACTCATGAGCGGAGTCACTACATTGTCAAAATAGACACGCACCGATGGTACATAAGCCGGAATATTATAAATCACACGATACAAAGCAAGCAGAATCACCATCTGAATGATAAGCGGGAGACATCCTCCAGTCATACTCGTGCCGTATTTCTCATATACGGCCTGCATCTCCACATTCTGGCGCTGCATTGATTCATTATCTGTCTTACCTTTATACTTTTTCTGAATCGCCTGCAGCTCAGGACTCATAATAGACATGAGCTTTGTTGATTTCTGCTGTTTTACTGTCAGAGGAATCATCAACGTTTTCATGACGATCGTAAATAAGATAATGCATAAGCCTACGTTAAGAATCCCGAACTGGCCTGTGAACTGAAACAAAATGTCCATGATATAGCCAAGGACAGTCGCAACCGGTCCCAAAACGGAGCCTGCTTTCGTTAAAACCATATTCTACCTCCCGGTTTTCTACGGAACTGGATCATAACCGCCCTTTGCAAACGGATGACAACGAAGAATGCGTCTGCAAGCGAGATAACTGCCTTTTACTGCGCCATATTTTTCCAGTGCCTCAAGGGCGTATTGAGAACACGTAGGCGTATAAATACAGTGAGAGCCCAAGCATGGAGAAATCACTTTCTTATAAAACTTCACCAAACCAATCAACAGTCTCTTAATCAAACTCTCTCACTTCGATTCCCTAAAATGTTATGAAGTCCGCACAGATGCAGAAATGCACCTTCCATTTCGTCGAATTTTTTGTCCCTTGCCGCAGCCCTGGCCACGACGATTATATCTTTCCCATCTTCCAATATATCCTGATTCAATCGAAAGCATTCTCTGACAAGCCTGACAAACCGGTGCCGCACAACGCTGTTGCCGATTTTTTTACTGACAGAGATTCCTATCCTCGTGTCATGCCTGCCCGTATCCATCACGTACATCACCAAGTATCGGTTTGCATAGGACTTCCCTTTCCGGTAGATCTCCTGAAAATCCCTGTTTTTTTTCAAAGAATTGAATCTTTTCATCAAAAACTCCCAAACTGTGGCCAATCAATGCCCATTTGTAAGAAAAGAGTATCCAAAAGTTTTCCTAACTTCCGGATACTCTCCTGGATACGTCAAGCTGATAATCTAGCTCTGCCTTTTGCCCTTCTGGCTGCTAACACTTTTCTTCCGCCTGCGCTGCTCATTCTAGCCCTGAAGCCATGAACTCTTTTTCTCTGAGTATTTTTTGGCTGAAATGTCATTTTCATAAATCCGGCACCTCCTCTTATCAAAATTCAGGTACCATTTTTATGTACCTGCAAAAATAGGACATATTGAAACATCGTTTAAATTATATAGAAGTTATCGGCCTTCGTCAAGAGTTTCTTGCCCAAAAAGCCTCAAAAATATATATTTCTTTCTTCCAAGTTATCCCCAATCTGTGGATAACTTGTGGATAACTTTATGGAAAAACTGTGGATTGTAATATTTTCATTGAAAAATAAATGAATTTAAGGTAAAATATATTTATATTGGGTTTGTGCGCATATTTTACTTGTCCATTCTTTATCCACAACCTTTCACCTGCTTATTAACATATTTTAGGAGTACATATATGCTGGAAGATATCAAGAAAAAATGGAATGATATTCTGCTCTATATCAAGGACGAGCACGACATTACAGACGTGTCCTACAAGACCTGGCTGCTCCCTCTCGAACCATATTCTGTGGATAAAGATATCCTCACCGTAATCGTACCGGATGAGATCTTTCTCGGCTATGTGAAAAAAAAATATGACTTCCTGTTGAAAACCACCATTGAGGAGGTCACAGGCATTCAGTGCAGCATCAATTTTGTCCTCAGAGAAAGCATCAATGAGGAAAATACCAGAAAACTTATTCAGACCAACTCCGCTGCCGTCAGCCAGCTCGCGATCCAGAGTGCGAACCTCAATCCCAGATACACCTTCGACACCTTTGTCGTCGGTAAAAATAACAATCTGGCCCACGCCGCATCGTTAGCCGTGGCGGAATCACCTGGAGAAATATACAATCCGCTTTTTATTTACGGAGGCGTAGGACTTGGCAAGACCCACCTGATGCATTCGATTGCCCATTTTATCCTGAAAAATAATTCTGACGCCAAGGTACTCTATGTTACATCAGAGAAATTTACGAATGAGCTGATTGATGCGATCCGTAATAAAAACAACATCTCCACCACAGAATTCCGCGAAAAATACAGGAATAACGATGTTCTGCTGATTGACGATATCCAGTTCATCATAGGAAAAGAAAGTACACAGGAGGAATTTTTCCATACCTTCAATGCCCTTTACGAGGCCAAAAAACAAATCATCATCTCCTCAGACCGACCGCCCAGAGAAATCGAGACCCTGGAGGACCGGTTGCGTTCCCGTTTTGAATGGGGGCTTACCGTGGATATCCAGCAGCCGGATTATGAAACACGTATGGCGATCCTGCGTAAAAAGGAGGAGATCGACGGATACAACATTGATAACGAGGTCATCAAATATATTGCCTCCAATATCAAATCCAATATCCGCGAACTCGAAGGCGCCCTTACCAAAATCGTAGCTTTCTCCAAGCTCAATAACCTTGAAATTAACATTGAACTTGCAGAGGAAGCGCTAAAAGATCTGATTTCTCCGAACGCAGTGCGGGAGATCACGCCGCAGCTCATCATTAATGTCGTATCTGAACATTTTGGTATCACGCCGTCTGACCTCACCAGTCAGAAACGTAGTAAGGATATGGTATTCCCGCGCCAGATCACCATGTATCTGTGCGGAGATATGACGACCGAATCGCTTCAAAGTATCGGCAAGGCCCTGGGCGGCCGCGACCATACGACTATCATACACGGAATAAAAAAAATTACTTCCGAGCTTGCGACAGACAACACTCTTAAAAATACAATCGACATCCTGAAAAAGAAGATTAACCCCCAATAATCCAATGGCCCCTTTACTCTGAAGTTTTTCTGTGGAAACTGATGTGGACATCCTGTTCAAAAAATGGGGATAACAGGACGCCCTTAAAAATGATTCTCATGCTGTGGAAAACAGGCGGTTTATTCCTCCCTCTTTTCGTACTTTCCCACAATGGAATACACCATACGAATCGCCTTACTTTAAGGCTTTTCCCGCCTGATTCACAAATTCACGGCCCCTACTACGAATACTTCGAAATTCTTTTATCTCTTTATACATAAAGCGTATCATAATCGGAAAGGAAGTTATCAACAACTATGAAGCTGACATTTCAAAAAACAGCCCTTTTAAATGGAATCAATATCGTATTAAAAGCAGTACCATCTAAAACAACCATGCCAATCTTAGAATGCATTCTAATTGATGCCTCTGCCGGGGAAATTAAGCTCACTGCTAATGATATGGAACTCGGAATCGAGACAAAGGTGGAGGGAACCATCCTGGAAAAGGGAAAAATCGCTCTCGACGCCAGGCTTTTTTCCGAAATTATCCGTAAATTATCAAATGAAGATTCCCTCGTAACCATAGAGGCCGACGAGAAATTCAACACTACCATCACTTGTGAGAATTCTGTCTTTAAAATACAGGGAAAGGACGGTGAAGAATTCTCTTATCTTCCATACATTGAAAAAAATAAATATGTCTGTCTGTCCCAGTTTTCCCTGAAAGAGATTATCAGACAGACAATTTTTTCCATTTCTGCCAATGACAGCAATAAAATGATGACCGGAGAGCTGTTTGAAGTGACGGGAAATTCCCTAAAAGTCGTCGCTCTGGACGGTCACCGGATGGCGATCAGAAAATTATCTATGAAGGATACTTATGAGAGTACAAAAGTGATCGTACCAGGAAAAACCCTAAACGAAATCAGTAAAATCCTGACAGGCGATAATGAAAAAGAGGTTCTCATTTTCTTCGGGCCCAACCATATTCTCTTTGAATTTGATGAGACCATTGTCATTTCCCGCCTCATCGAAGGAGAATATTTCAAAGTGGATCAGATGCTCTCCAATGATTATGCGACCAAAATCCTGATCCGGCGCAGGGAATTTCTCGACTGCATTGAGCGCGCCAGCATTTTGATCCGGGAAAATGACAAAAAGCCGATTATCCTGAATATAGAAGATACAAAAATGAATTTGAAATTAAATTCCAGTTTTGGTACAATGAATGCAGAAATTTCAGTTCACAAGACGGGGCAGGATATCATGATTGGCTTCAACCCCAAATTTTTGATTGACACACTGCGAATTATCGACGATGAAGAGATTACTCTCTACATGATGAATCCCAAATCGCCTTGTTTTATCAAAAATGAGGATGAAAGCTATATTTATCTGATTCTTCCGGTAAATTTTAATTCAGCTACCGTTTAAGCATATACAGGGTATGGGTATATACCCTCCTGACAGTTGGTTTCGGTGTTTTTTTGCAGGAAACAGGGGAATCCCGGTTTTTTGAGATATCCGCGGCATAAAAAAGGAGAAATATGGAAAAAATCCATTTGAAAGATGATTTTATTAAGCTGGGTCAGGCCTTAAAGCTGTCCGGACTTGCAGGTTCGGGGGTGGATGCAAAGTACGCCATTCAGAATGGGCTTGTGACAGTAAACGGGACAGTAGAGTATCAGAGAGGGAAAAAGCTCTATCCCGGCGATATGGTAGCCTGCGGCGAAAAGACATTTCAGGTAGAAAAGTAGGAATGCGCTCCTATGTTCATTGAATCAATTGAGCTTTTGAATTACAGAAATTATAAGCAGCTACATATAGATTTTCATGAAGGGACGAATGTCCTGTATGGGGACAATGCGCAGGGAAAGACCAATATTCTTGAGTCTGTCTATGTGTGCAGTACGACGAAGTCCCACAGGGGAAGTAAGGACAGAGAAATCGTGCAGTTCGGGCAGGAGGAATCCCATATTAAGATGATAGTGAGGCGGGATGGTGTTCCCTACCGCATCGACATGCACCTGAAAAAAAATAAAGCGAGGGGAATCGCTGTCAACGGGATCCCGATCAAAAAATCCAGCGAATTGTTTGGCATTGTAAATGTAATCTTTTTTTCACCAGAGGATCTTAATATTATTAAAAACGGACCTTCGGAAAGGAGACGGTTTATTGATCTTGAACTATGCCAGCTAAACAGACTTTACGTTTATTATCTCGTTCAGTTTAATAAGGTGATTATTCAGCGAAATAAATTATTGAAGGAAATTGATTTTAATCCTCCGTTAATTGATACCCTGGATCTATGGGATGCCCAATTGGTCCGCTTCGGCAGGGAGCTGATCCGTTTGAGAGCATCGTTTATCGAGGAATTAAACGAAATTATTTATGGAATTCATTTTCACCTTTCAGGAAATAAAGAAACCTTAACGGTAAAATATGAACCGAACACAGCAGAGACAGACCTGGAGAAAGCCTTAAAAAAGAACAGGCCCCAGGAGCTTAGACAGAAAATGACATTGACCGGTCCCCACAGAGATGACTTAAATTTTATCATTAATGAAACGGATATCAGGAAATTCGGTTCCCAGGGGCAGCAAAGGACTGCCGCGCTTTCTCTGAAATTAGCGGAAATCGAGCTTGTGAAAAAGACGGTAAAGGATTATCCTGTTCTGCTTTTAGATGACGTTTTGTCAGAGCTTGACAAGAAAAGGCAGGAACATCTGCTCTCAGAGATCAGGCATATACAGACGATCATCACATGTACTGGTCTGGATGAATTTGTAAGCAGCAAATTTCAAATGAATAAAACATTTAAGATCGTAAATGGAGCCGTTGAGAGTGAAACGGAGTGAGCGTGTATCAGATGCCGGCAATGTCCGCAGGGGGCTTTAAGCCCGTGAAAGTTATAGGAGGAAATGAATGAATTCAGAGTACGGAGCAGATCAGATTCAGATATTGGAAGGTCTTGAGGCAGTAAGAAAAAGACCTGGTATGTATATTGGCAGCACATCTTCAAGGGGTCTGCATCACCTGGTCTATGAGATTGTAGACAATTCCGTGGACGAGGCATTGGCAGGCTATTGCAGTTCCATTGACGTTCAGATAAATTCAGATAATTCAATTATGGTAATGGATGACGGACGTGGAATCCCGGTCGATATCCAGAAAAAAGCAGGACTTCCGGCAGTTGAAGTCGTATTTACTATTCTTCATGCAGGAGGAAAATTCGGCGGGGGCGGATATAAGGTCTCCGGTGGTCTGCACGGTGTTGGCGCATCTGTCGTCAACGCCCTTTCCGAATGGCTGGAAGTCGAGGTCTATACGAACGGGAAAATATATAAACAGAGATACGAGCGTGGAAAGACCATGTGTCCGTTAGAGGTAATCGGAACGTGTCCGGAGACAAAACACGGGACAAAAGTGAGCTTTCTTCCTGATAAAGAGATTTTTGAGGAGAGCATCTACGATTATGAGACGCTCAAGATCCGTCTGCGTGAGACAGCTTTTCTGACAAAAAATCTGAAAATTACACTGCGCGATGACAGAGAGGAAAAAAGAGAGAAAACCTTCCACTATGAGGGGGGAATTAAGGAATTCGTTACTTATTTGAATCGCAGCAACGTTTCTCTCTACGATCAGGTCATCTATTGCGAGGGGAAAAAGGACAATGTGCTGGTAGAGGTCGCCATGCAGCATAATGATTCCTATACAGAAAACGTCTATAGTTTTGTAAATAACATCAACACACCGGAAGGCGGAACGCACCTGACCGGTTTCCGTAACGCCTTGACTAAGACGTTTAACGACTATGCCAGGAAAAGCAAGCTTTTAAAGGACAGTGAACCGGCCCTGTCCGGTGAGGATATCCGTGAGGGTATTACTGCCATTATCAGTGTAAAGATCGAGGATCCGCAGTTTGAGGGCCAGACCAAGCAGAAGCTTGGCAACAGTGAGGCCAGGGGGGCAGTCGATTCTGTCGTAAGTGAACAGCTTACTTATTTTCTGGAGCAGAATCCATCCACAGCCAAGGCGATCGTGGAAAAATCAATCCTGGCTCAGCGTGCCAGGGCAGCTGCCAGAAAGGCCAGAGACTTAACGAGGAGAAAAACGGCGCTGGACGGCCTGTCCCTTCCGGGAAAGCTGGCCGATTGCTCCAGCAAACATCCGGAAGAATGTGAGATCTACATCGTAGAGGGGAATTCAGCCGGAGGCTCAGCAAAGGATGCCAGAAATAAAAGTACCCAGGCGATTCTTCCCCTGCGGGGAAAAATTTTAAATGTGGAAAAAGCCAGGCTTGACCGGATCTATGGGAATGCTGAGATCCGATCTATGATTACAGCCTTCGGCACAGGGATCCATGAAGATTTCGATATTGCAAAACTCAGATATCATAAGATCATCATTATGACGGATGCCGATGTGGACGGCGCCCATATCAGTACGCTGCTTTTGACATTTATCTACCGGTTCATGCCGGAGCTCATTAAGCAGGGCTATGTGTATCTGGCTCAGCCTCCCCTTTATAAGGTGGAAAAGAACCAGCAGATCTGGTATGCATACAGCGACGACGAACTGAATGGCATTCTGAAGGAAATCGGCCGTGACCAGAATAACAAGATTCAAAGATATAAGGGACTTGGAGAAATGGATGCGGAGCAGCTTTGGGAGACAACAATGGATCCGGAGAGAAGAATCCTTCTCAGAGTGACGATGAATGAGGAAATGACGTCAGAAATTGATCTGACGTTCACGACTCTGATGGGAGACCAGGTAGAGCCGCGCCGGGAATTTATCGAATTGAACGCAAAGTACGGTACGCTTGATATTTAATCAGGCACTGGCCCAGTCACAGACTTGGCGGGAAGGGTGAAAAACAGAATGGAACCAAATATCTTTGATAAAATTCATGATGTAGACCTCAAAAAGACGATGGAAAAGTCCTACATTGATTATGCCATGAGCGTCATCGCCTCCAGGGCTCTGCCGGATGTGAGGGACGGGTTAAAGCCGGTCCAGCGCCGTGTGCTCTATTCAATGGTGGAATTAAATAACGGACCCGATAAGCCGCACAGAAAGAGCGCGCGTATCGTCGGTGATACGATGGGTAAATATCATCCTCACGGCGACAGCTCGATCTACGGGGCTTTGGTCAATATGGCTCAGAGCTGGTCTATGCGCTATATGCTCGTAGATGGGCATGGGAATTTCGGCTCCGTAGACGGAGACGAGGCGGCTGCCATGCGTTATACTGAGGCGCGCCTGAGTAAGATTTCGATGGAAATGCTTGCGGATATCTACAAAGATACCGTGGATTTTGTTCCCAACTTTGATGATACAGAGAAGGAACCGGTTGTCCTTCCATCGAGATTTCCCAATCTGCTAGTCAACGGCGGTACGGGAATTGCAGTTGGCATGGCTACCAATATTCCGCCTCACAATCTGCGTGAGGTGATATCCGCTGTGGTAAAGATCATCGACAATCAGGTAGAAGAGAACAGAAAGACTGATATTGAAGAGATTATAAAAATCATCAAAGGCCCGGATTTTCCCACCGGGGCCGAGATTCTCGGCACAAGGGGGATTGAAGAGGCATACCGGACAGGACGCGGTAAGATAAAGGTTCGTGCGGTCACCAACATCGAGACGATGGCAAACGGAAAGAGCCATATTATTGTGACCGAACTGCCGTACCTTGTCAATAAGGCAAGACTGATCGAAAAGATGGCGGAGCTTGTCAAGGCGAAAAAAATCGACGGTATCACAGCCATTACAGACGAATCCAATCGTGAGGGCCTGAGAATCAACATTGAGCTCCGTAAGGACGTCAACGCCAATATTATCCTGAATCAGCTCTTAAAGCATACGCAGCTTCAGGATTCTTTTGGCGCGATTATGCTCGGTCTTGTGAATAATGAACCCAAGATTTTAAATATTCTGCAGATTCTTGAATATTATCTCGGTCATCAGAAAGATGTGGTGACACGCCGCACAAAGTATGATTTAAATAAAGCAGAAGAGCGTGCCCATATTTTGGAAGGTCTTTTAAAGGCCCTCGATCATATCGACGAGGTCATCCGCATCATCAGAAGTTCGGCTAATGTGGCAGAGGCCAAGAGACAGCTCATGGAGCGCTTCGGACTTTCCGATGTCCAGTCACAGGCCATCGTGGATATGCGCCTACGTGCGCTTACCGGTCTGGAACGCGAGAAGCTTGAGAATGAATATAAGGAGCTGGAAATAAAAATCGCCGAGTTAAAAGCGATCCTTGCAGATGAGAAAAAGCTTCTGGGCGTGATTAAAAAAGAGATTATCGTCATTTCAGACAAATACGGTGATGACAGAAAAACAAAGATTGGATACGACGACGACGTTTCTGTGGAGGACATGATTCCGGATGACGATGCCGTCATTACCATGACAAATTTAGGTTATATCAAACGCATGTCTGTGGATAATTTCAAAAGCCAGAACCGGGGAGGCAAAGGAATCAAAGGAACACAGACGATTGATGAAGATTTCATCGAAGAGCTTCTCATGACGACAAACCATCACTATGTCGTATTCTTTACCAACATGGGACGCTGTTACCGTATTAAGGCCTATGAGATTCCGGAGGCAGGCAGAACCGCCAGGGGCACCGCAATCGTGAATCTTCTTCAGCTACAGCCTGGAGAAAAGGTCACGGCTGTGATTCCCATGCGGGAATTTGAACAGGAAAAATACCTCTTCATGGCTACAAAGGGCGGCATGGTTAAGAAGACCAGAATAGCCGAATATACAAATATCAGGAAAATCGGCCTTCAGGCAATTCTTCTGCGGGAGGGAGACGAGCTCATTGAGGTCAAGGTGACGGATGATACAGAGGATATCTTCCTCGTAACAAAATTCGGCATGTCTATCCGTTTTAAAGAAACAGATGCACGTGTTACCGGCCGTGTATCGATGGGCGTTATTGGCATGAAGCTGGATAAAGGTGACGAAGTCATCGGAATGCAGACAGCAGGCCAGGGGAAATATATGCTGGTCGCATCGGAAAAGGGATACGGAAAACTGACCAGAATTTCTGAATTTAAGAGCCAGAACCGCGGAGGGAAGGGCCTGATCTGCTACAATGTAACAGAAAAAGCCGGCAATCTGGTCGGTATGAAGCTGGTAAATGAAGACAGAGACATCATGTTAATTACGACAGAAGGAATCTTAATCCGTATCGGTGTAAACGATATTTCCATCATTGGCAGGAATACGTCAGGAGTCAAGCTGATGAATATTGATTCCGAATCCAATATCCGTGTCGCCACGATCGCCAAAGTGAGGGAAAACAGCACACAGGAGGAAGATATAATACCAGAGGATGCCGAAGAGTAATGGTTTGGACAATCTGAACTGTTCCCTTCAAAAATACACATCACTATCATTCAAGGAGGTTACTATGGCAATTACAAAACAGGAAGCACTGAAATCCATCGAGAGAGAACGGATGAATATCTGCCAGGCAAGCGATCGGGTATGGGAGAATCCGGAGACGGCTTTCCAGGAATTTAAATCTGTCGATATTCTCTGCGAACTCCTCGAAAAAGAGGGATTTAAGGTCGAGAGAGACCTGGCGGGAATCAAGACGGCTTTTTCCGGAACCTACGGCCACGGGAAGCCGGTAATCGGTTTTCTCGGTGAATTTGACGCGCTCTCCGGATTGAGCCAGATGGAGGGGACAACAGAAAAGAAAGCAATTGCAGACGGTGAACCAGGACATGGATGCGGCCATAACCTTTTGGGCGCTGGTTCGGTAGCTGCCGCTGTTGCCATGAAGGAATATCTGGAAAAGAACGGCAAGGAAGGCACTGTAGTATTCTTCGGATGTCCTGGTGAAGAAGGCGGCTCCGGCAAAGGTTTTATGGCCCGCGACGGTGTGTTCGATAACCTTGACTGCGCGATCAGCTGGCATCCCGGCGATAAAAATGCCGTAACAGTGGGAAGTTCTCTGGCAAACTACCAGATCTTCTATCGCTTCTATGGTACTGCTTCCCATGCGGCAGCCTGCCCGGAACTTGGAAGAAGCGGACTGGATGCAGTAGAACTGATGAATACAGGCGTTCAGTATCTGAGAGAGCATGTGATTCAGGAGGCCAGGATCCACTATGCAATCACAAATACAGGCGGATATTCTCCAAACGTAGTACAGCCGTTTGCAGAAGTCCTGTATTTAATCCGCGCACCCAAGACAGGACAGGTACAGGAGATCTTCGAGCGCATCAATGACATCGCCAAGGGAGCTGCCCTTATGACGGGAACAAAAATGGAAATGCAGTTTGTAAAGGCCTGCTCCAACCTGGTGGATAATACGACGATGGAAGAAGTTCTGCAGAAAAATCTGGAAGAAATCGAGAGAGAGCCCTACACAGAAGAAGAGCTCCGTTTCGCGGAAGAGATCGCTGCTACATATGGCGGAAAGAAGCTTGATATGGAGGAAATCCTCGCCAGATACGAAAAGAGCAGAAAGGCACACGTGGAGGAGGTTCTTACTCCTTATCTGAATACGGTATTCAATGACTGCATCGTTCCTCTCATGGATGTGGAAACTTCGATGGCAGGCTCTACCGATGTAGGTGACGTAAGCTGGGTATGCCCAACGGCACAGATTACAACTGTTACAGTAGCTGCAGGAACTCCCGGACATTCCTGGCAGGAAGTGACTCAGGGAAAATCCTCTGTAGCCCATAAAGGAATGATCTTTGCAGGAAAAGTAATGGCTGGAGCAGCGATCGACCTTCTGGAGAATCCAAAACTCATCGAGGCAGCCAAAGAAGAGTTAAAGAAACGTCTCGGAGGCGGAAAATACGTTCCCCCGATCCCGAAGGATGTAAAGCCGATGGCGATTAATCCGAAGAAGTAATGAATTCTATCGGGTAAATGGCAAAGAAAGCTGCCATTTACTCCAGCCCTTTTTTAGGGATATGCATGTAAACAGGTATTAATCAGTATTGGAACAGGAATCCTGTCTGCCTTTCAAGAGGATCAAACGCAGGCAGGATTTCTGTACATTTACCTGAATAAAAATCATCTGTTTAGAAATAGATCTTTACAATGAGGGAGAGATGTTATGAATGTAATGGGGAAAGCAAAAGAATTTTTTATGATAACATTGGGGACTGTTATCGCAGCTCTGGGAGTCTTTTTCTTTGTCATACCGAGTAATCTGACGATTGGGAGTATCACCGGTCTGGCAATGATTCTCACCAATTTTATTCCACTTAAGATATCGGTGATTACATTTGCTTTGAACGCTGTTCTTCTTGTCATCGGTTTTATTTTTCTGGGAAAGGAATTTGGCGTTAAGACTGTCTATACCTCCTTAATTATGCCTGTGTTCCTTGGTATACTGGAAGTTATATTTCCGGATAACAAGTCCATGATGGGGGACCCTTTTCTGGATATGATATGTTATCTGTTTGTAGTGGCAATGGGACAGGCAATTTTGTTCTATTGGAACGCGTCCTCGGGAGGACTGGATATTGTCGGTAAGCTGATTAACAAATATTTCCGTATGGATCTTGGGCAGGCGATTGCTCTGGCAGGAATGTGTGTATCGCTGACATCCCTCTTTTTATATGACAGAAAAACAGCGGTATTGAGTATTCTGGGAACGTATCTGGGAGGAATTGTTCTCGACCACTTCATTTTCGGTCTTAATATGAAAAAAAGAGTATGTATTATATCGAAAAAGGAAGAAGAGATCCAAAATTTTATTTTAAAGGATCTTCACAGCGGAGCCACAATCTATGAGGCGATCGGCGCTTATGACAAGAAGCCACGCAGGGAAATCATTACAATTTTAACTAAAAATGAATATTCTAAGCTGATGAATTTTATTACGAAAACGGATAAGGATGCATTTATTACAGTCTATGCTGTAAATGAAGTCATTTATAAACCCAAGGTTTAGGAGAGGATTCGGGTATGAGGACAGTCGAGGCGATCGAAATCACAAAACAGATTAAGGAAATGTGCATTGAGGCAAATCATTTTCTGTCTCCTGACATGAAAAAAGCGCTGGAAACAGCAGCCAAACAAGAAGATTCCATTCTTGGAAAACAGATTTTAAGCCAGTTGGAAGAGAATCTGGAGATTGCCGGAAAAGATATGATCCCGATTTGTCAGGATACGGGTATGGCTGTTATTTTCATAAAAGTAGGCCAGGATGTACATATTATCGGTGGAAATCTGGAAAATGCAATCAATGAAGGAGTGCGCCAGGGATATCAGGACGGATATCTGAGGAAATCTGTAGTGGAGGATCCGATTGAAAGAACGAACACGAAGGATAATACTCCGGCTGTGGTTCATTATAAAATTACAGAAGGTGATTCTATTGATATCACCGTGGTCCCTAAAGGATTTGGCAGCGAAAATATGAGCCGTATTTTTATGCTCAAACCTGCGGATGGGCTTGAGGGAGTAAAGGAAGCGATCCTGACCGCAGTAAAAGATGCGGGGCCGAACGCATGTCCTCCAATGATCGTCGGAGTTGGTATTGGGGGAACCTTTGAAAAATGTGCGCTTATGGCAAAACATGCCCTGACGAGGAATCTGGAAGAGAGATCTTCCGTTCCATATCTTAAGGATCTGGAAGAAGAAATGCTCATAAAAATTAACGGCCTTGGAATCGGCCCTGGAGGACTCGGCGGGAAAATGACTGCCCTGTCAGTCAATATCGAGGCTTACCCGACACATATCGCCGGACTTCCCGTGGCAGTCAATATTTGCTGCCATGTAAACAGGCATGCGCACCGCGTGATTTGAGCCAAAAGGAGAACAGAACATGAATCAATCTGTACAGATTCCAATCAGTAAGGAAACGGCAAAGAAACTTAAGGCGGGAGACTACGTCTATCTGACAGGAGTCATTTATACAGCCCGTGACGCTGCCCATAAAAGAATGCAGGAAACGTTAGACGCAGGAAAAGAACTTCCAATGGAGATTAAGGGAAACGCAATTTATTATATGGGGCCGTCTCCGGCAAGGCCGGGATGTGTAATCGGTTCTGCAGGGCCGACTACAGCCAGCAGAATGGATAAATACACGCCCAGACTTTTGGATCTGGGACTGGGAGCCATGATCGGCAAAGGAAAGAGGAGTCAGGCCGTGATTGAGGCTATAAAAAGAAACGACTCCGTATATTTTGCTGCGATCGGAGGTGCCGGAGCTCTCTTGTCGCAGAAAATCATAAGCTCTGAGGTGATTGCCTATGATGATCTCGGCGCGGAAGCGATCAGGAAACTGGAAGTAAAAGATTTTCCGGTCGTGGTTGTAATTGACTCTGATGGAAATAACCTGTATGAAACGGCAGCTGGTGCTTACGAAAAGAAGAAGGATGAGGGTTAAAAGTAAAATATGAATCGAATTGCTTACATGGTGTTAAAAAATTTTTTTCATATCCCAGCTTGGTTTTATAAGCTCTGCATGCTGGGAAGAGAAAAGGATCCTCATACGGAAAAGGAACGATATGATTTTTTGCGCATGATTGTGAAAAAAGTCAATAAAAGCGGCCATGTAACGATTGACGTACACGGTGTGGAAAATCTTCCTGAAGAGAATGGATTTGTCCTGTTTCCGAATCATCAGGGGCTTTTTGATGTACTGGCGATTATAGAGGCAAATCCGCATCCATTCGGGGCAGTGGTAAAAAAAGAAGTCGCCAACATCATTTTAATTAAACAAGTGCTGCAACTGATCAGGGGATTTTCCATAGACCGTGAAGATATCAGAAGCTCTCTTAAGCTGATTAACCAAATCAGTGAGGAAGTAAAAGGAGGAAGAAATTTTCTTATTTTTGCGGAAGGAACCCGGAGTAAAAACGGAAACAGGATCCTGGACTTTAAAGGAGGAACCTTTAAAAGTGCTGTAAATGCAAAATGTCCGATTGTCCCGGTAGCCTTAATAGACAGCTTCAAACCCTTTGACATCGCATCCATAAAAAGGGAAGTTGTGCAAGTACATTTTCTGGAGGCTCTATTATATGAACAATATATAGGAATGAAAACGACGGAAATAGCACATCTTGTGCATAATCAGATTCAGGAAAAAATAGATGAATTTATGTAAAAAAGTTGTTGACAAATCGTTTTATCCCTTGTATAATAACACATGCGTCTGAGAGATACAGAAAATATATTGAATTTATAATTTTCTGTTTGATAGATTTCGCAATAACTCAATATAGTAAAATAATTAGCTACGGTAGTAAGGAGAAATACTCAAGAGGCCGAAGAGGCGCCCCTGCTAAGGGTGTAGGTCGGGAAACCGGCGCGAGGGTTCAAATCCCTCTTTCTCCGTTCATCAAATCGATACTGAAACGATAAAAGTTTTAAAAAATCGAAAAAAGATGAAAAAAGCAGTTGACAAACAGCAAGTGATGTGATAGACTATCAGAGTTGCTGCTGAGGCCGGGAAGCAAAACCTGGTAAGAAAGCTGCAAAAGAGCACCTTGACAACTGAACAGTATGTAAAACCCTGAAA
>QZDW01000032.1 GCA_009917545.1 bacterium 1XD42-76
GGCAGAGGTGGAAGTACAGTAATGTATGGAGCTGACTGTTACTAATCGGTCGAGGACTTAACCGAGAGTGGATGGATGTTGTTTCAATATGTGGTTTTGAAGGTATGGAGGGAAGAGGAGTGAGAGTTCCTTTAGAAGCTCAGATGATACCTTAGATAGTGCACGAGTGGCTCAGTGGTGGAGTATCGCCTTGCCAAGGCGAGGGTCGCGGGTTCGAATCCCGTCTCGTGCTGTTTTGTAAAACCTTGCAAATATAGGAAGATTCTTATATTTGCAAGGTTTTTTGTTGTTTTTATCGGGATAATAATTAAATTTAATTCCTCTGAAACGGAGATATTTTGGGGCTATATATCACACGCCAGTTAGGATATGTGTTTCCATAGGCGGAAAACAATATATCCTACTTATAAAAACCGGAAATAGCCAAGAGCAGCAGCAGGGTGATTATGGTCTGCGACGGAATCGCGGAATCGTGGAAAAGAAACGATGAGACAGGATCAGCCGGCTGTGCGGCGGGGATACGTCTGATATGCGGAAACGTACTCCGGTTGTGATAAAAGGCTTGTGAAAGTAAAGCTTTTCATGTATAATCGAAAGTTAGAAGGACTGAATTTATCGTAACGGAGGTAGCGATGACTAGGAGAGAACAGCGGGAGCATTGTTTTAAAATGCTGTTCTGTCAGGACTTTTATCCGGCAGAAGAGAAGGAGGCACAGCTTGAGCTGTATTTCGAGGCTCCGGTGGAAGATGTGACATGTGAGGACGGCACGGAGGAGATCCTTCACAGGGTTGATGTGAGGGAGGAGGACAAGGCGTATTTGAAGAACCGGGTGCAGACCGTCATGCTCCGGATTCCGGAGTTGGACGAGAAGATTAATGGAGTGGCCGAGGGCTGGAAAACAAAACGGATGGGGAAGGTGGAGCTGACGATTTTAAGGCTTGCTCTGTATGAATTAAAGGATGACGGGGAGATTCCGGAAAAGGTGGCGATCAATGAGGCTGTGGAGCTGGCGAAAAAGTTCGGCGGGAGCGAAGCCCCTTCCTTTATCAATGGGATTCTGGCAAAATTTTTGTAACCTTGCGCCAGAAAACGCGAAGCTTGTTTGGGCGTGCAGGTTTACGGCACGGGAAGATTGGGAGGCATGACGTCGTATGGCAGACGCTTATTCGGTCACACAGGTCAATTCCTATATCAAAAATATGTTTACACAGGACTTCCTTCTTCGCCGTCTTGCGGTCAAGGGGGAAGTTTCAAACTGCAAATATCATACTTCGGGTCACATTTATTTTACCTTGAAAGACAGTGGGGGGACGCTTTCAGCTGTGATGTTTGCAGGGCAGAGAAAGGGGCTTAAGTTTCGTCTCGAGGAGGGACAGCAGGTCGTCGTGAGAGGGACGGTCGATGTTTATGAACGCGACGGCCGTTATCAGCTTTATGCATCGGAGATTGAACTGGCCGGGCGGGGTGATTTGTTCGTACGTTTTGAACGTTTGCGTGATGAGCTCCAGGAAATGGGGATGTTTGCGCCGGAATATAAGCGGCCGATTCCCCGCTATGCAGGGACGGTCGGCATCGTGACGGCTCCGACCGGAGCTGCCGTTCGGGATATTATCAATATCAGCAGACGAAGGAATCCATATGTACAGTTGATTCTGTATCCGGCTCTGGTGCAGGGAGAAGGCGCGAAGGACAGTATCGTGCGCGGAATCCGAACGTTGGATGCAATGGGGCTGGACGTGCTCATCGTAGGACGCGGCGGGGGCTCCATAGAGGATCTGTGGGCTTTTAATGAGGAAGCGGTGGCGCGCGCGATTTTCGCCTGCAGTACACCGGTAATCTCGGCGGTGGGACATGAGACGGACGTGACAATCGCGGATTATGTGGCTGATCTGAGAGCTCCTACCCCGTCTGCTGCTGCGGAGCTGGCTGTGTTTGACTATGGGCGTTTCCACGAAGATCTTGAGGTGAGGAGGAGGCGGCTGATACGCGGAATACAGTATCGGACAGAGAAAATGAGAAGCCGTCTGAAGCATGACGCACTTCAGATTAAGATCTATCATCCGAGACACCAGCTTCGGGAGATGCAGCAGCGGCTGGCGGAACTGGAAGAACGTCTGCAGGTACGCATTGATGTGCGGATTGAGTATGAGAGACGGCACAGCATGATGGCAGAGGAACGCCTGAAGCGTGTGATTGGTGAGCGTACCGGGAGAGATGCGCAACGGCTGGCACTTTTGAGTGAACGGCTCTGGGGACTTTCGCCGCTTAGAAAGCTTGCAAGCGGTTACGGCTTTGTCACAGACAGCGGAGGCAGACGGCTGGCCTCGATCACGCAGGCACCGCCGGGAAGTATGATCGGGATACAGGTAACAGACGGCAGTCTGACAGCCAGAGTTTTAGAACGGCAGGAGGCAGAGAGATGACAGTGGGAAAAGGAAGCCGCGCTTTTGGGGACGGTGAAAACTGGGAGCAGGGACCGGGGAACGGGCAGGAGACTGCGGGAGGAAAGAAAACCAGGGGCAGACTGACCCTGACAGGAGCCCAAAAGCAGGAGGAAGGGCAGAGTCCGTCAGAAGTGCAGGAGACGGAATCCGTGCAGGAACCGGCGGGAAGCCGGGGGCAGAGGGACAAGCAGAGCCTGTCACAAGCGCAGGGAACGGAGTCTAAGCAGGATCCTGCTGGGGTGAATCAGGAATCGTCCGGCGAAGAAACGTATTCTCTGAGCGTGGAGGAGTCATTCGAGGCCCTGGAGGCATTGATCGGGCGCCTTGAGAGCGGCGAAGGTTCCCTGGAGGATGCATTTAAGGATTATGAGGAAGGCATGCGGCTCGTGAGAAGCTGTAACGCTAAGATCGAGCGAATCGAAAAGCAGGTTCTGATCCTGAGCGGAGAGGAGGGAGAAAATGACGTCATCGAATTTCACTGAGCAGCTTGCTCAGGCTGTAAAGGAGACGGAGCGTATCGTCTGTTCCTACCTGCCGGAGGAGAAAGGCTTTCAGAAAACCATCTTTGAGTCAATGAATTATAGTGTAAAGGCAGGAGGTAAGCGCATACGTCCGCTTTTTATGCGGGAAGTGTACCGGCTGTTTGGCGGGAACGGAGCAGAAATCGAGCCGTTTATGGCGGCGATTGAGATGATACACACTTCTTCTCTGGTACACGACGATCTGCCCTGTATGGATAATGATGAACTCCGGCGCGGCCGGCCGACGACATGGAAAACGTATGGTGAGGATATGGCGGTACTGGCGGGCGATGCGCTGATGGTCTACGCCTTTGAGACGGCAGCGAAAGCATTTCAGATGGGGGCGGATGCCGCCAGAGCCGGCCGGGCAATTGGGCTTCTGGCAGAAAAGACAGGGATCTACGGCATGATCGGCGGCCAGACTGTGGACGTCGAGCTGACGGGTAAGCCGGTGCCCCGTGAGCAGCTTTCCTTCATTTACCGTCTGAAAACAAGCGCGCTGTTAGAAGCTGCCATGATGATTGGAGCACTTCTGGGAGGGGCAGACGAGAGGCAGATGGCGGCCGTGGAGCAGATGGCGGCAGATGTGGGGATGGCGTTCCAGATTCAGGATGATATTCTGGATGTCACGAGTACACAGGAAACGCTGGGAAAGCCGGTTCTGAGTGATGAAAAGAATGAGAAAACAACGTATGTGACACTGGAGGGCCTCGAGAAGGCCAGAGAAACCGTTCGTGAGGTTTCAAGGCGTGCCCTCTCTACATTAAAAACCCTGCCGGGGGAGCACACATTCCTGGAAGAGCTCATCAGGCTTCTGGCGGGCAGGGACAGATAGAGAGGCAGCCGCAGCATCCCAAATGTCAGGATGACTGCGGACGATAAGGAAAAGGAAGCAGGGGATGCATATGTTATTGGATAAAATCAGACAGTCCTCGGATATGAAAGGTCTTAAGGAGGAGGAATACCCCATTCTGGCTCAGGAGATCCGGCAGTTCCTGATTGAGAAGATCAGCCTTACAGGCGGCCATCTGGCGTCCAATCTCGGCGTGGTGGAGCTGACGATGGCACTTCATCTGGCATTCGACCTGCCAAAGGACAAGATTGTCTGGGATGTCGGTCATCAGTCCTACACGCATAAGCTTTTGAGCGGACGTAAAGCCGGTTTTGATGATCTGCGCCAGCTGGGCGGTATGAGCGGCTTTCCCAAGAGGAAGGAAAGCCCCTACGACGTATTTGACACAGGCCATAGCTCGACTTCGATTTCAGCGGGATTGGGGATTGCGCAGGCCAGGGAGCTTCTCCATGAGACGTATTCCGTGATTTCTGTGATCGGAGACGGCGCGCTGACAGGTGGTATGGCTTATGAGGCCTTAAATAACGCGGCCCAGATGAAGAAAAATTTCATCATTGTTCTGAACGACAATGAGATGTCCATTTCCGAAAATGTAGGCGGTATGTCAAAATACCTGAGCAATGTGAGAACGCAGGAGAGCTATGCCGATTTAAAGCGCGGGATCGACACGCTTCTGTCCTCGATTCCTGTGGTCGGGAAGGGGCTTTCCTACGGGCTCTACCTGGCTAAGAATGGCATCAAGCAGTTTTTTGTGCCGGGAATGCTGTTCGAGGATATGGATATTACGTATCTTGGGCCGGTAGACGGACATAACGTGAAGGAAATGGTGCGGGTATTTAAGGAAGCAAAACGTGTCAGGCATGCTGTCCTGGTACATGTGGTTACGACCAAGGGGAAAGGCTATGCCCCCGCGGAAAAGAATCCGGCCAGGTTCCACGGCGTGGAGCCGTTTGATGTCGCGACAGGAAAGCCGTTAAAGGAAAAGGTCTATCCCGGCTATACGGATGTATTTTCCAGAAAAATCTGTGAGCTGGCTGAAAAAGATCCTTCGATTGTGGCAATCACGGCGGCCATGCCGGACGGAACGGGGCTCTCCCGCTTCGCAAAGCATTTTCCGGAACGGTTCTTTGACGTGGGCATCGCGGAGGCGCATGCAGTGACATCAGCTGCCGGGATGGCTTCGGCAGGGCTCCGGCCGGTCGTGGCAGTCTACTCCTCTTTTCTCCAGCGAGGTTACGATCAGGTGCTGCATGATGTCTGCATTCAGGGGCTTCCCGTTTTGTTCGCGATTGACCGGGCAGGATTGGTGGGAAGTGACGGAGAGACACATCAGGGAATTTTTGACGTTTCTTTCCTGAGCCTGGTGCCGGGGATGAGTATCATGGCACCCAAGAATCTTTGGGAGCTTCAGCGCATGCTGGAATTCGGTGTGACTTTCGACGGCCCCTTAGCGATTCGTTACCCAAGAGGACAGGCCTATCGGGGGCTTAAAGAATTTGCCGCGCCTGTGGAATACGGAAAAGCAGAGATGCTTTACGAGGAGAGCGAGATTGCGCTGTTTGCCCTTGGAAGCATGGTGAGTACGGGAGAGCATGTGCGGGAAAAGCTGAAGGCCCGGGGATATGCGTGCACGCTGGTAAATGCCCGTTTCGTGAAGCCGCTTGATACGAAGATGCTTGACCGGCTGTGCAGAAATCACAGGCTGATTGTGACGATGGAGGAAAATGTCCTGCGGGGCGGTATGGGAATGTGTGCTACGCGGTATATTCATGAGAACAACCCGCAGATCCCCGTGATACAGATTGCCTTGCCGGACGCATATGTGGAACATGGGAATGTGACAAAGCTGCGAGAAATGCTGGGAATCGACAGCGATTCGGTGCTGCGCCGTATTCTGGAGGTATATCCGAAAGCGCGTGTATCCGAGGAGGAGTGAATCCTGGCCTCACGCAGGATGCCTGGCGAACGTCTGAAAGTTCAGGAGCATTGAGGAAGCCATAGAGACATTGGATGAAGTCCCGGCGAAGGGGCGTCGGAGAGAGTCCGGAGAATCGGAGAATGCCAGGAGTGAAGCATCATAGAGAGGTCAGAGACATCGGAGAAGGGCCATAGAATCGGAAAAAACCAGGAGTGGGGCATCAGAGAAGGGCCGGAGACATCGGGGAAAACGGGAGCGTCGGCAGAGGGCCCGGTATGAAGGAGCAACAGAGCGTATGAAGGAACGTTTGGATGTATTACTGGTAAAAAAAGGCCTGGCAGAGTCGCGGGAAAAGGCGAAGGCCGTCATTATGTCCGGCATTGTCTATGTGGATGGCCAGAAGGAGGACAAGGCGGGAACCTTTTTTGGCGAGGGCGTACAGATTGAGGTCAGAGGCAGTACGCTCAGGTACGTAAGCCGCGGAGGACTGAAGCTGGAAAAGGCGATTACGTGTTTCGGCATCCGACCGGATGGGAAGGTATGTATGGACGTGGGCGCGTCGACCGGCGGATTTACAGACTGCATGCTGCAAAACGGCGCTGTGCGTGTGTATTCGGTGGACGTAGGGCACGGACAGCTCGACTGGAAACTTCGGAACGACGAGCGGGTGGTCTGTATGGAGCGCACGAATATCCGTTATGTGCTGCCTGAGCAGATCAGTGAACGTGTGGAACTGGTGTCGATTGATGTTTCCTTTATTTCCCTGACAAAGGTGCTGGGGCCGGTAAGGGAACTGATGGCTCCGGAGGCGGAGATGGTATGTTTGATTAAGCCGCAGTTTGAGGCAGGACGGGAAAAGGTGGGAAAGAAGGGCGTTGTAAGGGAAAAGCCGGTTCATCTCGAGGTGATTGAAAAGGTAGCACAGTATGCGGGCCGCATCGGTTTTGAAGCGCTGCATCTCGATTTTTCCCCGGTCAAGGGGCCGGAGGGGAACATCGAGTATCTTTTGCATCTCAGGAAGCGGGAGGATGGAACCATTTTTTCAAATGAGGAGATAAACGCCGGTGCTGTTGTAGACGAGGCGCATGACGTACTGGGCTGACTGCGTCAGGAGCACAGACTGAGGGGACTGGATGGCAGATGAAACAGTTTTATATCATTGTAAATGAAGAAAAGGAAAATGCGGACCGGGTGAGAACCGCGATTGAGCGTTACCTGGCAGCACATGGCGGCTGCTCGGAGACCTCCCGGGGAAAATACCGGAAAGGCGACCGTTTTACCGCAGCCTCCGATGTGCCTGAAAACACGGACTGTGTGATTACGCTGGGGGGAGACGGAACGTTAATCCGGGCTGCGAGAGATCTGGCCGGTCGTGAGATTCCCCTTTTGGGAATCAATCTGGGGGATCTCGGGTATCTGACACAGATCGGCCATGAGGACAATGTGGAGGAGCTTTTGGACGCCCTGCTGTGTGACCATTATCAGCTTCAAAGGCGGATGATGCTGCGGGGCCGTGTTTCCCATCAGGGAGAGCTTCGGGCAGAGGATGTTGCTTTAAACGATATCGTGATGACGCGCGAAGGGGAAATGCGGGTTCTGAAATTTGGAATCCATGTGAACGGACAGTTTTTGAATGAGTACGCAGCTGACGGTATGATCGTATCGACGCCCACAGGCTCCACTGCCTATAATTTGTCTGCCGGAGGGCCGATTGCACAACCGGACGGAGAGCTTCTGATTCTTACGCCGATCTGCCCGCACACGCTGACGTCGAGGACGATCGTCCTCGGGCCGGAGACAAAGATCATGATTGAGGTGTCAGAGAAGAACAGGGGCAGGCAGATGGCCGTGTTTGACGGGGATACCAGGGTGGAAATGGAAGCGGGCGACCAGATTGAGATTGAACGTTCAGAGACAGCAGTGAGGATTGTGAGGCTGGATCACCGGTCGTTTCTCGACATTTTAAAGCATAAGCTGGGTGCGGTTTAGTGGTTACACGATTGTGGACGGAAAAGGGGTAAGAGCAGGCATGAAGGTTGACAGACACAGCAAGATCGTAGAGCTGATTGGGAAATATCAGATTGAAACGCAGGAAGAGCTGGCAGAACATCTGAAGCGCTCAGGCTATCATGTGACACAGGCCACGGTTTCCAGGGATATCCGCGAGCTGAAGCTGACAAAGGTACAGGGGGAGAACGGACGCCAGCGTTACGCGGTGATGCAGGCACAGAAGGATTTTGGGGAAAAATACCTGCGTATTTTAAGGGATTGCTTTGTGTCTATGGATATGGCGCAGAACATTCTGGTGATTAAGACGGTCTCCGGAATGGCGATGGCAGTGGCAGAGGCCCTTGATGTGATTGGATTTCACGAAATTGTGGGGTGTGTGGCCGGGGACAATACGATTATGTGTGCAGTGCGCACCGTGGATGATACCATAATTCTGATGGATAAGCTGAAGAAGATGATAGCAGATACATGATTGACCATGAAAATGGAGGAGACAAAATGCTGCTTGGCCTGCATGTGAAGAATCTGGCTCTGATTGAGAGAGCCGATGTGGAATTTACCGACGGATTGAACATACTGACGGGAGAGACAGGCGCCGGAAAGTCGATTATTATAGGCTCTGTGGGCCTGGCCCTGGGGGCGAAGGCCTCAAAGGACATGATACGCCAGGGGGAGGAAAGCGCTTTGATTGAGCTTGTTTTTTCGGTGGATGATGAGAGGAAACAGAGTGCGTTAAAAGCGCTTGACATTGTTCCGGACGAGGATCATCAGGTGATTGTTTCCAAAAAGATTACCCAGACAAGGAGTATGAGCCGTATCAATGACGAGACGGTGACGGCAGCTAGGCTGCGCTCCGTGACAAGCCTGCTTTTGGATATCCACGGCCAGCATGAGCACCAGTCGCTGCTTCACAGACACAAACACCTGGAAATTCTGGATGAGTATTCCAGAAAGGAGACAGGAGAATTAAAAAAGCAGACGGCAGAAAGTTATGGAACATATATGGCGCTTAAGGAAGCACTGTCCGGCTTCGGGCTCAATGAAGAGGAGCGGAGGCGGGAAATGGATTTCCTTCGCTTTGAGATAGAAGAGATTGAGCAGGCTGAATTTAAGGACGGCGAGGAGGAAGCGCTTGCTGCCAGATACCGTAAGTTTTCTCACGGGCAGAGAATTGCAGAATGCATGCAGACAGCCAGCCAGGCCGCGGACAGTGATCTGATCGGGCGTGCGCTGAAAGACGTGGAAAGCGTTGTGGCTTACGATGGAGAGCTGCAAAACATTTTGAATCAGCTTACCGATGCCGAAAGCCTTTTAAACGATCTCAGCCGTTCGATTGGCGATTATATGAATGAAATGGAGTTTGATGAGGCAGAATTTAAGGAGACAGAAGAACGCCTGGATCTGATCCGCGGACTGATGGCAAAATACGGCAGTACCGAGGAAGCCGTAAAAAACAGCCTGATGAAGAAGAAAGAGCGCCTGGCAGAGCTGGAGCATTACGAAGAACGTCTGGAGGAGACGAAGCTTGCATTTGCGGCGCAGGAAAAAGAACTTTCTGCTCTCTGCGAACAGTTATCAGAAGCCAGGAAACAGGCGGCCGGCATTTTAAAGGAGAAGATCGAACAGGAGCTTGAGGATCTCAATTTCCTGCATGTAGACTTTCAGATCGAGGTCCGGCGGCTGAACGGTTTTTCTGCGGGAGGTTTTGATGAAGTGGAATTCCTAATTTCCACGAATCCCGGAAATATTCCTCCCAGGCCGCTCGGAGAGGTGGCTTCCGGCGGTGAGCTTTCCAGAATCATGCTGGCGATCAAGACGGTATTGGCTGATACAGATGATATCCCTACGCTGATTTTCGATGAAATTGATACAGGAATCAGCGGGAGGACGGCACAAAAGGTCTCAGAACGTCTCTGTTATATTGCAAAAAAGCATCAGGTTTTATGCATTACCCACCTGCCTCAGATCGCCGCAATGGCAGACACCCATTTTGAAATCAGAAAGGCGGTGGAGAAAGGAAATACTGTTACCAGAATCCATTGTCTGAGCCATGAGGAACAGATCGGGGAGCTTGCGAGACTTCTCGGCGGCGCAGAGATCACAGAAAAGGTGAGAGAGAGCGCAGAGGAGATGAAGCGGCTGGCGGCAGAGAAGAAATCATCGTAGGAAAAGTCTGGAAGGGATAATACAGAATACCTGAAATTAGACTGTCTGCCGGTGATGGGCTATAAAAGTAAAAACTGACAGGCTGAAATATAGAATCGGTCGCATACTAGGAGAGGAGCAATTCACTGCCCTCTCTTTTTTACGTCCGCTTGTATGATACGAAAATAAGCCATCAATGACGTGAAAACGTGTTAAGCGGGAGAAAATCAGGGCAGAATCATAAGGATAGGAGGTTTTGCCGTGACAAGGAAGAAACGATCACATAAATTTCTGGTGGGAGTTTTCTGGTTTTCTCTCATTTTGATGGCAGGCTTAAGCTGGTTTTACACGACGCATACGGTGCCGGACCGGCTGAATCTGATCGCCAATGAGGAAGAAATTTTCCATTTTTCCCTGCCGCTTGGAATTACGCTTGAGAGTGACAGCGAGGAAGTTATGCTGGGAAACGGCTCCAATATACCGGCTGACAAGGTCCGTATCCAGGCTGCGGAACCTGTGGCAATGTATGGCAGAAATGAAGGCAGCTATCATGTGGGGATGAAGCTGTTTGGCGTGATTCCCATGAAAGATATCCAGGTCGATGTGGTAAACAGCACGTATGCGGTTCCATGCGGGATGCCGGTAGGAATTTATCTGAAATCCGACGGCGTTATGGTGATCGGAACCGGACAGGTGACGAATGAGACCGGCAATGTGGTGGAACCGGCCTTTGGAGCACTCAAATCCGGAGACTATATCGAGAAAGTCAATGGACAGGTGCTGAAAGATAAAAGTGCGCTGATTGAGGCTGTAAATGCCAGCAGCGGCCGTTCTGTCCTTTTGAGCGTGCGGCGGGATGGAGAGGAGATACAGGTGGAACTCCGTCCGGTTCTCACAGAGGACGGAAGCTATAAGCTCGGCGCATGGGTGCGCGACGATACGCAGGGAATCGGTACGGTCACGTATGTGGATATGAACGGCTCTTTTGGGGCACTCGGCCACGGGATCAGCGACAGCGATACTGGTATGCTGGTTGATATTGAAAACGGCGAGCTCTATAAGACACAGATTATGGGAATCGAAAAGGGCATTTCAGGAAAGCCCGGAGTCATGTCGGGCGTGATCTATTACGGGCGGGGAACAAAGCTCGGAGAGGTGACAGCGAACACGAACGAGGGCATTTTCGGAAAGGTTAATGACAGATTTGTCAAGACTGTGTCGTCCAAGGCAGTGCCGATCGGCTTCAGGCAGGATGTGCATAAAGGGAAGGCATATATCAGAAGCAGTGTTTCGGGGGAGGTGAAAGACTATGAAATCGAGATTCAAAAAGTGGATTACTCGAGTATTCAAAAAAATAAGGGAATGGTAATCCGGGTGACGGATGAAGAGCTTTTAAGCCTGACCGGAGGAATCGTGCAGGGAATGAGCGGATCGCCCATTATCCAGGACGGGAAGTTAGTGGGTGCTGTTACCCATGTGTTTATCCAGGATTCCACACGGGGATATGGAATCTTTGTGGAGGACATGATGGGACATTGAGGCAGAGCAGAAAAGGGAAAAAGACGGGAATGCGGCGGCTTTGATATTTTTCAGAGCCGCCGTCATTTAGCCCGGAAACCCATTTTCCGGGTGAGGTTTTTCATGAAACATGAAACAACGATCATTTTATTGGCATTTGCGGTGTTTCCCTGTATCAAAATGCTCGCGGGGGAGTAAAAAACGGAGGATGCGGGAGATGGAAGCAAACAGTTTCCGCCAGCAATCATTTTACTTGTATCTGCCAGCGGGAAAATCACTTAAAATAGGAACAAATGGAAACGCAGATACTTGGAATGAAAGGAGACATTCATGAAGTACAAAGAATTATTTACGCCTGTACAGATCGGAACGCTGACGATCAAAAACCGTTTTGCGATGGCGCCTATGGGCCCACTGGGACTGGAGGATTCCGAAGGCGGCTGGAATCAGCGCGGAATTGATTATTATACAGAACGTGCCAAAGGCGGTACCGGGTTAATTATTACCGGAGTGACGTTTTCCGATCAGAAGGTAGAGAAGCAGGACGCCTATGTCATCCCCAATTCTACATACAGGCCGGTACATTTTGTGCGTACAAGTAAAGAGATGACAGAGCGGGTTCACGCTTATGGAAGCAAAATTTTCCTTCAGATGTCAGGCGGTTTCGGACGCGTGACGATTCCTACAAATGTAGGGGAGATTCCCCCTGTCGCGCCATCGGCCATTCCACATCGGTGGCTTGATAAAATTTGCCGGGCAATCACAAAAGAGGAAATCAGGAGCATTGTAAAATCATTCGGCGACGGCGCGTACAATGCAATGCGGGGCGGCTTTGATGGTGTGCAGATCCATGCGGTTCACGAGGGGTATCTTTTGGATCAGTTTGCCATTTCCATGTTTAATCACAGAAAGGATGAGTACGGCGGCTCTCTGGAAAACCGGCTGCGCTTTGCCAGGGAAGTGGTCGAGGAGATCAAAGGAAGGTGCGGCCGGGATTTCCCCGTAACGCTTCGTTTCAGCCTGAAAAGCATGATTAAGGACTGGAGAGTGGGAGCGCTTCCGGGCGAAGAATTTGAGGAAATGGGAAGGGACGTGGAGGAAGGCCTGGAGGCAGCCAGACTTTTGGAATCGTATGGTTACGACGCGCTGGATACCGATGTGGGAACGTATGATGCATGGTGGTGGAATCATCCGCCGATGTATCAGGAGAAAGGGCTGTACCGTTCATACTGCGCCAAGGTCAAAAAGGCTGTGAAGATTCCTGTTTTCTGTGCCGGACGTATGGACGACCCGGATATGGCTCTGGAGGCGATTCAAAATCAAGAATGCGATGTGATTGTCCGGTGTGTTTGATCTGACTGCTATTGTATACTATGTATCTGTCATTGCCTTTTTCTTATTTCTGGCTGTGCAGTCGCTGGAAAAAAGGAGGTACAACTGATGAAGAAAGAGACTTTTAAAAACCGTATCGCCCTGCGGGGAGGGGCTTATTCCCTGGTTATTACAGCTATTGTGCTTGCCATACTGGTGGCGGTAAACATTCTGGTGTCCGCGCTGCCTAAAAATGTGACACAGCATGACATCAGCTCCACAAAGCTGTATTCTGTCACCAGCAATACAAAAGTGGTGGTAAATGCCCTGGATCAGGATGTGACCATCTACTGGATCGTGCAGTCGGATAAGGAAGACGACGTGATAGAGAATCTGCTGGATAAATATGAGAGCCTTTCAAAACATATCAAAGTGGTAAAAAAGAACCCGGATATTTATCCCACATTTGCTGAGCAGTATACCTCTGAAACCGTACAGAATAACAGCCTGGTGGTGGAGTGTGGAGACCGCAGCCGCTTTATCGGTTATAACGATATCTATCTGATGGAAGCCAACATGAATGAATACTCTTATGATACCTCTTTTGACGGGGAGGGAGCCATCACGTCCGCCATTGATTATGTGGTGAATGAGGAACAGCCAAAAATCTATTTGCTGGAAGGACATGGGGAAGCCGAACTGCCGGAAATATTCCGTGAACAGATGGAAAAAGAGAATATGGAGCTGGAGACCTTTTCCCTGCTGACAGCCGACGCGATCCCCGAAGACGCTGACGCCATTCTGATCTACGGACCTTCCAGTGATATCTCGGAAGAAGAGAAGGAGCTTCTTGAGGAATATGTATCAGCTGGCGGAAAGCTGATGGTGATGGCTGGTCCCACGGAGAAGGGGATGCTGACAAACCTTTATGGCATATTAGAAGGTTATGGTGTGGAAACGGTTGATGGGATTGTAGTAGATACAGACCGGGGGCATTATGCATTTCGGACGCCTTTTGTGCTGCTGCCGGATCTGAAAAACAGCAAGATCACGGATCCTTTGATCGAGGAAAGGTATTTCGCGATCATGCCTGTTGCCCAGGGTCTGATGGTTCAGGATGGGGAACATGTGACGGAACTGCTTACCACTTCTGATATTGCCTACAGCAAAGCGTCAGGATATGAACTGGATTCCTATGAAAAGGAAGAGGGCGATATTGACGGTCCCTTTGCCCTGGCTGTTTCGGTGGAAGCAGAAAACGGAGGGCAGATGATCTGGTTTGCTTCCTCCCATTTCCTGGATGAAATGTATAACGCGTATTCATCAGGCGCTAACCTGGATCTGGCTATGAATGCCATGTCTTCCGTGATCAGAGAAAATGAAGCGGTAGCCATCCGCAGCAAGTCGCTGAATTATCATTATCTTACTATCAGCGATTCCACGGCTTCATTCCTGAAGCTGATCATGATCGGTATATTCCCTCTTGTTTATCTGGGGATTGGGATCTGTGTGACCATAGGAAGGAGGAAGCGGAATGAAGCGAAATAGAAAACTTGCGATACTGGTTATACTTCTTGTGTGTATCAGTCTGGCGGCATTTGGAGTGAATAAATATGAGGAACAAAAGGAGATCATCAAAAACAGTGATGAGATCATCCTGGAGGTAGCAGGGGATAAGGTAAACACGCTTTCCTGGGAATGTGATACGGGTTCCTTTGGATTCCATAGAAATGATGCGGGAAAATGGCTTTATGATGAGGACGAGGCTTTTCCTGTGGATGAGGAAAAGATTGGGGCGCTATTGGGACTGTTTGAGGAGTTTGGCGTTTCCTTTATAATAGAAGAAGTGGAAGATTTCGGGCAGTATGGCCTGGACACCCCGGTATGTACCATCCGTATGGAAACGGAAGAGAAAAATTATGAGATCCAGCTGGGCAATTTCAGCGCCATGGATTCCGAGCGGTATGTATCCATCGGGGACGGCAATGCCTACCTGGTGAAAAAAGATCCTCTGGAGCAGTTTGAAATAGAGATCAGCGATATGATCAAACATGATGAAATACCGAAACTGGAAAAAGTTACTGGAATAAGCTTTTCCGGAGAAGAGCCGGAACGGATCATCTATGAGGAGGACAGCACCGATAGCTATCTGAAAGAGGATGTCTATTTCATGGAGCAGGGGGAAGAGCATCTGCCTCTGGATACGGCCAGAGTAAAGAACTACCTGGATGTCATAAGAAATTTGAATCTGAAAGATTATATAAATTATAATGTATCGGAGAATGATCTGGCATCTTATGGTCTGGATGCCCCGGAGCTGTCCATTACGGTTGATTATACGGTAACAGAGGAAGGGACGGATGAAGAAAAAACGGAATCCTTTGTCCTGAACATCGCCAGGGATCCGAAAGAACGGGCGGAAGAAGAAAAGAAGGCAGAAAAGAGAGAAAACCAGGAGAAAACGGACGAGGAGTCCGAGGAAAAAGAGATAACAGCATATGCCAGGGCAGGGGAATCCCGGATCGTCTATCAGCTTTCCACAGAGGAATACGAAAGTCTTATGGACAGGAGCTATGATTCTCTGCGCCATCAGGAAATGTTCTGGGCTGATTTTAAAGATGTCAGTCAGGTTGAGATCCTTCTGGAAGGAACTACGTACACCATTACATCTGACAAGAAGGAGGACGAAAGGATTTACCGTTATCTGGATGAGGAACTGGATCTGGCAGATATTCGAAGTGCCATAAAGGGATTGAGGGCGGAAACCTTTACGGATGAAATTCCTGACGGGAAGGAGGAGATCAGCCTGACAATCCGCATGGACAATGAGAACTATCCAGAAACCACCATACAATTATACCGATATAACGGAGAGGAGTGTATCGCGGTGGTGGACAAGGAACCGGTGGCATTTGTGGCGAGAGCCAGTGTGGTGGACCTGGTGGAGGCAGTCAACGGAGTCGTCCTGAAATAGAGCAGTGATCAAAAGGCAGGTGGTGAGGTATAAAAAAGATAGAGATTGTCATACGGGAAATAGAGGAAACAGAAGATGTTTCGGAGATGGTCCTCGCGTCTTTTACAGACACGGAGATCCAGCAGAATGAAGCAGAATCGCAGACTCTGTTCTTTCCAGGCCTGGAGATTCATCTGAAAGAGCAGACGGTATATAAGGATGGAATACAGATACCATTCAGTCACTATGAGTTTTTTACACTTTACTATCTGGCAAAACATCCCGGCTGGGTGTTTACAAAAAAGCAGATTTACGAGGCGGTGTGGAAGCAACCGGATGAAAACTGTGAGGCCGTTGTGACCAACACGATCAGTCATATACGGAAAAAGCTTGATCAGGAGAATCCGAAAGATGGGTATATAAAAACCGTGGTAAACAGCGGTTATAAATTTGAGGCATAAGATAAACAGGGGAGAACTGCAGGAATCAGCAGAACTCCTCTGTTTTTTAAGTCTATAGTTATGGAAAGTGAGACGTAAATTTTATGTTATATATAGACTGGCGAGATATGATCGTTAGATTGGTATGCTAATATAGAGATATTGAAGGGAAGGAACCTGTCAAAGAAAAAAACGGTGCTTTGACGGGTACTTCAGTACGTCAGTTTGCAGCTTTGTAATCTCTCTTGGCTCTGTTTGGAGTCAGGGGGATTTTTGTTATATTTTATTTTTGAGGGTGGTATTTACCCAGGGGAACACATTATCAGTAATATGGAGAATGGTGGCAGCCTGTTAAAAAAACCATAGGGGAATTGCGGATCATATCATGAACAAATTCTGCTTGACATTTTCCGGTTATTTTTGTACTATGTTTCAAATAAAGCATTATATGCGATGCCTCAGGATTTGGAAACTGCAGTGGTTAAAAATGGGAGAGTCATCCTTTCCTTACTTAATGCCGGGGCAGAGGATGTCTGTCCTTATTTTTAACAGTCTGGCAAGCGGTCCGGAGAATGATTCACAGCATCTGTATATTTTGCATATCATTTCCAATCCATCTTTTTCTGTCTGAAACATCCGTTTGTCCGTATTAGTTGAGATCGAATGGCCTTGTACAGAGTTTTTTAAAGAAACCGGATAACATCATTGGGAGTACAATTCAAGTATTTACAGACCCGTTCTAATGTAATTAGAGTGATGTTGTTATTTTTCTTGAGATGATCCAATGTCTTATTATCCAGAATACCATCTTTCAAAATCTGGTACTGTGAAATCCCTTTCTTTCCCATTAATTCCCACAATGGACTGTAATCTAAAATTGTAATCACCTACTTACTATGCAACACAATCCGGCGGGTAGCTGAAAAGCACAGGCTTCTCCATTAGCTGGATTCTGATTCTGTTTGAAACGTTTATCATATTGCCCTGTTATGACAGAGTAATCTTTCTGCGCCCACAGATGATCGCGCCACCATGAATGAAAGTAATTCAGGCGCATTTGGCATCCCTGAATGGAAGCCGCCTGTCGGCGGTGAACGTTCGCGGTAATCTTCATATATGGTATTTTCGAGTACCCAGGCAGGAATTTATCATCCGTTCCATTTACAGCGTATCTGTGAAGGGCTCAGGGGAAAGGATTTCCACTTCTGGAGATATCTATGCAGATAAAATGGAGATTTCCTGCATAAGCCTGCCACGGACAGGCAGTACAAATTCAGGTATGCCGGACGTATCTGGAAGGCATTCATGGCAGCAAAGGACACGGTATGAAAACAGACCGCGAAACAGCGGCTTTTTGACAGTGCATGGAGTTACAGTAAAGGCTTAGTATCGACAATCAGTCTGAATTCGGGTACACAAAATACGCCATGATGCTTTGACCCATCATGGAGTGTGCAGGATGTATGTAAATTTTGTCTGAGATAATATTAAGTATAGGGGATATTTTGTAGTAAGAACATTGTGGAAATCATCAAAACACCATATAATGATAATAGCAGTAAAATAATAATATTAAATAAAGGAGTATAAAAGAATGAAACAAGAACAAGAAAAAGCAATGGAAAATGAGAATCCGATGTCGTATGAAACGTTTTTAGACTGTCTGGAGAAGTTCGCGAGCCTGGGAGAATTTGGGGAAGCGCAGAAATTTCTGCATAAATATCCGGAACACATGAAACGCTGTAGCATGGAACTGGATAAAGAGAGGGAAGCAGCCGAAAAATGCGGACTCTTTGCCAACCTGGACACAGCTGAATTCTATCGTAAGCTAATGGAGAGGGAAGCGCGCTGGATGAAAAAGTAAGAAAACTGTGGCAGCGATTGACTTTATGATTATGGTATACTACAATAAGCATCAAAACCATATACTGATGTTGAAAACGGCGAAGCGTGAGCAGATACCGGTGTTTCGGGTAATGGATTACCCGGAGAGAGGAAACGGCTATGACAAGGGAAGACGACGAGAGAAGCCTGAGACGGGAGCTAAGAAGAATTCAGAGAAAAAAACAGGAGCGGGTCAGACAGCTTTTGCTGATGACAATGTTTGGCTGTGTGTTTTTAATCGTGGCCGCGGCCGCCATCGTACTGATTCGTACCGTCTTCGGGGAGAAGCCGGCAGATCCGAAGGAAGTAGCTGTACCGGATTGGGTGGCAGCAGATTATCTGACGCCCAATCCGTATTCCAGACCGCAGAAGCCATTGACAGAGGTGAAGGGAATCGTTGTCCACTATGTAGCCAATCCATGCAGCACTGCCAGGGAAAACAGGAACTTTTTTGAGGGGCTGAAGAATCAGACCGGAAATGAGCCGGACGTCAAGTCGGTCAGCAGCCATTTTGTGATCGGGCTTGAAGGCGAGGTCGTACAGTGCATTCCCATTGACGAAGTGGCTTATGCCTCCAATCACAGAAACAGTGACACGATTTCCATTGAGTGCTGCCATCCGGATATCAGCGGTAAATTTTACGATAGTACATATGAATCACTCGTCCGGCTGTGTGCATATTTCTGCCATGAGTTTGGGTTAAAGCCGGACGCTGTCATCCGCCATTATGACGTGGTGGGAAAGAGCTGTCCCAAATATTTTGTGGATCATCCGGAAGAATGGGAAGCATTCCGTGAGGACGTGAAAAAGGCCATGAAAGAGCAGTACTGATTCTGCGTCCTCCGTGTGCTACCGGATTTTAACAAATTCGGGCTTCCTTTCATGAAATACGGTATAATAACGGAAACCACATGCCTGCAGGAGCCCGGCAGTCTGAGAAAAGGCCGTGCCAAGCTCCTGCGGACGGTGGGAATCAGAGCCGACGGTTAATAGTTCTCCGCCCAGGTTCCGGTAGAGCGTCAGGATCTCTTCTTGGGGGTGGGGATGGCCCAGGCCGTGCTTAAAGCCGGCTGTATTGCATTCCAGTGCTTTTCCCTTCTTAATCAGCGTGCGCAGGATCGGCTCAATGATGTCCAGATAGTCGTCGGGACAGTAGTCCCTGTTTTTGTTAGGGCCATAGCGGACGATATAATCCAGATGTCCAAGGCTGTCAAAACAGTCCAGAGCCGTTATGCGCTCCAGGGTAGCCTCAAAATACCGGCGGTAGGCCTCTTTTTCGGTTCTGCCGGCATAATAGGCCCTGTCATAAACATCGTATCCGTCCACAAAATGGCTGGAACCGATGATATAATCCACTTTCAGATTTGGCGTGAGAGCCTTAAGATAGTCCTGTTCCCGCAGCATAAGTCCCAGTTCGATTCCTGTGAAGATTCGGATTCGGCCTTCATACTGCTCCTTTAAAGCGCGGATTGCAGGGAGATAAGCGGGAATGTCCAGCGTGAAATCAATTCTTGTCATATCTTTGGAACCATAATCGTGGTGATCGGTAAAACAAATTTCTTCCATTCCGAGCGCAGCAGCCGCTTTCACCTGTTCTTCGGGCGGGGTCTGGGAATCTCCGGAAAAACATGTGTGAATATGATAGTCAGACAGCATAAGAAGCCTCCTTTTGCGATTGAAAACAGAAAAATTAAGCCAGTCTATGGAACAGTATAAGGCGGCTTTACAGGAAAAGCAACAAAATTCTCCAATTTCACTCTGCTGTTTTACCTATATTTTACAAAGATTTTAAATGTAATTGAAAAAGCGATCTTTCCTATGCTATGATACAAGATAACGGTGTGTTGGTCTTGATATGTTATGTACTGGGTGAAGAGTGTAAAAATTGGGGGATTTTCAATGGTATCAATCAATGAGGTTGAAAGTATATTTACTTTTTTAGGTGGCCTGGGAATGTTTCTGTATGGAATGAACATCATGGGTGATGGAATGCAGAAATCGGCCGGAAGCAAAATGAATAATTTTTTGAGGATGGTGACCAATAACCGCCTGCTGGCGATTGCCCTGGGAGCCTTGATTACCGCGATTCTGCATAGCAGCGGTGCAACCACGGTTATGGTTGTCGGTTTCGTCAATGCCGGGATCCTGGATCTGACACAGGCTGTAGGCGTTATTATGGGAGCCAATATCGGTACTACGATCACAGCCTGGATGGTATCTTTAAATCAGCTCGGAGATGCGATGCGTGTACTGCAGCCAGCATTTTTTGCGCCGTTTTTTGTGGCGCTGGGAGCGTTTGCGTTGATTTTCTCTTCTAAGAAAAAGGAAAGCCTTTTGGGGGAGATTTGTCTGGGAGTCGGATTTCTGTTTGTAGGGCTTACCTTTATGTCAGGTTCGGTGGCTCCATACACAGACTCGCCGATTTTTTCCAGGGCGTTTGCCGTATTGGGCGGTAATCCGATCCTGGGAATTCTGGTGGGTGCTGTAGTGACGGCACTCATTCAAAGCTCGACTGCCTCTGTGGGTATTCTTCAGACACTGGCAATGAGCGGGATCGTGACGACGAATGCGGCGATCTATATCACGCTGGGACAGAATATCGGTTCCTGCCTGACAGCGCTGCTTTCCAGTACGGGAGCGAGCAGAAATGCCAAGAGGGCTTCCGTGATTCATCTGACATTTAACATGATCGGGGCCGTGATTTTCGGTGTGGGAATGTATGTGATTTCCCTGATTATGCCGGAGTTTGCGCATGGGCCGATTGATTCCCTCCGGATTTCAGTATTCCATACCTTTTTCAATTTCACGAATACGATTCTTTTGTTCCCATTTGCGAAACAGCTGGTGGCATTTTCCGGGCTGATTGTAAAGGAAGGAAAGGAGCCGGACGGCCAGCCAAAGGCAGAAGCTGCCAGGGAATCCAAGCTTCCGCATCTGGACGAGCGTATTTTCCAATCCCCGCCGTTGGCACTTGAGATCGCGATTCTGGAAGTGGTACATATGGGTCAGGTTGTGACAGAAAATCTCAAACTGTCGCTCAAGGCAATTACGGAGCACATGGATGCAGATGTCAGCGCTGTATTCGAAAATGAGAAAACGATTGACAATATCAATGACAAACTGACAGAATATCTGATTAAAGTAAATAATCTGTCCCTGAATGAGAGTCAGAAGGCGATGGTCAGCAATTTGTTTTACAGCGTAAACGATATGGAGCGCGTCGGCGATCATGCGGAAAATCTGGCTGAGCTGGCACAGTATATGATGGACCATGAACTTTCTCTCTCAGAAACAGGGATAAAGGATCTGCAGGAAATCGCAGACGTGGCTGTTCAGTCTTTTGAACACGCAGTAGCAGCCAGACGTGACAGCAGTATGGATGATATCCGTATGGTCAGTAAGCTCGAGGACGAGGTGGACAATCTGGAGGAAGAGCTGCGTGACAAGCACATTGAACGCCTTTCCCAGAGAACATGCAGCCCGCAGGCAGGCGTCGTGTTCCTTGATATTCTGAGCAATCTGGAGCGAATTTCCGACCATGCATATAATCTGGCAGGATATGTGAAGGATGAGATATAGAGTGCGGCAGATCCTCTTGACGGCCGGGGAATTATCAACTAAAATTCAGGTATGCCAAATACACCTGCAAGGCTTTCATGTACAGTGACACGCTCACCTGTAAGCGCAGGAAAGGCTAGGAAAATGCGGACAGAATCCGGAGGGAACGGCTGGCTATGGGTATTATTAAAGCGGTAAATCTGATTTTTGATTATATCAGACACGATGAGGAAGAAAATAAGGACGAGATTAACCATGCGCTGCGGGGAGTCACGCTCGATATCAAGGAAGGAAGCTTTGTGGCGATCCTGGGGCATAACGGTTCCGGAAAATCGACGTTTGCCAAGCTGATGAACGGGCTTCTCCTGCCTTCCGATGGCACAGTCTATATCTCCAATATGAAAACAGACGACGAGGAACACCTGTGGGATGTGAGAAAGACGGCCGGGATGGTGTTCCAGAATCCGGATAATCAGATCATCGGAAATATAGTCGAGGAGGATGTGGGATTCGGCCCGGAAAATATCGGGACACCGACAGAGGAGATCTGGGAGCGGGTGGATCAGAGCCTGGAGGCCGTGGGAATGACGGCATACCGTTTACAATCCCCTAATAAGCTTTCTGGTGGGCAGAAGCAGCGGGTGGCGATTGCAGGCGTGATGGCAATGCGGCCGCAATGCATCGTTCTCGACGAGCCGACAGCCATGCTGGACCCCAACGGGCGGCGGGAAGTGATTAAAACAATTCATGAGCTGAACCGTCAGGAGCGCATTACGGTACTCCTGATTACGCATTATATGGAAGAGGTGATTGACGCAGACCGTGTGGTTGTCATGGACGACGGGCATGTCGTCATGGACGGAGCGCCGAAAGAAATTTTTTCCAGAGTGAGCGAGCTCAAGCAATACAGCCTGGATGTACCCCAGGTCACGGAACTTGCCTATGAGCTGAAACAGGCAGGGATGGAGCTTCCGGACGGCATCCTGAGTATTGACGAGCTGGCAGACAGGCTTGCGGCACATAAAGGTTTGTTATAAGAATTAACTGCCAGAGCAGCTTGGGTAAAGTCACGTCAAAGCGTTTGATACGGCAGGAAGGGATATCCGGATGATATTAGAACGCCTGCCAGAAATGGCGGCAGGGCGGGTGTGCGGCATGCAAATGGGGAGAAAATATGGCGATTAAGGTAGAACATCTGAATCATATTTACGGGCAGGATACCATTTTCGAGCAGTATGCGCTTAAGGATGTGAGCCTGACGATCGGGGATGGGGAATTTGTGGGGCTGATTGGACATACCGGTTCCGGAAAATCTACATTGACCCAGCATTTAAACGGCCTGTTAAAGGCCAGCAGCGGTGACATTTTATATAATGGAACGAGTATATACAGCGAGGGCTATTCGCTAAAGGAGCTGCGCAGCCATGTGGGGCTGGTGTTCCAGTATCCGGAGCATCAGCTTTTTGAAGTGGACGTGTTTTCCGATGTCTGCTTTGGGCCGAAGAACCTGGGGCTGGAAAAGGAAGAGATCGAGAGGCGGGCCAGGGAAGCGCTGCAGCTGACTGGCCTGGATGAGAGTTTTTATAAACAGTCGCCGTTTGAGCTCTCCGGGGGGCAGAAGCGGCGGGTGGCGATTGCCGGAGTCCTGGCGATGCAGCCGGAGGTTTTGATTCTGGATGAACCGACGGCCGGACTGGATCCCAGAGGGCGCGAAGAGATTCTGGGACTGGTCGCAAGGCTCCATGAAGAGCAGGGTATGACCGTCATTCTGGTGTCTCACAGCATGGAGGACGTAGCCCGTTATGTGTCAAGGTTAATCGTCATGAATCATGGCGAGAAGGCGCTTGACGGGACGCCAAAGGAGGTATTCCGGCATTATAAGGAGCTGGAAGCAATGGGGCTTGCAGCTCCCCAGATTACGTATGTCGTACAGGCGCTGAGGGAACGTGGGATCCCCATTGACCAGGATATTACTACAGTTGCAGAAGCCAGAGATGCCATTCTGGCGATGTGGAAACGGTAAGCTGATGATTTTGGGGATGTGGGGAACAAAAGCAGCAGCGCCGTATCCGGCAGACAGAAGTTTGGAGGAGACCATGTTAAGAGACATTACTTTGGGGCAGTATTACCCGGTGGATTCGTTTCTTCACCGGCTGGATCCCAGGACAAAGCTGTTCGGGACACTTGTGTATATCATATCCCTTTTTATCGCTGATCATATATGGGCTTATGCTGCCGCTGTTCTGTTTCTGGCTGCGGCAATCGTCCTTTCACGGGTTCCTGTAAAATTTATGGTCCGGGGTCTTAAGGCGATTGTTTTTCTGCTTCTTATCAGCGTCAGCTTTAATCTGTTTCTGACTCCGGGAAGAGCGATTTTCAAAATAGGCTTTCTGCAGATGACATGGGAGGGCGTGGAGATCGCCGTTTTTATGGCAGTGCGCCTGATTTTTCTGGTTATGGGTTCCACGATTCTGACGCTGACGACCACGCCCAACCAGCTCACAGACGGATTGGAAAAGAGCCTGGGGATTTTTAAGAAAATCGGTGCGCCGGTGCATGAAGTGTCGATGATGATGTCGATTGCGCTTCGATTCATCCCGATCCTGATTGAAGAGACCGATAAAATTATGAAGGCCCAGATGGCGAGAGGAGCTGACTTTGAGAGCGGAAACCTGATTCAAAAGGCAAAGGCTATGATCCCGCTTCTGGTGCCGCTGTTTATTTCTGCTTTCCGGCGTGCCACAGACCTTGCGATGGCGATGGAGGCGAGATGTTACCGCGGCGGCGAAGGCAGAACAAAAATGAAGCCGCTCTGCTATGAGAGGCGCGACCATCTGACCTATCTGTTCTATCTGTTTTATGTTATTGCTGTCCTGTCGGTCAAGATTGTTCTGTAGGATGCCCCGGTTGTTACCAAAGGCGCACGCAAGGGGAATTTCTCTGAGGACAATGCCATTCGCGCTGCATTTGGAGGTTAGAGATGAAACGAATCAGGCTTACCGTGGCGTATGACGGAACGGGCTACTGCGGCTGGCAGCTTCAGCCGAATGGAATTACCATCGAGGAAGTCCTGAATAGGGCGATTTCGGAGCTTCTTAAGGAACCGGTCAGTGTGATTGGCGCAAGCCGTACAGACTCAGGGGTCCACGCTCTGGGGAATGTAGCCGTATTCGATACCGAGAGCCGCATTCCGGGAGATAAGATTTGCTTTGCGCTCAATCAGAGGCTTCCGGAGGATATCCGGATTCTCGATTCTGAGGAAGTTCCTTTAAGCTGGCATCCACGGAAGCAGAATTGCGTAAAAACGTATGAATATAAGATTTTAAACAGCCGCACCGCCATGCCGACGAGGCGGCTTTATGCACATTTCTGCTATTTTCCGCTGGATTTGGAGAAGATGAGATGTGCGGCGGCCCTCCTTTTGGGCGAACATGATTTTGCAAGCTTCTGCTCAACAAGACATCAGGCGGAGGAAACCGTGCGCACGCTGTATGAGCTTTCCCTTGACAGGGGAGGGGATGATATCATTACCATCCGTCTGAGAGGCGACGGCTTCCTTTATAATATGGTGCGTATTCTTGCAGGGACGCTGATAAAGGTAGGGATGGGAGTCTACCCGCCGGAGCATGTAAAGGAGATCCTGGAGGCCAGAGACCGGCAGGCCGCAGGGCAGACGGCTCCCGCAAAAGGCCTTACGCTGGTAGGGATTGAATACGAAAAATGTCCCCCGGACCGGATTTGGGGGAGAAACGGGCACTGGAACTATGTGCTGGATCAGAGCCGTATGCTTACAGAGGGCGAATCAGTACTAAATGTGGAATTTTGTGAACCGGCGGAGGCGGAACGCCTGATACGGCGTATGGTGCATCAGGCTTATCGAAACGGCGCAGAGAGAGTATTTGTCCATGTGCCGGAGGACGTTTCCGTCTCGGAAGCAGAGCCGTATGGCTTTTACCGCCTGAAAAGGGCCGGAGATGCCCTGTGGGAGGCAGTCTATTCCCGCAAAGAATGAGCCTATTTTTGTAGAAAATCTTCATGTACCTACAAGTGGGCACACTGCCATAAATGAAAGCAGTTCAGGCGCAATTGGCATCCCTGAATTTGTGCCGCCTATTCCAAACGGTTATCAAACTCAATCAGGACAGGAGGCCGACGAGCCGTGAAAAATGAATATGATAATGAAGTGTTTTTTAACGAATACGCAAAAATGTCCCGCAGCAAGGAAGGTTTAGCTGCTGCCGGGGAATGGCGCCAGCTAAAACCTCTGTTTCCACCGCTTCAGGGAAAATCGGTCCTTGATCTGGGGTGCGGCTATGGCTGGCATTGTAAGTTTGCAGCAGAACAGGGTGCGGCGCAGGTATTAGGGCTTGACGTAAGCTCTAAGATGATTGAGGAAGCAAAAAAGCGCAATAAGGAACATGTAATTGAGTATCGTGTCTGTGGAATTGAGGAGTATGAGTATCCGGAGAACCGGTGGGACTGCGTTGTTTCCAATCTGGCTCTGCACTATATTGAAACGCTTGAGATAATTTTTCAAAAGGTACACAGGACATTGAGGCCGCAGGGGATGTTCATTTTTAATATCGAACACCCGGTTTTCACCGCAGGGGTTGGACAGGACTGGATTTATTCAGAGGACGGAAGGCCCCAATACTGGCCTGTCGATCACTATTTCATCCCGGGAGAGCGGAGCACGCACTTTTTAGGGTGTGAAGTGGTAAAACAACATCATACACTCACACAAATCCTGATGGGCCTGTTGAATCATGGCTTTGAACTCAAGGCTGTGGAGGAAGCGAAGCCGCCGGAAGAGATGATGGGACTTCCGGGAATGAAAGATGAATTACGCCGTCCGATGATGCTGTTGGTAAAGGCGGCAGTAAGAAAATGATACTGGCAGAGAGGACAGAGATTTAACAATACAGGCTTCCTGACAGTCCACCGCCGACAGGCGGCATCGGTTTCGGCAGGCAAGTGTACCCTGTCGGACAAAAATCCCCTCTTTTTCGGATGGGGTTCGACAGAAAAAATAACTTGATAAAAAGGCATGTCTCAGATAAAATAGAAAAAAAGCGGGATTGGAGGGACAGGTATGTATTTTGTCGATTTGAACAGTGATTTGGGGGAGAGCTTTGGCAATTACACGCTCGGAATGGATGAGGAAATTCTTAAGTATGTATCCTCTGCAAATGTAGCCTGCGGCTGGCATGCAGGCGATCCGGTTGTGATGGAAAAGACGATCTGCCTTGCGAAGGAGTTCGGGACTGCAGTGGGTGCACATCCGGGATTTCCGGATCTGATGGGCTTTGGACGCCGGAACATGGCGATCAGCCAGGAGGAGGCGAAAGCTTATGTGAAGTATCAGCTTGGCGCCCTGATGGCATTTACGAAGAGCAAGGGCATGGAAATCCAGCATGTAAAGCCTCACGGAGCGATCTACAACATGGCAGCTGTGGACGAAACACTGGCAAGGGCTATGTGCGAGGCCGTCTATGAGGTAGATCCGGATATTATCTTTATGGGGCTTGCAGGCTCAAAGATGATCTCAGCAGCAGAAGCGGTCGGCATCCGGGCAGCTAGTGAGGTATTTGCCGACAGGGCCTATAATGATGACGGAACGCTCGTTTCCAGAAAACTTCCCGGCGCAGTGATTAAAGACAAAGATCTGGCGATTAGACGGGTGATCCGTATGGTGAAGGAAGGCAAGGTGGAGACGATAAATGGCAGGGATATCGCAATCAGGGCTGATTCCGTCTGTGTGCACGGAGATAACCCCAAGGCACTCGAATTTGTCAAAAATATCAGGGAAGCCCTGACTGCAGAGGGAATTGAGGTCAAAAACCTCAGATAGTCCGGGACACAGCCGGATGTTCTGATACCGGCCGGTTTAAGAGCCCGGTTTTGGGATATTCTGAGTCAGAAAAAGAGTCTGCTGATGACAGATTTTTGCAAAGGAGGGATATCTGTGAACGATGTAAGATACCTTGTTTCCGGCGACTGTGCGGTCTGTGTGGAATTCGGAAACGAAATCAGCCCGGAGATCAACCGCAGAATATGTGCGTTTAAAATTGCGGTGGAGAATGCTCAGATTGAGGGAATCGTGGAGACGGTGCCCACGTACCGCTCGCTGCTGGTTGTATATCAGCCGGAGATCATCCGTTTCGGTGAGCTGACGAAAACGTTTGACTCCCTTATGGATTCAATGGATCAGATTCCGATCCCGCCGCCATCTGTAGTCGAGATTCCGGTACTCTATGGCGGGGAGATGGGGCCGGATATCGAAACGGTTGCCAGCCACAATGGGAAAACGGTGGAGGAAGTCATAAAAATACATACTTCGGGCGAATATCTGATCTATATGCTGGGATTCATCGCCGGATTTCCTTATCTGGGCGGTATGAGCAAAGAGATCGCAACGCCCCGCCTCAAGAGTCCGCGTGTGAAGATTGAAGGCGGTTCCGTCGGGATTGCCGGGGAACAGACCGGTATTTATCCCGTGGCATCTCCCGGCGGTTGGCAGTTAATCGGCCGTACGCCGTTAAAGCTTTATGATTCTGAGAGGGAAAAGCCTGTGCTTCTTTCGGCAGGACAATATATCAAATTCTGTCCGGTCACAGAGGACGAATACAAGAAAATCGAAAAACAGGTGGCGGAAGGGACATACCGCTGCGTGACATACGACAAGGAGGTGGAATGATGGGCATTAAAATAGCCAGCGGCGGTTTTTTGACGACAATCCAGGATATGGGACGCTTTGGCTATCAGGAGACGGGGATGTCCGTTTCCGGCGTGATGGACCAGCGTTCCGCATCGCTTGCAAATATTCTTGTGGGAAATGAGGAAACGGAGGCTGTCATTGAGGTAACCATGATGGGCCCGATGATCGAGTTTACGAAGGATAATTTTGTGGCTGTTACAGGCGGAGATCTGGGGGCAAAGCTGGATGGAAAGCCGATGCCGCGGTATGAAGCCGTGCTTGTACGGGCGGGGCAGACACTGAGTTTTGCCGGGATGTTCTCCGGCAGCAGGGCCTACGTCGCGTTTGCAGGCGGACTGGCAGTTCCGGTTATTATGGGCAGCAAATCCACGAACCTGAAATCAAAGCTTGGCGGCTATGAGGGAAGAAAGCTCGGAACCGGGGATGAAATCGGTTTCACAGCGCCCAGGACATGGCTCCCTAACCAGAATAAGAGGAAACTGGAGCCGGAGGATTTTTCAGCAAAGGAGCTGACGCTCCGTGTTGTTATGGGCCCCCAGGACGACTGCTTTACAGAAAAGGGGATCCATACCTTCCTGCACAGCACGTATACGATCTCGAATGAATACGACCGTATGGGCTGCAGAATGCAGGGCAATATAATTGAGCATAAGGACGGCGGCGACATTATCACCGACGGGATCAGCTTTGGCGCCGTGCAGGTGCCAAGCCACGGAAATCCGATTGTCATGATGGCAGACCATCAGACAACGGGCGGATACACAAAGATCGCCAACGTGATCTCCGTTGATCTGCCGAAGCTCGCTCAATGTATGCCCGGCTTCCGGATCCATTTTGAAAAGGTAAGCATCGAGCAGGCCCAAACGCTGTACTGTACCCAGAAGGAAGAATGGAGAGCGCTCCAAAATGCCCTGGCAGCTCAGGCAGAGCCGGCATCTGACCTGCAGGCTGTAGCGGTTGCCGCCGCGTCCAATGAGGACCGTCTTTCCTGGTCGCCTCAGGGGACATACCGGGTCGTGGTGAACGGAGAAGAGTTTATAGTGGACTTAGAGCGGGAGAGCGTATGTTTCCGTCCGTCATGAAAGCTTTGAAAAATGACAGTTTCCGGGGCTTTTCCGGCGATTTTCAGACAAAAAATGGTTGACACGCCTGACGGAGTATAATATAATGTATAACTGTGACGTTAGTGAAAAATACTGTTGCCAAAGCCCCGGAGACAGTGTTTTGCGATAAAGAAATAATGCATAGTTAAGTACAAACAGGAGGTCAACCCATGAAGAGCTTTATGGCCAGTCCGGCAACAATAGAAAGAAAATGGTATGTAGTTGACGCTACAGGATATACATTGGGACGTCTGTCATCTGAAGTGGCTAAGATTTTAAGAGGAAAGAATAAGCCGATCTTCACTCCCCATATGGACTGCGGCGATTATGTTATTATTGTAAACGCTTCCAAGGTGAAGGTGACAGGGAAAAAGTTAGACCAGAAGATCTATTACCATCATTCCGATTATGTCGGCGGCATGAAGGAGACGACATTGCGCGAGATGATGGCGAAGAAGCCGGAGAAGGTAGTCGAGTTAGCGGTCAAGGGAATGCTTCCAAAGGGACCTTTAGGAAGAAGCATGATTAAGAAGCTTCATGTGTATGCAGGCCCGGAGCACGAGCATGCAGCCCAGAAGCCGGAAGCTTTAGAAATCAAATTTTAACCAGGGTCTGAAAGGAGGAAATTACAATGGCCAATGCAAAATATTACGGAACGGGAAGAAGAAAAAAATCTATCGCCAGAGTGTATCTTACCCCAGGGACGGGCAAGATTACGATCAATAAAAGAGATATCGATGAGTATCTTGGCTTTGAGACATTGAAGCTCATTGTCCGTCAGCCGCTGGTTGCGACCGAGACGACAGACAAGTTCGATGTTTTGGTGAATGTACGCGGCGGTGGTTTCTCCGGTCAGGCCGGAGCGATTCGTCATGGGATTGCCAGAGCACTGCTCCGTGCAGATGCAGATTATCGTCCGGTATTAAAGAAAGCCGGCTATCTGACAAGAGACCCGCGTATGAAAGAGAGAAAGAAGTACGGCCTCAAAGCGGCTCGTCGCGCTCCGCAGTTCAGCAAGCGTTAATCGGCTGTTCAAACCGTATCAAAATTGCTCAAAAACCCCGGAAAATCAAGGTTTTCCGGGGTTTTCTTATACCCAAACAAGCTGATATAGTTTGACCTGATTTGACACAACGAGAGCCATTTTCACCCAATTTTTAGTGGTTAAAAATAGGACAACCGGCAAAAATGGAGGTAAAAAACGGGCTTAGTGGTTAAAAAATAGGACAACCACAGCCCTGATTTCGGGGTATTTCAGAGGCGATTTTTACTCCCTCTCACCCCTCAATTTATACGAGAACAGTTTGGCGTAGTTTGACCGAATTTGAATAATTGAATATGATTTTAATGCAGGCACTCAGTATTTTTTGCTGGGTGCTTTTTGCGTTTCCGGGGAACTGTATTCCGGGATCAGAAAAAGCCGTCACTTTTCAATTTATGAAGTGGCGGCTTTTTCTATTTCCAGAAGCAACCACAACGAATTAGAAACGAGGTGATTATCTTGAACACGCAAATCATCGCCATCGCCAACCAAAAGGGAGGTGTGGGCAAGACCACAACCTGTGCCAACTTAGGGATTGGACTGGCACAGGCCGGAAAGAAAGTGCTGCTCATTGACGGGGACCCGCAAGGGAGCCTGACCATCAGCCTGGGCAATCCCCAGCCGGATAAGCTGCCCTTTACCCTCTCTGACGCGATGGGCCGTATCCTGACCGATCAGCCGGTCCGCCCCGGCGAGGGGATTCTGCGCCACCCGGAGGGCGTGGACCTGATGCCGGCGGATATTCAGCTGTCCGGCATGGAGGTGTCGCTGGTAAATGCCATGAGCCGGGAAACGATTCTGCGGCAATACCTGGACAGTGTAAAGGGGCAGTATTCCCATATTCTCATAGACTGCCAGCCCTCCCTGGGTATGCTCACCGTCAACGCCCTGGCCGCTGCCAACAGGATTATAATTCCCGTCCAGGCGGAGTATCTGCCCGCCAAAGGGCTGGAACAGCTGCTCTCTACGGTGAACAAGGTCAAGCGGCAGATCAACCCGAAACGGCAAATAGACGGTATCCTGCTGACGATGGTGGACAACCGCACCAACTTTGCCAAAGAGATTGCCGCCCTGCTGCGGGAAACCTACGGCAGCAAAATCAAGGTATTCGGCACAGAGATTCCCCATTCTGTCCGGGCAAAGGAAACCAGCGCGGAGGGCAGGAGCATTTTCGCCCATGACCCAGGCGGCAAAGTAGCCGAAGGCTACGCAAATCTGACCAAGGAGGTGTTGAAACTTGAAAAGCAGCGCGAAAAAGTAGAGCTGGCATCGGTCGATGATCTGTTTACCACCGAGGAAAGCCGCGCCGACGCGGGGCGGGAAAAGGTGGTAGAAATCCCTTTAAGCGAGCTGCACCCGTTCAAGGGCCACCCTTTCAAGGTCTGTTGTTCTTCAGATTAAAAGAGCATTAGATTTGCAGATTATATTAGCAGTAAAGTAATCCATGATAGATT
>QZDW01000033.1 GCA_009917545.1 bacterium 1XD42-76
CAGTTTGAATTTATATGGCCGGAAATCCGCGAGGGTGATTATTTTATCACGCTTGGTATAGGGAATGGAACGGATGTTCTCAACCAGGTCGAAGAGTGCTGGATTAATCAGGCTATTCATGTTGTTGCCAATGTGAGTGGCAAGACAATTTTCGGCGTGTTCAACCAGGAGATGGAGCAGCTTCAGGTGCTGACGATGGAATGAAAGGATATGTATGCAGTGGAATTATTATACACCGAAATTTGAGTGCGATACAGTGAACCGTGAACTACTAAAGTACGCACCCTGGTCGGGACATCGCTTTTTTATCTATGACTTTGTTAGGAATTTTAAGCCACAGACGATCGTAGAACTTGGGAGTCACTATGGATGTTCTGCCTTCGCGATGGCACAGGCCATCAAAGACGGAGGGCTGTCCTCGACTTTCTGGGCAGTGGATACCTGGCAGGGTGATGATTTCACCCAGAACGATTATCAACGTGATGTGTATTCTACTTTCCGCGAGGTACGGGATACTTGCTATTCAGGTTCTTATGTAAAAATGTTGCGGATGACATTTGATGAGGCTGTTTGTTCCTTTAAACCTCACACGGTCGATGTGCTGCATATTGACGGTTCCCATCATTATAGAGATGTTGAACATGATTTTGAACACTGGAAAGAGCGCTTGAAACCAAACGGCATTGCTCTGTTCCATGATATCAGTGAAGATAAATTTTGCGGGAATATCATGGGCTCCCATTATTTCTGGGAAGATCTGAAAAAGGCGTATCCGTGGACAGCGGAATTTCCGTTCAGCCTCGGACTCGGCGTCCTTTTTCTGGATGAAAGTGTTTATCAGACTTTTAAAAAACAGGTTGATTTTGGTGTCTATCAGGCGTGCAATAACAGTGAAGCAATCTTCTTGAAGGATGATCTGCGAAAATACTACTTCAAATCGGCGGATGCACAGGCATATCTTGGGGATCTGAAGGGGCAGGTAGCTGTCCTTAATGGCCATCTGAAAAAATATGAGCAGGATGTGGCCGGAAAGGACGATTATATCAGGGAGCTGGAGGAAAAACTCCGTAGCCAGGCAGGGGAGGCAGAGTGCTTTCATACTGAGATTGTACGCGTGAAGAATGATTATGAACGGACGTTCGCAGAAAAGAACGCCTATATTGGAACGCTGGAGGAAAAATCCCGTGGCCAGACGGAGGAGATAGAGCGGTTTCAGGCTGAGATGGCCCGCGTAAAGAACGATTATGAACGGACCATCGTGGAAAAGGACACTTACATCAGGGAACTGGAAAGAGGGCGGGAATCAGCCGCAAAGGATGCGGTCGCTGGCGAAGCAAAAATCAAAGCCGATTACCAGAAAACGATTGATGAGAAAGATGCCTATATCGAGACGTTGAAGCAGGAAAAGGACGAGATCAACCGGGAGCTGAACCGCATCATTTCACAGAAGGACGAGCTGTTGCATCATCTTACAGAGGAAAATGAGCGGCTGGCCGCCGGACTTGCCGAAGCGAAAGAGAGCGCTCAACCGGAACAGCTCTCACAGCTTACAGAGGAGATTGCTCAGATCAAGGCTGATTACCAGTGTACGATCGACAAAAAGGAGCAATATATCAGTCAGCTGGAAGAAGAGTGTTCGCATTTTTCACAGATACTGGAAAAACAGACGGCAGAGATTGAAAAGGACTACCAGAAAACGATCGACGGCAAAGAGTCTTATATAAAGGAGTTGGAAGCGGCGCAGCGGGAAAGCGAAAAGCAGCGGCAAACGCAGAGTGAATCCTATCAGAAGCGGCTCGAGGAAACCCTGTCGGAGATGGCTCTGCATACAGGGCGCCTGGAAGAAATGTCGGCGGCCATGCTCAGTCTTAAGGATGCGCTTGCACAGAGCACGGTCAGGTGTAACGAGCTTGAAATGGCACTCCAGAGCTCTCAATTCCTGAATCAGTCCCTTGCGGAGGAAAAGGATGCCTGCCGTGTTCAGAAGGAACAGTTGGAAGCGCAGCTTATGAAAGCAGATGAACAGTATCGTAATACATGGAATTACAAAATGCAACATTGGATGAAAAAAACGTAAACGGTTCCGAATTTTCGCACATTCCGTCTGTTCGCGGATCAATGGTTTGCGAAAATAGAAAAACCAGGACGGAGCCGTGATTTAGGGGGATACAGCATATGAAGCCGGAACTTTCGGTCATCATACCGGTATATAATACAGAAAAATATTTAAATCGCTGTCTGGACAGCGTGTTCAGACAGAGCTTGCGGCAGATTGAGGTCATCGTAGTGGACGACTGCTCTCCCGGCGATACGGAGGCGGTACTTGCTCCCTACCTCGAAGCATACGCGAACCTGAAATATTTCCGGCACGAGAAGAACAAGGGGCTGTATCTGGCGCGCCTTAGCGGTTACACACTGGCAGAGGGGGATTATATCGCATTCCTTGACAGTGATGATTATGTCACCAGAGATTTTTATCGGACACTGCTCTGGAAAGCCCGGGACACAGGGGCCGATATTGTAATCGGGCGGACAGTGATTGAGAAATCGGACGGCTCCCATTTCGTCTACAACTATCACGACTGCGCATTGAGCTTTGACATCCTCGAAGGGGAATCGGTTCAAAACGCCTTCTGGGAACAAGAAGGGTTATGCTATTCATGGCATACCATCTGGAACAAGATCTATAAAAGACAGCTGTGGGAGACCGCCCTGCCGTATCTTAAAAACATTGGTTCCCATGTGATTATGACTGAGGATATCGCCTTTTCCTCTGTACTCTTTTCCTTTGCACGGCGAGTGACGGCTGTAAGGAATAACGGCTATTTTTACTGCGAAAACAAGGATGCCTCAACGGATTCCAGCAACCTTCCTATTGGAAAGTACACGAAAAATGTCCAGGACATCACAATGGTTTTTCAATTTGTCGAGTCCTTCCTGAAAGCCAGACAGGTGTCTGGGAATGTTATGGAGCACTACCGACAGTTCCGGCAATATTATGGAAGAATGTGGCGTACACACGCGTTGTCAAATTATTCCGGAGCAGAGCGGAAAACAGCGCTCTCGCTGGTCGAAGCGCTCGTTCCCGGCCTCTCTGAGACCACAAGATACGAGGAACATTTTTTCAATACCGCACTTTCCCCCTGGAACGGAGGCCTGGAATACTGTAAAGACATGATCGCTGATGAGGCGGTCGAATGGGTGAGCTTTGATATTTTTGACACATTGGTTACACGCCCGCTGTACCGTCCGGAAGATGTATTCCGGCTTCTCGATCCTGTGTTTAGTCGGTTGATGAATACAAACGCTTCCTTCTATAAGATACGAACCGAGGGAGAGCGGGAAGCGAGGGAGTATTGGGGGCGCAAAAAACCGAAACTGCAGGACATTACGCTCACGCAGATCTATGAGAAAATCGCGGCACTTTATCACATTCCGGAAGAAACGGCCCGTGAGATGCAGAAGGCAGAGGAAGAACTGGAAATCCGTCTCTCTCATGTGCGGGAAGCTGGAAAGGAACTGTTTACATTCGCTCTGGCTGCCGGGAAACGGGTGATTCTCATTTCCGACATGTATCTGGAAAAAGAAACAATCCAGACGCTGCTGGAAAAACATGGTTATCGGGGGTATGAGCATCTGTTTCTGTCCTCCGACGCCGGTCTGACTAAACATACCGGGGCGCTGTTTCGACACGCGCTTGGTACTTTAAATACAGACGCAAAGCAGGTTCTTCACATCGGCGACACATGGAGCGGCGATATCGAGAATCCGGGTAAACTGGGGATCCGTACCTTTTTCCTGCCTAAAACAAAGGATGCGATGGAAAACAGGATTCAGGGGATTGGGACCAACTGCTGCGCCTCGATCGGGGATTACGCGTGCGCAGATACAGTAAACCGTGAAAAATACAGGAATTCACTCGGATATGGTGCGGCGCTCTCTCTTGCTGCCAACCGGTATTTTGACAATCCCTACCGCTATTTCAATCCGGAGTCGGATTTTAATCAGGATCCTTACTTTATCGGCTACTATCCCTTGGGCATGCATCTGCTCGGTTTTTGTAAATGGCTGATCGAGGAAAGTATTTCGTATGGGTATCGGAAGCTTTACTTCATGTCCAGAGACGGATATCTGCCAATGCTGGTTTATCAGAAGCTGGCTGCCCTGTATCCTGACGCACCTGCGGCGGAATATCTGTATACCTCCCGGAAAGCGTTGATGCCGTACATTCTCGAGCATACATATGATTTCTATGACATGCCAGTGGAGACCGGCAATCATACGCCGCGGACGCTTCTGGCGCTCCTTGGCTTCTGTTCGAAGGAATTGTGTGCAGAGGAAATCGACGCAGAGTTGGAAAAAGAGAAGTTATTCTACGATTCCTGTTTCCGTGATAAGGAGGAATATAACCGCTTTATCACATGGTTTCTTGAAAATGTATACGATGCGGACAGGCATGAGAAAGAAAAGGAACTCTGTGCCTTGTATTATGGAAAAATAGAAGCACGTTCTGCCACGGTCGATATGGGCTACAGCGGACGTATTCAGGGAGCTGTGTCCAGAGCCGCAGGGCACGGGGTGAATGTGTTCTTTGTCCATGCCGATGAGCGTCAGTATCAGGTGGAAAGCAGAGGAAAAGAGTTCCGGATCCATTCTTTTTATGACTGCTCTCCTTACATGACAGGGATGATCCGCGAGCATATCTTTTCGAGTACAGAAGCCTCGTGTGTGGGATTTACTGCTCAGAAGACGTGTAGCGGCAGGACTGACTGCGTAAAACGGCCCTGTGCCAGTCCGATTTCCGGTGGGCCGCATGGCGATGAGCCTGTATCTGGGGAATTATCCCGTAGCGTGGCTGAATTCGAGGGCTTAACACCTGACAAGACTCTCTCTGGAGGAACGGTGCAGGAAGAGTCAGCGTCCGGCGAAAGAAAAAACGGTAATTCTGGTTCGGAAAAAACGCAGGCGATACCAGTATTTGAAATAGAGGAAAAGCTCTATCCGGATCGTTTCGTAGTGGAAAAGATACAGAAAGGAGCACTCGACTTTATTGATGATTTCATTGTGGTATTTGAGGATTACTACCATGATATGCCGATGAAGCCGTATGAACTTTCTCTGCCGTTTGAGGGGTATTTGCGCTTTATGAAGGACTCCGACCTGAAAATTTTTGAGGCCTCTTTTTTCGAAGATACCGTATATGGAGCGAGAAAACGCCTGAAAATATCCGACTTTCTGCGGCAGCAACATACGGAATTTAATCTGCGTCGGCGCCTTACGGGGGCGGCGGCTCCGCCGCAGATATCGTTCCAGGATATGCTGGAGGAGCGTTTGAAAGAGAAAGGGAAGCTCACGAAATTCTTTGTTCTGTTTGCGGCAGACCAAGAGGCACTGCGGGTGAAGATGTGGTATCGGCTACAGGGGAGGCCGGTTTTATTTCGGGTATGCAGAAAGATTTACCGGACATTCTGGGGTGGGAAGTAACATAATAAAAAAATGAGGTGTAGAAGTGGCAAGGAAATATCCTTTCAAAGTAAATGATGCCGAGTATTCGGCAAGCCGCGGTACGATTTTGGGTATGGCTTTTGTTGTGCTCATGCTCTGCTACGGAATTCTTACTCAGATGCATTTTTCTACGGATGCATATTACACCCTGTTTGATATGAGGCCGGAAGGACATCTTGGGCAGGGACGCTTTACGATTTTCTTTATTATTAAAGTTTTGACTCTGTTTGGCGCCAATTCCGTCGTTATGCAGCGTGTATTTACGTTTCTGTTCCTGCTGCTCCTCGCGGTGTCGAGTACCGTTCTCTTCGACTGTCTGTATACACGGATAAATCATTCTCTGGGCAGTGTCTGCGGCATGCTGATGGTGGTTCTCTTATCTTTTACCAATATCTACTACCTGGAACTGTTTCTGTTCTCTGAAATGTGTCTCTACTGGGGAATCGGCACGCTGCTTACCATATATGCAGTAAAATTAACACAGAACCGCCGCCCGTTGAGCTGGTGTATCGCATATCTGCTCTTATTGCTGGGGCTGGGGGTCTATCAGGCCATGATCGGCCTTTATGTCATCTGGTGTACGACCTGCGCCATCTTAGAAAGGAAGGTAGATTCCGGCAGCCATTTTTATAAAAACTATGTGAAATGCCTGCTGATTGGCGGTGCGGCCAGTATGACGTCGATCGCTGTCCCGAAACTCATACAGATGTTCGGGGGCTCCATTGATACACTGAGAAGCGCCGGACTTTCCCATCTGGTGGAAAATGCGATTCTGCTGATAAAGGAACAGAAGTCTGTTCTGATTGACGGTTCCTCATTATATCCCAAATACACGCTGATACTTGTTCTGATTTTCGCCATAGGATTATTCCTATACGGAATGGGACAGGAAAAGGGGAATAAAGGATGGGGACTCATGACGGTACTCGTACTTGTAACCAACTATGCCATTATTTTCGCTCCTCATCTGGTGGCTGGTTATGTATGGCTTTCGCCGCGGGCGATAATCCCGATGGGAAGCTTTGCGGCGTCACTCTTACTGCTGGCGTTGCAATGGATGCCGGGAAAAACAACCATACTTTTTATTGCGGTCGTGCAGTTATTCGCCATCTATCAAAATCTGGCGATCAGTGTTGATCATTTCAGCACGAATCGGCTGGATCAGGAATATGCCAGGCTTTTGGAAACGCAGATAGAAAAATATGAAGCGCAGAGCGGAATCGAAGTGAGGAATATCGCGGTCAGAACCGATACCTCACCGCAATGGAAATATGAACCGATTCGCTATATGGCCTATAATGTGAACGAAAGAGCTTATCTGAATGAATGGTCCGACGTTACCCTTTTAAATTATGTTTCCGGACGTGGCTACAACAAAATCGGAATGCCGGATGAAATCTATCAGGAATATTTTGCAAATAAAAACTGGGATGCGTGGTGTCCGGAGGAGCAACTTGTATTTGAGGGGGATACGTTGTATTGGGTGAAATATTAGGAGGCATTTAGCTTATGGAAAAATCTCTGTATTCCCGTTCTCATATCCCTTCTCTGGATCTCATTCGCAGCATATGTATGCTGGGAATTGTCCAGGAACATTTTTTATGGCTGTGCAGAAATTACAATATGGATTTTGTATTTTTAGAAGCCGTAAATCACTATGGACATCAAGGATGGGGAAGTGTCGGAACCGCCGTTTTCTTCATGGTTTCCGGTGGGGCGCTGATCTATAATTATTGTGACAGCTTTGACTTAAAATCATATTATATTTCACGTTTTATCAAAATGCTCCCTGTCCTGTATGCAACTCATATCATGTTTTATCTCATCATGTCCGTTTGCAACAATGCCCTTTTATACAAGACAACAAAGAAAACATTCTTTGATATGTTAATCGGAAAAGCGCTCGTAGGAGAATGGTTTACGTCAGTTATCATTGCCTGTTATCTTCTTTTTCCCATCCTGCGTTTTTTATATAAGCGGTATCGGGTATTGACAACCTGTGTAATTATTTTTGCATTCCTGCTGAATCAGAAATTACTTTTATTTTCCTGTGGCGATCAATGGGCAACTTATGTAAACGGTATCACAGAGTTTTGGCTGGGAATGGTATTCATCGATTTCAAGGAAAAAATCAGTGGAAGCAAATTCTTTATTCTGCTCGGTTTTCTTATCGCTATGCCTGGGATTAGTCTGCTATTTGATTTAAACGGCATCTGGTTCTATATTCCCACGATAATAAGCAGTATACTGCTGTTTTTAGTTCTCTTGAATATCAGGCGTTCTCCCAAAGCTGCCCATAACGTTTCCAAATGCTCCTACGAAATTTATCTGGTTCATCATCGGATCATGTACATGAGTTTTCCTGTTTTTGCGCCCCTGATTGTCTCACAGGCGCAGCTTGCTTTATTCTTTATCATTTTAATGTCCGGTATTTATTGTCTGTCTGAAAAAATAAATGTCATGAACGATTATTTTGTTCGTCGAATCAGGGCTTTGATCTGATTTTATTCTGTTTATACTAATATCGTCTCAGCGAAAGGAGCTATAAAATGAAAATATCGTTGATTATTCCCTGTTATAATGAGGAACAGGCCCTGTATCCTTTATATGAGGCCCTGCAGGCAGCCATGCAACAATTACAGGAATATTCATTTGAATTACTATTTATTGATGATGGTTCCTCGGATGGGACGTTGGATGTCTTAAAACTCCTGGCGCAAAAGGATGAACGGATTACATACCTTTCTTTTTCCAGAAATTTCGGCAAGGAAGCCGCTATGTATGCGGGATTTTGTAATTCAACCGGGGATTACGCGGCCATTATGGATGCAGATATGCAGGATCCGCCTGATCTTTTGCCGCAGATGCTGGAAATCATCCAATCCGGCTATGACAGTGTTGCTACCCGCAGGGTTTCCAGAAAAGGGGAGCCGGTGATGCGCTCTTTCTTTGCGAAAATGTTTTATAAAATAATGAACCGGATTTCCGAATCCGATATCGTAGATGGAGCCAGAGATTTTCGGCTGATGAAGCGTTCGATGGTCGATTCCATTATTGCTATGTCCGAATACAATCGCTTCTCCAAGGGGATTTTTGGATGGATTGGCTTTAAAACGTATTGGCTTCCCTATGAAAACAGGGAGCGGGTCGCCGGACAGACCAAGTGGAATTTCTGGAAGCTTTTTCGATATTCCCTGGATGGAATCATCAATTTTTCCCAGATTCCGCTTTCCCTTGCCTCATGGACTGGAATCGGTTTTACCTTTTTCTCATTTATTATGATAATTTTTGTTATTGTAAGAAAGCTGATCTGGGGAGATGATGTCGCCAGATGGCCTTCCCTTGTATGTGTCATAACATTTTTAGGTGGATTACAGCTTCTATGCCTTGGTATTATAGGACAATACCTCTCCAAGACATATCTCGAGACCAAAGGACGGCCTCATTATATTGTGCGTGAATCAAACAGGGAATCTGCCAGAAGAATTAACTGATGACAGGATGAGAAGTGAATATGAAAAACAGCAATCGTCAGAGCATATTGATGAAAAGTGCATGTTTTGTTGTAGTTGGGATTGCTTCATTTGGTATTATTCAGCACATCCTGTTGCCAAAATGAAGTTATCCCGATACAACAATAAGAGAATCTGTCCGTCCGATTCTAAAAGGTTTTATGGGGAAGGGCCTGATTCCATTGATATCCCTGATTAAAATGCCCTACCACTCCCGATACCCCGCCTTAATCCTGCACTGCTTGCGGAAAAAGGCGATCCCGTACATCCGTACGCCGCAGTATCCCTCCTCCGCCAGCCCGTCATAATACGCGCGTTCTTCAATCTGCTGCAGCGCCAGGTCGCACATCTGATCCATTTCTTTATACGTGTCGGAAACTTTCAGTTCAAGAATCACCGGTGTTTTGCTAACGTCAGGACTGCATATAGTAATATCGGGACGCCCGCTGCCGCTTTCCCGGTTGGAGCGCACCAGATATTCCTTCAGATTGCCGAGAACACCGAGCAGAAAACCGTGGTAGAAGGCCTCGCGGCTGTCCATGTAGCTGATGCTCTGCCGCAGGAGGGCGGAGAGCTGCGTCTCGAAGGATTCGGCGTCGCCATCCAGCATCGCACGGTACAGCTCAGTCAGGTCACGAATCCGTATTTCCTCATCGAACCATGTGCGGATTGTCGTATCATAGATATAGGCCACTTCCTCGTTGGGAATCGCCAGGGATGCCAGCAGCATCCGGCCGCTCATCCGCTGCGAGACCAGCTTCAGATAACCGGTGAACAGCAGAAAATTCCACAGGTGGTCGTCTGAGTCATAAATACTGTCATACGTAATATCTTCATAAATCGGTTTCTCGATAGTCTCTCTGGCCATCAATGCTTCTATTTCGGCTTTTACAGACAAATCGGCCCTCTGGATCAGGTCGCGTACAATGCTGTTGGAACTGGTGTTGGACCAATACGGGCGCGGGAACGCATCCGCGTTGGCAGTCAGGGCCCGGACATAGTTGATAAGACTCCAGGGATTGTAGATATTTTCCCCGCAGAAACGATAGCCGTCATACCATTCTTTGATCCGCCCACGTTTTTCTGTGCGCTCATAATATTGGAGCATTTCGTCCACCTCCCATTGCTGAAAGCCGAAATGTTCCCCATACGACTCGCTGATAATAGAAATTACCTCGAGATTATTTAACCCTGTAAAAATGGACTCTTTTGAGATTCGGAGGCATCCTGTGATGACAGCAAACTCCAGGTACGGATTCGTTTTCAGGGCGGATTCGAACAATGAGCGCAGAAATCCGGCCATTTCCTCATAAAACCCATTATAATAGGAAGCTTCCAGTGGGACGTCATACTCGTCGATCAAAAGGATCGTTTTCTTTCCATATACTTTCGTCAGACATTGTGAAAGAAAGGCCAGTGCCGTCAGATAGTCCTCCATGACGCCGAGTCCGTCGCGCAGGCGGCAGTATCTGTTCCGCGTCTCTTCATTTCCGATTTTCTCAAGAATCGACTCATGTCTGGCGAATTCCGCACCGATCACCTGCTTCATACAGCCGAAGGCATATGCGAACGTGCTCTGTCTGGCTGATTTAAGGGAAAGACTGATGACCGGGTATTTGCCCATATGCTCGTGGCAGATCGTTTCGAACTCCGTGACTTTAAGCCCGGAGAACAGGGCGCGGCGCATCCTGTTCGTATCGCTTGCGTTCGTGTCTTCAAAAAAACATTGCAGCATGCTCATATTTAACGTTTTTCCAAAGCGCCGCGGGCGGGTGAACAGATTGACCGCCCCCTTCCGATCAAGCAATTCTTTTATCAGCAGAGACTTGTCTACATAGTAGTACCCCTTCTGAATCATATCTTCAAAATTGTCAACGCCAACTGGCAGAGGCCGCTTCTCCATTGTCCTTCTCCTTCCTCCCTGTCCGTCGGGTGCAGGTGTCGATTACGTTCTTACCTTTTTATATATTATATATGCTTTGGGCGGGGGATACAAGGGCCAGGTATGGAAGATGAGGGGAAAAGAACGCAGCGAATTGGTCCAAAATCCGAGAGAAAGAGTGAATATCACAGATTATTTCAATAACTGCGTAAAAATTCATATAAGTACGATTATTGGCACCACACGTGCCACTTTCCCTTAATACTAAGCCTTTTTCAGGCCATTACTGATCCATAAGCAAAGGAGTAAAGTCATGCTGATTACCAAAACCCCTTTTCGGGTGAGCTTTTGCGGCGGCGGGAGTGATTTAGCTGCTTTCTATGAAAAATACGGAGGGTGTGTACTGAGTACTTCCATTAATAAATATATGTACCTTTCCATCCATCCTTATTTCAATCCAGACCAGACGCTTTTAAAGTACTCGGAAAATGAGCTGGTTGATGATATCAGCGATATTAAACACAGGATTTTCCGGCAGGTTTTAAATGACATGCATGTGAGCGGAGTAGAGATCAGCAGTACCGCAGATGTCCCTGGCGGGACAGGACTTGGCTCATCCAGTACCTTCACTGTCGGGCTGCTTCATTCCCTGTACTGCTACAAAGGAAAATTTGCTTCCAAAGGCCGCCTTGCAAGGGAGGCGTGTGAGGTGGAAATCGAAAAGCTGGGATCGCCTATCGGTAAGCAGGACCAGTATGCTGCGGCATACGGCGGGCTTAATTTTATTCAGTTTAATAAAGACGGAACGGTTTCCGTTTCGCCCATTATGATGCAGGCGGAGACTTATAAAGCTCTGCAGGGCAATCTTCTGATGTTTTATACCGGAACAACGCGTTCTGCCAATTCCATTCTCAGCGAACAGAAGCAGAATATCAGCCAGAGCGAAAAGAATGACTCGTTAAAGGAAATGTGCCATCTGGCGCGGGAAATGAAAGAAGCTCTTGAGAGCAATGATCTGGCTCCTTTTGGTCGGATTCTGCATAAAAGCTGGGAACTTAAGCGAACATTGGCCTCCGGCATTTCCAATCCTGATATCGACAGGGCCTATTATACTGCGATGGAATGCGGCGCTTTGGGAGGTAAGCTTCTGGGGGCCGGCGGGGGCGGTTTCCTGCTTTTCTACTGTGAGAAGGAGAAGCAGGAGGCTCTGCGCAGAAATATTGGACTGCGTGAATTTGATTTTAAATTTGAACATGATGGGACCTCTGTCGCCTATATCGGTGATAAATATTGGCGCTGAATATTATAAAGAAAGGACCTGAAACTATGAAAATTCTGGTTGCCGGAGGCGCCGGTTTCATCGGAAGCAACCTGATCGATGATCTGCTTGCTTTGGGAAATCAGGTAGTCTGTATTGACAACTTTTTTATTGGAACCAGAAAGAATCTGGAACATCTGATCGGTAAAAATGATAATTTTACATTTTACGAGCAGGATTTATGTGATATCGGGGCGGTAAGCCGCATTTTTGAGACGGAAAAGGTTGATTTTGTCGTCCATCTGGCGGCTAATTCCGATATCCAGGCGAGTGCCAGAAATCCGGAGATTGAATACAAAAACACATATACTACGACTTTTGTCTTGCTGGAATGTATGCGGCATTTTCAGGTAAAGCGCCTGTTTTTTGCTTCCACCTCTGCCGTTTATGGCGAGCATATGGGGGACGCTGTCGGCGAGGAATCTCCTGGGTTGCGTCCGATTTCTTATTACGGCGGCTGCAAGTTGGGCTGCGAAGCGTTGATTTCCGCGTACAGCTATATGAATGATATGAAGGTGCTGATTTTCCGTTTCCCCAACGTGATCGGCCCCAGGCTGACACACGGCGTTATCTTTGATTTTATCGGGCGTTTGAAAAAGGCTCCTTCTGGCCTTCGGATTCTCGGTGACGGGATGCAGGCCAAGCCGTATCTCTATGTCAAGGACCTGACGGATGCAATCGTACGGTTTATGGATGTCAGGGAAAAAGGAATCACTTTGTACAACGTTGGAGTGGAATCCCAGACGACCGTGACGAGGATTGCGGATATTGTATGTGAAAAAATGGGGTTAAAAGGAATTCCGTATTTCTATACCGGCGGACGCGGCGGCTGGAAAGGGGATGTTCCTCAGTTCCAGTATGATTTAAAGAAAATACATGATGCAGGCTGGCATGCTGCTCACACATCGGATGAGGCCGTGGCACGCACGGTTGAGGAGGTTCTGCGGTGCGGGCTGTAATTATGGCTGGAGGAAAGGGGACACGCCTTGTTGCTATTACGAAAAATGAGATTCCCAAGCCGATGGTCCCGATTCTTGGCAGGCCGCTGCTGGAACGGCAGATAGAAGTACTCCGTAATAACGGAATTTGCGACATTATTATGGTAATCGGATACCTGGGGGACAAAATCCGCGAGTATTTTTCAGACGGCAGTGCCTGGGGCGTCCGGATCCGGTATCTGCAGGAGGAAGAACCGCTGGGGACAGCCGGGTCATTTTACTATTTAAAAGAGCTTTTAAAAGAAGAACCGTTTCTACTGGTATTTGGAGACGTAATATTCGACATCGACATTTGCCGTATGGAAGCCTTTCATCGATCCAGGCAGGCGGCAGCCACGCTCTTTGTTCATCCGAACAGTCATCCCTTTGATTCTGATCTGGTGACAGTCGATCCGCAGGGGAAAGTAACCGGTTTTGACTCCAAGCATAATATCCGCAATTACGATTATGAGAATTGCGTAAATGCCGGTTTGTATATTCTTGACCCCTCGGTCTGCGACCTTGTAGATACCCCGCAAAAACGGGATCTGGAAAAGGACATCCTTACCGGACTGGTGAAATCAGGCAGAGCCGTCTATGGCTACCGATCGCCAGAATACATCAAAGATATTGGGACAGAGGAACGAATCGCCAGGGCGGCCTGTGATATCCGGAGCGGTTTTATCATAAAAAAATGTCTTAAACACAGGCAGCGCGGAATTTTTATTGACGGAGACATGGTTTTGGCCGGATGCGGTATGGAAAACGAAAATGAGGCCGGTATGGAGGCGGCTCTTCCAGCCGTGAATGTACTGGAAAAGCTGAATCAGTCGGCATTTCTCAGCTTCATAATTGTAAAGGAGCCGTATGTTTCAGGAGAGAACCGTCAGGAACAAAAAAGGGAATTCCTGCGCAAAAGGATTTCCACATTGCTCGGAAGCAGAGGAGTCTTTGTTGACGAGATCCTCTTTTGTACCCATTATTCAGATGAGGATTCTATAAAAGAGGCATTCGGTAAAGCGGCGAAGCAGTATCATCTTGATTTACCGGCCTGCTGGGTACTCGGCAATGTTCCGGAAATACTCTTTTGCGGAAAGCATGCCGGATTAAAAACCGCTCTGATTGCGGGCAAAATCACAGGCGGGGACGGTGCCTCTTATAAAATACCGGAGCTGATCTGCCATGACCTGAACGGAGCCGTAAAACAAATATTGGAGGAATCATAATGGATTACACGAAAGCGATCCGCGACTATCTCGCGCTCGAAATTGAGACTTTGAATAAACTGGATGTGACCGCGGTAAACGATGCCATGAACCTGATTATGAAGGCATATTCTGCCAAAAAGAATATTTACATTATGGGAAACGGAGGAAGCTCTGCCACTGCCTCGCATTATCAGAATGATTTTAATAAAGGTATCTCGGAATATGTGGAGACAAAGTTCCGTTTTGTCTGCCTGAATGATAATGTCGCCACGCTGATGGCGATTGCAAATGATATCGGCTTTGAGGAGGTATTCCGATTTCAGCTGAAAAACCGTCTGGAGGAAGGGGATATCATTATCGCCATTTCCGGCAGCGGCAATTCCCAAAATGTCCTGAACGCAGTAGAATACGCAAAGCAGCAGGGCAATCAGGTCATCGGGCTCACCGGATACCGGGGAGGCCGGCTTCGTGAGCTGGCTGATGTTTCTCTGCACGCAGATGTCATGAGTATGCAGGTGACGGAAGATATACATATGATTTTCGATCATTTGATTATGAGTATTTTCTATAAAACGCTCTGTGGAAAAGATCATGTAACCGCTTAGGAGAGATAGTATGAACATCCTTCTTAACCTGTTTTTCGTTCTGGCCATTTTTATATTAATCCGGTATTCTTCCATGAAGCAGATGTTAAAAAGGCTTTTGCTTCTTTGCGGTCTTTTGGCGCTGATTGTTGGCGCAGCAGCGTTGCCAGAGTTCCTTACGCCTGGATATGTCGTGAAAATCCAGGCGTGTAATGAAAAAAATCCAGCGGCTGAAGGAACCGAGATCTGGCTTTGCGAAGTGGTCGTCAATGGCGTGTCCCATAAGCCGGAGGAGATATTCAGCCCGGGCTGGATTTGCGAACGAGGATTTCTGATCTGGAGAAATTACCAGAGGCCGGAGGGAATGCGAGACGAGATTCAGGCGGTATTTTCCGGCGGGGAGCAGGTGGAGCTTGTATTCCGGGCGGATAAATGGCGCGGAAAAGCATATATCGAAACTGGTTCAGGGTCAGAAGTTGTAGATTTCTATCTTGATACAGAAAGTGACGGGGAGCGCTACCGCTATTCTGTGCCTGCAGCCCCCCCCATACTTCTTCGCAGGCTGTTATCCTGTATGCTCTGCTGTCCCTGTTCTTTCTCACACAGCTTTGCAGATTATACCGTCGTTTACGTCTGAAATGGTCAGACACAGAGGAACAGGAACCGAGCCAGAACATGCTTCCCACTGTTCAGACGGCTTCTCAAACCGGACTGGTTCGTCCGTTTCGGACAAGAATTTTATGGCTGGACTGCCTGAAGGTAATATCGGCGTTTATGATTGTATCCATCCATACGTCCGGCACGTACTTTAATCAGACGCCGCTGATGTCCCGCTCATGGTGGGGGATGCTGTTGGTCAATGCCGTGCCCCGCTTTGCCGTACCATGCTTTTTAATGGTCAGTGGAATTCTCTATATGAAGCGGGAGCCTTCCATACGGCATTCCTTCAGACAGGCAGGACATACAGCCATCGTTCTGCTTTTCTGGTCCGTGATCTATATTGTGGCTAAAAAACTGCTATGGCACGGCCCGGAGGATGTCGTCACGGAAATTCTGAAGATCCCGTTTAGCCAGGTAACACTCTCGCTTTGGTACGGCTACGCTTTGATCTGGCTCTTTTTACTTATGCCATTCTGGCAGCTTCTTTATCAGACTATCAGCTCCGGGCAAAAATGCTGTTTTATTGCCATTACCCTGCTTTTTCCGGCCATACTGGATTGGGCAGGAAGGCTGTTATCTCTGGGAAACGGAGGTTTTGCTCCGTTTGGCTCACGCACACTTTGTTTAAATTATGTAGGGCTTTTATTCCTCGGCGCTTTCCTGAATGACATATTTATTTCCCGCCCAAAGAAAACGGCCGCTCTTTGCGGTTTTTTGGGAACGGCAGTCGGCCTTTCGCTTATGCTGTGGGGAAGCTGGTATCTTGCCTTTGTCGGACAGAAAACCAGCCATGATTTTTTGGGGGAAATCAGGCTGCCTGCTATTCTGTACGGGGCAGGTATTCTGCTGCTGTTTTATTCCTTATCCGAGATCGGAGGGCGTCTGTTTCCGTCAGGAATCAAAGCAGCTTTCTATAAGCTTTCCCGGCTTTCTCTGGGAATTTATTTTTCACACAGCCTTATTATCTGGTGCATCCCGGAGTTTATCCTGGGCTCCGTCTTTCTATCAAGAACCGCAGGGATAAAGGATGTGATGGTTTTAACCTGTATTTATTTTGGCCTTTCGGCATGCGGCGCCTTCTTCATGTCTGAAATCCCCGTTTTTAAGAAAATGGTATCTTAAATTTCAGATACACTTTGCGGAGAATGGAAATGAAACAATCTTTCAAAAAACTGGAACAATATCAGTTCGTTTTTTCCGAGCTGGTAAAGCGAGATTTTAACAAACGTTATAAACGGAGTATCCTTGGTATTCTATGGAGTATGCTGGCGCCATTATTCCAGCTTCTTGTTATGAGCTTCGTGTTCAAGCGCGTATTCGGCAATTCGATGGAACATTATACGATTTACCTGTTTTCAGGGCAACTCGTATTCAACTATTTTAAGGAGGCAACCAATAATGGGATGTCCTCTATTATGTCAAATGCCGGAATCATCACTAAGGTGACGGTTCCCAAGTACCTGTTTTTGATTTCCAAAATCATGGCTGCTTCGATTAATTTTATTTTGACCCTGGCTATTTTCTTCCTTTTTACTATTCTCGACGGGATTTCTTTTACCTGGAAGTTTCTTTTACTCCTTTATCCTGTATTTTGTCTTTTTCTGCTGATTATCGGGGCTGGGCTGATCCTGTCTGCTTTATATGTCTTTTTCAAGGATATCCAGTATCTTTATGATATTTTTACGCTGGCCCTGATGTATTTTACACCGATTTTTTATAATGTCCATATATTCGACGGAAGCCTGACCGCCAGACTTTTGTATCTGAATCCGTTGTTTTTGTATATTGATTATATCCGTTCCATCGTCATCGCGGGCATTGTCCCGTCGCTTACCAGCCATCTGTACTGTCTGTTCTATTCGCTATTTGTCCTGCGGATCGGCATGTGGATCTATAAAAAATATAATTATATGTTCCTGTACTATATTTAGTGTACTGGCAATCCATCTGGTGGAGGACAACATGATTCATGTAGATGATGTTTCAGTGAAATATATTCTTGGGGATATTAAGGAGCTGTCCCTGAAAGAGTTTTTTATCCGCAAGATGCGTCGGGAAACGATTACGCAGGAATTCCTGGCGCTCAACCATATTACTTTTCATGTCAATAAAGGAGAGCTGCTCGGTATTATCGGTTCTAATGGCTCCGGAAAATCTACTATCCTTAAAGTATTATCCGGAATTATGCCGCCGTCCACGGGTTTTGTGAGCATTCATGGCTCGATCGCCCCGATTCTGGAACTCTCCGCCGGGTTTGACGGGGAAATGACCGTCAAAGAGAACATCTTTCTGAGAGGCGCGCTGCTTGGCTATACGAAGGCGTTCATTTCAGAACGATATGAAGAAATTATCAGTTTTTCGGAACTGAGCGGCTTTGAGGATGTCGCATTTCGGAAGCTTTCCTCTGGCATGAAATCCAAACTGGCTTTTGCTCTGGCTTCTTTTGTAACGCCGGATGTGCTGATTCTCGACGAGGTTCTTTCTGTCGGAGATATCGCATTCCGTAAAAAAAGTGAACAGAGAATGAGGGAACTGTTTGACAGCGGCGTAACGACGATCCTTGTCTCCCATTCCATGAGCCAGATACGCGAAATGTGTACCAGCGTCCTGTGGTTGGAGGCCGGAAGGATGCGGGGAATCGGCGGGACAAAGGAATTGTGTGATGATTACGAGCAGTATATGAAAACAAAGTAAGTGTGAGGGGCAAAATAATGCCGATTGTTACAGTAATTCTTCCGGTTTATAACAGTGAACCGTTTCTTGAGACAGCAGTAAAGAGTATTCAGGCCCAGACGCTTACGGACTGGGAACTGCTGATTATCAGTGAATACGGCTCCGGTGATCATACAACATCCATTGCCCGGAGACTTCAGGCGTCGGACGAAAGGATCGTTCTGATCGAGAATCCCCGACGGCTGGGGTTAAGCGAGTCGCTGAATATCGGGATTCGGAGGGCTGCGGGGAAATATATCGCCAGAATGGACGCCGACGATCTGGCGCATCCAACGCGATTTGAAAAGCAGGTTCGTTTTCTGGAGCAGCATCCCGGGGTTGCTGTCTGCGGTACATGGCAGCACCACTTCGGGCCGGATACGGACTGGATCCACAAGGGCGCCGTTACGGTAGAACAATGCTGTGCGAACTTGCTCTTTTTCTGCGATCTCTGCCATTCCACACTGATGCTCCGAACAGAAGTATTCCAGACCAGGGGATTGTTCTATGACGGTCAGTATCTGGCAGAGGATTTTGAATTGTGGACACGCGTTCTTTTATATGGGGATATCGTTAATCTGCCGGAGATCCTTGGGGAATATCGCTGCGGGGACACTAACATCACTCTTGCAAAAAAAGAACGGCTTCATGAGGAGAGCGGGGTCATCGTTTCCAACAGCCTGAAACGTAATTTAAAGCTTTGCCTTACAGAGGAAGAGATGAAGTGTATGCGGAACTGGCATAATCCGGCAGAGGATGCCAGAGACAGAGACGTATTTTTTCATCAGCTCGAAACAGCTCTTCGAAAAATCGATCAGGCGAACAGGCGGGAACTCTTCTATCAGCAACAGGCTCTGCTAAACGCCATTTTCGCAAAATGGCGATGGATAAAATACTATGAGCCGTTTACTTCGATAAAATCAGTGACATCAATAGACGCCGTTTTTCAATATACTCCCCGGCATCCGTTTTTTGAAAGACTGCATTGTTTTTTAAAAAATAACCGGGGGATTCGAAGCAAGCTCAGGAAACTGCGGCAGAAGTTCGCAGCATATTACAGTAAATACATAAGATAGCGGGGGAATATCATATGCCAGGGGTCTCAATTATCATGCCTGTCTATAACGGAATCCACTTTATCGAAGAGGCAGTCCGAAGTATCCAGAATCAGACCTTTACCGACTGGGAATTCATTATCGTCAATGAGTTCGGAAGCAATGACGGAAGCCAGGATTATATCGAATATGCTGCTTTTTACGATCCGCGGATCCATCTGATACAGAATGAAACACAGCTGGGACTTGCTGCCTCCCTGAATGTGGGGCTTGCAGCAGCGAAAGGGAAATATATCGCAAGAGTTGATGTGGATGATCCGTCTTATCCAGAACGTCTGGAAAAGCAGGTGGCGTTTCTGGATGCGAATCCGGAGATTACTTTATGTGGATGTATCCAAAGGAGCATAACACCTGATTCCAAGACGATACAAAAAGTGGAGACAGACGTGGAATCTCTGCGTGCCGCCATGATCTTTGGCTGCGAAATCAGTCACTGTTCTGTTATGTTCCGCAGGCAGTATTTTGAAGAACACGGCCTGCGTTATGATCCTGGTGCGCTGGCCGAGGATTACGATCTGTGGTCAAAGATTCTGTTCCGGACACGGCTTGCGAACTTGAACGAGGTTCTCGTAGACCATCGGTGGGGCTTTGAGAATATCAGCATCCAGAAAGGCGAACGCTTAAAAGAGGAGTCACGTCAGATCAGTGCCCGCATTCTGCAGGAATTTGAGATCGACATCGAACGCGAGGGCATTGATCCCATGCTTTTATCCGGCTGGAACAGCAGGCCGGAGGAATACGCCGCTTCTCATCCGGTTTCCTTCCTGAAGCAGGGATATCGTCTGCTCTCTCTGCTTCTGGAAAAAAACAGCGTTTTGAAAAAAGTAGAAGATGAAGCCATGCGGCGTATCGTATGGCGCCGCTGGAACTGGATCTGTAAATGTTGCAAAATGGAGTATGGACAGACCGGAGAGACGATGCCGAAAGCCATTTTCGCGAAAGATCATCCAATGATTTCAGTCATTCTGCCGGTCTACAATAGTGCGAAATATGTCCGCTGCGCCATTGACAGCATCATTGCCCAGACAAACGGGGACTGGGAGATGCTTTTACTGAATGAGTACAGCAGCGATGACGGGAGCCGGGAAATCGCCTTATTTTACAGCCTGTATGATCCACGCATCCGCCTGATTCAGAATGAAGAGCGTCTCGGGCTGGGGGCATCCCTAAATAAGGGCTTTCTCGAAGCAAAAGGAACGTACCTGGCCCGGATTGACGCCGATGATACGGCACATCCTGACCGTTTCGAGCGGCAGGTTGATTTTCTGGATAGACATCCGGAAATCGGGATCTGCGGCTCATGGCAGCACCATTTCGGGCCCGATACAGACTGGGTACACAGGCCGCCCGCCGACCCGGCCCAGTGTAAGGCTAACCTTTTATTCTGGTGTGATTTGTGCCATTCTACCCTGATGCTTCGGAGAAAAATCGTACTTGAATTCCGGTTGTTTTTTGATTCCAATTATCTGGCAGAAGATTTTGAACTATGGACACGTGCAGTGCGAGTCACCCAGATCGCTAATATCCCGGATGTACTCGGCGAATACCGCTGGGGCGATGCGAATATTACATTGGAAAAAATGGAGGCATTAAGAGAAGAAAGCGGAAAAATCGTGTCCGCTTCTATCAAGGAAAATCTCCACCTTGAAATTCCTCAGGAAAAGATGTTTCTATTAAACGGCTGGGGGAATCTGTACCAGAGGGAAACCGATCCCGATGTCCGCAGGGAATATCAGGAGAGCCTGAGACAGATTCTGACAGATATCTATGAGGCGAATCAAACGTACCGCTTTTATGATCAATATGCCCTGCTTACCATACTGGGGAGCAAGTGGAGGTGGGCGATTACCTTTAAAGACTGGCACGATCTGAGGCCAGTCTACAGCCTGGAGCAGGTCTTTGACGAGGATGCCCCGCTGACGATTCCGCAGAAAATGGAGCTGCTGTTTAAGAAAAAATACAGCCCCCGTTCCTGGTTCCGGCAGAAGATAAAGGCGTTTACAAAGCCGGTCTGGCTCCCATTACATCAGAGCTTTGACGGACGTATCTGGAAAGCGGAAAGCAATCTCTATCAGCATGTGGAAAGTACAGCTGCGAAAAACACAAAAAATATTATAAGAACAATGGATTCCCGCATCTGGAAAGCAGAAAAGCGTGTGATAAAGCTGGAAGCGGCCCTGGCGGAGCTGAACCATGCGGCAAAGCTGGTTCCCAGGCTTTCCGGAGAAAAGATTCGCATTGCCGTGATTTTTCAGGTCGCCTCGTTCTGGCCGTCGATTGACGGGTTTTACCGAAGCTGTATGGAGGATAAGCGGTTTGACATCCGTCTGATCTGCTATGACGCTCCCTACGATCCTACCATCAAAACAGACACAGCACGCGCCTTCCTGGAAGAAAACGGGCTTGAGTACACAGGCTATGAATCCTTTGAGTTAAATGAATTCCGGCCTCATGTCGTAGTTCTCCAGACTCCGTATGATACGAACCGGATGCAGAAATTTACCAGTGCCTGGCTGAAAAGCCAGGGCTTCCGTGTCGTCTATATCCCTTACGGGATCGAAATTGCCGCTACGAAGCATGCGCAGGAGGCGCATTTTGATACGGATGTGGTAAAAAACTGCTGGAGGCTTTATACCCTGTCGGAGACGATGCGGGACGACTATCGGAAATACTGCATTAATTCTGCCGCGGTACGCGTTATGGGACTTCCAAAGTTTGATTCCCTCTGTTTTCCGCAGCGTTATCCGTTAAATCCTGAGATCAAAGAAAAAGCACAGGGCCGCCGGATTGTTTTATGGAAGGTACACTTTCCTAAGGTGATTTACGAAAACGGAAAAACGATCCTGGTAACTCCAAAGATCAGTGAATATATCAAATTTGCCGGGAAGCTTGAGCAGTATTCAACACTTTTTTTCATTTTCATGCCGCACCCCCGTTTTAAGGAGTTCAATCAGGACAGAAAGGTTCAGCGGGAGCTGGCGCAGTTGATGGAATGCCTGTTATCCAAAGAAAATGTACACATTGATAACAATGACGACTATCGGAATTCCCTGATGCATGCGGATGGTATCATTGTGGACAGGAGCGCTGTGATGGTAGAGGCGGCGGCCACGGGAGTCCCGGTTCTTTACATGTATAATAAAGAGTTTGACGAGCCGCTTACGGAGGCAATCCGACCATTAGTTGACAGTTACTATCACGGGACGACCTGCCTCGATATGGAACGCTTTCTTGCCATGTTCCAGGCGGGAAAGGATCCGTTAAAGGAATGCAGGAACCGGAGATTTGGGGAATGTATTCCGTTCTTTGATGGAAACTGCGGAGCAAGGATACGCGACGATATTGAGGCGTCCATTCCGGTCGAGCAGGGACGCTCTGTAGAGAACGCACAGGAAAACAGCCAGATACTTAAGGCAAATGCAGAACATCTCTGTACGCTGGAAGAAAGGCTGAATGATTTGATTCAGTGCGTCGGGGAACAACTCCCATCTCTGCATTCCGAGCTTGGCGAAAACCATGCAGATGTAAAAAGGACGATGGATTCCAGAATCTGGAAGGCAGAATGTAACCTCAGCCATTCGATTTCAGAAATACACAATCATATCGACTATACGTATCGGGATATCATGATTGTGCTGGAAAACCAACTGGATTTTATTGGGGAGCACAAGATCCGCCTCCTGACAGAATATCCCATCGCGTCAGACAGCCTCGACCACCAACATCCTCACGGAACGGCACGCGATAATACACGGTATCCAAGGTTTATCCGGGCATGTGAACAGCTCCTGAAAAAGGAGCGCGGACTTTCCTTCCTTGATCTGGGCTGCTCCGGCGGCGGTATGGTGTTGGATGCCGTCCTGCGCGGACATTTGGGAATCGGTCTGGAAGGAAGTGATTTTTCCCTTGTCAGCCAGCGGGCAGAATGGCGTTTGCTTAAAAATAATCTGTTCACCTGCGATATCGCCAGGCCGTTTTCTCTGATTGATGAAACGTCCGGGGAACGGCAACAATTCGATGTCATCACCGCATGGGAGGTGCTTGAGCACATCCGTGAAGAAAATCTGCCGGTACTATTTGAAAACATCCGGCTGCATCTGAAACCGAACGGTATTTTCGTTGGCTCAGTCGCGGACTGGGACGATATTGATCCCCAGACTGGCATTAACTGGCATTGCTGTGTACATCCGCATACATGGTGGGAGGCAAAGGTAACGTCGCTTGGCTTTGACTGCCATGAGAACTGGTTCAGTCCATATGATATGGCGCGGGGCGGTATCAATCATCCGCTGTTCTATACTGCACCGAATGATTTATCGTCCACCAGGACGAACGTGTTCCTTGTCCTGACAATACGGGAAGGGACGGACGGCTGATTCTTTTTCTGCCGCCGGAGTTCCTGTGTCCCAGAAGTATGGCAGCGTATTAGAGAAGCGTTTCGCAGGAGGTCTTTATGGTACTTAGTATCATTGCCGCGGTATATAACGTAGAGCCCTGGCTGACGGAATGCCTGGAATCCGTTCTGGCTCTTAATGGCATCGAATATGAGCTTCTTTTGGTTATCGGAAATTCCCAGGACGCAAGCAATGAAATCTGCCGGAGCTACGAGGCGCGCTGTACACATATCCGCGTGCTGGTGCAGACCGGCAGAGGCCTTTCCAATGCAAGAAACTGCGGACTGGCGGCTGCCGCCGGAGATTATATTCTGTTTATCGACGCGGACGACTACCTGGATGCCGGAGCCTTGAAACAGACACTTCTCCTGATGTCAAGGGATAGCCGGAAGCCGGATATGCTGATTTCAGATTTTTGTCTTGTCAATGCAGACGGCACGGTCTATGGCATGAGAAAACAGATTCCCGGAGACGGACAGCTGCTTACAGACTATGCATATTTGAAACGCCTGCTCCGCCATCGTCAGGATTACTGGAATGTATGGCGGTTCCTGTACCGCCTGGATTTTCTTAAAAAAGCGGGACTTTGGTTTAAGGAAAACATGACATCCGAGGATATCGACTTTTCCACATCCTGCATTCTCAGCGCGCAAACGATTTTTTTCTGTCATACTCCGTATTATTATTATCGGGCCCGGCGGCGCGGCTCCCTGCAAAATACGGCAACATTACAAAGGGTTCAGGATTTGACAGAGATATTGGAGGGATGCGTTAAAACGGTTCGTCTCCACAGGGAGTTTCCTTATCAAAAGCAGCTTTTGCAAAAGCTTTTTCGGGAGTATTTTTGGGGACTTCTCCTCATTGGTATGGTTGCTGATGAGGAGCGGCAGGCCGCGGCCCGCGTCTGGGAAAAACACCGATACCTTCTCAGGCACAGCGGCAGCCCTGGAATCCTCTGTGGTATCGTTCGCCTGTCTGGGGTGACCGCCTGTGCAAGGGGATTAACGTATATGCGGGCGATCCGCAGAAGGCTGCTTGGACGTAGCTGAAACCGGTTTGGCGAGTTTTCCAAATAGGAGATTTTCATGCTGATTAGTATTATCATCCCGGCATATAATGTGGAAACTTATCTGCAGTGCTGTATCGACTCTGTGCTTGCGGCACTGCATCGTTCCTGTATGACAGAAACGGCGGAAATCCTGTTAGTCACAGGGTGCTCCAATGACCAGACAGATTTTCTCTGCCGCTATTATGAAACATGTTGTCAATGGATCCATGTGATACCGCAAAATGCTTCCGGTCTCTCCAACGCGAGAAACTGTGGACTGGCGGCTGCCCGCGGAACCTATATTATATTTCTGGACGGTGACGATTTTGTCGATCCGGCATACTTTGGAAAAATGCTGGATATGCTTGGAAGGCAGACATATGAAATGGTTGCTTTTGATTTCAATATGGTATCGGAAGGTGAGGCGCCGCTCATGAGCCGCAGACAAATTCCTGATTTGCCGTACCCACAGACAGGGAAGGCCCTGCTTCACCATTTTCTGAGCTCCTCATGCAGTATATGGAATGTATGGCGATATGTCTACAGCACAGAGTTTCTACGGAAAAATCAACTGAATTTTCGGGAAAACCGTACCAGCGAGGATATCGAATTTACGGTTCGTGCATTTCTTGCCGCCAGGACCGTCTTTTTCTGGCATCACCCATATTACTGTTATCGGGCATGGAGAAAGGAATCCCTGTTTAATTCTCCTGACGAAAAACATATCAGGGATTTTCTTTTTATTGTAAAAGAATGCAAAAAAATGCTTGACCGGTTTCAAGGAACTTCCTCTGACGGCAAAAAGAAGTACTTTTGCTATCCTGCAAAGGAAAGACTACTGCTCTGGTGCTTGTTTCGGGAATTTATTTTGTGCACCGCCCTGCTGCCCTCTCTGCCATATTCTCAGAGAAAGATACTCGAAAAAGAATATAAAAGAGAGGTATCTGTTTTTTCAAGCTGCTTTCCCTGTTCCGCTTTTTTGTTTGGCCTTATGCCCATCGGTATTGTTTCATGGAGCCTGCAAAAAGTCAAAAATTACAGGAGAAAGAAAAGCAGGGACTTCCAAATTAGAGGCAGACGGAAAAATTTCCGGCAAGGAAGCGTTTTCAGGAAATTTTTGTGAAGGTTCATCGTTTTGGTACTGAACCACGCGAAAATGGGGTCACGAAGCGACATATTCCATATCCATTTTCTACGCATCTACCGAGGCTTACAGGCCCCCCTCATACCCACTCATGGCGGCGCCCTGAGTGGGTATGAGGGGGCTATGAAATATCAAAGTGAAACCTAAAATTGTCTATACAAAATCTGCGAAGATTATGCAATTCCAGAGAAATGCCAAAACGTGTTGCAATTGGTTTCAAAGAGTGAAACATTGGCCATCCATTTCAGCAAAAAACGTCTGATAATTTCTCCTTTTTCTCTTATTTATATCTTTTATGTGTGAAAATGTGTAAAAATTCATATAAGTACGATTATTGGAACTCCTGATGTTCCAAATAAAATCAGCCCAGGCCCAGCCGGGCTGATTTTATTTTTGAGGAGCAGCGGACAGCTATGCCTGTATTGAGTATTATCATGCCTGTTTTTAATGCGGAGAGCACACTTCATCAAGCAGTATACAGCGTGATCAGCCAGGATTTTGAGGACTGGGAGCTCATTTTGGTGGACGATGGTTCCCAGGACGCTTCCGGGGCAATCTGTGATTCTTTTTCTGCCGCCTATGAAAACATCCGGCCCTTCCATCAGGAAAATCGGGGGCTGAGCGCGGCCAGAAATACGGGAATTTCACATGCCTGCGGGCAGTTGATTGCGTTTCTGGATTCGGACGATTGGGTAGAGCCAGATTATTACAGCCGAATGATAAATGCAATGGAAACCAGCGGCTGCGGAATGGTGATGAGCGGATATATCCGAGAATTTCTGCGGAATGGTGTCTGCAAAAAACGGATGTCCGTTACCTTTGAACGTTATATCCTGAAGTTAGAAGGTTTCCGCACGTCCTGCGCATCAGAGCCTGAGACGAACCCTGCGGAGTTTTGGCGCTCATCCGCCTCCTACAATCTGTTTATCCACGTCTGGAACAAGCTGTACCGTGGAGAGGTACTACGGAAGGTAGGTCTTTGTTTTGATGAAACTCTGGAATTCGCAGAGGATGTTCCTTTCAATGCGGCATATCTTCGTCAGATTGAAAACGTCTGTATTACCGCATGGGAGGGCTATCATTATATCTGTAAAAATCAGGGAAATTTGACGGCCAGGTGGTCAGAGGGCCTGATTGAGGCAAATGGACGTACCTGGCGAACCATCAGGGATTTTTTGCAGGAGCAGATGGAAAAACCGGATCTGGCACTGGCAAACGGTATGTATCTACGGGGCTGTTTCCTCAATCTGGAAAAGGCTTTCACTGCCGGGCAAACGTACAGACAGCTTGTCTCTGCCGTCAGCCGAACCAGGCTACTGCCGGAAACACAAGAGGTGCTCAATTCAAAACCAGAGCGGCCGGTTATATCCCTGGAATTTTTGCTTTATCGCAAATTCCTTAAGCGAATGCCGGCATTTTTTGTCTGTGCGGCTGTATGCCTGCGGCGCAGCCTCAAACGAAGGGTGGGACGTTTATGAGGCAGACCAGGCGATATCTTGCCATACTGGCAAATACAGAAATGCTTTCAACGTTTTATCAGACTTCGAAAGAGTGCCTGAAGATTTTTCCAGGAGACTTTGATGAGGCGTATCAGGCTGATAGTAAGCTTTTGCAGAAGGGTAAGGCGTCATCTGAAGCGGTAAATGTAGTTTACCGGACAAGTGTCTGCGCTTCGGGGCCTGTTCTCACGGCATATATTTACTGGGTGTTGACACGCGCTTACAGACAGGGAATCCAACGCCTTTATTTTCTTGCACGCGACGGAAAGGTGATGTACGAGATTGCCCGGATTCTGAACCGTACCCTGCATTTTCCAATCGAATTTAAATATCTGTATGTGAGCCGCATTGCACTCCGACGGGCGCAATATTGTCTGAACCCGGAAGAAGTGCTGGATTATATCTGCCGGGACGGGTTACAGATTTCTCTAAAAGTGGCAATGACACGGAGCGGCCTTTCAGAGAAGATTTGCTGTCATATTCTGACAAGTCTCAAATATCCACGTGATACCTGGGATGTGCCGCTGTCACGTACCGCACTTATAGATTTAAAAGCAAAGCTGGCTGGATGCAGGATGTTTCATTCTGCCATGTCAGAGGATTCGCACAGTCAGCTTTCCCTGATCTGCCGCTATCTGGCTCAGGAGGGAATCGGGGACGGCAGGTCATTTGCATTCGTTGACAGTGGGTGGACAGGGTCGATTCAGCGTAGCCTGGCACAGATTTTGCGGCATGGCTTTGCTGGGTTATCCGACATTTCCGGTTTCTATTTCGGTATTCAGAGCAGGCCGGAGACAGACGTCGGACAGTACCAGTGTTTTTATTTTTCCTGGAACCGTAAGGACAGGAAGCGTTTTATCCATTTTAATAATAATTTGTTCGAATGCTGGTGTATGGCAGATCATGGTATGACAGTTGGATACCGCGAAGAAAGCGATCTGGTTTTTCCGGTACAGAAGCCGTATGTACCTCTCTGGTACGAAAAGCAGCAGTTGGATTTTATCCGGCATTATGCCTGCCGCTTTGCGGCATTCCTAGGGGAAAAGAGGCCGGATGCGGACATACTGGGAGACGCTGTGGCTCCGCTTTTGCGAACCGCAATGCAGAGGCCGAGCCAGGAGGAGGCGCTCATTTACGGGAGTATTCCTTTCTGCGATGACTCAACAGAAGCTTATCTGAACCCGTTGGCCTTTCCCCTGTCTATATGGGATGTTTTCTGCAACCTGACGACAGTGAGGATTTTTACGAAATGTTTTCTGCATTCTGGAAAACGGTTTTTCCGGGAAAGTTGCTGGAAAGAAGGGAGTTGTACTCTCCTGCCGCAGCCGTTTTCTACCCTGATGCTTTTGGACTGCCATCTTGCGTGCGTCATTAAGAGACTGCGTCTGTAGCCGGTAGCTCATATTAGAGAAAAACTCTTATGCTTTCTCCTCAGAAGCACATTTTCGGTAAAGGAACGATGCAATGAAACAGATTTATCGTCTTATGAGAACCATCCTTTCCAACAAGGGACTGATAATGAATCTGGCAAGAAATGATTTTCGTGCCCGGTATTCTGCCTCATTTTTGGGGGCAGTGTGGGCGTTTGTACAGCCGCTTATTACCATTCTTGTATTCTGGTTTGTTTTTCAGATGGGATTTAAGTCAGCTCCGGTTGACAATATTCCTTATATTTTGTGGTTTATCCCGGCCTATGTTCCGTGGATCTATTTTTCAGATATCCTCACTTCCTGCGCAGGCTGTATGCAGGAGTATAGTTATCTGGTAAAAAAGGTCCGTTTCCATATTGAAATTCTTCCTGCTGTCAAGATTCTGTCAGCAGGCTTTGTCCATATATTTTTTGTACTGTTTATTTTTGTCATGTATGCCGTTTACCAGATTCCGCTTTCTGTGTTGAATCTGCAGGCGGTTTATTATACATTCGCCCTGTCCGTATTTGGGTTTGCTCTGGGAATGCTGATTTCCTCGATCGCTGTCCTGTTTAAAGACTTTGTGCCATTGGTGGGCGTGTTTTTACAGATTGGTTTCTGGGCAATTCCCATCTTCTGGAATCCAGAGACAATGGAGCCCTGGGTACTGGCTATGTTGAAATTGAATCCCGTATACTATATCGTAAGCGGCTATCGGGACTGTTTTATCACACATGTTCCGTTCTGGAAACATCCGGTGCTCAGCCTATATTTCTGGGTGTTTACCTTGTTGCTTTTTATCATGGGGTGTATCGTATTTTCGAGGCTGCGCCCACATTTTGCAGACGAATTGTAGCAGTACCGTCTGCCCGACTGGTTTGGGATAGAGCGGCAGTTAAGAAACAACTCCCTTTCCTCAGGTGACATTTTATGAACATGATTGAAATTACAGGACTTTGTAAGTCCTATCCTTTATATAGGAAGAAACGCGATAAGTTGCGGGAGGCATTTTCTCTGGAGGGAAAGCAGTACCATTCTGACTTCCATGCGCTGGAAAATGTGAACTTTCACGTCGAAAAAGGCGAGTGTGTGGGCCTGATCGGTCTCAACGGTTCAGGCAAATCCACGCTGCTTAAGATCATCACAGGTGTCGTTGCACCCACCGCGGGGGATGTCCAGATTCATGGCAGCCTTTCCGCCCTCCTTGAACTGGGGGCCGGTTTTAACCCGGAATACAGCGGGCTGGAAAATGTCTATCTGAATTCCATGTTGATGGGATACTCCCGCGCGGAGACGGAAGAAAAGCTGGACGCCATTCTCTCCTTTGCCGACATCGGTGATTTCATCCATCAGCCCGTCAAGACGTATTCCTCAGGGATGTTTGTGCGCCTGGCATTTTCCATCGCCATTAATGTGGAACCGGAAATTCTCATTATCGACGAGGCGCTCAGCGTAGGCGACGTGTTTTTCCAGCAGAAATGCTACCGGAAATTGAAGGAACTGACCGGAAAATGCACAGTGCTGATCGTTTCCCATGATCTCAATGCGTTGACAAAATTCTGCCGCCGCATTCTGGTACTGCATCATGGAAGCCTGGCTTTCGATGGGGAGCCGCAGGAGGCCGTCACAAGGTATTTCCAGATCCGGCAAGGGGATCTGACGAGAGCCACTGCAGAGCTTTCCCATCAGCCGTTTGCGATGGACTCTGAACGCCTGGCCCGGTACAGAGAGCCGGACGCAGCGCAGTACAGCGGGAATATGAACGTTTTGATCGAACGTTACTATTATGAAATCAATGGCGCGCCGTTTGCCGAGACCTGCTG
>QZDW01000034.1 GCA_009917545.1 bacterium 1XD42-76
TCTTTTTGAAACTTTTTGAAATTCCTAATTGCATTACGAGGTCATTATACTTCTGATAAGGGAAATTATCAATAGTTTTTTTATAAAATTTGCAGATTCTGCAAATTTCGCACGTTCTACCTTTTCCCCTGCCGGAGTATTCTGTACCTCCGATACATTCACATTATAGTATAGATTCTTAAGAAATACCATAACTTTTCTCTGTTTATTTTCTTACGCATTTTTTACATTTCTTCACATTTAGTTAAAAATTGCACATATTTAAATACAATCCTGGTTTTTACCCTCTTGCATTTCTTTTGTTTTGTGTTATAATGTTCATATTGTTTTATTGTTTTTGATATTTGAACACTTTTCTATTGGTTTTTTTTGCTAATTCTAAAGATAATATGAAGATTTATTATGAATGTCTTTGCAGTTCTATATGAGCGGCAGACAAAAAGAGGGCAGCAGAGCAAACCTATGTACTGCCGGAGCCTTTATTTGCCGGGTCAATAGAAGCTGCACAGATAAAACATTCCGGGCAAATCTCTCAGTCAGGTGCTGCACTTCATGACAGAAAGGACTTTTTTATGAACCGATATGGACTGCTTTGCAGAAATATATATGAAAACTGCCGTATCACACAGCGGGAGCTGGCCGCATCAATGGGGCTTTCCCTCGGTACCTGTAATCATTTAATAAAGGAAGCTCTGTCCGATGGACTTATTTCTTTCGATGTAGAATCCGGAAAATATTCGCTGTCCCAAAAGGGATCAGATCTTTTAGAGCAATACCGGGTTGACAGTGCTGTAGTCCTCGCGGCCGGATTTGGTTCACGTTTCGTCCCTCTCACCTTTGAGACACCTAAAGGGCTTTTGGAAGTCTTCGGAGAACGGATGATTGAGCGGCAGATCGTCCAGCTCCATGAGAAAGGGATCTATGATATCACGATTATGGTCGGTTATCTGAAGGAAAAATTCGAATATTTGATTGATAAATATCAGGTAAAACTAATTTATAATCCGGAATACCGCTGCAAAAACACGCTCGCCACCATATATCACGCCCGTGATTATCTGAAAGGCCGAAATACGTATCTTCTCTCTTCTGACAACTGGCTGCGCCGCAATATGTTTCACATGTATGAATGTGGTTCCTGGTACAGCTCTGTATATAAGGAAGGAACTACTTCTGAATGGTGTCTGGCTTCCAATAAAAAAGGGGCGATTACCAAAGTTCAGATCGGAGGCGCGGATTCCTGGGTCATGTATGGCCCTGTGTACCTTTCCAGGGAATTTTCTGAACAGTTTATCCCAATGCTTGAGAAATACTATGAAGCTCCCGGTACAGAGCAACTGTATTGGGAACAGGTTCTTGCCGATCTCATTAACAAGACAGCCGAAATCCATCTGGGGGAAGAAGCAAGGCATCTCCGGCTTCCTGAAATTTATATCAATAAACAGCCCTCTGACCAGGTATACGAGTTTGAAAGCCTGGAAGAGCTTCGTCTTTTTGATGAACGATATCAGAGCAGTTCCAACAGTGCCGCAATGGAAGTCATTTCTGACGTGCTGCATATCCAGGAAGCCGAAATCCGGGATATCCGTTGTCTGAAAACAGGAATGACAAATAAGTCCTTCTTTTTCCGCGCCCAGGGTAAGAGCTACATCTGCCGGATTCCCGGACCCGGCACAGAACTTCTAATCAACCGCAGACAGGAAAAAGCCGTTTACGATGCCGTGAAAGCGCTTGGCATCACAGAGCATGTCGTCTACATGAACGGTGATACCGGCTATAAACTCTCACTCTATTATGAAGGGGCACGTACTTCAGATCCGTGCAGCTGGGAAGATGTCACGCGTTGTATGGCTCTGATCCGCAGACTGCATAACTCCTTCCTCCGTGTTACACATTCTTTCGATATCCGCGAGCGTATCACCTTTTATGAAACGCTCTGTTCTGGTTATGAAAGGCAGCTCTTCGAGGACTATTCACAGATCCGCGCCCAGATGAACCGGCTGTTTGATTCCCTCGACTGTCTGAACCGACCGAAGGTTCTCTGCCACATTGACAGTGTTTGTGATAATTTCCTCTTTCTGCCCGATGGCAGTCTCCGCCTCATTGACTGGGAATATTCTGGCATGTGTGATCCGATCATTGATGTCAGTATGTGCGCAATCTATTCCTATTATAATGAAGAACAGACCGACCATCTTCTCTCTGTTTATCTGGAGCGGGAAGCTGAGCCGGAAGAACGTTTTGTATACTACGCACATGTGGCGCTCGGCGGTTTCCTGTGGTGTCTTTGGGCTGTATACAAGGAAACGCTCGGGGAGGAATTTGGAGAATACACGATTTCCATGTACCGCTATGCGAAAAATTATTACAAAAAGGCTCTGGAATTCTCCGAATTCCTGGCGCCGGAGGATAGTTCTTTACATGTTCCATAAATCAGATACTCCTGCTGCCCTCCCTGTCGGAAAGGCATATCCTGTCGAAAAAAGCTTCGAACGCCTCAGTCAGAGCCTTTTCCTGCAAAATTATCATGAAGAATATCATAAATAATTCAAGACTGGCGGCGATTTTTGTGCTATACTAGAAAGGTAAACCTGAATTTATACCGCTTATTGGCGGCGGACGCACTGGTATGCCTGAATTCAGATCGCCTGATGGAGATTGGACTTTTACAGTAAAGGAGATTATTGCTATGCTGCACAGGAAACGACTGGCCGCAGTTGTGTTGAGCCTGTCTATGACACTTGCCATACCAGGGACAGCTGTCCCGGCCCTGGCGGCGGCATGGGAAAGGGGAACGAACGGCTCCTATGTGGCAGCCGATGGTTCTGTCCTCACCGGCATTTTATCCCGGGGAGTCGATGTTTCCCACCGCACGCAGGCCGTCAACTGGAACGCTGTGGCGGCTGATGATATCCAGTTTGCCATGCTGGGAACGAGATATAATAATGGCGTTGACCCGTCTTTTGACACCAACGCACGCGGGGCTGCGGCGGCCGGCCTGCGGGTTGGCGCATATATTTATTCCTACGCCACAACAACCGCTGCCGCTGAACAGGAAGCGGATTTTGTCCTTAATCTCATTAAAGGATATCCGATCTCCTATCCGGTTGTGATCGACGTGGAAGCCCCGGAAATGAATGCCATGACCCCGGATCAGCTCGCCGCGGTTATTAATGCCTTTTGCAAAAAAATCGAAAGTGCCGGTTATTATCCGATGGTCTATACGAATGATTATTGGCTGAGCAGTAAAATCAACATGTCGAAGGTCCATTATGACGTCTGGGCGGCACGTTATGACGTAAAACCATCCTATTCCGGAGCTGCTCTGTGGCAGGCCACGAATCAAGGCCAGGTAAATGGGATCTCCGGCAATGTGGATATCAATTTCGTTCTAAAGGATTTCTCAGAAAAGCTTCCGGCGAACCGCTGGCGTCTGATTGACGGAAAATGGTATTACTACAAAAATTACGTCATGCAGACCGGATGGATCCATGACGGTCAGAGCTGGTATTTTCTGAATCAGGATGGTACACAGTACAAAGGCTGGCTTCTCAATAATAACAGCTATTATTATCTTCTTCCTGCAACCGGCCAGATGCAGACCGGATGGCTGGAGCTGGAAGGCAAATGGTATTATCTGAAACAGGATGGCCGTATGGCAAATGAATGGATTCAGGTGGACGGAAAACATTATTATCTGTTAAACGGCGTCATGGTAACAGGATGGCTGAGAATCGGGACAGACTATTATTACCTAAAGGGCGACGGCTCTATGGTGACAGGATGGCGGAAAATGGACGGTGCATATTACTATTTTTCTGCTGACGGAAGGCTGGCACGCGGCTGGTGCGACATTGATGGAAAGCGTTATTTTCTGAAAGAAGACGGCACGATGGTAACGGGATGGCAGACACTCGACAACACGCTATACTATTTTACGGACGATGGTGCACTGGCTACCAAATGGACAAAAATCGGCGACTATTGGTACTACTTTGGCGCAGATGGGAAAATGGCGACAGGATGGGTGCAGCTCGACGGCAGATATTATTATCTGCATACGGACGGGCGCATGGTAACAGGATGGCAGAGTGACGGGACGCACCGCTACTATATGAATCCGTCCTCCGGAAAGATGGCGACAGGATGGGAGAAAATAGACGGAGCATGGTACTATTTTAACAACTCAGGGCACATGATTACCGGCTGGCTGAAGGAAAACGGAAAATATTTCTATCTGAATCCCTCAGACGGCAAAATGATTTCCAATGGCTCCTATACCATCGGAACCGTGAATTATACCTTCAATCAGGACGGCGTATGTCAGAATGAGACATCGGCAATCGACGGAGGTTCGGCCGGAAATGTCTACACGCCCGGGAACGGGAATGCGGTGTCCGGAAACCAGTCCGGATTTGGAAATACGCTTCCCTCAAACGGGAACTCCAATACCTCCACAGGCTCAAACCCCAATATTACAGCTCCCGGAAACAACCAGGGCAGCACAGGGACTCCCGGAAGCAATACTATGCCGGGCGGCAATAACGGATCCAATAGTAGCATGAATCCAGGCGGTAATAACGGATTCAACAACAGTACGAATCCGGGTAACAATAACGGGTTCAATAACAACATGAATCCAGGCAATAATAACGGGTTCAATAACAACATGAATCCAGGTAACAATAACGGGTTCAACAACAATACGAATCCAGGCAATAATAACGGATTCAACAATAGCACAAATTCCGGCAGCTCAGACAATCGCCCGGATGGCTCTTCCATCAATCAGGGAGGCAAGACCCCGGACTCACCGGCATCCGGCGACTCTGGCAATAATTTGAATAAGTATCAAACCAACGGCCCGCGGTAACAGGCCGGGAACATAAGACAGGATATGGCATTGACAGAAACATGCGGCACCATTTATCGTTCTGCATCTTTCGTATATCAGCACCATATCCTGTATTTATATTGGTTTTCTGTCTGCTTCTGTTTTTATATTTGTTTCTCGTATCATGTCTGCCGGTTTCCAGCCTTACACCTCGAAAATCATATCTCCATAGCTTGGTATGGGCCAAAACTCTTTGTCTACTATCATTTCCAGGCGATCTGCCGGTTCACGCAGGCTGCCCATTGCAGGCACGATCTCCCGGTAATATGCCAGCGCGCGTTCCTTCCCGTCTGCGATGGCCGCGCAGTCCGCAGTTTTTTCCTCAAGCGCCCTGAGTGCAGTCCGCATTTCGGACAAAAGCTCGGATGTTTCCAAAAGAAGTTCTGTCTGCACGCTCACATCTGCGTTGGGACAGGCATTTTCAACCGCATTGATCGACTGTGCCAGCATGGTCGTATACTTAATCACAGCCGGAATCAGCTGCTTACCTGCCATATCAATCATAGTCCTGGCTTCGATATTTACGGATTTCGCGTAAGCTTCATATTCAATCTCAGATCTTGCCTCAAGCTCCGCTCTTGTATACACGCCGAAATCCTCAAACAGCCGGATTGATTTTTCTGTTGTCAGGGACGGAATTGATTCTACCATGCATTTCAGGTTCGGCAGGCCGCGCCGTCCGGCTTCCTCCACCCACGCTTCGGTATAGCCGTTCCCGTTAAATACGATCCGTCTGTGCCCGATCAGAAGCTTTTTTATCAGGTCGTGTACTGCCGTATCAAAGTTCTCAGCCTGCTCTAACTGGTCGGCTGCTTCCTTAAACGCCTCTGCCACAATTGTATTTAACACCACATTTGCCGAGGACACGGAATCTGAGGAACCCACCATACGAAATTCAAATTTATTTCCTGTAAATGCGAATGGAGAAGTACGGTTTCTGTCGGTAGCGTCCTTCACGAAGTCAGGAAGTGTCGTCACACCTGTGCGCAGGACTTCTCCTGCCTTGGAATGTGTCGCCAGACCGGTACTGCAGAGCTGATCGATCACATCCTCCAACTGCTCTCCCACAAAAACAGAGATGATTGCCGGCGGGGCCTCCTGAGCGCCGAGGCGGTAATCATTGCCGGGGACCGCGGCTGACTGTCTCAGCAGATCTGCATGGACATCCACTGCTTTGAGGATACACGCCAGCACCAAAAGGAACTGGATATTTTCATGCGGCGTCACACCAGGATCGAGCATATTCACGCCTGTATCCGACAAAAGCGACCAGTTGTTATGTTTTCCCGAGCCGTTTACGCCCTGAAATGGCTTCTCATGGAGCAGACATGCCAAACCGCGGCGGCCGGCTACCTTTTTCATGGTCTCCATCACGATCTGGTTATGATCCACTGCCAGGTTAGCCTTGGCGTAGATCGGGGCCAGCTCATGCTGCGCCGGAGCCACCTCGTTATGCTGCGTTTTCGCTGTCACGCCCATTTTCCATAGCTCCTCGTTCAGCTCCTTCATATATGCCCCGATGCGTTCGCGGATTACACCATAGTAATGATCGTCCATCTCCTGCCCCTTGGGCGGCATCGCCCCGAACAGGGTGCGGCCTGTATAGATCAGATCTTTTCTTTGCAGGTATTTCTCACGGTCTACCAGGAAATACTCCTGCTCCGCCCCCACGCAGGGCACGACGCGGTTCACTGCGAAATTACCGAACAGATGGAAAATACGCTTTGCCTCCCTGTCGATCGCTTCCATTGAGCGCAGAAGCGGCGTTTTCTTATCCAAAGCTTCTCCACGGTAAGAGCAGAAGGCAGTCGGAATGCAGAGGGTAACGCCGGTTGCATCCTTTTTCAGAAAAGCCGGGGATGTACAGTCCCATGCCGTATAGCCGCGCGCTTCAAATGTTGCACGCAGGCCGCCGGAGGGGAAAGAGGAACCGTCCGTCTCACCCTTTATCAGCTCCTTACCCGATAAATCCATGATGACTCTCCCGGCTGCATCCGGACTGCCGATAAAAGAATCATGCTTTTCTGCGGTTACACCAGTAAGCGGCTGAAACCAGTGCGTATAATGGGTCGCGCCGTTTTCTACGGCCCATTCCTGCATCGCATGGGCCACGATATCTGCGATCGTGGGGTCAAGCTCACTGCCGTTTTCGATGGTTTCCTTCAGTCTCTGATACGCGCCTCTGGGAAGCCGTTCCTTCATGACGGTCTCGTTAAATACATTCTCTCCGAAAATTGCGGCTGCATTGATGCCTTCACTCATAAATTACATCCTCCTCTTTCTGCTCCCCACCCTCTGCCAATACCGATTCCCAGGTAGAAATAAATCCTGTCCGGAACGTTTTCCTGACAGGAATACCGAAAACGTCCCCCCGCCGGCTAAAAAGCCGACGGGGCCGCCGTAAGGCAGCCCCCTTTGGTAACGCTCCTGATAATCAGGCCTTTCCGACTGAGCCGAACAGCTCCATCTTTGCCTTTACTGTCTCCTTAATGGCTTCTGTACCAGGTGCGAGCAGCTTTCTCGGGTCAAAGCCCTTACCCTGCTGGTCTTTCCCGGCCTCAATGTACTTTCTTGTCGCGTCTGCAAAAGAAAGCTGGCATTCAGTATTTACGTTAATTTTGGCAACTCCCAGGGAGATTGCTTTCTTAATCATATCCTCCGGAATACCTGTACCGCCATGAAGGACGAGCGGCATATCGCCTACCTTATCCTTAACTGCTGCCAGCGTTTCGAAGCTTAATCCCTTCCAGTTCGCCGGATATTTCCCGTGGATATTGCCGATCCCTGCCGCCAGCATATCAACACCGAGATCCGCGATCATCTTGCATTCATCCGGATCTGCGCACTCGCCCATACCGACTACACCGTCCTCTTCGCCGCCGATTGCGCCGACCTCTGCCTCCAGAGACATTCCCTTCTCACGGCAGATCTTGATCAGCTCCTTAGTCTTTTCCACATTCTCCGCAATCGGATAATGAGAACCGTCAAACATGATGGAAGAAAAGCCTGCTTCGATACATTTTAAGCAGCCCTCATAGGAGCCATGATCCAGATGCAGGGCAACCGGAACCGTGATCTTTAACTCCTCGAGCATTCCGTTTACCATGCCGACGACCGTCTTATAGCCTGTCATATACTTTCCGGCTCCCTCAGATACACCGAGAATCACCGGGGATCTCTGCTCCTCTGCGGTCAAAAGGATTGCTTTTGTCCACTCCAGGTTATTGATATTAAAGTGGCCTACCGCGTATTTTCCTTCCCTTGCTTTTTCAAGCATTTCTTTCGCATTCACCAACATGATTGTAACCTCCATTCCATCACTTTGTTTTTGATGCCCCTTCGGGACTCTCGTAATTAATTATACTCCACTTCTTTCCATTTGAAAAGGTTGATTTCACAGTTTCCTCTATTTCTTCCTGTTGGCAGCAAAGATTACGCAGGATTTCTACATTTTCAGCTTCGGACCGCTGCTGCATTTTTCCCATCCCGGCCTGGCAAAAGAGAGCCGTCCATTCACCCTTTTCGTATTTTAGCATATCTCATTCATAAGATACTATGAGTGAGTGATTCCATGCTGATTCCATTATGTGATATAAAGCCCGGCCAAAGTGCCAGGATATGCCATCTGGCAAATGACAGCCTCATGGCAAAGCGTTTAAATGACCTCGGTTTTGAGCCGGATGCCCTGGTTTCCTGCGTCCTTAAGCGAAAAAACAGTATTGCCGCCTATCTTGTCAGAAACGCCGTTATCGCCCTGCGCGACGAGGACAGCCGTTTCATTCTGGCGGAGAAAGCCGAGGCCGCCCTATGACGCGCCGCATTGCATTTGTCGGCAATCCCAATGTGGGAAAGAGTACGATCTTCAACACTCTGACCGGCCTGCACCAGCACACCGGCAACTGGTCAGGCGTGACGGTCTCCTGTACCCGGGGACGTTTTTTGGCTGGAGACCATGATTTTCTGGCCCTGGATCTTCCTGGTGTCTATTCCTTTGATGTCCGCTCCGGCGAGGAGGCCGTCACCCGCGACTATGTGGAAACACAGGCCTATGAGTATCTTCTGCTGATCTGCGACTGTACCTGCCTGGAACGTGGCCTCCATCTGTTAAAACAGACCTGTGATCTCATTTCCGGCCGGGACGAGTCTAAAATGCCCCAAGTCATCCTCTGTGCAAACCTCTGCGACGAGGCAGCCAGAAAAGGCATTCATATTGATTTTAAGGCTCTGGAAAAGACTCTGCGGATCCCGGTGGTAGCCTGCTGCGGCAGGGAAAAAAAGGGCCTTACCCAGCTCCTTGGGGTACTGTCACAGGCAGAGGAAGCATCCGGCCACCCTGGAGCCACACCTTCTGACAGCGGTTTTGGATGTGTTCCTTCAGACAGTCCCTCTGAACATCCGTCTTCCGGCAGTTGTTTTGAGTGCCCCTCTGGCTCTGGCTGCCCGTCTTTTGCCGCCTGCGCCCTGCAGGCCGGCTGGCAGAAGCTCCCGGCTCCATTTTCCCCGCAGAAACTGGCGGCCCGGACTGTTACCTATTCCAGAAAGGATTACCGGCGGCGCGAAGAACGGCTCGACGCAGCGCTGACCGGACCGTACAGCGGCCTCGTCATGTGTCTGCTTTTATTTTTCATCTTTTGGCTCACGATTACCGGCGCTAATTACCCGTCGTCTCTTTTATGGGACGCTCTCTTCCGTCTGGAAACCGTCCTCGCTGCCGCTTCTGCAGCTGCCGGAGCACCGGAATGGTTCATCGGGGCCTTTATATACGGCGTCTATCGCGTCGTGGCCTGGATCGTCTCCGTCATGCTGCCGCCGATGGCTATCTTTTTTCCTCTGTTTACCTTTTTAGAGGATCTCGGCTATCTGCCGCGCATCGCCTTCAATATGGACGGTGCGTTTAAAAAATGCCATGCCTGCGGCAAGCAGTGTCTGACAATGGCAATGGGGCTCGGCTGTAATGCCGCCGGAGTCGTCGGCTGCCGGATCATCGACTCTCCCAGAGAACGCCTGATCGCCATCCTGACAAACAGCCTTGTTCCCTGCAATGGCCGTTTTCCGTTGCTGCTCACTATGATTTCGCTGTTCTTCGTGGCAGGCAATCCGGGCGGTATGGGAATCGGACATCCGGGAACAGATGGCGCAATGAACATTGGAACCGATGTTCAGACAGGTATGGCGGCATCACTGCTGGCCTCCGTCATACCAGGCTTTGTAACAGCGCTCGCGCTGACCGGTTTCATTCTGGCAGGGATCCTGGCAACCCTGGGCGCTTCCTGGCTGTTATCGCACACATTGTTAAAAGGAGTGCCCTCCTCTTTCACTCTGGAACTGCCTCCCTACCGTATCCCGCAGGCCGGCCGGGTTATCGTCCGCTCGGTCCTGGACCGCACGCTGTTTGTTCTGGGCAGAGCCGTCGTTGTCGCAGCACCTGCCGGGCTTTTTATCTGGCTGATGGCAAACGTTCCTGTCGGGGAAACGAATCTCCTGCTCCTGCTCTCCGGCTTCCTGGAGCCGCTCGGCCGGCTCATGGGGCTCGATGGCATTATCCTCATGGCCTTTATCCTCGGCTTTCCCGCCAATGAGATCGTTTTACCGATTATTCTCATGGCATACCTGCAAAGCGGCGTCCTTTTACCAATGGAGGACGACTTCGCGCTCAAAGCACTGCTGGCCGCGCACGGCTGGACGTTAAAGACCGCTGTCTGCATGGCTGCATTTTCCCTGTTTCACTGGCCCTGTTCCACCACACTGCTCACCATTAAAAAGGAAACCGGCAGCCTCAGATGGACAGCAACGGCGTTTCTCCTGCCGACTGTCATCGGCATCGTCGTCTGTATCCTCATTTCCTCGGTGTGGAGCCTCTTTTAGGCATGCAGGAAACATCGGATGCCGCCTGCTGCCCCGGCTCTCCCGTCTGTGGAAATGTTCTGCCCGGCGACGGCCGTGCGCCTGACTTACGGTTGGCCCGGCGGGCCCGTTTGCACTAACTGCACCGGCCCGTCAGGGCAGACTGTATCATAGCGGCGAAGTCCGCAATTCGCTCGTCGATTCCCGAAAGCTTAAGCGCTGCTCCCGCATTATTTGCTGTCTCCAGCATACAGAAATTCCCCGGCAGATAGAACGTTTTATTCATATTCAGAGCTGTTATGAGCTGTCCGGCGATGAGATCGCTCCCGGAATAACCCGAGACAACAATCGCAAATACTGCCTTATCATAAAATCTCGTTGTCCGAAACAGCGCTGTCAGCCGGTTAATAAAGGCCGTCAGGTTGGCCGACAGCGCATCATTATAGTTCGGGCATAGCAGCACGATTCCGTCCGCCCAGCGCACTGCCGGATACACGTCGTCCACCATCGCGCCGCCGTAAAAGCACTGCCCTTTCTCACCGAAGTGCAGGCACATCTGATACGGGCAGCCCGCGCAGTCCACCAGCATACCGTTTCGCAGATTGATTTCCTGAATCTCGATTCCGGAAAGGCGCTGTTTTGTCTCCTGCCATAATGCCAGGGTATTGGACGTCTTATGATTGGAAGCATGGAGAGCCAGAAGGTGCGGCTTCTCCTTCCCCCGCCGCTCAAAATCGACAAGCTCCTTTACAAGAATCGCAGCGCTCTTCTTGTACGCGCCAAAACGGTCTGTATTCATGTTGGCTGCCTGAACAAGGAAATTATCCAGAGAGGCCGTCCCTTCGACGAGCGGACGCCCCACGAAAGCACAGCCTGCCAGGTTGGCTGCGACTGCCAGCTCACGCGCAGCCGCTTTTGTATACAACTCACTGTCCGCGTCGATTACCATCCCGCCCACAGAACCCAAAAGCACCTTCCCGCTGCTGCGGAGCCACGCCAACAGCTCATAATATTCGCGGTTCACCCCATATCTGCCCAGGGGCACTGTAAATAAAACCCGCTTTCCAGCAAACCGCTCAGGAGACCTGGATAACGCTTTCATCTCCCTGCAAAATTCTGCCCGGATGCCGGAAAGTGCAGACTCCAGCACAGCATTCAGTCGTGCGCATGTGCCTTCCGTCCCCGGCTCTTGCGGATAAATAACAATAAGCGCTTTCTCCAACCGCACTCCTCCCTTCACTCATCAGACAATCTTTGCCAGATTGTCAGCCGCAAATACCAGCCGGTCATAGAGTGCAGCCGGAAGCGGCAGGCATTCCGTCTCCAGGCCGTTTGCCGTATAGCGGTTTTTCACGCCCATATAGACGCCGCCCAGGAAAACGGAACCACAGTGCCATTCGCCGCGCAGTGTCAGCAGGATAGAAATCGCTCCCGAAGAAAATGCCGGTGCCACGAACGGCTTGTAACCCAGCGCCCGCATTTTCAGATTCGCCGTAACGACCAGCTCTGTCAGTTCCTTTGACAGCTCGTCATTATAATGCTCAATCGAATCTGCGATCACCAGATCCTGCCCGTGCGGCCCAAAGGAACGTCCCTCTGTCAGAAACTGCTTAAACCGTTCATCCCGCTTCGCGTAATATGCTGCCCTGGCATTCATAACACCCAGCCCATAGCCCTGAATCTGCTCCGGCAAAAGCCCCATGTAATCGAGTTCTCCTGCCTCGTTTTTGTTGCTCTCGAGAAATGCCGTCTTAGCCAGCGGATCGACCGGATCGGATACGGCACAGAACAGTCCTTTAAAATTCTTTTCCCGCGCCATTCTCGCATAATGTCCGATAATCTTGGAATTGTTCTCGAACTGATACATACGCACGTCCTTGACCCCGGAGCCGACCGGCGGAATCCCCTTTGAGGCCACGAAAACGAACACGTCACAGTCGAATAATTCCTCCGGCTTTACCACCCGGACCTCTGGTAGCGCGTCATATGCCCAGGGATAGGCGATCTGGTTCTCCTCGAACTCCCATCTGGCTGTCACCTGATCAGAAATATCGCAGATCCCGATCTCTGAAATCACGTCCCCGCCGAGAAGATGAAGGCCTGTGAGCAGCATGCTTCCCACATCGCCGATTGCCAGCACATTGACCCGCTTCTTAGCCGGCCCCGGCGCCTGGGTGAGGCACTCCCGGAAACGCGGATGCGAGACATTGACCGCCGTCACCTTTCCTGCGGCAATCAAATCATCCACCCAGCCCGGAAGTTCCAGGCTGTCTGCCAGTTCGTCCATATGGTTTTTGTCCAGCCAGCTCACATTTTCGGTTCCTGCCTTAAGAAACGCCCTGTCACTTACGCGAAACGATGCGCGGCAGCTTCCCGCTTCTCTCCCAAAAAGCCAGAAAAGCTCTTTAGCCCCCTCAGGCTCCCCGATTTTCTCAAACGGCAGATTTTCCAAATCACTGAAACAGCTCTTACCTTCCACTTTATAAAAACAAATCATTTCTCAATAACCTCCCTCAGTATCTTTACTGACATTCCTGGACATTGCGGTATGCGGCAAGTCTCTGCACGCAGATCTTGCAACCCGAAACTACTAAAATCAGCCGCAGTCCGAAGTGTACTGTTCCAACTGCCCTGCTCCCTACGCTTCCACCATAAACTCCTGCATCCTCCACAGTGTTTCCAGATCATTTTCCAGATACACCGAGGCTGCCAGATTTTCATCATACTCCAGACAGCTTCCGCGGTCCGGGCAGAGCGGCAGGATCACCGCCTCCGGCAGGCGGGAAAGCGTCAGGTTCCGGGCAAACAGCTTCCGGTACTCTGCCTCCAGCACCTGGAGAAGGTCTCTGGCGTTCTCGATACAGCATACGGAAAACTCGAACAGGGCTTTTCGGCTGCACCCGGACAGCCTCGGTGTCGCATACGGAAGAATCATATTGATGGACGGCTGAAGCCCTGCCACCTTCATTTCCTCTCGCCGCACTGTATCGCCGCCGATAAACGGGTACAGCGTTGATTCCAGGAACCACTGGCGCAGGTTCGGCATCGAGTAAATGCCCTCCACCGGAACGTGGACGCACTGCATCAGGTCGCGCCCATAGCCGGAAATCACACCAACCACCACTTTTTTCACCGGAATCTGTGCTTCCTTAAGGCTGGGAGCCAGCGCTTGTAAGCGGTCTGCCCTGTGAACGAGATCGTCCACCAGAATCACCGGACGTCCGAACGACTTGATGGCCTCAATCTGGCTCTTTAACGGCGAATAGTAAGGGAAAGGTTCGATCGAATAACGGCTCAGATCCGGCTCATACACCTTGTCTGTATGAAGCGTCTTAGTGACGGTATTCGGCACCACCTTACCTCTGAGAATCTTTCCAAAGGGGACACACATATTTTCGCCCAGCTGTCTCGGCGTCACGGGCTCGTTGGGTACGTCATTTAGCGCCGTAATGCGATCCACAAGTCTGTGGTGCATCACACCCGAAGACACCGACAGCACCAGATTACCCGGGTAAAGCTTCGTCATCGCCATCTGCAGCCGCCTGTGGTTTTTTACAACCGCATCCAGAACAACCGGACTGCTGGCAAACGGCTCCTTGATCGTTGTTTCCAGATTATGCATCAATAGTAACGGCTCATGCATATTTACCATGTAAATCGCACGCTTTTCACCGCTGTCCTCCTGGTACGGACACACAAATCCCTGCCGCTCCAGAGCAAACTCCACTTCCGGGGAAATGAGGTTGCGCTCACAGACAAACAGTGCAAAACTTTCATTTCTGGCAAGCGCCTGCGTTAGCACCTCCACCAGCAGCAGTTGAGCCACATCATGGATGGAAGTACCGTCGTGAATCTCCTCCTCGCGGTCAAAAATCCCCGTAATCAGCAGATTCTGGCGGCTCGTCCTCCGCCTGAGCTCGCCCGCCATCTCCAGATTATGGAGTACGTCAAGCAGCCCGTCCGAATGAAGCTCGCGGTAGCTGGCAAAGCCCACAGGGCGGTTTTTCTCTACTGTATTTCTGAGTACAATCAGCGCATCGCCGTCGCGTTCAATCCTGCCCAGGATATCTCCCGCCTCCGGATACCCGTAGAGAACCGTATCGGCAAGCTCGTCGAGCGTCTCTTTCCTGTTAGCAGCATTTTCAAAGGCAATCGCCCTGGCACGCAGGATCGGTTTAAATTCCGGCTCCCGCAGATACAATCCCTTGTGGTAAATAAATTCCTGTACGACCGGGTCTATCAGGCTGGAAATATCGCGATGATTGTCGATATTTTCCCGGATTCTGGTGGAGCTGATATCCTCCAGGGCAGGCGGCAGCTCGAGCTCCACCACCTTGCCCGTAATCTGGGCATACAGATCAGCCGGATGCGTCTCCCCTGCACGCCGGAACACAATATGGTTCAGCGTATGGATGGAATCCTCGCACGGCTCCTTTTTGTAGGAGCTGGCATTGTGGATGACATCGGAGCCCACCACGATATAAAGCTCCTGCTCGCAAAAGATCTCCTTGAGCCGTTTCAAATCTCTCGGATTCGCAATATTGACCGGCGTCTCATCCGGGAACAGATGCACGTAAAATTCATCCGCAACCGACATATTTACGATCTGGCGCCGCACCAGATGCGGCTGCGTTTTCTTGGACCAGGAGAATTCATCCACAGCGAGGAACACGGTAAAACCCATCTCGCGGATTTTTCTGGCAATCTCTTTGTGTGAGAGTGTAAAGGGGTCAAAAGTTCCCGGGAAAAAGGCTACCTTATCGCGTCCTCTCATTTCCACATCGCCGCTGAAAATCTGGTAATTGGCGATAAACCGGTAAATATGCGAAAGCGTGGCTGCGCGGTAATAGAGGCTCAGCTCTCCGCCCTTATTCTCATTTAACAGGAACAAAAGCTTTTTCGCACACAGGGAAAACAGCTCGTTCTTATCCTTTTCCGCCATCCGCTGAGAGCCAAAAATATGCTGGCCGATGACTAACATCGCTTCCTGGCGGACCTGCTCCCTGTAACTGGCAAGACAGCTCAAAATCAGGCCCAGAAGGCGGTTTCTCCTCTCATTTACCATCTCCCCGGTCTCTTCAAAACGCTCCGGATACACGGCATAGCATTCCAGAAGGATCCCCAGAGTATCCAATGCCACTGACACGATCTGTTCATTTCCGTTTGCTAACAGGATATGAAGCCGCTCAATCAGATCATCCAGCTGCTCCGGAGGAAGCCAGAGGGCAAATTCTCCCAGATATTCCGGAATATATTTGGAAAACTCGTACTCGCCTACCTCGAGCCCTTTTAAGAGCTCCACCGCGATCTCATTGCGCTGGTCGGTCGTCAGAAGATGGGAAAGCCTAAGAAGCGCCCGGCCCGCGTCGTGGCGCACTCCCACCTGTTCGCTGACCTTAATCAGGTTGGAAAAATGCGCACAGATATGCAGAAGGTGTTCCATCCGCCCGCCGTCCACCCGGTCTGCCAGAAGCTTAATATTGACTGCCTTAATGATCCACGGCGTCGCTGACTTGAGGTTTTCCAGGAAAATATCGCTCACCACGTCATTTCCGTACAGAATCTCCCTCAGTCCCCCGGTGTCCTGCCCCATATTCGTCAGGATCCGGTATTTTAAGAACAGAAATGTCATGGACTCCGGCTGCATCCCCCTGGCGGCACGGCAGACCATCTCATAACACGGGCTGCTCTCTGTAACCGATTCCGTGAGGATGCGCAGGGAACGGACTGCAGCGATGCGCACCCGCTCCATTGCATGATTCATATGGCTGACCGAAAATGCCGTCAGCCGTTCCAGCCGTCCCTCACGGCAATAGAGTTCCGGCGGCATAGAAAATACGGAATCCAAAAGATAAAAAAGCGCATCGTCTGAAAGATCTTTTTCTTTGTCAAACCACTCCATAAATGCGGCGAACATGTCCTCACGCACGATCCCCTGGCTGCGCTCCATCGCCGAACTTATGACGAATTTCAGGCAGTTCTGAATCCGATGTTTCTGCTGCAGGGTCAGACGATAATCCGGGCAGATCATCTTGCCCAGATATTCCTCCCACAAAGTAATCGCTGTTTTCTCGTCCGGATCGGGCATGTTGGCAGGCAGCTCTTTACGGTATCCGGCATTGAAATCCGCGAACATCCTGCCGACCAAAGCTGCCGCCTGCCTGCGGATATCGCCCTCTTTATTAAGAAGAAGCTCATACAGGAAACTTAGTGTCTGCCGTTTCTGGCGGTGGTTTAAATGGATGGAATACTCGTTGAAAATGTTCAGGTAGGCGCGAACGTTCTTCCAGTCCTTTTCACTGCGCGCTGCCTCCAGAATATTCCCAAACTGCCGATCGGTCCCCAGGCGGTGCATAACGTCGATGTTATGCTCGATTCCGAGGAAAATGAAGGAACGCGCCATGTGCCGCTTTGTCTGGAGCACGATGTCCGGGCTTTTATCGAGCCCGGTCGGGCTGCCGTTTAAATCCACATCGACGCCCAGAGAACGCATATAGCGCTCGAATTCATACAGCCTCGCGTAGACAACGCGGTATCGGTTTTTCTTGGCCTCGTCCACATTATCCAGTTTTGAGAGGATGACGTCAAAGGAATCCTTCAGGGTATAGATCTTGGTGATCTCCCTGCCATCCTCCCCGCGCATCTGTTTTACGCGGAAATCGGCATAAATCAGTACCAGCGATTCGACGGAAATATTATCGAGCTCCAGGTCCCAGGTCGAGTGATTGGCCGCAATGTGGCCGATATTTTCCATGTGGTAAGCTGTAAACCATTGATTGGTATAATAATAATGAAGATATGGCACACGCTCATTCGGTTTACAGCCAAATTTACCCAGATCATGCCCTGCCGCCGCACCGGATGCCAGTGCCAGATCAATCGGCGCCCCGGCATCATACAGCCCTCTCGCTACTGTCATTGCCACATAGTGGACTCCGGCGATATGTCCCAGCGTCTCGAACGGGGTAGCCTCACGGTTCAGGCGCATCATCTCATATATGTACTGGCTGCGGAACTCCTCTTCAAAATGGGCGTATTCCCCGGCCCGGTCAAATGTCTTATACTCCTCCTCTGTAAGCAGTTCAAAATCATCGTAAGGGCTGAAAGGAATCACTTTTCTCTCCTCATCGAAAAAGAACTGCAAAAGTCTCAGAAACACCAGAGCCCCGGCGGCAAAAGGGGCAGCGGCCCTGGTAAATTCCGCGTCCGGGTACAGGATATGCGTCGAATATTTGTAGGTAAAGGACATCCAGCCTTCCTCCGGATCCCGATTCCGGCCAAGCCTCGTAAGCTCCGGATGGCAAAGTTCCAGAATCTCTGCACACGTAAATCTCCGCGTTACCGGGAACCGCGTTTCAAACGCCTCCTCCCACTTATCTCTCACAAATACGGACTGCATCGTCCGGCGGCTCAGGCCTGAGCGATTTAAAAACTCACGGTCAAATAACCTTCCGGCCAGCTCTGTCGCCAAATGGCGGGCATGTCTGCTGCGCATGAAAATCACCTCATTTTCTTACTACCGTCTGTATGGGCGGGCATTCACTGCTGCCCGATGGATATGTTTCCTATAGTATAATGAAAATCTGACGCATTTTCAAGGAATTTCTAAGTAACCTTCATGTGCCCACGAGTAAGCGCACCGCCATGAATAAAAAGAATTCAGGCACATTTTGCATACCCGAACTCAGATCCCCTGCGGCAATGGACTTTCACAGTAAACCTCCATGCGCCCACAGATGAGCGCGCCGCCTGTCGGCGGCGAACTTTCGCAGGAACCCCTACCGCTGTCCCGGATTTGTTTGGTCCCCAAAGGCTTTCATTTGCCCGGCCGGTAACATACAAAAACCGGGTATTGACAGGCAGGATCATTTTTGATATTATAATAAAAACAATTATTATTATTGTTTTATTTGTCAATGAGAGGGGGGTAAGGCATGAAAGCAATCAAGTACAGCCGTCAGAGGGAGTGTATTAAGACCTGTCTGATGAACCGTACCGACCATCCTACCGCTGACGCCCTCTATCTCTCGATCCGCAGCGAATTTCCCAATATCAGTCTAGGAACCGTATACCGGAATCTGAAGCTTTTGGCCGAGCTTGGAGAGATCACCCGCTTTTCCTGTGGGGATGGCTCCGAACATTTCGACTACACGACCGAGCCACATTACCATTTTGTCTGTAAGGCATGTAAGGCAATCTATGATCTTCCAAAGGAGCTTGTCCGTGAAAACTCTGAGCTTCTTACTGAACCTGCGCCGGGCAGAGTCGATTCCCATGCAGTCTTTTTCTATGGTGAATGTGATGAATGCCTGAAAAAGCAAAAAAGTTCAAATAGCTCTTGACAAAAGACAAGATTCATCGTATACTAAAATCAGTAACGATTACTATTATTAATTCATATATGAAAAGGAGAAGATAAGTAATGAAAAAGTTTGTATGTTCCGTATGCGGTTACGTTCATGAAGGTGATGCAGCTCCTGAGAAGTGCCCGGTATGTAATGCTCCGGCTTCCAAGTTCACAGAGCAGAGTGGCGAGATGTCATGGGCAGCAGAGCACGTTGTCGGTGTAGCTCAGGGCGTAAGCGAAGATATCATTGCTGACCTGAGAGCAAACTACGAGGGCGAGTGCAAAGAGGTTGGTATGTACCTGGCAATGGCCAGAGTCGCTCACAGAGAGGGCTATCCGGAGATCGGCCTGTACTGGGAGAAGGCAGCTTATGAGGAAGCAGAGCATGCCGCCAAGTTCGCTGAGCTTCTTGGTGAGGTTGTTACCGACAGCACAAAGAAGAATCTGGAGATGAGAGTTGAGGCTGAGAACGGCGCTACGGCTGGCAAGACCGATCTTGCAAAGCGCGCTAAAGCTGCTAATCTGGATGCAATCCATGACACTGTGCATGAGATGGCCCGTGATGAGGCAAGACACGGTAAGGCATTTGAGGGTCTGTTAAAGAGATACTTCGGCTAATTGCAAATGCCGTAAGCTCAACATTTTTGAGGATGTAGGGGTATGTTAGAGCAATCTGACATACCCTTATTTTTGTGCAAGCGGTTGTATCTGGATGTGGGTTTATATTTTTATTTCTCATTTTCTTTGGAGAAACACACACCTCTAAATGCATGTTTAAAAAAGGCTGTTGTAATAAGAAAAAGCCATACATGATATAGCGTTTTCATTCTCCGTGAAAAGCAATGTCCTATACAAAAATTTCACTGGATATCAATATTTATTGCGATATTTATAAAATGCTGTTAGCTATTCAGGAGGTACTTTTTTGGGGGGCAATAGATACATTTGTTGAGATTGCAGTAGCAGGCAGCATTTATTTCTTTGTCGAAAGTAAATAGTATAAGCTTGTGATTGAAGATTTTTCAAGTAGCACTGGTACCTTTGGGCTAACTCTATTGCAGTCTATAATTAATGGTTTCTTTATTTTTGCTTTTTTGAATATATAAAATAATTATTATTGAGCAATCTGTAAAAGGTACAAAGCTTTCAAAAATCAGACGGCCTAACCAACAACAGCTGCCATTTAAGGCTTGTAAGTTCACGGTGTAGTTAATTTTTATTGAGAGCTGTAGAGAATGTATAGAGCCTAAGGCCCTTGTGATTCCTTGATTTCTCTGATACTATTTTGATACTAAGAAATTGTGTTGACAAAAACAGTAAAATAGTAAAACTACCCACACTTGCATCATATATGAACAAAGTTTTACAATGATAAACCGTTAGGAGTTGTTTAGAAATAACTTGTCAGTTCTGACAGTTTAGCACTTAAACGACATGGATACAAAACAGTCTACAACTTGCAGACTATTTTGTATCCAGCATTTTTGCGACTTCAGACTCCAACATTTCTATACTGATAATTTTCCCTTTTCAATTTAGGAGAATCATACCCTCATTCATACTGCCGATAATTGTATTTAGTTCATTTCCTTTTTGGAGAAGTTCGGCTTTCTGCCCCCGCAGTTGCTTTTGCTGGCTGTCAAAAACATCTTACAGGGAAATCAGGATTCATGCAGTCTGTTTTACAGAGAAACTATTCCTGTGCCGAACGCCGGATCTGTTCCATCGCCCGTTTTACTGCCGGAATACTCAGAATCACTACCGTAATCGCAGCCTCCAGGCCGATATAAGCATAATTATAAGCAATCGGATAGACCGCTGTCAACGACTTTGGAAAATGATCCGGCATGTATTCCATCCAGTACAGATACCCACCAATCGCATGGAATACCCCGCGCATAAAAGCGCCGAACAGATAGCCCTTTATCAGTCCGTGTCTCGCATGCATAAACAGACCCGCAAGGCCCAGTGCAGCGAACGCGAATACATAGTCGCAGCACACCTGAAACGCCGAGAGGACGTATGGTTCCTGCAAAAATTGCAGGATCCCGTAGGCAAGTCCGGCCATGACCCCGGTTCTCACCCCATACCAGTATCCAATCAGGCAGATAAACAACATACTGCACAACGTCACCGAACCTCCCCAAGGCATTTTCACGACCCGGATATAGGACGTCAGAAAGGCCAGGGCAACAGCAACCGCACAGTAGACGAGTTCTCTGGCCGCCATTTTCCTGTGCGCATTCCCGCTTCTTTTGGCGAGGGCTGCACCTGTAATCAGGAATCCGATTCCCGCCACAATAAAGCCCCCGTATCCGGCCGTTGTCAGGCCGCCTCCCTCTGTAACAAACATCTGAAACATAAAAAAACCTCCTCTGTTTTAAGAACAAGGGAGGGGATTTTTGATATGCCTGAAAATTTGGCTTCATCGCTTCCTTACGCCGGTATTATCCGGTTCAAGTAATGAGGGTTCTGGCCTTTTATGCCATTCTCAGCTTATCGCACCCCTAGCTCATGTTTCTTATTGATAGTCGTAGTATATAATAGACCGGTTCAAAAGTCAAGGCCTGCACGAAAATTGCTGCACGGGAGAGCACATGAAAGTTCCTGTAACAGGACGCACCCTCAGGCGAGGAACAGGTATCGCTCCGGGCCGGTCAATGACCGACCGGCAGAGCATCCGCTTCTTCGGGACAGTATAATCGACAGTGCATCATAAGGCGCGACTCCCAGATCCGCTGTCTGACAGAAGGCACAGGCCAGACTCAGTGTCACGATGCCTGTCATCATAATCCACAGCCTTGGCCCTGGCCCCTCCGAAATCATCCAGACAGACAGTACCGCCTTTTCACAAAGGGAAGCCAGCGTTCCTACAAAAAACCAATTTACAAAGGTCCCGATTCCGATCAACGTTTTGCCAAGACGCCATTCTACAGAAAACCACAGGCAATTCACTGCAAACAGGACAACAGAAAAATCCACCCCCAGCCAATTACCGAGCGCAATCATCAGCGCGGTATGCGGGTCGTTTCCCATAAGGACAAGCTTAAACAATGCAATCCCGGGGCCCATGAGGCCGATTCCAGCAATCAGCATGGCAAGCCGCCGGCCAGTCTGTTTTCCCATCGGTTCCCACCTCCTCAAATATTTTGTCCAGATCACAGACGCCCATTTTACTCCCGATACCGGCATCTTTGTAAAATGGGATTTTTCTGGACTCTATTCTTTACCTCTGGCGGATTCGCCACATTTTTGTTGACATATCAACAAATTATAAATATAATTGATATGTCAACGATTTTATTTTGTGAGGTAATGCTTTATGGAACGTTCTCTCTCAATTTACCGGTATATCCGCCGTCTTTACCGTCTGTCTCAGAAATATTACGTTTCGCAGACAGAGTATCCCGAGCTGACACCGGCGGATTTACAGCTCATTAAGCATATCGGCTTTCATGGTGAGGTCAGCCAGCGCCATCTGTCTGAGGAAATGAATATCGACAAAGCCATGATTTCCCGCACGCTTCAGAAACTGGAGGCCAGGGGCTATCTTGTGCGCCGCGGCGAGGAAAAGGATGCGCGCTCCAAACGTGTCATCGCCCTGCCCCCGGCAGTCGATCTCTATAAGCAGGGCCAAAACCTTTATGAACAGTTTTTTGACCGCATCACCGGGGAAGTTCCTCCCGATGATCTGGCTCTCTTTGCGCAGGTCCTGGAGCAGATCCTCGGAAATGCCAGAGAACTCTGCCGTCAGACATCCGATGCATCCTGCCAGCCACGGCGCGCCTCAAAAGCAGGAAAAGAAAATGTTTCCGGGGAGAGCGCTGGACAGGAACAGGTATCTGAGGAAAGCCTGACAAATATGGAACCATCCAGTCCATACGCAGAAAAAGTACCGGGAAAGGAGGAGGCATCCTCATGAAAGATTTCCTGCATTATCTGAAACCGCATATCCCGACCATGCTTTACGGCTTCACGATCAAGTTCACGGGCACGATCATGGATCTGCTGATTCCTTATATCCTGTCCTATATTATTGATGAGGTAACACCACAGAATGATATCCGGCGAGTATTTTTCTGGGGCGGCATGATGGTGGTGTGCGCAGCCCTTGTGCTTGTATGCAACGTGTGGGCCAACCGGGTCGCTTCTGCTGTCTCCAGGGACACGCTTCAGACGCTCCGCTATGACCTGTTTTACAAGATTTCCTATCTTTCCAGTTCCCAGGTGGACGCGTTTACCATCCCTTCCCTTGTCACCAGAATGACAACGGATACTTATAATCTTCACCGGATGTTAAATATGATCCAGCGCATGGGCGTGCGCGCGCCGATCCTGCTGCTCGGTGGCGTCGTCGTTACAATGCTGATCGACCCGGTGCTTTCCGGAATCCTCTGCCTGTTGATCCCGTTTATGACCTTTGTTGTCGTTTATATCAGCAAAAAGAGTATTCCGCTCTTTACCAAAGCTGGGATCTCCGCCGACAATATGATCCGCGTTGTCCGCGAAAATGCCTCCGGAATCCGGGTCATCAAGGCGTTAAGCCGTACTGAACATGAAAAAGAGCGTTACGATGGCGTAAATCTGCGCCTGAATCATGATGAGACAAAGGCCAGCGTCATGATGGCGTCCTCCGGGCCGCTTATCAACCTGCTCTTAAATTTCGGCCTTGTGATGGTCGTCCTCGCCGGAGCCTGGCGCGTCGCCTCCGGACATATGAAGCCGGGTGCAATCGTCGCCTTCCTTACATATTTTACCATTATTTTAAATGCCGTCATGGCGATCTCCCGTCTGATTACCATGTACTCCAAGGCTGCTGCCAGTGCCGGGCGAATCGCCGAGGTGCTGAATACCCCGGCCGATATGAAAATATACCATGCGGCTGATATAAACCGGGAGGGGGACGGAAGCGGGAACGGACAAAATGCCGATGAACCGGACGGAGCAGATCCTCATCGGCGGGCGGCCGAACCCGGAAGGGCAGATCTCCGGCAAAGCGCAGGCGAATCTGCCGAATCAGACGTCCGGCAGATTCCTCACATTACCTTCGACCATGTGAGCTTTTCCTATAATAAGCGTGTGAAAAACCTGGCTGATATCAGCTTTTCCCTGAATCCTGGCCAGTCACTGGGCATCATCGGGCCGACCGGCTCCGGAAAAAGTACGCTCGTGCAGCTCCTTTTGCGCCTCTATGATATTGATGAAGGTTCCATTTGCATCAATGGACGTGATATTAACACGTTCCCGTTAAAAGAACTGCGTCAGCGGTTCGGCGTCGTATTCCAGAATGATGTACTGTTTAAAGAAACGTTACTGCACAATATCGACATGGGGCGAACCCTCTCGCAGGAGGACATCGACAAGGCCGTTCGTATCGCACAGGCCGAGACATTCATCCGCGAGGCAGGCGGCTATGAAATGAGCGTGGAGGCGCGCGGCGTCAATTTAAGCGGCGGACAGAAGCAGCGCGTCCTCATTGCACGGGCTCTGGCGGGACACCCGGAATTCCTGATTCTCGATGATTCCTCGAGTGCCCTTGATTACAAGACCGACGCAGCATTCCGTACCGAGCTTGCAAAAGCGTTCGCGGGCACTACTACCATTATCATTGCCCAGCGTATCAGCTCGATCATGCACTGTGATAAGATCCTGGTACTTGAGGACGGGATCCCGCTGGGACTCGGCACCCATGAAGAACTTCTAAGGACATGTGAAACGTATCGGGAAATCAGTAAAATCCAGATGGGAGGTGATGCGGCATGAAGCGAAAGAATACCCTGTTCCGCATCTTCGGCTATCTGATGCGGCATAAGCTTCCGTTGTTCTCCGTCCTTGCACTGTCCCTGCTTGGAAACCTCCTGGCGTTAGCCGGGCCCAGGCTCTCGGGCGAGGCGATCAATTTAATCAGCGACGGCGGGGTAAGCGGCCGGATGGATATGCCGCAAATTTACCGTTACTGCCTTCTTCTGCTGTTTTTCTATGTGTGCAGCTCTCTCATGAGCTACATTGTAAATGTCTCCATGATTACACTCTCGCGTAAAATCACCTATACGCTGAGACGTGACGTATTTAACCACCTGGTGACACTGCCTGTCAGCTATTTTGACACCAATACCACCGGTGACATTTTAAGCCGTATTTCCTACGATATTGATACCATCAACGCCTCGCTCTCCAATGACGTTGTTCAGGTGGTATCCAGCAGCGTGACGATCGTTGGCTCACTCGTGATGATGCTACGTATCAGTCCGCCGCTCGTACTTGTATTTACGGTCACGATTCCCCTAGCGCTCGTGCTCGCCTCCTACCTTACGAAGATGGTGCAGCCCATGTTCCGCGCCCGGTCGAAAGCCGCAGGGGAACTGAACGGTTATGTTGAGGAGATGATCTCCGGTCAGAAAACGCTCCGGGCTTACACACAGGAAGAGCGCGTCATTAAAGACATGAATGTCCAGAATAAGAAGCTCGTAGACGCCTACTACAGGACAGATTACTACGCCAGTATCATGGGGCCGTCCACCAATGCCATCAACAATCTGGCGCTGGCCCTGATATCGGTGTTCGGAGCCATCCTCTATCTGCGCGGCCATATCAACATCGGCGGCATTTCGGCCTTTGTCCTTTATTCCAGGAAATTCACGGGGCCGATTCGGGAGATTGCCGAGATCTACGGCGAACTTCAGTCCTCACTGGCAGCCGCGGAACGTGTTTTCCGCATTCTCGATGAGGCGGCCGAGCCTGCCGACCGGGAGAATGCCCTGGAGCTTCTCCATGCAGAAGGGAATGTCGAACTCTCCCATGTAAGCTTCGGCTATCAGAAAGACCGGACGATTTTAAAGGATTTCAGTATGACAGCGCCCAAGGGAAGTCTTATCGCCATCGTGGGCCCGACCGGGGCAGGTAAAACGACCTTCATTAACCTCCTGATGCGGTTTTACGACATTGATAAAGGCGCCATCCTCGTGGACGGGCACAGTTCCCTTGACCTGACGCGGAAAAGCCTGCGGCTGGCTTATTCGATGGTTCTGCAGGATACCTGGCTGTTCTATGGCACAATCTATGAAAATATCTCCTATGGCCGCCCGGAAGCCACGCGCGAGGAGGTCATCGCTGCTGCCAAGGCTGCCCGCATCCACACCTATATCGAAAGCCTGCCGCAGGGATATGATACACTGTTAATCGACGACGGCACCAATATCTCCAAAGGCCAGAAGCAGCTTCTGACGATTGCACGTGCGCTTTTAATGCATTCCTCCATGTTGATTCTCGACGAGGCCACCTCCAATGTGGATACACGGACGGAACACCAGATTCAGGCTGCCATGCGCAGTCTCATGAAGGATAAGACCTGCTTCGTCGTAGCGCATCGTCTCTCCACCATACGGAATGCCGACTGTATCCTGGTTGTCCGCGACGGAAATGTCATCGAGCGCGGCACGCACGCAGAGCTTATGAAGCTGGGCGGTTTCTATTATGAAATGCATCAGTCACAGTACCAGTAGCCGATTATAGATCACACATAGAAAGGGGATGCTGCAAAATCAGACATTCTGCAATGTTCAGGCAGAGCTTCCACAAAGCCCTGCCTGGTATTGCCGGATTCCTGAATTTTACAGCATCCCCTGCTCTATGCTGCCATTGCATTCTCTTTAAATGCATTGATGACCTGCACCAGCTTGATTTGCTCCTCGCGGTCAAAAATCGTACTGAATTTAAACGGCCTGTCAAACGGTGCTTTCATGAGATCCAATACATCTTTGACGTACCCATTTTCTACCACATAATCTACCAGCTGGTTAATAAAATAGATCTGTTCTGCATTTGGCCTTTCTTCTGCTATAAACCTGGAAAATGCCGCATATGCGGAAATCCGGTCCATCTTTGCAATCTTGCGTATCAGAATTCCAAATGGCGTATCACTGTAATGTTTCTCATACTCCTCTTTCGTCCCCAGCTCCTTTGTAAAAATGTGCTCCAGCTCTTTATAGTCGTCCTGCGTGATCGGTTCATTGTGAAGCAGCTTTTTTATGGATGGGTGCTCCTTGTGCGTTTCCACATATTCGCTGACCTTTTTCCTGTAATCCGCAAAATCATCATTTGACATATGAAATTGTCTGCCTTCTGTCCGATAAAGCACTTCATCTGTAAAATCAACATAGTGAAGCTTTGTGACCCCGGGCGGCAGAAATTTCATAATATCGCGTAATTCTTTCCTCGTTTCCTCAAATTTTAAAATATCCCGGTCCTTCCAGTAAACCTCTGACTGGACTTCCTTTAATTTGGGGATCCTGGCTTTTACCTCCGGAATCGTGGCACAGTCTGTCAATAACGCGGTTACATTTTTCTGTACATGGTTTTTAATCCTGTTTATGCTTTTACCTGTCTCTAATGACAGCAGAATCAGGCTGTACATGGAATTATCAAAATTGACTGCATTTTCATCTGTCTCTCCGGAAGAGATCAGCACAGCCAGATGTTCTATGATATCTGCTTTATCTGCGTCCGTCAGGCATGTAAAACAGGTTTCATCTTTATATTTTTCCACGTATCGAAGCTCCAGTTTCACTTCAATCCGTTCCGGATTCAGGCCCCGGATCCCGGCAAGGACATCCTCAACCAGCTCACTCCTGAAATTCTGGTACTCATCCGCCGCATATTCTGCATTTTGCAGGAGTTTGATGATCCGCACTTTTTTGGCAAATATTTCCGCAACCGGGGACATGATAACGTCGGCTTCCTTTCCCCTGGGATGTTCGTCAAAGTACTGGAAATTTCTCATATAATCAAAAATATAAAATTCTCTCTTGGGATTCCCTTCTCCGAACAGGCCATCGCACAGACGCGTGCCTCTTCCGATCATCTGGTCAAATTTAATCCTGCTGTACACCTTTTTGGCAAATACCAGATTAACAATCTCCGGCACATCAATCCCTGTCTCCAGCATGTCAACCGTGATTGCCAGAAACGGCATCTCATCTGCCTTTTTAAAGTCCTTTAGATTCTTATCTGCATACGGCTCATCGTAGATGATCAGCTTGCAGAACTGCCCCCTGTACTCCGGATATAGCTCATCAAACCGTTTAACAAGAAACTGCGCATGCTTTTTCGTCTGGGCGAAAATGACCGTTTTGCCCACGTGGTTTCCATTCTTATGCCGGATTCCATGATTCATCAAATCACTGAGCATTTTGTCCGCCGTATCCTTATTAAATATGTACTTATTGATCAGTTCCGGGGGAATTCGTTCCGGCGTCTCGCCCTCCTCCGTAAATTCATCTTCATAGTATTCCCTGTCAGCTTCATCCATCTCCTCCGGATTCAATCCTTCCTCCGGTATCTTGGTGCTCGTCTCAATCAGGTAGAACGGCACCAGAACGTGATCTGAAAATACTGCCTCGTCATACTCATAGACGTCCGTTGGCATGTTTTTCTTCATTTCAAAGAAATCATACGTGGATTGATGAACCGTTTTCTTCGGTGTCGCTGTCAGCCCCAGCTTCCAGGCGTCAAAGTAGGCAAAAATCGCTTTATATTTGTTAAAAATACTCCGGTGCGCCTCATCTACTATTATCAGGTCAAAATGTCCCGGCGAGAAAAAGCGGCTCCCATCCCCGTTCCGTTCCGAGTCAATGGCGTTCAGCATCGTCGGATATGTCGAAAAGACAAATCTAGCGTTCCGCCCCTTCCGGTCCTTCACCAGATTGCAGGAGGTGGTATTGGGAATGCATGTTTGAAACGCTTCCCGCGCCTGTTCTACAAGGGCCTTTCGGTCTGCCAAAAAAAGCACGTTTGTAATGTGTTCCCCTCTCGTAAGCACATCGATAATCGAGGCGGCAGTTCTCGTCTTGCCGGTCCCTGTCGCCATAATCAGCAGGCAGTTCCTGTCGCCTTTTTCATAACTTTCACAGCATTTCGTGACTGCACGGAGCTGATAGTGCCTGTTTGTAATCGTCTCGTCAATCGTTATTGAGGAAAGCGGCTTTCGATTATAGCGTCGCTCTATCATCTTGTCCAGATCACAGCGCTGGAAAATGCCGCTCACCAGCCTGGGCACAGAAATCATATCATCCCACAGATATGTCTCAAACCCGTTCGTATAAAAGATGATTGGCCGGAAACCCTGCATATTCTGGATACAATCTGCATAGATTTCTCCCTGATTCTTTCCTTTTTCTGCGGACTCAGAGGTCCTCTTCGCTTCAATCAGCGCAATGATCTTTCCGGTGTCCCCCCAGATTACATAATCCACATGGCCTGTACCGGACGCATTCGGCATCCCCACTACCGGATACTCTGTTTCGATACAGTTTCGTTTCGCCGTCTGGCTGAATTCATATCCACTGTATCTTAAATCAGCGTCTATATAGCGTTTGCGTGTTTTCCACTCCGCCATATTACCCTCATAGGTGTAGGTACGCTGTTTCTCATGGAGTTTTTTGGCTTCCGTCCTCTCCTGGCTCAGCTGTGCGTTAATACGCAGAAGTTCCTGTATCTGCTGATCCTTTTCGTCCACAATTTTATCGGCATTTTTCTGTATATCCTTTATTACACAGGCATACTCGGCTTCGATTCGTTTACTCTCTGCATTGGCCTCCGGAATGAGCGTATCATCGAAGGTTCTCTTAATATATTCCTGCCCGTAGGCGCACTCAATCCATTGTACAAAATCAAACAGAATATTGAGGGACAGGATCGCATCTTCTCTGGAAAGGGGTTTCGATGTATGTACCGACTGGTTCCCGTTTTTTACAACATACTGGAACCGCCTCCATAAGCGGTAATCCAGCAGGGAAGGGAACCCATTGTCATGCAGTAATGCCTGCAGGCCGTCCTTTCGCGGGGAGCCAAGGCTGGTATCTGTGGAGTAGATCCACTTTACGCAGAGCTCCAGTGCCTTGCGGGATGCCACAGCGCTCATCACCGGAGACGCAGCCAGCACATTCTCCGCGTCAATACACGCCGGGCCGAAAAGGGCGTATTCGCTTTTGTCCTTTAAATAAGAAAAATTTGTCTCCATTGTGTGTTTTCCTTTTGGTTTTTAACGTATCTTCCACTCATGGTTTCTGTCCTGTTACCCGCTGCAACGTTTCTTCTGTGCCCGCTTCCCTGCCCCGGTTTCGATTCTGTCAACATTGTGTCCTGTCCGATCCAGGCGGGTTAAAAATTTACAGCGAACGGATTCCACACAGATTGCGGCAAGACCGTTCTCAAACTTGTTCGCTCTTCTCTGAAATGCAGTAAGAAGAACATCATCGTTTATGACAAGCGTCTCCATAATATACCCAAGTGCGAAAAATCTCGTAATATTATTAAGGACAGAAAATCTTTAAAATTTTCTGCCCTGTGATGCTCTGCTTTTAAATGATATGATATTCCGCATAAAGTTCCTGACGATACTCTTTATCCTGTGATACTTTGATAACGTCTGATAAACGGCCATCTTCACTTAAAAGTATTATTAATTTTGCCAACATTTCCTCACCTTTTTTCACATTCTCCTGGTCTCTCATCAACAACGTCATATACTCATGCCTCCATTCTCTATTCTTCTTGGCCTCTTTTACCGCTTCTTCCAGCCTCTCTACATAGGCATCCTTCGGCTTCTTCCCTGCCACATAATCAAGGAACGCCTCTAATTCATCACTCACATCATCCAGAGT
>QZDW01000035.1 GCA_009917545.1 bacterium 1XD42-76
GTAATTTCAGCGGCAATCTTGACTACATTTATTGCTGTCATTGCACCGTCCCGGAAGATTAAAAAGACAAGCATTGTCAATGTAGTAAATGCGGGGTGACTGACCATGAAGAAAATCTTAATTGTAGATGATTACCCTGACATTTCAGAGGGGCTAAGCTATGTTCTGAAAGATTATTATGAAGTAACAACCGCTGGCAATTTAACAGAAGCCAAAAAGGAAGTGTCAACCACTGTATTTGATGCGATTTGCTCTGACTATGCTATGCCGGACGGAACCGGGCTTGAACTGTTAGAATTTTGCAGACAGAAAAAGTTTTCTATGTTATTTATCCTTATGTCTGCTATGCGGGAAGAACGTATTGTTATGGAAGCAAAATTGCATGGTGCGGTGTTTATGGAAAAAATGGACAGCGATTTGATTTCGTTTCTTCGAGAAAATGCGAACTAAATAATTCAAAGTTAATGCTATACCACGAGGACAAGAAAAGAGAAAACATGAAAAAAAGTCCTATTCAAAAAGCATTGATAAAGCTATGTGCAATAATCATAATATTTTTTGTCCTGCTTATTTGGACGATATGGGGAAATACGGTGTTGACAGTGAGTAACATAAAAAGTTCAAGCAGCCGTATTCACCCCACATTTTCCGGGTGCAGATCAACCAAAATGCGGAACAGACCTATCACTCTATCCGCAATTCGATTGTTTCCGCGCAACACGTTTAAGCGCGGCGGTAAATTCCACAATGGTAATCACCTATTGGGAAATAGCGAACAAATTTATAAATTTATAAAGCGTGTGGAGAAAATGACAGGGCCGAGTATGGGAAAAAACTTCTGGATTATTTATCTGAACAGCTGACTGTTGAGTTTAGAAAGGGTTTTATTGTCCGTAATCTTCGTGCGATGCGTCAGTTTTATTGCTTGTTTCCGATTCGGCACATACTGTGTGCCGAATTGAGCTGGTCCCATTATCGGCTTTTGATGCGTGTTCAGGATGAACAGGCAAGGACTTTCTATGCAGAAGAATGTGCAAAATCTGCGTGGAGTGTCCGGCAGCTGGAACGGCAGGTCAATACAATATACTATCAACGTATTTTAGCCAGTCAGGATAAATCGCTTGTAGCAAAAGAAATCCAGACTACCGAGCCAAAACCGGAATATGAAAAGATTATCAAAGCTTCCTATGTGATGGAATTTTTGCAGATCCATCCGGACACTCATGTGTATGAGGGCGAATTGGAGCAAGTTTTGATCGACCATCTTCAGCACTTCCTTTTAGAGCTTGGACGCGGTGTTTCATTTGTGGCGCGCCAAAAGCGGTTTACACTGGATGGGCAGGATTTTTTCATCGACATGGTGTTTTATAATTATATTCTGAAATGTTTTGTCCTCATAGATTTGAAAATGGGCAAGTTGACTCATCAGGATTTAGGACAAATGCAGATGTATGTGAACTATTATACCCGTGAAATGATGAATGAGGGGGATTCACAGCCGATTGGCATTGTTCTTTGTGCGGACAAAGGGGATTCCATTGTAAAATACACGCTGCCAGAAGATAATCATCAAATATTTGCGTCTAAGTATTTCACTTATTTGCCATCAGAAGAAGAATTGAAACGGGAGCTGAATCTGGACAGCTTTTATAGCTGGAAGAATCAGATGGGAACCAATAATAAAGTCTGCCCCGGCTGCGGCAGAAAAATGAAACAGCAGTTTATCGGTTTGCAGCATTGTAAATGCACGATAAGCTGGAAAAAGGACATCGGATTTTTTGAGCGTACCAGCGATATGATCTTTGCGTTAGAACACCGGACCATTGGAAAAAAGGTCAAACAGATTCCGGTAATTCGATATAAAAATGGTGAATAAAAAGAAAAGAGGTCTGCGTATGCAGGCCGTTTCAGCCTGTCAAAGACTCCCTATTGAACCACCACAAAATAGAGAGTATGAAAAAAATTCTGTAAAAACTGAATCGAAGTACTCTGAAAAGGTCTTCTATGATAAAATAAAAAATCATAGGAGGCCTTAAATTATGGCAAACAGAAAAAAGTAGTTTACAAACCGAAACCAATGACAGAGGTTTTTTTCCACTCCCCTGCAAAAGCTGGAGATGAAGTACTTGCCACGATTGCAACAATCGCTAATATAACAGACACTTTTTTCATATTACCATCCTTCCTATCTTCGTGATACCCTTTCAGGATTTGTGCAGTTCAGGATATGCCTTGTACTTAATGTGATACAATTTTTTAATCTTCTTCATAATTATAGCAATAAAAGTCTGGTGTAGTCAAGTAAACCTTCCTGCGCCCACAGGTGAGTACGTACCGTGAATGAAAGTGATTCAGGCGCATTAGGCATCCCTGAACTTAGATCGCCTGCAGCGATGGACTTTCAAAGTAAGTCAAAATGCTTCCAAACCAAATGGAAATAATGCGATTGGAGAAATGTAAAAAATATTCTGATTATAAAAATAAATAATAAATTTTATTGAAAAATATTGAAATTTTAATAAAATTTTCGTATAATAAGAGAACAGACAAAAAGAACATAAAAATCGGAAAAGGAGGCGTTTTATGGAGCACAGATATGTAAAGATTCATACGATTGGTACGAATGTGCCGCTTAAGGTGGTAAAGGGACATTTTGCCACGAACCATGCGCATACGAATTATTACATTGATCTGACGACGATCAAGAGCCGTATCAGTGAGGCAAGGGAGATTGCCCGTTCCCTGGTACACATGTATCTGTTCGACACGATCGTGGACACCATCGTCTGTATGGAGGGCACCGAGGTCATCGGTACGCTGATGGCGGAGGAGATGGAACGCGACGGCTTCCGCTCCATCAACGCCCACAAAACGATCTACATGATTACGCCGGAATACAACAGCAACAGCCAGATGATTTTCAAAGACAATTTCCGTAATATGTTAAATGGAAAAAATGTCATTCTTTTGGCGTCCAGTGTGACGACAGGCCTGACGGTCAATAAAGGAATTGAGGCCATCCGCTATTACGGCGGCACGCTGCGCGGGATTTCGGCAGTATTCAGTACCATTGACGAAGCTGAGGGGATTCCAGTGCGCTCCGTGTTCAGCCAGAAGGATCTGCCGGATTACGAGTACAATGACTACAGGGACTGCCCGATTTGTAAAGCGGGTGGTAAGCTGGATGCGCTGATCAGCCCATATGGATATTCCAAGTTATAGCAGGTCGGATCAGTCTGATGCCTGCCGCATGATTTGCGGAAATGTGCCGGTGACTGTGAGGCGGCGCCTGTATGGATACCCAATGAAACCTGAGTAGTAACATAATCAGGAATGATTGTATGGTGTTTCCAATATAACCAAAAATTATATAAGATATAAAAATAAACTACTTGTATTTTTCAGAAAAATTTGTATAATGAGTATAACATCAGGGAAAGGAGAACGCAGATATGATGACAGGTCTTGTTCTAGCAGCAGTCGTGATTCGAATTATCATCAGCATTATCGTCGTGTGCGGGAATGCTTATTTGCGTTATGCTGAACCTGAGGTAATTTGTCCATGACCTGCTTTGGAAGCTTTGGAAATCCGAAGATTATGAGACGCTAGCCTTGCAGCACAACGCTGTGAGGCTTTTTGTTTACAGGAAAAGATCTATATCCGCTGCGGATGCCGGAAACCCGGCTCCACACAGATGAAAAGGCGGCAAAGGACGTCAGGCTTAAGGAGATCTTGATGTCTTGAGGTCTATGGCCGCAGTAAAACGATGAGGGGAATGGTTGTTATGAAGATGAACGGTGCGCGAATTCTGGTGGAAGAGCTGATTCACCAGGGAGTAGAAGTAATATTCGGATATCCGGGTGGTTCTGTACTCAATATTTATGATGAGCTCTACCTGGCTTCTGACAGAATCAAACACGTCCTGGCTGCCCATGAACAGGGGGCGTCCCACGCGGCGGACGGATATGCGAGGGCCAGCGGCAGGACAGGCGTTGTCCTGGCAACGAGCGGCCCGGGAGCGACAAACCTTGTGACAGGTATCGCAAATGCCTATCTGGATTCTGTGCCGATGGTGGCAATTACAGGCAATGTGGCAGTAGCGAATCTCGGCAAGGATTCCTTCCAGGAGGTCGATATCGTTGGCATTACGCAGCCTGTCGTCAAGCATAATTACATGGTGCGTGACATTAAGGATCTGCAGAGGACCATTATCGAAGCCTTTGAAATTGCCAATGCAGGGAGAAAAGGTCCGGTTCTCATCGACATTCCCAAAGATGTGCAGATCAATGAATGGGAATATGTGGAAGATATGAAAGTTCCTTCCGTGACAAAACGCAGGGACAAGAGCGTGAATGACGTGGACGCATTCCTTGAAATGGTGAAAAAAGCCAAACGGCCGTTTATCTATGCAGGCGGCGGCGCGGCCGCGTCCGGAGCTGAGGCGGAACTCTTAGAGCTTTCCCGTCGTCTGGACGCTCCGGTGGGCCTTAGTATGATGGGCCTGACGGCGCTTCCAGCCTCTTATCCTTTAAACCTCGGCATGTGCGGCATGCATGGGAAATATGCCTCCATCAAAGCCCAGTCAGAATGCGACCTTCTTCTGGCTGTCGGTGTAAGGTTTTCGGACCGTGCGACAGGCGATCTCGAGGAGTATACCAAAAAATGCATGACAGTCCACATCGACATTGACCGCGCAGAGATCGGTAAAAATGTCAATCCCGACATCAGTATGTGGGGGGACGTAAAGGAGATTCTTGGCACGCTTCTGGAAAAAATGCCCCAATATGAGCACCCGGAATGGATCGCACAGATCGAGGAATATAAAAATGCCGCTGTCCTTCCCCCAACAAAGGAGTTTGGGCCTGGGCCGATCATCGGGGAGGTCAACCGGCACTATGCCCCAGATACAGTGGTGGCAACGGATGTCGGCCAGCATCAGATGTGGGTTATGCAGTACTACCACGTGGAGAAGCCGAGAACGCTTTTAACCTCCGGCGGCCTGGGAACAATGGGCTATGGCCTGGGTGCGGCAATCGGAGGCTGCATCGGGAGCGGCAGAAAGCGTACTGTCCTTTTTACAGGAGACGGCAGTTTTGGTATGAACCTGAATGAGATGGCGACTGCGGTCAGCCAGGAGCTTCCGATTACGATTGTTATCTTTAATAATGATGTACTGGGTATGGTGCGGCAGTGGCAGACGATTTTCTATGACTGCCATTACTCCCAGACAATACTGGACCGAAAGACGGACTTCCCGGCGCTCGCGAGGGCTTTTGGCGCATATGGCTTTACCGCCTGGACAATGGATGATCTGAGGGCAGCTCTCGAGGCCGCAGATCAGGCAGAAGGCCCGGTCCTCATCGACTGCCATATTGATATGGACGAAAAGGTTCTGCCGATGATTCCGCCAGGACGTTCGGTTAAGGATATGATTGTGAAAGGATAAACGAATATGGAAGAAAAATTTGCGGTAGGCTTGATTGTGACGAATCGCTTCGGCGTTTTGAACCGGATTGCGGGACTGTACGCGAAGCGCTGCTATAATATTGATTCATTATCCGTAGGAGTGACGGAGAATCCCGAATATTCCAGAATAACGATTGTATCCACAGGAGACGAATATATGAGGGATCAGGTGGTGCGGCAGCTGGAAAAGCTTATTGACGTAAAATCAGTAGCGCTTCTGGAGCCTGAGAATACGGTGTTTGCTCAGCATATGTTCATTAAAATGCATCTGACGGGGACAGAACGCGGCTCGTCCAAACATCAGGTACTGGCCCTCATCAATCAGTACGGCGGAAAAGTAGCTGATTTCGGGGAGGAACATCTGACTGCGGAGATCACGGGGACAGCCGAAAAGGTAGAGTCCTTTGTGGAAAAGGTAAGGCCGTTTGGAATTTTAGAACTTAGCCGGTCGGGAGACATCGCGCTCGGCTTGGGAATAGAAAACACATTAAGTGTCGAAAAGAATAAAGAAGAATAGGAGAGAAATTATCATGGCGACAATGTATTATGAGAGAGATTGTAACTTAGGACTTCTGGACGGCAAAAAGGTAGCAGTGGTCGGCTATGGTTCCCAGGGACATGCCCATGCGCTCAATCTGAGAGATTCCGGCGTGGACGTGATCGTGGGGCTCTATGAAGGCTCTAAATCCGCTGTAAAGGCAAAAGAGGACGGCTTTCCTGTTATGAATACGGCAGAAGCAGTCAAAGCGGCCGATATTATTATGATTCTTGTCAACGACGAGAAGCAGGCTGCCCTCTACAGAAATGACATTAAGGACTATATCACAGACGGCAAGACTCTGTGCTTTGCACATGGCTTCAATATCCACTTTAAGCAGATCATTCCCCCGGCCGGCGTAAATGTGATTATGATCGCTCCCAAGGGGCCGGGGCACACCGTGCGTTCCCAGTATGTGGCCGGCAAGGGCGTTCCCTGCCTGGTAGCCGTGGAGCAGGATCCGAGCGGCAATTCGATGGAGATCGCCAAAGCCTATGCGGCCGGTATCGGCGGAGCCAGAGGCGGCATCCTGGAGACGACCTTTAAAGAAGAGACAGAGACCGATCTGTTCGGTGAGCAGGCTGTACTGTGCGGCGGTGTTACAGCCCTGATGGAGGCCGGCTTTAACACGCTGGTAGAGGCCGGATATAAGCCGGAGAACGCATATTTTGAGTGCATTCATGAGATGAAGCTGATTGTTGACCTGATCTTCAACGCCGGTTTTGAAGGAATGCGCTACTCAATCTCTGATACGGCAGAGTTCGGCGACTACATGACCGGCTCCCGTATCATCACCGATGCGGTAAAGGCTGAGATGAAACAGGTATTAAAGGAGATCCAGGACGGAACATTCGCCAAGACCTGGATCCTTGAGAACCAGGTCGGCAGGACGACGTTTAATGCCAAGAGAGCGGCTGCGGCAGAAACACTGGCAGCTAAGACCGGACGTGACCTGCGTGCCAAGATGGGCTGGAAGCAGACACAGGATCTCGACGAGGCAAAGTAAAAAGAACCGTTCAGACGATGGGAAGCAGATACGATTTTGTCCGGCATGTTTGTCTTTAAGCCGGCATTCATATCGGATTCCCTTGTCAGAAGGATAAAAATAACGGGACAAAACTGGAGGAAACGTTATGATATCAGATCAGGTAAAGACAGGCGTAGAGCATGCGCCGCACCGCTCTCTTTTAAAAGCGGACGGATACAATGACGAACAGATGAGACGGCCGTTTATCGGCATTGTCAATTCCTTTAATGAGGTCGCCCCGGGGCATATCCATCTGCAGACCATTGCCAGAGCCGTAAAGGACGGTGTGCTGGCAGCAGGCGGAACGCCGATGGAGTTCAACACGATCGGCGTTTGCGACGGGATCGCGATGGGACACGAGGGTATGCGCTTTTCCTTAAGTTCCAGAGAGCTGATTGCCGATACGGTGGAGTGCATGGTAAAAGGCCACTGTTTTGACGCCCTGGTATTCATTCCCAACTGCGACAAGATCGTGCCGGGGATGTTAATGGCTGCCCTGCGCTTAAACCTGCCCTGTATCTTTGTTTCAGGCGGTCCCATGCTTTCTCTGGATCAGAGAGATCTGAACTCAGTCTTTGAGGCAGTGGGAGCCAGGAAAGCCAATCTGATCGACGATGAGGAGCTGGCGGAGATTGAGGGCTCGAGCTGTCCGGGGTGCGGTTCCTGCTCAGGTATGTTTACAGCCAATTCCATGAACTGCCTGACAGAGGCACTGGGCCTCGGCCTCCCGGGAAACGGCACCATCCCCGCTGTCTACGCGGAGCGCATCCGTCTGGCAAAGACGGCCGGGATGCAGGTCATGAAGCTCCTGGGACAGAATCTCTGCCCGCGGGATATCGTAACAAAAAAAGCGTTTGAGAATGCTCTGACAACGGATATGGCGCTTGGCTGCTCGACAAACTCTGCGCTTCATCTGCTGGCGATTGCACATGAGGCAGATATCGCGCTCGACCTTCATATGGTTAATGAGATCAGTGAGCGGACCCCCAACCTCTGCCATCTGGCCCCGGCCGGACACCATCATATGCAGGACCTGATGAAAGCAGGCGGGATCTCCGCTGTGATGAAGCAGCTTCTGGACGCCAAAATGCTGCACGGGGACTGTCTGTCCGTGACAGGAAAAACTTTGGCAGAAAATGTGGAGCGGGCTGTCAACCGCGATGAGGAAGTCATCCGTCCTCTCTCCAATCCATATTCAAAGACAGGCGGTCTGGCTGTCCTGTTCGGCAATCTGGCCCCTAACGGCGCGATCGTCAAACGCTCTGCAGTGAAGCCGGAGATGCTCGTCAATACAGGAACGGCCCGTTGCTTTGATTCCGAAGAGGAAGCCATCGCTGCCATCTATGACGGTAAAATCGTTTCCGGCGACGTGGTGGTGATCCGCTATGAGGGACCGGCAGGCGGTCCTGGTATGAGGGAAATGCTTTCCCCGACCTCTGCCATTGTCGGCATGAAGCTCGATACCACGGTTGCGCTCCTGACAGACGGACGGTTCTCCGGAGCGTCCTGCGGCGCAGCGATTGGGCACATTTCACCGGAGGCGGCAGCAGGCGGCCCCATCGCCTATGTAAAGGACGGAGATAAGATTGCCATCGACATTCCGAATTACAGTTTAAAGCTTCTGGTGTCTGATGAGGAGCTTTCCGAAAGAAAGAATACAATGAAACTGAAGGAGCCGAAGAAACTGACCGGATACTTAAAACGGTATGCGAAAAACGTTTCTTCCGCAGATAAGGGAGCTATAGTCGAATAATATGAATCAAATCATTTCCAATCTGCTTGTATACGGGCAGCCGCCAGAGGATTCCATCCTCTGGCAGCTCGCCGATATCTGCGAGAGGCTTAAAAACGGTACGGAGAGCAGGGATGCGCTCCGTACCCGTGTATTCGGGCAGGTCAGAAATCTCTTGGCCGTGGCAACGGATTATGCTTTTGATAAGAATCTGTGGCACAACTATCTGACCTTCCTCTTAATCACAAACGAAAATCCGTTCAGCCTAGTCTGCGAAAAGACAGGCGCACAGGAAGGGTCAGTCAATCATTTTGTAAAGCATGACTTTGAAATGTTCCGAAAGCTCTTTGATTATGACTTTTCCTGGCTTGAAAAAGAGCTTTCCATCGACTGCTTTACTGAACTGACACATTATCAGGCTATCCGCAAAAAGGAGCTGATGTACAATAAAAATGTCAGTGAAAAGGTGCGGACTCTAAGTGAAGCGCTGGAAACGGCTGCGGATGCGGAGGAATTTTTCCGCCATGTGACTGATTTTTACAGAGACTACGGTGTGGGCATGTTCGGACTCAACAAGGCCTTCCGTATTGCCGAAAACGGGGACGGGACCGTCCGTTTCCTGCCTATCAATAATATGGATTCGGTGGTCCTTTCGGATCTCATCGGCTATGAGCTGCAAAAAAAACGCCTGATCGGGAATACGCAGGCCTTCGTGGACGGCAGAGCAGCCAACAATGTCCTCCTGTTCGGAGACAGCGGTACAGGAAAATCCACCAGCATCAAGGCCATTGTTAATCAATTTTATCCGCAGGGCCTGAGGATGATCGAGATCTATAAACACCAGTTTAAGGATCTTTCAGCCATCATCGCACAGATTAAGAACCGCAATTACCGCTTCATTATCTATATGGACGATCTTTCCTTTGAGGAGTTTGAGATCGAATATAAATTCTTAAAGGCCGTGATTGAGGGCGGGGTGGAGACAAAGCCGGACAATATCCTCATTTATGCCACCTCCAACCGCAGGCACCTGATTAAGGAAACCTGGCATGACAGGGAGGATATGGAGCATAACGAGGATATCCACCGCTCTGATACGATGGAAGAAAAGCTTTCCCTGGTAAACCGCTTCGGGCTGACGATCTTTTTTGCCAAACCCAATAAGGCCGATTTTAATGAAATTGCAGTCGGGCTTGCCCGCCGTGCCGGTATTGAGGAAAGCGTAATGACAGATGAGGAGATCTGTTATGAGGCTAACCGCTTTGAGATGCGCGGAGGCGGCCTGTCCGGGCGTACGGCTCAGCAGTTTGTTAATTATCTTCTGACGCTGGGACGGGCTTAAAAAGCGCCGCCGATATCGGCCCAAAATCTCCTTGGCAGTCTGTCTTTACCTGCTGCCCTGCAGATGATCTGCTGCGCTTGTCGTACCCTGTCGAAACTTGCGATCGAATCACATTGCACGACTCTCCATTCTGAGACTATAATTGATATATTCGTTTCCGCCTTTTGGAAAAAAATGGAAAACGAAAACGAGTCATCTATTTTTGTGACAATCCAGGAGGGAGAAAAATGGCAGAACTGAATATTGCGATTGCGGATGATAACAGGCAGACGTTAAACCTGCTGAGTGAAATACTGGAAAAAGAAGAAGGGCTCCACGTTGTCGGAAAAGCTGATAACGGAGAGGATGCGTATAATATGATCGTGCAGACCAACCCGGATATTGTCCTCATGGACATTATTATGCCGAGACTGGACGGAATTTCTGTGATGGAAAAGGTGAAAAACAATACACAGATGAAAAGCAGTCCCAGTTTTATCATGGTAACAGCCGCCAGCAGTCAGGATGTAACAGAGGACGCCTTCCGCCTGGGAGCGAATTATTACATTATGAAGCCTTTTAACAGGGAAGTGGTGCTTGATAAGATCAGACGCGTGAGCAGGGGACGCGCCAAGCTTCCCGCAGGAAATGCCATGCTTGAGAGGAAAATCCAGCCATATCTGGACAAAGCCGCCTACATGGAGCAGAATCTGGAGACGGATATTACCCAGATGCTGCATGAAATCGGGATTCCGGCCCATATTAAGGGATATCAGTATTTGAGGGATGCGATCATCATGTCAGTTCAGGATGCGGAGATGCTCTCATCCGTCACAAAAATCCTTTATCCGACGATCGCCAAAAAGCATCAGACAACGCCAAGCCGTGTGGAACGCGCTATCCGTCATGCCATCGAGGTGGCATGGAGCCGCGGGAAAATGGATACGATCAACGAATTATTTGGCTATACCGTCAGCAACGGCAAAGGAAAACCCACCAACTCTGAATTCATAGCCCTCATCGCCGACAAGATCCGCCTGGATTACAAACGGATTTAGGAAAAAGAAATTTCGCCCGCCTACTTTCTAAATCCGCCACAGTGTGGTATAATGTTCCTGTAAGCAATGAGCAGTGCGAAAAAAGGCTGATAAGAAGCTGCGTCGTGCTCGCACGTAAGCAGTGTCTTACCGGTCTTTTTTCATAGGGTAAAGCCCATTCCCACCGCCGGGGTCCCCAGCCCCACGGTGAACGCGAAATCTTGGAAACACGGGGGATTTTGAATGAAGAAAATACTATTTGTTGCATCGGAGGCAGTTCCTTTCATAAAAACAGGAGGTCTCGCCGACGTTGTCGGTTCCCTCCCCAAATGCTGTGATAAGCAGTACTTCGACGTCCGCGTCATGATACCGAAATATCTCTGTATCAAAGAGCAGTTCAGAAATGAAATGGAATATGTGTCTCATTTCTATATGGACTATCTTGGCCAGAGCCGTTATGTAGGGATCCTGAAATACGTTTATGAAGGGATTACCTTCTATTTCATTGACAATGAGAGCTATTTCTGGGGCGGCAGACCATATGGAGACTGGTTCTATGACCTGGAGAAATTTTCCTTCTTTTCCCAGGCCGCGCTCTCTGCGCTTCCTGTGATCGGCTGGCAGCCGGACATCGTCCACTGCCATGACTGGCAGACCGGTCTGATTCCCGTCTACTTAAAGGGACGTTTCCATGACGGGGAATTTTTCCGTAATATGAAGTCGGTTATCACCATCCACAATCTGAAATTCCAGGGAGTGTGGGATGTAAAGACGATTCAGCGTTTTTCCGGCCTGCCGGATTATTATTTTACTCCCGATAAACTAGAAGCTTACAAGGACGGCAATATGTTAAAAGGCGGCCTTGTATATGCAGACGCCATTACGACAGTGAGCGATACGTATGCGGAGGAGATCAAGACCCCGTTTTACGGCGAGGGCCTGGACGGCCTGATGCGTGCCAGAACACATGATCTGCGCGGCATCGTTAATGGGATCGACTATGATGATTTCAATCCGGAGACCGACAAATATATCGTACAGAATTATAATGCCAGGAATTTCCGCAAAGAAAAGGTCAAAAATAAACGTGCCCTGCAGGAAGAGCTGGGGCTTGCACAGGACGATAAACGCTTTATGATCGGTATTGTATCGCGTCTGACCGACCAGAAAGGGTTTGACCTTATACAATGCGTCATGGACGAGATCTGTACAGACGACGTGCAGCTTGTAGTTCTGGGAACCGGTGAGGAGCGCTATGAAAATATGTTCCGTCACTATGACTGGAAGTATCATGACCGCGTATCGGCACAGATCTATTACTCAGAGCCGATGTCACATAAGATCTATGCGGCCTGCGATGCATTTCTGATGCCGTCGTTATTTGAGCCCTGCGGCTTAAGCCAGCTTATGGCGCTCCGCTATGGCACAGTGCCGATCGTGCGTGAGACGGGAGGCCTTAAGGATACCGTATGGCCTTACAATGAATATGAGGGGACCGGAACCGGATTCTCCTTCTCCAATTACAATGCGCATGAGATGTTAAATATCATCCGCTATGCAAAATATATCTATTATGATAAGAAGCGCGAGTGGAATAAGATTATTGACAGGGATATGGCGGTCGATTTCTCATGGAATACTTCTGCGAAAAAGTATCAGGAGCTTTACGACTGGCTGATCGGCTATTAATCCAAATGCCGCAGAATGCGACAGAAGTCTGACACACGATGCTGCCCGTACCTGCATACGCTGGCAGACATGGACAGGAGAGAAAAACATGAAAATATGGGGGGAAGTACTGGGGAATCGTGTTTTAATATGCTCCGTAAGCGGCTGGCTGGTAGCCCAGGTATTAAAAACGATTATTGATATGGTACTAAACCAGTCCTTTAACCCGGAGAGGATCTTTGGCTCCGGGGGAATGCCGAGTTCCCACTCAGCCACAGTCTGCGCTCTGACAACAGCGTCCGGGATGGAGTACGGCATCGGCAGCTTTGAATTTGCAATCAGCTTTGTACTGGCAATGATCGTCATGTACGATGCCATGAACGTGCGCATGGAGACCGGAAAACAGGCAAAGCTTCTAAACAGTGTATTCTTTGAAAATATTCTGAATCTTGACAAAATATTTCTCCAGGAAAAGCTGAAAGAATACGTGGGCCATACCCCTCTGCAGGTGGTGGCGGGCGCTATATTAGGAGTTGTGATTGCCATATTTGTTGGCGGAATATAGAGTGTCTGTTCTGGCGGTACACGGCAATCCTTCAGGGCAAGCTCATCTTCTTGCAGAAAAGTACCGGCAGGAAGCATTGGATGTCTGTCCGGTGAAAAGGGGCATAAAACTGTTACAAAAATTATTTGGAAAGATTATGTAAGGGATGTTGCAATATTTGGTAACATCCCTTATAATATCTTTAGACCGTTTTCGGGCCGTTCTTTTGTTGTGCCTGTTTTTTACAGAATCAAAAGCATCGCCAGGCGTCCGCAGAACAGACAAAAGCTCGCCGGGAAAATGGAAGAAACCACAAGACGCAGATATCGGTCTGCAAATTTATTAGGAGGAAAGAACTTATGGCAAAATGGGTTTATAAGTTTGAAGAAGGCAGCGCGGCAATGAGAAACCTTCTTGGCGGCAAGGGCTGCAACCTGGCTGAGATGACGAATCTTGGCATGCCGATTCCGCAGGGCTTCACCGTGACAACAGAAGCCTGTACTGAGTACTACAACAGCGGAAAGCAGATTACACAGGAGATTCAGGATCAGATTTTTGAGGCCCTGAAATGGCTGGAAGGTGTAAATGGAAAAAAATTCGGTGATACTGAGGACCCGCTGCTGGTTTCTGTTCGCTCCGGTGCACGTGCATCCATGCCCGGTATGATGGATACCATTCTGAACCTTGGCTTAAACGATGTTGCCGTAGAGGGCTTCGCGAGAAAGACCGGCAATCCCAGATTCGCATATGATTCCTACAGAAGATTCATCCAGATGTACTCCGACGTCGTAATGGAGGTTCCGAAGTCCTATTTCGAGAAGATCATCGACGAGATGAAAGAGACAAAGGGCGTACACTATGATACAGATCTGACAGCAGATGATTTAAAAGAGCTGGCAGAAAAGTTTAAAGCTGTTTATAAAGAGGCTATGCACGGGGAAGATTTCCCGCAGGATCCGAAGGATCAGCTTATGGGAGCCGTTAAGGCTGTATTCCGCTCCTGGGACAACCCGCGTGCCATCGTATACCGCCGTATGAATGATATCCCGGGTGACTGGGGCACAGCAGTCAACGTGCAGACGATGGTATTTGGAAACAAGGGAAATACCTCCGGTACAGGCGTTGCTTTCACACGTAATCCTTCCACAGGTGCAAAGGGTATCTTCGGTGAATACCTGATAAACGCACAGGGCGAGGACGTTGTGGCAGGTGTGCGCACCCCGCAGCCGATCTCTCAGCTTGAAAAGGATCTTCCGGACTGCTACAAGCAGTTTATGGATCTCGCCATGAAGTTAGAGAATCATTTCCATGACATGCAGGATATGGAGTTCACGATTGAGGAAGGCAAGCTCTTCTTCTTACAGACACGTAATGGTAAGAGAACAGCTCCGGCTGCAATCCAGATCGCCTGCGACCTGGTAGATGAGGGACAGATCACCGCTGAGGAGGCTGTCTGCAGAATCGAGGCCAAGTCTCTTGACCAGCTTCTGCACCCGACATTTGATCCGGATGCCCTGAAGGCAGGCGAGGTAATCGGACAGGCTCTTCCGGCATCTCCGGGTGCTGCAGCCGGTAAGGTTTACTTCACAGCAGAAGAAGCGAAGGCGGCTCATGAGAAGGGAGAGAGAGTCATTCTGGTTCGTCTTGAGACCTCCCCGGAGGATATCGAGGGGATGCATGCATCTGAGGGTATCCTGACTGTCCGCGGCGGTATGACTTCCCATGCAGCTGTAGTTGCACGTGGTATGGGCACATGCTGTGTGTCCGGCTGCGGTGAGATCAAGATCGACGAGGAAGCAAAGAAATTTGAGCTTGGCGGACATACCTTCTCAGAGGGAGACTATATTTCTCTCGATGGTACGACCGGTAAGATTTACAATGGCGATATCAAGACTCAGGAAGCGACGGTTGGCGGTAACTTCAAGAGAATCATGGACTGGGCAGACCAGTTCCGTACCTTAAAGGTCCGCACAAATGCAGACAACCCGGCAGATACGCTCAATGCTGTACACCTCGGGGCAGAAGGTATCGGTCTCTGCCGTACCGAGCATATGTTCTTTGAGCCGGACAGAATCCCGAAGATCCGCAAGATGATTCTTTCCGAGACAGTCGAGGCCAGAGAGGCTGCGTTAAATGAGCTGCTTCCGTTCCAGAAGGGCGACTTCAAGGCCATGTACAAGGCTCTGGAGGGACGGCCAATGACGATCCGTTATCTGGATCCGCCGTTACACGAGTTCGTTCCTAAGACAGATGAGGAGATCGCTGAGCTGGCTAAGGATATGGGACTTTCTGTTTCCCATGTAAAGCAGGTCTGCGACGAGCTTCATGAGTTCAACCCGATGATGGGCCACCGTGGCTGCCGTCTGGCTGTCACCTATCCGGAGATTGCCAAGATGCAGACAAGAGCTGTGATGGAGGCTGCTATTGAAGTGAAGGAAGAGTGCGGCTATGACATCATTCCGGAGATCATGATTCCGCTTGTCGGCGAGAAGAAAGAGCTCAAGTACGTGAAGGATGTTGTTGTTGAGGTAGCAGAGCAGGTGAAGAAGGAAAAGAATTCCGATATGCAGTACCATATCGGTACCATGATCGAGATTCCGCGTGCCGCTCTGACAGCAGGTGCGATTGCTGAGGAGGCTGAGTTCTTCTCCTTCGGTACAAATGACCTGACTCAGATGACATTTGGCTTCTCCCGTGACGACTCCGGCAAGTTCCTGGATTCCTACTACAAGGCTAAGATTTATGAGTCTGATCCGTTTGCAAGACTCGACCAGACGGGCGTTGGACGTCTCGTTGAGCTGGCAGTAAAGGAAGGCCGTGCGGCACGCGCAGACTTAAAGTGCGGTATCTGCGGCGAGCATGGCGGCGATCCGTCATCCGTTGAGTTCTGCCATAAGGTTGGCCTTAACTATGTATCCTGCTCACCGTTCCGTGTTCCGATTGCAAGACTCGCGGCAGCACAGGCGGCTATAAACCAGGGGTGAGTGATTGAACGATCCTGATTTTATGCGGATTTGAGGCGTTTAGATTGATAAAAGCCGGATAATAAGTTTATGACAAAATGACAAAAGGGAAGATACACTACCGAATTAACAGAGTCGGGGTGTATCTTCCCTTTTTAGAGCAGAACCTAGTTAGAGGACTTAAGCGTATAGTTACCTTGGCTATTGGATTCAATAGAAGGAGTCTTTGTTGACTTAAACATATGCTTATCTAATTTTTTACAAAATTCTGAAATTTCATATTTTATGAATTTATAGTTTCTTTTTCTTTGTTTATCGTTGCAATCTAGTGGGCATAGATAGTCATAGTCTGTAATGAACACTTCGATAGGCATTAAATTTTCTAAAGCCGCACTGAAACTTACATCTTTATTGATTTTATCAAATCGATTTTTTTCTAAGCATACCAAAACATAATATTTTCTCTTGAGTTTATCAGAATATAAGTTAAACACAGAAAAAATATTCTGATAAATCGATTGGTTTTCTGCCAGTAGTTTAATGGCGTCTTTTAAATAGCGTTTTGCAGAAAGGTCTTTACGTTTATAGGTTGCTTCTTCTATATAGGTGCGATCCGTATATATTTCTTCTGGGTCGAGTAGTTCCTTAAAATCTTTTAAATTACCTATAATTTTTATGAGTTTTTGAAATTTAGAATCTTCAATCGATTTACTGGCTCTACATGAAAATATAAAGTGGCTTCCATTATTTGAGGCGTTTACTAATCTTTCAATTAAAGTTTGAATTTGATTTTCGTTTATGCCTCCACCTTGGTATCCAGCAGTATTCAGGTAGGGACTGTCAGAGTAGAATAAGGTGCAAAAAAGCCGTGGCTTTCCATCTTTTCCTTTTCCAAGTAATCGTAATAGTTCGTTATCTTTGCTATCGATATTGAATGGAGTAGTTCCTTTTCGTATACTCTCCGCAAGTCGTTCTATGCTTTTATAGCGCTTGGGTGCTTTGTTTATATAATATTCAATAAGAGAAGAGTTATTTGTTAATATATCGCTACTGTAAACAGTATTTAAACGATGCATTTTTTTATGGAATTTATCAAATTCTTTCTCGCTCAATCCACAAAACTTTCTAATCTTTGCAACTGTGACAGCGCCCGTGGAAGAGTTACCGCCAGTGGTGGGAAAACAATGGAGATAAGTATACGCAATAGCAACATCCACCTTATCATTATTAGGTATGCTGTGATATTGCGCAAAATTTAAAAGGTGAATGGAGTTTCCTTGATGGCATGGGACAAGGCAGTGTTGGAGATGCGCTTTATTCCATTGTGTCAGAGTGTTTTTACAAGTCATATAGAAGTCTTGACCTTGGGTTTCTGCGGTATTGTTATCAAGATAACCCTTTAGTAGATCTCTAATCTTACATAATTCTGCCATATACTGTGTATATAGATGTTTATCTGATATGACATAATAATAATTTATAAGTGTAGGATCAATTTCATTGATGTGATATTCTACATTATTTGTATGGTTAACAGCGATAGAAGCATTTGCAGATCCGCCAAATAAATCTACAAAATGGTCAATAGTGCCTGCGTATTCAACTAGATAATTGATAACATATCCTAAGTACCCCGTTTTTGCGCCTGCGTAGGTGGAGGGCAGCTCAATTTGTTGATAATTATTAATAGCATAAAATTTATTTGGGGATATGCCAAATTCTGTAAAAGTTTTGTCTGATAGTCTATATCCCTGACAAGCAGGATCTCCTATAAATTTTAATATTTCACTTTGTGAAGGTTTTTTCTTCGCTTTTTGAACTGCTTTTTTAGTTTTATCTGATGCATTATCGTACAATTCAATAGCTCTATATGCCATAGTATAAATGAGAATTTTAATTGGATAGGGTAGATAGCATAGGGCATTAGGGGTATTATGGCGCTTGTTTGGAAGATTAGGCTGATAGTTGTACTGCCTAAGCGTGCTTATTATAAAATCACGACATCTATTGAAAAGTACCTCATAATTTGAATCACATTCATATAAATCTACACATAAAGCCACGCAATCATTTATTATAGACTCTGTTTGTGAGGAGTTGCCCATCTGCTTTGTGTTATAGAATTTCAGCATTTTTAACAGTTGCTGAAAGAATAGTTCTCCTTTAGGCCTATTTTTGTTCTCTGCTTTAGTACACATAAAAACCTCCCAATCTATTTTGATAATATAAGAATATCAAAAAAATTTTGTAAATACAACCGACAATTATCATGGTGACAATGTTTTGCTATATGTAAGGGAAAGCTGAATACTGTAGATGGGTTCTGGCAACTAATATTTATGATTTTTGGGACTTAATCGAAAGATTTGCCTTTGCAGCCATAAGATTTTATAGTTGCCTTTACCAGATATGTATGCTAAAATAGACCATGAGAAATCCAAGGACGACAAGGGTGTACCACCACGAGGAGCGCCAACTCCCCGCGGCAAGGATGGTAATGAGGCTACCACACAATACTGACAAGTCAGCGATACACAAATGTAATTATAAAGCACTGGAAGTAAAAGTGCAATCTTTTTGTGCTGTTAAGTTGATGAAGTCAACCTTAAGATATATTTACGAGGTGTTAGTGTGGACGCATACTGGCACCTCGTTCTTGATTTCTCACCTGGGTGCTTTGGTGGCGGATTGATCCGCCACTGGGGTATCCTAAGTGAGAAGTCGGAGTTTGAAAAGACTACGATTTGTTTGCCGTGCTCGTAGTCTTTTTTATTTCTTCGATTTTGGCGTTTACTTATAAGTTTTGAACGGCAAAATTACAAGAAAGCAGGAGTTACCTGCGGAAAGAGGGAAAGATGAAAAGACAGTTAAGAACAGTTGCCGCTGTTGCGGCGGCAGTAGCCATGACGATGGCTTCCGTGATGACGGCGAGTGCAGAGGTTGTAACAGAGGGACAGAGTTATAGCTTGAATACAAAAAACGGGGATATCCCCTTGATTTTTTCAAGATCTCCGCTAATCCCTGTAAGTGAGTATGATAACCAACTCCTATCTGCTAAAAGCGTTGAGGGGTATGAGTGGAAAAGTGCTTATGTGTATTATAATGGTTTTGAGATATATGACTGCGGCTGGGAATTTGATGTGGAACACGCAAAAGAGGATTCGTGGGAGGATACCGGAGCATATGTGGAGGCGGACGGCCTTTATCATACTCATAACTTTACCATTTCATATAATGGCACAGATTATACACAATGCAAATTCCTTTATGGATATTTGATGTCAGGAAATAATACATATGAATATTATAACAGCGTTTATGTACTTGTTCCAAGGGGATATAATGGGAAGATATGGTACAATATTGGCGATGAAGAAGGGGCAACATTTTATTTAAACGGCGATAGTAATACTTCTCCAGTCAGTCAGAGCGCAGCCGCCTGGAAACAAGACAGTAAAGGCTGGTGGGTTGAGTGTTCAGACGGCTCCTACTTGGTAAATGAGTGGTATCAGTCACCAGAGAGTGGTTTATGGTACTATATGGGTGCAGATGGCTACATGCTCACCAGCACCACCACACCAGACGGCTACACAGTCAATGCCGACGGAGTTTGGGTTCAATAGCACAGATTAATATCATAATCAAGATTTCTATCAGAGCCGCTGGCAGCAAATCGCCAGTGGCTTTTTTCATGCCCTGCCAGGCAGCAAACTACCCAATTCCTCTCCCGCTTTTTGTGCATATCTGACCATCTTACTTTTCTCCCCTATTTTTGACTTGCGTTAGTTCCCATTCAGAGTTATAACACGACACAACAAAAAACGCAGTCCCCAGGTTCTTTCCATCAGGGGCAGCGAAATCGAAGGAGGTTATGGTATGAACAGAAGCAGTTTACCGTTGGGAGTTAACAAGCTGAAGAAATGGTGGGATGATGAGAACAGGGTGCTGCGGTGCGACCTGCCGTTCCAGAGGCACGCCGGAGCCTGGAGTCCCATCACCAAGAGTAACCTGGTGTGGAGCATCCTGGCAGACAGCTATATCCCGCCGATTGTCCTTCTCAAAGACAAGTCAGGCATGGATGAACGGGGGAAGGACACCTTCCTTTACAACATCGAGGATGGCCAGCAGCGGCTTACCAACCTTTTCAGCTTTATGGATGACGGATGGACGCTTCACGGGGCTACGCCAGTCGTGGAGTATGACGGGTTTGAGTATGACCTGGCGGGAAAGAAGTTCTCTGAACTGCCGGAGGAGCTCCAGAGCGCCATCAGCCAGTACCGCTTTTCTGTCCAGTGCCTGGAAAACTACACCATGCAGGAGGCGGAGTCACTGTTTTTCAATATCAACTCAGGGGTAGCGCTGTCAGCCGTGCAGAAGTCCAAGGCAAAGATGGGGACTGACCTGATCCAGTTTTTTTCCGGGCTTTTGGAGGGCGTGTTCTTTACCCAGGCGATCCATATCACGGAGGCTCAGGCAAGGCGGGAGGATGACCTTCTGATGCTGCTCCAGTCAGCGCTCCTTCTGGACAACCGCCATGACGGGCTGGAGTACAAGACCATCAGCGCCGCCTACTGCCTTGCCTATGCGGAATCCATCAAGGGCAGCTACACGGAGGAAAAGCGGGAGATCCTCCGGGAAGCAGTTCGCTTTCTGGATACGGCCTTTCCAGCCAAGAATAAGTTCCTGCGGAAGAACAACGTGCCGGTTGTGGCAGTCATGGCCAGGGTTGCCCAGGAGCAGGGGGTGACGCCGGACAGCTTCCGGGGATTTATCAATGACTTTGCCAGCCAGGAGCATCCTGCCTATGATGAGGCTTCCAGCAGCGGCAATGTCAAGGCCAGGTCAGTGCAGATGCGCCTGAGGATGATGTTTCTTGCGTTTTGCGGGTACTTTGGACTGGAAGCGGGGGCGGTGGGCAAGCCATTTGCGGACACGGTTCCGCTGGATGAGGGAACGCAGGCCGCAGAGCCGGGAGAAGCCGCAGGAAGCAGTGAAGACGCCATTCCTGCCGCTGCAGAAGGCGGTGACGGGGCTGGCACAGCGCCGGATGATGGAATCCCTTGTGCGGATGTGGGGTAGCGTTTTGCTCCAGGAAGGAAAAAAGGATGTCCAGGGGGTGGGGACGCCTGGAGCGCACGGGGAAGCGGGGGGAGACGCTTTTATGCCGCCGGGGGTCGGAACCCGGCGGTTTTTCTGTGGGCTGGTGTCCTGGCGGTGGCTTTGCCCTCCCCTCCCCTCTCCACGGCTCCGTATTTGCCCCGTATTCCCCTTTTGCGGCCTTTGGTGTGGAACACCCTGCCTTTGGGCATAAAGCCGCCACACGGCCTTTGTGGGCGCTTACGGGGGCTTTTGTGGTTGGGGCATGGCCTGGGCGGGACGCTGGTTTGGGCGTGGGGCTTGTTTTGGCTTACGGGGCAGTGTTCAGGAAACAAAGACACCAGGGGTAGTTATGGATGCGTTTTTAAAGCTTTTCTGCCCGAAGACAGACAGCCAGGAGGCATGGGATTCAGAGGATCGTGAAGGCAAAGGGGGAGTCGGAAAAAGCAGGCGTTGTAAACAGCCCCATCCCTGGCTTTTGCCAGGGAAAGAGGGAAATACTGCGGGCAGGCAATGGAAAAACCTATCCATTACTCCCCCGCAGGAGGTCAGGACAGAACATTTGCAAAAAAAATTTCCTAATTATTTAGACTGGAAATACTGTATAGAGAAATCACCAAATGAGAACACAAAAAGACACCTCAGAGGCATTCTTATTTTCTCCAGCAAAAGGTAATCACCAAACAGCAAGGAACCTCACAGTTGGAAAATCAGTCAGATCATGACAGCCATAATATATAGGGATCGGGGCTGGGTTAATTAGCATAGTTTGCTAGAACTCTGAGAGTCAGGTTCCTGATGGCTTAGTGAACGAAACGATGATGGGAGGCTGATTCACTGGTTTAGAAACATATAATACAGGCTGATTTGTATTTACATACTTCATAGCAACACAGTCAATCCATATAAGGCGGTTACTTAGACAACAGACCATACAACATGGGGCAAGGAATTGTCCATTGGAGGAGGCGATTCGCTCAGGCAGACAGCCAGGCCTGCTTAGTTTTAATAATATTTCGCATAGGTAGATGGTACCTGACAAGCCGATCAGGTTCTGTCTGAGGGCATGGTTTTTGGCAGCCTGCCGACCATTGACGGCAGGCTGCTGTTGAAGGATAACCGTAGATTTCAGAGGAGGGAAGGTTTATGTTATTTTATCACCATCAGTTACATGCCGCTTTGGAGGCGGAATCGAGGGAACTGGCACAGCCAGTCAGGAAGTTTGCCGGGACAGCCGCTGTCTATAGGGGAGACAAGGATGTTTCTGTGGAGTCCCAGTGCTGGGACGCTTATCTTGACGCACTGAACGCCGTGAAACGCTGGCTGCGTATGGCCAGCCTTCTGGATTTGTCTGAGTCCCTGCGGACAGAGGCATACACACTGCTGTATCTGCCGGGGGAGGATCTCCAGGTAGAGATCCGTGTGAATGCAGACACCTGTATTCCTGTGAGGAATTTCCCAGGGGTACTTTTTCCCGTCCAGGACGCAGAGAGTGAGGCCATGAGAAAGCTTCTTGAACATCCTGCTTGTTTCCATAGGGGCAGTTATGAGATGCTCCACACGCCCATCGGGAGGATGGACTCTTTTGTTTATCACTGCCTGACAGAAGTCAGGGATAACCCAGTCCGTCTGCTTTACCGCCATTTTGTCCTGCTCCTTGAGCAGATACGGGGAATGCTGAAAGAGCAGGGTGCGCCGGATGGGGTACTGGAGGAGGAACTTCTTGCAGACTATGGGATTCATGACGTGATCGGCGTGTATCGGCTGGATTCGTCCCTGGCTGGGGCAGACAAGTTTTTGGATGGCAAGGGTAGGCAGGGTGTTCCAGGGGGATTTCAGGCAGCTTCCAGGGGTGATTTCAGGCAGCTTCCAGGGGTAATTTCAGGCAGCTTCCAGGGGTGATATAGGCAGCTTCCTGGGGCGGTTTCAAAAACATCAGGGGTAGTTCGGGAGGCTTTTTTGTTTTTGAGGCCGCTATGGAAGCGCAATCTCCAGAAGCTGCGTCAATCTGGCAGGAAACGACAAAGAAACTCCCTTTTTTCCCTCAGAAGTTTGGTTGCTTTAGAGGGAGGAAATCACTTGCAATCCCTTCCTGGAAGAGTTAACATACACACACGTCAAGAGAACATATGTACGCCAGGAGGGAAAGGGTATGCGGACACAGAGGTTTGGAATTGAGATTGAAATGACAGGCATTACCAGGGAGAAAGCAGCCAGCGTTATAGCGGGGTACTTTGGAACCTGCTTCCGTCATGTGGGAAACCGCTATGACATCTTCGAGGCCACAGACCGCCAGGGGCGCATCTGGAAGTGCATGAGCGATGCTTCCATTACCCGCGAGAAAAAGACAGCAGGCGGGAAGCGGGAGCCTGCGGAATGGGAGTATTCCACGGAAGTGGTGAGTCCTGTCCTGGGGTATGGAGATATCGCTGATCTCCAGGAGGTGGTACGCCAGCTCAGGCACAGCGGGGCGATTGTGAATGCGTCCTGCGGCATCCATATCCACGTAGACGCCAGCCCCCATACGCCGGAAACGCTGAAAAACCTGGTGAACCTTATGGCACAGAAGGAGGACATCCTCTACAAAAGCCTGAGGATAGCGCCGGAGCGTCTGTGCTATTGCAAAAAGGTCAATGAAACCCTGGTAGAGATGATCAACAAGAGAAAGCCCAGGACGCTGGCAGCCCTGGCAGACTTGTGGTATGACGGTTCCTCTGAACCCAGGAGACAGCATTACCATGAAACCAGGTATCACGGCCTGAATCTCCATTCCACGTTTACCAGGGGTACCATAGAGTTCCGCATTTTCAACAGCACCACCCATGCGGGGGAGATCAAGGCATACATCCAGTTCTGTCTGGCGGTCAGTCACCAGGCTCTGACACAGAAGAGGGCCAGCAGCCGCAGGAGTGTTACGGACAATGAAAAGTACTGCATGAGGTGCTGGCTGCTGCGGCTGGGGCTGAATGGGGATGAGTTTAAGACCTGCAGGCTGCATATGACGAAGAATCTTGAGGGGGATTGTGCGTGGAGGCATGGAAGGAGTGCGTAGGCGCTCTTTCCATGCTTCCTGGGAAGGCATGACCGCAGCAGCCACGAGAAAAGAAATGAGGAGGAGACATGATGAAGAAAAGCACACTTTATGCAGCGTATGGCAGCAACCTGAACCTGGCACAGATGGAGGCAAGATGCCCAGGAGCCAGGGTACTGGGGGCAGGGAGAATTTCAGGATACCGTCTGGCGTTTAAGCGTGTTGGGGTATGCGCCTTCGCAACCATTGAACCCTGCCAGGGGGAATATGTTCCGGTAGGCGTATGGGAGATCGGGGAGAGAAACGAGGCAGCGCTGGACAGCTATGAGGGAGTTCCGGCACACTATGGGAAGGAAACGATTGAGGTGGAGATGGCTGAGGGGAATGTGAAGGGCATGGTGTATGTGATGAACAAACGGGCAGTTCCTGCCCTGCCTGGCCAGGGGTACTTTATGGGAATTTTAAAGGGGTACCACAGCTTCGGGCTGGAGGAGCAGAAGCTTTGGGAAGCCTGGTATCGGGCTGGAGGGGACAGATCCGTGGCTTGTGGCACACATAGACAACATCCGCAATACATCCGGGAATAGACAGCCAGTTCCGGCACAGGGGATACGTCCAGCCGCACAGAGGCAGCGTCCGGGGTACGCTTATAAGAATTTTGGGAGTCTGGTACAGTATCGGGCGGGAGGGGACAGATTTGTGGTTTGCGGCACACATAGACAATATCCGCAATACGCCGGAATAGACAGCCGTTTCCGACACAGAAGATAAATCCAGCCACGCAGAATTGTATCCAGGGGTACTTTCCATCGGTTTTTCGGGGAATAAGACAGTCCCATACATGGGCAGACCATGTGTGGGGCTGTTTTTATGTCCGCAGCAACGGGGTATTCCTATTCCGTCAGGATTTGTGCCAGAGTGGGAGAAGATTTTTTACTTTGTTTTCATTTCTGCTGAAGCGAAGGGATATAATCTTTTTTGTTTCCATTCCTGCTAAAGCGAAGGGATATATTCTTTATTTGTTTCCATTCCTGCTAAAGCGAAGGGATATATTCTTTATTTGTTTTCATTCCTGCCAAAGCGAAGGGATATAATCTTTTTTGTTTCCATTCCTGCTGAATCGAAGGGATATGTTCTTTTTTGTTTTCATCCTTACTGAATCGAAGTGGGGTAGTCTTTTTTGTTTGGATTCATTCTGATGTGTACAGAGACATGCTTTTCTGATTTGATTCCTGCCATGCTGTTTCCATTTCTCCTGGATTGTTTCCATTTATGTGAAAGTGTATCCATAACTTCTGCTTCCTGCGGATACTTTTATCATGGTTCCAGGGTTTGGGGTTTTTATGGGGTATCTGGTGTTCCAGACACCCCATCGGTTAGAAGGGGTATGGAGATACCAGGGGTAGTTTGAAGCATGGAGATTTTTGATGCTTTTTTCATCTGTGGATACCTTTGGATTTCCTGCCGGGATCTTTCGAGTATCCGTGCCCAATCCGCGCTTTATCCCTGGATTTCCACGGTTTTTTGTTAAGGCAGCACCTAAAATGGAAGTTCATCTGCCTTCCTGCATGGATTCTTTTCTATGGGGAGTGTGCTTCGTTTTTGCGAGGAAAGGATGCCCAGGTTTTCCTGATGGAAGAAGGCTAAGCCTTCGGATGTGACAGTTTCCGTGGTCAGGCTTGTTTTATGCCTGGGGTATGCACCGCTTTCCTGGCGGGAGTTTTGTTTACTTCAGTCGGTTAAAGCGCGGGGGATGTTTAAACATATGTTTATTTTGGGCGGGCATTTTTAAACTTAAATGGAAACAAGCATCGAAAAGCGGCTGTTTATGCGCCTGGAGCGGCGGCTGGCAGAAACAACCAGGGGTCTGCGGATGTTTATTCCTGGTATTCCTGGGGGTATTTTTCCGCAGCTTTAGACGGCGGCTGGCGAAAAGACAGCGATGGCAGACAGGCGTTTTAAGACACATCTTTTGGGAGGAATCTTAGTTTCCTCCCGCCAAGATTTTTCTATATTGGAGGATAAAAAAATATGTACTCTCGGAATCTCTCTTGCACCTGCCTTTGCGGATGATTTTCCGTCATATGCACATAAATTTAATCAACGTACGTTCCACGTACGCCTCATAAATTTATGCACATCTGACAAAAAATCATCTCACAAAATCAGGCACAAAGAGACTCCGAGAGTACATAAAATAGGTAATTGCGAAACAACTGTTAAATTGGATGCCCAGTAGTCAAAAATCCCTGCAGGGGTGCATGGCAGG
>QZDW01000036.1 GCA_009917545.1 bacterium 1XD42-76
AAAATATCCCATACCTTATTTAATTTGGAGAAAAACTGAGGATTTTGGTTCAGATAAACTAACGAATAACAAAAGCCGCGCCCGCACTTCCCGGCTGCAATTCACCGAGGAAGAACGGGCAACGCCGGAGCTGCAACCCTATATCAAAAAATCCGACAAAGCCGCTGACAGGCTGGACGAAGCAAAGGCGAAAATCCCAAAGGAAAAGAAACTTGTGGGGGAACGGACTTTTGACGAAGCCACCGGGAAAGGCAAGACCCGCCTACGTTTCGAGGAACGGGAAAAGCCGCAGAACTACGGCAGCCCCCACAAGAACCCACTTTCCCGCCCCGCGCAGGAAGCGGGTATTTTCGTCCATAACAAGGTACATTCCGTGGAAAAGGACAATTCCGGCGTGGAGGGTGCGCACAAATCCGAGGAAACCGCCGAAAAAGCCGCGAAGTACGGGGCGCGGAAAGTCAAGGAGGGCTACCGCAGCCATAAGCTCAAACCCTACCGGGCGGCGGCAAAAGCTGAAAAGGCGGCGCAGAAAGCAAACGCCAACTATCTCTACCAAAAGGCACTCCATGACAACCCGCAGATCGCCGCGTCAAATCCATTCTCCCGGTATATGCAGAAGCAGCGTATCAAAAAGCAGTATGCAAAGTCTGTCAAGGCACAGGGCGCAAAGTCTGTCAAGAACGCAGCGGAGAACACAAGAAAAGCCGCCAAAAAGACCGCCGAGGGAACCAAAAAGGCAATCGCATTTGTCGGGCGACACCCGGCGGGCGTATGTATCGCCATAGGTGCGCTGCTGCTTTTCATTATGATTTCTTCCGCGCTGTCCTCTTGTGGGGCTATGTTTTCCGGCATGATTAACGGCATTGTCGGGACTTCCTACACGTCGGAGGACGCGGATTTAGTCGCCGTGGAAAACAACTATGCGGCACTGGAAACGGACTTGCAGCGCAGGATTGACAATATCGAGCGCGACAACCCCGGCTATGACGAGTACCGCTATGACCTTGACAGTATCGGGCATAACCCCCATGAATTAGCGTCCTATCTGACCGCGCTTTTACAGACCTACACCCCGGCGACCGCACAGGCAGAAATACAGCGTATCTTTGAACTTCAATATACCCTCACTCTAACGGAGGAAGTGGAAATACGTTACCGCACAGAAACAAGCACAGACCCGGACACCGGGGAAACCACCACCGAGGAAGTCCCCTATGAGTATTTTATCCTCAATATCAAGCTGGAGAACAAGCCCATATCCGAGCTTGCGCCGGGACTGCTTACCCCAGAGCAGCTTGAAATGTTCCGGGTGTACTTGGAAACCAGCGGAAACAAGCCCCTTATTTTCGGCGGCGGTTCCCCGGACGGGAACCCGTCGGAGGATTTAAGCGGAGTGCAGCTTGTAAACGGCACACGCCCCGGAAATACCGCCGTGGTAGACCGGGCAAAGTCACAGGTAGGCAATGTAGGGGGACAGCCCTATTGGAGCTGGTACGGCTTCAACAGCCGCGTGGAATGGTGCGCCTGTTTCGTTTCATGGTGCTACAATCAAGCCGGGAAAAGCGAGCCGCGCTTTGCCGCGTGCCAGTCACAGGGCGTACCGTGGTTCCAGTCACGGGGGCAATGGGGCGCGAGGGGCTATGAGAATATCGCCCCCGGCGACGCGATCTTTTTTGACTGGGACGGGGACGGGAGCGCAGACCATGTGGGGCTTGTAATCGGCACGGACGGGCAGCGCGTTTACACCGTCGAGGGCAATTCCGGCGACGCTTGCAAGATAAAAAGCTACCCCCTTGACTATGGCTGTATCAAAGGGTACGGCTTGATGAATTGGAACTGAACACATTTTTGACTATGAAAGGAGTTTTACACTATGGCAGCAAACAAGATTGACCGTATCAACCGGGAGATTGAAAAGACCCGCGAGAAGATCACCGAGTATCAGAACAAGCTCAAAGGGCTGGAAGCGCAGAAAACCGAAGCGGAGAATTTGCAGATCGTCCAGCTTGTGCGCTCTATGCGGCTTTCCCCGCAGGAGCTTACCGCCATGCTGCAAAACGGGGCAATCCCCGGCATGACCCCCGCGCCCGCTTCTTACGGCGCAGACAACGACGAACAGGAGGAAAACGAAGATGAAGAATAAGAAAACCCTTAAAATGCTTTTGACCCTTTGCGCCGCCCTTATCCTCATGGGCGGCTTTTCCGTCACCGCCTACGCGCAGACCCCGGAGGGGCAGGACGACGCGACCGACGACAGCGGCGTTGTCTACGAGGAAACCGAAAAGGAAGAACCCCTCACCCCGGACGGGAACGCGACACTGGTTGACGATTTCGGCGGCAACAAGCAGCTTATCACCGTGACGACCAAAAACGGCAATTACTTTTATATCCTCATTGACCGGGACGACGAGGGAGAAAACACCGTGCATTTCCTCAATCAAGTGGACGAAGCCGACCTTATGGCACTGATCGAGGACGGGAACACCACCACGGAGCCGCCCGCAGTCTGCAACTGTACGGAGAAATGCGAAGCCGGGAAAGTAAATGTAAGCTGCCCCGTCTGTAAAGACAACATGACCGCTTGCAGCGGCAAGGCAGCGGAGCCGGAACAAGGCGAGCCGGAGGAACCAAAGGAGAAGAAAACAGGCACGGGCGGGCTGCTGCTCTTTCTGATCGTCGCCATTGCCGGGGGCGGCGGTGCGTTCTATTACTTTAAGATTATGAAGCCCAAACAGGACGTAAAGGGCGGCACAGACCTTGACGATTTCGATTTTGATGATTACGACGAGGACGAGCCGGAACCCGACGAAACCGGGGACGACGGGGAAACGGAGGACGAGGAAGCATGACCCTGTTCACCGACAACCCCTTAGAAAGAATGATGATACAGAAACCGGGCGACGGGCGGCGTGGAAAATCGCCGCCCGCTTCCATTCCCCCGCGCTGCAAGGGCTGTCCCTACAACCGGGAGCCGCCCTGCGTGGGGTACTGTATCAAGAAGCTGACAGAGAAGAAAACCACGGGAAAATGAAAGGAGGATTTTTAAGTGCAGTTAGTCATTGCAGAAAAGCCCAGCGTCGCGGCAAGTATCGCCGCCGCGCTTGGCGTTAAGGAAAAGAAAGACGGATATATCGAGGGCGGGGGCTACCTCATTTCTTGGTGTGTCGGTCATTTGGTGGAGCTTGCGGACGCTGCCGCCTACGGGGAGCAGTATAAAAAGTGGAGCTATGAGAGCTTACCCATTCTGCCGGAGGAATGGCAGTACACCGTCGCCGCCGACAAAGGCAAACAGTTCAAGACCTTAAAGGAGCTTATGCACCGCGCCGACGTTTCCGAAGTGGTGAACGCCTGCGACGCTGGGCGCGAGGGGGAATTGATTTTCCGCTTTGTGTACGGCGTGGCACAGTGTAACAAGCCTATGCGCCGCTTGTGGATTTCCTCAATGGAGGACGCGGCGATCAAGGCGGGCTTTGCAGACTTAGGGGACGGGCGGGACTATGACGCGCTCTATGCTTCCGCATTGTGCCGCGCAAAAGCCGACTGGATCATTGGTATCAACGCGACACGCCTTTTCTCCTGCCTGTATCACAAGACCTTGAACGTGGGGCGGGTACAGACCCCCACACTGAAAATGCTGGTTGACCGGGGCGAAGCGATCTCCCATTTCAAGAAAGAAAAATATTACCATGTACGCCTTGACTTATCCGGCGCGGAAGCCGCCAGCGAAAGGATTTCAGATAAACCGGGAGCCGCCACACTGAAAGCGGCTTGCGAAGCGGAAACGGCGGTTTGCGTTTCCCTCACCAAAGAGAAAAAGACCACCGCCCCGCCGAAGCTCTTTGACCTCACTTCTTTACAGAGGGAAGCCAATAAAATCTACGGCTACACGGCGAAGCAGACCCTTGACCTTGCACAGACCTTATATGAAAAACGGCTGCTTACCTATCCCCGGACAGACAGCGCATTTTTGACCGACGACATGGGGGACACGGCGGCAAAGACTGTTACCATGTTATCCGGCAAGCTGCCTTTTATGGAGGGCGCGGAGTTTACCCCGGACGTTTCCCGGACGCTTGACAGCAGCAAAGTTTCAGACCACCACGCCATTATCCCCACTATGGAGCTTGCAAAGACCGACCCTGCCGCCCTGCCGGAAAGTGAAAGGAATATCCTCACCCTTGCCGGGGCGCGTCTTATTTTCGCTGCCGCCGAGCCGCATATCTTTGAAGCGGTCACGGCGGTTTTCTCATGCGCCGGTACGGAGTTTACGGCACGGGGAAAGACAGTGCTTGCGGGCGGCTGGAAAGACCTTGAACGCCGCTACCGGGCGACATTAAAGGGCAAGCCCGACCCGGAGGATATGGAGGAAGAAAACACCCTGCCGGAGCTTTCCGAGGGACAGACCTTTGAAAGCCCCACGGCAAAGGTGACAGAGCATTTCACAACGCCGCCGAAGCCCCACAGCGAAGCAACTTTACTTTCGGCAATGGAACGCGCCGGGAACGGGGACACCGACCCGGACGCGGAACGCCGGGGGCTTGGCACACCCGCCACCCGCGCCGCTGTCATTGAAAAGCTGGTAAAGTCCGGCTTTGCAGAGCGCAAGGGAAAGCAGCTTATCCCCACGCAGAACGGAGCCGCCCTTGTGTCTGTCCTGCCGGATATGCTGACTTCCCCGCAGCTTACCGCCGAATGGGAAAACAATCTGATGCAGATCGCAAAGGGAGCCGCCGACGCTGGGGAGTTTATGCAGCGCATTGAAGCTATGGCGCGGGAGCTGGTAAAGGAAAACACCGCCGCCGACAAAGGCAAGGCGGCTTTCACGGGCGGGGAGGAAAAGCCCTCTATCGGGAAATGCCCCCGTTGCGGTTCCCCCGTCTATGAGGGCAAGAAGAATTTCTACTGCTCTAACCGGGATTGCGCCTTTACCATGTGGAAAAACGACCGTTTCTTTGAGGAAAGAAAAGTTACCTTTACCCCGAAGATTGCCGCCGCCCTCTTAAAGTCCGGCAAGGCGAATGTCAAGGGCTTGTATTCCCCGAAAACAGGCAAAACATATGACGGAACCGTTGTTTTAGCTGATACGGGCGGGAAGTATGTCAACTACAAGATAGAGATACCGAAGAAAAAATAAGTTTCGTAGCAAGCATAGGAAAAGAGTACCCTTTTCCGTAAATCCCCTTTCGACGCTGACGCGCCGGACGGGGATTTTGCTTGTTGGGAAGTGTCCCAAACCCTCTGTATCTTTAGAGGGTTTTACCCTCTTTGAAAAAATAAAAAACTTTGGCAGAAAGCGCGGGCGCGGTGTAGGACGGACAAGGGAGCCGGAACGCCGCGCCCTTTTTCTGCCCCAACGGAAAGGAGGAATGAAGCTATGGCAGGTTTACGGGAAGCCGTAAGGGACTATCAAGACGAACTGCAAGCGGGGATTGCATGGGTAGCGTTTTGGCGGGAGGGGCGTTCATGGCACAGCGATTATATCTACCTTGAAACGGACGACACCCTCACCCCGGAGGACAGGGGACACTTGCGGGAGATACAGGAAAAAGACCCCGCCGCCGTTGTCCTAAACGGCTACTATTGCGGTTACTTGGGCGAGGACATGAACCTTGCGGAGCTGACCGCCGGGGTACGCCGCCACTATGAGAACGGCTATAACAACGTGGCTGACTTTATCGAAGCCCACGACGACACCTTACCCCCGGAGCTGTTGGAGGAAGCAAGAGCCGCCGCCCACACCGCAGGGCTTCCCTTTTCGGAAAAACCCTACCGGGACGGGGAGGATTTTAACCCCTATGTATTTGACGGGAGCATGAGCATAGAGGATTTCGAGCTTATGCACCGCATGATGAACGAAGAAAGGAGCAAGCAAATGAGCGAAACATTTTCAATATTGATTGACAGCCGCACCCGCTTTGAAACCGGGAAACCGGGCGGCGAGTGGCTTTCCATGCCGACCACCGCGGAGCAGCTTCACGCCGCCATGAAAAGCGTCGGCATTACCGCAGAGAACCCGCAGGATTTTTTCATCAATGGATTTTCCAACACCGAGCAATACCCCTTTGACGTGCCGCTTTCCGTGATACAGGGCAGCACCATTGACGAGCTGAATTATTTAGGCAAGCTCTTAGAAATGCAAAGCGACGAGGACAGGGACAAATTCACGGCGGCGGTAACGCTGGGAGAATACGCCGGGAGCGTGAAAGACCTTATCAACCTTGCGCAAAACCTTGACTGCTACTGGATATACCCTGCTGTCCGAACCGAAGCCGACTACGGCTATTACCTCATTGACGAGCTGGACGAATTGGAGCTGCCCGAAGAAGCAAAGAAGTATTTCAAGTATGAGGAATACGGGCGGGACGCGGTACAGAAAGACCGGGGACAGTTTACCGATCAAGGCTATATCTACAACAACGGCAACACTTTTTCACAGTGGTACAAAGGGCGGGACAATGACATACCGAAAGAATACAGGGTTATGAGCTTCCCGGAGCCGGAACGCCCTACCCCGGATAAACTGGAAAAGGACGAAGCCGCGCCGGAACAGGAAGCCGCCCCGCAGGAGCCGCAGCCGGAAGCCCAGCCGCGCCCGGTGAACCCGATTATTCTTACCGCCGACAAACCCGCTGAAAAGCTGAAAGAGATCACAGACCGCTTGGAGCAGGGAATTACAGAATTATTTGACAGTGAACGCTACAAGGAATATCTGCAAGTCATGTCAAAATTCCACAATTACAGCTTCAACAATACGCTGCTGATCGCCATGCAGAAGCCCGACGCTTCCCTTATCGCCGGATTTAACGCATGGAAAAATAACTTTGGACGGAACGTAATGCGCGGGGAAAAGGGCATACGCATACTTGCCCCGTCGCCGTACAAAATCCGGCAGGAGGTAGAGAAGAAAGACCCGCAGACGGGAAAGACAGTAATAGGCAAGGACGGGAAGCCCGTCACGGAAACAAAGGAAATCCAAATCCCCGCTTATAAAGTTGTCGCCGTTTTTGACGTGTCGCAGACCGAGGGGCGGGAGCTTCCCAGCATTTCCGCAAACGAGCTGACCGGGGACGTGGAACAATACGAGGATTTTTTCGCCGCGCTGGAAAAGACCTCTCCCGTGCCTATGGGCTTTGAGAAGATCGAGGGGACAGCCCACGGCTACTATCATTTAGAGGAAAAGCGCATTGCCATAGACGAGGGCATGAGCCAGCTTCAGAACCTAAAGACCGCGATCCATGAAATCGCCCACGCGAAGCTGCACGACATTGACCTTAACGCCCCGGAACAGCCGGACAGACCCGACCGCCGCACCCGTGAGGTACAGGCTGAAAGTATCGCCTATACCGTGTGCCAGCATTACGGGCTTGACACGTCCGACTATTCCTTTGGGTACGTCGCCGGGTGGAGCAGCGGGCGGGAGCTTGCGGAGCTGAAAATTTCCCTTGAAACAATCCGCGCCACCGCCGCCGAGATCATCAACACCATTGACGGGCATTTTGCGGAGCTGCAAAAGGAACGGGAAGCCGCGAAAGCACAGGAAGCAGAAAAAGAGCCGACACCCGACCTTGCCGCAGAGCCGACCATCACAATCCTTTGGAGCGAAAGCCCCCAGCTACGGGAGGGCGACACATTCCCCCTGTCCCGTGCCAATGCCCTTATCGAAGCCATTGACGAAGCGAACCTTGCAAGCCCCGGATATGATAAAACGGAGTTCCGCATTGATTATGTGATGAACGGCACACCCGACCACTACGAGGGGCGGCAGGATTTAGGCGACGGGGAGGGCGCATTGATAGAACATATCGAAAAGTACCATACCTATTATGCCAATGATCCGAATTGGGAAAACTATCTTTTACAGCATGAGGGCAAGGAAGCACTGGAAGCCGACAAGGAACACCGGGCAATGCTGCTGAATGAGTTTATTCCCTATCTGAAACTGCATTGCAGTTTATCCGAAATGGAGCGTATTGCCGGAGGAGCCTTGCAAGCCGGGGAGAGCCTTACCCCAACGGAAACCGCCTACCATACCGCCATGCAAGCCTACGTTGCCGAGTGCCGGGGGCTTATCAATCAAGGCAAATACCATTTGCCGCCCGTCCCACAGCTCAAAGATTTTGACGTGGAACTTGCCGCCTACAAGGAACACGTCAAGAAAGAAATTGCACAGGAAGCCGCCGCCGCAGGAATGACCGTGGAGGAATACGCCGCTAATGGGTATGAGCCTTATACCGCGCAAGAGCCGGAAGCAGCGCAAACCACCGAACCGCCGGAGCCGGGAGAACCCGAAGCACAGGAAAAGCCGCCGGAGCCGGAAAACCCCGTTTCTGAAAAAGCAGATATGCCGGAACAGGCAGAGCCAACCACCAGCGAAGCGGCGCAGACTTCCACCCCGGAGCCGACGGAAACAACGGTTACATACTACCCGATCAATGAGAACGCCGCCCGCCGCGCAAAGGAAGCAATCAGTTTTTCCGATTACAAGCCCGGAAGCGCAACGGCAGAATACCGCCACTATGTAGACGAAGCCGCCGAGATTGCCGCAAGGCAGAAAAAGCGCGTTGACCCCTCTTTCCATGAAAAGATTGACGGGCTGCTTGACGCTTACGCCCGGAAGCTGGCGGCAAACATGAATAAGGGCTATGAGATCACCGCCCGCGTCCCGTCTATTATGATCGCCGGGGGAAGCAATTTCCCTGTCCGCAAAAAGGAGAAGCAGAACGCCGCCGCAGATAAAAATATGCAGGAGTTTACGGAGATACAGGGCTTGCTTGACAAAATCCGCAGTACCGGCATGGGCGGTATCAGTGCCGACGACCCGAACGCTGTTTCTAAGCTGGAAAGCAAACTTGCGAAGCTGGAAGCCTTGCAGGAAACCATGAAAGCGGTCAATGCCTACTACCGCAAGCATAAGACCCTTGACGGCTGCCCCCATTTATCCCCGGAACAGATCGAAAAAATGAAAGCGTCCATGTCCGGGAGCTGGCGGGGGAACCCGAAACCCTTTGAGAGCTACGAACTATCCAACAACAACGCGGAAATCCACAGGCTGAAAGACCGCATTACCGCCCTCACCCGCAGGAAAGAGCTTGGATATGTGGGCTGGGAGTTTGACGGGGGACGTGTGGAAGCCAACACGACGGATAACCGCTTGCAGGTTTTCTTTGATGAAAAACCGGATAAGGAGATACGGGAGGAACTCAAAGGGAACGGCTTCCGCTATGCGCCCAGCGCGGAAGCATGGCAGCGGCAGCTAAATGACAACGCGATCTACGCCGCCGACCGTATCAAGTGCATACAGCCCCTTACCGGGGAAAGCCCCACCGAGTTACAGAAACGGGCAAGGCAGGAAGCCGCCACGCAGAAAGAAGCCGCCCCGGAGCAGCCGCAGGAGGAAACACAGGGCGCGGAGCCGGGGAACGCCGCCACGCCGGAAACCTTTTACAAGGTGCGGCAGAACCCGTACAGTGACAGCCCGGAAAACAGCTATCTCTTGCAGGAGTATGTGGCGCAGGATAACGGCATGGCGAAGCTGGGGGATATTCTCTACACGGGAACCCCGGAGAAGTGCCGGGAGCTTTTGGGGAAGCTGGAAACCGGGGAGCTGACACAGGGCGACGTAAAAGAGCTTTATGCAAAGGCGCAGGAAGCACAGCCCGCCGCAGAGCCGGGACAGGAAACGCCGGAGCCGACCACCACGGAGAAAGAGCCGGAAAAAGACACCTTTTCCATTTACCAGCTAAAGCGCGGCGACGAAACAAGGGACTACCGATTTGAGCCTTACGACCGCCTGCAGGCGGCTGGGCTTTCTGTTGACCCGGCAAATTATGACCTTATCTATACCGCGCCCCTTGCGCCGGATATGACGCTTGGAGATATTTCTATCCGTTTTAATATCGACCACCCCACAGACTTTAAGGGACACAGCCTTTCGACTTCTGACGTGGTAGTGCTTCATCAGAACGGGCAGGACACCGCTCACTATGCGGACAGTTACGGCTATCGGGAAGTGCCGGAGTTTTTACAGGAGCGGACACCGCAGCTTACCCCCGACACCCGCATGACCGGGGAGCAGATCAGAACGCCACGGGGGAGCTTTTCTGTAACCGACATGACCGCCGAACAAATGCGGGAAGCCGGGTATGGGCTACACCACACGTCGGAGGACGGAAAGTATCTCATTATGGGGAACGGGACACAGGCGTTTGCAGTAGCCGCAGAGCAGCCGGAAAAGGCAGACCCATTAAAGCACGTCGAGGACACAATCGAGCAGAACGACAACCATTTTGACGGTATCATCAACAACACGCCCACCCCTACCGCTGACGAGCTGGAAGCAAAAGCGAGAAGCGGCGAACAGATCTCCCTTGCCGAGTATGCCGCCGCGCTGAAAGCGGAAAAGGAACAGGGCAAGAAAGCGGAGCCGGGGAAAAAGCCGGAAAAGAAGCCCTCTATCCGGGCGCAGCTTAGAGCCGACAAGGAACGGGCGGCGCAGAAGAAACAGGCAAGAAGTAAGTCGCAGGACTTGGAAAGGAGCTGACCCTATGGGGAAACTGAATAAATTTGAAGATGTGGACGTACTGGCTTCCCTTGAAGCCATTCTGAAACAGAACACGGGATTTTATCAGAGCGATTTTGACATTGATAAACAGATTATTGCGGAAAAGGCGGCAAGCCCTAACAAGGAGGATAAAACCCTCTTGTGGCTTTCCCGCCCGTCCGGGACGTACTGCTTTAGAGAGCGTGACGTTTTTATCAGCGACACCGCCCCTAACAATACATGGCGTTTCTATAAGGAGCAGACCCGCGACCATATCCTTGCGTATGCCGTGGAGCTGACCGGGGTACAGGACGGGAAGATCAAGGGCAATTTATACGAGCTGGACTATGAAAAGCACTATGAGCGCGTCAAGAATGATACCCTTGCTGCCGGGACGGTGACGCTTGTGTATGAGCATGGGACGCGGGAGCAGCCCGCAGACCGACACTTTGACGGTTATCCCGACCCCCAGCTTGGGAAGTTTGAACGCTTCGAGGTACAGCCCAAAGACCCGGAAGCCCTGCAATCCCTGTTACGGGAGGAAAAGGAAAGCCGGGATAAGCTGAAACCGGGGGATTTTAAGGAGCATATCGCCGCATTGCATGAGGGCATGATCGACCGGGAAGCGCGGCGCATTGTGGCAGACATGAAAAAGCCGTCTGCCCCCAACAGCCCGGACAAATCGCATTTCATGGTGGAACTGTCCCCGTCCTTTGAACGGCTTGCGTCCACAAAGGACACGGAACGCCTTTTCTCTATGCTGCCCTATAAGACCCTTTCCTTTTCGCAGATCAAGGACAGGCACGGTACATACGCGCTGATCGGCAAGGACGAGAACCGGGACAGGGAGGTAAGGAAGCCCCGCCCCTCTGTCCGGGCGCAGCTTGCACAGGATAAAAAGAGAACCGCCCCGAAAAAGGCGGCGGCAAAAAAGAAAGATCACGGATTGGAGGTATGAGCATGAACAAATACAATAATTTCACGGTGGAGGAAACCAACCTTTTGAGTATCTACATGACCGGGAGCAAGGAGGGGCTTGTCGTGGCTATGAACGCCGCGCTGCCCTTTATGGACGGGGAAATGCGGGACTTTGCCGCCCGCACCCTTGCCAAAGTGGGACGCATGACCGAAGCGGAGTTTGCGGGGCTTGCCCTTTATCCCGCCGACGAGGTATGAGCGACATTAAGCGGCTAACGCCGCCCCAAAGCCGGAAAGTCAATACCCTTGTGCGCCGGACTTGCTGTAACTGCGATAATGGGAATTGTATCTTGCTGGACGACGGGGACGAGTGCGTTTGTCCGCAGCTTATTTCCTATTCCCTGCTCTGTAAATGGTTCCGCATTGCGGTACTGCCCGCAGACAAGGAGCTGTACGCCGAGATTTACCAAACGGGTGATATGCGCCGTTGTAGCGTGTGCGGTGCGCCCTTTGCGTCCAGCTCTAACCGGGCGGTCTACTGCCCGGACTGCCGGAAGCGTATCACCCGCAGACAGACCGCCGAGCGCATGAGGAAACTGCGGGCGAATGTGACGCGATAGGGGCGAAATAAGCCTTGATTTATGCGGCTTTCCGGGCGGGGAAATAAGGCGGCAAGGGATTTATACCTTTATCCCCGAAAATGCCGTTCTATTGCGTAACATTTTAATCTCTGCACCCATGAGAAAACCGGGACGCGGTGGCTACTGAAAAGCTGCCGCGTCCCAGTTTTTCTTTTGTCCTACAAACTGGAATTTATATGGCGTTCCAGATAAAACAAAAAGCAAAGACACACCCCCATGCGTTGCCCGTTTGCTTTCTTACCATAAGCATACCATATATTGCAATAAATGTGGTTATTATCTCAACAATTCCCCAAAAAGAAGTGCTAAATGGATGAAAAAGGATACAAATTATTGCACAAGTGATAGCTCCGTAATCTAACCATTTCTTCTTTGAAGGATATCGGCTGTTAATCTTTTCGCAAATAACAGCATAGTTAAATCCTTCAAAAAATCCCCATACAACAATAATCAATGCCATACCAATTATTGAAAATGGGATGCCGCTTGCAATTACATCATCAGTAATTAAAATACTGAACGGCTGATAACCATTGAACTGACCTGATAAAAAAACATAGAGAATGGACGGGACAAAGCATATAATTGTCCAAATGATTGCTTTGAAAACATTTTTCCGTATTAGTCCAAAGTGCGTAAATTTTTCCTTACGCAGAATACAAACGATTGTAATTCCCAAACCGGCTACGCCAAATTGTACCCCTGCATTAAGTAATAATCTTGGAACAACTGAAATATTGCTGTTTACAACAAAACTCATTAGCTGTTTCCCTGCTGTAACGTAAAACAGGAAAACTCCCAATGTTACCAAAGCTATAATCCAAATATCCGTATCCAATCGTTTTTGCTCTGCCGAAAGCTGTTGTTTTGCCATACGTTATTTCTCCCTCAAATTCCGATTGTCTAATTCTTAATTTCCAGTTCCTATTATATGATTTCAAAACTCAAAATGCAATGGTTTTATACACTACCCACCGACAGACCCGCCGAACGCATGAGAAAAATGCGGGCGAATGTGACGTGATAGGGGCGAAATAAGCCTTGATTTATGCGGCTTTCCGGACGGGAAAATAAGGCGGCAAGGGAGATTATACCTTTACCCCCGGAAATGCCGTTCTATTGCGTAACATATCAAAATCAGCACTCACAAAAAAGACAAGGCGCGGTGGCTATTTGATAGCCGCCGCGCCCCAATTTGGTTTAATTATACTGGTCTAATTAAATGGTGTTCAAAGAAAGTTTCAAAGGTATTTGCAGCACCCCCATGCTCAACAATTCTTCCGTCTATTACTTTATCAATATTAACTCCTGTAATTTCTAAAACTTTATTTGTAGGCTTTATGCCAATAAACTCTCCCTTGTGCGTTCCTTTCATAATAACTTCTGAAATAACATAATCCCCATCTATATATTGACGAATAATTTTCAATGTGTAGTCGGGATATGTTTCTTTCAAAGCTAAAAGGTGTTGTTTCATTCCGTCCACCCCTATAAAAATTGGTTTTCCACCAACTTTCTGCATACAATCTTCTGATATGTATTTTGAGAGTTCATCAAGCATATTTTCCGAAACAATAACTTCATAAAAATATTTTACAAGTTCTTTCTTATTCATTTTATATACCGTCCTTGACTTTCTTAGATAGCATGATTTTTTAGTTCCCATTATATGATACAACAATTCAAAATGCAATATCTTTATGGAATTATCCCCCGTTCGTTTTCCCTTTTTCGTTCCGGCGGCTTCTCTGCCTGTAAAATGCTGTCTATGTTCTGCTTGATAATGTCGTATTCCCGGACTTTCTTCTTTAGCTTGCCATAGTCGGCGTAAAGGGCTTCTTTCTGCGCTTGGAGGGCTTCGTATTCCTTTTGCATGGCTGCGAGGTTGGGGAGCTTTGTAATGCCCGACGCTTTCAGCGACCTTGCAGCGGCTTCATGGAGGATAATATCGCGCTCATGTCCGGCGTGGTATCTCTCTTTATTCTTTGCTTTACGGTATGCGTCATACACTGGCTTGGTCTTTTGATAGGTGGCGACGTGCTTCATCAGTACCGCCATATCCACAAGCCGCTTTTCAACGCTCTTTAATGCGTCTGCCGCCTGTTCACTTTCTGTTGCTACTTCCTCAATCCGGCTGACTAAATCCGTGTACTGTTCAATCCTATTTTCCGTCAAGAAATTCATGGTCTTAGCTGCTTGTTTCAGATTGTGGATTTTCGCCCAGTGTTCATAGCCTTTGCTCTGCGCCGCCTTGATACTGTTTTCAATGTCAATCAGCAGGCTAACGCCGCCGCGATCTGCACGGGGAGCTTTCGCAGCGCGGGCGCGTTTGCCCTCTATGCGTTCCCTTATGACTTCCTCTGTATAGTCTGCGCCGAGAGTTTTAAGGCGGGTAAAGCGTTCCTGTTCGGGAGCGCGGCAGGACACATATTTCCCCGGCTTTATCTCATAGCCCGCAGCTTGCAGCCGTTGTAACAATTCCTCAAAACTGGACACTTGGGGAATGAGTGCGTCAACGGCAATTTTCAGCTTGCCTTTCCAACTGGTTCCCGTTTTCTCCGCTTGATACTCTGCATAGCTCTTTCCCTTGTTTCCCGTTTTCGGGACAACGACGGATAAGCCGTTTTCCCGGCACAGCCTGTCGCTCATGTTCCGTATGCCGTAATAGCTGCGCTTATTGGAATTGTACTTGTGGTGGTCTACAAAATTGACCGCGCAGAAAATAATGTGATTATGGACGTGTCCCTTGTCTATGTGCGTCGTCAATACATACTCATGCTGTCCCTTTGTTACTGCGTCGGCAAGCTGCTTTCCGATTTTGTGGGCGGTTTTATAATCCACTTCCCCCGGCTCAAAGGACTGTATCAGATGAAAGGCTAAATTGTTCCCTTTTTGGAGAGCTTGCGACAAGGTATATTCAAACTCAATGTCGGCTGTTTCATAGGAGCAGCCGAAAGAGGACACAAGCATTTTCCCGTCTGTCTTATCGGGATTTTGGATATAGTCAAGGGCTTTGCTCAACGTGCTTTTAATAGGCTTAATCTTTGTAACCGCCATATCTCCGCAAGCACCCCCTTTATTTCCTCTATATCCTCTTGGTAAACGCTGCCCGTACTGTTTACGCGCTTTGCAATCTGATTGACGTTGACACCGATTTTTTGTATCTCTGCGGTCATGGCTTTAATGTCGCTATGGTCTACTTGGATAATGTACCCGTCAATGGCAATCTTCCGCAGATATGCCGCCATGTTCCGGGTAGGGACGAGCTTCATTTTCTGCTCAATCAATGTTCTTTCTTCCTCTGTTACATAGAATTTGATTTGTATTTTTCTCTTGCGTCCATTCATGCAATCGCTCCTTTCCATTCCGAGGGTTTGGGACACTTCCCAACAAGCAATTTTCAACCGACGCGCCGCAGCGCAGGAGGGCGAAAATACGGAAAAGGGTACTCTTTTCCTATGCTTGCTACGAAAGTTCTTCCTACTACCTACAACACCGAAAAACCCTAAAATGACGGATTTTCGCAAAAGAAAAACGCTGCAACCGAAAAGAATTGCAACGCTTCCTAAATTCCTATGTAATTTTGCCGGACAGTGTTTATTCTCCCTCACCCTCTACCTCTGCGATCTCCCGCGCCGTGGCGGTGACTATCCGTATTCCCGTATCGCTCATATCGTCCAGCAGAGCGTCAAGTTGCCGCCGCTGGGTATTCTTCCCGGCGGGCTGCTCCATAAGGAACTGATCTACGGATATGTTATAGCGCAGCATAAGCTCAAAGAATATCTGTAAGCTGGGGTGCTGCCCTTTATTCTCAATATTCGCAAGGTAGCGAGGGGATATATACATTTCGTCGCATACCTTTTTCCGGCTCTCCTTGCGCCCTGTCCGTGCCGCCTTGATTGCCGCCCCAAAAGCCCTAAAGTCATATTGTGGTACTGGTCTTTTTGCCATAATTATTCACCCTATTACATTTTACTGTTCACATTTCTTTTTGGATATGTCTATACAGTTCCACTCAATAGCTTAAATAATTCTTTTATATAGGTGTTGATTTGAATTTTATATAGCGTTAAGATTTCATGTAGAAAGTCATCAACAGAAAATGCCTTTGACTTTACCCTTACGGCAAAGTGTATACTTCAAGAAAGAAAAGGTGGTGATTATCAGTGTTATCTATTGGTGAATTTTCAAAAATATGCAAGGTATCTACCAAAACTCTCAGATATTATGCTGAAATAGGGCTTATCTTACCGAGTGAAATCAACCCGGAAAATGGATATAGATACTATTCTATCGAGCAGTTAGAAACAATGCTGTTTATCATTCGTCTAAAGTCTTACAATTTCTCATTAGAGGAAATCAAACAAATTATGGAATTTGGAGAATTTAGTGAAGAAAAGTTATATGCTGCGCTTACTCAAAAGAAAGAAGATATAAAGAAGCATTTACAGGAATGTGAAAGAAGTCTAAATCAATTAGAACACGACATATCAAATATAAAATGTGGAAAGCCCATTATGTCATATTTAGATGATATTGATGTAGAGCTTGTGGACGTTCCAAAGATGTATTTACTCTCAATCCGCAAAATGGTTGAAGCAAATAACTTCTCTGATGAATATGTACTTAATTTTGGAAAGTTATTTAGCAAGATACAAAAAGAAAATTTAACTATAAGCAATCCCCCAATGGTATTATTTCATAGTGAGGAATTTAGTCCATTTGGCTTAGATACAGAATTTGCCATTCCTGTCAAAGAATATGCAACTGGAACAAGAGATTTTAAGGCAGGGTTATGTCTAAGAACTGTTATCAAAGGGAGCTATTCGATTTTATCTTCTGTATATGCAAGGCAAACAAAATGGGCAGAGCAAAATGGGTATGAATGTACCAGTACATTGTTTGAAGTGTATGTAACAGACCCTTATCAGATTTCAAGTGAAGATGAATTGATTACAGAAGTCTATTATCCAATTAGAAAGATATGAAAAACGGAGGTTAAATAAAATAGCATGAAGCAGGAACAAATAATGTCCTTAGAAAACAAAGTAAAAAATGAATATGGTAATATAGCCGGAATAGTTGTACTTAAAAATGATAGTGTCGTTTACGAAAGTTATTTTAATCAGTGTTCAGAAAACGAACCTATTCATGTTTTTTCAGTGACAAAAAGCATTATATCTATGTTGTTTGGAATTGCCATAGATAAAGGCTATATCAAAAACCTTGATGAAAAAGTAATTGATTTCTTCCCGAATTACAAAATCAAAAAAAGAGAAAAAACAATTCAGCATATTACAATCAAAAATTTGCTTACAATGACTGCTCCATATAAATATAAGTCTAATCCTTATACAAAATTTTTTTCGAGTGCGGATTGGGTAACGTCCTCTCTTGACCTATTGGGGGGAAGTGGTAAAATTGGAGATTTTAGATACGCGCCTGTAATCGGGATTGATATTTTATCCGGCATACTTATCAATACTACTGGACAATCTGTTTTAGAATTTGCACAGGACAATCTATTTTCACCTTTGAAAATTTCTGTTGAAAAAAATGTGTATTTCCGCAATAAAGAAGAACAATTTGATTTTTATAAGTCTAAAGGCATAAATGGTTGGGTTGCTGACCCTAATGGAACGAATACGGCGGGGTGGGGACTATCCCTTACAACTATGGATATGGCTAAATTAGGACTGCTATATTTGAATAAGGGATTTTTGTACAACAGACAGATTGTTTCCGAGAAATGGGTTTCCGAAAGTACGCAGGTACAAAGCGTTTGGGAAACGCGCAACCTCAAATATGGCTATTTGTGGTGGATCATTGACGAAAAAGATTGCTCTTTTGCAGCTTTAGGTGACGGGGGAAATACAATATATGTCAATACTAAAGACAAAATAGTAGTAGCTATTTCTTCTTTGTTTGTTCCGAGAGTTAAGGATAGAGTTGATTTTATAAAAAATGATATTGAGCCAATATTCAAATTTAATTAAACTTTGAAAAGTTAAAAAGCAAAATTAAAATAAACAATCTGCCGCACGACGGCAAAAGAAAAAAAGTCGTCGTACAGTAGAGATATTTTCACACGCCTATTCTTATGCGGCGGCTTTTGAGAAATCGAAGCCGCCGTTTCCTTTTTATCTTCGTCAAGAAATAACGTGGTATCACTGTTAAAAGCGGCGGCTAAAGGAGGTAGCCGCCATGAAACACATACCCTATCAACAAAATCCGACAGTCATTGACATATCAAAAAAAGCCCGACCGCCGCCGGGGGAAATTCTACCCACGAATATGAACTATCTAATCAACTAAATACTACTTACAATTCCTTTGCGTCCGTCTGCATTTTACAGACGGGCGCATTTTATAATTTCTCAAAAAATTTTTTGAGAAATTCCCCGAAACCAACGTCCAATTTTAATTTTTATGGTTTGAGGGTTTACGAAAGGGGACATCAGAAAAAATCACCCGCTTTCGCGGCAGCGAAAGGAGGTGAGAACATGAACGAACCTAATCGTACCCAATGGCAAATCCGTTGTGCTTTTAACGGTTTTTGTAAGCGGGCGTTAAAGAATGAAGCTATGAACGCCCACAGGGACACAAAGCAGCGGCAATTACGCGAAATTACCTTTTCCGATCTGTCGCCGGAGGAAGAAAACAGGCTTTACGTCTGCGACGAGTATTTTGCAGATGATGAAGCGGAACAGTCTTTCGTTATCGGCGGCAAGGAAATTACTGCAAAGCTACTTGCCGAAGCCCTGCACAGTTTGCCGGACGAAAAACGGGAAACGGTACTGCTGTATTATTTCTTTGATATGAGCGAACGGGAAATTGCGACATACTGCAACATTCCGAGGACAACAGTACAGACCCGCCGGACAAGCTCTATAAAGCTGTTAAAACGCTATTTGGAGGAACGCGCCTATGACTGCACAGACTGGTAACAATGAAAATGCCGAACGCGGCTT
>QZDW01000037.1 GCA_009917545.1 bacterium 1XD42-76
TTCGTATCCATAGTGAAATCCCATAGTTTTCCTCCATTTCGATTCAGGCGTGGTTGACGGGTGAATCGAATAGAGGCGGGGACCGGCAGCCGGGTCCCCACAAACAATGGAACCTATGAAATTGTCGGGCTATGTAGAAAAAGCGCGGGGCAGGGGGAGGTTTGTCGTTTCTCTTTCCCCATACAGTGCGCTTTTTGTCTTTTTTGCCAGAATATCCCTTCTTTTTGCCGAAAAAGGGCAGACAAAAACAGGGCGCAGATGATTGTTGCATCATCTGCGCCCTGAACGTATCGGTTATTCTGTTATTCAAGCCTCTGCCCCATAAGGGCAGAGATAGATCAAAAGGGACGTTTACGCATAGACGGCCTCCATAAAATTAACCGCTATGCGACAAAGAAGGATTGGGTCAGCCGGGATTGCGGCACCTAATTACCTCTGGGCGGTATTCGGTTGTATCGCTTCAGGAATCTCCAAGGCTGATGCCGCTCCTTTCCCGTCCTATTTTCTGGCCCCGTCCGAGCCGATGGCGTAACCGTCAATGGTGGTATTGACCGCCATTGAACCGTCCGCATAAAAGTAGTACCACTTGCCGTCAATCTGTTTGAAACCGCCGGCAAACATCCAGCCGTTACTGTCCAGCCAGTACCATTTCTTATCATCGTACAGCCAGCCGGTGGCAGGTTTGCCGTTTTTCAGATACTGCCAGGAGCCGCTGTGGTTCTGCATCCAGCCCTGGGCGGTCTGCGGGTCAATGACAATCTCCACAAACCGCCGCAGGACGGTAGCGACCTCGGCGCGGGTGGCGGTTCCTTTCGGGTCAAAGCGGTTGCCGCCTTTCCCCGCCAGGATGCCCGCCTGCTGCATGGCTTTGACTTCCTTTGCCGCCCAGCCGCTGATCTGCGCGTTGTCCGCAAACGTCACAGCATCATGGGCAGCCGGCAGGTCATAGCCCAGCTTTTTCGCGTAATTTGCCATAATGACCGCCATCTGTTCCCGCGTGATATTGGTGTCCGGGGAAAAGGTGGTGGCGGAGGTGCCGTTTACAATGCCTTTTTCTGCCGCCCAGTTCACATAAGGGGCATAGTAGGCGTCTGCTTTCACATCGGTGAATTTCCCGGTTTTATAGTCGGCTTGGTCGATGCCTGCCAGCCGCCCCAGGGCGGTGACGAACATTCCCCGCGTCATGCCGGTGTCGGGGCTGAATTGGTTGTTTCCAGTACCGGCGAGCAGCCCCCGGCTGGCTACGAAGATGATGTTATCCTCAGCCCAGTGGTTCTTAATGTCCGTAAAGGCCGGGGCAGGGTTCTTATAGCCGATGCCGTAGATGCTGAAATGCCCGGTTTCAAAAACAACCGTACCCAGGTCAGGGTCATAGCTGGATTTTGTCAGCCATTCCACCTTGCCCTTGCCATCCACATAGACCGCATAGAGATTTCCGGTCTTTTCGTCCTTTGCCGGAGCATAAGGCAGACGGACAGCGATGGTGTGGCCGTCAAAATCGGTAATCGGCGTTTCTTTCCCGCCGGAGAGATACACCAGCGACAGGTCATAGACCGGCCTTGTGCCGATGGCAGCTTTGGCTTCTTTGGATAAACCGGACGGGTCTGTCTGTTTCACCCGGAAAATAACGTCCCCGTTTGCCGACAGGGTATCCAGCCATTTCAGCAGTTTTGTGTCCATTCCTCCAACAACCACGCCCTCAATGTTGATCTCCAGCCGCTTCACCTTTTCGCGGACGAGGGTGTTCAGGGTTTGGGCGTTAATAGTTACGTTAAAAGAGTTCTGTCCTTCTTTTGGCGTGACAGGAATGACAACCGCCACGCCGTTTGCAGTATTGCCGTTCTTTTTGGCGTCGTTCTTTGCCGTGTTGATGGCAGACTGGACAGTGCCGTTATCCACCGCCACATTCCCGTTTTTATCCGGTGTTGCCGGTTTGGTCTGGCTGGTGGTAGGAGTGTCCGGCTTGGTTTCGTCGGGACGCGCTACAATCGTGGAGCCGCCGCCGGAGGAACCATTGTCACCGCTGGAAGGACCGCCGCCGGACGAGGAACCTCCCCCGCTGCTGGAACCGCCAGAGTTTCCGTTCCCACCGCCGGAGGAACCGCCGCTACTGTCTTTCGTCCAATGTGCATAGACGGTCACACTTGATGTAAAGATGGTATCAAGGGTGATTTTATCGCCGCCTGTTTTTGCAGTGTACCAGCCGTTAAAGGAATACCCGCTTTGAGTGGAAGTCGGCAGGTTTGTCAATTTCCCGCCTGTGGTGGTCTGCGCCGCCGGGCTTGTGCCGCCGTTCCCATCAAAGGTCACGCTGTATTCCGCAGGCTGTGGCGGTGTAGTACCGCCGTCCTTTTCAAACATCGCTTTGACAGTCACATTTGCGGCGGGCATGGTAAAGCTGTTATTACTGATTGTCACGCCGCCGGAAATGACTTGCCATTCCTTGAAGTGATAGCCGCCGTCCGGTGTGGCGTTCAGGGTGATTTTTGTTCCTTTCTCCGCTGATGTCGGAGAAGCGGAAGCTGTGCCGCCGGTTCCGGCCTGTACTGTTATGGTATATTTGGCAGGCGGCAAGGGTTTACTGGTAATTGTCAGGGTTCCGTTCTCATAGACGATTCTGTCTTTGTAATTACCGCCCTCCGGGACTTCCGCTCCGCTGGCCGTGACCGTCACAGAGCCGGTTTTGGAGGTATCCGGGGCTTCGGCATAGGCTACGGTTGGCGGGGTTTTCAGGTTTTCACCTTGAACAAGGCCCGTGATGTTACAGTCTGCCGCAGAGAATACGGGGGCAGTTTCCCCCACATAAATCGTTTTGCTTGGGGCGGTAACTCTGATTTCCGCCTGTTCAATCACAACGGGAATCGTTGTGCTGCCAGTGTAGTTCCGATCCTCCGGGTCCACGGAAACGGTGAGGGTGTAGTTCCCGGCATTGACCGGGGCCGCATGGTTCGGGGTATCCCAGGTGTAGACAAAGCCATTTACGTTTACCGTCTTGCCGTCCACAGAGGCGGTGGCGGTCTGCTGGTATTCAATGGGACTGCCATTATAGGTACGCCCGGTCAGTGTCACGCCGGAAATGTCCACGGACTGCTTGTTGACGCTCCGCACGTCGATGGTGGCGGTCATATCCTCGAAGTTTTGGGTATGGATAGTGACGGTGATGGTTCCGATTTTAGTTTCGCTGTCGCTCTCCACCGCCTTAATGGGCAGGGTGAGGGTCTGGCCGTCAATCATTGCGCCGCTGTCGTAGTAGCTGCCCAGATTGACCGGACCAAGCTCGTAGGTGACGGCGGTGCTGCCCAGGCTCATGCCCTCCTGCACATCGGGCCGCAGAGCGCCCAGGCCGTAGGTGTAGGTATGCTCCTGCTTATTGGCAACCGCCAGATCGCCGGTCTTGGGGGTGAGGGGCGCAGCTTTGCGGATGGTCAGCGTCAGCGTGTTCGTACTCTCAGCGGCGGCGTAGTTGCCCTTTGCCGCAACGCTGGCCTTGATGGTATAAGTCCCGGCGTTGATGGGCAGGCCATTCGTAAACTCGCTGCTGCCCTGCGTTGCATAGGAAAACTGGCAAGGACCCGTATCGTGGGTGATACCAAGCTGGGTGCCATTCACTCCTGTTGCTTTGGGCGCAGTAATCATCGCCTCGTTGCCGGTGTAGGTCAGTTCTTGTGTGGTGCTTTCCCATGCAAGCGTAGGCGTGGCCGGCTTAATTGTGAACGGCAATGTGAAGGTGCCGGTGAACGTTGTGCCAGTGACGGTCACTTTTGCCGTATTTCCGGCGTTGACGCTGTCGAGGTAGTACACCCCATAGTCAGTACCCTTTTCGAGCGTGGTTATCCCGTCCACGGTGACGGTGACGGCGGGTCTCTGCAGTGTGCCGTCATAGATCAAGTTCAGATCCTCGGGCAGCGCAACCGCCAGCGCGGCCCCGGTTTCGTCAAAGCTGCATTTCTCCGCGGCCGCCGCCCGGCCGCAGGCAAGGCAGGTCTGCTGGTGGGTGGTGGTGCCGGTGGCATGGGTGTACTCGCAGACGCCCTCGCCGGTATGGTTGCACTTCTTCACCGTCACTGTGCCGGTCAGCAGGGCTTTTGTATCAAGCGATACTTCCCCCCAAGTATTGCTGCTATCCACCCATCCTTCTGCCTTTGTAACAGGTAGGTTATTTCTGTGATAGGCATAGCCCTCCGCAAGTAGATTTTTCAGCGTGACAGACGCATCGACATTTATAGATACTGCAGATTTTCCTATGAGGGTTCCGCCGGAGAGAACTGCTTTCCCGGAATTGCGTACCCACAATCCCATTTCCTCTCCCGAGATAACTCCGCCGGAAATGTTGACGGTTCCACCGTAAATTCCCACACCGTAAAATCCTGAAACAGTCCCGCTTTCGATGGATAGAGTTCCGCCAATTACACTGACTGTAATATTTGAACTCTCAATCTTTCCACTGGTTCCGCTGTCTTGAATGGTAAGGCTGCCGCCTGAGATATTAAATGCGCCAGAGCCAGTTGCTTTGACAGTCTGCCCGTTCAAATCCAAAGTGAAAGTATTGTCGATGCTAATATAATTGGCACCTAAATCCACCTCCGACAGCAGTGTAATAATGGCACCGTCGTTCCCCTCTATGAACGCATCGTCCAAATTGCCCACATAGGTGGTAGAGCCGTACTTCTCCACCTTCGCAACGGCGGAAATATTGATATTTACCGTCCCTGCCGCGTCCGCCATATTGTTATTCCCTACGAATTTCGCGGTCAGGGTGATGGGGTCGCCATTCGGCTCCACATTCCCCTGTTCCAGCACATCGGCGGCGCTGACGGTCATGGTGTAGCTGCCGTCCGCACCTTTGTCTGCGGGAGCGGATACCTGCATATCACCCACAAACACCGCCATCTGGCCCGCGCCCGGCCCGGTGAAGCTGGCCGCAAACATAGCGGAGTTGGCCGGAGCCTCCCCGGTTGCGGTGGGCGTGGCCTTGACGGTGATGGTATCATCAGCGGTGAAGTCGCTGCACTCCGCGCCGTCTTTGTAGGTTTTCACAGCGCCGTTAAGCGTTGTGCCGGACTGCTGGAGCGTGATGGTTTTCGTGAAGTTTTTTGTATTGTCGCTTTCGTTCGTATAAGTAGCGGTATAGTGCAAATCGTCCGTCTTGCTGACCGTCACCGACCAGCCTCTGACCGTAAAGGTCTGGCCGCAGATGGTAACGCCGCCGTTGATCGCAACCGCTTCGGTGAGTTCAGTAGTCCTATCCTCCCCATTATAATAGAAATCGGTGGGGACAGAGATCATATCCTCCGTCAGATTTTCGGTGGTGAACGTCCCGCTGCCAGAGAGGGTGCCGCTCCCGGACAGGCTGGCCCCAACGGGGATGTTCAGCGTATAGTCCCCAGGGACAGTATAGCTCCCGTCCAGGGTCACAGCGCCGCAGACAGTCCCCGCACCGTTTTCAAACACGATGCCGGTGGTTTTGTTGACGGTCGCCGCCGTATCGCCTGCGTTCCCGCCGTTGCCGATGGGAGCACCCGCGTAACCTGTCCAATAGACATCTGTGGGACTGGAAGCGTCTACAATGCCGCCGGAAATGGTGACGCTGCCGGTGCCGCCGGTACAACCGCCACTGGTGTACTGGGTACTGTAATAGTACCCACCGCCGCCGCCAATGCCTGCGGCATAGTTTCCTCCCACAGCGGTCACGTTGCCGCCGCTGATGGTAACGGCGCCATCGCCGGATTTATGGCTGGAGTCATCAATGACACTGCTGCCACCGCCGCCAATCCCTGCACCGCTGTCGCCGCCTGTGGCGTTTATTGTGCCGCCATAAATTTGGATATTGTTGCCGGCACCTCCGCTTCTGAGGCCGAAACCACCGCCAATGCCCGCACCGCCAAATTGTGTGCCAGTGGACGCCGCTGTGACGCTGCCGCCATAGATGGTGATATTGCTGCCGGCGCCGCCAGCGTCCCCGCCACCGCCACCGCCACCAATACCCGCGCCAGGGATTCCCCCTGCGCCGTTGTTGGCGGTGACCGTGCCGCCATAAATGATGATCGTGCCGCTGTTGCCGCCGTTCGCAGATTTGGAGGTGCCGCCGCCAATACCCGCACCGCCGTAACCATTGGAGCCTGTGCTGCCGCCGGTGGCGTTGATCACGCCGCCATGAATGGTGATCGCGCCGCTGTTCAGCGAGTCGGTACTGCCGCCAATGCCCGCGCTGGCGTTGTTGCTGCTGTCAGTTGTACCTGTGGCGTTCAGTGTGCCGGTGCCGCCGGACTGGGCGTAGATGGTCAGGCTGTTGTCCGTGGTCACCACAATGCCCTTTTGCGCGTCCAGGGTGCAGTCATCCGCCAGGATCAGGTTCACCGCCCCGGTGACAGTGATGGGCTGGTCAATGGTGACGGTGCCGCTGACCGCGTACCAGCCCGCAGTCCATGTGACCGCCTCGGCGCTGTTTTCAACGAGGGTACAGGTTTCGGTCTTGCTCTCATAGGTCACTTGGCTGCCGTCCCAGGACGCCTCTTGATACTCGACAGATTCCGTTATTGGGGCAGGGTCGTTGGCCCCGTCCAGCGCCCCTTGCAGCTCGTAGCAGCGGGAAAGGTCGATCTGCTCCTGTTCGTCCTCTGTCAGCACTGAAAACAAAGCGAGGATTTCGTCAAGCTGCGCCCGCACCTCGTCCGCATTATCCTCCGTCACTTTATCCGGCAGGGCGGCGATCAGGTCCTCAATGGGGCAGATACGGCACTCATAAGTACACGGACTTCCTTCACTGTCCTCCGATTCCGGCTGGTAGCCGCAGGCATCGTCATGTTCCTGATGATGCTTGCAGATGCCGGTATCTTCCGGCTGTTTTGTATCTTCTTTTTCAGCTTTCCCTTTGCAGTCCGACAGGCCGGCATCCTCTGCGCCGCAGACCGGGCAGTCAGGATTGATCTGACCCTCTGTACAGAGGGTCAAACAAGAGCATTGCTCTTGTTTGATGATTCCTGTTTCCGGTTCCTCGTCGGCTTCGCCGCTGTCCTGCGGATTGCAGATTTCACACACATAGGTGCATGGTGTTCCCGGCGTACTTTCGGTGTAGCCGCACTCGCTGTCATGCTCATGCCGGCAGTCTAATTTTTCCGTAATACAGCCGCTTTCCCCATCGCAGATATGGGGGCAGTTTTCCGGCTCCCGTTCCTCTGCATTTGCCGGGGTAGCCTCGTTGTCCGATACGCTGTCCTCTGTTTCCTCTGGGTAACATTCCGGCGTATGCTCGTGGACGCACTCGGTCACTTCAATATAGCAATCTTCTGTGTGTTCGTGGCCGCATGGCGTTCCCGGCGTTTCTTCCGTGTAGCCGCAATCGTCCGTATGCGCGGCGTGGTGTTCGCACAGCCCGGTTTCCGGCTGTCCTCTGTCTGCCACCGCATGAACCGGAGTTCCTGACATGGTGACGATCATCACCGCAGACAGCAGGAACGCCAGCGGCCTCCTTAACTTGTTTCTCATAAAATGCCCTCCTGATATTTTGAAAAATGTATGGTTCCCAATTCCCTGTGCTTACAGGCAGTCTATTTCCATTCCCCGCCAGCAGGCGGGCATCCTCTGCCACGAATCAGTTTTTCCTGCCATGAGTTTCCTTACCGTCTCCCTGAACCGGGATTCCGCAAGCGGGCGGACGATAAAGTCAAAAATGTGCGTCCGTATCGCAACCCCCGCAAAATAGGGGTCATCCGTAATCCATATCACCAGCGCATCGCCAAACCGCTCCCGGTAAGCGCAGACAAGCTCCATCCCCTGCGCGCCATCCACGCCTACCACCACAATGTCGTACTTATGTTCCAGGTGGTAATGCCCGTCCATGCTGCCCTGCGACACACGCATTCCTGGTGACTCATCCGCAAGTATCCCTGAAAGCATCCCATATTCCTGCCTGCTCTTCGTAAAAACAACGGCATCCATTCCCGTTCCCTCCTTTTCCCTCCTGTGAAAACGCAAAAAGACCGCCGGGGAGCGCGGCATCCTGCACGGCATGATAAGCCTGCAGGAAATGCCCGCCCCTGGCGGTCCTGGTTCTGATGGAACTATATGTAAAAAGACACGACAAAAGGATAGTATTATCCTGTCTGTCGCTAATTATCTCCCGCTGTGCCATGCCCTGTCAACCTCCTTCCGCAGAAAATTTTTAGCCAAAATGGTTGATTATCTCAAAAAAGCCTTGATTTACGGGCATACAAGCAGGATTTCAAGCTGAATTTACTACCAATTTACTACTTTTGAGGGAAAGAGCCTTGATATGCCGCCCGGAACCCTGCCAGCCCAGCCACCAGCACACAGCATTGAGAAAGAATAAATGAAAACTGAATACGACGCATACGCGGCGTTTCTCTATCCCAACACGGGAGAACAGGAACGCCGCTTTTTTTATGCCCTCATGTTACGCAGTAGGGGCAAAAAGAGCCTTGCTATATGCGGCTTTGCGGGCGCACTTTTGCCGGGGACAGGGATTTATACCTAACCCCGGCAAAATGGCGTTCTATCGCGTAACAAATCCACAACCAAAGGAGTGATGAAGCTATGGCAGTTTTCCGAGTGGAGCGCAACAAGGGCTATACCGTTATGAGCAACCACCATTTACGCAACAAGGAGCTGACCTTAAAGGCAAAGGGGCTTTTGTCGCAAATGCTTTCCCTGCCCGAAGATTGGGACTACACCCTTGCGGGGCTGTCACAGATCAACCGGGAAAGTATCGACGCTATCCGTACCGCCGTATGGGAGCTGGAAAAAGCCGGATATATCAAGCGGCGGCAGGGACGGGACGAGAAAGGCAAAATGACCGCCATTGAATACACCATTTATGAACAGCCCCAGCCGCCGGACGACACCCCGCCGGGATTGGATAACCCGACATTGGAAAATCCAACACCGGGCAATCCGATATTGGAAAATCCGACACCGGGTAAACCGACGACGGAAAATCCAATGCAATTAAATAAAGATATACAAAGAACTGACTTACCAACAAAAGAAAAAATAAATACGGATTTACAAAGTACCCATTCCATTCCTATCCTTTCCCCTAACCCCTCTCCTTTGGAGCAGGAAGCGGCTGCGCCGCCGGAACGGAAACGAAAGGAAGCGGAAGCACAGACCGCTTTTGAGATTTACCGGGAGATCATCAAGGACAATATCGACTATGACATTCTCATACAGGATATGAAGTTTGACGGGGACAGGCTGAATGAGATTGTAGACCTCATGCTGGAAACCGTCTGTACCCGGAGAAAGACGATCCGCATTGCCGGGGACGACTACCCCGCCGAGCTGGTAAAGGCAAAGTTTATGAAGCTGGACGCTGAACATATCCGCTTTGTACTGGACTGTATGAAAGAGAACACAACCAAAATCCGTAACATCAAGCAGTATTTACGGGCGGTGCTTTTCAATGCCCCGTCCACAATCGGCAACTATTACACGTCCCTTGTGGCTCACGACATGGCAAGCGGCGCACTTGCGCCACAGGAGCCGCACGACCCCTATTCATTTAAACCGGGCGAAAGCCTGTAACCACCCACAACCACAAAAGGAGGATTTTATTATGGCACAGAAAATGACGGGAGCATTGGTATTTGACGAGCGCACAGACCGCTACGACATTCGCTTTGACCTTGCCAGCTATTACGGCGGGCTGCATTGCGGGGAATGTTTCGACGTGTTCACACGCGGCAAGTGGAAGCCAACCCGTATTGAAATGAACATGGCGCAGGAATGGTACTTGGTGGGTATCAGAGCCGACGACTTAAACGGGCTGCGGGTGCGTATCTGACCGCCGCCCATAGACTACCCCGAAAGGAGGGACAGAACCCATGCAGGACGAGATCAACGAGAAAACCGTTGCCCTGTATATCAAGACCGGGAAGCTGACCGCCGAAGTGCTGCAAAAGGCAATGAAAGCCGCCCTTGCGCAGTCAAAGAAGCAGATCGGGAAGCAGCCCCACGGGAAACAGACCTTAAAGCAGCTTATGAAGCAGAACACAGGCGTTTCCAACATTGAGATCACCAAAGACAATATCAAGGCGTTTGAGAGTACCGCCAAAAAGTACGGTATCGACTTTGCGCTGAAAAAGGACGCGACGGAAACCCCGCCCCGCTACCTTGTATTCTTCAAGGGCAGGGACGCGGACGCGCTGACCGCCGCTTTCAAGGAGTTTTCCGCTAAGAAGCTGACACAGGACAAGAAGCCCTCAATCCGAAAGGCATTAGCCGCTTTCCGGGAAAAGGCAAAGGAGCTGAACGCCAGCCGCCAGCAGACCAAACACAAGGACAGGGAGGTATCACTATGAAGCCGGAAATCAAGAAGCTGCTTATCCTTAATCTCCCGTATCTGCTCTTTGTGTACCTGTTTGACAAGGTGGGCGCGGCTGTCCGGCTTTCCCCCGGCATGGACGCAAGCCAAAAGATTTTACATCTTGGGGAGGGCTTCACCGCCGCCTTTGCCAGTGCCGCGCCCAGCTTCCACCCCGCCGACCTGCTGATCGGCGTTGCCGGGGCGGTGATTATCCGGCTTGCCGTTTACCTAAAAGGCAAGAACGCGAAGAAGTACCGCAAAGGCATTGAGTACGGTTCCGCGCGTTGGGGAACCGCCGACGATATAAAGCCGTACACCGACCCGGTATTTGAGAACAATATCCCCTTAACACAGACGGAACGGCTCACCATGAACAGCCGCCCGAAGCAGCCGAAATATGCAAGAAACAAAAATATCCTTGTGATCGGCGGTTCCGGCAGCGGCAAGACAAGGTTTTTCGTCAAACCGTCGCTTATGCAAATGCACAGCAGCTATGTTGTCACAGACCCGAACGTGATAGTGTTATAAGGAACTAAAAAGCGTTACATCATAACAGAACGGGGGTTATATAATGAGCAAACAATTAAACAGTATCAAGATTACCGCCCTGTATGAAAGGCTCTCCCGTGATGATGAGCTACAGGGCGAATCCAACAGTATCACAAACCAGAAACATTTCTTAGAGGACTACGCAAGGAAGAATGGTTTTGTCAATATACGCCACTTCACCGACGACGGAGTGAGTGGGACGACATTCGACCGGGAAGGTTTCCAGTCCATGATTGCCGAAGTGGAAGCCGGGAACGTGGCGGTCATTATCGTAAAAGATATGAGCCGGTTCGGGCGCGACTATCTGAAAGTAGGGTTCTATACCGAAGTCATGTTTAAAGAAAAAGGCGTCCGGTTTATAGCAATCAACAACGGCATAGACAGCAGCAACCAGCAGGACAGCGATTTCACGCCGTTTTTGAACATTATGAATGAATGGTATGCACGCGATTCCAGCCGCAAGATACAGGCTATCTTTAAAGCCCGTATGCAGGAAGGGAAGCGGGTTTCTCCCAGTGTCCCCTACGGCTACCGGCGCGACCCGGACGACAAGCAGCATTTGATTATCGACCCGGAACCGGCGGCAGTTGTCCGGCGCATTTTCAAGCTGGTTCTGGAGGGGAATGGAGTCAATCGGATTGCCGATATTCTGTACGCTGACAAGATATTGATTCCCTCGGCATATGCTGAAAAATACTATCCTGAAAACCAGCATAGCAAGAGTTTCCACGACCCTATCCGCTGGACAAACCAAACAATCATTCATATCTTGGAAAAGCGGGAATATATGGGGCATACGGTATTGGGTAAAACTATCAGTGAATCCTATAAAACCAAAAAGCGCCGGAAAGCTACAGAGGACGAATTGATGATATTTGAGAACACCCACGAAGCAATCATTGACGAAGAAACATGGAATAATGTACAACGCCTGATAGAAACAAAACGCCGACCGAAAAAGAATGGCGCTCCCCCTTGCCGATTAAGTGGATTGCTCTATTGCGCGGACTGTGGCTCGAAGCTGTCACACCGGTATAATTCCAGAAACAAATATGACGCTGACAATTCTTATGGCTGCTCCAGCTACCGGCAGTATACCCGGAATTGTACCATGCACTATATCCGGGTATCTGTAGTAGAAAAATTGATTCTGGAAACTATCCGGGAAGTCAGCGCCTATGCCCTCTCAAACGAAAAGGAGTTTGTCAAGAAGGTACGGGAAGCGTCAGACGTTCAGCAGGAAGCCACTATGAAAGAATACCGCCGAAGATTGGGAAAGGCAAAGCGGCGGCATGAAGAACTGGACGACCTGGTGAAAAAGCTATATGAATCTTTTGCTACCGGGAAGATTCCAGAAAAGCACTTTGACCGTCTGCTATCCGGGTATGACAACGAACAGACCACACTTGAAGCAGAAATGCAGGAATTACAGACCGGGCTTGACCGTTACGGCGCGGACAGCGTGAGGGCTGACCGGTTCCTTGAATTGGTGAAAAGGTACACGGATTTTTCAGAACTTACCACTCCTATGTTGAATGAATTTATAGAAAAAGTAGTTGTCCATGAAGCGGACAAATCGACCGGGGACAGGGTGCAAAAGGTAGACATATATCTAAACTTTATCGGGGCATTTACTGTACCAAAAATGGAAGCTGCCCTGACCGCCGAACAGGAAGCAAGGGAACAAAGGAAGCTGCAAGCCCGCAACAGGGAACGCGAACAAAACCGGCTGCGTATGCAACGGTACAGGGCGCGACAGAAGGAACTGGCAGCGGCGGCAAATTAGTATAAGGGGAACCAGAAAGAGGACGCAAGGCAGAAAGCAGCGTCCTCTTTTATGCGCCACGCCAACGGCGGGCGTAAACCCTCGGAGAGCCCACGCCGGCACTTTGCAACGCGAAGCGGTGAAAGTGTCAGAGTGGGTCATATACTTGATAAAAGTATATGATTGCATTTGCGGCGGCTGAAATAGGGCATAATATATTGACTTTTTGTGCGTACAGGAATATAATTATTGTGCGCACAAGAAAGGGGTGAAACGATGGCGCAAAAAAAGACAGGGCGTCCACCTTCTGACGATTCTATGACGGACAGAATATTTGTTCGGGTAAGCAAGGAAACAAAAGAAAAACTCGACGAATGTACACAAGAACTTGAAACTTCTCGTTCTGATGTTGTCCGAAAGGGAATTGATATGGTGCATGACAGCCTGAAAAAGTAACAGAGAAACGGCGACCTCCGGCGAAGAAAGTACGCCGTTTCAGTGTACAGCTACCTTAACAGGCAGACCGCGTAAATATTATACACTGCGCGGCTCCGTCTGGCAAGGTTTTGTGCATAATATCAAACGAAAGGACGGAAACGAATGGGAAAAATTTTAGAGGCAATCGCAACAGACCACCTTTGCGTTGAGCCAGTGATTTATGAAGGGGATTCCAAATTTAACCGGGCAAGAAACCGGTACTGCACCCTCGGAGAAAAGCTGATGGCGAAACTCAATGAGGAAGAACGAAAAATGCTGGATGACTACAGCGCGGCACAAAACGAAGAAAGCGTTCTCTATGGGATTGACCGTTTTGTTAAAGGCTTCCGGTTAGGGGTACTTATGATGATTGAGGTCATTTCTGATGAAGATGATTTAATTCTCCATGAGGGGGAAAGCGTATGAGCATTTTAGAACGCCTTTACGATGGGAAAGTCTACCCCTGTGAAGAAATCCTTCCACAAAACTATGCGGAGTACCGTGCTATTTCTGGACAAGTGGGAAATGATTATGAATACCTCCTAAAAGAATTATCACCAGAACAGCTTAAACGGTTTGAGGAAATGGATAAAGGAAGGACAAAGCTTTCCACTATACAAGCCTACGCCAACTTTGAGTACGGTTTCAAGTTGGGTGCAATGCTGATGAATGAAGTTTTCAGCAATCATCAAGAAGTAAAAGAATAGACAGCCAGACAGAAGAAACGGTGCGCCTGACCGTGCCGCTTCTCCTATCCAACCGGTCAAGGTACGGGTCGTATTTCCGCCGCCCTGCTCTGGAAATCTCCACCCTTTCCCCCTTGACCGTCTGGATTTTTGCCGTGCTATGGCTGCGCCGAAAACGGGGAACAGGAAAAAGAACTGTTTCCCGTTTTTCGTCCCAACCATTGTACGGCAAAACCGGCTCCGCTGGTGTACTGGCGGCGGGAGTTTTCCTGCGGTGGCTCTGCCCCCACACCCCCGACCTCCTCCAAAGAACAGAATAAAAGACGATTCAAGCCCTGTAACGGTTGCTAGCGCTGTTATAGGGCTTTTTATATAGATAACTGAAAGCAGAATGAAAAGGAGTGAACAACTTATGAAAGAAATCAAAACCTTGTCCGTCATTGACGGGAAAAGCCTGTTAGGGCTGGACGTGGAACCGCCTAAATTTATCATTGCCGGGCTTATGCCGGTGGGGTTGCATATCTTATCCGGCAGCGCCAAAATCGGGAAGTCATGGCTTTCCTTATGGCTCTGCCAGCAAGTGTCCACTGGCGGGAAGGTATGGGAGTTTGAAACGCGCAAATGCGGGACGCTCTACCTGGCATTGGAAGATACCATTGACCGGCTCCATTTCCGGCTCTCCCACATCACCGACGACGGCTCGGAACAAAGCTATTTTGCCACGGAAGCGGATAACCTGTCCGGCTCCCTGATACCACAACTTGAAACCTTCATGGCGGCTTATCCAGACACGGGGCTTGTGGTGGTTGACACGCTCCAACGGGTACGCGGGGCGGTGAATGATAAGAACGCCTATGCCAATGACTACGACGAAATCGGGCGAATCAAGTCCTTTGCTGACCGCTTCAAGATTGCCGTGCTGCTGATTCACCACGTCCGCAAGATGCCGGACAGCGACCCCTTCAACATGGTTTCCGGCTCGGTAGGGATAATCGGCGCGGTTGACAGCATGTATGTGCTGGAAAAGGACAAACGGACAGCCAACAAAGCGACCCTTCACGTTACCGGGCGCGATATAGAGGATATGCAGCTTTTACTGGAATTTGACCGGGATATGACCGTCTGGCGGTTCGTGTCCTACCTTTCCGGGGAACCGACAGCCGATACACTCACGCCGGTTCTGGTGAAGTTCCTTTCCAGTAAGAAAACATTCAGCGGGACAGCTACGGAACTGTTAGACAGCCTGAAAGGGATAGACAGCAGCGTTTCCTGCTCTCCCAACAGCCTGACCCGGCTGCTGAAGGAACGCGCCCTGATACTGGAAAAACAGCACCATATCCGTATGGGCTTCACCCGGACAAAGAGCGCCCGCCTTGTTTCCCTCTCTATGGGTGACGATGACGATAAAAATATATATAGGGGTGCGGAAGGGATACCGTCATCTACGGCGGGTGACGATACCCCCAAAACAGGGGTACATAGATAAATACCGTCATCGTCATCAGACAGGCGGCAACAGGGGCAGATGTTACGCAATAGGGGCTTGAAAAGTGCCTGTTTACAGGCGTTTCCAGCCCCTTTTCCATGCCCGGTGGGGTTTTATACCAACTGCCCCCAAAACGGGCTTCTAAAGCGTAACATAGCCCCGGAAAGGAGCATTTATGGGAAAGACCGACCGCTGTGTTGTGCGGAACAAAGCCTACCGCAAAGCCGGGCTTGGAATCCGGGAACGGCACAACGAACGCAAGAACAGCGGCTATGCAAACACGGACATTGACCGGGCGCGCGCTGCCCTGAACGTGCATTTCAAGCGCTGTGAGGGAAGCTATGCGGAAGTATTTGGGCGTATGGTAGAAAACGGCACAATCAGCACAAGGGGGCTGAAACAGGACGCTAAAGTAGTTGACGAAATGGTGTTTGACGTGAACTCCGCATATTTTGAGCGGAACGGCGGCTATGCGTATGCGAAGCGGTTCTTTGAGGAAGCCTACCGGCTGGCAGTGAAGGAAGCCGGGGGTGAGGAATATATCCTCTCGGCAGTCATGCACGCGGATGAACGGAACCGGGCGCTCTCTGAACAGCTAGGGCGCGACATCTACCACTATCATCTCCATGTAGTGTATGTGCCGGTGGTGGAAAAGGAAGTCAAGTGGACAAAGCGCTGCAAAGACCCGGCTCTTGTGGGGACGACAAAGGAAGTGATTCATCAGGTCAGTCATAGCAAGAAATGGGCGTCTGAAAAGGCGCTGGATAAAGAAGGGAACATTCAGCGGGACGAAAACGGGAAAGCCCTCCTAATCAACGCCTATTCCCTCCTACAAGACCGTTTTTTTGAGCATATGCAGGCGGCAGGGTTTAAAGACTTTGAGCGCGGGGAACGTGGCAGTACAGCGGCACATCTGGGCGTGCTGGAATACAAGATAAAGCAGGACAAGGAGCGACTTGCCGGGCTTGCCGGTGACGTTGCCGACAAAGAGGAACAGGCGGCGGCTCTGGATAAAACCTTGAAGCAGAAAGGCAAGCAATTAGCCGGGCTGGACAAACAGCTTACGGTCACGGAGAAAGCCAGCGCAATGTATAGCGAACTGGAACGCATGGGAAAGAAGAACCTTTGGGGACACATGGAACTACTCCCGGAAGAATTTAAAAAGCTGCTGACCCTTGCAAAGTCCGGGCTTGCGTCACAAGGGAAACTCCTTGAATTGCAACGGCAGCTTACCGAAGCGGTGAAGGGGCTGGAAATCTACCGTACCCGCTGGCAGGACTTAAAGGGCAGGACAAAAGACTATATGGAACTGGAACGGCTGCACCCGGAACAGACAAGGAAGGCACTGGAAAGCCTGAAACGGCTGGAACCGGAAACCTCCGCGCCCACGCAATCCCCCAAAAGGAAGCGGCAACAGGAACGCTGACCCTCCCTCCTGTTCTTTGGATGAGGTCGGGGGTGTGGGGGCAGAGCCACCGCATAGCACTAACGCCGCCGGTACACCAGTGGAGCCGGTTTTGCCGTAGAATGGAGCGGACGACAGCGGGAAACAGTTCTTTTTCCTGTTCCCCGTTGTCGGCAGCGCAATGGCACGGCAAAAATCCAGACTGTCAAGGGGGAAAGGGTGGAGATTTTCAGAGCGGAGCGGCGAAAATACGACCCGACCCTTGACTGGCTGGATAGGTGGAACGGAAGGGAAAGACAAAAACTTGAATCAGCAGAAAGGAAATCTAAATGAATAAAGCAGATACAACAACTATCACCACAAGACAGGAAGCGCCGCGGCTTATCCGGCGGATAGGCACGACCACTTATGAGGTATCTATACATTTCAGTGATACCAGCAAGGAAACAATGGCTGATAAAATCAAGAGATTGATTGAACAGGACATTCAGCTTGTGTAACGGTAAATATGTCCTTGACACACCGTCCGAAAAGGCACTGTCTTAATCGAGTGCGGGAAGCTCTTACAGAGGGGCGGCTATAAGATAAAAGTGCTGAACACGATCAACTTTAAGAAGTCCATGCGGTACAATCCCTTTGCGTATCTGCGGAGTGAAAAGGACATTTTGAAGCTGGTAAATACCATAATCGCCAACACCAAAGGCGACGGGGAGAAATCCGGGGAGGATTTTTGGGTGAAGTCGGAACGGCTTTTTTACTGCGCCCTTATCGGCTATATCCACTATGAAGCCCCGGAGGAAGAAAAGAATTTCACGACGCTGCTTGAAATGATAAACGCCAGCGAAGCCCGCGAGGACGACCCGGAATTTCAAAGCCCGGTTGACCTCATGTTTGAACGGCTGGAAGAAAAAGACCCGGAGCATTTCGCTGTCCGGCAGTACAAGAAATTCCTGCTGTCGGCGGGCAAGACGCGAAGCTCTATCCTCATTTCCTGCGGTGCGCGGCTTGCGCCATTTGACATACGGGAGCTGCGGGAGCTTATGGAAACGGACGAAATGGAGCTTGACACGCTGGGGGACAGAAAGACCGCCCTTTTCGTCATTATCAGCGACACCGACGACACTTTTAACTTTGTCGTGAGTATTCTCTATACCCAGCTATTCAACCTCTTGTGCGATAAGGCAGATGATGAATACGGTGGGCGGCTTCCCGTCCATGTAAGGTGCTTACTTGATGAATTTGCGAATATCGGACAAATCCCTAAATTCGAGAAGCTGATCGCCACAATCCGAAGCCGGGAAATATCCGCTTCAATCATCTTGCAGTCACAGAGCCAGCTAAAAGCAATCTACAAGGACAACGCCGACACGATCACGGGGAACTGCGACACGACCCTTTTCTTGGGCGGCAAAGAAAAAACAACCCTTAAAGAAATGTCGGAACTTTTAGGCAAGGAAACCATAGTGCGCCCGTTAGGGTGTATGCCATAAACCGCCTTTAGCAAGCGGTAGACAAAGATATCAAAGAAAGGAAG
>QZDW01000038.1 GCA_009917545.1 bacterium 1XD42-76
TTTCTTGACGTGCCGCCGCCCGCCAGAAAGCTGTATTGTTCCTACTAATTGGGGATAACACAGCTTATGGCTGGCGGCGGTATCATCCTTTTGGGCACCACGCTAATCCCCCTGCTGTCCGGCTTGTTCTAAGGAGGGCTTATGGATTTTCTCACCGACTGGCTCGAGGACTGGATACGGGAGCTCTTGGTCGGCGGCATCATGGGGAACCTGGAGGGGCTCTTTGATACCGTCAACGCCAAAGTCGGAGAGATTGCGGTACAGGTAGGGACGACCCCAGCGGCATGGAACGCCGGGGTTTTCTCCCTCATCCGCCAGCTTTCCGAAACGGTGATCTTACCCATCGCCGGGCTGGTGCTGACCTTTGTTGCCACCTATGAGCTTATCCAGATGCTTCTTGAAAAAAACAATATGCACGAGTTTGATGTGGCGAATATCTACAAATGGGTATTCAAAACCGCCTGCGCCATCCTCATTCTCTCCAACACCTTTAACATTGTAATGGCCGTGTTCGATGTTAATGTTAAGTTGTTATTAATGTTAAGTTTCATAAGTTTTTCCGTTTTTTTCATGCTTTTTTTAAACTGAACTTTACATTATATTTCAAGTCCCGATAATGGAATTAGCCATAAATCAAAGGAGGTTTTTATCATGGTTAATTCTATTTCAAAGCAGGAGATCATGGATGCAGTGGAAAAAGCAAAAGAATATTTCACGCCAATCCTTGCTCCTAAAACTGTAGGCTATTACAAGAATGTCTGGAATGAGCTTGTTGCTTATGCAGATGCTTCACCAGACAAATCAAATGTGGATATCAAAGTGTTTTATGGGATGGTGACACATACTGAAGCATATACCCGGCCAGATACCCGATGGCTAAGAACGCAGGCAAGAGCAGTCCTTTCACTTTTGGATATTCATGAAGGCAATGCCCCAAAACGTGAGTATTATTACAAAAAGAATGTCTATGCTGGAAGGTTTCTGGATGAACTCAACATTTATCTTGCAAACCGCACTGCTTCCGGTAAATCAAGTGAAACGATACGATGTGAAACAATACATATCTGTGATTTTCTGGCGTTTATTGAGAAATCCGGCATTTCCAGTATTGCTGAAATAACTGCGGAAAACCTGCTGGAATTCCTGCGGGGGATTAATCCGGATTATTCTGACCAATGGAAAAGGGCACATGCTTATACAGTAAGGAAATTTTTAAACTGCCCTGAACTCGGTCTGGTGTTTCCATATGATGTCGATACGCTGCTTCTGGGATACCGCCATATTAAGAACCAGCGCCTGGAATCTTATTACACAGCGGATGAAATCAGGGCAGTGATGGACGCTGTTGACCGGAGCACTCAATGGGGAAAAACAATCTATGCAATGATGCTGCTTGCCTGTGTCTACGGGCTGAGAGTGAGCGATATCAGGGGACTCCAGCTTAAGTCCTTACATTGGAAGGAAAAAACGGTCAGCCTTTACCAGATAAAGACGAAACGGTATGTTGAACTCCCGTTGACGGATGAAATAACCCTGGCACTGCTTGATTATATAAAAAATGTGCGTCCTGAATCGGATGATCCCCATGTATTCCTGCGCCATACACGTCCTTATATCTCTTATTCGTCCAAGGATAACTTCGGTTCCAAAGTTTCGTACTACTTTAAAAAGTCGGGGGTAAATATATGCGGCAAACACCATGGGCTGCATTCCATGAGGCACAGCCTGGCAACAAACCTGCTTGGAGAGGATACCGCAGTCAATGAAATCGCATCAATACTTGGACATTCGAGTATCAAATCAACAAAACCATACATCTGGTCAGACATAAAACACTTGAAAATGTGCGCACTGGAGATGGACAGTTATGGTTGCTGATAAGGAATTCCAGAATTACTCCGAAGGGATCTTCAAGCCTTACTTTGAAAAATTCATTGAATTTAAAAGGAGCAAGGGTGAAAAAGTCGGACATTCTGCACTGGTCAGAATGAAGGCACTTAACGACAAGCTCAATTCCTCCGGCACTCTCCATGTCACAAAAGAAACAGCCGAGGAGATCCTTGCCCCAAAGGATGGGGTAAGCAGGAACACAAGATATGCGCGTATTTCTTTCCTAAGGCAGTTTTTAAATTTTATGAATACCCTCGGGATTGAGTGTTATCAGATCCCTTACCGGTATACAAAATCCATCCATTGTGAGTTCAGGCCGTATATTTTTTCTGATGGGGAACTAAAAAGGCTGCTTGCGGCAGCGGATTCCCTGACTGACTGGCACCACTCCAGCCGCAGGTGTGATATTTATCCGGTCATCATCCGTTTATTGGTGAGTACCGGGATGAGGATCAGCGAAGCGCTCCATTTAAAACCCGGTGACGTAGACATTGATACCGGTATTTTAAAAGTTATAAATGGAAAGAACGGCGTATCAAGGTATATCCCGCTGTCTGATTCCATGGCAGAATGCCTGAAACCTTACCTGCAGGCACATATAGGTGACCCATGGCTTTTCACTTCACCATTGACAGGCTCCTTTTATTCGGATGCAACTGTCAGGCATATGTATAAAGGCCTGTGCAGGACAGCAAATATTTACAGGCCGGACGGAAAAGTCCCAAACCTTCATTCCCTGCGCCATACTTTCTGTACAAAAAGCCTTGACCAGCTCTTGGCATCCGGTATGGACATCTATACAGCAGTCCCGATACTTGCCGCCTATGTCGGCCATGTGAATTTCAGGGATACGGAATCTTATATTCATTTTACAGAGATAAATTATAGCGCCTTTCAGGAAAAACAGGCTTCCCTGCAGGCTCTGATCCCAGAGGTGAACGGTTATGAATAAAAACTTAAGCTTTTATGTGCAGAGGTATTTTTCATCGTATCTTATCGGCCAGCATAATTATGGGAAAAACACGGTTGCTTCATACCGGGACACATTTAAGCTGCTGCTCACATTCCTTGATGGGAACCACCAGAGAAAGAAAAATATCCCCATTTCAGATGTGGACAAAAGCTGCATTCTACGGTTTTTAAACTGGCTGGATATGGAACGTGGGAATTCACCGGCAACCAGAAATGTAAGGCTTGCCCACCTGAAATCATTTTTCCACTATGTACGGATTGAAGAACCCGCCCTTGCAGACCAGTGCGAGAATGTCATGAATGTTCCTTTCACCAAAGTGGAAAAACGCCCTCCGGAATATATGGATGAGGATTCGGTCTCACATATGCTGCATATCGTGGATTTGGAGAGCCGGGACGGCATACGCCACCTTGCCATACTGTCCCTTCTGTACGATTCCGGATGCAGGGTACAGGAGCTGATTGACCTCAAGGTAAAAGATATCCAGTTTGAGAAAGGCCAGCGGATCTATGTACATGGTAAAGGCGATAAATACAGAGAAATCCCTATTACACCAAGTACGGAAAAAATACTGAAGAAATATTTGAAAAATTTCCCTCATAGCGGGAATGATGCACTTTTTACAAACAGGAAAGGGGAGCCGCTTACAAGACAGGGTATACGTTATATCTTGCAGAAATATGCAGCTGAATCAAAAGCTTCGAACCCGGATGATTTCAGCGGCGTTGCCCATCCACATCTTCTGCGTCACAGCAAAGCCACACATTTAGTCAATGCAGGGGTAAATATCTATAATGTCAGGGATTTTTTAGGCCACGCATCAGTGGCAACGACACAGGTATATCTAACTTCTAATCCAGAAGTAACACGTAAAGCGATAGAAAAAATTGCCTCACAGACTGTTCCTGAAAGCAGTAATTATTATACAGAAACTGAAAAGCAATCATTGATGGATTACTTAGAAACACTTATATAATAAATATTTGTAGTACATATTATAGCCATTATGAGAAGCCCTTAACAGGGCTTCTTTTATGCTTTTCTCATCGTAGTATAATTACATTTTCACTTTGCAAAAAATAATTAATACATCCTTATAAATTCGCATACATTAAATAGAAAATATGATTCAATCTCAAAAATAAATTGAATTTTATTAAGGATATAGTATAATTAGGAGGAGATTATGGAAAGGTGGAATAAACATATGAAAGTATTTATTAGCTGGTCTGGAAATATAAGTTTAAAAGTTGCGTTAATTTTTAGGGATTGGTTACCTTCTGTTATCCAGTCTATTGAACCATACGTTTCTTCGGAAGATATTGACAAAGGTGCTAGATGGAGTACTGATATTGCAAAAGAATTAGAAAACTCAACTTTTGGTATTTTGTGTGTTACTAAAGAAAATCTCGAAGCACCATGGCTTTCTTTTGAAGCGGGTGCTCTTTCTAAAACTATGGAAAAAGCATTTGTATCACCATTTCTTTTTGATATCAAACGTTCAGAGGTTCAAGGACCAATACTACAGTTTCAGTCAACTATTTTTGAAAAAGACGATATTAAAAAAATGGTCAAAACTCTAAATAAAGCTTGTGGAGATGCTGGTATAGCAGAAAGCAGACTTGATACGTCTTTTGAGGTTTGGTATCCACGCCTTGAAGATTCTCTTAATACGTTAAAAGGTGAAGCGGCCGTGAATGATGGGGAACAACAAAATGAAGATGCTATACCATCTGCTATTATATTGGAAGAGATTCTTGAATTGACTCGGGATAATCAAAAATTGATTAGGAATCCCAACTCTCGATTATCGGAGGACATAGAAGAAATAAAGGAATCAATTAACGAACTTTCTATGCGAAACGCTATAGCATATGATAACAAAAGAGAAATACGGAAATATAGTTCCGCATTTCTGGAAGAAGTAATACACATGACTGGTAGACGAAGTTCTTACGGATTTTTAATGACACTGAGCCTTTTTAGAGGGGATTTCCCATGGATTTATGATATGGGAAAAGAAGTGTTGGATATTCTGAAATCAAGAAAAGATTTAGATGAAAAGTCTCTCGCAATTCGTGAATTTAGAGAAATAATAGAATTTACCTGTGGACATCCCATAATGCGTGATGTTTTTAGCCGTAACAAAGAAAGTATGATGCTAATGAAAGAAATGCCATATATTTTATCCCGATATCTGGACGATATGCTCGAGCAATATAGCTGAAAATATTAAGGTGGTACAAGATTGAAAAACTTGTACCACTTTTTTTCATATTTTAATTTGTCATCCTCAGTAATCAACATACGATATGGTATGTTTTTTATGTCTATAAAGAAAAAGCAATATCAAATTTAGGTTGATATTTGGGGATCATACAGCAAATATAATGTAAAGTTATTTGAATAGAAAATCAAACGCCAAATGGAGTTTTTAAGTAAACTTTACATTATTTTAAAATTAACATTAAATGCGAGAACTACAATGAATGTGGTTCAGTCCATGATAAACGGAGCAGAAAGAAATATCCTAATCACGGGATACTCTTTATCCTCATACTTTTCAGAGCTGGTCGATACAATTGTTCTTAAAAGCCAGCGTGGAGTGTTCGTGAAGTTCTTTGTGAACGATATTGATAAACAGCTCGGATTTGATAAGATACTTCGATACAAAGGTCGGTTCTTGAAAATCTATAACTACCATCAGGAAGATGATAAGATGGCTGCGTTTCATGCAAAGGTTATTTCAGTTGACCAGCAGCAGACTTTAATAACTTCTGCTAACCTTTCATATCATGGGCAGCAGGGCAATATAGAACTCGGCACTCTGATAGGATCAAAGCAGATTGCAAGGCAGATAGATGATGTGTTTACCAAGCTGATATTCTATAAAGTGTTTAGCGAAGTATAAGTTTTTCGCTACTTGGCAAGCAGTGTCTTTGTTCCCACAAAGACTCGAAACTGCGGCTCCCGGCGATGCCGGAAACCGCAGTTTCTGCTTGTTGGGGTCGTACCCCAAACCCCGTGAACAGCCCCGTGGCCGGGACTGGCTGCGCGTTCGTTTCACGAACGCTATTGTTCCTGCGACCCAGGAAAAGACGGAGCCTGCGCGCCCCTACAAAGTGGAAAAGCGGCAATCCCAATTCTCGCCACCATCATCGGATTGCGGCAAGACAGGCAAGGGATTGTCTGGACAATTCCCAAATCTCGTCCAGACGCTTCTGCAAATCCTCAATGTCCGCAGCATAGATGCTCCCGGTTTCGTTCGCCCGCTTAGCGTACTGGTTCAGATTATCGGAGCATGACAGTAAGCTGGCGCACATCCTGCAAGTCCAGCCTGATGCAGATTCCGTCCAGCGCCATCTTGCGGACATAGGCACTCATATTCAGAACGCCAGCGTCCTCCATTTTGAGTTTTATCCGCTCCTTGTCCTCCGGCGAGATGCGGATTTTCAATTCTTCTGTCCGTTTACTCATTGCGTTTTGGTTCCTCCCATCGCAAATAAAATCAGCCGTTGTTGATTTCCGGCATCGTGTTGCAAATCAGGTTTTTAAAAAATGGCCGGACACAGGAGGCCAATTCCCATGTCCGGCGCATATTCCATATTTCCGTTACGGTTAGTGGTGGTGTTCAATTTGACCACCACCAGCAATCGTAACGATTTTGAGGCTTATTCCATGATTTCGTTACGATTGAGGCAAGTGATCAATTTGGACACTTGCCTTATCTGTAACGCTCTGGCGGTAAGCCCGCTGACGGCAGGCATTGGAGCAGTAGACCGCATCCGACCGCTTGGGGGTGAAGGTTTTTCCGCATCCTTTGCAGACCCGATTCTGGCGTTTTTCCAATCGCCGCTGTTTCAAATCTTTCTGATACCCTCGATTCCCGCACAGACCATAATAGCAATATTTCTTGGTTTCAATCAATGTGTAGAAATCCCGCCCGCAGCCCTTGCAGACGATTTTCCGTACAGCGGAATTTGGTCTTATCCCGGCGAGTTTTTCTTCATACCATTGCTTCAGCGTTTCCTGATTTTCATATTCCCAGTCACAGTTCCACATAGATTTTCCCTTCTTTCCATAGAACAGGGCGGGCCAAAAATATCTGACCCGCCCCATCCTGTGTTTATACGATTTCTGTTTCCTGCCCCTCAGCCTGCTGCCGCCGATACCGCATTTTGCTATGCGCTTTCCTTTGGCAAGCCTCACAGCAGTATTTTACATCGTTCCTGGTGGTGGTGAACACTTTCCCGCAATTCCCGCAGACACATTCACGCATCCTGCCTGCCGCCGCCTCCTGCCGGTAAAATTTCGCCCGACAGTTCGGGCCGCAGAACAGAGTGTTCGACCGCGTGGATTCAAATTCTTCCCCACAGCATTTGCAGACCAGCTTGAACGGCTGACCGACAGCGTGTTCTCCGGCCTTGATCTTCTGATAGCGTTCCCGGCTCTTGACCCGATGCCTGTGCAAGGCCGCCTGCCGCTTTTCTTCCTCCGGCGTCAACTCCGGGGCGGGAAGGTCGAACCGCCCGATAAATTTCAGATAGATGTCCACTTGCTGTGTTCTGTCGCCATCGACCTTTTCCGGGGCGTGGACGATGATCTTCTCGATGAACTTGTTTATCATCGGCGTAGTCAATTCCGAAAAATCCGTGTACTTCTTTGCCAGGGCAAGGAACCGTTCCACATTGGCGGTGTCCTGCTCGAAGCTGTCCAGTGCCGATTCCACCTCCATGATGGACTGGCGGAGCACCGTCTGTTCCTGTTCATACCCGGCAAGGAGGGTGTCAAATCGTTCCTCGCCGATGCGCCCAACCGCGTAGGATTCGTACAGCTTCTTGATGATGGTGTCCAGTTCCTCACAGCGCCGCCTGTCCTTGTTTAATTTGCGTTTCAGGTCTTTCGCCGCCTGTGCCTGCCGGACTTCGGATGCCGCCCGGACCTTCTGGATAAACTCCGCCTCGTTGGAAATAGCGTAGGCACTTGCAGAGCGGATGGTTTCCAGAATGAGCGTCCGCAGAGCCTTGGTGGAGATGTGGTGATTGCCGCAAGCGGATGTCCTTCTTTGTCCCGCGAGTTTATACGAGGAACACTCATAGGCATCCGACGGATGCGGCTTTGTCTCTCTGCCCCGTGTCCGCTGGTTATACATCTTTGCCCCGCAGTCGGCGCAGTAGACCAGCGTCCGAGCATGGGGAGATGGCGCAGTACCGCGCCTCCCTGCAAGCCAGTCTTGCCTGCAAAGAAGCCACCCGGCAGGCCATCAGCGCCCACTATGGGGATAACCGTCTGAATACCGAGGCCGCTGTCAAAGAGGTGCTGGAACAGTTCGGGCCGGAGCGTATGCAGTACATCCTTGCCAATACGGTGCTGAAAAAGGAGCATGACGGGCGCATCTCCCGCGATAACAAAGCCTGGGCGAAAACAATCCCCATGCCGGAGGATGGCGGCGATCCCCGCCACAGCTATGCCCTGGTGGTGGATAAGGTCAACCCCGGCCTGACCGATCTGTTTGTGAAGCAGGCGCGGAAAGTCCTTCAAGCCCCGGAGAAAGGCTCTGTCCTGGAAAAACTCAAACAGGAGCCGCCGGAACGCAGACCCGCCGCCCCTAAGAAACGGGAACCGGAACGATGAGCGCGGCAAAGCGGAAACGGGAGGTGCAGGTGAATTTCCGGGTTTCCCCGGAGGAGCTGGCCCTGATTGAGCAGAAAATGGCCCAGCTTGGAACCGTCAACCGGGAAGCCTATCTGCGGAAAATGGCGCTGGACGGGTATGTGGTAAAGCTGGATCTGCCGGAACTGAAGGAGCTGGTGTCCCTGATGCGCTATTCCAGCAACAACTTAAACCAGCTGACCCGTAAAGTGCATGAAACCGGGCGGGTTTATGACGCTGATTTGGAGGATATATCCCAGCGGCAGGAACAGCTTTGGGAGGGTGTGCAGAAGATACTGGCCCAGCTTTCCAAGCTCTCCTGACCGGATAGTTTACCCCATCTGCGGAGGGAGGAACGGCGTTCTTCGCCGCGCCTTCCTCCGCTTTTTCTTTTTGCCGCTATTTACTTTCGTGCTACAATCATGTATAATAGTAGCACGAAAGGAAGTGAGGGCATGACACAGTTTGAACAGCTGGACACGATTTTAGAGGGACAACACGGTATGCTCCAAACATCAGAGGTGGTGAAACGGGGAATTCCAAAATCCGTTTTTTACAACTATGTGAAGGAAAAAGAATTGGAACAGGCGGCACATGGGGTTTATGTATCGCCGGATGCCTGGGTCGATGGGATGTACCTGCTCCATTTACGATGCAGCCAGGGGATTTTTTCTCATGAAACGGCGCTGTTTTTCCATGATCTGACCGACCGGGAGCCTTCCCCCTATTCCATTACCGTCAGACGGGGATACAGCACGACCAGATTGAAAGCGGACGGGATTTTGGTCTACACCATAAAACCGGAGCTGCATGACGTCGGAAAGAGTACGGCTCAAACCCCTTTCGGGCATACGGTTCCGGCTTATGATATGGAGCGGACCATCTGCGACCTGCTTCGCTGCCGGAGCAGCATTGAGATGCAGACATTTCAAGGGGCGCTCAAAATGTACGCCCGCAGGAAAGAGAAAAACCTGCGGAGGCTGATGCAGTATGCAGGGCTGTTCCGGGTTGAAAAAATTTTGCGGCAGTATTTGGAGGTGCTATTATGATAAAGACAGCAAGGCAGCTGAAAGATTTGATCCGCAATCTCGCAAAGGAGAAATCGGCGGACGCACAGATTTTGATGCGGAACTATATGATGGAGCGTTTCCTGGAACGTATTTCCCTTTCTGAATATCGGGATAACTTTATTTTGAAAGGCGGGATGCTGGTTGCCGCAATGGTAGGGTTGGATGCCCGGTCTACAATGGATTTAGACGCAACCGTCAGAGGGGCCAGCGTGAATGTGGAGGACATTGAAAATCTGATGTCCTCTATCATAGCAGTCCCCATTGAGGACGGTGTGGAGTTCCAGGTGAAAAGCATTTCGGAAATCATGGACGAGGCCGAGTATCCGGGGATTCGGGTCAGCATGGCCACTGTCTTTGACGGGGTGGTGACGCCGCTGAAAATTGATATTTCTACCGGGGATGTGATTACGCCGAGGGCAGTCCGGTACAGGTTCCGGCTTATGCTGGAGGAACGCTCCATTGATATTTGGGCGTACAATCTGGAAACCGTACTTGCGGAAAAGCTGGAAACAATGATTGCCCGGACCATAACAAACACCCGTATGAGGGATTTTTATGACCTCTACATTCTGGAACAGCTTCATGGAAGATCGCTGGATTCCGATATTCTCCGCCACGCGCTCCTTGCTACCGCCCGCAAGCGCGGGACCGAGAGGCGTTTGAAAGAAGCGAAGGAAGTGTTTTCCGAAGTAGAAAACAGCCATGCGATGCAGGCGCTTTGGTCCGCTTACCGCAGGAAATTTTCCTATGCGGCTGATCTGGAATGGAACACCGTTATGGGGGCAGTTCACCGCTTGTATGCTCTGACAGAGAACGGTGAAGCGGAATGAAAAAGCGCGGGCATTACTGCAAAATCTGCGGCGAGTATAAATCAAACGAAAAGTTTTCGGGTAAAGGCCATGCGGCGCATATCTGCAAAACGTGCGCCTCCCTGCCGCCGGAAAAGAAATCTGAAATGGCGGCAATGAACCGCTTGTTGAATCTCCCCTGGCGGCTTTCAAAGGAGCAGATTTCCTGGCTGAAAAAGAAGATGCACGATAAACGCCCGGACATTCGGGCGCTCGCAAAGGAACAATATGAAATGCGCTTTTCGCCAGCCCGGTTCGAGGAGGATGAACCAAACGGAGATTTCACAGATTTTCCCTATGACATACTTTGAATAACCAGCAACGGCCTGTTCATCAGGCCGTTATTTTTTTGAGAGGAGGATTCCATCATGGCAACCACACGCATCATGCCGCTGCACACCGGTAAGGGCCGCACCGAAAGTCAGGCTGTCAGTGACATCATCGACTATGTATCTAACCCGCAAAAGACAGATAACGGCAGGCTTGTCACCGGCTTTGCGTGTGACAGCCGGGTAGCCGACGCCGAGTTTCTGCTGGCAAAACGGGAGTATATTTCCACCACCGGACGGGTACGGGGCGCGGACGATGTGCTGGCCTACCATGTCCGGCAGTCCTTTGTCTCCGGCGAGATCACACCGGAAGAAGCCAACCGGCTGGGCGTGGAGTTTGCCAAACGGTTCACCAAGGGCAATCATGCCTTTGTGGTCTGCACCCATATCGACAAATCCCATATCCATAATCACATCATCTGGAACGCGGTCAATGTGAACTGTGACCGGAAATTCCGAAACTTCTGGGGCAGCACCCGCGCGGTCCGGCGGCTGAATGATACCATCTGCGTTGAGAATGGCTATTCCATTGTAGAGGACCCAAAACCGCATGGAAAAAGCTACAACAAATGGCTGGGGGATCAGGCGAAGCCCTCTCACCGGGAACAGCTCCGCGTGATGATTGACCAGGCATTAGAACAGAAACCGGCAGACTTTGACGGGCTATTAAAGCTGCTTGCGGAAATGGGCTGTGAAGTGTCGCGCCGTGGGCAGGCAATCCGGCTCAAAGCCCCCGGCTGGAAGAATGTTGCCCGCATGGATGAAAAGCTGGGACAAGGGTACAGCGAAGATGAAATCCGGGCGGTACTGGCTGGGGAAAAAGAGCATACCCCAAAAAAGAAACCGGCTGTCCAGACAGAGCCGCCCAAGGTCAATCTTCTGGTGGATATTCAGGAGAAATTGCAGGCCGGAAAAGGCGCTGGCTACGCGCGCTGGGCAAAGGTATTTAATCTCAAACAGATGGCGCAGACAATGAACTACCTCACCGAGCATGGCCTGCTGGAATACGCAGTCTTGGAGGAAAAAGCGGCTGCTGCTACCACCCGCCACAATGAGCTGTCGGCACAGATCAAGGCGGCGGAAACCCGCATGGCGGAGATAGCCGTACTGCGGACCCACATCATCAATTATGTGAAAACCCGCGAGGTCTATGCGGCCTACCGCAAGGCGGGATATTCCAAGAAATTTTTAGCGGAACATGAAGCGGATATTCTGCTCCACAAGGCGGCAAAGCAGGCATTTGACGATTTGGGTATCAAGAAGCTGCCCACCGTCAAGAGCTTGCAGGCCGAGTATGCAACATTGTTGGAAGGAAAGAAAAAAGACTATGCCGAGTACCGGCGCTCCCGCGAGGAAATGCGGGAACTGCTGGCCGCGAAAGCCAACGTGGACCGGCTAATGGGATACGGGGAGGAACGCCAGAATGACCGGGAAAAGGAACAGGGGCAGGACCGCTGACGCGCCCGTTTTTTCGTATTTTCTCACCGCCGCAGGCAGGTGAAAAGCGTTCCGCAGGAACGCGCAGCCACAGAATGAAATTCTGTGTTCAAAAGGGGCTTGGGGAATCCCCAACAAGCAGCGCCAGGAGCCGGATGGCTATCCTGGGGCATTGCTTGCCACGTTGTCCCGCACTCTGGGACAACCCACGCACTTTGGAGGCTTGGGGTGTCTATCAGATGTGTCCAGAAAAAGTGAACCCCCGTGTTCATTTGCACCCTCCCCTATATCTTCAACACAATGTCCACAAAAAATTCCGTGCCGCTGTTGGAGGCTTTTGCTGAGCCACCATACTTTTCCGCTGTGGCAGCGATGGCAGAAAGCCCGATTCCGTTTCCGTTGCGCTTTGTGGAAAGGTAGCCGTCCTTCCCTTTCCTGACCTTCCCGTCAAAACTGTTGGTGGAAACAATATACAACTGGTTCCCGTGGCGAACCTGGGAAGTCAGGCAAAAATACCGCGAGCTTTCCGGGACGGTCAGGCATCCGGCGATGGCGTTCTCCATCAGGTTTCCAAACAGCCCTGTCATGTCAAGCTCCGCGAAAGGGAGAGGCTCCGGAAGTTCAATGTTCCAGTCTGTCTGGATACCCGCAGCATCAGCCATTTCACGGTAATGGCCGAAAAGCGCATTCAGCGCTGCGTTCCTGCAGTAATTTGCAATAGAGTGCCGGTAGAGTACGGTTTCATATTCCGCCATGTGCGCCCGGATGCTGCCGACATCACCCTGCTCGGCAAGGGAGACGAGCAGCCGGATGGAATGGCGGAAGTCATGGCGGAGCTTTGTGGTCTGGCGGATGTGTTCCAGCAGGGAGAGGTACTGGCTGGACTGCATCTCAAGGAGCCGGGAGCGTTCCTTAAGTTCCGCCTGTTCCAGTATGAGTGTGGCGCCCCGGTAGAAAAGGACGTAAATGCCAACAAGAACCGCCATCGCGCCCGCCTCGAAAGCAAGGAACAGCTCGTACATCCGCCCAGCATAAAGGGTGGAGTAGGAACGTGGGACGGCAAGCACATTGAAAACCAGGAACACGGAGGACAGCACCACCGTGGAATACCAGAGCTTCGGGGAGTCCAGCCTATCCAACGCCCATGAGAAGTTCTCCGTGGCAGGGCGGAAAAAGGCGGCAAGCAGAAGGGTGGCAAGCCCAAGCCGGAACAGGGCAGCTTCCGGGGAGAAATCCGCCGCGCCCAACGAGGGGTGCAGCCGCGCGTCAAAAGCATAGGCGAACTGTGCAGGGAAGGTTTCTATGGCGCAGACCCCCACATAAACGGCGAGGGCGCGGGAAAGGTCCATGTCCACCGTTCGGCGGTACAGGAAAAAGAACAGCACGAGGGCGGGGAAGAACAGCGCCTCCATGCTGATGGAAAACGCCGCATGGAGGAAAGCGGTGGCAAGGGAATAAGGCAGGATCACTGCTGTGCATAGGGCGGCGGTCTTTGCGGGCGTATATTTCATCTGCTTTTTTACCGGAAGGTAACAGGACACCGCGCCGGGGATGAGGACCAGCAGCTGCAGGAGTGCTGACAGAAGCCTGTGCATATCCATGTTCATTCCCCCTTCCTGTGCCGCTGTCTGCTGCGTATTTTCTCAAAATGGTAATCGCTTGCCATCTGCTCTACCCTGGCACTGTCACGCACACGGACCGGGAACCTGGCTCCGCTTTCCATGACGCAGCATCCGTTTTTAAATTCAAGGATGAATTCGGCATTCACGGCAATACCTTTATTGATGGGGATGAAGCGGGCGTCGCCGCCTGTTTTTTCCATGAATTCCGGCATGGTCATGCGGCACCGCAGCCCCCTGCCGTCTGCAAGTGTGACCATTATGTAATGTGCGTCCGTGGCTGCGGAAGCAATGTCACTCAGGAACACGCGCACGGTTTTCCTGTCCGCGGCAAGTTCTATGTATTTCTGTTCCTGCGGCAGCACTTTCACGGCGTCCGCCAGTACGTCAAAGATGCGCTTTTCAGAAAAAGGCTTGGTGACATATTCAAAGGCGTGGCAGGAGAAGGCGTCCGGCATGAAATCCGTGCTGGAGGTCAGGAACACAAGGAGGCAGCCGCTGTCAGACTTACGCATTTCCAGTGCGGCGGCGACCCCGTCCATGCCTTCCATATAGATATCCATGAACACAAGGTCAAAGCTGCCGCCGCTAAACGCCTCAAGAAAATCCCCTGCGCTGCAGAAGGGGACTGCCTCCACAGGGTATCCGGCGCTTCTGCCGAAACTGCTGCAGAGCTTTCCCATCCCGTCCAGGTATTCCTGTTCATCATCCACTAAAGCTATCTTTAAAATAGGTTTCACCTCAATTCGTATAAAAATCCAATTTAAGTATAGCACAAAAGAAGATAAGTTTCAAATCTGCCAGCCCCCCATTTAAAAAATTCCCTGACGTTCCTGCCAGAAGCCTTGTTTTTTACCGGAATTCTGCTATCTTAAAAATAAAAATTATGGGTGAATTTAGATTATCTCTTTAGAAGTTCTTATATGTCGGTATAGCCCGTAGTTCCGGGCTTTTCCGGCATTTTAGATATGGGGAGAAGTTCTTATATACCCTCATAACCTTTTAGGTTTTCCCTCTGGGTGGTAGTAAAAGAAGTAGTAAATCCGTCTGCGGCTATGCTGCAATCAGCCTTTCCATTTCAGCCTTTGCGGAAGCGAAAGTTGCGTGTGCGTAATAGTTCAGCGTCATGGTGATGTTTGAGTGTCCCATGATATACTGTAACGCTTTCGGGTTCATTCCGGCATTGGCTAAATTGGTGCAGAACGTATGGCGCAGGGTGTGAGGTGTCATTACTTTGGGTAAGGCTTCCTCATGGCACTTGTTGTACTTCTTCGCAAGTCCCCGAAACATGGTAGCATAGTTCACATTCGTTTTCGGGCAACCGTCCCGGTTGAGGAAAAGAAAATTGCTGTAACC
>QZDW01000039.1 GCA_009917545.1 bacterium 1XD42-76
TCCGCCAGCGAACACCATAACGCTGGCGGAGACAGTGGGTGAAGCGGCGAAGCGGCCTGGATGACCTCCTTTCTGTCCGGGCGGGCCGCTGATTTGGCATGTATGCCGGGTTGTTTTATATACGGAAGTTTGTGGAGTTCATTTCTGAACTGTATTATCATTATAGACGTTCAGAAATGTGCTGTCAAGGGATTAGCAAAAATTCCTTTCATTTTTGAACGGGGCATGATATAATAGGCAGCAGGACGGCTATACTCAAATTAACATCAGGACAGGAGGGCACATCATGGGATTGTCGATTGACGCGACGCTGGGGGAACACATCCGGTTTTACCGCCAGCAGGCGGGGCTGACGCAAAAAGAACTCGCCGGCCTGTGCGAGGTCAGCGAGTCCGCCATCAGGAACTATGAGTTGGGGAACCGGGTGCCGGATTTTCTCACGCTCCATGCGATTGCCGAAAAACTCCGGGTCAACTATGCCGCCATCGCCGGTGAGAAAGTCACAGACTTGGAGGGAGTGTTGCAGGCGCTATACAAGTTGGAGGAAATCTACGGATTGTACCCGACAGAAGTTGATGGGCATATCCATTTTGTATTCCGTGACAGTATTGCGATGGATAATTTCAAGCCGGACATAGACGCCATTACGAGAAATCCGGGCGCATTGCTCCAATACCGCATTCTGGGATTTATGAAAGCCTGCGCCCTGCACGATGCCGGGGAATTGACCGATGAGGAATACGCCCTCTGGAAAAGCAAGTTCCCGGCGTTCCTGGGCGACTTCTACGATTTTCGGAAACAGGCGGGACAGCCTGACAACGAAACCTTTGATGGGGACGCCCCCATTCCCTCGGAAAAACCGCAGTCCCCGGAGCGGAGCCGGGAGCGGAAAATCAACAGCGGGCGGTAGCCGGAAAGCGGCAGAATGCTGCGCAGCCAGACCAGCGGAGCGGTCTGTTCAAAGGGTTTGGGATGCTTCCCAACAAGCAGAAACAGCGATTTCCGGCAACGCCGGGAACCGCTGTTTCGAGTCTTTGTGGGAACAAAGACACTGCTTGCAAGGTAAGTGAACCGCCACCAACGGGCAGAATGTTTCCGTTGATTTTGGTGGTGACCAATATGGTCATCACCACTTTTGGTAAGAGGCCATCTGACCCAATGTGCGCTACTGGGCAAGCAGGGCGTTTGTATATACAAACGCTCAAAACGGACTTCCAGCGTTGCCGCCGGAAATTCGTTTTTGCTTGCTGGGGTAGCACCCCAGACCCTTTGAACAGCCCCTTGCCGGGGCTGGCTGCGCGTTCGGAAGCCGACCGCTGACAGCAAGGACGGTTCTGAAAATTACAAAATATACGGCAGATTCCCCTCTTTAAGCTCCGATGACAAGCGGAATTATTACATCGTAGAATTTTTTGCTCCACTCTGCATGGAACCGCGCCATCTGTAGCCAGTCCACCTCGCTCTCAATGCTGACATTAGAAAGTTGTGTATATACCTTTGATGCCTTTTTGTCCTCGGCACGATTCCAGTTCAAGGCAATACCTAATGCGCTCTCGATTTCTGCTCGATGAGTCATCAGAGCATCAAAGGCTTTCTTGTTTTCGTCTTTCTCACTCTTTTGGAAAACAATCTCTACACGGGCACTGTCATAGTTTGCAACACAGCAAATAGAAAATCCGCTGACACCAAAGAAGCCATTGATCCAGTTTTCTCTGGTTGGGCTGACATTGAAGAACGAACCATCTTTGCCATGAGCCTCTTTGATGATCGGAAGCGCATATGTCCAATACCGCCTCCGAAGTTCGTGCCTGCTGCCTGGTTCGTCAGTAGTCAATTCGCTTTCGTCTCGAAGATAAAATACTAAGTCTGCCGGATCTTCGTCGTATAGCTTAAACAGACGGCTCAGCACAGACAGCTTGCTTTGTGTGCTGGTATTCGTCCATACATAGATGCCATCGCCAATTTCCACACTTTTGGTAAAGGTATCTGGCTTTGTACTAAAATGTAGAGCAATATTGTCTTCCTCGGAAAGTGCCAACTTAGTGATGATTGCCTTGTCCTCAGCATAGAGGATTTGAATGACTTTCTGAAACATCTCCACCCAGCTTGCGACCGGCTGCTCTGTGTGTTTGAAAGTAAACCGGGCAATCAGACGGCCTGTGAGTTCCGCATCATCATCCAAGGTATAAGAGTCCATCTGCTTTTGTTCTGGCTGAAATTCGGTCATGGGCAGTGTCCAAATCGTCAGGGCGCGATTTCTCAAATATTCGCTTCGTTCCTCCAGTTCTGCCAGCGTCCACTTATCCTTTTTGGCAATCCAAGTATTCATACGAATGCCACTGTCATCGAATCCGTTCTGCATAGTTCTCTTTTCAGAAAAGGAGCTGTTGCTGTATTTGGAATTATAAGCAGTCAGCGTCAGATTTGCAATTCGGTGAAGCCACGCCTCATGTATCTGCTCATAGTCCACACCTAATTCTTTTTGCCATATCGGAGTCAGGTGCTGTGGCATGATATGCTCGATTGAGTAAGTGCCTTCATCACAATGGCGGTAAACATCCTTGTCCTCGACTGTCCCAAAGTTCTCCAGTCTCTCAAGGATATAAACCTTGTTTTTGCTGTTCATCAGATAAACCGGCTTGCTGATAAAAGATTCTGCAAACTCCTCGTCATCCGGGAAGCGGGCGCGTTCCTTTTTGGACAGGAGCGCATACTTAAATTTTTCAACATAGTCTGTCTCCGTACCATCATAGCGCATGATTTCCCGATGCAGCATCAGAAAGATTTTATTTAGAGCATTGGTAGGCAAATCACAAATGCTCCTACGAAACAGATAATTTTCAGCGGTCAGAAAAATTTCTGTGACCTGCTCCATTGACAACTTACTCTCATCGTACAGCCGAAGCACCTCAAGAAAGAACGGTCTCGTGACCGTTGTTTCCAGTCGGTTCAAACGGAAGATGCAGGCGTTGAGAGCGGCATTGCCAGTCTTGCCATCCAAAAGAATTTGATACCGCTTAGCATATGCCAGCATTTCCATCAAAAGCGGTTCTGTCTGAATATTGCCAAGTTCTACATAATCCTTAAAATTGATGTAAATCTTGCTTTGTTGTGGAATAGCCTGTTGTTTCACGCTCAGATAATCTCTGATAAAAGCACTGACATCATACTTTGTGCAAACCTCAATTCTATTCCAGTATTTATCATAATACTCATCCTGCTCTTTAGTTGGCAGACCCATCAGGATGAAGTTTCTGATTTTGTCACCTTCGCTTAAATCAAGACCTGTGGAATTCAAACTCTCAAAAATCAGTTGCGGGTTGTCCTCCATGTCCAGCCGGATGTTGATGATTTCCAGACAGCAAATCGCATCGTAAAGCTCATCAATCGTGATTTCCTGCTTCTGAATCCGATTGTAGAAATAATCATAGTTTACAGTCAGGTTGGATTCTCGAATATGTTCTGACGGGTCAGAAAAAAGTTTGCCAAAAGCGCGCTGGTCGTTCTTGACCGGCTTTAATTTAATGCGAGTATCTTCCGGCTGCCACTTGTCTACAAGGTATTCCTCATAGAGACGCTGTTTCAGATTCACTGTTTGCGGCACAATGATGCCTTTGTCCATCAGGTTATACATGGCAAGGAACAGCAACGAAACAGTAGTCAGGCGCTGCTGACCATCAATGACAAGAAATTCCTCATTATGACCGTCTGGATTATAGACAGAAACAAGACTGCCAAAGAAGTGGCTCTTACGGTGGCCTCTAATAATTTTCACAAGGTCATCAAAAAGCTGCTTGCAGTTCTCCATCTTCCAGTCGTAATTTCGCTGGTAAACCGGAATAACAAAGCGCTTGTCCGATCCTTCCATATATTTTACAAACTTGCATTCTGAACCTTTCATAGCAGCATACCCCGCTCTATAGATTTGAACTCGGATTTCTTAAAGCATATTGTACCACGCCGAGCTGTTGCTTTCAATTTGAATTTCGAGTTTTTCTTCTTTTTTCTGCACCTTAAAAAAGTGGTCTGGGCCGAATTGCCCCAGACCACTTTATATCTCTTGTGTTGTGAAAAGTTCCGAACAGGCATCACACACAGATCATCTCGTGCTGGATAATCTCCTCAGCCCGATTGATGATGCTGTTCATGGCTCTGATCCAGTCCCACTGCGACCGCCGTTTCAAGTCCCCGGTCACGCCCTCGGAATCGGCCATCTGTTTTACGATAAGTTGGTAGCGGTTCTGCGCCTGCTCGTTTAGGTCGGCAAGGTAGTTGTGCAGCTTGCCCGTCAGGACAAGGTGGTTGAACAAAAGCGGGTTCGTTTTTTCCAGACACGCTTGGTGCATCCGCCCCCATTTTCCGATGGGACGATCATCGTCCTCCGGCAGTTCGATGGCCGGAATGTAGTAGTCACCGGCAAGGACATAATCAAGGCCGGTTGCTTCTTCATGGATTCTCGGTTTCAGTTCGCCCATTGTGTTTACCTCCCATATGATAGTCTGGTCTGATTATCGGTAGCCGCTACCGATAATACACCGCTCCATCTCGCCGGAGGTAACCGACCGCCAATGCACTGCTGTGATGTCATTCTTTATGTAAGATTGACTAATGAGTATTATGCGAAGGATATTTCCCGGAAGGTGACTTCTGCCTTGAATACGGCGCGGGCGGAGGGGAAGTTTGTGATTAAGCTGGCTCCTTACGGTTATTTGAAATTTCCGGAGGATAAGCAGAGCCTGGTGGTGGACGGGGAGACGGCGGGGGTTGTGAAGCGTATCTTCCGGCTGTTCCTGGAGGGGAACGGCTATGGGAGGATCGCGGGAATCCTGAACGGGGAGGGCATCCCATGCCCGGAGGTTTACCGGAAGTCAAAGGGGCTTCCGGTGACGGGGCATAAGGGGTGTGTGGAATGGACCGGGATCGTGGTGAAGCGGCTGCTGTCGAATGAGTATTATACGGGGGATTCTGTCCATGGGAAGACCGGCGGGAAGCTGTTTGCGGGCGGTTCCGGCGGGGCGGAGGATTCTGCCGGATATGTGGTCAGGGATACCCATGAGGCGCTGGTCTCCAGGGCTGATTTTGACAGGGTGCAGGAGATGAAGGCGGAGCAGGCGCGGGTTTACAACGGGAAACGTGCGGAGGGCAGGCGCTGTGCGGCAGGGAGGAATAAGTTTAAAAAGAAGGTGGTGTGCAGTGATTGTGGGAAGACCATGTATCTGTTCCGGGCGGTATCGCAGGAGGGGGATAGGTTTTTTTATGGCTGCAGTTCCCATAACAGGAGCCGGAAGGTGTGCCCGTACCGGCATAAGGTCATGCTGGAGGATCTGGAGGCTGCGGTGTTCGGGGTTATCAGGAGCCATATGGATGCCTGCCTGGATACGGAGCGGCTGGTCCGGAAGCTGAATGCCGGGAGGCAGGGGACGGAGCGATACAGGCTGATGTCCAGGCAGGCGGACCGTATCAGGGAGCGGATTCGGCAGGACGCAGGGAAGAAGGCGGGGCTGTATGCGGATTTTGCGGAGCGGCTGATCGACGGGGAGGAATATGCGGCGCTATCGGAGCGGTATACGAAGGAGGCGGAGGCGCTTTCTGCGGAGCTGGAGAAACTGCTGGAAGAGCGGGAGAGGTACGCACGGGATTTCCATATAGAGGAAGGCTGGGAGAAGACGGTGCGTGGGTTCCTGGGGGAGAGGGAGCTGACCCAGGGGATGGTGGACGCATTTGTGACGAGGGTTTCGGTGGATAAGGACGGGGACTGTGAGGTGGTCCTGGCCTATGATGACATGCTTGCGGAGCTTTTGGAGGCCGTGAGGGAAAGGGAGGCGGAGAACGGTGAAGGTTGATGTGGTGGCTAAATATATTCGGTTGTCGGATGAGGATGTGGATACTGGCAGGGGCGTGAAGCAGGAGAGCGACAGTGTTGTGTCCCAGAGGCGACTTCTGGACGGGTTTATTGATGGGGATGGGGAGCTTAGGAAGTGCCGGATCATTGAATTTTGTGATGACGGGTTCAGCGGGACTGATTTCCGGCGTCCCGGTTTTGCGGGTATGATGGAGGCGGTGAAGCAGGGCGAGGTGGGCTGTATCATTGTGAAGGACTTTTCCAGGCTGGGGAGGGATTATATTGAGGTTGGGAGTTATCTGGAACAGATATTTCCGTTGATGGAGGTGCGGTGTATTTCTGTGAATGACCGTTATGACAGTGAGGGTGTGCTGGGGACTGCGGGCGGACTGAATGTGGCTTTTAAAAATCTGATCAATATGCTGTACAGCAGGGACCTGTCTAAGAAGATACGGTCTGCGCAGATGGCGAGGGCGCGGAAAGGGGAGTATCTGGGCGGCTTTGCAAGGTATGGGTATGAGAAGTCCCTGGAGGACAAGCACCGGCTGGTGGTTGACCCGGAAGCGGCGGAGGTGGTACGGAAGATATTTACCATGGCGGCGGAAGGGATTACGATTTCCGGGATTGTGCGGTATCTGAATGATAATGGTGTGCTTACCTGTGTGGAGTATAAGCAGAGGAAGGACAGCAGGTATCAGCATCCGGGCGGCGGGGTGAAGAAGCTGTGGGGGACCCAGTCGGTGCGTTCCATACTGTCGGATGAGACTTATATCGGGAAGGTGGTGTGGAACCGTTCGGAGAAGTCTATTACTACGGGGAAGAAGATGCTGTGGCATGACCGTTCGGAGTGGGTGGTTGTGGACGGGCAGCATGAGCCGCTGGTGTCGGAGGAACTGTTTGCCCTAGCGAATGAGAGGGCGAAGCCGAAGAAGCGGGACAGGAGCGGCGTGGATATGAGCGGCTTTAAGCGGGAGGTGCTGTTTGTATGCGGGTATTGCGGGCGGTCCATGGTGAAGAAGAACCATAAGTATTGCTGCCGTTACCGGACATGCGGCTCTGATACGGAGTGCAGGAGGGCGGTGGAGGATATGGAAACGCTGGAAGGGAGCGTTATGGAGTATGTGCGGAAGACGGCGGAGGTGATGCTGGGCAATTCCGGGAGGAAGGACGTGGAAGCGGAGCGGGAGACGCTGGAGAAGAAGTTGGATGCTTTGCGGAAGGAGAAGGAGCGGCTTTCGGCGGAGAAGATGTTTTTGTATGATAAGTATCGGTCCGGGGGTATGACACGGGAGCAGTTTAAGGCAAGGACGGGGAGTATGGGTGTGCGGGTTGAGGAAATTGGGAAGGAGATGGGAGAAGCAGAGGATGGGATTGAGAGACTGAAAGGGTGCGGTTCCCGGGACGGGGAGACTGTGCTGGAAGGGATAGCGGCTCTGCGGGAGTTTGATAAGGGGGTGCTGCGGAAGGGGATTGAGAGGATCAGGGTGTTTGGAGAAGGGCGGATTGAGGTGGTTTGGAAGGGTGGGGATATGTTTGGCGGGGGAGATTTGTAAAAATTGTTAGGAAGATTGACGGAGCCATGAGCGGGGTGCTTGTGGCTTTGTTGGTTTTGGGGTATAATAGCTGTGGATGCGAAAAATGTAATTGTTTTTGTCTGAAAAGAAGCTGGATTAAGGAGAGAGGTGAGACAGTGACAAAAACAGAATTGATAGATATGCTGGACGAATATAAGATGGGGTTATTATCAAAAGCGACAGATGGGACGATTGACGATAAATATTATATCCAGACGAGAAACGCTTTGCTGGAAAACGTAAGTATTAAAGAACAGATTCCTAAATTTATAAGAAGCTGCAGGACAGCAGATGAATTTAGAAGATATATGCAGAATGAGTCCGGCAATTATGCGGGAAGAAGGACGTTGATTACGGATTCCATAAATCGTCTGATTGAATATATAGAGGAACATTCTGATGAAGAAGCAGATCCGTTTTCACAGATAAAGCAGTATAAAAGAGTTGAACAGATAGGATATGGGGGCTTTGGCTCTGTTTTTAAATATCACAATGCTTGTTTGGATATGGATTTTGCTGTGAAGGTATATTCGCCTATTTTTGTATCATCGGATGAGCAGAGAGAGGGGGAGAGGCGCTTTTTCAGAGAGGCTAAAATGCTGTTTCAGTTAAATCATATGAATATTGTTAAAATATATGATGCGGGGAGGATTTCAGAAGGACCGTTTATAAGAATGGAGTATATTGAGGGGTATGATTTGAATGGACTGCAGAAAAAGTATGGTATGTTAAGTTTTGAATATAGTGTAAAAGTAATAAAGCCTATTTTGAACGGATTAAGATATGCCCATGGAAAGGGGATTATACATAGGGACTTAAAACCGAGCAATGTGGTGTTTTCAACGAGGGAGAAGATATTTAAGATTATTGATTTTGGAGTTAGCGCTTTTTTAGATACGGAAAATAATACAAAACTAACCAAGACGGGCGAAGCTGTGGCGGGCGGTGCTTTTATTGATCCCTTATTGCAGGAAAATCCGAAATTGAGAGATTGCAGGAGTGATATATATTCCATAGGTGCAATCTGGTACTGGCTACTTTGTGGGAGAGCGCCCCATGGGAGCGACATGAGGACATATTTGAGCAATGCCGCTCCGGATTTATTAGATAAGCAGATTAATATTGTGATGAAGTGTCTGGCGGGAAATTTGGATGATCGGTATGGGGATTGTGGAGAGTTGTTGGTAACAATTAGTTAATGAAAATTATTTTAGAAAGAGGGTTGGAATATGCAGCAATATTTTATCACAGGAAATCAGTTTCAAAGTCATATGTGGACGAAGTTTAATCTTGATATCACTTCGGCATCAGCAAATATGTCAAATGTCAGAGGTAAAGAAGAGTTAGTATATGAATATGTAAGGGATATAGCGTCTCTTTTTCAGCCGATGCGATATGGCCTGCAGGATAATCCAATGGGGCTTTATTCGGACTATGAATCTTTTAAGAAACATTTTGTTAGGTATTGGAAAAATGCATTAGATATTTCCAGAGCAGATTTGGATGAGGTTAGGGATATTTTAGATGATGTTTTATCTACTCAAGAGAGTTGCAAAAATCGGGCTGTTACATCAGTGTTTTTTGAAAACGGTAAAGCACTTACAATAGAAGATTGTTTAGAAGCAATCTATGAAGTATTGAAAATTGCATAAGGTAGTTTTGATGTAAAGAAAAAAGTTGAAAAATTTTTTGTCCTTTACTTGACACGGGCAGAACCAAAAGACTATGAGGTTTATGAGTTTGTTCTGAAAAATTACTATCAGTTACAATTTAGTCCGGCTGTGGCAACTGATGTAAAAGAAGCTAGTCGCAATCCTAAACGAGTACAACGTGAAGTGCGGAAACAGGTACAGAATACCGGGATAGGAACAAAATCACAACAGGCTTTAAAATTACAGCAGGAGCAGTTGAAAACTGAACGCAAGACTATGAGCCGGGAACAGCGAGAAGCAGAGAAACAGCGGCAATTTGAACTAAAACAGCAGAAAAGGAAAGAGAAGCATAGGGGTAGATAATACCTGTTTTGGCATTTGCTGTATAATGGTGGAAGAGATATTGATATTTTTCTTGTTGTTATAGACACATGGTGCTAGCACCATGTTAATAATATTTACAAATAAAATGTTTATTGAAGGAGCAGAGATGGCAAAGATAATTGAATTATTTAACCACAAGGGAGGCGTGAGTAAAACAACAACAACTTTTCATATTGCATGGAAATTATCACAACAGAGTAAAAAGGTGTTGCTTGTAGACGGTGATCCGCAATGTAATTTGACGGGTATGTTTTTAGGTGAAGTATTTGATGAGTATTATGAAAATGATTCAACAAAGCTGATGAATATTAAGGATGCTGTTAGTATGGCATTTTCGGGTAGACCACAACCAATAACAGCAATAGATTGTCCTGCTCATATCAAAAATAGTAATTTGTTTATTATTCCGGGACATATGGATTTATCAGAATACGATTCATCATTAAGCCTTGCATTGAATAGTAATAATGCAATAGTTACTTTACAGAATCTTCCGGGAGCTTTTTACGAATTAATTCAAAAATGCTGTGAGAAATATGGAATTGAGTATGTATTTATAGACATGAATCCGGGATTAAGTGCTATAAATCAAACATTTTTCATATATGCAGATGCTTTTATAGTTCCAACGAATCCGGATCCGTTTTCTGTAATGGCATTAAAGACATTAAAGAAGATTTTGCCAAAATGGAAAAAGTGGGCAATACAGGGAAGAGAATTATTTGCGGATTCATCGTATCCATTGCCAGTATGTGATATGAAATTAATAGGTGTGATTATACAACGGTTTAATGTGAGAAATCATAAAGCTGCTCAACCATATATTGGAAAAATTGAAGAAATCAAAAATTGTATTGAAGGAGATTTTTCAGAGGAATTGGCTAAGAATGATATGATTTTTGATATTGATTGTTTGATACAAAATGGGTTAATTACAAATAGAACTTTAGGCGAAATTCCAGAGTTTGGTGCGTTGATACAGAAAGCAAATGAAGCAATGCTTCCTGTGTTTGCTTTAACCAAAGCAGATATGGGAACTGTTGGAAATGTTTATGACAGTATGGAAGAAAAGAGAAAACTATTTGATGAAATATATGATACAATCGTTAAAGTAATAATGGAGTTAGTATAAATGCAACAATCATATCAAAGATTTATTATACTCGTTAAGGATACAGAAAATGTTGAGGTTTTATATAACTACTTTGATAAATCTATGGCAGTATCTGTTGATATTAGCGACTTATTAAGATGGCAATGGATTCAATGTGTATCCGCTTTTGATAAATTTATGCATGATTTGGTACGTGTTGGTATGTTGGAAATATTTGCGGGAAACAGAATACCAACACCTAAATATAATACTTTTCAAATTGATATACAGACATATGGGGATATGACAAATAATTTGATAGATGCTGGTTTAATATTTGAACGAAAAATAATATTGAAACACAGTTTTTTGGCGTTTCAAGACCCAAACAAAGTTGCTGATGCGTTGTCATTTATATGGAATGAAAATGATAAATGGGGGAGAATCTCAAGCTTATTAGGTATGGCAAAAAATGACTGCACAACATATTTGAAAAATATTGTAATTAGAAGGAATCAAATAGTACATGAGGGAGATTATACAGATATTCTTATGAAAAGGCAGGATATTTTTCCTCAAGATGTAATTGAGATACGAGAATACATTCTTAAATTAGGAAAAGCAATATACGATTGTGTAAAATGAGGTGGAAGTTTTGGCTCTATTTTGGCTCTAAAAATGTTGACTGGCACAAAAACGAGAGCGATTTTTAAAGAATATGGATAATAAATGCTTGAAAAATGAGGGAAAAACAGTCAGTTCAAGCTATCCGCCGAGGAGTTCGGATAATTTTCAAAAGCTCGCAAAAGCCTATAAAATGGGCATTTGCGAGCTTTCTTTATGCCCGTTGGTACTATTTTGGTACTAAACGGAGCGTTATTATATGAATAAGCTTATTTTAGGCGTGCGGCCAAGTTATTTTCCATTCAAAGTATTTTGCCGGAGTAATATCTCCATTGGCAAGTTCTTGTTTTTTCTTATTCCATTCTAAAAGAAAATCATTAACCAATCCATAATTAATTGTGATTGCCACAGGAGCAAACATAGACGTATTCATGTATTCATTGTAAGTACATATTACATCGTTGTCGTTGCTTACCGGTTGCATTTCGCACAATGTAATCAGATTGCCTGGTGCTTCATATTCAGGAAAATGTTTATTGGATGTGTTTATAGAAGCACTTTCTTCTAACCAAAAGAGTGTCTCTATAATATCCTCAGCAGAGCCAAGACCATAATCATCTAAGGCTTTGTAATTACATTGAAGAACTTCTGCAATTTTCATAAGCATATCACGCTTGGGATAACGTTGACCGGACTCGTACTGGTTAGCACGCACGGAACGGTTTCTTCCTTCAAAGCCTAGGGCGGCACCAAATTCTTCCATGGTCATTTTTCTGAAAACTCTTATTTTCTTAACTCTATCGCCAAAAGTCATGTAAAAACCTCCTTGTATTTATCGGATAAATCCGCCTGATAAATAGGAGTATATCACACATAGATTGCTTTGAAAAGATTTACCATACAAAAAAATATGGAAAAATTTATTGACAAGATGGAAAAAGGGGTGTATTGTAACACCAATAAAAAATACAATATAAATATGTATGGTAAACAAAAGAGAAATGATTGCACCTTGAAAACTAACCTTGCGACAAGGTCGCAGGTTCGCGGCAGTCGGCAAATGACTAAATGTAAACATTCGTCACTTGCCTCGTTGCTATCGCGGAAATGAGCTGTATCAGATGCCAACAGACTTTGCGAGGAGGCTTGAGAAATCAAGAAGAGCAAGGGAAGACACTTTCGTCAAGAGTGGGAAAGGAATTCGAGCAGGAGTAGCCCACAGGTGAGCTAAGGCTGGCACTAAAGGTCGGTTGTGAGACTGACAGCATCTGATACGAACGGAAGCCACAAAAATATTCCTGACGGGATACATAACACGACGAAAGGAGGGGACAAGATGGAAGAATGTATGTTTATTAAGGCTGATGAAATCAGACAATTACTCGGTATCTCCAGATCAAAGGCATATCAGATTATCCGAGTGCTGAATGCAGAACTAAAGAGTCAGGGATATATGGTTTTGAATGGAAAAGTAAATCGTAATTACTTTATGAAGAAATTCATGATACCGGAAGAAGTGTAATGGTGATTAGAAGCAGTAGGGTTAATGAGGAAGTTAATACCTTATTTGCCCTGCTGAAAATATCAATTTTGGAAGGAGATGATTGGATGCCGGCATATAAGGACAAGGCAACAGATACCTGGTTTGTTAAGTTTTACAGTAAGGACTGGAAGGGCGAAAACAGACAGATCAAAAGACGTGGATTTAAAACAAAAAAAGAGGCTCTTGATTTTGAGAGAAATTTCAAAATGCGGGAGGAATGTAATCTGGATATGGTATTCGGAGAATTTTTCAAGCTGTATTCAGATGATGTGCAGAACAGGTTAAAGCGTAATACGTGGTTAACCAAGGAGCATATTGTGAGAACAAAAATACTTCCTTATTTTGAAAATAAGAAGATGAATGAAATCACAGCTTCGGATGTTATGAAATGGCAGAATGAATTGATGGCACAGAAGGATGAGAATGGAAAGGGTTTGTCAGCTACTTACAGGAAAACGATTCATAATCAGCTTAGCTGTATTTTCAATCATGCCTGCAGGTATTATCAGTTAAAAAGTAATCCTGCAAGGCAGGCGGGGTGTATGGGTAAGGAGGAGGTTAGGGAAATGCTGTTCTGGACACAGGAAGAGTATAAATGTTTTTCGGAGGCTGTTATGGATAAGGCGCAGTCCTTTTATGCATTTGAAATGCTGTATTGGACAGGAGCAAGACTGGGCGAGGTACTTGCACTTACGGCTGAGGATTTTGACTTTGTGAAAAATACAGTTCGTATCAACAAGTCATATCAGAGACTGGAGGGGAAGGACCTGATTACTACACCAAAGACACCGAAAAGCAATCGTGTTATTAAGCTCCCTAAGTTTCTGGCAGAGGAAATACAGGAATATATTTCAATGATTTATGGGTACAAACGAACCGATCGTTTATTTCAAGTAACAAAAAGTTTTCTCCATCATGAAATGGAGAGAGGGTGTAAATTATCCGGGGTTAAGCGGATAAGAATCCACGATTTACGTTATCCAAACTTAAATAAAATCCAAACCTTTCAGAAAAAAGACGTAAACCGCAACAAATACCGTCTGAAAAAGTTTGGATATTATTTTTATCTTTTTCTCTTGATACCGCAAAAATCCACAAGAGAGCCATCAGGATTTTTCCACTTTGCAGATACCTTTCTGTCGTTTTCATCCTCCAGAGTGGCCAGTGCCTTTGCTTTCTCTTCCACAGTGATATCAAGGTAAACCATCGTGGTCTGGAGCTGTTCGTGGCCGAGTAAAAATGAAATCTGTATGATGTTCATCCCATCCTCCAGCCAGTGTGAAGCCTTCGAATGGCGAAGCTGGTGTGCATGGAGCCCTAGCGGCACATCACTGCAGACCTCATGCGCCATCTTGGCATATTTCCTCAACATCTTGCTGATGGCAGGCTGGGTCAGCTTCCCATGGCATCCAGTATTA
>QZDW01000003.1 GCA_009917545.1 bacterium 1XD42-76
CTTTTTAGTATAACACGGAATGGCATTATATGGAATGATTATTTGGCTGAATATATATCGGTCACTACACTAGAATCATGGCTGTGCTTCCGGTTCGTCCGTTCACTATAAAGCGGGCGGCACGGATTTGGAATACGACAGAGGCGAAGGCAGAGAAGGTACTGGATCAGCTGTGTGAAAAGGCGCTGCTTGTGGATTCCGAACACAATGGGGTCAGGAAATTTGTCATACCGCCGCCAATGGCCGGATTTATTGAGTTCGCTCTCATGCGTACGAGAGGGGATATCGACCAGAAATACTTAAGCGAATTATATTATCAATACATGAATGTGGAGGAGGATTTTGTAAAAGACTTGTTTTTCGCCACAGAGACGAAACTGGGCCGCGTGTTTGTACAGGAGCCGGTGCTGACGAATGAGCATATGAATCACATTCTGGATTTCGAGCGCGCCACACATATTGTGGACGAGGCGCAGTATATCGGCCTGGGCCTGTGCTACTGCCGCCATAAGGCCCATCATGCAGGGCATCCGTGTGAGATCAATGCGCCGTGGGATGTGTGCCTGACGTTTGGTAATGTTGCGCGTTCTCTGGCAGAGCACGGGAAGCATGCCAGACGGATCTCCAAATCAGAGGCCAGAGAGGTCCTGGCGCGTTCCTATGAAGCCAATCTGGTGCAGATTGGTGAAAATGTGCGTGAGAATCCCGCCTTCATCTGCAACTGCTGCGGCTGCTGCTGTGAGGCTCTGCAGGCAGCAAGGCGTTTCGCCCCAATGCAGCCGGTAGAAACGACAGGCTTTGTCCCATGTATCAGCGGGGAGACATGCGTTGGCTGTGGAGCATGTGCCAGAGTCTGTCCGGTGCTTGCTGTCACAATGGAAGCAGACGAAAATGGCAGAAAACGGCCGGTTATCAATCGGGAAATCTGTCTGGGCTGTGGCATCTGTGCCCGGAACTGCCCGGTGAAGGCTGTTATGCTGGAACGCCGTCCGGTACAGATCATCACTCCGGTCAACAGCACACACCGCTTCATTTTACAGGCCATTGAAAAGGGCACATTACAAAATCTTGTCTTTGACAACGAAGCATTTGCCAGCCACCGGGCAATGGCAGCATTATTTTCTGTGATTTTAAAACTTCCCCCAGTCAAGCAGGCTCTGGCGAGCAGACAGTTTAAGTCGGTTTATCTCGATAAACTTCTGTCCTCTCAGAAAAAGAAACACCAGGAAGCAGGCCGCTTCATATAGTATCTGAATGTGCGCGATACACGGACAAAAAGGATGAAAATGTCCGTCTGAGACGAAAAAAACACTTGAAAAATCTCGCAAAATCGTTTATGCTATAGGTAGCAAAAATCGTGTAAGGTATGCGAAATGGAGGTATTATTATGAGCAATGCTATGATGTGGGCTTTGGTTAAGGAAAAACCAGAAGAAGGCCTTTGGATGAAGAAGGTTCCGGTTCCCGAGGTAGGCCCGAATGACGTGAAGATCAAGATCCATAAGACTGCGATCTGTGGTACGGACGTTCATATCTGGCAGTGGAATGACTGGGCGCAGCACACAATTCCGATCGGTCTGACTGCCGGCCACGAATATGTGGGCGAGATTGTGGAGATGGGTCCTGGTGTCCAGGGCTTTAAGATCGGTGATCTGGTGTCCGGTGAAGGCCATATCACCTGTGGAAAGTGCCGCAACTGTCTTGAGGGCCACAAGGAGAACTGCCGCGACGCCAAGGGCGTAGGTGTGAACCGTAATGGCGCATTCGCAGAATATCTCGTGATTCCGTCTTCCAATGTATGGCCGTGTAATCCGAATATTCCGGAAGAGATGTATGCTATCTTTGATCCATTCGGAAATGCCACCCATACGGCTCTTTCCTATGATATGCTGGGTGAGGACGTGCTCATCACCGGCGCAGGCCCCATTGGCATTATGGCAGCAGCGATTGCCAAGTTCTCCGGAGCCAGACATGTGGTGGTTACGGATCTGAACCCCTACCGTCTTGACCTTGCCAAGAAGCTCGGCGCTACGAGAACCGTCAATCTGAAGGAAGAGAAGCTTGCTGACGTCATGAAGGAGATCGGTATGACCGAGGGCTTTGACGTAGGACTCGAGATGTCCGGAAGCCAGCCGGGCCTTTCCGATATGATCCACAATATGAAGCACGGCGGCAAGATTGCGCTTCTGGGCCTTCAGAGCACGAACTGCACCGTTGATCTGGAGACAGTGATCTTCAACGGACTCAATATCCGCGGTATCTATGGCAGAAAGGTATGGGACACCTGGTACAAGATGTCCACCATGCTTCAGGCAGGACTTGATATTTCCGAGATCATTACCCACAGATTCGATATCAAAGACTATGCAAAGGGCTTTGAGGCAATGATTTCCGGACAGTCCGGTAAGGTTATCCTGGACTGGGCGCATATTAATGACTAATTTATCAGAATCACGATAAGGAGAGGGTTATTATGGCACGTAAAAATGATATTCTGAGCATTTATACAAAGGAAGTCGACGATATTAAGGCTGCCGGGCTCTTTAAGGGTGAGGCGCCCTTTGTTTCCCCGCAGGGCGCCAGAGTCCGCATGGAGGACGGCAGGGAACTCCTGTGCATGTGCGCGAACAACTACCTTGGGCTTGGAGACAATCCGCGTCTGATTGAGGCTGCCAAGAGAACATATGACGAGAAGGGCTTCGGCGTGGCTTCTGTGCGTTTCATCTGCGGCACACAGGATATCCACAAACGCCTGGAGAAGAAGATTTCCGGCTTTTTGGGAACCGATGACACGATTCTTTACTCTTCCTGCTTTGATGCAAACGGCGGACTGTTCGAGACGATTCTTACAGAGAACGACGCAGTGATCAGTGATGAGTTAAACCATGCATCCATTATCGACGGTGTACGTCTGTGCAAGGCAAAACGTTACCGTTATAAGAACAACAATATGGAGGATCTTGAGGAACAGCTTAAGGCAGCTGATGCAGCCGGAGCCAGAATCAAGCTTATCGCTACGGATGGTGTGTTCTCAATGGATGGCATCATCTGTAACTTAAAAGGCGTCTGCGATATGGCGGATAAATACAATGCACTCGTGATGGTTGACGACAGCCATGCGGTCGGCTTTGTCGGTAAGACAGGCCGTGGAACAGCGGAGCACTGTGGTGTGGAAGGCCGTGTTGATATCATTACCGGTACGCTCGGCAAGGCTCTGGGCGGAGCATCCGGCGGATATACCAGTGGACGTAAGGAAATCATTGACCTGCTTCGTCAGAGAAGCCGTCCATACCTGTTTTCCAACTCCCTCGCTCCGGCGATCGCAGGCGCGAGCATCGAGATGTTCGATATGCTTGAGGAGAGCACCGCTCTGCGCGACCACCTCGAGGACGTAACGGCATATTACCGCCAGAAGCTGGTTGAGAACAACTTTGATATTATCCCGGGAACACATCCCTGTGTACCGGTTATGCTCTATGACGAGAGGCTGGCTGTCGAGTACGCTAAGAAGATGATGGAAAAGGGCGTTTATGTGGTAGCGTTCTCCTATCCGGTTGTACCGAAGGGCAAGGCCAGAATCCGTACCCAGGTATGCGCAAGCCATACGAAAGAGGATATTGATTTCATTGTTAAGTGCTTCAAGGAGACAAGAGACGAGATCGGGAAATAAGACGTTAGAAACGCCGCAGCCGGCCCAAAGCCAATATGGTTTTGGGCCGGCTGCGGCAGTTTTATATCCCTGTTTCTTTAGCGGCAGGGAAAAATCAGTCCACATGTTGTTTTTGTATATTTGGAAAATAGTGACAGATGTCTATCCGTTTCCGCTGTCTGAACGGTTATGGAACATGATTACAGCATCAGGGCAGAGTGATTGCCAGTCTTGTCTTTTGGCTGTTTTTATGGTATGATCATAATGGAGAGAACGAGGGAAGCTGCGGCATTCCGCTCGTTTTTTTGTTGCAGCAGCGAGTCCCTGCGTTTCCGTTTCTTTTGTACGCAGCGGTATATGCGTTTCTCTCGTTTTAGCAGACTAACAAGAAAGAGGAAAGGATAACATTTTTGACAGAATCTGCTTGATTAATTCCATAAATGGTATTATTATAGTAAATGGGATTTTTATCTTTATAAAGATTATTTCATATTGAGATATTTTTTGAATTCTTGAATTATTCTAACATGCGGGAAAGAATGGAGGCCGCCAGATGAAAACACGGAGCGAAATGCTGCTTCATCCAGTCAGAATGCGGATTTTACAACATCTTACAAAGAACGGGAGTGCCACGACCGGGAGCATCGCCAAGATCATGCCGGACGTTCCCCGCACGACGCTTTACAGGCATCTGAACCTGCTTCAGAAAGAGGGATATCTAAAGATTGCCAAGGAAATCAAGGTGCGGGGGACATATGAGAGGGAGTACAAGATTGACGAGGCGCACATGCGCGGAAGAACCCAGAAAGAAAAGGAGCGTCAGGCGACGTTTGATCTTTTGCTGCGGATGATCGGAGACTTTGAGGAATATTACGAGAAGCCGGAGAGCGACGCCGGGAGAGACATGCTGTTCTTTACAGGCAATACACTGCGCCTGTCGGATGAAGAATTTACGTTCTTTCTGCAGGAGTTGTTCACGCTGCTTGCCAAATATGACGCGCTCTCAGGCGGGGAGGATCAGAAGCCGCGCAGTATCACCATGATTTCTGCTCCTGTCCGGGAGGAGAAGGAGGCAGCCGGACAAAAGCGCTGAGGCTCATCTGTGGTGATCTGATCCAGGCAGTACTAAGCGAGGACTCTCTCAGCGGGCGGCTCCTATCCAGGGCTTTCTCAGCAGGGAGAAGCCGTATTTAAGAGACTTCTGGCCGGAGGAGCTCTCAGGCCTGAGGGCTCTCAACCGGAGGGACCTGATCCGGGAATACATTTGCCAGTTCTAGAAAGGCGGCCATTTCCCGCGTAACCCATTTGTCCTTATGGTACAGGATTTGCTTCCATGCGTGCATCTGGAAATCGCGTACGCGGAGTGCGCAGAGCGTTTGGGCCTCCAGCTCTTTCCTGACCGTATATTCCGGGAGGAATGAAAGACCCATGCCGGAGCGGACAAGGTTGACGATGAATTCCGTGTTGCCGATTTCGAGAAATGGTTTTAAACTTTTCCCGGCAGCAGCCAGGTACTGGTCAAGGGCAAAGCGGTAGCTGGCATCCTTTTCCGTGAGGATAAAGGGATGCGTGAGGATTTCATCGAGAGAGAGCGAGAGAGCACGGGCAGCAGGGTGTGAAGCAGCAGATACAAAGACGATTTCTTCCGGTTCCTCCATGACCTTTTTCCACCTGGGGTCACAAATGCGGCGGTCCAGCAGGTAGACAAGGTCAATGGAGTTGCGGCCCAGGCGCTCCAGCAGGACATCAGGAGTGTTGAGTATGATACTCACGCTGACTTTGGGATAGGCTTTGTGGTAGGCCTCCAGAAGCTCCGGGAAAATGGCGGCACAGATGGACTCGATGGTTCCGATGCAGAGCCTGCCGGTGAGCTCTTTTCCCCCTGAGACAGCAGCCCGCGCGCAGTCTACTTCCTTTAAGATAGCAGCAGCGTATTCGTAGAAAACCTGGCCGTTGTGGGTGAGTACGGTCTGTTTGCCGATGCGGTCAAAAAGCCGTGTCTCGAGCTCCTGTTCGAGGCTGCGTATCTGGATGGTGACGGCAGCCTGAGAATAGCCGAGCTCCTCTGCTGCCCTGGAAAAGCTATTCGAATGTGCGACCTGGAGAAATGTTCTGATTTCACGCAGTTCCATGAAAAACCTCCTGAAAATAAAGTGAAATATTCAGTCAGATGGCCTCTGATATTATAAAAAAATTTTATCCATATTATAAAAACCATAAATTTTACTTTTCTATCAAAACATGTTACAGTATAAACAGGAAAAAATCAAGCAAAAGTCCGGAAAATATCATGTAGCTGTTCAGACAGCGGCAGCGGAATTTTATGAAAACGGAAAAGGAGAAGGCAGATGGAAAAGACGAATGAGAAGTATGGTGCGTATGTTCAGATTCTGAAGGAAGAGCTTCGTCCGGCGATGGGATGCACAGAGCCGATTGCGCTTGCATATGCGGCAGCTGTGGCAAGAAAGGTTCTGGGGGAGCTTCCGGAGCGTGTGGTAATCGGGGCGAGCGGCAGTATCATTAAAAATGTAAAATCGGTCATTGTGCCCAATACCAACCATTTAAAGGGCATTCCCGCCGCAGCTGCAGCTGGAATCGTGGCCGGAGATCCGGACAGGGAGTTAGAGGTCATCGCCAGCGTATCACAGGAACAGATTGCACAGATGAAGGAGTTTCTGGAAAAGACCGAGATCAGGGTCGAGCATGTGGACAGCGGCCTGACCTTCGAGATTGTTGTGACCTTATATAAAGGGGCTTCCTGTTCCAGAGTGAGAATTGTCAACTACCACACGAACATCGTTCTAATCGAGAAGGATGGCGAAGTGTTAAAAGAGGTGGAGGTGACAGGCGAGTCGGAGGAAGGACTGACGGACCGTTCCCTTCTCAATATGGAAGATATCTGGGATTTTATCAATACCGTGGATGTTGCGGACATAAAGCCTGTGCTGGAGCAGCAGATCCGATGTAATATGGCGATCGCCGAGGAAGGGATACGCGGGGATTACGGCGCCAATATCGGTAAGGTACTATTAGCCATGAACGGGGATGATGTGCGCACCAGAGCAAGAGCGATGGCAGCAGCCGGATCGGACGCCAGGATGAATGGCTGTGAGCTTCCGGTCATCATCAATTCCGGCAGCGGCAATCAGGGAATCACGGCTTCTGTGCCGGTCGTCGTCTATGCGAAGGAGCTGGGCGCAGATGAGGACAAGCTTTATCGTGCACTGGCGCTCTCTGATCTGACCGCTATCCACCAGAAAACAGGCATCGGGCGTTTGTCTGCTTACTGCGGGGCCGTAAGTGCAGGAGCCGGGGCAGGAGCCGGGATTGCCTATCTGAGCGGCGGCGGCTATGAGGAAGTGATACATACGGTTGTCAATGCACTGGCGATCATTTCAGGAATGGTATGCGACGGGGCCAAGGCCTCCTGCGCTGCCAAGATTGCCGCATCAGTGGATGCAGGTATCCTGGGTTATCATATGTATACACGCGGACAGCAATTCTACGGCGGGGACGGCATCGTGGCCGCGGGCGTGGAACATACAATCCGAAATGTAGGACGTCTGGCTAAGGACGGGATGAAAAAGACGAATGAGGAAATCATCGGCATCATGATTGAAGAATAGCTGCCCGGAGATCCCTGGCATGATGGTGAAAAATAACAGAACTGTGGAATCATTCCTGCCAGGATGGAAAAATAACCGGGAAACCGGACACAGAATGCACGACAGCCCGCACATGCCCACAAATCCCGTGAGCCCGTGCGGGCTGTTTCCTCATTAAGATACTCAAAGACTGTCAGGGATAGGTTCCCCTGTAAAGGTATGAGTTTTCCGTACAAGATCGGGTGCATTATCTGCGGTAAGAGGTCCGCTCTCCGCCGATATACTTCAGTCTCGTCCTGGCGCATACGACATGGGCGGAGCCGATTTGCCTGATCTGCGTGCGCACAGGGACGGCCACAGGCCGCAGGTGCATGCCGATCAGAGTGTCACCGATGTCAATGCCTGCGTGTGCCTGTATGGACTCGACCGCGCAGGGGCAGACAAGACTATTCCAGGCTGCGGCCGAGAAGGAGCCGCCGGCCTTGAGCTTTGGGACTGCATTCACCATTGGAAGTGCGTAGCGGATGGCTGCTTCTTCCTCAAGAATCAACGCACGGTTCAGGTGCTCGCAGCACTGGGCAGCCAGATAGATACCATGCTTTGCTGTAACCGTGTAGATAGCATTAAAAACAGCCAGACCGATCTCTCCATTCGAATAACAGCCGATGTTGTGGGCGGCAATCTCACTGGAGGAACAGCCCGTCACAAGGATCTGCCCTTCTTTCATCCCTGAGACAGCGATCAGCTCCTCGGTAACGGCAGCTGCCTGTGTTTTTATCAGGTCCAAATCCACGTCAATCGACGCAGCAATATCTGTTGCGCTCATAACTGCCTCCATTTTTCTTAAAATATTCTGCCGGCTTCTCTTTGCCAGTCAGCGGATCTTTTACATATTACAGTATATCCGGGCGTACCGGTTGCTTTTCGTAGATTGTTGATGGAAACAACAGCGTGTCAGGTTCCGGAACACTGCCTCGCAAAACGACGATTCACCATGCGGCATGCAGGCGTTGTGCCAATTCTTTTTGGCAGCCGCTTATTCAAAATGATAGGAATCAAGGAGCTGGGCCTTCATATGCCACAGTTCATGAGAAAGATCCACATGTACCTCATGCGGATTGACAAGGCGCTTGGTCTCATCCCACAGAGTATCCAGTTCCGCTTTGCAGTATTTCTGGATATCCATGACCTTTGGGGAGTGATAGATGCATCTGCCGTTTTTAAACACCTGTACCGGGAGTTCCCGCAGCGTGTAGGTGCCCGGCGCTAAAAGCGTCTTTTTCCAGGTCTCTAAAGGATCGAAGAGCAGCATGGAATGGTTCTCGTCAAATGCCTCTCCGGTCAGACAGATCAGGTCAGCGATAATCTTACGACTTTCGCGGCTGTAGACCCGGTAGATCGTCTTGTCTCCGGGGTTGGTGATCTTTTCACTGTTTTCGGAGAGTTTAATCTTGGGTATGAACTTCTTTGTCTCACGGTCCATGACAGCGGCCAGTTTATATACGCCGCCAAAGGACGGGCAGTCCTTGGAGGTGATAAGATTCGTTCCCACACCCCAGGAATTGATCGTTGCACCCTGATTCTTTAAGCTTGTAATCAGATGTTCGTCGAGATCGTTGGAAGCCGAAATGACAGCATCGGTGAAGCCCTCCGCATCCAGCATTTTTTTGGCTTCCTTGGAAAGGTAGGCGAGATCGCCGCTGTCCATGCGGATACCGTAGAAGGAGAGCGGAATGCCGGCCTCGCGCATTTCCTTAAATACCTGAATGGCATGCGGGATTCCGGATTTTAAGGTATCATAGGTGTCAACCAGCAGGATGCAGGCGGTCGGGTACAGCCTGGCGTAGGCACGGAAGGCGGTAAGTTCATCCGGAAAGCTCATGATCCAGCTATGCGCATGCGTGCCTTTTACAGGAACATCAAACATCTGCCCGCAGAGGACATTGGAGGTGCCGATGCATCCGGCAATCATAGCCGCGCGTGCACCGTAGATCCCCGCATCCGGTCCCTGCGCACGCCTCAGACCGAATTCCATAACGCCGTCCCCGTGGGCTGCGTGGACGATGCGGGAAGTCTTGGTGGCGATCAGGCTCTGATGGTTGATGATGTTTAAAAGTGCCGTCTCAATCAGCTGAGCCTGCATGATGGGAGCAATGACCTTTACAAGCGGTTCCCTGGGGAAGATCACACTTCCTTCCGGAATCGCGTAAATATCACCGGTGAAGCGGAAACCGGACAGATATTCGAGGAAGTCGTCTCCGAAAAGACCGGTACTTTTTAAGTATTCCAAATCTTCTGGTTCAAAATGCAGATTTTCGATATATTCGATCACCTGCTCGAGTCCGGCCATGATGGCAAAACCATTGCCGTCCGGGTTAGAGCGGTAGAAGGCGTCAAAAATGACGAGCTCATTGGCGTCTTTCTCGTGAAAATATCCCTGCATCATCGTCAGCTCGTAAAGGTCGGTAAGCAGTGTCAGATTGCGCTTGCTCATAGTATCGTTCTCCTTGAAAATTCTTTTGCATAGTTCCGGAATCTCAAAGTCCCGGAAATGAAGGGGAAAGGAACCTTCATGATCTTGACACTGATTATATCATAATCGTTCCAAAAGGCAAATCGAGTGTTAAAGGATTCACAAGGAGGGAATCGAAAGGCCTGTTCACGAAACGGTGGTATCCTGCACGACAGGAATACGCAAAAAAATACTGCCCTGCCTTTTTTAGCAGACAGCCTGCTCCGGCCTGCCCCGGCAGCGTTTAAGTAAAATTTACTTCTTTTCCCAGAACTGATTCATGCGCTCATCTGCCCAGACGACCCGGTTCCGCCCGTTCTTTTTCGCATCATACAGCATCGTGTCTGCAATTTTCAGGTAAAGATCATAGGAGCTTTCTGTCTCCGGAATCACGGTAACGCCTCCAATACTGACAGTAACCCATTCTGACACGGATGGGTCATGTGGAATATGGAGATTTTCCACTGCCTGCCGGATCTTTTTCAAATGCCCGAATGCCTGCTCCGAGCTGTCCCCAAGAAGAAACGCGATGAACTCCTCGCCGCCATAGCGGGCAAGAAAGTCTGTCTGACGCTGCAAATGGGAAGCTGCTGTCTGGGCTACGGCAGAAATTACTTTATCGCCGGCAGGATGGCCGAATACATCATTGTATACTTTGAAGCGATCAATGTCAAACATGCAGATCGAGAGCGGAGCGTGCAGCCGGACAGCTTCCTTCCACTTGGAAATACCGTTCTGCTCATACCCGCGGCGATTGGCAATCCCTGTCAGCTGATCGGTCATGGACTGTTGTTCAATCTGCTTACGGTACTGATACAGCTTAATATGTGTGCTGACTCTCGCCTTGACAATCATGGGATTAAATGGCTTTGTAATATAGTCAACAGCTCCCAGGATGAGCCCGCGCTGCTCATTGGCTGCATCGGAAAGGCCGGTAATCAAAATGACCGGGACATTCTGGGTGATGATCTCTTCCTGCAATTTTTTTAACAGTGTGAAGCCGTCCATACCCGGCATTACCACATCCAAAAGGATAAGTGAGAAATTCTCAATACCCGCAAGGCGCAGCCCGTCTTCTGCCGTCTGAGCGATGGTGATGTCATACTCATCATGCAGTATGTTTTTCAAATGGGCTGCCTGCAAGGCGCTGTCATCCACAATTAATACTTTTTCCATATACATACTCCTTGTTTAAGCTGTCGGAACTGACTGCTCAACAGCGTAATTTTCCTGAAATCGTAAGAGGGGAGTTTTAGGTTCGTGTCATTTCTCCGTATGCTTCTCTTCACTGCGCGCCAATACGGCATGAATCATTGTGGCGGCGATTTCCTGCTGGCCGGGGGATACATTTTCCCACAGCAGGGTCAGCTCCTGGATCCTGCTGACCTCGTTCGCATCCAGTACATCCCGGAGGAGATAGTCAGGAGAAATTTTTAATGCGTTGCAAATATCAATAAATACAGGCAGACTGGGCATTTTGGTCCCGCCTTCGATCTGCCTGAGATACGTTGCATTGATATTGCATACTTCGGAAAGCTTATCTGCCGTCAATCTGCGATCTTTCCGTACTTCATTGATTCGTCTGCCTAACCCGTTTTTTTTCATCACCAAACCTTACTTTGTGTGCTGATAGCTTTTTATTGACCTTAAGCCTACAATAAGAATGTAGTTTCTAATAGCCTCTAAAAGACTATGTAATATAAGCTGTTTGTTTTTTTGGGATGCCTTGTTTTGTATAAATCATAGCAACAGCAAGTCATAAACAGACCGCGTGTCAGCTTGCGGAATCATAAGTTCGCGAACACTTCCATCTGCCGCCGCAGCTCCCCGACGATTTCCTGGTTGGTATCCATCCGCGCGGTAATTCCGGCCATATCTTCGGCCAGAGTATGCGTACTGCTTGCGGCTCCGGTGAGATCAGGAAGGGCCCCGTCTATGGCTCCGGAAATGCCGGCAATGGAAGCTGTAATTTCATCCATTGCATTCCGAAGGCGTTCGGTTCGCTGATGAAATTCCGCCATCGAGTGTTCGATATAGACGGAGTCCTTTCGGTACTGCTGTCCGGACTGGACGGACAGCTCAAATTGTGTCAGGATATTCTGGCTGAGGTAATCGACCAGGTCACGGGCGCTTTCCGAAAGATAGTTCACTGCTCCGGTGACAACAGCGCTGACCTCCTGGATATGAACTGCAGTTTCGGCACAGGAATCGGCAAGCCTGCGGATTTCCTGCGCAACGACGGAAAACCCTTTTCCCGCCTCCCCGGCCCGTGTTGCCTCAATCGTGGCATTGACGGCAATCAGGTCAGTGGAGGAGGAGATCGAGAGGATGTCATGAATCAGAAGATCAATCTGATTTACGCTCTGGCTCTTTTGGATTGCCTCGTTGAGTACTGCCATGATCTCTTCTGTCTTGGCAAGGACATTTTCCTTATTTTCCTGTGCGGAGCGTTCCATTTTCTCTGCCCGTCCATGCATGCTGACAGAATAACCGGTGATAGCGGAACACTCTTCACTCATTTCTTTGGCATCGCCCTGCGTACCGGATGCGTTCCTGTGTATCGCAGAGGCATTGCCTGCGATTTCTTCAAAGACAGCGGAGAGTTCGTCGGTCAGTCCGGACAGCTTATGTACATTATCATGAGACGCTTTGGTCCTCCTTCGGACTTCGCCTACAACGCCGTTAATGCGTTCGGAGCTGTCCTTCAGCATCTGCATGGCATCCCGAATCGGGGCAATTACATATTGTTTGATGATACGGAAGGCAGCAAGCACCAGGAAAAGCCCTGCTGTCAGGGTAACAGCGCTGATTGCCAGAGAAATAAGGTATACGGCAGAAAGGCGTCCACGGGCCGCATTCGCCTGAGCATTGACGGACGCATAAAGAGTGCTAATTTTTTCTTCTGCCGCGCTGCTCCAGCGGGCAACGTCGCCATTCGCCAAATCGTACGCCTCTTTTGTCTTGCTGTCTGCACTGGCGCAGACCAGGAAAACGAGGGAATGCTTAAAAGAGTCATAATGGTCCAGGAGAGCCTGATAAGTCTCCTGATCGTTTGGGGCGATGAAGGATGCATAGTCTGAAAGCTTTTGGTCAAGATTTGCCTCCTCCTCCTTTATTTCCCCTACCAGTTTTATCATCGTGGCATGATCTGCCGCTACAATATGTGACAGAGCCAGACGGTGGATATTCATCATCGAGTGCCGGATATCCTCCAGATGCGTTTCACTGACCATATAGTTGTCAACAATAATACCTGCACTTGCATTGACGTTATGAATGCTGAACGCCGCCAGAAGATTGGACAGCAGCGTAATCAGCCCCAGCAGGATAATGGGCAGAATCAGTCGCTGCTGCAGTGTCAGCCTGCCTTTCATGTAATCGCCTCCTAAATGTCTTTCTTTTCATAAGCGCTGAAGATTGTCAACGAGGATAGTTTAACGTGCCGTCACATCATCAACCAGACGGTCAAGCTGCTCCTGGAGTGATGTGCCGGAGGAATTTCCTTCTGCCATGTTTTGGGCAAAGGCGGAGACAGGATCCCAGAATTTTCCGCCTATACGCTGGAGCTGGGAAAATTCCGACTGCGCCAGTAATGCAGCAATAGCGGGGGACTCCTGAACTGCCGGAGAGCCTGCTGCTTTTATATTAGACGGCCCCTGCCCGCGCAGCTCAAAACGGCGCGTCTGGCTGCTTTCGCTGCTGATCCATTCAGCGAGCTTTACGGCCCACTCTTTATGCTTTGAGTAGGCATTGACCCCGATCAGTTTACAGCCGGAAAAGGAGGCCATTTGTATCTGTTGATTTCCACAGGTATAGGACGGGAGCCTGGCAGCCCCGGTATTTCTGCCCCAGGCTTTTTCGATTGCAACGCTGTTCCATACACCGCTGACTCCGGCGATAATGGTTCCGTCCTGTACACCGGCCAGAAAATCGGTATCAGTGAGGCTTGCAAACCCTGTGCTGGCGGCAATCTCCATCATGGCCCGGGCGACATCGACTCCCCGGACAGGGCCGTCAGTACTGTTCCAGGTGCAGTAGTTGGTCAGGCCGTCCTCATTCAGGCCTACCGTGAGGCCGGTATTACCAAAAAAGGCGTAAACATACCAGGCTGAGGACCAGTCCATTGTCACCAGTCGTTCGTTTTCAGCAGCGATTTCCACCATTCGGTTCAGGCTTTGAATATCTTCATCCGTAAACCAGGCTTTATTGTAATAGAGAAAATAGCCGTTGTCAGCTGTCAGCGGGTAGGCATAGAGAGTATTGTTTACAGATGCCGCGTCAATCGCCGCGGAAAGATTGGAGGCGCGGATTTCCTCCGGGTTCTCGACCGGCTCCAGCGCTCCGGCAGCAGCAAGAGCCGCTACCTGGTCGTCGGCAAAGGCAAATACATCTGCGCCGCCCTCCAGATTCTGGAGCAGGGCATCCTTACAGCTGGATTCGCTCTGGGGCTGGTAGGTGATCTGAAAGGAAGCCTGGCCGGAATAGTGGGACTGGAAGGCAGAGAAAAGCTCCTTTAAGAGTGCTTCGTCCTCCTCTCCGCCCCATACAGTCAGGGAAATGGTAGATTCTGGTACTGTCTCCGCGGCGGGAAGCGGTTCCTGCCTGCTGCAGCCATTACACAATAAGAGGCTGCCGACTGCCAGTAAGAGAGAAATGTAGTTCCTTTTCATAATTGGTGAAATGAATGCTCCTTTCCTGATTCTGCAATGGAATTCATTACGTTAATGTCATCATAGCATGATTGTGCCGTTTGGTCAAATATGGATTTTGTAGCATATCAGCAGTCTGCCCAAAAGGAGATGACGATTCAGACAAAATTGCCCTTAAAGCCTGTTTTTGCTTGAATTTGAGGGCACTTGGAAGATAATGTGCGACGATATGTTTGTGAAATCCGGAGTGCATTAAGAGGAACGGCAGATATATAAAAATGCTGCAAAGTTTTGATTGTAAAGCATGGATATATATGGTATATTGGTTTCATATGATATATATTTTAAACATGGGTTTCAGGTTATTGCCGATAAGGAATGTTATCAGAAGGAAATCGTATTATTTTCCCAGTATATTTACTTGTTTCACGCGAAGGAATCCCTCCTTTTTTCCGAGAGCGTCGTTCCGGTTGCGGATTTTTGCATGATGAATTTGACAGTGAATACATTTATTAAGGAAAAGACCGGAGAATCGGGTAGATTTTGATGGGAAATGATTGATTTTAAGTAAAAAAAGAAGCGTTTGCATTTATTCGGCTATCATTCAAACAAATCATAAAATTGCAAGGCTTTGTTACTTCCGATAACATTCCTTATATAAAGTAACCTTCATGCGCCCACGAGTGAGCGCGCCACATGAAAGTAATTCAGGCGCATTTGGTATACCTGAACTTAGTTTCATAGTAAGCCCACAAATATATCATTACTATGAGCTTCACGCGGTCTGTAAGCAGCTGTGGCAGTTCAGCGCAGCGGTATCTCTCATTCCCGTTTTCTGTACATCTGCCAGGAACATATAATAAAGCCCTTTTACTTATGGCAGCGCCAGAAATACGGCCTGCGGGGGGATGGAATTGTCCTGTAGATGACAGGGGAGGGGCTTTCAAGACAGGTCGTGAAATGTATCAAAAAAGGAGGCGGTTTTTTAGGATTTTGAATGTAAGACGGTACAGGAATGATCAATGAATGGAGGAAAACAATGAAAAACAGCAAAATAAAACAGCTCCTTGCATGGGGGCTGGCAGCCGGTTTGACGGTCTCCAATCTGGGAACGGCTTTCGCGGCATATCATGTAGGAACGCCTGGCGCATCCGAGCGGGATGAGGTCATCTCTCTCACCTTAAACGGAGAGGGAGGAAGATTTACAGTAACACCCAGCGGCTCCAATGCGGCAGAAAAACTTACCAGTGTAGTAATCGAATCTGAGGCGAATAACACTGACGGCAGTAATTATTATGCGCCGTTCGGTGCGTTTTCACTGGCATCCGGCAGCAATGCCGACTACAATTTTATTCTTGATGGTCCGGATGTAAAGCCGGTATCCCAACCAGGCGTATCGTTTGACGGCTGGTATGGAAGCCTTATGGATCCCGCGTCAAAACTGAACGAGGATACGATGGTCTACAGTGGGGCGCAGGTAAATGCAAGATGGGTAGAGAAGGTAGAGACGCCGGCGGAGCTTGAAAAGGACGTGAAAAATGTTGAAGTCAGCGGCCTGAAAGACGTCAGGATTACCGCGGTGGAGAATGCGGCCCAGAAAGAGCAGATCGAGACGAATCTTGCGAGACTGGCTCTGGAGAGCGATCAATCAGTCAGCTATGAGGTGACAGGGACGCCGGTGCTTTTGGATATCAAGGCGCAGACAGTGGACTCCAGTAAGCCTGGTCTGATTACGATGCAGATTCCGGAAAGCCTTGCATGGGAGAATGCAGAAGAGGACGATGTGATTCTGGTAATGCATTTTGCAGAATCCGGAGATACGCTGGCAGAAAAGGACGGGATGCAGACAGCAGTGATTGATGACGAGAAACAGACGATGACGTTCCGTGCATCCTCTTTCAGCCCCTATGCTATCGCACGTGCGAAGGAGAATAAGACTGCTACGGTTCTGGTTGAGAATGTAAAGGGCGGCGCCCTGATTGCGTATAGCAGGGACAATGACGGAAAGGTCACGCTGGTTCCGATCGGGGAAGAAGTCGCTGTTCCGGAAGGGACAGTCCTGCATGTGGAAGAGTCTGCTATGTATACAGCGAAAGGCGCCACAAGATTAAAGCAGAATGAGGCGGGGGCCCGGATCATCTGTGTCGAGCAGAATGGCGTTAAGGATACAGAGCATGTGGTCTACGAACCAATCACGGTGACTGGCAGGACGGTACTTTCAGCGGAGTTCGTCCCGCAATCTTCAGACGAAGACAGTAAGGATGAGATTGCAGATCGCTACTACTGGAATCTGAATCCGAGCAGAATGATGGAAGCGGGCTACTATGAGGGTGAGATCCGGCTGTATGAGGTACAGGAAGACGGAAGATCCGTACGGGTTGAGAACTTTACCGCCGAACTGGCTGATACAGAGGACTACGCGGCACGCGATAACGATAAGTTTGAGGTTGTCGGAAAGCAGGTCAAGAGTAAGGAAAAACTCGAGAGTGGAAAGAGCTATCGGATCGCCCTCAATATTTTCCTTCCGGACGGGACTCCGGTCGTCGGATGGTCTGCGGACGATGCAGAGACGCTGAAAGCGCTGGCATATGGCGGCAGAACGATTTCTGTCGGTGTGACTTACACTTTCACAGCCTGGATGCTGCAGTATACATACGACGAAGAACATGCAGAGCTTACGTACGACGGCTACTATATTGGAAATATCCTTATGGAACGCGGGATTGCCTTTAAGGAAGCGAGAAAGATTGCTTTTGAAGAAAGAGGCATCACAGAAATCGCTATGTACGGCCATGAGTTTGACGGCTGGGTAGACGAGCAAGGCACTAAGGTGGCTCCCGATATGAAGCCGACGGAGGATTACAATAATTTCTACGCTACTTTTAAAGGATATAAGCCGGTGAAGGTGCTTGCTTTAGGCGAGGAAGCCGCAGAACCGAATTTCGTTCTCTACGGTTCCTCCCCAATGAAGGTTGGAGAGAAACAGGTATTGAGAATCAACGGAACCGATGTGGCGGATGCAGAGAACATCACATGGGAATCTTCGGCGCCTTCTGTCGTTTCAGTAGAAAAGAAAGACAAGACAACGGCGACGGCGACGGCCAAAAAGGCAGGGAAGGCGACGATCACAGCAACGATTACAATTGACGGCCAGGATGTCACATGCAAAAAGGAGATCACCGTCGTGGCAGATGGAAGCCAGGGAACTGGCGGCAGCGGATGGGTGAAACCTGCCGGCAGCGGCTCGTCCTCCCAGAGCGGTACAAGCACTGTCGGCGGCTGGACACGCGATACCCGCGGCTGGAGATATCTGGCAGCGGACGGCACAGTGCTCAAGGGCCAGTGGGAAATGATTAAAAACGTATGGTACTATTTTGGTGCAGACGGTTATATGCTGACCGGCTGGCAGTTCATCAATGGGAAGTGGTATTACCTGAATGAAGCTGAGTCCGGAATGGGCGCAATGGTAACAGGCTGGCATCAGAACCTGCAGGGAACCTGGTTCTATCTGGGCGCAGACGGCGCAATGCTGACCGGCTGGCAGCTGGTTAACGGCGTATGGTATTATCTGAACACAGGTTCTGACGGTACGGTCGGAGCGCTGGCGGTAAATACCCAGATCGGAGACTACCATGTGGATGCGAACGGCGCATGGATCCGGTAAGAATCAAAAATATTTCACAGACTGTCAGGTAATGTACAGTTTTAGGGGGCCGCGGCTGATACAGCCGTCGGCTCCCTTTCGCATGGCACTCCCTGAGCCCGTTACATTCGCTAAGCGAGCCGGCGTCTGCACGCAAAGGAAACATTTTTCCTCCGAGTGGTTCTCCCCGATCACAGTTTTGAATTCTCCTTGAAGAACCGAAGTTTTTTCGATATAATATATAAAGGCAGGAGATAGGATCAGATATGTAAACAGGTATGGGAATCACAGAAGGAAAGGCAGTCCAAAGCAGGACAGCAGTATACGCAGCACAGAACAGGAGAACAATATGTATAAAGACACGGATACTGAGATTGCATACCAGAACAAAGATATTGTTGCCAAGCTTTTCGGCGAGAGGATGAAAGGGAAAACCCTGTCCCTTTTCGGGCTGGAGAGCAATTTGAAAGTGGTGGATGTCAAGCCGACGAATCTCCCTGTGGTTCGGGCAAAAGAACTGAGGATGGATAATCTGTTTGAACTGGAAGACGGGAGTGTGGCAATTCTGGATTATGAGAGCGTCTTCAAAAAAGAAAATTTTATCAAGTATGGCCGCTATATCATGGATGTGTCTGAGCGTTATCTGAGAGAGGGAAAAGATCCGGATATTCATATGATCGTACTGTATACAGCGGATATTGAGAATGTGGAGGCGGCTTTTGTAAAGACTGCCTGCCGTATTAAAGCGGAGGCTGCTTATCTGGTGGGAGTCCCTTCAAAAGAGTGGCTGGGAGAAATAAAAAAGAGCCTTTCCGAAGGTATGATTACGGATGAAATACTGATGCGGCTGATCCTTCTTCCTCTGACATATAAAGGGGAAGAGAGGAAGCAGAAAGCGATCCAGACGTGCGTGGAGCTTGCAATCCAGATACCGGACAAGGCGCAGGAGACGTTTGCACTGGCGGGAATCTTAAGCTTCACAGACAAAGTAATTAATGAGGAAACCAGGAGATATATCAAGGAGGTGTTAGGGATGACGCAGATAGGTATGATGCTGGTTGAAGAAGGAATCCAGAAAGGAATCCAGAAAGGAATCCAGAAAGGAATGCGGGAAGAGGCGACTCAAACGGCGATAAATATGTTAAAATCAGGAAAATTTTCATTTGAGGAGATCAGAAGATATGTTCCGCGGCTATCCATAGACGAAATTCAGGAGATTGCCAGGAAAATGGAGACGGTCTGATCGTTCAGCCGGATCAATTTTTTTGCCGGTTCAAAACCTTCCTCTTGACTTTTCCCCCCGAAATTATTATAATTATCGTTGATAACAGATAAAAGCGAGGATGGAGACAGTAGCTTTGCACAGAAGGGATTCAGCGAGCCGGGGATGATGGGAGCCTGGTGCCCGGTGGAAAGGGAAGATCGCTCCTGAGCTGAAGGCCGAACGATGAGCGCTGCTTATCCGGTAGGCTGTTCCGGTTTTCCGCCGTTATCGGGAACTCATATGTCAGTATGCAGTAATAGGTGGTTAAACGAGTCATTCATTCGCCCTGTTCGCAAGGAGCAGGGCGTTTTTGTTTTACGGAATCCTTTTTGTGTTTCCTCAAAGCAGAAGGCCGTTGCCACAGCCCTGCCCCGGCAGAACGCATGGCTTCGCAGCATACGGCAAAAGGTACGTCTTTCACATGAAGGAACCGCCGGATGCGGCGGATAAGACAGAATTGGAGGAACAGTCATGTACGAGAAGGTATCGACCGATTTAAACTTTGTTGACAGAGAAAAGCAGGTGGAGAAATTCTGGCGGGATCAGAAGATCTTTGAAAAGAGCATCGAGAGCCGGAGAAAAGGCACCCCTTATGTGTTCTATGACGGGCCGCCTACAGCGAACGGCAAGCCCCACATCGGCCATGTGCTGACGCGCGTCATCAAAGACATGATTCCGCGTTACCGCACGATGAAGGGGTATATGGTGCCGCGTAAGGCCGGATGGGACACGCATGGGCTCCCTGTGGAGCTGGAGGTGGAAAAGCTCTTAGGCCTTGACGGAAAGGAGCAGATCGAACAGTACGGCTTAGAGCCGTTTATTGAGCATTGTAAGGAGAGTGTGTGGAAATATAAGGGGATGTGGGAGGATTTCTCCGGTACCGTCGGTTTCTGGGCCGACATGGACGACCCCTATGTCACATACCACGATGATTATATCGAGTCTGAGTGGTGGGCGCTTAAGGAGATTTGGGATAAGGGCCTTCTCTACAAGGGCTTCAAGATCGTCCCCTACTGCCCGCGCTGCGGAACGCCGCTATCGAGCCATGAGGTGGCGCAGGGATACAAGGACGTCAAAGAACGTTCCGCTATTGTGCGCTTTAAGGTAAAGGACGAGGACGCATATATCCTGGCCTGGACGACGACGCCCTGGACGCTTCCCAGCAACATTGCTCTATGCGTCAATCCTAAAGAGACGTATGTGAAAGTAAAGGCGGCCGACGGTTACACCTATTATATGGCTGAAGCGCTTCTTGATACTGTGTTGGGAAAGCTTGCAGACCAAGAGAACGGCACGCCTGCCTATGAGATTCTCGAGACATATACCGGGAAAGAGCTGGAATATAAGGAATATGAGCCGCTTCTTGACTGTGCGGTGGAGACATGCAGGAAGCAGAACAAGAAGGCGTTCTATGTAACATGTGCGGATTACGTTACTCTGACAGATGGTACAGGCGTGGTACACATTGCGCCGGCATTTGGTGAGGATGACGCCCAGGTTGGACGCCGTTATGATCTGCCGTTTGTGCAGCTTGTAGATGCCAAGGGGAACATGACGGAGGAGACGCCTTACGCCGGTGTATTCGTCAAGAAGGCGGATCCGATGGTATTAAAGGACCTGAAAGAGAAAGGTCTTTTATTCGAGGCACCTGTATTCGAGCACAGCTATCCCCACTGCTGGCGCTGCGATACGCCGCTCATCTATTACGCGCGGGAATCATGGTTTATCAAGATGACAGCGGTCAAGGACGATTTGATCCGCAACAACAATCAGATCAACTGGATCCCGGAGTCCATTGGTAAGGGCCGTTTTGGTGACTGGCTGGAAAACATCCAGGACTGGGGAATTTCGAGGAACCGTTACTGGGGAACGCCCCTGCCGGTATGGCAGTGCGAATGCGGCCATATGCACTGTGTTGGCAGCCGCGAAGAGCTTAAGAGCCTGAGTAAGAATTATCCCGAAGGCGGCGTGGAACTTCACCGCCCCTATATCGACGAGGTGACGATTCCCTGCCCCGAATGCGGGAAGGAGATGCACCGTGTGCCGGAGGTTATTGACTGCTGGTTCGATTCCGGAGCCATGCCGTTTGCCCAGCATCATTATCCGTTTGACAATAAGGAGCTGTTCGAATCCCAGTTCCCGGCCCAGTTTATTTCCGAGGCCGTGGATCAGACGAGAGGCTGGTTCTATTCCCTGCTCGCGGAATCAACGTTGCTGTTCAATAAACCTCCGTACGAAAATGTTATTGTATTAGGCCATGTTCAGGATGAAAACGGCCAGAAGATGAGTAAATCCAAGGGGAACGCCGTTGATCCCTTTGATGCCCTGGCGACCTATGGAGCCGACGCCATCCGCTGGTATTTCTATATCAACAGTGCGCCCTGGCTGCCGAACCGCTTCCACGGCAAGGCTGTTATGGAAGGGCAGCGTAAATTCATGGGAACGCTGTGGAATACGTACGCATTTTTCGTGCTCTATGCGAATATTGACGGCTTTGATGCCACAAAATACAGTCTGGAATACGATAAGCTGCCAGTGATGGACAAATGGCTTTTATCCCGTCTGAATTCTACGGTGAAAGAGGTAGACTACGATCTGGAAAACTACCGTATTCCGGAGGCGGCCAGAGCTCTTCAGGACTTTGTGGACGACATGAGTAACTGGTATGTGAGAAGAAGCCGGGAGCGTTTCTGGGCCAAGGGAATGGAGCAGGACAAGATCAACGCCTATATGACATTGTATACAGCGCTTGTTGACATCTCCAAGGCAGCCGCGCCGCTGGTTCCCTTTATGACAGAGCAGATCTACCGCAACCTGGTATGCAGCATTGATAAGGCCGCGCCGGAAAGTATCCACCTGTGCGATTTTCCGACAGTGCATGAGGAGTATATCAACAGCGGGTTGGAGCAGAGGATGTCCGAGGTCTTAAAGATCGTCGTCATGGGGCGCGCGGCAAGGAATACGGCAAATATCAAGAACCGCCAGCCGATAGCGGAAATGTTTGTCAAAGCGCCACAGATGCTGCCGGACTTTTATATCGAGATCATTGAGGATGAGCTGAACGTAAAACATGTGGAATTCACGGATGATGTCCGGGCGTTTACTTCCTATACCTTTAAGCCTCAGCTAAAGACCGTGGGGCCGAAATACGGCAAGCAGCTTGGCAACATCAAAAAGGCTCTGGCAGAGCTGGACGGCAACCAGGCGATGGACACCCTAAATCAGAGCGGGAGCCTGAATTTTACGTTTAACGGCGCAGAGGTTGTGCTCACGAAAGAGGATCTTCTGATCGACATGGCGCAGACGGAAGGCTATGTTGCGGAAGGGGATAATACCGTGACGGTTGTTCTCAACACGAACTTAAGCGAAGAGCTTCTGGAAGAAGGGTTTTTCAGAGAGCTGGTGAGCAAATTCCAGACGATGAGAAAGGAAGCCGGGTTTGAGGTCATGGACCATATCCGCGTTTTCGTGGATCAGAACGAGCGGATTGCAGGAATCGTCAAAAAGTACGGAAAGCAGCTTATGGAGGAGGTTCTTGCAGACGATATTATAATTGGAGAACCGGACGGCTTTACAAAGGAATGGAATATTAATGGCGAGGACGTAGTCTTGGGAGTCGCAAAGGTATCCGGCTGACGGATATCCGGCCAAACGAAGAAACAGGAGGATTTTGTTGTGAACCTTAAGATTGACAAGGAAGAATTCAAAAAAAGCGTCATTTATAATGTAAAGAACATTTACCGCAAGACGATTGACGAGGCGACCCCGGCACAGGTGTACCAGGCTGTGGCGATGGCCGTGAAGGACGTGATTATCGACAAGTGGATCGCTGCCCATAAGGAATACGACAAACAGGATGCGAAGGTCGTCTACTATATGTCGATGGAATTTTTGACGGGCCGTTTCCTGGGAAATAATATCATCAGCCTGTGCGCGCAGCCTGAGATTGCAGGAGCGCTTAAGGAGCTTGGATTTGATCTGAACGCCATCGAGGATCAGGAGCGCGACCCGGCGCTCGGCAACGGTGGTCTGGGCCGTCTGGCAGCCTGTTTCCTGGATTCCCTGGCAACGCTCGGATATCCGGCATACGGCTGCGGCATCCGTTACCGCTATGGGATGTTCCGGCAGCAGATCAAGGACGGATACCAGATGGAGGTGCCGGATGAGTGGCTTAAGGACGGTTATCCGTTTGAGCTGCGCCGTGCCGAATATGCGACTGAGGTAAAATTCGGCGGCTACGTGGAGGCAGTGCGCGAGGGCAACAGGAATCATTTTGTCCAGAAGGGCTATCAGTCCGTCATGGCGGTTCCCTATGATATTCCGATCATTGGTTACGGCAATAATGTCGTCAACACCCTCCGTATCTGGGATGCACAGCCGGTGGAGAATTTCAGCCTGGACGCCTTTGATAAGGGAAATTACCATAAAGCAGTGGAGCAGGAGAACCTGGCGAAGACGATCGTTGAGGTCCTGTACCCGAACGATAACCATTATGCAGGCAAGGAACTGCGTTTAAAGCAGCAGTATTTCTTTATTTCCGCCAGTGTACAACGGGCGGTGAAGAAATATAAAGAACACCATGACGATATCCATAAGTTCTATGAGAAGGCAGCATTCCAGCTCAACGATACCCATCCGACTGTGGCTGTGGCCGAGCTGATGCGGATTCTTGTGGATGATGAGTGCTTAAGCTGGGAAGAAGCTTGGGATATTACGACAAAGACGTGCGCCTATACGAACCATACGATTATGGCCGAGGCTCTGGAGAAATGGCCGATTGAGCTGTTCTCCCGCCTGCTTCCGCGTATCTACCAGATTGTCGAGGAGATCAACCGCCGCTTTGTCGAGGAAATCAAACAGATGTATCCGGGCGACAATGAGAAGATCCGCAAGATGGCGATCATTTATGACGGACAGGTACGCATGGCCCATCTGGCAATCGTAGGCAGTTTCTCCGTCAACGGAGTAGCGAGACTGCATACCGAGATCTTGAAGAATCAGGAGCTTAAGGACTTCTATCAGATGATGCCGTCGAAGTTTAACAATAAGACGAACGGTATCACCCAGAGACGTTTCCTGCTCCACGGCAACCCGCAGCTTGCCCAGTGGGTAACGGATAAGATCGGCGACGAGTGGATTACCGATCTGTCCCATATCAAAAAACTGGCAGTATATGCGGATGATGAGAAATGCCAGCAGGAGTTCATGAATATCAAATATCAGAACAAGATCCGTCTGGCCCGCTATATCAAGGAGCACAACAACATTGATGTTGACCCGCGCTCGATTTTTGATGTGCAGGTCAAGAGACTGCATGAATATAAGCGCCAGCTTATGAATATTCTGCATGTCATGTATGTATATAATCAGCTCAAGGATAACCCTAATCTGGATATTCTTCCGCGCACTTATATCTTCGGAGCCAAGGCGGCTGCGGCTTATAAACGTGCAAAGCTGACGATCAAGCTGATTAATTCTGTGGCTGACGTAATCAACAATGATAAGTCCATTGGTGGAAAGATTAAGGTGGTATTCATTGAGGATTACAGCGTTTCCAATGCAGAGCTTATCTTTGCAGCAGCGGATGTCAGCGAGCAGATTTCCACGGCCAGCAAGGAGGCTTCCGGAACCGGTAATATGAAGTTCATGTTAAACGGCGCACTCACAATCGGTACGATGGACGGCGCGAATGTGGAGATGGCAGAGGAAGTCGGCGAGGAGAACATGTTTATTTTCGGCGCATCCTCGGACGAGATCATCAACTGGGAGAAGAACGGCGGCTACAATCCGATGGAGATCTTTAACAGCGATCAGGATATCCGCCGCGTGCTGATGCAGCTCACGAACGGATACTATGCGCCGCATGATCCTGAGCTGTTCCGTGACATTTATAACTCACTGCTGAATACGCAGAACAGCGACCGCGCGGATACGTATTTTATTTTGAAGGATTTCCGTGCGTATGCGGAAGCAGAAGGGAAGATCGACAAGGCATACCGCGACGAGAAGTGGTGGGCGAGGACTGCTATTCTCAACACGGCAGCCAGCGGAAAGTTCTCTTCCGACCGCACTATTGAGGAGTATGTAAAGGATATCTGGCATTTGGAGAAGGTAAATGTAGAGATGAAGTAATACGCTGCATGTAATCTGGTCCAATTTTGGTTCTAAATCAGAGGCCCGTCTCATAGACTGTTAAAAAGTATATGAGGCGGGCTGGTTTTATGAGACAATTTTTAATGACGCTTTTCATGATGGCAATGATCCCTTATGTGTCGACACTGGCTTTTTCAGGCCGCCGTGGGGTTCCGGAAGGACTCGGATTTGATCAGGAGAGGGATGGACCGGCAGATAAAAAACAGGTTATCATCATGCAGAACGGCCTGGAAACATCCGTCTCTGCGGAGGAATTTTTAATCGGTGTACTGGCAGAACAGATACCGGCCGATTATGGCACAGAGACACTAAAAGCGCAGGCAGTACTTGCCAGGACGTATATCTATCGGGAAATGGACGGAAAAGACAGCATTTACGAGGAAGCGCTTGACATGGACGTGCTTACGCGGGCACAGATGGAGAAACGATGGGGGAGCAGTAAATTCCCGCAGTCTTACGGAAAGATCAAAGAGGCTGTGGAGGCGACAGCCGGTCTCTGCCTGACATATGAAGGAACATTCATTGAGCCATTTTTTTGCCGTGCTTCAGCAGGACAAACGAGAAGCCGGGGGGAAGAATACCCGTACCTGAAACAGGTGGAGAGCCCCGGAGATATGGAAGCTGATTCCTTTCTGCAGGTGACGTCCTGGATGCCGGAGTCATTTGCCAGACAGGTCAATCAGATTCCGGACAGTGCGCCGGTGGCCGCAGCCGGACTTTTTGAGGAAATCCAGATTGTGGAACGCGATGGGGCCGGGTATGTGCGCCAGATCCAGGTGGGACAGAAAACATATACAGGCGAGGAGATCCAGTATGCGCTGGGGCTGCCGTCCGCCTGCTATTCCTTTGAAAGCCAGGAGGGCAGGATCCGCGTGACGTGCAAAGGAATCGGGCACGGCTATGGATTTTCCCAGGCCGGAGCCAATGCGCTTGAGAGGGAAGGATATGATTTCAGGGCACTGCTGGGGTATTATTTTCAGAATGTGGAAATCGTGGATGCGGCCAGTTTGCCTTCGCAGGCTGCTGCTATAAACGGAGTATACACATTTGGAGTGACCAATAATGCGGCTGATGCGCCTTTGTAGTCTGCTGATCTTAAAAGTGTGAGTGTTCGAAGGAGAAAGAGAAGCGGGAAAAGTCTGCATATCTGCCAGGGAACGTAATGCGGGAAACGCTTACATGTCTGCCAGGAACAGTGCTGTAAGAAAAAAACTGCATGTCTGCCGGAAGAGGTTATGCGGGAAAAAACTTACGTATCTGCCGGGAGAGGCTATACGGAAAACGTTTCCGTGTCTGCCGGGAGAGGTTATGCAGGAAAACGCTTCCGCGCCTGTCTGGAGAGGTTACACGGGAAAAAATTTCCGTGTCTGCTGGGAACGGCACTGTGAGAAAAGCTTACGTTTCAGCAAAAATCAGTTGACAAATTGGCGATAATATAGTATAGTTATATACGTTGTGAAAGCAACAACACAGGAAAGCAGGTATCCGCCTCACCTTGGCACAAAGTAGTGACCCGGGTTAATATAGAATCGGTTTTGTGTGTCGGCATGCGTGATCGATGAGGTATTGGCGGATAGTTTTTTTCTATCTGCTTTTTCTTTTCTGTGCCTGAGTATGCAGAAGAGCCGTCAGCGGCAGGTATTCTGCGTCGTCACATGAGTATGAATAAAAGTTATGGAGGTGCACGGCTATTAGCGAATTAATGATTAACGAACAAATTCGTGACAGGGAAGTTCGTTTGATTGGGGAAAATGGAGAGCAGCTTGGAATCATGTCCGCGAAGGATGCCTACAAGATGGCAAGGGACGCGGAGTTAGATCTGGTGAAGATTGCTCCGACGGCTAAACCGCCGGTATGCAAGATCATTGACTACGGAAAATATAAATATGAAATGATCCGTAAGGAGAAGGAAGCCAAGAAGAAACAGAAGATCATTGAAGTGAAGGAAGTGCGGCTTTCTCCGAATATTGATACAAACGACCTGAACACGAAGATCAGTGCTGCAAGGAAATTTATCGAAAAGGGCAATAAAGTCAAGATAACGCTTCGTTTCCGCGGCCGTGAGATGGCACATATGAACCAGTCCAGATATATTTTGGATGATTTTGCTCAAGAGCTTTCCGATATCGCTGCCGTAGATAAGCCTTCCAAGGTAGAGGGAAGAAGCCTGGTAATGTTTTTAACCGCAAAGAAATAAGGAATGAAAACAATCACAAGGAGGAAACTATAATGCCTAAAATGAAAACAAGCAGAGCTGCTGCAAAGCGCTTCAAGAAGTCTGGAACAGGTCTGCTGATTAGAAACAAAGCTTACAAGTCCCATATCTTAACAAAGAAGTCCACGAAGAGAAAGAGGAATCTGAGAAAGGATATCGTTACCGACAGCACAAACAGTAAGGTAATGAAGAAGATTTTACCATACTTATAATAGATTCGGAATGAGAAGGAGGAAATAAGCGATGGCAAGAGTGAAAGGTGGATTAAACGCCAGGAAGAAGCATAACAGAGTTCTGAAGCTGGCGAAAGGTTATAGAGGTGCGCGTTCCAAGCAGTATAGAATCGCCAAGCAGTCCGTAATGAGAGCGCTGGCTAATTCCTATGCTGGCAGAAAAGAGAAAAAGAGACAGTTCAGACAGCTCTGGATCGCACGTATCAATGCGGCAGCAAGAATGAACGGCCTTTCCTACAGCAAATTTATGTATGGTCTGAAGCTGGCAGGTGTTGTTATGAACCGTAAAGTATTGTCCGAGATGGCAATCAACGATGCCGAAGGTTTTACCAAACTGGCTGAGTTAGCTAAGTCCAAGCTGGCTTAAGTGATATTAATAAAATAAAAACTGTCTTTTGCCGGGCGGATTCCCGGAAAGACAGTTTTTTAGATCTGACAGATGATGAAAATGATTCGTGCTTTCTTTATGAAGAGGCAGTCGGGCGGCTACGGTTCGTATTTGGCGCGGCAGGATTGGCAGGGGTAAATTTTGGTAAATTTTTTTATAAATATTGAAAAAATGTCTTGTGCTATTTCATTTTTTGTGCTAAAATATTTGCATTGGGGCATTAGCGCAGTTGGGAGCGCGTTTGAATGGCATTCAAAAGGTCGTGGGTTCGAATCCCATATGCTCCATTTTAAGAAAACCTTCGGGAATACCAGAAATGTTGATGGACACTGGATTTCCGAAGGTTTTCAGATTCATGAATATACGGCTCAGATGCACTATTTTGTATAATAAAACGAGGGAAAGATCACACGGTATTATGTGCCATTTTCATTTGACATAGGGGTAATTATTACATTATGATAATTTATCAGATGTGGCATATATTATACTTAACAAGGTGCCGGTAAGACAGGGTATGGCTGGCTGCCCGGTTCTCGATTTGCATTTTACTAAAAAACAGCGTCTCTACTTTGCGGGTGAGGGCGCTGTTTTTTATATCTGAAAACTAACGTAATTACGGCACAAAGTATGATTATAAAGGTAAAAGGTCTATTATATGTAACATACATGGCAAGCGGCTCCTTTCCATAGGGAGGTAGCCAGCAATACACCCCGGACATTGAAATGACGGTTCTACGCGATTTCCTCAAGCCTTTGTTTAATCCTGCGAATTTCATTTTCCAGATGGGTTACCCGGAGCAGGAGCATTTCCCTTTCATTCTCCACCTTTAAAGCATCATCCAGTTTCCGGGAAAGATCAAGATGGCCTTCCGCAATGATATGAATGTCTTTGTTAGTCTCATTTTCCAAGGTCATCTGAACTTCAATTACTTTTGCCTCTACTCTGTTGAGTCTGGAGTCCATCTTATCGAACCTGGAGTCCATTTTGTCGAGTCTGGAGTCCATTTTGTCGAGTCTGGAGTCCATTTTGTCGAGTCTGGAATCCATCTTATCGAACCTGGAGTCCATCTCGTCAAGTCTGGAGTCCATTTTGTCGAGTCTGGAATCCATCTTATCGAACCTGGAGTCCATTTCGTCAAGTCTGGAGTCCATCTTATCGAACCTGGAGTCCATCTCGTCAAGTCTGGAGTCCATCTTATCGAACCTGGAGTCCATCTCGTCAAGTCTGGAGTCCATTTTGTCGAGTCTGGAATCCATCTTATCGAGCCTGGAGTCCATCTCGTCAAGTCTGGAGTCCATTTTGTCGAGTCTGGAATCCATCTTATCGAGCCTGGAGTCCATCTCGTCGAGTCTGGAATCCATCTTATCGAGCCGGGAATCTATTTTATCGAGTCTTTCGTTTATGGGCTTGTTTGTTTCCCTTATAATTTCAGCTATCATTTCCAGATCTTTTTTTTCTAACATCGTTAATCCCCCTTTTTGTTAATCACGGATAGTCTCATAAGGCTCTTCAAGCTTCTCAATAATCTTTCTCACACAGACAATGTTGTCATATTCGGATAGTTTGGTGTCAGGAAGGTCAGCGCTACATGAAATCAGTTCCATTTCACGGTATTCTTTAATATAGTTTTTTCCGTTCATGACAAAGATTCCGACTTTGCTGTGGTTCATCTTAAGTATCTGTGAAAATATTACATTATCTCCGTCGTGGTAATCGGGTTCCATAGAATCGCTGAATACCCCTCCCTGGCTAATAAACTATGGAAATATTTTGTCAGCCGAACGCCGGCAGCAAGCCAGGGCTGCATTTCTGTAATGGCGGCGGTTGGGATTACAAGCGGAGGTTTTGCTTTCTGAAGAGGTTTTACCTTTCTGTTTCTCTCTCCATTATTAGATTAACGTTTCTCTGCCATATGGGGCGGGATTGCGGTATTTTTTGGTATGCTGAAGTTCCTTTGGCTTTATAGAAAGGATTCCAAACATATCCATTGGATTGCCGCATTTGTAAATGTGACACATTGAAACAAATGCGGCAGCATTCAACATACTTAATCCGCTTGCGTAACAATATAGTGTTTTGCAGAAAATTCAATATGATAGCCTTTTAATTTTTCTACAACCTCATTTGCAGATTGTCCGAACGTCTTTCTCAGCTGCTTCAAAAAGTTTGCTATGACTTGCTCTGTCGTTTTCACCTCCCGTCTTTTAAACATAATAACACTAAAATTTCGTATTGTAAATAAGAAGAAATATTTGAGATACGGGTTAATATTTTTTATATTTGATGACATGGGAACCAGTCTTTCAGAGCTGTCAAAAAATCTGGGGTTGGTGATGAATTTCCGGAACTTTCCTTGTTTTTTCAAGCCTTATACAGTGAACTGTTATGTATTTTCCCGTGCTTTGCCTTTTGCGAATAACCAAATGTATGTCCGGGCATCGAATCACCATCACACAAGAATTGTTTCATGGTACCTGATGACATGCGGGCATGCATTTCACTGGTTGTCATCTGCGAGTTAAATGTACCATTTGTTTTTATGGTATTAGATAAAATGCTATTTGTTTTAATAGAAGGAGAGATTATGTCACAATCAAACAAACTTATGTATACTACTAAATCAAGAGCTGTTGTATATGAAGGACTGGTTGGGAACGAAAGCGCATGGAGAATATGAGAAATATCGGAAAAGCAAGCGGATTCCCTTTCTCCTGTAGAATGCCATTTTCTCGAAAACATAGAAAAGTTACATGAGTTAGAAGAAAAGAATTAATTTTTGGTCGTGAGCTTGGCATGCGGATGGCGAACTGGTGGAAGTGAAAGCCCTTAAAGAGGGTATAAGGAACTCTGCGTCTATGGAAATTTAAAAATACAGGTTCTGCATAAAGATTCTGTTATGATGGCGGTAAAGTTCATAAAAAAGCCTGCGGGTTAAGTTTTATGCGATGCTTCGGGTACCCAGCCTTTGATAGTTCCATTCCCGAATGTGCAGTTTTCATATAATTCCTCAGTCCCAAGCTCAATGTTATCCTCTTTCAGTTCAGCATGGTAAACACAAGAGCTGTTTAAGGCATTTCTCGTTTTCTTATAAAAGATGATGGATTCCTATTTCTGCAAAAATCATGAAATTCAATCTAATGGATCAAACGGATATCACAACAGGCTCGTTTATGAGAATTATTTATAAAATCACCTGCCTTGCGGAATATAAAAAAATATCAGCTCCTATTTCAATATTACAGCAAAATACAAAAAAGGAACCTTCTACCATTTAAAATGTAAAAAATTCCTTAAGTTAATAATATCGTCTAAAATTACAACTTTCTAACAGCAGATAACGGGAATCGAACCCGCCTTTCCAGCTTGGGAAGCTGGCGTTCTACCAATGAACCATATCTGCACAATGAACTATATCAAACTCGAATTCACACAAAAATTCAGATTTTACAATATTTTCCATGATGCAGGTAACATATTATAAGATGTTTTCCTGACAACATATATAATACATAAACCAAGGGAAAATGTCAAGCAAATTTTTTATGATACAAAAAATATTTTCCAATATCAGAAACTGCTTTGTCTAATTCTATTCGCCATCCCTGCCGGAAAGGTCTGTCTTTCCCCGATTGTGGATTGTTTTGATGGGATGCTGCCATACTGGACGGTCAGCACGACGCCGGATGCTGCCCTGGTGAATGACATGCTGGATGGCGCAATCTCACAGCTAGGGGTGGCGGAGCATCCCGTCGTCCATTCTGACAGGGGATGCCACTACCACTGGCCTGGCTGGATCAGCCGCATGGAGAAGGCTGGATTGGAGCGTTCCATGTCCAAAAAGGATGCTCCCCTGACAATTCCGCCTGCGAAGGGCTGTTTGGCCGTCTGAAAAACGAGATGTTTTACAACCGGGACTGGACAGGAGTAAGCATCCAGGAATTCATTGACATACTGAATGAATATCTGGTATGGTATAATGAAAAGCGAATAAAGATATCCCTTGGAAACATGAGCCCGTTGGAATACAGGAGAAGCCTTGGCCTGGCGGCTTAGCCAGTTCAAGAAAATGTCCGCCCCCTCCTCAAAAGAATTTTTTACACCCTCGCCAGCTGCTCTGTAATCCAATTTACATTGTATTATGGAACGCCATCTTACCTTCTTCCGTTTCTCTATCCTCTGCCATAACCATTCCCATGATGTCTGTTTCCCCTGTTATCGTATGGTACGCTTTCATTTCCACGCTCCATTGACAAACGTTCCATCCACTCCCTGATTTCCCGCATCGACATACCCTGTACTGCTTCAGGCGTAATATCCGGGTCAAGCATCTGCAATTCTAAAAAGGCCCGATACTTTCCGTATGAAAGTCCTGCTTCATGGGCCGCGGAAACTTCTTCGGATGCGGCAAAATAACAATAGGTATTTTTCTGTCCCGCCGTACATGCCTGCACCTCTGAAAGTATTTCGGAAGATTGTATTTCATCCGTCCCGGTAACTGTAATAGTCATGACTTCATCGTTGGATAGCAGAGAGACAATGAAATCATGATCTAATATCTGCCCAATAGCATCTGCGTAGTTTCTGTATTTTACATGAAGTACATTTGAAAATTCCCGCCCGTCTTCATTGAACCCCTTTACAGAAATTACCTGTTTAAACCGGTTGATGCTTAACTCTATTGAGGGGTTGATATCAATGCTGATTTCCGCTATGGGGGTAAAATAAAGCCAGTGTCCTCCGAACAATGTGAGAAGCAGGCATGCACAGACAGCAGCATAAACGTATTGCCGGTGCCTTGCTGCTTTTGCCCTGGCATGTTCCTGCATTTTTTGGGCAAGAAATATTCTGGTGCTGGTTTTCAATGTTTCCTCTGCCTGTATCTGCCTGAAAATTTCTTTCAGCTTATGATTCAAATCCGTCACCTCCCAGCTTTTCTCTCAGCATCTGTCTGGAGCGGGTCAGGAGTGTATAAATGGTATTCACATTCTTGCCCAGAATACGGCTGATCTGCGGAGCCGTGTAATCTTCAAAGTAATGCAGATAAATAACATCCCTGTATTTCTGCGGAAGTGAAAACACGGCTTCCCAGACTTCTCTGTAATCCGGAGGCAGTTCTGCCGGCTGCTCCATTACTTCGTCCAGCGATACGGTGCGGCTGCGAAAAAAGCTTTTTATTAAGTCCTTACAGGCATTGATTGTTACCCGAATGAACCAGGCTTTTTCATGTTCATCGCTTTCAAAGGAAACAGAACTAAGGACATACTTCAAAAATACGGTTTGAAATATGTCCTCGGTATCAGCATAATTTTTCAAATGGATCATGCAAATCCGTCGGACAGTATCGGAATACTGTTCGATGGCTCTGAGTACCTCTTGTTCGTTCCGCATCGTGCGTTCCCTTTATCTGCCGCATCCACCCCGGAAGCCGTTTCCACGCCCGTTTCCCCTGCCGCATTCATTTTCATTCAGGTTGCAATAGTCACATATGCCATCCCCATTGGCGTCAAGATTGGAGCAGATATGACCGGCATAATCGCATATGCCATCTCCGTCTGTATCGGCATAATTACATCCTGTTCCGGGGCATGCCGCAAATGCATTTGCAGTTACGACAGATAAGGTCAGGATGGCTGCTAAAATTCCTGTAAATATTTTTCTCATGATGATTCCTCCATTATTTTTAAATAGGATTTTCGGCCTCATCTCTAATACGATTGTCAAAGGGGGATCCATTCATTCAATATTTTTTTGTATCATATAGCTTTCCAGCGTGGAATAATCAATCATGGAATTGGAAACACCAAATTTTGAGATACAGAAGCCAGCGGCGATTGACGCGGCCCTGATCGCCTTATCCAATCCGTAATGATCGAGAAGCTTGGCAGCCAGTGTGGAGATAAAGGCATCCGAGCCTCCGGTTGCGTCAATTACATCAACCTTTGGCGCATCATAGTATTTTAAGACATCCTTTGTGCGAAGCAGTACACCGCTGTGGTCAAGAGTGATGATGATCGTTTTAAGTCCCTTGGTAAGGAAATAGTCTGCGGCCTCTTCGACATTTTGCCTGCCGCTTAAACGGATGGCTTCCTTTCGGTTGGGAACGAAGATATCAATGTTCTGATAATCCGCGTCCTCCATCCGACTGATGGAAGCAGGCTTTAAGATCGTCGTGGCGTGGCAGACTTTGGCGATTCTGGCTGCCTCTCTTACAACATCGAGAGGAATCTCAGTCTGGAGGAGGCAGATGCCGGTATTTTCAAAATATTTGGCACAATTCGTAATATCTTCCGGTTTAAGAGAACTATTGGCTCCTTCCATGACAGTTACGATACTGTCTCCGTCTTTATCAACGATGATAAAGGCTTTTCCTGTTTTTACATGAAAATTAGTAATAAGGGAAGCAGTTTCAATCCCATTGTCGGAAAGTGTTTTGCATACCATACCACCTTCCGTATCTTTCCCTATTTTTCCAATCAGTGTCACTTCTTTTTTCTGCATGGCAGCCCCAATGGCCTGGTTTAACCCTTTCCCACCTGGAAGAGAGATGCATTCCCTGGCATAAGAGGTGATTCCCGACGTGGGGAAATCATCCAGATATATCGTGTTATCAATATTAATGCTACCCACGACCGTGATTTTCGGAAGCCGCATTTCATGTGGAATATTAATGGATTTGTATGATTCAATGGCAGGTGTGAAGGTAAAAGGAGTGTCCATTTCTATGTCTGTTTCTTTTGCTTCGCAGCAGGAGATGATTTTTTCTCCTGCAAAGACACCGAATTCATAGTAAGGTATTTTTATCGTTGAGATATCTGCAGCCCCTGTTTCTTCGCGCATATCGTTGCGTAGGGAGAGCAGGGACAGGTCATAGGGGATGGAGATATTCAACTGTTTCAGAAGGACGATCAGCTTCTGTGCGACAGCAAAATGTGAGGAGAGGAGTGCGGAGAATCCTTCCGCCAGGATACGCTCCGCGCGGAAATCTTCAAACGGGATGACCATATCCGGATGAAACGCAATGTTATGATCAAACAGGCACTGCTTAAATCCGGAAGCCACACTTAAAGAACGACGGCTTTCACTTCTCGTGACACAGGCGATTTTTGTATGTCCTTTCCGGATCAGGGAGTCAGCGGCAAAATAGCCAATGGTTTTATAGTCTATAAAGTAGGAATGATCCTGTTTTGGAGGAAATTCGATATACAGGATCTTAGTGTTGCATTTTTTCAGAATATCAACGCTTTGGAGGCTTTCTCCACACACTGGCTCCCAGACAAGGCCGTCAGGGTTGTGGCGGGAAATTTTTGAAAGATTTTTGGTCTCTTCTTCCAGGGAGCCGTCGCTGTCCAGGAGCATGAGAGTATATCCGTTTTGGTTCAGCACCTGGATCATTCCGTTCATAATCAGATTCGTATGACTCATTTTTTTCAGAAGAAGGGCGATGGTAAATGTTTTTTTCGTGATACTGCTGCGGGAATTTCCGTATGGAGTATAGTTATACTGTTTTACGACCTTTAATACCTTGTCGATCGTCTCCTGGCTGATATCGTCCGCTTTGTTATTGACAATCTTGGACACGGTTGTCATGGATACATTGGAAAGTCTGGCAATTTCTTTAATACTAATCATCCGTTATCCTTCTTTCTGAGTTGTGTGCATCTTATCATCCTTTTATTACTGTGAAAGTCCCGCCGCCGTTAGGCGGCATAAATTCAGGGATGCCCAATGCGCCGGAACAACTTTCATTCATGGTGGCACGCTCACCTGTAGGCGCATGAAGGTTACTGTGAAAGCCTCGCCGCCGTCAGGCGGCATAGATTCAGGTATGCCCAATGCGCCTGGCTGCTTTCCTTCATGGTGGCGCGCTCACCTGTGTGCGCATGTAAGGAAAATGGATGATGACGCAGCCGGACTCTTTTTTATTGTAATAGAAAAGAACCGATTCGTAAAGGTCAAGTAACGGTTCAGATGCGTATCTTCTTAATTTATCTGCGTCTGACAGGAAGTATCCTGTGTCTCTTTAATGTGGGCTGTGGCATAATCGCTGGATTAAAAGCAAGCCAGCAAGCCTGCTGCCCGAATGACATCCATTCACGTATGCTCAGCGTGCCGGGACGTTTTCCGTTATGGCATCTATTTACCAGCAGGTACCGAAAGGCTCACAGCCGGCTCTTTTATAACAGCCGGCGATTACAGGATACGGAGAAACGATCAAAAACAGGGAAACGAATTGTACAATCTGCATATTATATGCTTGACTTTATCTGCAAAATAGTGCATAATATATTCAGAAAACATTTTAGTAAAATGTTTTAGCTAAAAATTGTTCTCGATGAGGTGTAAAATGAGCATTTTAGTAGTTGGAAGTACCAACATGGATATCTCTGTGAGCGTACCATGCTTTCCGGTTAAGGGAGAGACGCGGATCGGCAGTGGAATCAGCTACCGGTACGGAGGGAAGGGCGCCAATCAGGCGTGTGCAGTGGGAAAGCTCGGAGGAGATGTGACATTTCTGACGTGCGTGGGCGATGACCGCCACGGGCATGAGATTATCGAATATCTGACACGGACGGGTGTAAGGACAGACAAGGTCAAATACAGCAGGGAGCACAGTACAGGCACGGCTGTGATTAATGTTGACGCGAATGGGGATAATACCATCGTTGTAATTCAGGGAGCCAACGAGGCCTGCGATGTGGAGTATATCCGGGCCAATGAAACCTGCTTTGCGGCCTGTGATTATGTACTTCTTCAGATGGAGATTCCACTTGACGCGATTGAGGAAGCGATCCGTCTTGCCGCAAAGTATGGGAAGAAAATCATTTTGAATCCGGCGCCGGCAGATGACCGGCTGGACCGGAGCCTGTATCGCCTGATTACATATATGACACCGAATGAAGGCGAGCTGAGGATTATGTCCGGAGCAGACAAAAGCTTGGAGGAAAATGCCAGAATGCTGATGCAGATGGGGGTTGAAAAGGTTTTAGTAACCCTGGGCGAAAATGGCGCAAGGTTATATGCCAATCCATTTGAGTCGATGAGTGTCCCGGCCTGTAAGGTGGACGCTGTTGATACAGTAGCGGCAGGAGACTGCTTTAATGGAGCGTTTGTACTCGCACTGGATAGCGGAGAGAGTGAGGAGGAGGCAATGAGATTTGCCAACCGCGCTTCCGCGCTTGCGGTCACACGCAGAGGGGCACAGGAGTCGATTCCGACCAGAAAAGAGCTGGAAGAAGCAAAGATATTTTAAAGGAGGAACATTATGAAGAAACATCAAAAGACATTAGCAGTACTCTTGACAGCAGCTATGCTGGTAAGCCTGACGGCCTGCAGCAGCGGCGGTAAGGACAGCACGACGGCGGCGGAAGCGGCAAAGACCGAGACGAGCGCGGCAGCCGGGACGCAAGCTAAGGCGGAGACCAAGGCAGAAGCGTCCCAGGAGCCGGTTGACATCGCGGTGATTGTACCGCAGAAGCGCGGGGATTTGGGATTCACGGATTCTATTTATAAGGGCGTAGAACAGGTCATGGCCGACTATGCAGACAGGGTAAATATTACGTTTACCGAGTGTGCCGGCGATTCATCAAAATTTGAATCAACCATCTACGATGTCTGCGACCAGGGACCGGATCTGATTATCACGCCGTCAGGCTCCGGATTCGCGGATTTGATTGCGACGAAAGCGGCTCATGACTATTCTGATATCAAGTTTGTCCTGGTGGACAACAGCGCGGCTTACGCCGGAATCACGACAGATAATGTTGCTGGTATGTCTTATAAGCAGAATGAAGCGACCTTCCTTACAGGAGCGCTGGCGGCTCTGTTAAATGAGACCGGCATGATTGGATACGTGGCCGGAATGTCGAACGCTGTTATCAATGATTTTACGGTCGGATATATCCAGGGAGCACAGTATATCAATCCGGATATCAAAATCCAGATCTCCTATATCGGCGACTTTGCAGATTCCGCGAAGGCTAAGGAGTTAGCTGCGACACAGATCGGCCTCGGTGCCGACGTAGTGGCCCAGGTTGCCGGTACAGCCGGACTTGGCGTCCTCGACGCTGCCAAGGAAGCCGGCGTATGGGGAATCGGTGTGGATGCCGACCAGGCAGCTGCCTACAAAGAGTCAAACCCGGAAATGTCCGCGATCATCGCCTCCAGCGCCATGAAAAACGGCGCATCCCTTCTGGTATCTATCGTAGACCGGTTTATCGGGGAGAACGACCTTCCGTGGGGTGGGATTGAATCCCAGGGCCTGGTGGAAGGTGCTGTGGAGATCGCGCCGATAGCAGACAATGTTCCCGATGAAGTGAAAAAGCAGATCAGTGAGCTTCAGGAGAAGGTCATAAAAGGAGAGATTGAAGTAAAGAGCGCATTCACGATTTCGGAAGAGGAATTCAACGAATATGTGAACAGCTGTCAGTAAATCTTCCTGCGCCCACAGGCAAAAAGGAATGATATCGTTTCGATGACTGCAGTACAGGGCGGCTGCGAAAAGCCGCTCTGTGCCAACAGAGAGGATGAATGGATGAATGACAATGTGCTGCTGATGAATCAGATGACCAAGGTTTATCCGAATGGTTTCGTTGCGAATAAAGACGTAACCCTGTCGGTCAACCGCGGTGAGATTCATGCTTTGCTTGGCGAGAACGGGGCAGGAAAGACGACCCTGATGAAAATGCTGTTTGGGTTTGAGAAGCCGGAGGCCGGTCAGATCTTTATCGAGGGGAAAGAGGTAAAGATTAAAAATGCGCTGGAAGCGATTCATCTGGGCATAGGTATGGTTCATCAGCATTTTATGCTGGTGCCGTCCATGACGGTAACGGAAAACCTGATTCTGGGGGACATTCCCAAAGGGCCTCTGTTTACGATTGATTCCAGAAAGGCCGTAGAGACATGCATGGAACTGGGCCAGAAATATAACATGGTTCTGGAGCCGGAAAAGCGGGTGATGGATTTATCGGTTGGGGGCAAACAGAAGCTTGAGATCCTGAAGGCGCTTTTACACGGGGCCAGGATTCTGATTCTGGATGAGCCGACAGCCGTATTAACGCCGCAGGAGACAGGAGAGTTATTCGAGACGCTTAAAATGCTTGCCCGAGACGGACATACGATTATTTTCATTTCCCATAAACTGGACGAGGTAATCCAGATCTGCGACCGCTATACGATTTTAAGAAGAGGAAGAGTGACCGGGACCGGCTCCATAGAGAGCGAGACGCCTTCCAGCCTGTCAGCGATGATGGTGGGCCGCGAGATTGATCTGGACATGCATAAAAAGCCGATTACATTCAGGGAAAAGATCCTGGAGGTAAAGGATCTCGTCTATGTAAATGATTTCAACAAAAAAGCGGTCAATGGGATCAGCTTTTCAATCCGCGGCGGACAGATCATGGGGATTGCCGCAGTGGAGGGAAACGGGCAGAACGAGGTCGCTGAGATTATCACAGGATTAAAAAAGGCCACTGCAGGTCATGTCCTTCTGGTCGGTGAGGACATCACAGACCGGACGATCCGCGAACGGAGGGATTCCGGTGTCGCCTATATTCCGGAGGACCGGATGGTGGACGGCTGCTCCGCCTCTGCCTCCATTATCGACAATCTGGTGGCAGACCGTTTCTTTAAGCCGGAATTCTGTAAAAGCCTGTTTGTCAACCGGAAAGCGGCCGAAGAGGAGGCTGTGCGCCTGATTGAGGAATACAGCGTGGCCTGTATGGATAAGAGCAGCCCGGTCGGCTCCCTGTCCGGCGGCAATATCCAGAAGGTGATCGTTGCCAGGGAATTTACGAGCGGCGCGAAACTCGTGGTGGCAAACCAGCCAACACGCGGAATTGACGTTGGCGCTGCGGAATATATCCGCCGCAGACTGGTGGATATCAGCCGTAAGGACGGAGTCGGAGTGCTCCTTGTTTCCGCTGATCTGGTTGAGCTTTTATCCGTCAGCGACAGTGTACTTGTGATGGTTGACGGGAAGATCAGCGCATATTTTCCTGACGCATCCCAGGTCGATGAATACCGGATCGGGGAATATATGCTGGGAGTGAAACGACAGAGCGAGGAGGAGATTGGGGGTGCCGCATCATGAGCTTTGCCGATACCATGCGAAAAAACATCATTAAATACTTTGAGGCAATCCGTGTTGCCTTTGCGGTCCTGCTGGCAATCGGCATGATTATGATCGTGATCTTTTTTGTCAGCGACCAGCCGATGGATGTGCTGTACTGGCTGGTGATCGGGCCTGTTACCACGCTCAGACGGTTCGGTACGATTATCGAACTCCTGATTCCGCTGGCCTTCTGCGGGCTCGGTATGTGTATGATGTTTCAGGTCAACCGCTTTAATTTAAGCTGTGACGGCGCGTTCTTTATCGCGGGAAGCGCGACAGCGATTCTTGCGCTGTACCTGGATCTGCCTCCGGTGATTTTTCCGGCGCTCATCATCGCCGTTTCGGCGCTCGTCGGGGGCTGCGTCACCGTGATCCCGGCGTATATCAATGAAAAATATAAGGCTCACATCGTAGTTTCCAGCATCATGTTAAATTACGTGCTGCTTTATCTGGGAAGATTTCTTCTGATTCACTGGCTTAAGGACCCCACATTTTCTTATAACGGAACCCCGTTTTTTCCCGAACATGCACTTTTGACGCGTATCGTCAAGGGAACGAGGATCCATACGGGAATCTTTATTCTGGTCCTTGCCGTGATTCTCACGTGGCTTCTGGTCTATAAGACGAAAATCGGTTATAACATGCGTTATTCCGGGCAAAATGCGGAATTTGCGCGCTATGTTGGGATTGATACGAAAAAATATATCCTGTCGGCGCAGTTTATCGGCGGTATGCTGGCAGGAATGGGCGGCGCGATTGAATGTATGGGGATTTATCAGCAGCTCAACTGGGAGGTTCATCTGGGATACGGCTTCGACGGCATGCTGATCGCGATCATTGCGAAAAACAATCCCGCGGTGGTGCCGATTGTCGCGTTTATCATTTCCTACCTGAGAGCAGGAGGCGATCTGGTAAACAGAATGACAGATGTTCCGACAGAATTCGTATCAGTGATCCAGTCGCTGGTGGTGATCTTTATCGCAGCCAGGGCCCTGCTTGCTCCGGTCAGGCATCGTCTGCTGATCCGGGACTCGATGGCAGAGAAAGGAGCGAACTGATTATGTTTACGATGCGGTTTTTAGCCAGTTTACTGTTTTCGACGGTCCGTCTGTCCACACCGCTTATTTTTTCTTCGATGGGAGGCCTGATTACTCGTAAATCGGGTTCCAACAACATCGCCCTGGAAGGCACCATGTTGATTTCCGCCATGTCAGGCGCAGTGTGCAGCGCATATTCGCAGAGCCTTGTGGTCGGGCTTTTGGGCGCAGTCCTCAGCGGGCTTTTGATTTCGGTCTTTATGGGGTTCATGTCTTTAAAGATGCAGGCGGATATGACTCTGACGGGAATTTCTGTCAACCGCTTATCGGACGGCCTCACGATTTTTATCATTTTCCTGTTGGTCGGGGATAAAGGCACGACCATTAAGCTCCCGTCTTTGACATTTCCGACTGTGAGTATCCCGGTGATCCGGGAGATTCCGTTTGTCGGCGACGTGCTTTCCGGGCATAACCTTTTAACATACTTTGCCTTTGCCGTCGTGCTCGGCGTGTGGTTCCTGATCTACAAGACGCCGCTGGGGCTTAAGATCCGTGCGGTGGGGGAGAGTGAAAAAGCGGCGGAATCCGTGGGAATCAATGTGATTGGCATCAAGATCCTGGCGTTTGCCCTGACCGGGGCGATCTGCTCTCTGGGCGGGGCGTATATGTCGATGGGGTATCTTTCCTGGTTCTCCGCGAGTATGATTGCGGGACGCGGCTTTATCGGTATGTCAGCCATGAACCTTTCTAATGCGCGTCCGTTCCGGACCATGTTTGTGGCGATTATGTTTGCCGGAGTGGATGCCTTGTCGATGACGCTTCAGACTCTGAATCTGCCGCCGGAACCGCTGCAGATGCTGCCATATCTTGTCACGATCATCGCTCTTGTTGTGGTTGCCAGACACGATATGAAGCAGGAGGAGCTCAAAAAGAAGGAACTGGCAATGGCGAAAAAGGAACCGGCATGATGTCGGTCAGAAAAGATCAGAAATCATTTTATGATTGCATTATTTTGAGGAGGAGACTAAAATGGAAAAGTACAAAGTAATTATGGATGTGGACACCGGTACGGATGATGCAGTGGCGCTTTTGATGGCGATGGGCTCAGAACAGATTGATCTTTTGGGCGTCTGCTCGGTAAACGGGAACCGTAATGTGGAGCTGACGACGGATAATACGCTGCGCGTGGTCGATTTCGTGGGAAAAGGCGATCAGGTAAAGGTCTATAAAGGATGTGCGCTTCCGTTAGTCTGTACCTTGAACCATGACAGAAGGCCGCTGATCCCTTACGGTGATAAATATTTTGACGGACAGGAGAACCACGGGAACCACCTGGATCTCCCGGAGACACAGTTAAAGCCGCAGGAGAAATGTGCCGTATCCTTTTATATTGATACCCTGATGGCTTCAGAAGGAGATATCACGATCATTGCCGTCGGCCCTCTGACCAATGTTGCCTGTGCGATGCGTGCCGAACCCCGTATCTGCCAGAAAATCAAGGAGATTATTATCATGGGCGCTGCCCTTACGGAGGGAAATTCCGGTCCCTCCCAGCGTGCGGAATTCAACTTCTGGGCGGATCCGGAAGCAGCAGAAATCGTGCTTCAGAGCGGATGTAAGTTGACGATCGTGCCGCTTGATGTCACACACAAGACCTGTATCCATCTGGACGAGGCGGAGAAGTTCGAGGCTTCGGGTACAAAGGCGGGCTATGCGGCCGCAACCTTCATTAAGCGCAGGATTAAAAACTATACGACCTGGAAGGATAACTGGCATATGGATGAGAACGGAGCGGCAGTCCATGACGCCTTATGTGTTGCCGGTTTGCTCGACCGTTCCGTATTTACGGAGATTCTCAACTGCAATATGAAGATGGACTTTAGCGGAGGAACCGCAGACGGCGTAAGCGTCGTGAACTTTAAACCGGTATCCCGGGACCTCGACGGTATTTTCCGGCCGGCTCCCAAGAATGTTGATCTGGTGATGAAAGCAGACCGTGAGAAATTTGCCCGGATCATGGGTGAACTGGTGATGAAATAAGGGAAAGCATAGCAGATACCGGAAAGGAATGATCTGATTTTATGCATGCGATCATTGTATTTGTCTCGGCCGTTTTGGGCGGATTGACACAGACTGTCACCGGGTTCGGAAGCGGCATCGTGATTATGCTGTTTCTGCCGTACATTATGCCGGTGATGCAGGCTTCGGGGCTCAACGTATTGATGACGATGATTCTGAATGTCATGCTCATAGCAAAATATAAAAGCCATATCCGGATGAAGCTGGTACTTACCCCTGCGTTCATCAGCTTTGCAGTAAGCACTGTGTCCATCTATATCGGAAAAAACCTGGAACTGGGTGTAATGAAGATGATCTTCAGCCTGTTTTTGATTGCGCTGGCTCTGTATTTTATCTTTTTCTCTCAGAAAATCAGGCTGGAAGCCAATCTGCAGACCGTACTGGTCTGTGCGTCTCTCGCAGGGGCTGCCAACGGATTTTTCGGTATCGGAGGGCCGCCGATGGCGCTGTATTTTCTGGCGGTCACGAAAGAAAAAGAAGAATACATCGGAACGACGCAGACATACTTTCTTCTGACGAGTGTCTATACGACGATCATCCGCATCATGAGCGGTGTATTCGACAGAGAGCTTTTACTTCTGGCACTTCCTGGTATCGCCGCAATTCTGATCGGCGAATGGATTGGTGGCAGAATTGTAGATAAGATATCGTATGACAAAATGACGAAACTGATCTATTTCTTTTTGCTGGCATCCGGGGTCCTTACCTTGGTTCAGTCTCTGTAGATGCAGGTGTTTTCAGTGGTTTGACAGACCGCTGGAGACACCTGTATTTTTGTATCAGTCTTTTGACGGCTTGGACATTCATCCTGTTGTCAGCGCTGCCTTTGCCGTCAGAGCAGTTCCTCTTTTTCCAGTTGACAGCAGACAGGAAAGAAACTACAATATTAAGGACATATGGCCGCTTTGGATTGGAGGTGGAAACCATCATTCATGCGATGGTTCGCCTGGGTACTGCAGACGTGAAAGCTGCCGTCAGAGAAAAAAGGCGTGAAAACGTGTGAACATGTCTTAGAAAGGAAGGGAGAATCCGATATGAGAATTGCAGTAACGTATGAAAATGGAGAGGTATTCCAGCATTTTGGACATACCGGACAGTTCAAGTTTTACGATGTAGAGGGAACGAAGATCATACGGGAACAGATCGCAGATACAAACGGCAGCGGTCACGGAGCTCTGGCCGGTTTCCTGTCTGCCAGTCAGGTCGATACCGTCATCTGCGGCGGCATTGGCGGAGGTGCACAGGCAGCGCTTTCGGAGGCAGGAATCCGGCTCTATGGCGGCGTGAGCGGCAGCGCGGACGCAGCAGTTGCGGCGCTGCTGGCAGGTACGCTGGGATACGACCCGGACGTACACTGCGACCATCATGAGGGGGACCATCACTGCCATACCGGTTCCTGTGGAGAGGCTAAACATGGCTGCGCCGGTCATCCGGGCTGCTGATTCCGGCAGCCGGGAGCTGTCTGAGGAGAAGAGACCAGGGGTTATCCTGCAGACAGAACGTTTGCTTTTGCGGGAAATGGAACAGACGGATTTAAAAGATCTGGCAGAGATTTTACAGGATCCGCAAGTCATGTATGCCTATGAGCGTGATTTTTTGGATGCAGATGTACAGGAGTGGCTTGACAATCAGAAGCGGCGTTATGCGAGGTATGGCTTCGGCCTTTGGGCTGTCATAAGAAAGACGGACGGACAGATGATTGGACAGGCAGGCCTGACGATGCAGCCATTCGGAGACCGTGAAGTACTGGAGATCGGCTATTTATTTAAGAAAGCCTGCTGGCATCAGGGCTATGCAGTGGAAGCGGCTGCAGGATGCAGGCAGTATGCTTTTGAGACACTTCACAGCATAAAGGTTCACTCAATCATCCGGACAAATAACGATGCTTCGATACGGGTTGCAGAGCGGATTGGCATGACGAGAGGCGAGACGTTTGTTAAGCATTATTATGGGAAGGATATGCCGCATTATCTGTATACCATATATGCCGCGTCACAGGAACCTCCTTTGATACACGGCAGTACCCCGCCGGGGCATGATGCCCCTGTTAGGGAACCCGGACAGTAGTGGTATATCTTTTGGGAATCGCATGATATACACGATAGGTATTGGATATCTGATTTGGAAAATGATAGAATAATACCGGGGCGGGCCTTGGAAAGACAGGCTGTCAGCTTCCGGTATTTTATCTATGGAGGGATGTGTAATGAATAAACTCGGATTTGGTTTCCTGCGGCTGCCAAGAACAGACCCGGAAGATGATACGACGGTTGACTTTACCGTATTGAATGAGATGGTGGATACGTTCCTTGCCAGCGGAGGCACGTACTTTGATACGGCCTATACATATCTTGGAGGGATGAGCGAGACAGCAGTCCGCAGGGCCCTCGTGGAGCGCTATCCAAGAAGCGCCTTTACGCTGGCAGACAAGCTGCCGTCGTGGAAGGTAAAAAAGAAAGAGGACTGTGAACGTTATTTTGCGGAACAGTGCGGGCGCTGCGGCGTGGACTATTTTGACATCTATCTGCTGCACTGGCTGAACCGGGAAAATTATGCCATTGCCGAACAGTTTGATGAATTCGCATTTTTACAGAAGCTTAAGACAGAGGGAAAGGCAGGCCGGATCGGTTTTTCCTATCATGGGGACGCCGCTCTTTTGGAGGAGATCTTATCGGCGCATCCGGAGGTCGATATCGTCCAGCTCCAGATCAATTATCTGGACTGGGAGAGTCCGGCTTTGGAAGCCCGCAGATGCTATGAGACAGCAGAGCGTTTCCACAAGGAAATCGTGGTTATGGAGCCTGTCAAGGGTGGCACGCTGGCATCGCTTCCCGAAGAGGCGGAAGTACTTTTGAGAGCACACGCGCCTCAGGCCAGTATCGCATCCTGGGCAATTCGTTTCGCACAGGCGTTGCCGCAGGTACATATTGTTTTAAGCGGTATGAATACAATGGAGCAGCTTTTGGACAACATACAGGCAGATATGTTGTTATCAGATAAAGAGCGTGAATTATTGGATGCAGTCTGCACAATTCTCCGGCAGAGCATTGCAATCCCCTGTACAGCCTGCCGTTATTGTGTCAGCCATTGCCCGGAAAAAATCGCCATTCCTGATTATTTCAGCATTTATAATGAATATCAGAGAAATCCGGCAGACGGCTGGAAGATCACGCCGGTATATACCGCGATCGCCGGGAAGCATGGGAAGGCCTCAGGCTGTATCGGCTGCCACAGCTGTGAGCGAAACTGTCCACAGAGGATTGCTGTCAGCAGAGAGTTGTCCAGAGTGGCAGCCGTATTTGAGAAATAGGAACCTTTTTGCTGGCAGGCCATATTCTATCATAACAACCTTTTTATGAGGAAGTCATGGCACAAGGTTATTTGCAGGTAGATGTGGTTTCGGATGCGAACAATTTTCCGGTCGGCGGTGCGAGCGTCTCCATCGCCCACACGGAATCGCCGGGGGAAGTGCTGGAAACCCTGACCACCAACAGCTCCGGACAGACAGAAAATGTGATGCTGGAGGCGCCTCCTTTAGAATACAGCCTTCAGCCGTCCGAAGAGCGCCCATATGCAGAATATACGATTCGGGTGGCAGCGCCGGGGTATGAGCCGCTCGTTATTTCCGGTACAGAGATTCTGGCTGATGCTACGGCCATCCAGGGAGCCAGGCTTACGCCGCTTGCAATGGAGGAAGAGGGGAGCGAAGAGGAGAGCGTGGTGATTCCGGATCACACGCTTTACGGGACGTACCCGCCCAAGATTGCCGAGAGCGAGGTGAAGCCTGTGGACGAGAGCGGAGAGATCGTGCTCTCACGTGTCGTAGTCCCACAGACGATCGTGGTACATGATGGAGTGCCTTCCAACGCGTCGGCACAGAATTACTATGTTCCATATCGGGATTACATCAAAAACGTGGCTTCAAGCGAAATCTATGCCACCTGGCCGCAGTCCACTATCGTGGCCAATGTACTTGCCATCATGTCTTTTACTCTGAATCGTGTGTATACGGAATGGTATCGCAATCAGGGATATGATTTCACTATCACATCCTCTACGGCCTATGATCACAAATGGATCTATGGCAGAAATATCTACGAGTCGATCTCTGTGGTGGTTGATGACATTTTTGATAATTACCTGTCGCGTCCGGATGTCAAACAGCCTGTGCTGACACAGTACTGCGACGGGAGAAAGGTGAGCTGCCCCGGATGGATGACGCAGTGGGGCTCGTGTGATCTTGGGGAGAGGGGCTACAGCCCGATTGAGATTCTCCGGTATTTTTATGGAAATGATATGTATGTCAATACGGCGGAGCAGATATCCGGAATTCCGGCGTCATGGCCGGGGTCGAATCTGACAGTCGGAACCAGGGGAGAGAAGGTGAGGCAGGTCCAGGAACAGCTCGCGGCGATCTCCAGCATTTATATGGCAGTTCCACGTATCAGTGCAGACGGAATTTACGGTCCTGCCACGGAAAAAGCGGTAAAGACGTTCCAGTCGATCTTCGGCCTTCCGGAAACGGGTGTCGTGGATTTTGCCACCTGGTATAAGATTTCCCATATTTATGTGGGAATTACCAGGATCGCAGAATTGGCCTGACCGTTCAAGCCTGTATGTAGATTTCTTCATGTGTCGAAATATGTCGTTAAGAATCTGTTCTCGTCTCAGAGGTTAGGGGCTAAAATAGAGAAGTAACCACATAAAAGAAATGGAGAAATGTACAAATGACAAGAAAAGAAAATGATTCCCATAAGCTGCTTCGCAGACTGGGGGCAAACGGCGGTTATCTGGGGTTTTATTATACGGCCAGTGCGATTGAAATCGTCATGTCGAGCCATGAATATATCTATCAATGCAAATGGCTGTATAATGAGGTGGCAAAACTGTACCAAACCACTCCGTTTTGCGTGGAACGGAATATCCGCACTGTTGTGGATATGATATGGAGCCAGGGAAACCGTGAGCTTCTGAGGGAAATTATTCCTTTTCCCGCGAATTCGAAACCAAAGAACGCACAGTTCATCGATGGCCTGGTAAGCTATTTGATGGATGTCAGGGAGTAATGCTCCGATTCACTGTCATTTATTCTGTCATTTGTAGTGCCTGATATGGATGTCTGCGGGCACAGTCTGGTCTGCAGCCGTATGGGCTATCATTATATCCGGATCAGGGGAGGGATTGTATTCGGGGGAAAAATATGCTATAGTAAAGAACGATAAGTATGTCAGTTCCGAAAGGAGTGCGGATTTTCGTATCGCAGGTGTCCGGTCTCACACATGGATATCCCGGGAACACACTGCGGCTGGTGTGCATATATCGCTCCCAAAAGCACAGTTACTGGCTTTCGGGAGCTTTTTTTGAATATTTAGTTAATTTAAGAATAACTGAACCCAGTACTGCGTACCATTTCCGGATATGTAATGCCCGATTCCAATCTGTGAAAAGTTTGATTGCAGGATATTCGCGCGATGCCCGGAACTGTTCATCCAGTCATTCATGACCTGCTCTGGTGTTGTCTGTCCATAGGCAATATTTTCACCACAGAAGGAATAGGAGATTCCGGCTTCTGTGAGCGCAGTGGAAAAGTTTCTGCCGTCCGGACGCGTGTGGGAGAATACGGACACAGTTTCCCTGGCCCTTGTAAGCGCTGCCGAGGAAGCCGTTGTATTTAAGGATAACGGAGCAAGACCTGCTTTTGCGCGTTCCGCATTTACGAGTTCGATAATCCGTGCGGCAGCGTTGTCGGCTTCTGTGGTGGGCGGAACTGTGGTGCCGGGAACATCCGGAGTACCGGGGGTGGCAGGAATATCCGGGACGACGGGGAGATCCGGAGTATCCGGGACGGTTGGAAGATCGGGAATTCCGGGAGCATCCGGAGTACCGGGGATACACGGGAAATCGGAGATCCCGGGAGCATCCGGAGATCCTGGGATGCATGGGAAATCAGGGATTTCGGGAGCGTCCGGGGAACCGGGGATACACGGAAAATCGGAGATCCCGGGAGCGTTTGGGGTTCCGGGAATGTACGGGAAATCAGAGATCCCGGGAGCATCCGGAGAACCTGGAACACATGGGAAATCGGACATTCCGGGGGTGCCCGGGATATACGGAATCCCGGCAATACCCGCGGCGTCCGGGCTGGCAAAGATGTCTGTAACGCATGAAATCCCGGGAAGGCCGGAGATGTTAAAAAGACCGGAATTTCCCATGCTGTCCGGCAGGCATCCGGAAGCGTTCATTTCCGGAAGTCCGCAGGTGCGATATGCGGCAAGAGATGGAAACGGCGCTGCAGCCGCAAAGGTGAGAGCGGCGGCAGTGATGGCATAAACAGATGTTCTTTTCATGGCAATGCCTCCTATGATTTCTATTTTGTTACAAAAATGTTACGGATTGATTGTAACATAAAAGATATGGAAAAAACCAGGGAAGCTGTGGAAACAGAGGAAGCGATAACCAGCAGAGCGGGATTTACGGTAATGCTGGAGTCATCTGGCCGCGTTTACAGAGAAACAGCAGTCTGAAAATGGTCTGAAGGCACATACTACGATCGAAAGCAGCAAAATAAAATGTTTGCCGTCAGGGCAGGAGAACTGCCCGGAAAGGAGTGCTTTTCATGGATTTTTGTACGTGCCGCAAAGAAATACCGCCTGCGTTAGCAGTTGCTTTCGTTCCTGTACAGCCCTGGGAGACGACATATGAGCCGTCAGAGGGCCTTTTAAAGGGAACGATTTTTCCGTCTCTTGATCTGCCTTTTTTTGCGACAGGAGGTGACGGGATTGGCTGACAGGGCATCCATGCTTCAGGAAATCAATGAGACCAGTTTTATGGTCAATGACCTGACGCTGTATCTGGATACACATCCGCTGGAGGAAGCTGCTCTCCTCCAGTTCCAAAAGGCGATGGAAAAACGTAAAGAGCTTTTGAAAGCATATGCGGAAGAGTTTGAACCGCTTACGATGGACTGCGTATGTCCGGATACGAATAATCATTCCGCCTGCTGTACCAGATATGCAGGGCAGAAGCATTTTACGTGGTCAGACGGCCCTCTGCCGTGGGAAGGAGGGAGCATCTGATGTGGAATTATGAAAAAAGACTGCAATTTCCCGTAAAGATCACCAGACCATGCCCCAGGACAGCATCTCTTATCATCAGCCAGTTTGGCGGGCCTGATGGAGAGATGGCTGCCTCTATGCGTTATCTTTCTCAGAGGTATACGATGCCGTGTAAAGAAGTGGGAGGACTTTTGACCGATATCGGAACAGAGGAGCTGGGACATCTGGAGATCATCTGCGCCATCATTTACCAGCTTACAAAGAATCTGACGGCAGAGCAGGTAAAAACATCGGGCTTTGATGCCTATTATGTGGATCATACCACAGCACTGTGGCCGACTGCCGCCGCAGGAGTTCCCTTTAATGCCTGTGAGTTCCAGAGTAAAGGGGACGCGATCACGGATTTGTTTGAGGATCTCGCCGCAGAGCAGAAGGCGAGAACAACGTATGATAACCTGATTCGCGTGATTGAGGACCCGGAGGTCAGGGAACCGTTAAAATTCCTGCGGCAGAGAGAACTCGTGCATTTCCAGAGATTCGGTGAAGCGCTCGAGAAGATCAAGTCGGATCTGAACGCAAAAAATTATTATTATTTTAACCCGGAGTTTGATAAACAGTTCATAAGAAAATAAGAAAACAGCGTGCCGCATACCACAGGGAAAACAACTGGCGTATGCGGCATTTTAACAATTCAGGAAAGGCGTGAAGGAGCCTGTATTTTTGCGACATTTTCCGTGATACAGGTAATCATATTGACATGAAAACGGGGGAAAGAGTATAATAGAAACAGATATAAACAAAGGGCAGCGGAATGGAGATTGCGTATGAAAAAGAAGCAGAATCAGAGAAGAGCGGACAAAGGGATTCCTTTGCTTCTTTCTATTATATTAGTTTTTGGTATTTTAGGGGCGGTTGTTTTTTCCGTCGCGCGAAGATTATCCGCAGAAATGTCTGCATCCGCGATTCAGAACCTGAGCGAAAGCCTGGAGCTGATGAAGGGGACGATTGAAGCGATTCTTCTTAAGGAAGCAGAATTCCAGAAGATGATTGCGTATGAGATTGCAGAAAATGACAGGCCGGTGGAATTTGTGCGCTCCTATAACAGGAACCAGACGATGGTAAAGATATCACTTGTGCTGCCAGGGGAATCGTCGGGTATTTCCAATACCGGAGAGAGCTTTTCTGAGGACGAGCTGGATTTCTCAGCCGGCGGGACGGTAGACGGACTCCCTATCTCCCGGTCCTATATAAATTACATGGGCACATGGGCATATTCCATGAAATGTCCGGTGGAAAAAGACGGGCAGGAGATCGGGACGCTCTACATTGAGTATATCTATGATTCGTTAGACAAGTCGCTTCCAAACGGGTTCTATAACGGCAAGGCTATGCTGTATATCATGGATGCGACGAGCGAACGGCTGGTGTTAAAGCCGAGAGGAATTGGTGAGCGGGACGCGGGTCATCTGAATCTGGAGGATTTCTACCGCGCGAACAATATTACAGAAGAATATATCCGCGCAGAGGTGGCAGCGTGTGTGAAAAGCGGGAAAAATATCCTGTTTTATCACGATATCCGGGATAAAAGCGCCCTGAATTATATGTGGGCAGTCAACGGGGGAAGTATTTACCTCATCGGCTATGTGCCTGTGGAAGCGATTCAACAGGAAGGGAAAACGGTCAGCCATAATATTTTCATGGTTGTCATTATTATGCTGGTGGCATTTCTGCTGTGCTGTGTTTTATTTTACTTCAACCAGAGGCAGCAGAGCAGAATCAGGCAGGAAAGGGAAGCTGAACGTGAGATCCATAATAAGCGTCTGGCAGAGGCGCTTCAGGCAGCGCAGATGGCGAATCATTCCAAGACCACGTTTCTTTCCAATATGTCGCATGATATCCGCACGCCGATGAATGCGGTTCTGGGCTTTACAACTCTTTTGGCCAGGGATGCAGAAAATCCGGAGAAAGTGCGGGAATATACAAAGAAAATCATGGCTTCCGGGAATCATCTGCTCAGCCTGATTAATGATATCCTGGATGTGTCCAAGATCGAGAGTGGAAAGGTCGTGCTCTCAGTCGAGGAGTTTACCTTAAATGACATGATCTCTTCCGTAGATGCCATGATCCGGCCGATGGCGGTTGCCAGGGGACAGAGCTTTTATGTCGAGGTATCGGATGTGAAACATGAATATCTGATGGGCGACGTGACTAGAATCAACCAGATCCTGATTAATCTGCTTTCAAATGCCGTAAAATATACGCAGGAGGGCGGGAAAATCTGGCTGCGGATGATTGGGTTAAAACAGCGTTCCAGCCAGTACGAACATATCCGTATCGAAGTTGAGGATAACGGCTATGGAATGACACCGGAATATCTGAAAACCATCTTTGACGCCTTTACGAGGGCAGAGAACAGCACGACCAACAAGGTTCAGGGCACAGGGCTCGGTATGGCGATCACCAAGAACATTGTCGAGCTGATGGGTGGAACGATTGATGTCAGCAGCCAGATAGGGAAAGGGAGCCTTTTTAAGGTCGATCTGGAATTCCGGATACCAGAAGGACAGATGGACAGGAAGTTCTGGGAGAACAGCAGGATTGCCCGTATCCTGGCAGTGGAGCACGATGAGGAGGTCTGTAAGAATATACAGACATTAATGCAGGATACAGGAGTTCCGGTCGATATAGCCCGCAGTGAGGCAGAGGCGTTGAAGCAGATTCACGAGAGAAGCGGGAAGGAAGGCTACCATATGCTTCTGATCGACTGGGAGCAGCCAGATACAGAAGCGGCCGGTACGGCAGAGAGGCTGCGCGCCGCACTGCCGGAGCCGGTTCCAGTGCTTTTCCTGGCAGATTCCGGTGCAGTGGGGGCAGAGGAAGCACTTCCTCTGGAGCATGCAGGCGTTCTCACGAAACCGTTTTTTGTATCGGCACTGAAAGAAAAGCTTATAGAAATGCAGGCAGAGCGGACAGCGGAAGCGAAAACGGAGGCCGTCGGGAGCGAAAATCTGCAGGGACTGCATTTCCTTGCCGCGGAGGATAATGAGATCAATGCGGAAATCCTCTCGGAAATCCTGGCAATGGAGGGGGCAGACTGCGAAATCGTGGAAAACGGACAATTGGCTGTGGAGCGTTTTGCGAAGGCCCGGGAGGGGGAATTCGACGCGATTTTGATGGATGTACAGATGCCTGTGATGAACGGCTATGACGCAACAAGGGCGATCCGCGGCTTAGAGCGCAGAGATGCCGGAGAGGTACCGATCATTGCCATGACGGCCAATGCGTTTGCAGAAGATGAAAAAGAGGCTTTGGATGCCGGAATGAATGTTCATCTGGCAAAGCCGATAGACATAGTATTATTAAAGAGGATTATTAAGCAATATGTGAAGAAAGGCTAGGATATGGAACGTAGGAGACAAAAAAGAGGACTGAAAAAGATCGCAGCCATCTGTCTGGCAGGGGCAGCAGTCCTTTTACTGGCTGCCTGCAGCGGTGGAAAAAATGAGGACCAGGGCATTATCATATCGGACAGTGGAAAACGGATGATTGTGAATCTGTTCGGACCGATGGAAAAAAGCAATCCGGATGCCCGGAATATTGCAAGAAGTGCGTTTGACCGGACTGTGATGATGGCGGAAGAAAAGCTTGGCCTGACAGTGGAATACAGGACCTATACAGCTGAGAACTATCAGGATAAGACGTATGATGATGTGACACTGGATCGTGCGCGCAATAATATGGATGATCTCTATCTGCTTAATCCGGATACGATTCAGAAGCTGGGGGAAGAGGGAAGACTTCTGGACTTATCGGATCTGGACTGTGCTAAGAACCTGAGAGAGACTGTGAAAATAGCAAACTGCGTTGATGGTAAGTTGGTGGCGATTCCCCAGGAGGTCGTGGCACATGGCCTGTTTGTCAATAAAACCCTGTTTGATCAATACGACCTCTCTCTTCCGGAGACGCCTGAGGATTTGCTGGAATGCTGCCGGGTATTGAAAGAGAACGGCATCGAGACGCCAATTGGCGCCAACCGCTGGTGGCTGGAGAATTTCGTCTTTGCCCAGGCATACGCGGATCTGTATAATGGGGGGAATACGGCCGCAGAGATTGAGGCGCTCAATCAGGGAGAGAGCCGGTACAGCGACTATATGCGTCCCGGATTTGAATTTTTGCAGCAGCTGATCGACCTCGGATACATTGATGCAGAGGCTGCTTACACTTATGAGGCAATCGAAGGGGAGGGCCCGGATTTTCTGGCTCAGAAAACGCCGATTGTAATGGCATATTGGAGTGCTGCCAATGCGGATACGGCTTATGGGAAACCGGACTTTGAGCTGCAGGTGATCGGATTTCCCAGCAGCCGCGGTCAGATGCCGGTCGTATCTATGACAGGGTACGCCATTGGAGCCGAGGCAGAGCATCTGGAGGATACAAAGAAGGTGCTGGAGATTATACTTTCTGACGAGGCACTTTTGCTCTATGCAGAGACGAATCATGTAATCTCACCGTCAAAGAATGTGGAGGTGGAATGTATCCCTGCCTTAAAGCCCTTAAATGACAGGCTCCATGAGAATGTCTATGTTCTTGGTTCCAATGCAGGAATGAAGGTGGAGCAGTGGGGAAATACCTGCCTGATTGTGCGAAAGCTTCTGAACGGCGCCACTGTAGATGAGTGTATGGCAGAATTTGACAGGCTGCAGGAAGAATCCTTAAAAGAATAAGAGACGGCAGCCTGCTTGAAAAGCAGGACTCAAATGCCGCGTATAGTCTGGAGAAAGAATCCCACAGGAAGCGCAGGTGTTCTGGCATCTGCTTCCTGTGGGATTTTTGCGGGCCTGTTTTGTCTGTGGCTCCCCCGATTCCCGCATGCTCGCGTATTCTATGTACCTGTTTTGATCTGGTCGCCGTATATGCAGACAGGTATGATTCGCCGCTATTTTTCCGCCTTGGACAGGGCGGTGCGGATGGCGCTCATGAGGGCTGTCGAGGTGTACTGGGAGCCGGAAGGGTATTCGATTCCCTGTAATGACTGGGAGGATATGATCTGCTCAGCCAGAGAGTCCATCGAAGGCTGCATGAGAGGATACATGGCGGCCACGGTATCGCTCAGGGGAACGAGTGTGATAGAATTGATGCGGTCGGCATCCACAGCCACTTCTACGTTTACATTCTGACTTCCGAGTACGATCGAGGCCGAATAGAGCCCCGGTGTGTAGGTCGCGGCTGCTTCCGGAGCTGTTTCTGTCTCCTTTTTCCCGTCCTCTGGCCGGAACATAAACAGAAACAGGAGAATGAGCAGAATGGCAAAGCCGATAAAGATCGCGGTATAGATAATCTCTTTCATTCGCAGGACGATAATTCTCGTTTTGGAACTCATGGTTTGCTCCTTGGGATAAAGTTTTTGTATAGTTTATGAAAATTGAAATACAGATATTCCAAGTTGAAGAAAGGTGTGCTAAACTATTAGCAAAGAACATAAGAAAGGGAACCGGGATGTTTCCTGTTATGTAAAACGATGGAGGGATGATGGGTATGAACCAGAAAAACAACTTGCTGCGGCCGGTAAATTATGAAAAGGTCAAAAAGGGGTCTGTTGCAGGAATCGTTGCCTGTGTGATATGGATGATTTTGGGACTTTTGTTCCTGGCTGTGGCAGCATTCTATTTTATTGACGCCAAGATGGAAGAAGGAAAAAGCCAGAGCCAGACCGAGGAATTTGACCCGTATCAGAGATATTCTCTGGAGAATTCGTGGAAAACGGTAAGTGTGATCGGCATTTCCTATGAATTTGCTGAGGATTTTAAGGGCGCTAATAAATATTATATGGCATTTACCGAAAGCGGAGATTTTGTGATCGTTAAGAGAAAAGGGGATTTGCCGGAGGAATATCAGCCGCTTCTTGATTATATGTTCAGCGACGATTCCAGTATGCCGGAAGCGATGGAACTCCGGGGTGTATCTGTACCGATTGATGACGACATAAGGGAATATGCGATCGAGGCCCTGAATGAGCTGTTTGGCGAGGAATATGTCACAGAAGAGATTTTTGATACCTATGTGGGACAGAATTTCCTTGATATGACGAAAAAGCCAGCCGGAAATGCAGACTATGGGGTTGTGCTCCCAATGTTTGTCATGGGCGCCTTTTTCTGTGTTGGGGCTTTGCTTTGTCTGGTTATGTTTGCCAAGCGCAGGAATCATGCTATCGCAGAAATCAATAAGGAGAAGGAGCGCATGCTTCAGGCTCAGATGTACCGGAACGAGGAGTCGGAGGCCGGGGAAGAATATGCGGCTGCGACGGTGATTGCCGGGGATTTCAAACACTTCCAGGGGACATCACAGCCGGATACCGATACGCTGGAAGGGCTGATAAAGGAAAATGCACCCCAAAAGGCAAATTTCTTCCTGGGACTGATCGGGGCCCTCGCCGGATCGCTTCTAGGCGCGGCGCTGTGGATTGCCATCGGATTTACCGGCTTTATCGCCGGAATCGCCGGCTTTGCCATGTTAAAATTTGCGCTGATCGGTTACCAGAAGCTTGGCGGCAGGCTCGATAAAAAAGGAGCCGTGCTCTGTCTCCTCATCGCAGCAGCCATGATACCGACAGCCAATGTGCTGGAGTGTGTCATTGCCTTCTGCCGGGTATTCTTTGAATACGATGCGGGGGTTGATACAATTCAGTATGTAGTCATGAATTTCGGCGAGCTGATGACAGACTCGGAGATGTGGCCTGATTTCTGGAAAAACCTTGTTATCGGATATGGACTGTCGATCTGGGCGAGCTACGGTCTGATCGGCTCTATTTTAAGCTATAAGGAACCGGAAAGATAACCTGGCCTGCACAGCAGTTGTGCAGGCTGCAAGGAGATTGTGGTTCATAACGGAACAGGAAGCCGTGAAAGAACGGATAACAATCCCGGCATTGATATATAAAGGAGGCAATATGTCGCTTGTGCTTGTAACCGGCGGTTCAGGCTGCGGGAAAACGGAATACATATACAGAAAGCTGATTGAGCAGTCTGTGGCAGAGCCTGACGGACATTTTTTCCTGATCGTACCGGAGCAGGCCACCATGCAGGCGCAAAAGGAGATCGTGCGCCTGCACCCGCGCCAGGGTACGATGAACCTTGACATTGTGAGCTTTGAGCGCCTGGCATACCGGATCTTTTCCGAGCTGTCGCTTCCCCAGCCGGAGATACTCGACGATACAGGGAAAACGATGGTACTGAGACGGCTGGCAGGGGAGCGGAAGGAAGAGCTGATTTTGTTTGCCCCGCATTTAAACCGTGCCGGGTTTATTGATGAGATCAAATCCATGTTGTCCGAGTTTTACCAGTACGGGGTAACGCCGGACCTCTTAAAGGAAAAGCTTCACGCGGACGGGGTGAGCCGTCTGCTGGAGAGAAAGTTAGAGGACATGGGGATCCTTTACCGCGCCTTTCAGGATTTCATAAAAGAGCGTTATATTACAATGGAAGAGCTTCTGGACAGGCTGTGCGCTGTGGCCGCCCGCTCAAGGCTCCTTAACGGGAGCGTGGTCGTGCTCGACGGATATACCGGCTTTACCCCGGTCCAGTACCGGCTGGTCTCACTCATTTTGAGGATCTGCCGGCGCGTGTATGTGACTGTGACGGTGCCGTCGGGGGCAGAGCTCTATGGGCCGGGAAATGAGTCGGATCTATTTGACATGAGCCGTAAGCTGGCTGGCCGGCTTGCGGCTCTTTCAAAGGAGCTGGGAGTGCTAAAGGAACCGGATATTGAACTGTCCGCCCGCCCGTTCCCGCGCTTTCAGGAAAGCCCTGCCCTTGGTGCGCTCGAGCAGACGCTGTTTCGCTATCCCTGCCGTCCGTATCCGGGAAAGACAGAGGAGATCCGCCTGGTGCAGGCGAAACATCCCCGGGATGAGGTGAACTTTGTCATAAACCAGATTGAGCTGCTTGTCAAGAGAGACGGTCTGCGCTACCGTGAAATCGCCCTTGTCTGCGGGGATTTGCCGGGGTATTCGCGCGAGCTTCTGCACCAGTTTGAGGAGAACGGGATCCCACTCTTTGTTGATGAGAAGAGGGATGTGTCCGGCAATCCTCTGATTCGGCTTATCAAGAGCGCCCTGGAGCTTCTCTGGAAAGGCTTTGATTATGAAAGTATGTTCCGCTATCTGAGGACAGGGCTGGTGACTGAGGAGCGGGAGCAGACCGACCGGCTGGAACAGTATGTACGGGCAATGGGGATCCGCGGTTTTAAGCGGTGGAGCGGTAGCTGGGATCAGGTATGTGAGGCGTACCGCTCCTTTCACCTGATGGAGCTCGATACCTTCCGGCAGACGATCATGGGGCCGCTTACCGCCTTTAAGGAAAAGGCGGGAGAACGGGGGGCGTCTGTCAGCGTCATTACAGAGGGGCTCACAGAGCTTCTTCGTGCGCTCGGGGTAGAGGAAAAGCTGGCCAGGAAGAGTGATACGTTCCGGCAGGCCGGCATGCATCAGGAGGCGAGGGAGTATGAAGAGATCTACAATCTCGTTATGGAGTTGTTCGGGCGGCTTTGCGAGCTTTTGGGGGAGGAAGCCGTCTCCAAGCGGGAATATACCGAGATCGTAAGCGCCGGCTTTGGCGAGCTGTCTGTGGGAATGATTCCGGCCGGAGCGGACCGTGTGGTGGCAGGAGATTTAAAGCGGACGCGGCTTGACAAGGTAAAGGCACTGTTTTTCCTTGGAGTGAACGAGGGTGTGGTTCCAGCGGATACGGGAAAAGGCGGTATCCTCACAGAACAGGAACGCGAGGTGCTAAAGCGGAATGATCTGGAGCTGGCGCCCACGGCCAGGGAAGAAGGGTTCATGCAGAGGTTTTATCTGTACCGGATGCTTACGAAGCCAGAGAAACGTTTGACACTCTCCTTTTCCGCCTTATCAGCAGAGGGGAAGACCATGCGGCCTTCGAGTATCATCGGTCATATCAGAAAGCGCTTTCCGGGGCTTTCTGTGTTTTCGTCCGGAGAGCTTAAGGAGGCAGAGGCCGGGATCTGCCCGGCCAGACAGGCTGTCATTGAATGGCTGCAGAAACCGGAAGATTTACAGAGGAATCCCTTTGCAGCCAGCCTCTACAGGTGGCTTAGCAGGGAAGGCGGACAGAGTGAGAGAATGGAGCAGCTGGCGGCAGCCTGTTCCTATGCCTGCAAACATCAGGGGATCGGCCGTGAAGCGGCGAGAGAGCTCTATGGAAATCTTCTAAATGGCAGCGTTACCAGAATGGAGGGCTATGCCGCCTGCGCCTACGCCCATTTCCTGACATATGGGCTGGAGCTTAAGAGGCAGCGGGAATATGAGCTGGATTTTGCTGATATGGGCAATCTGTTCCACAGCTCCATTGATCTGTTCTTCACAAAGGTCCGGGAGCAGGGGAAGGATTTTGCCGCTTTGACAACCAGGGAACGCCAGAGTCTGGTAAAGTCGTGCGTGGCCGATGTTTCTGCAGGATATCGGAATACGATTATGAAAAGTTCGGCGCGCAACGCCTATCTGGAGCGCAAGGTGGAGCGCATTGTGGACAGGACGGTGCGGGCGCTCCTCTACCAGCTCGGGCAGGGAGATTTTGAGCCCGAGGCCTTTGAGGTAGACGTGAGCACAAGAATCGCTTTAAGAGACGGGGCCGCCTTAAACTTAAGAGGGCGGATTGACCGCCTCGATGTGTTAGAAGATGAAGATCATGTCTATGTAAAGATCATGGATTACAAGTCAGGAAGCACCTCCTTTGACCTGGCGCTCCTCTACCACGGCTTACAGCTCCAGCTGGTGGTCTATATGGATGCGGCCATGCGCATGGAGGAGAAAAAACGCCCTGGAAAGGAAGCGGTCCCGGCGGGAATGTTTTATTACCATATTGACGATCCCGTTCTGGAGCGGAAGGATGATATGCAGCCAGAGGAGATCGAGGCCGGGATCCTTAAGAAGCTGCGCATGAACGGGCTGGTAAACAGTAATCTTGAGGTCATCCGTCATCTGGACCGGGAGATCGAGACGGAATCCGACGTCATTCCGGTGGCAGTAAAGAACGGAATAATTCAGGAGGCAAAGTCCTCTGTGGCAGGCACGGCGCGCTTTGTCGGCCTGTCCGGGTTCGTAAGAGGGAAATTGAAGGATATGGGGGAAGAGATTCTGGACGGGAATACATCGGTCAACCCCTATAAACAGGGCCAGAGGACGGCCTGCGACTACTGCCCCTATCACAGCGTGTGCGGGTTTGACCTCAAAACGGGCGGCTACAGCTTCCGGAGGCTTGCATCCATGAAGCCGGAGGAGGTCTGGGAGAAGATTGAAGAAACGAAAGAGGACGAAAACGCGGCATCCATGTCCGCAGGCGCGGGGAGTATGACGGGAGCCGAAGGAAAAGGAGAGAGAACAGGGACAATGCAGGAGGAATAGGGAGGCGGAAAGAATGGCTGAGACAATGTGGACGGCAGAGCAGCAGCAGGTGATCGACGCCAGAGGCCGGAATCTTCTGGTATCTGCGGCGGCTGGGAGCGGGAAGACAGCGGTTCTCGTAGAGCGTATCCTTCAGATGGTTACGGACCGGGAGAACCCGGTGGATATTGACCGTCTGCTGGTGATGACGTTTACCAATGCAGCGGCGGCCGAGATGCGGGAACGGATTGGAGACGCACTCGAGAAGCGCCTGGAGGAGCAGCCGCATGATGCCAACGTGGAACGTCAGGCGACGCTTCTTCATCATGCAAACATCACGACAATCGACAGCTTCTGTCTGAAGCTGATCCGTGAGCATTTCAATGAGCTCGATATCGACCCCGGATTCCGTATCGGAGATGAGGGAGAGCTTTTACTCCTTCAGGCCGATGTGATGAAAGAACTTTTGGAGGAATACTATGGGCGGGAGGACGAACGTTTCCTCCGGTTTGTGGACAGGTATGCCACGGGAAAAGCTGACGGAGGGCTGGAGGACTATATCCTCCAAGTCTGGCGTTTTGCTCAGAGTAATCCCTGGCCCGGCGAATGGATTGCAGCCGTAAGGCGTGAACTCTATGGGGAAGATGAGACGGATCTGGCAAGCTTTGAGAATACAGCATGGATGCGTTTCCTCATACAGGATGTGAAAAAACAGGCGCAGGAGTTCTCTTCGCAGCTGGAAGCAGCGCTCCTTATCGCAGAGGAGGAGGACGGGCCGCAGTCGTATATCCCGGCGCTTACTGCGGAGATCGGGAAAATGGAAGAGCTCTCTGCGGCGGATACGTATGCCGGGATCCGGGAATGCCTGGACAGGACGATCTTCGGGCGTCTTGCGGCCGCACGTTCCAAGACCGTGTCGAAGGAGAAAAAGGAACTGGCAGCAGCTATCAGAAACCGGGTAAAGGATGGGGTTAAGAAGCTGGCAGCTCTCTATGCTCCGGGAGATGTGGAGCATATTTTTTCCGATCTGGTTGCTTGCAGGGAGCCTGTGTTTATGCTCTTGGAGCTGGCGGAAGAATTTACGGCACGCTTTCAGGAGGCAAAGGAGGAAAAGAACCTCGTTGATTTTAATGATCTCGAGCACTTTGCACTGGAAATTCTCACCGGGGGCTCCGTAGACCATACGCCGGGCCAGACGGCCAACGAGCTGGCAGACTATTATGAAGAGATTCTGGTCGATGAGTATCAGGACAGCAATCAGGTGCAGGAGACCTTGATCCGGTGTGTTTCAAGAGAACGTTTTGGAAAGCCGAATGTGTTCATGGTTGGTGATGTAAAGCAGAGCATCTACCGTTTCCGCCTGGCAAAACCGGAGCTGTTTCTGGAAAAATATGAGCAGTATTCAAAGGAAGAAGGCCCCTGCCAGAAAATCGAGCTTCACAGGAATTTCCGCAGCCGTCCACAGGTATTAGCCAGTATCAACGACGTTTTTTACCGCATCATGACAAAGCCTCTGGGAAATATTCCATATACGGAAGATGCGGCCCTCTACGCCGGGGCAGCGTATCCTGGAGCACCCGAAGGCAGTTCTCCGGTCACGGAACTGTACCTTCTCAATACAGGGGAAGGGCTTTTTGAAGGACTTTCAGAGGAACAGGCCGATTACACGGCAAAGGAGGCTGAAGCGAGGCTGATTGCAGGCAAGATTAAGGAGCTTACAGACCCGGAAACGGGAATGAAGATCTGGAATGCGAAAGAAGGGCGTTATGAGCCGCTTCTGAAAAAGGATATTGTCATCCTGCTCCGCAGCCTTTCCGGATGGGCGGAGGAGTTCTTAAGCATTCTCGGCGCAGAGGGAATCCCGGCTTTCGCAGAATCTAGGACAGGATACTTTACCGCAATCGAGGTGGAGACCGTCCTCAATATGCTGTCTTTGATTGACAACCCAATGCAGGATATCCCGCTTGCCGGGGTGCTAAGGTCGCCGATCGGGGGATTTGACGACAGGGAGCTGGCAATTCTTATGGCGTCTTTTAAGAAAAATCCGGTCAAGGGACAGGATACCGGGCTCTACGGGGCAATGATGCACTGCCTTGAGGGGGCAGCGGATTCGGAAGAAGCCCAGGCCGGGCCAGGAAAGGCGCCGGGCAGCGCTGAGGATAAAGGGCCGGGGCCCGAATGCCGGTTTGGCATTATAGATGATAAGAGAACAACAGGAATGGTATCCGGTACGCCGGCAGACTGTCTCAGAGAACGGCTTTCCCGCTTCTGGGATCTTTTACAGCGTTTGCGGGATGAGGCAGAGTATCTGCCTGTCCATCGGTTAATCTACCGGATTTTCGAATTGACCGGGTATTACGACTATGTTTCAGCTATGCCTGCCGGGAAAGGCCGCCAGGCGAACCTTGACATGCTCGTCGAGAAAGCGGCAGCGTTTGAAAAAACAAGCTATCAGAGCCTGTTCGATTTCATCCGTTATATCGAAAAACTGAAAAAATACAATACGGATTTCGGGGAGGCAGCCAGCGCCGGGGAAAACAGCGATATGGTGCGTATCATGAGTATCCACAAGAGCAAGGGACTGGAATTTCCCGTCGTATTTCTGGCCGGAACCGGAAAGCAGTTTAACCGGCAGGATGCGCGGGGAAAGATTCTTATCGACGAGGAACTTGGAATTGCCACCGATTATTTTGATCTGGAGCAGAAGCTGAAAGCCCCGACATTAAAGAAAAATGTCTTAAGCCGCAGGAGCATGCTGGAAAGTATGGGAGAAGAGCTGCGCATCCTCTATGTGGCAATGACGCGGGCACGGGAAAAGCTGATTATCACTGCCGGAGACAAGTATCTGGAAAACAGGCTGGAAAAATGGCAGGGAGTCGGGAGTGAGGGCGATGGGACGGCTCTGCCTTTTACGGCTCTTAGCAGTGCGTCCTCCTGTCTGGACTGGCTTCTGATGGCCCTTCCGTATGCGAAAGAGACGATCTGTGCCAAAAAGGCTTCCCTGTCAGGCTTTGTACAGGCAGAGACGGAAAGCCAGCAGAAAAAGGCCGGAGTCTCCATGCAGCTTATGGCTTTAGCCGGTGGAGGAAATCCCGGATTCAGGCTTTTGCCGGATGAAGTGCTGTGCCGGATGGGGGAAATGATTACCAGACCCTATCCATATGAGGCGGATATCCGGCTCCATGCGAAATTGTCTGTATCGGAGTTAAAAGAACGGGGACAGTTTGTGGATGACAGTGAGAGTGCATTCCTTCCTGCATTGAAAGACTCTGTACAGGAATCACAGGATACGGGGCGTGCTGGTTTGCGCCCGGCCTTTGGGGGCGCATTCCGCGGCACAGCCTACCACAGAGCGTTCGAACTGCTGTCTTTTCAGAACACAGGAACACGTGAAGCCATCCGGGCACAGCTTAAGAAAATCAGTGAGGAAGCCCTGATGGACGAGACGGCCCTGCGGCTCGTGAGCGTGGAAGAGCTGTACCACTTTTTTGGATCCGGGCTTGCCGGACGGATGCGGCGGGCGGAGGAGGCAGGAAAGCTTTATAAAGAATGCCAGTTTGTCATGGGGATTCCTGCCCGCAGGATGGGGGTGGCGGATTCGGATGAGCTGGTGCTGATTCAGGGTATTATCGACGCCTGGTTTGAGGAGGACGACGGCCTGGTAATTGTTGATTATAAGACAGACCGGATTGCTGAAGGCGAGGAGCAGACGCTGATTGACCGCTACCGGATTCAGCTGGCCTACTATGCGAAGGCCCTGTCGCAGATCGCCGGGAAGCAGGTGAAGGAGACCGTGATTTATTCAATGGCGCTGCAGAGGGAGATTGTGGTCTGAGGCGTTTTTGGGGTGGGAGACAGAACCCGGGACGGGAAAAGAAGTACAGCAGACATCTATTCTGCAACGATCAGCTCATCTGCATACGGAAGCGTATGGATCCATTCGCAGAAGGTATGCCACTCCACAAGCTTATGCGCTTTTCTGGCATGGTAGATATTGACAAGGGTCTCATAATTCATGGTACAGGTTCGAAGCTGATTGTAGCTTGAGGGGAGGAGCTGAATCAGGTCGTACCAATCCTCTTTCCGTCTGCCCTGCTCCAGATAAGTCTGGCGGATGGATTCCAGCCGTTCCACCACGGTCTGCATAAAGGCGAGGGTATCCGGCGTCATATGGTCATGGCTGAAGTCGTCGATGGAAAAGGGCCGGGAGTGGATCTTATGCATGGTGCTGGTGGAATTGGCTACCGTGGCTACCTTATAGGTATCGTATTCCTTCCACCAGTAGAGGGGGGCGGTGATGTCCACGGAGACAAAGATCTGGCGGATAAATTTGCGATGGTCGCTTCCTGCGAGCCGTAAGCGGCGCGCGAGACCGAGATCATTTTCCCCGAGAATATAATCCCCGCTCTCATCATAGCGGCTGTCGATGCGGTCCCAGCTGTTCATGGGATTTCTGGCCCCGCGGATGGCATTTTCCAGATTCATGACGCTGGTGCGTTCCAAACGTATCATGTGCGTTTGCTCCTCTCAAAGCCCGGATGGGCTAAATAAAACTGCGGCGGAGAAGAATCGTGCCGATAAGGCGGTCTGCCGCCGCAGTTTTGATTACAGAATGAAAAACAGTTGCTGTGTAACCGTCCTCAGACAGGATCCCGGCTCATAAAGGAATGCCTGGCGTCCCTGATATGTGATGAATCTGCGCTGCCTGAGCGGTTATGAGGTATCATATCATGCTTTCAGATAATTGTCCATCCAGTTTAAGATCTCCGTCATCCGGTCGATCCGGTTTTCCGGCTTGCCACCGCGGGAAAGCTCGTGGTTCTCGCCGTGGAACAGGCAGAGTTTGGCCGGGCAGCCATTTCTCTTGACAGCACTGTACATAGCAAAACCCTCAGCCATATAGCAGCGGTAGTCCTCGTCGGAATGAATGAAAAGAATCGGAGTCTTGCAGGCCGTTGCATACTTTAACGGGGACTGCTGCCAGAGAAGCTCCGGATTTTCTCTGGTGATTGTACCCTGATTGTTCGGAGTGAAGGTATGTCCGATATCGGAGTTGTGCTCGAAGGATACCCAGTTGGAGATGGAACGCTGGGAAGCCGCAGCCGCAAAACGGTCTGTATGGCCGACAATCCAGTTCGTCATAAAGCCGCCGTAGGAGCCGCCTGTGACGCCGACGCGAGATGTGTCAATGTCGGAATAATGCTTTAATACCTCGTCTGTGAATTCCATCAGGTTGTCATAATCCACGGTTCCGTAGATTCCGTTAATATTGCCGAAATCTGTGCCGCGTCCGTCGGAACCTCTCGGATTGCAGTAGAATACGAAATAGCCTGCATTGGCCCACATCTGCATTTCATGATGGTATACATCAGAGAAGGCGGTACGGGGGCCTCCGTGGATATGTAAAATCGCCGGAGCCTTGGCGCCGTCTGTGTGGCCTGCCGGTTTCATCACCCAGCCGTGGATCTCACAGCCATCGGATGCGGTAAAGGTGAGAGGTTCTGGTGTGACGATGGCGTATTCCTCTGAAAATGTGTCATTAAAATGCGTGATCTGCTCACCGTCCAGGTAAAGCTCAGCTAACTTAAGTCCCTGGAGCTCACAGCTGACCAGATGCGAATTATTGATATCAAAGCTGTCACAGCTGGAGCCTTTGGTAAGGCTTTCGGAAATATGGCCGTCCGCGGAGAGCTTTAACAGGTGTGCATAGTCATCGACTGTGGAGATGAAATAAAAGTCCCCGTTCATGGCTTTCTGCGCGCGGCCTGCCCCGTATCTCGCATCTGAGCCGACCGAGCCGGATCCAATGGAGGCGTCATAAGGCACATAATGGGTCAGGGACTTGTCCGACAGGTTCAGCTTATAGAATTCGCAGTATTTCGTGGTATCCTTGTAGCTGTTGTCGATCGCTGCCACCAGGGCTTCCTTATTATTCAGGAGCTCAATGGTACCTGTATGCATGGCTTCCGGCTCCAGCATGGTCTGCGTCTGGCCTGTCTTAAGATGATAAAGATAGATGCCGGCATTCATGCCGCGGACATTCTGTTTCCAGGGATAGGCTTTGTACAGGAGAAGATCCTGATATACGGAAAACTGGATACATTCGGTCCACTCATCAGCAATCCAGGTGAGTTCACCGGATTTCCTATCATAGATGGCATAGCGGTTCCTGATTGCGTTGGTGAAACCGAGTCCATTGCCCCAGAAGGGAAGCTCATCAATGATTTCGTAGGATTTCTTGCGTACATCCTTTAAGTTGTCATGCTTCACTGTGAGAAGGAGACGGCCGTCAGGCAGTGTTTCCAGAGCAGATACCTTGTGAGGAACCTCAAAGGCCTTCTCTGCTTCGCCGCCTCTGGGGCAGATTTCGTAAATGCAGGTGCTTTCTGCTGTCTCGCCGTCCTTCTTCTGGTCGCGTGCGGCCGGGAAGAGAAGCGTATTGTCCTGGGTCCAGGCGTACGTCTTGGCATCGCCTCTTGTCGTCAGCCTCAGAACCTGCTTTTTGACAAGGTCATAGACATGCAGGTCAGCCTTATAGGAATTTTCCGTGCGGCAGGCATTCGAAACGACAAAGGCGACGAAAGCACCATCCGGGGAAAAGGTCGGGCGGCTCACGAACTGGAACGTTAAAAAGGTATCAATTTCAATCTTTTTCATTGTGCTCCCTCCGTTTTTTGATAATTACATACCTCTATTATAACATGACACAAAACTGTGTCAAGAAAAGCTCTTGCCATATGATAAAAATAATGCTAAAATAATTTAGATTATTTGTGAGTTCATATAAAATATGTCGTTTTACCGGGCACACCTGAATAAAACAGAAGAATTGTAAAAGGAAAGGGAGCAGGAGAAATGTCAGGACATTCCAAATTTGCCAATATTAAGCATAAGAAAGAGAGAAATGACGCCGCAAAGGGAAAGATCTTTACTGTGATCGGCAGAGAGATTGCGGTGGCCGTAAAGGAAGGCGGTGCTGACCCTGCCAATAACAGCAAGCTTCGCGATGTCATCGCCAAAGCAAAGGCCAACAATATGCCGAATGACACCATTGACCGCGGGATCAAGAAGGCAGCAGGCGATCTGGGTTCTGTCAATTATGAAAACCTGACGTACGAGGGCTACGGTCCCAACGGAACCGCAATCATTGTGGAGACATTGACGGATAATAAGAACCGTACGGCAGCCAATGTCAGGAGTGCCTTTACAAAGGGCGGCGGAAATGTCGGCTCCCAGGGCAGCGTTTCTTTCATGTTCGACAGAAAAGGTCAGATCGTGATTGATAAAGAGGAATGCGGGATGGATGCCGACGAGTTAATGATGGCGGCTCTCGACGCGGGTGCCGAGGACTTTTCCGAAGAGGAGGACAGCTACGAGGTGCTCACAGACCCGGATGCGTTCAGTGCGGTCCGTGAGGCGCTCGAGAAAGCAGGGGTTCCCATGCTGCAGGCAGACGTGACGATGATCCCCCAGACTTGGGTGGAGCTTACGGATGATGATGCAGTCAAGAAGATGAACCGGATTCTGGATCTGCTCGATGAGGATGACGACGTGCAGGCCGTGTATCACAACTGGGACGAATAGGGGAACCGGCGAAAGCAGTTCAGGCGCATTTGGCATCCCTGAACGTATGCCGCCTGTTGGCGGCGATTGTTGTGGTAAACCTTCATGCGCCCACGGGTGAGTGGGCCGTCAGGAATAAAAATGGTTCAGGCGCATTTGGCATCCCTGAACGTATGCCGCCTGTCGGCGGCGATTGTTATGGTAAACAGGCATTTGACATGATAGAGGCGCAGGCTTCAAGAGTACCGCAGACATACGGCCGGACTTGCCGTCTGACGGGAAAGGGGAGACTGCCGAAGGATTTTTTGCCAATCCGGGCGGAAAATCCTGGGACGACGCAGAATATGCGGCGTACTGTCACGGTAAGTGGAGCGCTATCTGTGCTGTGGATTCCTTTTCTGGGAAGATTTTTTCATGTGCACCGCAGGCGTGTCCTTTTCCGGGACGGCGCGTGCGGTGCTTTTATTATGTTTGCTGCCTTTTGCGGCGGAGGGAAAAGGCCCGCCGTCAGATAGATGATTTTCCTGCTGTTGTCGGGAGAATACCGGCTGGGAAAATCTGGCAGTGGAAAAAACGAAAGAGAGGGAATCCTATGTATGGTATGAAAAGGAGACGATTTTTTATTTTGCCTGTCGCATGCCTGCTGATGCTTTTGTGCTCTATGACGGCATTCGGCGCAGAGGCGGAGGAATATGTTCCTGCCGCATATGCGACTTTCTGGGCACTCATCCCGCCCATTGTGGCAATCGGGCTGGCTTTGATTACAAAGGAGGTATACAGCTCGCTGTTTGTGGGAATTCTGGTGGGGAGCATCCTGTACTCTGGCATGAATTTCGAAAGAACGATTGTCCATATTTTTGAGGACGGAATGATTGGTGTGCTTTCCGACAGTTATAATGTCGGAATCCTGATTTTCCTGGTAATTCTGGGCGCTATGGTAAGCCTGATGAACAAGGCGGGCGGCTCCGCAGCATTCGGCCAGTTCGCGGCCAGGAGGATTAAGAGCCGCGTAGGGGCGCAGTTAGCGACCATCCTTTTGGGTGTGCTCATTTTTATTGACGACTATTTTAACTGCCTGACCGTGGGAAGCGTTATGCGGCCTGTGACGGACAAGTTCAAAGTGTCCAGAGCCAAGCTTTCCTACCTGATTGATGCCACAGCGGCACCGGTGTGTATCATTGCGCCGATCTCCTCCTGGGCGGCTGCAGTCACAGGCTTCGTAGAAGGAGAGGACGGATTTTCCATCTTTATGCGTGCAATACCCTACAATTATTACGCGATTCTCACGATTGTGATGATGGTAGGAATGGTGCTCATGAAGGTTGAATTCGGTTCTATGAGAAAACATGAGTTAAATGCTGTCAAAGGGGATCTCTATACGACGCCGGGCCGTCCGTATGAGTTCGCCGGGGACGAGAGTGTGGTATCAAGGGGAACTGTGATGGATCTGCTGATTCCGATCCTTTCCCTGATTGTGTGCTGTGTAATCGGTATGCTTTATACAGGCGGATTCTTTTCCGGAACCGATTTTGTTACGGCATTTTCCGAGAGTGATGCCTCTCTGGGCCTGACATTAGGCAGCTTTTTCGGGCTTCTGATTACAGTCCTTCTTTACCAGATTCGCCGCGTCTTAAGCTTTTCTGATTGTATGGCGTGCCTTCCGGAGGGCTTTAAGGCAATGGTACCGGCGATCCTGATTCTGACATTTGCCTGGACATTAAAGGCTATGACAGACAGTCTGGGAGCAGACGTTTATGTTGCCGGCGTGGTGGAGGCCAGCGCGAAAGGACTCTTAAGTTTTCTTCCGGCGATTATCTTTGTAGTAGGCTGCCTGCTGGCATTCGCAACGGGCACCTCCTGGGGAACGTTCGGGATCCTGATTCCGATCGTGGTGGCAGTGTTCCAGAACACCAATCCGCAGTTAATGATTATCTCTATTTCGGCCTGCATGGCGGGGGCTGTCTGCGGCGACCATTGCTCACCGATTTCTGATACCACAATCATGGCATCTGCCGGAGCGCAGTGTGAACATGTCAATCATGTGACGACACAGCTTCCTTATGCTGTGACTGCCGCTGTGGTTTCTTTTGTCACCTATATTGTGGCAGGATTTGTCCGCAATCCTGTTATTTCTCTGGCAGTCGGCATTCTTCTGATGCTGGGCGCCCTGTTTGTCATCCGTATGCAGGGAGATACTGTTTCGGAGAATTAAAAGATGTGGTATGGAAAAGATAGAATAGAAAACAAAATAGCAGAAAAATAAAGGAAACAGACAGGCCGGGAACCTGACATAGGGTGCACCGGCCTGTAGTGTATGTAGAAGCGTGCACCCTCCACGCCCCGTGCCGGCCTTGGATGGGTGGGAAAATGTGCTCTTCTGGTAACAGAGCAGTATAGTTCTATGGTGCGTCTCTCCTCCATCCTGACGGATGCCCCGCTGACGGCAGAAGAGCCGGTTGATCGGTCCGGATGCGGAAGATGCACGGTTTGCCGGGATGCCTGCCCTGCCGGGGCCATCCACGGAATCACATGGGAGCCAGGGCTTGCGCGCAATACCCTGTTCGATTACCAGAAATGCAGGACAGCAGCACAGTCCCGCTCGCTGTTGGGATTCGGACAGAGCGTTGATCTGTGCGGGAAGTGTATTGAGGTATGCCCCTACACCAGGCGATACATAAATGACAAATAACGATCTGACCAGGCGGTATGGGGAAGCTCGTTCCATCTGCCGCTAAGGCGCCAAAACAGGCGTATCCGTCTCATCCCACACAAAGCTGTCCGCAATCGCCCGCGCTGCATCGGCCGCATCCTCGTTGCCTGAGAAGTCGGTCAGATGAATCAGGCAGTACCGGTGGTCGTCCACGATATAGTACTGCCTGGTAAGCGCATAGTCGTCGTCAATCGTGAAGATATACATAATATAATCCTGTTCCGTATGGACGCCCTCCCCGGTTACATTGGCAGAAGAACCCTTTGACTGCATGGAGAGCTGGCGCAGAATGGCATACCGGAATTTATCATGCTCGTCCAGCCCGTAACGGTTAGTTCCTATTTCAATTGAGATATTATCGGGGCGTGTGTCCTTTTCGTGTCCTTCCTCCACATAGAAAATCTTGTCCTCTGAGGAATACTGTTCCGATTTCACCCAGCCCTCCGGCACGATATAGGTTCCCGGAATATTGTCTTTCCCACCGGAGTCCGTCTGTACGGAACCTGACGTATCTCCCAGGGCGCATCCGCTCAGAAAAAACAGTACCATGAGTGCAACTGCCAGTCTCTTTTTCAACCCAACTCTCTCCCCTCTGACTTTTTATTCTGCCAGTGCAGAATCAGAACGGCCTCCCTCGAACTGCATTTCATAATATTTCGCGTAGATCCCGCCTTTTTTGAGGAGCTCCTCGTGCGTCCCCCGTTCAGCAATATTCTGCTCGTTGATGACGATAATCTCATCAGCATTCCGTATCGTGGAAAGACGATGCGCGATGGTGATCGTGGTACGGTTTTTAGCCAGCGCTTCCAGACTCTTTTGAATGTGGCGTTCACTTTCATTATCAAGTGCGCTGGTGGCTTCGTCGAGAATAAGGATGGGCGGATTCTTTAAAAATACCCGGGCAATCGAGATTCTCTGTTTCTGACCGCCAGAGAGCCGTGCCCCCCGCTCACCGACAAAGGTGTCATAGCCGTCGGGAAGCTCCATGATAAAATCGTGGATGTTGGCCTTTTTGGCAGCCTCGACAATTTCAGCACCCGATGCGCCTGGTTTGCCGTAGGCGATATTTTCGCGGATGGTGCCGCCGAACAGATACACCTCCTGCTGGACGAGTCCGATGCAGTTTCTGAGACTCTTTAAGGTAGTGTGGCGGATATCCTGACCGTCTATGGTGATGCTTCCGTGCGTCACGTCATAAAAACGCGGCAGCAGGGAGCAGATCGTAGTTTTTCCGCCGCCGGACGGGCCGACGAGCGCCACGGATTTCCCGGCCGGAATCGTGAAGGAGATATCGTTTAATACGGGTTCGTCGCTGCTGTAGTAAAAGCTCACATCCTGATAGGAAATATTGCCCTTTATGTTTTGAAGATCCACGGCGTCCGGGGCGTCCGTGATCTCAGGCTGTGTTTCGATGACGTCCAAAAAGCGTTTGAAACCGGAAAGTCCTTTCTGGAGCATTTCCGTAAATTCCACCAGGATCTGGATCGGGCTGATGAAAATGCCGATATAGAGTGCATACATAGCCAAATCTCCAGGCTCCATGTCGCCGACGGCGATCAGGTATCCGCCTGCCACGAGTACCGTTATGTACGTAAGTCCCTGGAACAAAAGCGTGCCGGAGTGGAACCAGCCCATCGCCTTATAGTTATGATCGCGGGAACGGACAAAGTTTTCATTGCTGCTTTGGAATTTACCGCGTTCGATCTCTTCATTGGCAAAGGACTGGACCACGCGGATGCCGGACAGCGTATCCTGAAGCCTGGCGTTGATATCGCCGATTTTGCGGCGGTTATCCATGAAAGTTTCCTGCATGCGCTTATTCTGACGGAAGCAGAATACGACCATCATAGCCACTACGACAGCCAGCAGGAGGGCCAGCTTTCCGTTGATTAGAAAAAGGAAGAGGAAGGAGCCGGCGATCTTTATGGAGGAGATAAACACATTTTCCGGGCCATGATGAGCAAATTCGGAGATTTCGAACAGATCGGAGACGAGTTTACTCATCATCTGGCCGGTGTTGTTTTTATCATAGTAGGAAAAGGAGAGCTTCTCGTAATGGTCGAATAACTCCTGCCTCATATCGCGCTCAATCCATGTTCCCATCACATGCCCCTGATAGGTGACGTAATATTTGCACACCGTCTGGAGGAGATAGAGGGCCAGAAGTCCTGCGAGAAGAAAGCCCAGGGTATGGAAAATGGCGTCGCTTCCCTGTGTAAACCAGGTTCCGGCCGCGCGTCTTAAAATCTGCGGGAATGCCAGATCCACGGCGCTGATAAAAGTAGCGCATAAGAGATCGAGATACAGAAATTTCCGGTAGGGTTTATAGTAAGAGGCAAATTTTTTCATGACATTCATCGCTTGTAGTTCCTCCTGAATGATATCGGGGTAAATGCTGCAAAAATCAGCGCTCCGAAACAGAACGGGCGCTGATTCTGCATCCTTTGGATTTATGAGTGTGTTTCTATGCTTTCAGGTAATCAGCAGCCAGACGTTCGAGCGCCCCGGGATTGGCAGCATTCCAGGCAGAGAACTCCATCCCGCTTGCAGCGACTGTCCTGCCAAGAGCAGTGAGAAAATCAGGGATTTCATCTGCCAGCATGGCGCCCAGTTCGTGCCCCATCGTTTCTTTCCCCTGAAAATCATTTCCGTTCACATAGAGGACAAAGGCAGGCTGCGGCTTCTTATCCACCATTTTCACGCCGCCGCGGAAACCGATCGCGCCGGTCTGATGCGTTCCGCAGGAGGACGGGCAGCCGGAAATATGGATCTGCGGCAGAGCGCGGTCCGGAATGCCTGCTTCCCTTACCGCCCGGACACATTCTCCAAGAAGCGCCTGGGAATCCTGTACGCCGACCTGACAGATTCCGGCTCCAATACAGCTGACCGAAGTCTCGAACAGCGTCTGAGCGCCGTCCGAAGTGAGCTTTGCCGCCTCGTTGGCTTCTCGGCCGGTGAGGTTGATGATATAAGCCGTCTCGTCGGGAGAAAGGCGTACCTCGGCTTCCGGGATGTCCCGGAGGAAGTCGCTTAATGCACACAGGGTATGCGGATCCGGCATGCCGCCGATCGGATGCCAGACGACAGCATAGAGGCCCGGCTGCTTCTGTTCGAGGATATGCGGGCCTGCCGCACCAGAGCCGTCGCCTTTCCTGGAGCCGTATCTGGTTCCCGGGATTTCACGAATCTCCCGGCATGACTCTGACCGGGATTCTTTGCCTGCTCCCAGGCTGCCGTCCTTTCTCATTGAAAGTGTAAGATCCTCACCCGAAGCCATTACCTCAGAAAGCTTTTCCAGATAGGATTTTTTGTAGTTTTCCGGTCCGCCGAGCGCATCCTGCATATAGCGGGTGCGGGCCTTACCACGGTTTTCGTAATTGCCGTGAGCCAGGAATGTCAGCCGCATGGCCTTAATATGGAAGAGAATATCTTCTGGTTTTACCCCTTCCGCCACCTTTACGCCAAAGCGCGGGTTGTTTCCGAGCCCGCCGGCACTGTAAACGTCGAAAAGGCCGTCCTGCCTGGCAGCAAAGCCCAGGTCACGGTAGGTGGCATGAGTCAGATTCTGTGGGGAATTGGAAAAGCCCACCTTTAACTTGCGCGGCATTTTTTCTGCCTTGATAAAATGCATCAGATATTCCGAGGCAGCCTCAGCGTAGGGGAGAACGTCGAAATATTCTCCCTTTTCCACGCCGGAAAGCGGAGAACACATGGCATTGCGCGGATAATCCCCACCGCCCCCGATCGTGACAATGCCTGCGTTTAGAGCCGCGTCCATCACAGCGTACACGGTCTCCGGTAAAAGGTCGTGGAGCTGAATGGTCTGGCAGGTCGTGAAATGGATGCGTTTGATGTCGTATTTACGGACAACATTGGCTGTAAAGGCCAGCTTTTCCTTTGTCACACGTCCGGCTGTCATACGGAGGCGCAGCATGTTTGCCTTGCCGCCTCTCTGTGCATAACTTCCATAAAAGCCGGAAAAGCCCTTGTAGGCCATCTTGTCCAGTTCTCCGCGGTAGAAAGCGTCTGTTTTTTCTTTAAATGCAGGGAGTTCCTGTCTCCATGTCTGAGTCTCAATCGGTTGCATAATCTGGTTCCTTTCTGGTTTATCGTACAGTTCTCGGCTCTTTTCTGATGTGACGGATGGTAGTTTCCCATCCTATTATGTTCGGTTTTCTGCTCACCATACTCGATCCGTATGTCTGTATAGAAAAAGCATTATTTAATAAAATATCACACAAAAGCAGGGCATACAACCAATTTTTTGCAAAAATGACAAAAACAGGAAACGATCCGCGCTCAAAACGCCTGGAATAAAAACAATGTGCAGCGTTCCCTGGCTGTCATGTCCGCAGAATATGAGATTTGTAAAACCAGTTAATTTCCGCTCCTAAAAAGAGGATGCAGATGCAGAAATAGAGCCACAACATGAAAAGGATGATCGCGGTCAGGCTTCCGTACATGATCGTATATCTGCTGAAATAACGGAAGTAAATGGAGAATACAAAGGAAAAAAGCCCCCAGCCCGCTGAGGCGAACACAGCTCCGGGAAGCTGGCTTTTCAAAGTCTGTTTTTTAAAGGGCAGTACAATATAGACTGCCAGGAAAAAAAGCATCAGAAAGACAAAAAGAACCAGGGTCCTGGCGGGCGAAATCAAAAAACTCAGCTGTTCAAGCCTGGGGAACCAGTTTCCGACCTGCTTTTGCAGCATGCCGCCGAACACCAGAAGTGCAAGGCTTAACACACAGGCCAGAGAAAACAGGATGGTATAACCACTGCAGATGATCCGGCGGAGAATATAGTTTCTTTTGACGGAAATGCCATAGACACGGTTCAGGCCGCGCTCGATGCTGAGCATTCCCTTGGAGGCGGACCAGAGCGAGGTGATGGCGGTAGCCGACAGCAGTGTGACAGGGGAATCCGAGTACAGGCTGTCTATTACTGTAAGGATAAGCCCATTAAGGCTTTCTGGTGCAATGTGTACGAGGATTGACATAAGGTCGGATTTATGTACCATTGGTACAAGCTGGATGAGAGCTAAAAGCAGCATCAGGAACGGAAATGCCGCCAGGATGATGAAAAAGCTGGCCTGTGCGGCATAGACGGAGATTTCGTCCTGCGAAAACTTATCTGAGATTTGTTTTATGGAGAGCAGAAAGCGGATCATATATGCACTGCCTTTCGATTTGTTCTGAATCATAAGGAACCGTCCGGGCAGGAATGGTTTGATGTCCATCTGATGTAAAATCCGAACGGCTGCGATTATGAAGCTGTCAATGGAATGTTATCATGGAACAGGGAAAATGACAAGAAAAAAGGATGGTGTTTTTTGTCGGAAAGATTTTTTCTTTGGGACGCATTTTGCCGTCATATTTGGGAAGGCGGCCGAATAAATATAGTAACAGGCCGGTAAAAAGGGAAGCTTTGGCCATCGGAAACCAAGTATATAGAATCATTAAAGGAGAAATACTATGTCAGAAAAAGTATTGGAAAACAACAGGGTCAGCGTAATTGGGACGATCGTTTCGGGATTTACATTTAGTCATGCAGTATTCGGGGAGGGCTTTTATCTGGTCGATCTGTCGGTCAACCGCTTGAGTGAGCAGGCCGACGTGATTCCGCTGATGGTATCGGAACGCCTGATTGACGTGACGGCAGATTATGTGGGACGCACGCTCGAGGCTATCGGGCAGTTCCGTTCCTATAACCGGCACGAGGGCAGTAAAAACCGGCTTGTTCTCTCCGTATTTGTGCGCGAAATTAATTTTATGGAGGAATTCACGGATTATACGAAAACAAACCAGATTTTTCTGGATGGATATATATGTAAAGAGCCGATTTACAGGAAAACGCCTCTGGGGAGAGAGATTGCGGATCTTTTAGTGGCAGTAAACCGGCCCTATGGGAAATCGGACTATATCCCCTGTATCGCCTGGGGGCGGAATGCCAGATATGCGTCAGGGTTTGCTGTGGGGACGAGGCTCTTAATCTGGGGGCGTGTCCAGAGCCGTGAATACACAAAAAAGCTGAACGATGCAGAGTGCGAAAAGCGGGTTGCCTACGAGGTCTCTGTCAGCAAGCTGGAATGTGCGGAACAGTAAGCAATATTCATTGACAATTTTGTTGAATAATGCTAACATATAGAAAGGATTAGACGCCAAAAGAAGGCGGTGGATCGGAGCTTTTGGGGCTGGCAGCTTGTCTTTGTCAGCCCTTATTTTACATATGCCGGTGAGGAGGAAAAGGGTATGGCTGTTTTTGAAGGAGCAGGCGTTGCGCTTGTGACACCATTTAAGGAAAACGGGGAGGTCAGCTACGAGAAGCTGGAGGAGCTTGTGGAGGAGCAGATCGCCGGGGGCACGGACTGCATTGTGGCAACGGGCACGACGGGCGAATCCGCGACCATGACCGAGGCAGAGCATTTGAATGTGATCCGTTTTATCTGCCAGGTAGCCGGCGGAAGGATTCCCGTGATAGCAGGAACGGGTTCCAACTGCACGAGGACAGCCATCGAGCTTTCCGAAGAGGCTGAGGCGGCAGGCGCCGACGGAGTACTCCTTGTATCCCCTTACTATAATAAAGCGACGCAGGAAGGCCTTAAGGCGCATTTTACGAAGATCGCCGAGGCCATTAAGATTCCTGCCATTCTCTACAATATCCCCAGCCGGACAGGCGTGAACATTGCGCCGGAGACAATCGTGGATCTGTGCAAGAGAGTGGAAAATATCGTCGGAGTAAAGGAAGCCAGCGGCAACTTTTCGGCGGTGGCGACAATGATGAACCTCTCGGGTGGTTATGTGGATGTGTATTCAGGCAATGATGATCAGATCGTGCCTATGCTGTCTTTGGGCGGTAAGGGTGTGATCTCGGTGCTTTCCAATATCGCTCCCAGACAGACGCATGATATCTGCGAATCTTTCTTTAAGGGTCAGATCGAGGCCAGCAGACGGATTCAGTTCAAAGCAATGCCGCTCATCGACGCGCTGTTCTGTGAGGTCAATCCGATTCCCGTTAAAGCGGCTATGAACCTGATGGGAAAAAACGTAGGCGAACCGAGGCTGCCTCTGACCGTGATGGAGCCGCAGCATCAGGAGAAACTGAAAAAGGCAATGCAGGCATTCGGCCTGCTTCCGGCAGCAGAATAGGCCGGCAGACAGAAGAGACGGCGGCAGGTTTTGACATAAGTGAGGGAGAAAAGACATGGTAAATATAATTCTATATGGATGTAACGGCGCGATGGGCCGTGTGATGACAGAGACGGCACTTTCGGATGACGGAATCACGATTGTGGCAGGAGTGGACGCAGATACGACAAAGCATGCAGACTATCCGGTATATTCTACTCTCGGGGAGTGCCCGCAGGCTGATGTTGTAATTGACTTTTCCGTTGCAAAGGCAGTGGACGGAGTGCTGTCATATTGTGAAAAGACAAAGACCCCGGCTGTTCTCTGTACGACAGGCCTCTCCGACGAACAGCAGGCACGTGTGGAGGAGCTGACAAAAACATGTGCAGTCCTCCGTTCTGCCAATATGTCGGTGGGCGTCAATCTGTTGCTGAAGATATTAAAGGAAGCCGCCCCTGTGCTGGCAGCGGCAGGCTTTGATATTGAGATTGTGGAAAAGCACCATAACCGCAAGCTGGATGCACCCAGCGGCACGGCGCTCGCCTTGGCAGACGCGGTCAATGAGAGCCTTGACAATGCATATCAATATAAGTTTGACCGCACGTCCGAGCGCAGAAAGAGAGATCGGAAGGAGATTGGTATCCAGTCGCTGCGCGGCGGCAATCTGGTCGGTGAGCACGAAGTGATGTTTGCCGGTCAGGACGAGGTCGTCTCTTTCCAGCATACAGCGTATTCGCGGGCTATCTTTGCAAAGGGAGCCATTCAGGCCGCCAAATTCCTGGCAGGAAAAGGGCCGGGTAAGTACGATATGTCGGATGTCGTTGCTTAAAAAGAAAATAATTCCACTATATTCTCCTTTCAAAAGAGCATACTAGCCTTTGAAAGGAGAATGCTATTATGGAGAGAATCAAACGAATTGCTTTTGGCGTAATGCTGATTGCCGTTATCAGCGTTGCAGCAGCATGCAGCAGAAATGACAATAACGGTACGACAGCAGCAACCTCCGGCGCAGGTTCGTCTGCCACATCCGGGACCTCCCAAAGCACTCAGGGAACCGGCTCCCAGTCCTCAACGACGAATTCATCCGGCAGCACCTCAGCCACTACAGGTACAAACCATGATGTAGAGAGCGGCGGAGTCCTGAAAGATATGGTGGATGATGTAAAGGACGGAATCGAGGACATGACTGACGATGAAACGACCCGAAGCACACAGGGCACGTCTGAGAGCAGGTAAGGACAGGCAGCAAACCACGAATGGACGGCTTCATGGCAGAGGACGCGCTGCTGTGGGGCTGTCTTTTGCCTGAATGGTGGAACAGAGGGATTCTTGACTGCGATTTACTTTCCGAACAGTACGGGTGGGAAGAGAGCACTTGCAGGGACGAAATGGTTATGCCCCGGCAGGAAGAGGACGAGATGCAGACTGCCGGTGAAGGAAAGGAGGGATACCGATTCGTTATGTATACAGGCCGTACCATCCCTGGCGGCATGGATACAGAAGAGAAAAGAGGAGGCGGCATATTCTGCTTCTGGTGAAGCTTTTGCTGCTTTTTGAATGTGCATGGTTCGCCGTTTCCTATATCGGGAGTCATACGGTGAGAACGGAGACGGGACGTTATCCGGCTGCGGATGCATTGGATGTTCCGGAGGAAGTCTACGGCATCGGAATCGGGGCCGGAGACGGCGGTATTTACTGGTTCCACAGCCATACCGGGGAGAATGAGGAGTAGAGGCGGCATTTTCCCAAATCATATCTGACTGGCGCCGGATCTTTCTCTGTCCGGCCGGATACTTCAATTCTTTTTCCAAGTTGTCCTTGATTTTCCATATATGATGAATTATAATTTTCCTGTGCATCAGGCGGGGCAGTCTGCCCTGACGTGTCTGGTCCGGCCAGACAGATGTCTGACAGCCGCACATCAGATGAAACGAAAGACACACTGTTGGAGCAGGTATGAGAAGAGGCGCGGCCTGCCATTTGTTCCAACATCATAAAATTAAGAAAAGGATGGGCGAAATCAATGAAAAAGGTCGATTTATTGTACGAGGGGAAAGCGAAAAAAGTTTACACCACGGAGGATGCGGATGTATTGATCGTAGACTACAAGGACGATGCCACGGCCTTTGACGGCATGAAGAAAGGCACGATCGTAGGCAAAGGAGCGATCAATAACCGCATGACAAATCATGTATTCCGCCTTTTGGAACAGGAAGGGATCCCGACCCATTATATCGAGGAGTTAAGCGACCGCGAGACTGCTGTAAAGCGTGTGGAAATTGTGCCGCTTGAGGTGATTATCCGTAACATCAGTGCAGGGAGCTTTGCCAAAAAGATGGGGATGGAGGAAGGCATTGTGTTCAAACGCCCCACTCTGGAATTCAGTTACAAGAATGATGATCTCCACGACCCGTTTATCAATAAATATTATGCACTTTCTTTAGAGCTTGCCACAGAGGAAGAGATTGAGACGATCGAGAAGTATGCTTTCCGCGTCAATGAAGTGATGAAGCGCTATTTTGACAGCCTGGGAATCGACCTGGTGGATTTCAAGATCGAATTTGGCCGTTATCACGGACAGGTTATCCTTGCCGACGAAGTATCGCCGGATACCTGCCGTCTCTGGGATAAGGAGACGCATGAGAAGCTTGACAAGGACCGTTTCAGAAGAGATCTCGGCAATGTCGAGGATGCTTATAATGAGGTATTCAGACGCCTTGGAATCGAGGACAGGAAGTAGAACGAATGGATAGATTGCTTGCTTTCGACAGAGGGTTGGATAAACCGCATGAGGAATGCGGCGTATTTGGGATGTACGCCCCGGACGGGGAGGACGTGGCTTCCTCGATCTACTACGGGCTGCTTGCGCTGCAGCACAGGGGACAGGAGAGCTGCGGGATTGCGGTCAGTGATACATACGGACCAAATGTGGTGAAAACATGTAAGGGAATGGGACTTTGCAGCGAAGTATTTACCCACGAAAAGCTCAGTAAACTAAAAGGGAATATCGGCGTAGGCCATGTCCGCTATTCCACAGCGGGCAGCAGTACGGTAGAGAATGCGCAGCCATTAGTGCTGAATTATATCAAAGGGACACTGGCACTGGCTCACAACGGAAACCTGGTGAATACGCCCGAACTCCGCAGGGAGCTTGCGTACAGCGGAGCGATTTTTCAGACGACGATTGATTCGGAGGTTATTGCCTATCAGATTGCCAGGGAGCGGGTGAAGGCCAAGACGGCTGAGGAAGCGGTTGCAAATGCCATGAAGAAGATCAAAGGGGCCTATTCCCTGGTGATCGCAAGTCCCAGAAAACTCATGGGGGCAAGGGATCCCCAGGGCTTTAAGCCGCTTTGCATCGGCAGGCGGGGGAATGCCTGGATCCTGGCTTCAGAGACGTGTGCCCTGGATACCATCGGCGCTGAGTTCGTACGCGATGTCCTGCCGGGCGAGATTGTGACGATCACAAAGGACGGGATCGCTTCCAACTGCCAGATGCGGGACGGGAAGCGGGAAGCCAGATGCGTGTTTGAGTACATCTATTTTTCACGTCCGGACAGTACGTTTGACGGTGTCGGCGTTTACCATTCCAGGCTCATGGCCGGAAAATTCCTGGCCGGAGATTCCCCGGTGAGCGCTGATCTGGTGACGGGCGTGCCCGAGTCCGGAAATGCCGCTGCTCTGGGATACTCGATGGCCTCGGGGATCCCGTACTGCATGGCATTTGTGAAGAATTCCTATGTGGGGCGGACCTTCATAAAGCCGGGACAGAGCAGCCGTGAGTCGGCGGTGCGCGTGAAGCTCAATGTATTAAAGGAAGCGGTGGCTGGAAAACGCGTCATTATCATTGATGATTCCGTGGTCCGTGGAACGACGAGCAGCCTGATTGTCAATATGATGCGTGAGGCGGGCGCCACGGAGGTCCACATGATGATTGCCGCACCGCCGTTCCTGCATCCCTGTTACTTCGGGACGGATATTCCCTCCGAGGACCAGCTGATTGCCCACAACCGTTCTGTAGAAGAGATCAGAAAGCTTTTCGGGGCTGATTCCCTGGCATATTTGAGAGCAGAACGCCTGTCTCAGATCGCAGACGGTCTGCCGGTCTGTACAGCCTGTTTTACCGGGGATTATCCGATTATGCCTCCCGAGGAGGACATCCGCGGCAGTTACGAAAAATAATACGGCAGCTATGAAAAACAGAAAGCCCTGGGCAGAGGTGCGAAAACAGCGCAGACACGCCGGGTTTTACCATCAGAGACAGAAAAGAGGATTCTCATGAACGATAAATATCAAAGCCCTCTCTCCGAACGGTATGCGAGCAGGGAAATGCAGTATATTTTTTCACCGCAGAAGAAGTTTACCACATGGCGGAGCCTGTGGATTGCGCTGGCTGAGACGGAAAAGGAGCTGGGCCTTCCGATTACGGATGAGCAGATCGAAGAGCTTAAGGCACACCGTGACGATATTAATTTCGAGGCGGCAAAGGAGCGGGAAAAGCAGGTCCGCCACGACGTTATGTCACATGTCTACGCTTACGGCTTACAGTGTCCCAAAGCAAAGGGGATTATCCACCTGGGAGCGACCTCGTGCTATGTGGGTGACAATACGGATATCATCCTCATGACAGAAGCGTTAAAGCTCGTGAGGAAGAAATTAATCAACGTCATTGATGAGCTGGCAAAGTTTGCAAAACAGTATAAGAGCCTGCCGACATTGGCCTTTACCCACTTTCAGCCCGCACAGCCGACGACGGTGGGGAAGCGGGCTGCCCTGTGGCTAATGGAGCTTACGCTTGATCTGGAGGATCTGGACCATGTCATAGGTTCGATGAAGCTTCTGGGTTCCAAGGGAACGACGGGGACGCAGGCAAGCTTTCTGGAGTTGTTTGACGGCGATCATGAAAAATGCCGTCGGGCGGACGAGCGGATTGCCGAGAAGATGGGATTTACCGGATGTTACCCGGTATCGGGTCAGACATATTCGAGAAAAATCGACAGCCGTGTGCTTGGCGTGCTGGCTGGCATTGCCCAAAGCGCACACAAATTCTCTAATGACGTGCGCCTTTTGCAGCATTTAAAGGAGGTGGAGGAGCCGTTCGAAAAGAGTCAGATCGGTTCCTCGGCAATGGCCTACAAGAGAAACCCCATGCGCAGCGAGCGGATTGCTTCCCTGGCCAATTACGTGATGTCCGATATGATGAATCCCATGCTGGTTGCCTCCACACAGTGGTTTGAGCGGACACTGGACGATTCGGCCAATAAACGCCTTTCCATCCCGGAGGGCTTTCTGGCAGTGGACGGTATTCTCGATCTGTATCTCAATGTTGTGGACGGCCTGGTGGTATACCCGAAGGTCATCGAGAAGCATCTGATGGCCGAGCTCCCGTTCATGGCTACGGAAAATATCATGATGGATGCGGTGAAGGCCGGCGGCGATCGTCAGGAGCTTCACGAGCGCATCCGTGAACTGTCAATGGAAGCGGGCAGACACGTTAAGGCAGAAGGGAAAGAAAATGATCTGCTGGAGCTTATTGCAGCTGATCCGGGCTTCAACCTCACGCTTGAGGAATTAAAAAAGGCGATGGATCCGTCCAGATATGTGGGCCGTGCGCCGGAGCAGGTCGATGAATTCCTGGAAGAGGTCATCCGTCCGATTCTCGAGGCTAACCGGGAGCTTCTGGGGGTGAAGGCGGAGATTAACGTATAGGCGGCGTTTGTTCACAGGCGCCCTGTGAACGTAACCAGGCGGCACGGAACCCGGCAAAAAACTGTCTTTACTTATGACAGGCTTTGTTGTAAACTATCGTAGGCGATGGGATGGATCTGTCGTTTACAATGGCCCCTTTGAGGGGAAGATCAGGTGCTGTATGTGCACTCAAAGGAGGAGATACAAATGGTTAGAGCAATCGTAGGAGCCAACTGGGGCGATGAGGGAAAAGGAAAGATCACAGATATGCTGGCAAAGGAATCTGATATTATCGTCCGTTTCCAGGGAGGCAGCAACGCCGGTCATACCATCATCAATGATTACGGCAGGTTTGCGCTTCATCTGCTCCCCTCGGGAGTATTCTATCAGCATACCACGAGTATTATCGGAAATGGCGTGGCTTTAAACATTCCCTTTTTAAAGAAGGAGATCGACGATCTCACGGGCCAGGGAGTGCCGGAGCCCCGGGTACTGGTGTCTGACCGGGCACAGATTTTAATGCCGTATCATATCCTCTTTGATATGTATGAGGAGGAACGCCTCGGCGGGCAGTCCTTCGGCTCCACAAAGTCGGGGATCGCTCCTTTCTACTCAGATAAATATGCCAAGAACGGATTTCAGGTCAGTGAGCTCTACGGGGATGAAACAGTCCTCAGAGATAAGGTGAACCGGGTCTGTGAGATGAAGAACGTTCTCCTGGAGCATCTGTACCACAAGCCGCTCCTTGACCCGGACGAGGTGTTCAGGACGCTCAAGGAATATGCCGAAATGGCGTCTCCCTATGTATGCGACGTTTCCAGCTATCTTTATCATGCGCTGAAGGAAGGGAAACGCATACTGTTAGAGGGCCAGCTCGGATCATTAAAGGATCCGGATCACGGGATCTACCCAATGGTAACGTCCTCCTCCACGCTGGCGGCCTATGGAGCGATCGGCGCCGGGATTGCGCCGTATGAGATCAGGAATATTACGGTTGTTGTAAAGGCCTACTCAAGTGCAGTCGGAGCCGGCGCCTTTGTAAGTGAGATCTTCGGAGAAGAGGCTGACGAGCTCAGAAAGCGCGGCGGGGACAAGGGAGAATTCGGTGCCACGACAGGCCGTCCGAGACGTGTAGGCTGGTTTGACGCCGTTGCCACACGCTACGGCTGCCGGATTCAGGGTGCGACTGAGGTGGTCCTGACAGTGGTGGATGCACTGGGATATCTTGATGAGCTCCCCATCTGCGTCGGCTATGAGATCGGCGGAACCGTTACAAAGGAGTTCCCGACAACATCCGCCCTGGGGAAGGCGAAGCCTGTATATCAGACACTTCCCGGCTGGAAATGCGACATCCGCGGGATCCGCAGCTATGACGAGCTGCCACAGAACTGCCGCAATTATATCGAAGCGATCGAGAAAGAGCTCGGGGTGCCTGTGACGATGGTTTCCAACGGACCGGGCCGTGAGGAAATCATCATCAGAAAATAAGACACGCCCGGCAGCAGGAAATGGAGTCAGAAAAGGGATTCGGAGGCCGCCCGTGAACACGGGCGCTGCGGGTTCCTTTTTACTCATTTTCCTCCTTTTTCCGGCTGAACATTTTTGTGCCAAAGAGTAAGGCATAGATGAGGACCGGGGTAATGATGAGGCAGAGTAAGAGCGCCAGGATGGCGTTTGCGGGAGCACCGGTAAAAGTCATGACAAGCAGGGCCATAAAGGCGGCAAAGACGAAAAAGAGCCCGGCCCAGGCGAAAAAGCGTCTCATGAGTGTTCTCCTTTCTATCATGATGATAAGGCTATTATAACCTGTTTTGAGAGATTTGCAACGGTTAAGGGAACGGGCAGCGGAGGTGTATATGATAAAGAAAACATGGACGATGGCTGTGGCGGCGCTCTGCTTCTGTATTCTGGCGGGCAGAGAAACATTCGCAGCCGGCGGGGAATGGAATCCCACAGAGGAAGGAATGCAGTATATCCGCGAGGATCGCAGCCTGGCAAAGGGGAGCTGGGAGGACATAGAGGGCGAATGGTATCATTTTGACAACAGCGGCCTGATGCAGACAGGCTGGCATAAGATCGGTAATATGCGGTATCATTTTGAGGAAAACGGGGCACTCTCGAAAGGCTGGCAGTGCTATTCGGAGGATGGCGGCGAAAAATGGTACTATTTTGATACAAACGGTAATGCGGTCATCCGCTGGCTTGAGGACGAGGGAAAATGGTATTGGTTTCATGCAAACGGCATTCTTAATATGGAGAGCCGCAGGACGATCGAAGGCAGAACCTATTATTTCCATGAGGACGGAAGCCTGATAGCCAATGAGTTTGCCGGCTTTCGATATTTTGACAGGAACGGGGAGCCGGACGGTACGCATGACGTAAGGGCAGAGCGCATCGACGGCCATACGATTCAGGTCGAAGACGATGTACGCGACGAGATTGCCAAAGAGCTGAACGCTCTGCCTTCTGGATGGCTTATCAAATTCTTAGAGGAGGACTGGAGCTTTGTCTACTGCCCGGAAAAGGAGTATTTTTCAGCAGCCCGTTTCGAGGACAGGGGGGACCGTTACTATGTCCGCCATAAGCTGAATTCTTCCGAGCGGACGCTCCGGTTCACTTCCCCCGAGGGGATTAAAGCCGGTTTCGGAGAATTTATCTACCGCAATACAAAGGAGATCCAGAAAGAGTACCGCTTCTCCTGGGAGGCGGACTATAAACGTGACGAGATCCAGAGTTTCCTTGGACTGCCGGATACCTGTATGGATGATTACAGCCTGATATTTGGAGAGCTGTTTGCAAGGTATCTGGACGAGGTCTGCAGGGCTGAGATGGAAGAGCAGATGGGTGACGTACTGTGGGTGCTGACGCAGGCAGTGGAAAGCAGAGGGGAGGACGGCAGGCCCAAGAAGCAGTAATACGAATGAGGTAACGGTTCAGACAGGCCAGGCATCTGCGGATGACAACCAAAACTGACAAAGGGAAACGTTTGCCACTTGACGAAAGCGGAATTGGCTGTTACCATGTAGATATAACAAATGGTACAACGAAAGACGGTGAACTATGTTACTTAAGATTGATTTTGACAGCGAGGAGGCGCTCTATATCCAGCTCTGCAACCAGATCATCGTGGGGATTGCCACGGAGATGCTGCATGAGGGAGACAGCCTGCCTTCTGTGAGACAACTGGCGGACGAGATCGGAATTAACATGCATACGGTCAACAAGGCATATTCTGTTTTAAAGCGGGAGGGGTTTCTGAGGCTGGACCGGAGGCGCGGCGCAGTGGTTGCCCTCAATATGGATAAACTGCGGGCAGTCGAAGAGATGCGTGCGGATCTGGCGCTTGTCCTGGCCCGCGGAATCTGCCGGGATGTGGGCCGGAACGAGGTTCATGCTCTTGTGGATGAAATTTTTGACAGCTTTTCCGTATCATGATACCAGGCCGGACGGCCATGTATGAAAAGGTATGCGAAGGGAGAACAGTATGCTTTGTGAACATTGTAAAATGCGTGAAGCCACGGTGCGATATGTGGAGGTAATCAACGGCGTAAAGACAGAGCATAATCTTTGCGCCCAATGTGCGAGCCACGTGGATATGGGGCAGTACTCGGCATTATTTGAAGGGGAATTCCCGCTCGGAAAACTTCTTTCCGGCCTTTTGGGGATTGAGGATACCGAGCAGACTGTAGGCCAGTACGCGGGAGTCGTATGCCCTGTATGCAAGACGACATATGAGGAATTTGTAAAGGACAGCCAGTTCGGCTGTCAGGACTGTTACAGTGTGTTTGACCCTCTGATCGGGGAAAATATCAAACAGCTCCAGGGAAACGAGCGGCATGTAGGGAAGCGCCCTCAAAAGCCGGGGATGCCGGCAGCCGGCACAGGGACGGAATCCGTGGGAAATGTACCGTTACTCTCCCCTGAGGAGCAGGTGAAGCTTTTACAGGCCAGGCTCAGAGAGGCTGTAAGACGTGAGGAATTCGAGGAGGCAGCCGCCTTCCGCGATCAGATCCATAAGCTGAAGGAGGAGACAGAGTCACATGGTGAAATGGTATGAGATGCCTGTGGGTGAAAGCTCGAATGTGATCTACAGTCGTGTCCGTCTCGTCAGGAACTGGAGTGAATATCCGTTTCCGGGCAAGCTCACGGATGCCCAGAGCGCTGAGCTTACTGGACGGCTTACTGACGGTCTGCGGGGCCTTGGTTCTCTGGACGGCACGAATTATCAATTTTCCTGTCTTGACCGTATGCCGGAACTGGAGAAAACCGCTCTTTTGGAGCGCCGCATCATCAACCGGGGGATCTCCAAGAAGCAGGCGCCGGCCGCACTCATTCTGTCAGAGGATGAGCGCATTTCCGTGTCCTTAAACGGGGATGACCATATCCGTATCCAGGTTGTGGAGCCTGGTCTGGCCCTTGGGGGCTGCTATCGTCTGGCCGACCGGATTGATGATTTTATCGGGGAACGCTTTGAATATTCTTTTGATGAGAAATACGGCTATCTGACGTCTTTCCCCACGAATGTGGGCACGGGCCTGCGGGCGCTCGCTGTCGTGCATCTGCCGATGCTTTCCAGACGCAAGAATTTCCAGAGTCTGGTGGCAGATATGGGGAGATTCGGAACCTCGATCCGGGGAATATATGGGGAAGGTGCAGATAATTTTGGCTCTCTTTATCAGGTATCGAATCAAAAGACACTCGGCCAGACAGAGCGGGAGTTAGTCGATCTGGTGACCAAAACAGCAGCTGAGCTGGATGCCCAGGAACGGCGTCTGCGCCAGGAGGCCATAAGACAACGGGAATTAGCATGCATGGATGAAGTCTACAAGTCGTATGGAGTGTTAAAGTATGCCCGCAGGCTGACGAGAAAGGACGCGATGGAATTTCTGTCGCAGATCATGGCCGGAGTGGCAGACGGGCGCTTAAAGCTTGTGGAGCCATGCTCTGTTTACGGATTGATGCTGGGCATCCAGCCGGCCAATCTCTTAAAAACGGCCGACCGGCTGATGGATAAAGAAGAGCTGGACGCTGCCCGGGCCGTATTTTTAAGGACCAGGCTGCCGGAGATTAAATAACAGGAGGAGCAGACATAGAAATGGAACGGTATACGCAGAAGGCCGCGCGGGCGCTCGCGCTCGCACGTGAGGCCGCGCAGAATACAGGTTCGCACACGGTTGGTACAGAGCATATCCTGGTGGGACTGATGCAGGAGGGGAGCGGGACGGCTGCCCGGGTTCTGGAAGCAAGCGATGTGGGGTTAGACCGTGTACTGGCGCTGGAAAAGCAGCTCATCGCCTCGGGACAGAACACGAGGCTTAAGGAGCGCGACGGCTATACGCCGAGTGCCAGACATGTCCTGGAGAACAGCTACCGCGAGGCCGTGCGCTTTGGCGCGCCATTAATCGGTACGGAGCATATCCTCATGGCGCTGTTGAAGGAAGCGGACTGTGTGGCGATCCGCCTTTTAAATACGTTAAATATCAACATTCAGAAAATCTATATCGACCTTCTCTCAGCAATGGGAGAGGACGGAGCCGCGGGCAGGGAAGAGCTATTTCAGGGCCGTGCTGCCAGAGGCGGCCGTTCTGCCACGCCGACGCTTGATGCTTACAGCAGAGATTTGACTGCGCTGGCAAGGGAAGGAAAATTAGATCCTGTCATCGGCAGGGAAAAGGAGATCCAGAGGGTCATCCAGATCCTGAGCCGAAGGACGAAGAATAATCCCTGCCTGATCGGTGAGCCGGGCGTGGGTAAGACTGCTGTGACCGAAGGCTTGGCTCAGCTTATTGTATCTGGTGACGTGCCGGAGACGATCGGCGGCAAACGCGTGGTGATCCTGGATCTGTCCGGGATGGTGGCCGGATCCAAGTACCGAGGGGAATTTGAGGAACGGATTAAAAATGTGCTGAACGAGGTTCGCGGGAATGGCAATGTGCTGCTGTTTATTGATGAGATTCACACGATCATCGGTGCGGGCGGCGCGGAAGGAGCGCTCGACGCCTCCAATATTTTGAAGCCGTCCCTGGCCCGCGGGGAGATCCAGTTGATCGGCGCTACCACGATAGAGGAGTACCGTAAGTATATCGAGAAGGATTCGGCGCTCGAGAGGCGTTTTCAGCCGGTGACAGTGGAAGAGCCGACAGAGGAGGAGGCTGTCGAGATCTTAAAAGGGCTGCGGCCGCGCTATGAGGAGCACCACCGTGTGACGATTACGGATGAAGCGCTGCGGGCTGCGGTGCGGATGTCCGCGCGCTACATTAACGACCGATTCCTGCCGGATAAGGCGATTGACCTCATTGACGAGGCCTCTTCAAAGCTGCGCCTGACTGTGTATGTGGAGCCAAAAGGCATCAAAGAGCTCGAGGAAGAGATTAAGGCCCTGGAGGCGGAAAAGGAGTCTGCCATCAAGTCCGAGGCCTATGAGGAAGCCGGAGAGATCAAGAAAAAGCAGCAGAAAAAGCGCGAGAGGATTGTCAAGATCCGTGAGAAGTGGGAGGAGGAAAAAACCTCCAAGGAGCTCACGGTCGATGAGGAGAGCATTGCAGACGTAGTGTCCGGGTGGACAAAGATCCCTGTGAACAAGCTGAAGGAAGAGGAGACGGAGCGGCTTCTTAAGCTCGAATCCATCCTGCATGAGCGTGTGGTGGGCCAGGATGAGGCGGTGACTGCTGTGTCGAGAGCCATCCGCCGTGGCCGTGTGGGCCTTAAGGATCCCAAACGTCCGATTGGTTCCTTCCTGTTTCTGGGGCCGACCGGCGTGGGAAAGACAGAGCTATGCAAGGCGCTCGCCGAGGCCATGTTCGGCACGGAAAATGCTCTGATCCGCGTCGATATGTCAGAATATATGGAAAAGCACAGTGTTTCCAAGATGATCGGATCGCCGCCGGGTTATGTAGGCTATGAGGGCGGAGGCCAGCTGAGCGAAAAGGTGCGCAGGAACCCGTATTCTGTGATTCTCTTTGACGAGGTGGAAAAGGCGCATCCGGACGTATTCAACATTTTGTTACAGGTCCTTGATGACGGCCATATTACCGATTCCCAGGGCCATAAGATTGATTTCAAAAATACAATTCTTATTATGACCTCCAACGCAGGGGCCGAACGAATCATTTCGCCGAAGCATCTGGGCTTCACCTCCCAGGATGACGGTAAAGCCAGATATGACAGGATGAAGGCAGGAGTCATGGACGAGGTCAAAAGGATGTTCAAACCGGAATTTCTGAACCGTATTGATGACACGATCGTGTTCCATCCGCTGAACAGGGAGCACATGAAGGAAATCGTGGCAATTATGCTGAGCACGGTGGAGAAACGGACGAAACAGCAGATGTCCATCCGCTTAAGCGCTCCGGACGATGTGCGGGAATTCCTGATTAACAAAGGCTACGATGAGAAGTACGGCGCCAGGCCCTTAAAGCGGACGATTCAAAACCTTATCGAGGACGCGCTCGCGGAGGCAGTGCTGGAAGGACGCATCCGGGAAGGTGATTCCGTGAAAATACAGGTAAAGGACGATGCCCTTAAGTTTGTTCCGCGTCATCCGCAGCCGGTGAAACAGCCGGCAGAGGAGCCGGCGACTGTATAGAGGGTACCGATGCAGCTGAAATACCTGAACCCGGACTGCCTGCCGGCGATGGAGTTTCAGGTTGAATAATACACAAAAGGAGATTAGTAGTTATGCCAGGAATCAATGAGCTTATTCGTGTGGAAGAAAATGGAAATCTGAGCTTCGGAAATTATGAGCTGAATACGAAGTCAAAGGTAGAGAACTTCGAACATGAGGGGGATCTGTATAAAGTAAAGACCTTTCATGAGATCACAAAGCTCGAGAGGAACGGAATGTTTGTCTATGAGTCCGTGCCGGGAACCACGGTCACAAAATTTTCTGTAAGGGATACCGTGGTGAGCTTCCGGGTCGAGGGAGCAAAGGACGCCCAGATTACCTTACAGCTTGAGGATGACATGGATTACGAAATATTCGAGGACGGCGTGGCAGTCGGAGGGATGAAAACCAACATGAGCGGCAAGCTCTCCCTGAGCGTCGAGCTCTCTGAGGGCAGATGCGTTGAGGTAAAGGTCGTACAGAAATAACGTATATGCCCTGCAGATAAGCAGGCTGACAGAAAGGAACCGGTCGTGGCAAAGGCAAAAAATAATACTGTGTTTTTCTGCAGAGAATGCGGCTACGAATCCAGTAAATGGCTGGGACAGTGTCCGGCGTGCAGGGAGTGGAACACCTTCGTGGAGGAACCGGCAGCCTCGGATAAGAGACCGTCGAAGGCTGCAGGAGTGCGCACCCTTGGGCGGGGCTCTGTCCCTGTCCACATTACAGATATCTCACTGGAGGATCAGGACAGGACAGCCACTGGCTTTGAAGAACTGGATCGTGTGCTGGGAAATGGAATCGTGAAGGGGAGTCTGGTATTAGTGGGCGGCGACCCGGGTATCGGAAAATCCACGATTCTTTTGCAGGTATGCCGTAATCTCTCAGGAAGCGGAAAAAAGGTACTCTACATATCAGGTGAGGAATCATTAAAGCAGATCAAGATGAGAGCCAACCGTATCGGGCCGATTACAGGCGAGCTGTTGTTCCTTTGCGAGACGGATCTGGACCTGATTGCAGAGGCCATCGAAAGCGCCGGGCCGGATATGGTGGTGATTGATTCAATTCAGACCATGCACCGGGACGATATTTCCTCAGCTCCCGGCAGCGTGAGCCAGGTCCGTGAGTCCACCAACACGCTCATGCAGCTTGCCAAAGGAAATGGAGCTGCGATTTTTATCGTTGGCCATGTGACAAAGGAAGGGGTGGTAGCGGGCCCCAGGGTGCTGGAGCACATGGTGGATACGGTGTTGTATTTTGAAGGCGACCGCCAGGATTCCTATCGTATTTTAAGAGCTGTAAAAAATCGTTTCGGTTCTACGAATGAGATCGGTGTGTTTGAGATGCTGGAAAGCGGACTCTCTGAGGTGAAGAACCCTTCTGAAATGCTGATTTCCGGACGTCCCAAGGAGGCCTCCGGGGCGGTTGTGGCCTGCTCGCTGGAGGGCACAAGGCCGATTTTACTGGAGGTACAGGCGCTGGTGACAGCGACAAACTTCGGTATGGCACGACGGACTGCCAACGGAGTCGACTACAACCGCATCAATATTCTTCTGGCGATCCTCGAAAAGCGCTGCGGCTTTGCCATGAGCCGCTATGACGCCTATGTAAATATCGCAGGCGGAATGAAGATGAATGAGCCTGCCCTGGATCTGGCGGTCGTGATGGCCCTGATTTCCAGCTTTAAGAACCGGGAAGTGGATCCGGGGATGCTGATTTTCGGGGAGGTCGGACTGTCCGGGGAGGTGCGCGCCGTCTCTCAGGCACCGCAGAGGGTGGCAGAGGCCGTGAAAATGGGATTTACCACCTGCGTACTCCCCAAATCCAACCTGATAAAACTTAAGGAGGAAACAAGAATCCGCCTGCTCGGCGTGGAAAACGTGAGGGAGGCGATCGGGCTCATATAACACACGTATATTTTCCATATGAAATGCGAATCCTATCAGGGAGCACAGGAACGTTCTGACGCCTCCGGCTTTTTACCTCTCGAATGAGGGGAAAGCCGGAGGCGTTTGGGCAGAAAGGGGTTTCGCATGAAGCTTGATTCGATTACGGTAAAATGCAGGATACCGGGATACCCGGCAGGGCACCGGATACGTCGCAGTATATGGTGCGCTTTTATGGCTGTGATGGTAAGCGCTGGTCTGTGTGGATGCAGCCGCGGATTCGCCGCGGATAAGACGATCGTCCGCATCGGGCACAACCAGTCAGGAAGCCATCCGACCCATATCGCTCTGACTGCCTTTGAGGAATTCATTGAGGAAAGGCTGGGCAGCCGCTATGAGGTGGAGGTGTATCCGAGCGAGCTTTTGGGCTCGCAGACAGACATGGTACAGCTGACACAGACGGGGGCGATCGACTTCTGCGTCGCCAGCAACGCCATTCTGGAGACATTTAACAGGAACTATGAGATTTTTAATCTGCCATACCTGTTTGTCAATGACGAGGCGTATCATGCGGTTATGGACGACGCAGACATTACAGACGGACTGTTTAAGGACACGGTCCGGGCCGGCTTTGAGGCTGTGACCTGGTTAGATGCGGGCACGAGGAATTTCTATACAGTGTCAGTCCCGGTCGAACATCCGGCAGATTTAAAGGGACTGAAGATCCGTGTACAGCAGTCGCCGACCAATGTGGAAATGATGCGGCTTCTGGGCGGTTCGGCGACGCCGATGGGGTTTGGGGATGTGTATACGGCGCTTCAGTCCAAAATCATCGACGGCGCGGAGAATAACGAGCTGGCGCTGACAAATAACGGGCATGGTGATGTCTGTAAATATTACTCGTACGACATGCACCAGATGGTGCCGGATATCCTGATCGGGAATTATGAATTTCTGAGTTCCCTTTCCGACACAGAGAGGGAGATCTTCGAGGAAGGCTTTAAGCTTGTCAATGAGATTGAGCGCAGGGAATGGACGCGGGCGGTTGAAGAAGCCAAAGATAGGGCCCGGACGGTGCAAGGCGTGGAATTTTTGTACCCGAAGAAGCAGCCGTTCATCGACGCATGCCTGCCGCTTCACGAAAAGATTCTCAGTGAGAATCCGGAAATCAGGCCGGTGTACGACGCCATACAGGAGTATAATACCCGTTACGAAGAAAAGGACGGGGAATAGCGGGAGGAGCTTCAAGGAAAAGGCGTCCCGTATCCTGGAACGCACAACGCGCCGGTTACAGTTTTGTGATACGGCTGGCAAGTGCATTTATGGAAGAAAAAGCATGGAAAAGAGGAAAATATGGACAAGATAAGAAGATTTCTGGATAAGCTCCTGTACGGCCTTGCCGGGGTTTCCTTTGTGGCAATGGTGATTCTCACATGCTGGCAGGTGTTTACAAGATATCTGTTAAAGAATCCGTCACCCTGGTCGGAAGAGCTGGTGTCATATCTGTTTGGCTGGATGGCGTTAATCGGGGCTTCCATTGTCACCGGGGAGCGGGGACATATGAATATTCCCGTTCTGATAGAGCGGCAGAGGCCGGTGGTAAAAAAGGGCTTTCTGCTTTTTTCGGAAGCGGTTGCGTTTGCATTTTCGGCCGTTATTTTCGTATACGGGGGTGTGAAAATCACATCACTGGCAATGGGGCAGCTTACTTCCTCACTGGGGGTGGCTGTCGGCGTATTTTATATCATTATGCCTGTGTGCGGCGTGTTAAATATGGGATATGTCCTGCTTAATATGGCGGATATCTGCAGAAAGGAGGCGGCTTAGAAGATGGCACTGGAATCACTTGGAATCATACTCGTCATACTGCTTGTGCTGCTGGCAGCGGGCGTGCCGATCTCCTATGCGATCGGAATCTCGTCTTTGGCCGCAATTTTGAGAATCATGCCGCTTCATGTATCGGTTGTCACTGCCGCCCAGAGGACGTTTGTCGGCATGAGTAAGTTCAGCCTGACTGCGATCCCGTTTTTCATACTGGCCGGAAATCTCATGAATCAGGGCGGTATCGCCAAGCGCCTGGTGGATTTTGTGGGTGCACTCCTGGGAAAGCTCCCCGGCGCGCTTTTAGTGACGAACGTGGGAGCGAATGCCCTCTTTGGCGCGATTTCCGGCTCGGCCTCTGCGGCGGCAGCAGCCGTCGGTAATATGGTGCTTCCCGGCGAGGAGGAGCAGGGGTATGATGGGGCGCTGTGCGCGGCGGTAAACGGGGCTTCCGCACCGTCCGGACTCTTAATTCCGCCATCCAATGCTCTCATCACGTATTCGCTGGTGTCAGGAGGAACGTCAGTGGCAGCCTTATTTCTGGCGGGCTATCTCCCGGGAATCATCTGGGCGGTCTGCTGTATGGCGGTGGCAGTTATGATTGCCAGAAAAAAGGGCTATTACGGCGCAGGAAAAGCGTTCCGGCCCGGCAGCCTGTCTGTCGTCACGCTCCGCGCCATTCCGGCATTGTCCCTGATCGTAGTTGTGATCGGCGGTATCGTGGGAGGGATCTTTACAGCCACGGAAGGTTCGGCGATCGCCGTGGTCTATGCGCTTATCCTGGGGATTCTTTACCGGAATATCACCTGGGGATCCTTTTGTAAAATCGTAACCGAGAGCGCCAGAATGAGCGGCATGATCGTATTTCTGATCGGCGTGTCCAATATCTTAAGCTGGGTTATGGCATTTACCCAGATCCCGCAGGCGATTTCTGAGGTTCTTCTGGGCATTACGAATAACAAATATCTGCTGCTGCTTATCATGAACGTGATTCTCCTGACGGCTGGGACATTTATGGATGTAACGCCTGCAATCCTCATTTTTACGCCCCTGTTCCTTCCTATCGTGACAGGATTTGGTATGAGTCCTGTACAGTTCGGCCTGATGCTGACGTACAATCTCTGTATCGGTAATATTACGCCGCCGGTGGGAAATACCCTGTTTGTGGCTGTAAAGGTGGGGAAAACGTCACTCGCCCGCGTGATGCCGTATATGTTAATGTTCTATGCGGCCATTCTCATCGGCCTGTTATTGGTGACATACGTTCCGGCTGTGAGTATGACGCTTCCGCACCTGGCCGGGATCTCATAGGAAACGGTAGTGTACTGGCAGGCGGAATGCCAGGGAGTTGTTTTAAGGGCCTGCTATGCAGACAGATGTTTCTTATCTGACAGGGATGTAATGCATCGGAGCCTGACAGGCTGGAATCCGGCTGAAACTCCGGTTTACTGGTAAACCCAGCACCCAAAACCGGCGCGGTAGATTCGCGCTGGTTTTCCTGTTGTCTGAATGATTATAAAAAATATTCCGGATCATACGTTTTCCTTCAGCGGTTATATGTTCAGACCATATTTCAGGTCACATTTGGACCGTATTTTCAGGCCATATTCCGTAAAAAAAATGTTGACTATTTTGGAAAATTGCGCTATTATAATTAGGTACTTCAGCAGATGTAGATTTGCAGAGGTAAGAAGAGTTTATTTGTGAAATATATGGAAGCATAGCTCAGCCGGGATGAGCGTTCGCCTCACACGCGAGAGGTCATGGGTTCGAGCCCCATTGCTTCCATTTTGTGGGGCATTAGCGCAGTTGGGAGCGCGCAACATTCGCATTGTTGAGGCCGTGGGTTCGAATCCCATATGCTCCATTTTAAGAAAACCTTCGGGAATACCAGGAATGTTGATGGACACTGGGTTTCCGGAGGTTTTTCAGATTTATGAATATACGGTCCGAATACTCTGTTTTGTAGAGAGAATACAGAGAAAGTATCACACTTGATAAGTTATTTTGCGTCACAAAGTCCTCAATACATTTTATCTGATTTCGTATGAATACGAGGAGCAGGTATGGATAAGAAAAACGCAGGATGCGGAACATTTATTTTATCATGGGGAATTGTATCAGCAGTTTTGGGAATGCCTTTTCTGCGATAAACAAAACCGGGCAAGGCATGGGAAGTGTTGCGACGGTATCTGCATGTCTGGGATTTCTGAGTGTATTTGTAATAGGGGCATTTAGGAGGATCGTGTTGACAAGCGCTGTTTCAACAAAAGGAAAAATGCAAAGAGAAAAGGACAAACGGGAAGGAATTAGCAGATATGGCTCACTCATCCATGTAGGCGGTTTGAGAGCACCTGAAAACTGCAAGGCTACAGCTGCATTATCGCCGACGGACTTTACGATAAACTGCGCAGGAAGGGAATATATTTTAAAAATCGAGAAAATAAAGTACATTGACGTTCAGGCTGAGGTGAATGAGAGTCAATATCTCCAACGTAGTTTTGTAAAAGGAATTGCTGGGCAGCAGCATATGGAACAGCCGGTGCAATGATAGGTTCTGCTCCCAAGATAAAAATAAAAAGACACGAGATGCGTTATGCAATTATTTGTTATGAAGATACGAATGGGGACTTTAGAACATTGTTGCTGAGGGATGCAGCTAAGAATTTGCTCAAGATTGGTTGATGATTTACAAACGAGAATACGTCAACAGATAAACAGTGTGGAATTATGATAGTACTGCCCGCTTACATTGTGCAGGCGGGTATTATTACCTGGTGGATTTCCACTATTTTCTTGACAATTAAAAAACTGCTTGACATTTTATTTGGCTTTATGTATTATATATATTGTTGGAGCAAAGTATCACATTGTAATATAATATATTATACATGTGATAGAATATATTGTAACATCTGAATTTGGGTATGGGGTTGAGTTCCATATGCTCCATCTGTTTAAATATGAAAAGCGTACTGAAACATCATGCAATGAGAGTGGTTTGTGATTGAGGAGACATAGCTCAGCTGGGAGAGCATCTGCTTGACGTGTAGAGGGTCGCAGGTTCGAGTCCTGTTGTCTCCATTTTTATCCGACGTTTTAAAGGACGCTTTTTAAAATATATTTACCGATTGACTGTTTTTGGGTTCTACAGTAGGGAAATGCGTTTGGTCTTATTGTCTTTTTCCATTTCTTTCGTATGTATGCCTGCTTATGCGGGCTGTTTTTGGTTACTCTTCTTTTGAATTCCAGATATAAATAAATGAATTCCTGTTTGTCTGAGCGCAGGCAGAAAATTTTCATGCGGCTATCAGTGAGCGCACCACTATAAAAGTGATTCAGGTGCATTTGGCATTTCCGGATTGATGCTGCCTGTCGGCGTTGAGCTTTCATGAGGAAACACTGGATATACAACAAATATAAACCGGGCAGAAACTTTGTTTTGCAGGCAAATCTGATATTTTAAATTCGTACGGATTCCTCTGCCGTCTAAATGGCTGTGGCAGGTGAGTATATAAACGTGGAATATTTGTAAGATTAGTTGAAAAATCGGGAAAAAAAGGGTACAATACTATCATAATATGAAAAGTTGGGAGTTAGGCGGCTTATTCAGCGCTATGAATAAAAAATGGAGGAAACAGGTATGCAATACAGAAAATTTGGCAGCACAGGGGTAGAGGTTTCAGCATTGGGGTTTGGATGCATGCGGCTTCCGATTCTGGAGGACGGTCATATTGATGAGGAAAAAGCTATTTCTATGATCCGCCACGCGATTGACAGTGGTGTAAATTATGTGGATACCGCTTATCCATACCATCAGGGGACGAGTGAGTACGTAGTGGGGAAGGCGTTAAAGGACGGCTACCGTGAGAAAACTTATCTGGCGGATAAGCTTCCTGTGTGGCTTTTGGAATCAGAAGAGGATTTTGACAAATACCTTGACGAGCAGTTAAAAAAGCTGGATACCGATCACATTGATTTCTATTTGCTTCATGCTTTAAGCCGTGAGCGCTTTGAGGAGAAGGTCAAGAAATTTAATGTCACAAAGAAACTTGAGCAGGCAAAGAAGGCAGGAAAGATACGTTACATAGGCTTTTCCTTCCATGATTCTCTGGACGTGTTTAAGGAGATTGTTGACTATTATGAAGGCTGGGATTTCTGCCAGATTCAGTATAATTACATCAATCTGAATTACCAGGCAGGGACAGAGGGCTTAAAGTATGCGGCTTCCAGGGGACTGGGTGTTGTAGTTATGGAACCGCTGTTAGGCGGCAAGCTGGCGAATCTGGCCGATCATGTGGCGGAGAAGTTCCCTAAGGACAAATCGCAGGTGGAATACGCACTTGACTTTATCTGGGATCAGCCAGAGGTCAGCCTTCTGTTAAGCGGTATGACACAGCCGGAGCAGGTGACAGACAACCTTCTCTATGCCGGCCGGAGCCATGTGGGAATGGTGACTGAGGAAGACAGAAAGGTTTATGTTGCTGCCAAGGAGATTTTCGATAAGATGGCGTTGGTGAGCTGTACGAAATGTGCATACTGTATGCCGTGTCCGTTTGGCCTGAATATTCCGGAGCTGTTTGCCGCTTATAATATGACGGCCAGCCACGGAATGGCGAAAGCAAAAGAGGCCTATGCGGCTCTTGAGACAAAGGCAGAGGCCTGTCAGGCCTGCCATCACTGCGAGAAAGAATGTCCGCAGCATATTAAGATCAGTGAGATCATGCCAAAGATCGTAAAGACCTTTGCATAGGAGCCAAAGGCTGGGGTACGGCGGCAGATGACGGTATGTGCCGTCGTACCGATAACGGTCTGAAGCGCAGGAACGAGCGTTTTTTGCAGGACGGGACGTTATGCGCGAGGTGAAAGGAGTACCAGAATGTCAGAGAAGGAAAAACAGGATAAGCCTGATAAACGGGAATATAAACTTCGGCTGGAGGATGCCGGGATGCGCCTTTCGAGGCTGCAGAGGCAGTGTAAGGATGCCGGAATTCCAATCCTTATCACATTCGACGGTTTGGACGCAGCTGGCAAGGGACTTCAGATCAACCGCCTGATACAGACGTTAGATCCCCGCGGATTTGATGTTTTCACAGGGGACAGAGACGGCGAGGAAGAGCGGATGCATCCGTTTTTGTGGCAGTTCTGGACGAAAACACCTGCTAACGGCCGGATTGTGATTTTCGATACGAGCTGGTATCGCAGGGTTCAGATGGACCGTTTTGATAAAAAGACGAAAAAGCAGGAGATGGAGACGGCGTACCGGGATATCCTGTCGTTTGAAAGGCAGCTTACCGATGGCGGTACGGCTCTTGTGAAGCTGTTTTTAAAGATTTCTGAAAAGGAACAGAAGAAACGGTTCGAGGCACTTACGGCTTCGGAGGAAACCTCGTGGCGGGTCACAAAAGAGGACTGGAAACGTAATGAGCAGTATGGAAAATACTGGAAGATCAATGAAGAAATGCTTGCACGTACCGATGTGGGCTATGCACCCTGGACGATCATTGATTCCGGTGACAAAAACCGTGCTGCGCTTCAGATTCTGACGACTGTGGCTGAGGCGATGGAGCATGCGCTGCGCAAAAAGCAGGAAGGGAGGCCGGAGGAGCTCTTTGACAAACCGGTTCCACCTGACCGCTATAGGAGGGGGATACTTTCAAAGGCAGATCTTACCTTGTCCTATACAAAGGAAGAGTATACAAAGAAGCTTTCCAGACTGCAAAAGCGGCTTGAGCTTCTTCACAGCGAACTTTATAAGCAGCGGATTCCGGTTATTCTCGGATTTGAGGGATGGGATGCAGCCGGAAAGGGAGGTGCGATCAAACGTCTGACAAGCCACCTTGACCCACGCGGTTATCAGGTGTGTCCCACAGCATCCCCCAATGATATCGAGAAGGCGCATCATTATATGTGGCGTTTCTGGAATCATTTTCCCAAGGACGGCCATATTGCGATTTTTGACAGGACATGGTATGGGCGTGTGATGGTAGAACGCATTGAGGGATTCTGCTCAGAGGCTGACTGGCGGCGTGCCTATCAGGAGATCAATGATATGGAGGCTCATCTCCATAGCAATGGAGCCGTGATCTTAAAATTCTGGATCCACATTGATAAGAGAGAGCAGGAGCGGCGCTTTAACGACCGCATGAAGAATCCGGAAAAGCAGTGGAAGATCACAGATGAGGACTGGAGAAACCGTGCCAAATGGGACGAGTATGAGGGGGCGGTCAATGAGATGCTTGAACGTACCTCGACCAAATATGCCCCGTGGATCGTAATTGAAGGAAATTCCAAGTACTACGCAAGGGTTAAAGTCCTTGAGACTGTGGTGAATGCGCTGGAGCAGAAGATAAAAGAGACAGAGAAAGCAAAGAAAAAGAATGAGTAAAGTAGTGATCGCAGGTGGCGGTGCCGCCGGGATGGCAGCGGCTGTCGGAGCCGCGTTAAACGGGCACGAGACGATTCTTTATGAAAAGAATGAGAAGCTTGGCAAAAAGCTGTATATTACAGGAAAAGGCCGCTGCAATGTGACGAACGCCTGCGATACGGAGGAACTGTTCGACCACATTGTTACAAATGGAAAGTTCCTTTACAGTGCTTTTTATGGTTTCTCGAATTTTGACATGATGACGTTTCTTGAGGAAAATGGCTGTCCGTTAAAAACAGAGCGGGGAAATCGTGTATTTCCCGTATCGGACAAGGCCTCGGATGTGATCGCGGCTCTGGAGCGGAAGTTAAGAACACTTGGGGTGACGATTTGTCTTGGTGAACCGGTAAAGGAGCTTTCCCTGACAGAGGGGCGTTGCGACGGTGTGGTGCTCTCAAAAGCCGAAACCAAAGTTTCGGCTGATGCTGTGATCGTGGCGTGTGGGGGCTTGTCATATCCCGCCACTGGTTCGACCGGAGACGGCTACGCGTTCGCGAGACAGGCGGGCCACAAGGTGACAGAACTTTCTCCTGCACTGGTGCCGTTTGAGTGTGCGGAAGAGGATGTCCGGTCTCTACAGGGGCTTTCTCTGAAAAACATTGAAGCCCGGGTATACGATGGAGACCGCATTCTGTGGAAGGAGTTCGGCGAGATGCTGTTCACCCACTTCGGCGTCAGCGGCCCTGTGGCTTTAAGTGCGAGCAGTTTTGCAGCCAGAATCCTCAAAACACGTACGCTTGCGATGGATATCGACTGGAAGCCGGCGCTTTCTTTGGAAAAACTGGATGAACGGTTCCTGCGGGACTTTGAACATGCCAAAAATAAGCAGCTAAAGAACGCATTGTCTGATCTGTACCCGTCGAGGCTGATTCCGGTGATGATTAAAAGGAGCGGTATCGACCCGGAAAAGCGCGTCAATGAGATTACAGGCGCAGAGCGCAGCCGGCTTGTTCACTTGACAAAGTCATTCCGCGTGACCCTGACAGGGCTTCGGGGCTACCAGGAAGCCATTATTACCCAGGGAGGCGTCAGCGTGAAAGAAATCAACCCTTCAACGATGGAATCGAAAAAGACGCCCGGGCTTTATTTCGCCGGGGAAGTCCTGGATTTGGACGGGGTAACAGGCGGCTTCAACCTCCAGATCGCCTGGTCAACAGGAATGCTGGCCGGACAGAGCGTATAATACAGAAAGGCGGCTGTAAAAAGGTATTCTGCATGCCGTGTATAATAAAAGACAGTCAGAGAAAGGCTTTCTGTATAAAAAATCTAAAACAGATATAGAATAGAGGTGGAAACCATGTCTTTTCAGGTGGCGATCGACGGACCTGCGGGTGCAGGAAAGAGTACGGTAGCCAAAATTGTTGCAGCAGAGAAGAACTTCATTTATGTCGACACCGGTGCCATGTACCGTGCAATGGCGCTTTATTTTCTGAGAAACGGAATTGATGGCAAAGATGAAGCGGCAGTTTCCAATGCCTGCCGTATGCTGGAAGTGACGATCAGCTATCAGGATGGGGTTCAGCAGGTGATACTAAACGGTGAAAATGTATCAGGGCAGATCAGGACAGAGGAGGTCGGCAGCATGGCGTCCGCCACCTCGGGTTATCCGGCAGTCAGAGAAAAGCTTCTGATGCTTCAACGGCGGCTTGCCAGGGAAGCCGATGTGCTCATGGACGGCCGTGATATCGGGACATGTGTACTTCCGGATGCAGACGTTAAAATTTATCTGACAGCTGATTCTTTAGAGCGCGCAAAACGCCGTTATAAGGAGTTAAAAGAAAAAGGAGTCGAGTGTGACCTTTCAGAGATTGAACGCGATATCATCGAGCGGGACCAACGCGACATGACGAGGGAACTTTCCCCGCTTAAGCAGGCAGAGGATGCCATCCTTCTGGACAGCTCCCATATGACGCTGCGGGAGGTCGTAGATGAGATCGGGAGAATCATTGACACAGCACTTTCCCCGGCAGATGCTGGGGGGAGGCCGTAATGGAAGTGATCGTTGCCAGAACAGCCGGATTCTGCTTTGGAGTACGGCGTGCTGTGGAGAAGGTCTATGAGCAGCTTAAGACGGGTGAGGGGCCTATCTATACATACGGGCCGATCATCCACAACGAAGAGGTTGTAAAGGATCTCGAGCAAAAGGGAGTCCTTGTGATCGAATCGCTGGAAGAGCTAAAGCGGCTGAAGGGCGGCACGGTCATTCTCCGCTCCCACGGAGTGGGAAAGGAGATCTATGACATCCTGAGAAAGAATGGCGTGATGCTTGTGGATGCCACCTGCCCGTATGTCAAGAAGATCCATAAGATTGTAGAAGAACAGTGCAAAGCGGGACGGCAGGTAATCATAGTCGGAGACGAATCCCATCCAGAGGTCCAGGGGATCAAGGGCTGGGGAAATGAGGACACACGGGTGGTCCGTGACCTGTCAGAGTTCGAAGATCTGGGAATTTTGGAAGGGAGCAAACTCTGCTTTGTGGCCCAGACGACATTTAATTACAATAAATTTAAAGATTTAGTTGAAAAAATTTTTAAAAAGCGTTATGATATAATTGTTTTAAATACGATTTGCAATGCAACACAGGAAAGACAAGCGGAAGCAATGCAGATTGCTTCTCAGGTGGATGTGATGCTGGTGATCGGAGGCAGACACAGCTCCAATACTCAGAAGCTGTATGAGATCTGCCGGAAGGAATGTAATCATACGTATTATATTCAGACTCTTGGCGACTTAAATCCTGAAAGTATTCGTTCTGTGCGCAGTGTAGGTATTACGGCCGGGGCGTCAACCCCGAATCATATTATTGAGGAGGCTCGTGCTAAATGTCAGAATTGAGTTTTGAACAAATGTTGGAAGAATCTTTAAAAACAATACGTACAGGAGAGGTCGTCACTGGTAAAGTTATCGATGTCAAAGAAGACGAGATCGTTTTGAATATCGGTTATAAATCGGATGGCATCATTACCCGTAGTGAGTACACAAACGAGCCTGGCGTAGAGCTGACGAAGATGGTGCAGGTCGGCGATGAGCTTGAGGCGAAGGTCATCAAGGTAAATGACGGAGAAGGACAGGTAGCACTTTCCTATAAGAGACTGGCGGCTGACAGAGGTAACCGCAGACTCGAAGAGGCGTTTGAGAACCATGAGGTTCTTACGGCTAAGGTTGCTCAGGTTCTTGATGGTGGTCTGAGCGTGATTGTAGAGGAAGCAAGGATCTTTATTCCTGCAAGCCTGGTATCCGATGTATATGAGAAGGATCTGTCCAAGTATGCCAATCAGGAGATTGAGTTCGTAATCACAGAGTTCAATCCCAAGAGAAGGCGTGTGATTGGAGACAGAAAGCAGCTGATCGTTGCCAGAAAGGCAGAGATGCAGAGAGAGCTTTTTGCCCGTATCGAGATCGGCCAGAAGGTAGAAGGAACTGTCAAGAATGTGACAGATTTCGGAGCATTTATCGACCTTGGTGGAGCAGACGGCCTGCTTCATATTTCCGAGATGTCCTGGGGACGTGTTGAGAGCCCGAAGAAGGCATTTAAGGTTGGTGATAAGGTAACAGCGCTGATTAAAGACATTAACGGCGAGAAGATTGCACTTTCCATGAAGTTCCCGGAGACGAATCCGTGGGCGAATGCCGCTGAGAAGTATATGGCAGGTAATGTGGTGACAGGCAGAGTTGCCCGTATGACGGATTTTGGTGCGTTTGTTGAGCTGGAAGCCGGAGTGGATGCATTACTCCATGTCTCCCAGATTTCCAGAGATCATGTTGCCAAGCCTTCCGATGTGTTGAGCATCGGTCAGGAGATCACGGCTAAGATTGTGGACTTCAATGAGGCTGATAGAAAGATCAGTCTGAGCATTAAAGCTCTGGAGGCAGAGACGGCACAGGTAAATGAGGAAGTAGAAGAATAAAGACTGGTTAAATTCAGGGGCGCTGTGTATACGGCGCTCTTTGTATTGGCCGGAAATACGGATAATGCCGGACAGACCTGAATACTTGGATTTATGGTAATGTGTTTCATAGTCAGGGAATGAAGGCTTTGAAGGGGAATGTGATTGTATGAAGCGTGCAGGTATCTTTCTTTCCATTTTTCTTTTGACAGCAATATTGTCCGGTTGTGTACCTGGCAGGACAGAAGCAGGGCCAGGTACTTCCGAAACGGAAGCATTGCTCCCGCCTGGGACAAAAGCATCGCTGCTTCCAGACGGGACAGAACTGCCAAAGCTGGCTGAAACCGGGGAAGCACTTCAAGACAGTGGGGAAATAGAGGCAGAGGCGGCTCAGAAGGAAATACCAGCAGAGACAGGAGCCGTCCAGGAGGAAAAAACGGTAGAGGCAGGACAGAAAGAGGCCTTACCGGAGGATATTGCATCGTATTGGGCGGGGCCTGAGCCATCGACAACGGTCCGCGCCGACTGGTCTCACTATTTTGGCGATTTGAACGGCACCGCGGTTATTTTCGACCCGGATGAGCATATCTTTCAGATTTATAATGTTGATCTGGCCGATACCCGCCGCTCTCCCTGCTCTACGTTCAAAATCATTTCGTCTCTGGCAGGACTGGAACATGGTGTGATCGACCCTGAAAACTCTGTCCGTTCCTGGAGTGGTGAGAACTTTTGGAACGATGACTGGAACCGCGACATTGATTTTTACGATGCTTTTCGTACATCGTGTGTATGGTATTACAGGCAGGTGGCTGATGATATCGGCCCTGACGCAATGCAGGATGTGCTGGACACGCTCCGGTACGGCAACTGTGATATTTCAGACTGGGCCGGTCTCCAGAATATCAACAACCGTAATCCGGCGCTGACCGGCTTTTGGATTGAATCGTCTCTGAAAATTTCGCCCAGGGAGCAGACCGAAATTCTGAACCGGATTTTTGGCAGTACATCCGGATATTCTGCGGATACCAGAGCGATTTTGGAGGAGGTCATGCTACTTTCCGAAGAAAGCCAGGATTTGTGTACAATCTATGGGAAAACAGGCATGGGGAAAACAGGTGGTGTCGTAGTAGATGCCTGGTATACGGGCTTTGCAGATATCGGCCGCCGCATTTATTTCTGTATTTATCTGGGAGAAACAGCCCACCAAAATGTATCCAGTACACGGGCAAGAGAGATCGCGGTTTCTCTGATAAAAGAGAACTTCCGGATGCCATAGGAAACCTCTATGCGCCCACAGGTAAGCGTATCACCATGAATGGGAGCTATCCATGCGCCCGACAAAGCTCAGACGCAGAAAGGACACGGAACGGGTTAATAAAGGCGTAATGGATTCGTAAGTAAAATGCGAGAGGAATCTCAACAATTATATGGTATTCTATATATACGAAACGGGAAATCTGCCAGCAGCAGAGCGTATATTCCGGCGCAGGAGAGACGTCGGCAGAAACATTTCCGTATTTCTTGAAAGGAGCAGAATGATATGAAGAAAATTATGAAGCTTACGGGCGTTTTATGTGCAGTAGCCATGACAGCGATCATGGGATTCTGTGCATTAGGAGAACCAGGGGAAGCGGAGACGGTTCAGCAGGCAGTGTTTGATGGAACTGTTGTTTCGGTCGAGGAGAACCGTTTTATGATGACACGCCCGCTTGAAGGCGGCAGTGAGGAAATTATCATTCAGATTACGGAGGAGACGAAGATCCTTGACGGGGTGAATGGCTATCCGCTTGAAAAGGGGAGTCTGACAGCAGGCAAAGAGGTTCGTGTTTATGCCGGCCCGGAGATGACGTTAAGTCTCCCGGCGATTACGAATGGCGTAGTGGTTCTGGTTAAAGAGGAAGGAAGCGGGGAGTTTCCATTCTATTCAGGAGTTCATGAGCTGAAATCGGATTTCAGTGCATCCGCAGGACAGGGAGAGCGTTTTACTTTAAAGACAGAGGATGGAAAAAGTTATACGCTTGATCCCTCAACCGTTCTTCTGCCATATCTCACGAGAAATATCGTAACAGAGCAGGATCTGACACCAGGAACCAGGATTCTTTTATGGGAAGGTCAGACGGAGGGAACGGTTTCTAAAATCGTGATTTTTGCAGGAAATGACAGAGACGGAAGCACCTCCAACGAGGATGGCTGGCAAAAGAGAGAGGATGGCTGGTACTATCTGGAACAGGGGCTGGCAAAGACGGGCTGGCTCTTAGAGAACGGCGAGTGGTATTATCTCTCACCGGATACAGGTCTCATGCAGACCGGTTTCCTGACACTGGATGGAAAGACGTATTTCCTGAAGGAAGATGGCAAAATGCTGAAGGAAGCCCACATTTTCACGCCCGACGAAAACGGGGCTCTCCAAATCAATTTCCAGTAAGATCAAATCTTTCCTGAAATGGCCCATTGCCGCCGGGCGATCCAAACCCGGCAGGCGAAATGGATCTGTCAATTTAAAAATCAGGCAATATATACTCAAGCTGGCAGTCGAACGGTTCGGCCTCGACGTGCCAGCTTGCGTATTCTTTCGCTTCGACACATCCCATTTTTTTATAAAATGCCTGGCTTTCAACAGCAGAATGGGCGGAAATATAGAGTTTTTCGGCTCCCTGTGTCCTGGCCCAGTCAGAAGCTGCATGAAAGAGCTTAGCCCCGACTCCTTCTCCCCGCAGATCAGCGGAGACGTGGATACTTGAAAGGTCAAGGTATTGCTTTCTCGAACCGAACGGCCTTGACTCGACGGAGACAAACGCCTTGAGCGTGTTGTCCAGAAAAGCAGCCCGGACGAGACCTCCGGTATCGGCCGTATGCTGGAGACAGGAGACAAGGAGTTCGTAATCCTTTTCTGTCCAGTCATCAATGAATGGGGCATCTTTGATAACCCAGGCCCCGCTTTCCCTGCGCCAGCATTTTGTAACTACCTGGCGGCGGATAAAGCCGGAAAACAGTTCACGACATATCTCATTAGAAATCAAATTCTTATATTGCAGCATTTCGTATCATTCTCCTTTTCATGTAAACCTTCCTGCGCCACAGGTGAGCGCGCCATGATGAATGAAAGTAGTTCAGGCGCATTGGGCATCCCTGAACTTAGATCGCCTGTGGCGATGGACTTTCAAAGTAAATGTTTTTATGGGCTCCGTACTTTGCAGACGGTTGTCTGCTTCTGTATTTTTTCATACACTAAGTATAGCATAGATATCCTTGATCGGGCAATGGGAATTCATCAGGCAGCTAATTATTGATATACCGGTGTCCGTCACCTGAAAAATGACGGTCAAAAAAATAACAATAAACTATTGACATATAATATTATACAATATATAATATAGCTACAATATTATATAACATATAATATTATGTGGGAAAAAATAAGGAGGAAAGGAATGGTATTCAATACGGGAGCAGCTTTGTTAGATGCGATTGTGCTTGCGGTTGTGTCCGTAGACGCCTCCGGGACGTATGGTTACAAGATTACACAGGATGTGAGAAAAGCGATCGACATTTCGGAATCGACTCTTTACCCGGTGCTGAGAAGGCTTCAGAAAGATGAATGCCTGGAGGCATACGATCTGGCAATTGACGGGCGGAACCGGAGATATTACCGGCTTACAGAGACAGGACGTGCCCAGCTTGCGCTGTATAAAGGTGAGTGGGCCAGGTATTCGAATCATATATCTCATATCTTTGAGGAGGCGAAGCTATGAAAAAGGACGAATTTTTAGAACAGCTGGTATATCTGCTGCAGGATATTCCGGATGGAGACCGGGAGGAGGCGATACAGTATTATCGAGATTACCTTGAGGAAGCGGGAAGTGAAAATGAAGAGCAGACGATCGGAGAATTCGGTAGTCCCGAGAGGGTGGCTGCGATCATCCGGGCAGACCTGGCAGGGAATTTAAGTGAAGGAGGCTCTTTTACAGATAAAGGTTACGAGGATGAGAGGTTCCGGGATCCGAACTACGAGATCGCCAAGCGCCTGGATCTGCCGGAGGCGTCCGGACAAAGCGGAGAAGGCAGTAGTCCGAAGAACACTCAGGATGCAGCGGATCAAAGCGGAGCCTTCCAGGACAGTACGTACAGAAATGCCACCTATGGAGACAGAAGCTACCGGGATGGCGGGTACAGAAATACTGTCTATAGGAACAGCAGCTACCAGGATGACGGGTACAGAAATGCCGCCTATGGGGACAGCGGCTACCAGGATGGCGGGTACGGAAATACCGCTTTTGGAGGCAGCGCCTGCCGGGATGGAGGGTACAGGGATACCGCCTATGAAGGCAGTTCCTATCAGAATACCAGCTACCACGACGGGGGATTTGAGAGTCAGTATGAGGACAGCAGGGCCTCGGAGCCTGTGTATGCAGAGAGAAAGAAAAAGCCGTGGACAAATAAAGTTTTAAAATGGATTTTATGGATTGTCCTGTTTTGTGCGGCATCTCCGGTTATTTTGGGAGTGGGCGGCACGGTCTCCGGCCTGATTGTAGGGGTGTTTTCCCTCATTTTAGGGGTTTTTGCAGTTGTTGCCGTGATGACAGTCGGTATGATTGTTGTAGGTGTAATTACCGGAAGCATGGGACTGACCCTGATCGGAATCAATTTTGTTGATTTTCTGCTCTTAATGGGACTATCAATGATGAGTTTTGGGCTGGGCATTCTGGGAATGATACTTTCATGGCTGCTGCTCGGAGGTTTCGTACCGTTTTTATGGAAAAGCATCGTGAAGCTGGTGCGTTCTCTTGCAGGAAGGAGAAGAGGGGGACGAGGCAATGAGTAAATTATCCAAAATTGGTTTGTTTATCAGTATATTTCTGATCCTTTTAGGAATCGGCATTTCCACGGCCGCTTTTGCAATGGGGGCGAGCCCGTCGAGAATCACAGAATATTTTTATAACAGATTCCACTGGGACGACGACGGCAGGCTTTTGGGCCTGGATCGGGAAGAACTGGAGGATTGGGCCGCAGTAGAAAAGGCAGTCAGAAACTGGGAGGCATTCCCGGCAGAGCAGGGCGTGATTTATGGAGAAGAGGACTGGCAGGCCAGTTATCCGTTTGTGACGAAGCTGGAGATCCGGCAGCGCGGGGGCGAGGTGTGGATAAATGTGACGGAAAATGAGGATTTCCTGACGGTCAGAAGCGAAAACGGCAGTCTGAAACACATCAGTTATCACGATAACGGGAGCTCACAAAAGCTGGTGATCGACGCGCACGACGGGGAGAATTATGAGATATACGTACCGGTGGAATGGTATTTTGAAAAACTGGATGTTGAGGTAAGAGGCGGCATTTTTTCCGGGGCTCAGATAAATGTAAGGGAAGCAGATGTGACTGTGAGGGAAGGTGCGGCACAGGTTGTTCAGTCATATGGGGAAGAGCTGGAGCTTTACTGCCTGAGAGGTACGATTGAATGGACGGCTGCGGGGAGTGCGGCCAAAAACATTGAGGCAGAAAGCGAGGGCGGAAATATTACGATCACACTTGCGGATGGAACCAGGACCTCGGACTATACGTGTGAGCTGGAATGCGAGAACGGGGTCATCAATCTTCCGCAGATTACCCTGGAGGGGAATGAGGAAAAGAGCATTTCCGGGAACAGGGCAGGGTTTTTTATGGAGCTGGAGGCAAGAAACAATGGTGCGATCGCAGTAACAGAATAAAAATAAAAACCAAGAGACTGCTTACGGCTGAAAGTTTCGTATAACAAGGCGAGTATGCAGAAAGGAGAAACAATGGAAGCGAGAAAATTATATCGTTCCGAGAGAAACCGGATGATTTGTGGAGTATGCGGAGGAATCGGGGAGTTTCTGAATGTGGACGCAACGCTAGTGCGGCTTATATGGGCAATCATGGTATTCAGCGGGCCGGGAGTTTTGGCATATCTGATCGCTGCTGTTATCATTCCGGGAGTACCATCCAGTGAGACATATTAGCAGGCCAATGGGCATATGAGGAAAAGAATCCGGAAGGGTAATGGATAGAAAGGTGAGGGAACGCGCAGCAACAGGGCTGCCGCGTTCCTTTTTGTGTTACAGAAACTTTGTGCTACAGAAACGCATGTCCTGTAAAAGAAAAGACGCTCTGTATAACTGCTGATCTTACAGGCACATGCTGAGTCAGGCGTCCCTGGTGCATGAGATGGCAGAAAATGGGCAATACTTGTAACAGCCCAGTGTATCTGGGTGGACTACGAGCATTTTGTTGAAATGTGGTTAGACGAAAGGAGTGCGCCAAAATGCCAAAAAAGAAGAAGGACGAGCCGATTGATCCGGAAAATCTGAAACCGGAGGACAAGATGAAATTTGAAATCGCTGCAGAGCTGGGGTTGGCAGACAAGGTGATCCAGGGCGGCTGGCGGTGCCTGACTGCCAAGGAGAGCGGCCGGATCGGCGGCCTGATTACAAAGAAGAAAAGAGAATTGCAGAAAACAGCTGCCGGGGACATTGAAAGTTGAGAAACAATTTTGTATAATGAAGAAAAACGCTTACAACGATCACGCAGTGAGCGGGAGAAATGACAGTCGGACAGGAGGGAGCCGGTGAGGGCAGCATTAGTCAGTTTTACTGCGAATGGGTTTGCGACAGAAAAGAGGCTGGTCCGCCTGCTCACAGAGGCCGGGCATGAGGCACGGCCGTATGTGATGGGAAAATATGCACTGCAGGCAGCGGCAAGGGATACGGAAATCTGCTTTTGTGCGGTAAAAGAAGGCGGGCTCTCAGCGTGGGCCGGTGTGCAGTTTGAAGAAATGGACGCACTGGTGTTCGTGGGAGCCTGTGGGATTGCCGTGCGGGCGCTTGCGCCTTTTATAAAGGATAAACGGACGGACCCGGCTGTGGTGGTGGTAGATGAAAAAGGCAGCTTTGTCATCCCCATTCTTTCCGGGCATCTGGGAGGAGCCAATGATCTGGCCCTTTTGCTGGCCGGAGGGCTCGAGGCTATGCCGGTAATTACAACAGCCACGGATATCAATGGCCGGTTTTCTGTTGACAGCTTTGCGAAAATCCGCGGCCTGACGCTCGCTAACAGTGAGACAGCCAAGCTCGTGTCCGCTGATATTCTGGCCGGGGAGCCGGTAGGAGTTTTCAGTGATTTTGCCATTGACGGCCCGGTTCCTGACGGACTCCGTACGGATACCATGTGCCGGCATAATATCTGGATTACCATTTCCCAGAGGAACAGGCCGGAGACTGGGAACGTCAGAATATTAAAGCTGATTCCACGGTGCGTAGCTCTTGGAATTGGATGCCGCAGAGGTACACCTGCGGCCAGAATCCGCGAGATTATCCGGGAAGCAATGGAACAGGGGCATGTTGCCGCCGAGAGTATCTGTGCAGTTGCCAGCATTGATTTGAAATCAGGGGAGCCCGGCCTCTGTGAGACGGCAAAGGAGCTGGGAGTGCCCTTTTTTACGTATACCAGGGAAGAGCTGTCAGCCATCAGCGGTGAATTTTCCGATTCAGAGTTCGTAAAACAGACAGTCGGAGTCGGCAATGTCTGTGAACGGGCGGCTGTGGCGGCCTGTCTTGAGGCAGCCAAAACGGGCCGGCTGTTATTTGGGAAATATGCAAAAGACGGCGTGACCGTAGCGGCGGCCTGTTTTACCCCACAGCTGTTTGCAGCAGAGGGCGGATGATTGATGACATGCAATGCTTTGGATCATGCAAAGAGCGTACCGGAAGGAGAGGCAGAGGATGATGATTGTGGTGACAGGAGCAAGTGCGAGCGGGAAATCGGCATTTGCGGAGCAGCTCCTTACAAAGGCGGAGGCAGAAAATAAGTTCTATATAGCAACCATGATCTCATGGGATGAGGAGTGCGAAAGGCGGATTATGCGGCATAGAAAGCTGCGGGCCGGAAAGCGTTTTACCACCATTGAGCGGCCGCTTGATTTGCACAGAGCAGTACTCCCGCCGGACAGTGCAGTACTCCTGGAATGCATGTCAAACCTGGCAGCCAACGAGATTTATCGCGTCGACAGGCCTGACGGACAGGAGAGTGTGGAAGAATATTACCGCACCGATGTATCAAACGGGCAGAGGGGTGCGGAAGAGAGAATTCTCTGCGGGCTTGAGCATTTGAAAAGAAATACCGTACACTTGATCGTGGTGACGAACGAAGTGTTTTGCGACGGGGAAACATATCCGGAGGAGACGAGACAATATCTGGAACTGCTGGGCCGGCTGAACCAGCGGCTGGCAGGGATGGCCGATCAGGTATATGAGGTGGTGTGCGGGATTCCGCGCTGCCTTTGCGGCGATTGACGTGATAAGGACGTGCGGACATAAAAAACAGATTACCGGCCGGTATGGATGTAAGGACAGCAGTTCAGTTGGACGGGAGGGCCGGGAAAGGATTACATAATGAAATTGATCGTCGGAGGAGCGTATCAGGGGAAGCTTGGTTTCGCGGTCCGCCTTGCCAAAAGTACAGACGTGGCAGACGGATGTTCGGATTCTCTGGAAGCGGCATTGGAAAGGAAAATTATCAACCATCTGCATGAATATATCCGGCGTTTCTGTACACTGGAAGAAGGGGACGCCGAGGCAGAGACGAAACGCTTTATTGAGACAATGATAGAGAAAAACGGGCAGGCGGTTATTGTGTGTAATGAACTGGGATGCGGTATCGTCCCGGCTGTTTCGTCTGACCGGATGTGGCGTGAGCTGACCGGAACGGCCTGTCAGCGGCTGGCAGAGCAGTCGGATGAGGTGTTTCGTGTTGTGTGCGGCCTGCCGCAGAGGCTGAAAGGCGGTACGGTATGAGGTACGGGCACGGCGGGGATATCTATACGAATCAGGGGATCCGGCTGGACTTTTCTATTAATGTCAATCCGCTTGGAATGCCGGATTTTGTAAAAAGGGCAGCAGAAGAAAGCATTGTTCTCTGCGGCCATTATCCGGATCCCGGCTGTGGGAGATTAAGAAAGGCTGCGGCAGAGCGGTATCAGGTGGGGGAGGAGACGTTGATCTTTGGAAACGGAGCAGCGGAGCTCATTTTTACATCTGTACAGGCACTGCGGCCTGCCAGTGCAGTTCTCATGGCTCCCGGTTTTACGGAATATGAGGATGCCCTGAAAACAGTGGGAGCGAAGCTGAATTTCTTCTATTTAAAAGAAAAAGACGGATTTGAACTTAAGACAGAGCGTTATCTGGAATTCCTGGAAGAGAGGAAACCGGAGCTCATTTTTCTGTGTAATCCCTCGAATCCTCTGGGAAAAGCACTCGAAGCAAAGGCGGGGAGCCGGATTTTGGAATATTGCAGGGAGCACAATATTTTTGTGATCGCGGATGAATGTTTCCTGGAATTTCTGCCGGAAGCAAAAGCGCGTTCCTTCCTGGCAGAGGTAAGGAAAGGAAACAAGGGGCTTCTGGTGCTAAAAGCCCTGACAAAGACATTCGCGATGCCTGGTCTGCGGCTGGGATACGGCTTTTGTGCCGACAGGCTGCTTCTTGACAGGATCGAGTGTCTGCTCCAGCCCTGGAATGTGTCAATTCCAGCCCAGGAGGCGGGGGCGGCGGCGTTTTCCGGCAATATGGAAGGATTCCTTTTTGAGACAATGAGGCTTTTATCTACAGAGCGGCCGTTCCTGATCGAAAAGATGGCAGCGGCCGGTTTTCAGACATTTAGCCCGGAGGGTAATTTTATCCTTTTTCGTGATCTGCCGGGCAGGCCTGCGCATCGTCTTTACCAGGATTTGCTGGAGCAGGGGATTCTCATTCGTTCCTGCGGCAATTTCCGGGGGCTCGGCGGGACATATTACCGGATCTGTGTCAGGCGCAGGAAGGAAAATGCAGAGCTTTTGCAGGCGCTTGATACGGCTGCAGACAAGGGGAAATGTGCTGTCATAAATGACGGCCCTCTGTAGAAGCCGGGTATTTTACTGCCGGCAGACAGGGCATATGCTTTAGCTCCGTAACGGTACAGGCTCATGACGGACCAGAGGGATGATCTGTCATGGTATGAACCATGGCGGTTTATGCCGCCGGTAGTAAAAAAGATGAAATACCATATTGCAGAATGTGGACAAAGCTGTTATACTCTATGAAAATAATCGAAGTGACGTAACAGGTGTGAGGATTTAGAAAGAGAGGAAAACTCAGAATGGGTAGAATCATTGGAGAAGGCATTACATTTGATGATGTTCTTCTGGTACCGGCATATTCGGAGGTGATACCGAATCAGGTTGATGTTTCGACGAACCTGACAAAAAAGGTAAAGCTGAATATACCGTTAATGAGTGCGGGGATGGATACCGTAACAGAGCACCGCATGGCAATCGCGATGGCGAGACATGGCGGTATTGGCGTGATACACAAAAACATGTCGATTGAGGCGCAGGCGGAGGAAGTAGACAAGGTAAAGCGTTCTGAAAATGGAGTGATTACGGACCCATTTTATCTCTCACCTGAGCATACATTAAAGGATGCGGACGAGCTGATGGCAAAGTTCCGTATCTCCGGTGTTCCCATCACACAGGGACGGAAACTGGTGGGGATTATCACCAATCGTGACCTTAAATTTGAGGAAGATTATACCAAGAAAATCAAAGAGTGTATGACTTCCAAGAATCTGATTACGGCGAAAGAGGGCATCACCATGATGGAGGCCAAGCAGATTTTGGCCAGGGCGAGAGTGGAGAAGCTTCCGATCGTGGATGATGATTTCAATCTCAAGGGTCTTATCACTATTAAGGATATTGAAAAGCAGATCAAATACCCGGATTCTGCCAAGGACGATCATGGCAGGCTGTTGTGCGGCGCTGCTGTGGGGATCACGGCCAACGTTTTAGAGCGCGTGGAAGCGCTTGTAAAAGCAAAGGTGGACGTGGTTGTGCTCGACTCCGCACACGGACATTCCGCCAATGTTATCCGCTGTGTGAAAATGATTAAGGAGAAATTCCCCGAGGTGCAGGTGATTGCCGGCAACGTAGCCACGGGAGATGCCACGAGAGCGTTGATTGAAGCAGGTGTGGATGCAGTTAAGGTCGGAATCGGACCAGGTTCCATCTGTACGACGCGTGTTGTGGCCGGAATCGGCGTGCCGCAGATTTCTGCGATTATGGACTGCTATGCGGTGGCAAAGGAATACGGTGTCCCGATCATTGCCGACGGCGGTATCAAGTATTCCGGCGACTTGACAAAGGCGATCGCAGCAGGCGGCAGTGTCTGTATGATGGGAAGCATGTTTGCGGGCTGTGACGAGAGCCCGGGAAGCTTTGAGCTGTATCAGGGAAGAAAATACAAGGTGTACCGCGGCATGGGCTCCCTGGCGGCAATGGAAAACGGCAGTAAGGATCGCTATTTCCAGAGCGACGCCAAGAAGCTGGTTCCCGAGGGAGTTGAGGGACGCGTGGCCTATAAGGGCTTTGTCGAGGACACGATATTCCAGATGCTTGGCGGCCTCCGCTCTGGCATGGGTTACTGCGGGGCCCATACTGTCAGGGATTTGCAGGAAAACAGCCAGTTCGTGAAGATTTCTGCAGCAGCTCTGCGTGAGAGTCATCCACATGATATCCACATCACCAAGGAAGCGCCAAATTACAGCATTGAAGAGTAAGCATAATCATTCGGATGTCTGAATGACTGTGAGGAAACAGGAAACCATATAAGAACAGGGGCCGTTGCAAAATGCAGCTATGATACAATATGTGGATGATCTCTGCGGATTTCAAGCACGATCTGTTGTGTCAGGCAATCATTCTGCAACGGCCCCTGTCACTGTATTAGGGGCTGTGACTGACAGCATGGTATGGCTTTACTGCTTACTCTTCCCTGACCGGGGCATGCTCGCAGGAACGTTTTGATATCAGGCTGTGACTGCGCGGATCAAGATTCACGGGCAGCAATGTATATATGGCAGAGCTTTCGCCGACCGTATAACGGTCACAGTATTGCGTATAGACCATATTTTTCATGATGTACAGAAAATCAGCCGTGTATTTTTCTCGCAGGGCCTCCAGATCGTCGAGTGAATCTCCTGGTTTCACAGGAGTGCAGAATTCCTGCATCGCGCCTTTGTGCCGGATTTCAAGAATCGAAAGCGGCATGCCGTAGGCATCGACCCAGTATTCGTTGTTGGTGATATCAAGCATAATCCATTTATTTCGACTGCTGTCCCAGAGCTCGTTGACAACGTGGCAGTCTCTGTCATAGAGCGAGTTCGGCATGATCCAGACTTTGCGGGAATAGATCCCGAGTGCCAGACACATTTCGTTGAGAATCTGTGCTTTGCACCTGCAGTTGATACCCTGGTTTTTGTTATCCAGGCTGTATTCCAGGAGAGACAGGGCATTGATTTCAATATGGTTGTCAAAATTACTCTCATGGCGCAGCCGGGGAGCAAATTCATCCATCAGGCGCAGGCCTTTCTCAAATTCTGAACCGTCCCCGGCGATTGAAACAATTCCATATGTCCCAATGAGCTGTTGATACGCTTCATTTTCAAAGTCATAAATGAATTTGTAATCAATCCCGTCCCGAAACGCCAGATCGTTATGCAGGATGCCGGTTGTCATGATCTGAATCTGATCAATCGTCTGTAAGTAGCTGTCAAATTTCCAGACCGTGAGGTAGAAATTAAACCCGAGACTGACGAGCAGTGAAATGCCGAGCATGGCGACGGCGATGACGGACAGCATTTTTTTACGGTTTTTCGGATGCTTCATGTATCGTTCCCTCCCATTCAGTGCAGCTGCCGGGAGAAAATGATGGTTCCGGGCAGCAGATTTCGTAAACGGAATGTTTTCCATTTCCGATTATAAACCGGTAAGGCAGATTTTTCAAGAGAGTTGCGTCTATTGCCGGCAGTGATAGAACATTACCGGTTGCATTTTACAGCAGGGCAGTTATAATAAAATAGTAGCAGGTTTTTCAAGTCAAATCAACGTGATACAAAGGGAAAGAGATGAGGAAGAAGCAATGGATAATTTTTTGAGAATGTTGTCAACGCAGGCAATTATGTTTACTTATATGTGCGTGGGCTGGTACTGCAGCAAAAGGGATATCATTGACAGGAAAACGCAGTCGAGACTGACGGACTTTGTTCTGCGCATTACCCTGCCCTGTATGATTTTTAATTCCTTTCAGATCAACCTGACGATGGAGCTTTTAAAACAGGCATCCCAGTGCCTCGTGGCAGCATTTCTGATCTGCTTTCTGGCATGGATAGCCGGAAAATGGATCTACAATATGTACCCGGCAGAGCGTCGCTGTATTCTCCGTTATGCCACACTCGTAAATAATTCCGGATTCCTGGGCCTTCCTATTGTATCGGCGGTATTGGGGGAGGAAGGGCTTCTTCTGGCAGCGATTTTTATCATCCCCAACCGTATCTTTATGTGGACTGCGGGCATGGCGATGTTTACGGATTCCTCTGACGGGAAATCCGTATTTAAGAAGGTCATGCTGAATCCCTGTATCATCGCCGTATTCCTGGGAATTTTCCGGAGTGTGGTAAATCTTCCGCTTCCTGAATTTGCCACTAAGGCCTTAAGCGGGCTTGGGAGCGCCACCACGCCGCTTTCTATGGTGTTAATCGGGACAATGATGACAGCGCTGACGTTCCAGTCTTTTAAGGATCTGAGTACGGTTTATCTGGGAGTCGTACGGCTTCTTATCCTCCCTCTTGTATCGCTTGTACTCCTCAGACTAATGGGAGCAGATGCGACTCTGACAGCCTGTGGTGTGATTTTGACGGCAATGCCTGCAGGAAGCACGACGGCGCTTTTGGCAGATAAGTACGGTGCGGATGCAGTCTACGGCACAAAATGTACAGTGACGAATACGCTGTTTTCGATTGCGACGATTCCTTTGATTACATTACTTGTGTAAAAGGGGTATCATAAACTTTGGTAAAGAATCGGGTGAGGTGAGAGAATTTGCAGGGAAGAAAGAAACTGCCAATCGGCATTGAGAGCTTCGAAGAAATTCGCAGAGAGAATTTTTATTATGTAGATAAAAGCAGCCTGATCCGGGAACTGCTTGACAGCCTTGTGATCTCCGCAGAAAACGCTGCAAAGTGAAGTCTGCTCCATGTGCATGCTCTGGAAAATGACGGGGCTGTTGCAAAGTACAGATGATATACGATATATGGCTGATGTCCATGAGTTTCAAAACCATATTTTGTATACAGCTGCTATTTTGCAACAGCCCGTCCATCGGGGTCAGACTCTCAACTCTTCAGCCGTGATATGCCGCATGCGTTTCTTTCTTATCCGCGATAACGGTTCAGGCAGGCAAAGAGCTCCTGTATCCTTGGTTTTGCCAGTCCGCAGGGGATGTAGGAGCTGCAGAACGGTTCCCAGCCCTTTTCCTCAAGCGTATGGTAGATAGTCTGTACGATCTGACGCACCGTCCGTTTCCCGTCGATCGTCTGTTCCAGGCCGAAACGCAGAAGATGCGCCAGGGCATTCGTCTGTTCGGAATCGGCGAGCTGTTCCACATAACGCAGATCAACCGTCTCCCTGTCAATGGAGAAGGAGTCACGTCCAAAGGTCTTAAGTTTCTTATGTTCTTGTACAAAGTGTTCCGCTGTTCTTGTGCGTCCATACCCCCTTCCCCGCGCTTCCGACTTTTTGTCATTCTTTGCCGGAGGGAGAGTACGCGTAAATTCCGGAATCCGGAAATCCGGAGCCTGGGTCCTGGGAGCCGTGCGCCCGGCACACAGGGATTTCACGGATTCTGTGATGTCAATCGGGCGGTAGCAGTCCATCTGAATGATCGTATCCGCGATGTAGAAAAAGGCTCCGGAGCTTCCGGCAACGAGGATCGTGGAAATTCCGGCATTCCGGTACAGATCCACGGCGCGCTCCAGAAACGGGGTGATGGGCTCTTTTTTACGGCTGATGACCTGCTGCATGAATTCGTCGCGCAGCATGAAGTTCGTGGCAGAGGTATCTTCGTCGATCAGAAAGAGATTCGTGTGCGCTTCCATGCCTTCGATCACGCCGGCTGCCTGTGAGGTGCTTCCGCTGGCGTCAGGAGTTGAAAATGAGGCGGTATCCTTTCCGTTGGGAAGATCGTTGATAAAAAGTGAGATATCTACATTCTGGATGGAGCGCCCATCCTCGGCGCGCAGCTTGACAGCTGTGTTATCAGTGATGACGAATTCCCGGCCGTCTCCGGTGATATGATTGTAGACACCCATCTGAAGCGCCTCCAAGAGCGTGGACTTTCCGTGGTAGCCGCCGCCCACAATCAGAGTGATCCCCTTTGGCACTGCCATACCTTTCACCTCTCCTCTGTGAGGAAGGCAGATCGTCTGTTCCATCGAAGCGGGAGCGGCAAAGGGGACACTGTCCTTTAAAGGAAGGTCGGAAATGCCGCTTTTTCTTGGCAGGATGGAGCCGTTTGCCACGAAGGCGGCCAGGTTTCGTTCCTTTAAGATACTGCGCAGTGCTTCCTGATCTTCTGCAAGAAATACGGCCGCCTCCACCTTTTTCTTATCTAATTTCTGATAATACAGGCTGCCTGCGGCACAGGCTGGCAGAAAGTCAAAAAGGATTTTTTCGAGCTCGGAAGCTGCAATCGTGCGGCCGAAGGCGGGGAATCCCACATAGAAGCGGACGATCAGTTTCTGGGCCGTGATCTGGCAGGCACTGCGTTCTAAGACCTCCTGGCCGCAACGGGTGATGGAAAGGAGGCCGCTCTTCCCGGAGCCTTTCGTCTTGAAATTGTAATCTTCAAACTGTCTGGATAACAGCCGGGTCAGATAGTCCTGCAAAGCGATGCGCGGGCAGTCATCCATGTAATATCCGGCAGGAAAGCCGGCGGCTTTGTGGGGAATCTCCAGATGCAGGCTGGAGGGGGAGGCGAAGGGATCGCCCTGTACATGGTCTATTACGAGAACATAGTCCCCAAACTGGTAAGCACCTGCCAGAGATTTATAGGCAGGATAGCTTTTATGGTCGATCGAGCGCAGCAATGTGCGCAATTCGCTGGATGATTTCATGTTCTGTCTCCTTATTTTGTGATGGCAGGGCCGATGATTCCCCGCCGTCTGACCGTTACCACTGATTATACAGGATCCGGTGAAAAAGGTCTATGAAATCTTGACAAAATGTATTGGGAAAGGCTATGATGATATTGCGGTCCGCATCCTGGCCGGGATTCGGCGGCGGACATAAAGGGAAGGGCAGTGCCCAAACGTTATGAATAAGCCTGGAAAGGATAAAGGAGAGATACGACATGATACAGGATATTATGCCACACCAGTTTGATCTGACATACCGGCAGCCAAAGGCAGAGGACGGCGATTATCTGCTTTACATAAAGAATAATAAAACGCTGCTGAAAAAGAGGGAGGACGGGAGCTATGAGATCCCTCTGGCAGCAGATTTTCCGGAGGAGAAAGCATGGATTGAGGAACAGGCTTATTACCTGTTTTCCATTGATAAAAAGGCGTATTTTTACATTTCTTCCATGAATCAGGGAGAGACGGAAACGTTTGAGTTCTGCCCGACGCAGGCCTTCCGCACATTATCGCCTTTACACCAGGCATTTGCGGGCATCACGGCTACACAGATTGGGCGATGGAAGGAGAGCCGCAGATACTGCGGTCACTGCGGCCATGAGATGAAAAACAGCGAAACGGAGCGTGCGCTCGTCTGCCCGGAGTGCGGCCAGACAGAGTATCCGAAGATCTGCCCGGCTGTTATCGTGGCGATCACGGACGGCGACCGGCTTTTGATGTCGCGTTACCGCGTAAGCCGCAGCAATTACCGCAGCTATGCGCTGATCGCCGGATTTGTGGAGATCGGTGAGACATTTGAGGATACGGTACGGCGCGAGGTAATGGAGGAGGTTGGACTTAAGGTAAAGAACGTCCGCTATTATAAGAGCCAGCCCTGGGCTTTTTCTGATACAGAGATGATTGGCTTCTTTGCAGAGCTGGACGGCGACGATACGATTAAGCTCCAGGAGGATGAGCTTTCAGAGGCGGGATGGTTCCATCGGGATGAAATTCCGGATGAGACGATTCTGAACAGTGTCGGCAGCGAGCTTAAAATGGTGTTCAAATACGGGAGTATGGAAAAATTCTTTGAAGCGACGGGGCTCCGGCATCCGGTCGGGGCAGTTTAGCCTGTAGCTGCGGCACTGTCGTATGACTGGCAGTATTCCAGGAATTCACGGAGGGTATCGGACGGCTGGGCCAGATGGCAGGCGAAGCCGATGATACGGCTGGGGATGGGAACCGGCAGGGGGATCTCGATGAGTGTCCCCTTTTTTAAATCATCGGCCACGAGCTCTTTGATTACGCAGCCGATACCGATGCCAATCCTGGAAAACTCGATCAGAAGCTCCATATCTGTGACCTCCAGAAGCTGATTGACCTCAATCTGGCGCTCTGTCAGATAGGAATCGACATGCTTGCGGCTCATGTTGCTTTGGTCTAAGAGCATGATATTGCCGGTGCGGAAAAGATCCGGCTCATCCCCTTCGCGTAAAAGCAGATGTTCCATATAGGAAGGGGTACAGACAAAGCCGTCATTGATTTCCATTACAGGGGAAAAGGTGAGGGCTTTTTTGACTTTGGGTTCAGCGACGAGTCCGACGTCGATTTTGTGTGCTTCCAGCATTTCCAGCGTATGGATAGTGGATTGGCTTTCGATGGAAATGTTGACATGCGGATACCGCTCGATGAATCCCTTTAAATAAGGAAGAAGAACATATTTGCAGAGCGTGTTGCTGACGCCGATCCGCAGATGACCGATATGAAAATCGCGGATGCGCCTGAGTTCGCGCTCGCCGTCATTAATGGCCTCAAAGGCAGAGCTGATATGCCGGTACAGGATGGCGCCTTCCTTTGTGAGCTGGACACCGCGTGAGTTGCGGTGGAAAAGCCGGACGCCGAGGCCCTCCTCGAGTTTATTGACCGCTTTACTGATCGCGGGCTGGCTGATATAGAGCTCTCTGGCGGCCCGGGAAATATTGCCGCAGCGCGCAACCTCGTAAAAGATCTTGTATTGAGATAAATGCGGTTCCATATTTATAACCTTTCTTTATATTAGTTATTCTTATTATGTATTTCTATTATAGCTGGTTTTATGTTAGAATGTCAATCAGATCATTAAGAGAGGGGAGCCTTCTATATGGGAATGACAATGACGCAGAAAATCCTGGCGGCACATGCAGGGTTTGATAAGGTAGAGGCAGGACAGCTGATCGAAGCCAATCTGGATATGGTACTGGGAAATGATATCACTTCCCCGGTTGCAATTAACGAGATGAAGAAGATGAAGAACCAGACGGTGTTTGATAAGGAGAAGATCGCGCTGGTGATGGATCATTTTATCCCCAATAAGGATATTAAATCCGCAGAAAACTGCAAATGCTGCCGTGATTTCGCAAGGGAACATGAGATCGTCAATTATTTTGACGTGGGCGAGATGGGGATTGAACATGCGCTTCTCCCGGAAAAAGGCCTGGTAGTGGCCGGAGATGTGGTGATCGGCGCAGATTCGCATACATGTACCTATGGTGCGCTGGGGGCATTTTCGACCGGCGGCGGGAGCACGGACATGGCGGCCGCGATGGCGACCGGTAAAATATGGTTTAAGGTGCCGTCGGCGTTAAAATTTGTTTTGACGGGAAAGCCGTCGAAATGGGTCAGCGGTAAGGACATTATTTTACATATTATTGGACTCATCGGCGTGGACGGTGCGCTTTACCGCTCAATGGAATTTGTGGGAGACGGTATCCGGCATCTGTCGATGGATGACCGCTTTACGATCTGCAATATGGCGATTGAGGCGGGCGGCAAGAACGGTATCTTCCCGGTTGACGAGAAAGCCATTGCCTATATGAAGGAGCATGCAGACAAGCCGTATCAGGTCTATGAGGCGGATGCAGATGCCGAATACGATGCCGAATACACAATTGATTTGTCCACATTAAAGCCGACCGTTGCATTCCCGCACCTTCCGGAGAATACAAAGGAGGTTGGAAGCTTTGGCGAGGTGAAGATTGATCAGGTTGTTATCGGCTCCTGTACGAATGGACGGATCCAGGATATCCGTCAGGCGGCAGAGATCATGAAGGGGAGGAAGGTCGCGAAGGATGTCCGCTGCATCGTGATCCCGGCAACACAGGCCATCTACCTCCAGGCTATGAGAGAGGGGCTTCTGGAGATTTTTATCGAGGCCGGGGCTGTGGTTAGTACGCCGACCTGCGGACCGTGCCTGGGCGGCTATATGGGAATCCTGGCGGCCGGGGAGCGCTGCGTTTCGACCACGAACAGGAACTTTGTCGGCCGTATGGGGCATGTGGATTCCGAGGTATATCTGGCAAGCCCGGCAGTCGCCGCCGCCAGCGCTGTTACCGGTATGATTTCATGCCCGTGTGAGCTTGGATTATAGACAGGAGGGATTTGGAATGCAGGCAAAAGGGAGAGTTTTTAAATATGGGGACAATATCGACACAGATGTAATCATTCCGGCCCGCTATCTGAACGCGACGGAAGGGACGGAGTTAGCAAAGCACTGCATGGAGGATATCGACAAGGAATTTATCCATAAGGTAAAAAAAGGAGATATCATCGTCGGTCAGAAGAACTTCGGCTGCGGTTCGTCGAGAGAGCATGCGCCGTTAGCAATCAAATGTGCGGGTGTAAGCTGTGTGATCGCAGAGACATTTGCCAGAATCTTTTACCGCAACGCCATTAATATCGGCATGCCGATCATCGAGTGCCCGGAGGCTGCCAGGTCGATTGAGGACGGAGATGAGGTGGAGATCGACTTTGACAGCGGCATGATTCATAATGTGACGAAAAACGAGTCCTACAAAGGGCAGGCATTTCCGCCGTTTATGCAAAAAATTATCTCTGCGGGCGGACTCATTCATTATATCAACGGTTAGGAAATGTCAGGAACACAGGTCATACGAGGTTGCCACGGCATCCGGCTTTACGCTGGTGCTGCGGCAGCCTTTTTTGTATCATATGTTATCTGCTCATGGTGGTGAGCTGACCTGTGGGCGCATGGAGGTTTGTGAGTTTTTAGTTGTCAAATGCAGGAAACTGTTTATAATGGACAGTAGATAAAGGTGCGAACAGTTGGAAAGAAATCAGGAAAGGGCAGAAGAACACTTGGATAAATACGAGATTTTAAAGAAATATTTTGGATATGATACGTTTCGGAATTCCCAGGAAACCCTGATCGACCATATTTTAGCCGGTAAGGATACGCTGGGTATCATGCCGACCGGCGCAGGCAAGTCCTTATGTTATCAGATACCGGCATTATTGATGGATGGGATTACCCTGGTGATTTCTCCACTGATTTCCCTGATGAAAGATCAGGTGGGGAGCCTCAATCAGGCCGGGATCCATGCGGCTTTTCTTAACAGTTCTCTGACAATCGGCCAGTATTATAAGGCACTCGGCTTTGCCAGAGAGGGGCGCTACCCCATTATTTATGTGGCCCCGGAACGGCTGATGACGGAAGAATTTCTGGATTTTGCCTTAAACAGCAAGATTGCGATGGTGGCGGTGGATGAGGCACACTGTGTCTCTCAATGGGGTCAGGATTTCCGGCCGGGGTATCTTAAAATTGCAGAATTTATCGAAAAACTTCCAAAACGCCCGGTTGTCAGCGCATTTACGGCTACGGCGACAAAAGAGGTCAGAGATGATATCATTGACATGCTCATGCTCCGCAGTCCGCTGGTACTCACGACAGGCTTTGACCGCAGCAATCTCTATTTTGGGGTCGTGACAGTCAGGGACCGGTATGCCGCCATACAAAATTACCTGCGAATGCATAAGGAGGACAGTGGCATTATTTACTGTCTGACACGCAAACAGGTGGAAGAGGTCTGCGAGCGGTTAATCAAAGACGGTTTTTCCGTGACGCGCTATCATGCCGGTCTTGGTGATGCCGAGCGGCAGAAAAATCAGGATGATTTCATTTATGACCGGACGCCTCTCATCGTCTGTACCTCCGCATTTGGTATGGGGATCGACAAATCAAATGTGCGGTTCGTGCTCCACTACGGCATGCCCAAGAATATCGAATCGTACTATCAGGAGGCGGGGAGAGCCGGGCGCGACGGGGAACCGGCCGAGTGTATCCTGTATTACAGCAGCCGGGATGTCATCACGAATCAGTTGTTTATCGACAATAATCAGGATAATGATGAACTGGACGATGTGACAAGAGCGATCGTAAAAGAGCGTGACAGGGAGCGTCTGAAAAAAATGACGTTCTACTGTTTCACGAACGAATGCCTGAGAGATTACATATTGCGGTATTTCGGGGAATATGGGAGCAATTACTGTGGAAACTGTTCGAACTGCCTCACTCAATTTGAACAGGTAGATGTGACGGAGATTGCCAGAACCCTGGTCGGATGTGTGGAGAGCAGCAGGCAGAGATATGGGACAACCGTGATAATCGACACGGTTCACGGAGCCAGTACGGCAAGGATTAAGAATTACCGGATGGATGAAAACCCGTATTACGGCAGTCTGGCCCAGATCCAGGCCTACCGGCTCCGGCAGGTGTTAAATCATTTACAGATGGAAGAATACCTGCTTGTCACAAATGACGATTATGCGATTGTAAAGCTGACCGCGAAGTCCAAGGAGCTTTTGGAGGAAGGCAGGCAGATCGTGATGAAGCTGGCCAAGGAGTCCGAACGGCCTTTGAAGGAAGCACAGGACAGAGGGCGGGGAAGGAAGAAAGGGTTGCCGGGAGGCGCATCCTTTACAAAACAGGAGGAAACGCTGTTTGAAAAACTGCGGGCTCTCAGGACAGAGATTGCCAGAGAGGAAAAGGTGCCGCCGTACATCGTGTTTTCGGATAAGACACTGACTCATATGTGCGTGGTAAAACCGGAGGATAAGCAGGAAATGATGACGGTTTCCGGTGTGGGAGAATTTAAATTTGAGAAATACGGCGAGCGGTTTCTGGCATGCATCAAAGGCTTTCACAGATGAGGACCTGTTGTTTGCATTTAATATTTAACAAAATTGTAACATATGCATTCCGTGGGTTTGAGCGATATTCACAAAAATTAAGCGGATTCGGGGAGGGATTTTACACAATATATTAAAAAATAATTACAAAATTAATGGAAATAGAAAAAATATGTAACAAATATGCAAAGAGTCATTGACTTTCTGCCTTGCTTTCTCCTATAATCACAGTCAGCACCCGGAAAGGGCTGCGAACGATGACGTTATCATCACGAAGAAAAGAGGTTATGGTATGAAATCTGGAAACTCGTTTCTTCAGGCAGTTTTCCGATTCGTATGGATACGGCTTTCCGATGTAAGAAAAAAGCAGCATCGGAACACGGCTGTACTGACAATCGGGGTTGCGGCTGTGACCGTGGTAACTTTTATGGCAAGTGTTTATCAGGGAGGCAGCAGAAATTCTCTGGTCGCATTTGCAGAAACGCACCAGGAAACCAGCCAGGAAGAGAAAGAAACGCAAGGGAATAAAACAGAGGATAAGGATAGAAATGAGAACGCCGGGGAGCGCCGGGCAGAGGCCGGGACGCAGGATATTCCGGTATCCACTGTGACGGAACAGGCGTCAGAGCCTGAAAAGCAGGTCCCCAGGACAGAGGGCACGGTTTTTGGCGCCGATAAGGTGAAACCTGTCCTGCGGGAGACAAAAGAAGAGGATAAAGGAAAAGAAGCGGCAGAAGAGACCGGGAACTCAAACGTTTCGGAAGCTGTGCCGGTAGTTGCCTGCTCTGCGAATGATTATCAGGTGCTTTTAAAAATTGTGCAGGCAGAGGCCGGAGGCTGTGACATGAAAGGGCGCATTCTGGTAGCGAACGTGATCTTAAACCGTGTAAAAAGCGGTGAATTTCCTGATACGATTACGGATGTCGTTTTTGAGAGGTCGCAGTTTTCTCCGGTAAGCAATGGTACGATTCATACCTGCCGTGTGACAAAGGAAACGGTAAATGCCGTGGACCGGGCGCTGGCAGGCGAGGACTATTCCCAGGGAGCGCTCTATTTTATGAACCGCGGCGGCTCCAGCGGAAGGAACATAAGCTGGTTTGACAATAATTTAAAATATCTTTTCAAGCACGAAAATCATGAATTTTTCAAATAGAACGCTGTAGGACCAGGAGACCGAACTCTTTGATGGATTCTGTATATTTTATTAAAAAAGTTTTGGAAAAAGTGGTAAATTATGACGGAAATAAATTGACTTTTTTCCGACTGGGTGGGATAATATAAATAACATTGACCCAACAAGGAGGTTTTCAAATGTCAACGAAAGCGTATTATCCAATCAGCGAGATTGGAAAGGGAAAAGTAGGTTTTTCCAAGACCAGATCCATTATTGAAGGCGCATTCTACGGCAACAATGTGGTTAAGGTAAACACCTTAAGAGAAGCCTATGAATTAGCAAAGAATTCTCCGGGAACCATTGTGACGGATATGCCTGTATACAGAGGAGAAGAGTTTGGCCTCGATAAGGACGCGAAGGTCCTCTTATTTAACGACGGCGCGATCACAGGCCGTTATGCGACAGCACGCCGGATCGCCGGTGAGCCGGGAGTGGACTGTGAAGCACTGGATAAGGTGGCAATGGATGCCATTTACGAGTCACGCTGGAAAAATATGTACCATGCCGAGGTATTCGTAGGTCTTGATCCGGAGTTCATGGTAAAGGCTCACCTTCTGATTCCGGAGGGAGAAGAGAATATCATGTACAACTGGATGTTAAACTTCCAGTACATGTCTGACGAGTATGTCAAGATGTACAAGCACTCCAAACCGGTGGGAGACGGCAAGGAAGCCGATATCTTTATTTTCTCCGATCCGCAGTGGAATGGCTCCGACAGACCGAGCGTATCCCTAGACTGCCTGTCTGACCCACAGAAAAAGACTCTCTGCTATTTCAATACAGAGACAAACTGTGCCTGCATTCTCGGTATGAGATATTTTGGTGAGCACAAGAAGGGCACACTGACGATGGCATGGGCGATTGCCAACCGCAACGGTTACGCTTCCTGCCACGGCGGACAGAAAGAATACACACTGGCTGACGGCAGCAAGTATGTTGCATCCGTATACGGCCTGTCTGGATCTGGTAAGTCCACTCTGACGCATGCAAAGCACGGCGGAAAGTACGAGATCAAGGTTCTGCACGATGACGCATTCGTTATCAACACGGATACCTGCGCATCCATCGCCCTTGAGCCGACCTACTTTGATAAGACAGCCGATTATCCGACTGGCTGTGATGACAATAAGTACCTCCTGACTGCTCAGAACTGCTCTGCAACGCTTGACGATGAGGGCAAGATCCAGCTCGTGACAGAAGATATCCGTAACGGCAACGGACGTGCGATCAAGTCCAAGCTGTGGTCTCCGAACCGTGTGGACCGTATCGACGCTCCGGTAAATGCAATCTTCTGGATCATGAAGGATCCGACGATTCCGCCGGTTGTAAAGTTAAAAGGTGCTTCCCTGGCTTCTGTTATGGGTGCTACCCTGGCTACCAAGCGCTCCTCCGCAGAGCGTCTGGCCCCTGGTGCAGATCCGAACAAGCTGGTCGTTGTTCCTTATGCGAATCCGTTCCGTACGTATCCGCTTGCAAACGACTACGAGAAGTTCAAAAAGCTGGTTGAGGAAAAGAATGTTGACTGCTATATCGTGAACACCGGCGATTTCATGGGCAAGAAGGTAAAACCGTCCGATACTCTGGGTATTCTGGAGGCGATCGTTGAGAAGAAGGCCAACTTCCATCAGTGGGGTCCGTTCTCCGATATCGAGATCCTTGACTGGGAAGGCTTTGTTCCGGATATGAACGATGCAGAGTATGTGGGACAGCTCAAGGCCCGCATGAACGACCGTGTCAACGAGATCAAAGAGTTTGCAGAGGCTAAGGAAGGCTATGACAAGCTTCCGGACGACGCTCTTGCAGCCCTTGAGAAGGTAGTTGCCGAGTTAAAATAAGTAAGAACAGATTGCCTCTCATACAGGCAGTCTCAGGGCGCAGCCGTTATCGCTGCGCCCTTTTCATAAAAGACGAAAAACCGTTCGGAGCAGACTGCGGACATGATGGGAGAATCCAAAGGCACCCGTCCGGGTAAAAAGGAGCAGAGTATGAGGAAACAGCACATATTGTTTGATCTTGACGGCACGCTCACGGATTCCATGCCGGGAATCACGAGAGCTGTACAGTATGCCCTGAGACGTTACGGGATTGAGGAGACCAATCTGGACGCCCTGAAGCCTTTCGTAGGGCCGCCGCTCACAGACAGCTTTATGGAGTTTTATGGATTTTCGGAAAAGGATGCCCATGAGGCAGTCTATGTATACCGGGAATATTATAATGAGCGGGGCTGGGCGGAAAATGAACCGTATGAGGGCATTGTGGAAATGCTCAGGGTACTTCAGGAGGATAACCGGATGCTCTATGTGGCAACCTCCAAGCCGGAGGCGATGGCGAAACGGGTGCTGGAGCATTTTCATCTGCTGCCATATTTTAAGTTTGCAGGCGGCGCCAGCGAGGACGGGACAAGGGTACGAAAGGATGATGTGATCCGTTATGTGATGGAACAGTGCAGCCTGACAAAGAAAGACCAGGTTATTATGGTCGGTGACCGGAAGCACGATATCGAAGGCGCCCATCAGGCAGGGATCCCGGCTGTCGGCGTCCTCTATGGATACGGAGGTTCAAAAGAACTTTTGGCGGCAGGAGCCGACTGGATTGCAGCTACGCCAAAAGAAGTTTCAGAACGGATTCAGGGGCTTGGATGAATGATGAATTGCCGGCAGGGCTGAACCCGAAACTATGTGCCGGATTCCCCGTTGTCTGACGGTTACAAATTTTTCTGCTTAGACCAGGAATTGGCGCTTGAAAAATTCAGACATATGCGCTATAATGATGACATACAAAACGAATCAGATTTCCTGGAATGTTCGATACTCCTGTTTATTTTGAACCTACATTTGACAAAAGGGATTCCTATATTTTTAAGCGGATGTCAGGCCTCCTCAGAGTGGAAGGCAGAAGTTTAAGTGCGGTTGCCCACCTAGCAAAGCTAGGCGTCAATTATGCAGGAACCGGCATTTTGGGAGTGCGAAAGATAAAAGCAGCGAGCAATCGCTGCTTTCTTTCGCAGGTACATATCAGAACACACAGAGAGGACAGCGACAGGGAGAATAGAAAGACATATGAAAAATCATCGTTATGACAGATATATTTTTATGGGAGTGACAGCAGTTCTGGTCATTATCGCCGCGATTTCTGTGGTGTTTCTGTTTCTTGAGAGAAAAGCAGTGATCCAGATGGGAGGCAAGATCCTATCGGTCCTTGCGCCGATCATTTACGGGGCCATTCTGGCATTTTTGCTGTCCCCGATCTATAATGCCGCCCGTAATGCTGCGGCTGGGTTTCTGGGCAGAAAGAAAGGGAAGGAAGCGTTTATAAACAGTGTATCGAAGATGGTGGGGACGATAGCCAGCCTCATTTTCTTAACTGTGGTGATCGCCAGTCTTTCCAAAATGATTATCCCGCAGATTTATATGAGCATTCAGGGCATTGTCAATACCATGCCGGCTTATATTCAAAATATATATAATTGGCTGACAGAGCTTTTTGCCAACAATCCTCCCCTTGAAGAGACAGTACTCACGATTTACCAGATGGCAGTGGAGGCGGTACAGAGCTGGGCCGGCGAGAGCCTGATTCCCAATCTGCAGAGTCTGGAGAATCTGCAGAATCTGGAAAAGATCGTGGGCGGTGTCTCGAACGGTGTCCTCAATCTGTTTAATCTGGCAAAGAACCTTTTGATCGGCCTGATCGTGATGATCTATCTGCTGAATATCAAGGATTTGCTGACCGCACAGGTGAAAAAGATTGTTTATGCGTTTGTGCCGTTAAAGACCGCGAATGGGATCATTGATGAGTTCCGTTATATTCACAAGGTGTTTTCAGGCTTTATTATCGGCAAGCTGATTGATTCCCTGATTATCGGTATTATCTGCTTCATTCTCATGAAGCTGTTTAAGATGCCGTTTGAGCTTTTAATCAGCGTAATCATCGGCGTCACGAATGTGATTCCCTTTTTCGGCCCTTTCATCGGGGCGGTTCCCAGTGCGATTCTTGTATTTCTTATCAGTCCCAAGCAGTGCCTGTATTTTATTGGCCTGATTCTTGTACTTCAGCAGTTTGACGGCAACATTCTGGGGCCGAAGATTCTCGGGAATTCCACAGGGGTATCCAGCTTCTGGGTGCTGTTCTCGATTCTTTTTTTCGGCGGAATGTGGGGATTTGTGGGCATGATCGTGGCGGTGCCGATTACGGCAGTGATCTTTGACCTGTTTTCCAAGCTTCAGAACAGCTTTCTGCGGAAAAAAAGCCTGTCAGTGGATACAGACGATTACATGGATCTTAAAAAGATCGACGAGAACGACGGCACCTATCTTAGCTGACCTTCAACGTTTTACCGGTGAGCCGTATTTTTACGGGAGCGGCTCTTGTCGGTGAGATACATTCTGCCTGCCGCCGGAACGGGCAGCAGCTCAGGGGAACGGATTGGATGTCTGACGGGAGCGAAACGACTACGGACAGTGAGGGATTATGGACGATAATAAAAAGATGATAAACTGGGTGGCGGGAATTTCTACCATGATCGTGGCGCTGTTAATCGCAATCGTGGTTCTGGAGCCGAGAAACGACTGGATTTCCCGCGCCGTTGCCGCGCGGACAGTGGCTCTGACGCTAGCCGATCAGGCAGCGGTCCGGGAAGCGGCGGCGGAAGGTTCCGCATTTCCGGAAGAAATGCAGGGGCAGTGGTATGTAAGATATATGGATTATCTGTACCGCATGGGCGCACTGGATGAGGAGGCATGTCCGCCAGGGCAGGAGAGTGCTCTTGCAGCAGTGACCTACGGTGATCTATCCGGCATCGTGGGCGTTTTGAGCGGGGAAATACCGCCGGAGCTTTCCCAATATGTACTGGAGCATAGAGATAAAAAGAGCGGGAAGTCTGTATCCAGAGAGGAGTTCTGGAAGTTTTATGACAGATTCCGGGCAGTTGCCGATACGGAGGGTGCAGTAAAGGAACTGGTGACCGATCTCTACGGGACGCCCAATAATGTGAAGGAAGCAGCGCCGTGGACCGCTTATACAAAGGACGGAAAGCTGTTGTTTGAAGGGCTTTATCTGGATGCCTGTGTGGATAAGAAGGTATCGCTTTTGGTACGTGGCTCTGATATCCTGAAGGTATCTGAAGTGATTTCGGATGAGATTGTTTATGAAAATGCGTGGATCTCCGGATTTTCCGGCGATGCCGTGACGATTTTCATCGGCAGTATGCAGCGGGATTTTCCGGTGAAAGGAGTCTTAAAGGATGAGAATGAGATTTCCGGCCAGGTCGGCGACCTGTACCTGAAGGGGGGAAAGCCAAACCGCCTGGTTCTCAAAAAGGACAGGATCACGGGAACGGTTCTGTCGGTCAGAGAGAATGAGATTGAGATCGAAGGATATGGTAATGTGCCTTTTGCCGGCAGTTTTAAAATCTACAGGACATACGGCGTGCTAAAGGAGCAGGAGAAAAAGGATATTCTTGTCGGCTATCACATGCAGGAGTTTGTGGTGGCCAATGGGGAGATCTGCGCAGCACTGACAACGCAGCGTCCGGAGATTGACAATATCCGTGTGCTTCTGATGCAGACCGGTTTTGAATCACTGTTCCATTCAGAGGTTGTTCTGTCCTGCGATTCAATGGCTGTGCTGGAATATGGAAATGAGCCGGATAAGAAAACGCAGTCTGTAGCGGCCGGGGAGACTGTGACGATTCGGATGGATGATGCACGGCTTGACGGGGGACGTATGGTATTCCGCTCTGCGAATGAGGGCGGTATGATTACAGTGGGCGGCATCGAACGAAGCGGCCAGACACCGGTCTATCCGGGACACATGGAAATAACGAAGGAGCCGGAAGGACTATTGCTGTTAAATGAGGTGGATCTGGAGGAGTATCTGAAGCGGGTTGTGCCAAGCGAAATGCCTCAGAGCTATGCGCTTGAGGCATTAAAGGCGCAGGCGGTATGCGCCAGGACGTATGCCTGGCGGCAGATCCAGAGCAATTCTTACTCTGAATATGGAGCCCATGTAGACGACAGTACCAATTATCAGGTATACAATAATATCGGCACGTTTGACACAACGGATGCCGCGGTAAATGAGACCTTCGGCCAGATCGCAGTCTATGGGGATACGCCTCTGGAGGCATTTTACTATTCGACCTCCTGCGGGCACAGTACGGACGGAAGCGTCTGGGGGGCTGATGCGGGCAATACGCCATACCTGAGAGCCGTTTCCCTGAATGATGCAGCAGAGCCGCAGGATCTGACCTCCAATGAAACGTTTGGGGCATTTATCAAAAATATGGACGTCAGGGCCTATGATTCAGAATTTTCCCTGTTCCGCTGGAATGTCAGGACAACGAGCCAGATTCTGGAAGAGAAGATCGGAGGCGTGGGGCGTATCACGGGGCTTACGGTCACAGAGCGCGGCCCGGGCGGGGTCGCGAGGACTTTGAAGGTGGTTGGAACAGAAGGAACAAAGACATTTTCAGGTCAGAACCGAATCCGCAGCATCCTTGGAAACGCCAGGTTGGAACTGACGAGAAAGGACGGCAGTACGACGAGTGGTCTGCGTGATTTGCCGAGCGGCTTCATTTACATAGAAAATGAAGGAACGGATGAAAATAATGTGACGTCCTTTACGATTTATGGAGGCGGCTACGGGCATGGTGTGGGAATGAGCCAGAACGGAGCCCAGGGAATGGCCCAGGCCGGTAAGAGCTGTATGGAGATTCTGAGATTTTTCTATAACGGATGCGAGATCCTTGATATCGGGGATGTATCGGAAGAAATGAAATAAGTTTCCGTATCTGCCCGGCAGATGCGGCCATCAATGGAGATGGAAGGGGAAAACAATGATTACAATCAGAAATGAGAGGGAAACCGATTACAGCCGGGTGGAAAAGATTACAAGAAGCGCATTCTATAATCTATATGTACCGGGGTGTTTTGAACATTATTTAGTCCATATCATGCGCGGGCATGAGGATTTTCTGCCAGAGCTTGATTTTGTAATCGAGGTCAATGGCGAGGTAATCGGTAATATCATGTATACAAAAGCCAGGCTGGCCGGAGAGAACGGCGAGGAAAAGCCGATTCTGACTTTTGGCCCGGTCTGCATTGCACCGGAACATCAGAGGAAGGGATACGGAAAAATGCTCATGGAGTATTCCTTTAAGCAGGCCTCAGCACTGGGATACGATGTGATCGTGATCTTTGGGAACCCCGGCAATTACGTGAGCCGTGGTTTCAAAAGCTGTAAGAAGTATCAGATCAGTCTGGCGGACGAAACGTGTCCGTCCGCGATGATGGCAAAGGAGCTCTGGATGGCAGAAAATGGATCTATCATGACAGCCCGGTCATGCAGCTCGATGAGGAAGCGGCGCAGCGATTCGATGACGGATTAGTGAAAATGGAGAAAAAATATCAGCCAAGCCAGGAGGAATTTTATATCCACAGCCATTCTATTGTACGATAGGGATCATTTCCCCGGTTCCCGGATAATCTGGCAATCAGACAGTCCGGGATTGTTGTTATGAATACAATACCATATCAGGAGGCATCTATGCCGAATATCATGGAAATAACAGATTTTCACGCATCGGGGCTGGATGTGTATGCACGGCTTTCCGAGGGGCAATTACTGCATTATCATGAGCCGGATGCAGGCCTTTTTATCGCGGAAAGCCCAAAGGTGATTGAACGGGCGCTTTGTGCGGGATATGAGCCGGTCTCTCTTTTGATGGAGAAAAGGCATGTGGAGGGGGAAGCCAGGGATGTCATTGCCCGCTGCGGGGATATTCCTGTTTACACGGCAGAGTTCGATGTATTAAAGCAGCTGACAGGCTTTCCGCTGACGCGGGGCGTTCTGTGTGCGATGAAGCGGCGCAGACTGCCAACGGTCCGCAGTCTCTGCGAGGGCGCGGCCCGGATTGCGGTTCTGGAAAACATTATGAACCCAACGAATGTAGGAGCGATCTTCCGTTCAGCGGCAGCACTCAGTATGGATGCGGTATTATTAACTCCCGGCTGCAGCGATCCTTTGTATCGGAGAGCAGTCAGGGTCAGCATGGGGACCGTGTTTCAGATTGCATGGACTTATTTTGAAAAGGAATCGGACAGCCGGCCGCAGTCATGGGTGAATCAACTAAAACATGCCGGCTTTAAGACAGTCGCAATGGCTCTCGACAGCCGTGCCTTACGGATCGACGATCCCAGGCTCGCGGGGGAGGAAAAGCTTGCCGTAATACTGGGCTCAGAAGGTGACGGTTTGCCGCAGTCTACGGTGGACGGTTGTGACTATATTGTCCGTATCCCGATGTCCCACGGTGTGGACTCTTTAAACGTGGCAGCCGCCAGTGCGGTTGCATTCTGGCAGCTTGGGGCAGGGAGGCAGCTTTGAGACCGCCCCTTGCTGACAACAGGAATATTCTGTGTCCGGACGGACAGAACCCTTCCTGCGCCCACGAGTGAGCGCGCCACCATGAATGAAAGTAGTCCAGGCGCATTGGGCATCCCTGAATTTATGCCGCCTGATGGCGGCGAGACTTTCACAGTAACCATCATGCGCACACAGGTGAGCGCGCCACCATGAATGAAAGTAGTCCAGGCGCATTTGGCATCCCTGAACTTAGATCGCCTGCGGCGATGGGCTTTCACAGTAACAAGCAGTTACAGGATTGAACTGCCCATCCGTTCTTCGAGCCGGAAGAGCCGCTCCGTATTCTTTCTGGCATTCTCAATCAGTTCTTCTTCTTCAATCCCCATATGGTGCGCCAGTTCCTTTGCCACGTAGATGATGTTCTGCGGCACATTGGTCCGTCCAAGTCCCGGTACATTGCGGGGAGTCAGATACGGTGCGTCTGTTTCAATCAGAATCCGGTCTAAGGGAATCAGCTTTACGGCCTGTCGGAGCTCTTTTCCCCTGCGTTCATCACAGATCCATCCGGTAATGCCGATGGAAAATCCCATAGAAAGATACTGCTCCAGAGTTTTTTTGTCACCAGTAAAACAGTGTACGACTGATTTTTTACAGATATCCGGGTGTTTTTTGAATCTGCGGATGAATTCCTCTGCTGCGGAACGCTCATGAAGAAAGAGCGGCATGGAGAGTTTCTCTGCCAGGACGATGTGTTTTTCCAGGCAGCGGATCTGATTCTCCCTTGTGGAAAACATGCGGTCAAAATCAAGACCACATTCGCCGATAGCGACGATGCGTTTGTTTTCTGCCGCAAACCGCCCGATCTGCTCAATATCTTCCAGTTTTGCAGAATCCGCGTTGTGTGGATGGATTCCCGCTGTACCGAAAACGTCGTGGGTTCTGGTGAAAGCATCAATCTGTGCATTTTCTCTGCGGTCTGTGCCTGTCAGGATACAGCATACCCCAGCCAGAGCGGCATCAGCGATGATTTTTTCCGGCTGAGGGAACTGGCGGCAGAACAGGTTTAATCCAATATCGTAATATGTTATGTGCTGCATATGTAACCTCCATGCGCCCCCGAGTGAGACGCAATCATGAGTGAAAGTGATTCAGGCGCATTTGACATCCTAATGAATTCTATTATATCGGAAATCATTCAGCGTTTCAAGGAAAACAGCCAATCTTCCATTAAGCTTCCCTTTGGAAGATGACCCAAGATGGAAGCACATTCTCAGATATGTAAATGTTATATCAGGAAGGCATTGATTAAATAAAAAAATACCCCGTCTGTTGCACCAGGCAAACAAACGAGGTATTAAAAAGGGGAGGATAAGTATTAATCTTTCTCTTTGGTGATACTCCTATTATTACCGCTTTTTCCTGTGTTATACCACAAAAATAAATTTTTTTCATTTTTTTATGCAGCATACTATCCTGCCGCTATTGCAGTACCTTTTTTAAAGGCAAGGCGCAATGTACTGTTAAATAAAATGCTTGCATTTTAGAGGAAAGGGTGGTATAGTATAATAGATAACAAAAGGAACCGGCAGAAAAGAGTGGACAGAAAAGTCCACTCTTTCGTTTATGTCTTAGTATGCAGAGAGGCTGTAATGACGGGCTTTTTGCGTACATAATAAAATGATACGCACGGATGCGTGGTAAAGGCCGGAGGAAGCACTGGAAGGGCGGTGGAACAGCTTATGTCAAAAAAAGAGGATTACGAAAAGCGGGTCGAGGCATATCTGCTTCCTGTTATGGAAGAAAACGGGTTTGAACTGGTGGATGTGGAATATGTAAAGGAGGCAGGGACCTGGTATTTGAGGGCCTACATTGATAAGCCGGGCGGATTTACGGTGGACGATTGCGAGATGGTTTCCCGGAGACTGGGCGACTGGCTGGATCAGGAGGATTTTATTGACGAAAGCTATATCCTGGAGGTCAGCTCTCCCGGGCTTGGCAGGCCCTTAAAAAAGGAAAAAGATTTCAAACGCAGTATGGGGGAGCAGGTGGAAGTCAGGCTATACCGGGCGCTTGACGGTCAGAAGGATTTTACGGGGATCCTTTCTGGCTATGACGGAAAGACCGTGACGATTCGATATGAGGATGAGTCAGAAAGTACCTTTGACTTGAAAGATGTTGCTCTGATTCGTCTGGCATTCGATTTTTAAAGGAGGATAAGAAATGAATAAGGAACTGTTGGAAGCAATGAACGTGCTGGAGAAAGAGAACAACATCAGCAAAGAGACATTGCTGGAGGCAATCGAGAACTCCCTTCTCACTGCCTGCAAGAATCACTTCGGCAAAGCGGATAATGTAAGGGTCATTATCGACCATGAGACCTGTGATTATTCCGTATTTGCGGAAAAGGAAGTGGTAGAACTGGTGGAGGACCCGGTCCTTCAGATCAGTCTTGCAGATGCGAGAATGAGGGACCCGAAGTTTGAGATTGGAGACATTGTACAGATTCCAATAGATTCTCATGATTTTGGCCGTATCGCAACACAGAATGCCAAGAACGTGATTTTACAGAAGATACGGGAGGAAGGCAGGAAAGCACAGTTTAACGAATGGTATTGTAAAGAAAAGGAAGTCGTCACAGGGATTGTGCAGCGGTATGTGGGCAGGAACGTAAGCATTGATCTTGGCAAGGTGGATGCAATTCTGCCGGAATCCGAGCAGGTGAAAGGTGAGGTATTCCAGAGAACGGAGCGCATTAAGATCTATATTCTGGAAGTCAAGGATAACCCCAAAGGACCGAGAATCTCCGTATCCCGTACACACCCGGATCTGGTGAGACGACTTTTTGAGGCAGAGATCGCGGAGGTACGTGACGGCACGGTGGAGATCCGGGCGATTGCCCGGGAAGCGGGTTCGAGAACAAAGATTGCCGTCAGCTCGACAGATCCCAATGTGGATCCGGTCGGAGCCTGTGTGGGACTGAACGGAGCCAGGGTCAATGCAATTGTCAATGAACTCCGCGGGGAAAAGATTGACATTATCAACTGGGATGACAATGCGGCATTCCTGATTGAGAATGCGTTGAGTCCGGCCAAAGTAATCTCCGTTGTTGCAGACGAGGATGCCAGAGAGGCTCAGGTAATCGTCCCGGATAACCAGCTGTCCCTGGCGATTGGCAAGGAAGGACAGAATGCCAGACTGGCGGCCAGACTCACGACCTACCGCATTGATATTAAGAGTGAGACACAGGCGAGGGAGCTTGGCCTTTTTGATGAGATGGATTACGATGATTTTGAGGACGGATTTGCAGGAATCTATGAGACAAACGTCGGCTATGTCCCACAGGAAGAATACGGGGAAGAGGCTGGTTATACAGACGGAGAATATGCAGACAGAGAATACGCAGAGATACCTGCCGACATGGATGAAGAGTATGTGGACGGAGCAGATACCGATGGAGCCGGTGAGGAGCTGTCAGGCGACATGAGTGGCGATTATACAGACGGAGCCGGTGAAGAACTGCCAGGCGGCATGAGTGGCGGGTACGCAGACAGAGCCAGTGGAGAACTGCCAGGCGGCATGAGTGGCGGGTACACAGACAAAGTCGGTGAAGAGCTGTCCGCTGATATGAATGAAGAATACGCAGATGGAGCTGATACAGAGTCGTCAGACTGCAAAAACGAGATGTAGACAGACGGGATGCATAAAACCCATAAAAGAGTCAGGAAGTGATGAATGAGTGGCGACAGAGAAAAAGATTCCGCAAAGGCAGTGTATTGGATGCGGAGAAATGAAAGGGAAGCGGGAATTGATTCGTGTGCTGAAGGATACGGAGGGCAGCATTTCCATTGACATGACTGGAAGGAAGAACGGGCGCGGGGCATATCTCTGTCCGTCTGTGGACTGTTTTCGGAAAGCGGTCAAGGGCAGGGGACTGGAACGTTCTTTTAAGATGGCGATCTCGAAAGAGGTTTACGAGAGTCTGGAAAAGGAGATGGAACGGCTTGGCGAACAGAAGTAAGATCCTTGGCCTCCTGGGGCTTGCAGCGAGGGCAGGGAAGGTACAGAGCGGAGAATTCTCCACGGAGCAGTCGATAAAATCCGGAAGAGCCTGTCTTGTCATCGTTTCCGGGGAGGCATCGGAGAATACAAAGAAAATGTTCAGGAACATGTGTACTTATTATAAAGTCCCATATGTTGAATTTGGAGGAAAGGAAGAGCTCGGGCATGCCATTGGCAGAGGGATGCGGGCTTCTCTGGCAGTGCAGGATGCGGGATTTTCTGATGCTGTAAAGAAACAGTTATAATTAGGAACGGAGGCAGTGAGTGTGAGGGTGAATGAATTGGCGAAGGATTTAGGAAAAACAAGTAAAGAGGTTTTAGATATTTTGCAGAAGAATAATGTAGAAGTGAAAAGCAATCTGTCAAATGTGACAGATGAACAGGTGTCCATCGTAAAAAAGGCACTTGCACCGAAGCCGGCTGTTGAGGCTTCGACAGAGAGTAAGAGTGCCGAAGGGGCGCCGGTACAACAGAAAAAGAGGATTGCGGCCGTTTACCGCCCACAGAACAGCTCCCAGAAGGGACGTCCGTCCGGTGCGCGCACCGGCCAGGGGCAGAGACCGGCCAGGCCGGCAGGAAACGGCGCAGGAATGCAGGCACGCCAGACAACAGGAACGGCACAGGGAAGGCAGCAGGAAGCGTTACAGGCCAGAAGCGCGGCGCAGTCAAGGCCGATGCCGCCGACACAGGGGGTGAAAGCCTCTCCGGGATCGAGACCGATGCCGCAGAAGCCGCTGCAGCCGTCCGGTACATTAAAGCCGCTGCAGGGGACGGTGAGACAGCCGCAGGCCGCAGGGGAAGGCGCGGGCCAGACAGCATCTGCACAGACTTCTATGCAAAAAACAGCGCAGCTCCAGCCATCCAAAGCGGTAAAGCAGCCGCAGGAACAGGCGGCGGGTTCTGCACAACAGGAGAACGGAAAGCAGACGGAAGCGGTAAGACAGCCGCAACTGTCAGAAAGCCGTCAGACAACGGTACAGGCGGCTTTCGGTCAGACATCCGATGCAGCAGCCGTGAAATCAGAAGCAGCACAGCAGGAAATGAGAACTGCGCAGTATTCCGGCCGTTCCCAGAACCAGACGGGAGGTACGGCAACGCGTGAGGGTCGCCCGGCACAGGGAAGAAGCTATCAGGAAGGCCGGGAACAGGGAAATCGTGATGGCGGAAGAGGTCAGGGGAGCCGTGACGGTGGAAATCGCCAGGGAAGCCGTGACGGAAGAAGCGGTCAGGGAGGCTACCAGGGAAGCCGAGACGGCGGAAATCGTCAGGGAAGCTACCAGGGAAACCGAGATGGAAGAAGCGGTCAGGGAGGCTACCAGGGAAGCCGAGACGGAAGAAGTGGCCCGGGAGGCTACCAGGGAAGCCGAGACGGAAGAAGCGGTCAGGGCAGCTATCAGGGCCAGGGAAACCGAGATGGAAGAAGCGGTCAGGGAGGCTACCAGGGAAGCCGAGATGGTGGAAATCGCCCGGGAGGCTACCAGGGAAGCCGAGACGGAAGAAGCGGTCAGGGAGGCTACCAGGGAAACCGTGATGGCGGAAGAGGCCAGGGCAGCCGAGATGGAAGAAGCGGCCAGGGAGGCTATCAGGGAGGCCGTGACAACAGAGGCGGTCAGGGCGGACGCGGCCTGAACATTCCCAAACCATCCTTTGACACACCGCTGGCACAGAAACAGCAGAATACGAAGGCAAGCAAGAATGCTTATAAGAAAGAGCATGATGCCAAGAAAGACCGTGACGGCGAGTTAAGAGGAAAGAGCGCGAGAAGCGGCAAGGGCGTAAAAGCACCTGTCATGCAGCAGCCGAGGAAAGAAGATGCGAAGGTTGAGGAAGTCAAGACCATTATCATTCCGGAGTTTATCACGATCAAAGAACTGGCTGACAAGATGAAGCTGCAGCCGTCCGCTATTGTTAAGAAGCTGTTTTTACAGGGAACTATCGTTACCATCAATCAGGAGATTGATTTTGATAAGGCAGAGGAAATCGCAATGGAGTACGACATCCTCTGTGAAAAGGAAAAGAAGATTAACGTCATCGAAGAGCTCTTAAAGGAGGATGAGGAAGATGAGGCATCGATGGTTTCCAGACCGCCGGTTATCTGCGTGATGGGCCATGTCGATCACGGAAAGACCTCGCTTCTGGATGCGATCCGCGAGACGAACGTTACTGCCAGAGAGGCTGGCGGAATCACACAGCATATTGGCGCTTATGTGGTAGAGGCGAACGGCCAGAAGATCACATTCCTGGATACACCGGGCCATGAAGCATTTACGGCCATGCGTATGCGCGGAGCTCAGGCGACAGATATCGCGATCCTGGTGGTAGCGGCAGACGACGGCGTAATGCCGCAGACCGTGGAAGCCATCAACCACGCGAAGGCAGCAGGAGTGGAGATCATCGTTGCCGTCAACAAGATCGACAAACCGAGTGCCAATGTCGAGCGTGTAAAGCAGGAGCTTTCCGAGCACGAGCTGATTCCGGAGGACTGGGGTGGAAATACCGTATTTGTTCCGGTATCAGCACATACAAAGGAAGGAATTCCGGAGCTTTTGGAAATGATTCTTCTGACTGCCGAGGTCAAGGAATTAAAAGCGAACCCCAACCGGAAGGCGAGAGGCCTTGTCATTGAAGCGCAGCTTGACAAGGGAAGAGGCCCGGTGGCAACGGTACTGGTGCAGAAAGGCATTTTGAAGATCGGAGACTGTGTGGCAGCCGGTTCTTGTTACGGCAGAGTCCGTGCTATGATGGATGACAAGGGGAACCGTGTGAAGGAGGCAGGACCGTCTACTCCGGTGGAGATCCTGGGCCTTAACGATGTTCCCAATGCCGGGGAGGTATTTGTTTCTCAGCAGAATGAGAAGGAAGCCAGAAGCTTTGCGGAGACCTTTATCGCAGAGGGCAAGAATAAACTCATCGAGGACACCAAGGCGAAACTGTCTCTGGACGATCTGTTCTCCCAGATTAAGGCGGGCAATGTGAAAGAGCTGCCGATCATCGTCAAGGCAGATGTACAGGGTTCCGTGGAGGCAGTGAAGCAGAGCCTTTTGAAGCTGTCCAACGAGGAAGTTATGGTAAAGGTTATCCACGGAGGCGTTGGTACGATCAACGAATCGGATGTGACGCTGGCATCGGCGTCCAACGCAATCATTATCGGCTTCAATGTGCGTCCGGATGCGACAGCCAAATCAACGGCCGACCGTGAAAAGGTGGATATGCGCTTGTACCGTGTCATTTATCAGGCGATCGAGGATGTGGAGTCTGCCATGAAGGGCATGCTGGATCCGATCTTCGAGGAGCAGGTGACAGGCCATGCTGTCGTGCGTCAGACCTTCAAGGCCTCAGGAGTGGGCACCATTGCCGGTTCCTATATCCTGGATGGCAAGATTGTGCGTGGCTGCAAGGTAAGAATCAGCCGGGACGGCGAGCAGATCTTCGAAGGCGCTCTGGCCTCCCTGAAGCGGTTTAAGGATGATGTGAAGGAGGTCAATGCAGGTTACGAGTGCGGACTTGTCTTTGACAGCTTTAATGATCTGCAGGAGGATGATACGATCGAGGCATATATCATGGTAGAGGTGCCGAGATAGGATATAAGTCTGCCTGCCATCCTGCGTTCGTTTCTTATCTGAGACGGCAGGACGGCAGGCAGGGCCGCGGTCTGCCGTGCGTTGGAGAAAGACAGCTCTGTTATGTGTGCAGGCCGAAGGAAGAGAGATAGAAGGAGTATCAGTTGAGAAAGAACAGCATTAAAAATACGAGAATTAACGGTGAGGTCCAGAAAGCTTTGAGCGAGATCATCCGCTCTGAGTTAAAGGATCCCAGAATCCATCCCATGACGAGCGTTGTCATGGTGCAGGTGACGCCGGATCTCAAATTCTGCAAGGCCTATGTAAGCGTCCTGGCAGGTGAAGAGCAGGCAAAGGACACGCTGCGCGGATTAAAAAGCGCTGTGGGATATATCCGTACGCAGCTTGCCAGAAAGGTAAACCTGCGCAATACGCCGGAACTTTCCTTTGTACTCGACCAGTCCATCGAATATGGTGTCCGCATGTCGAGGCTCATTGACGAGGTGGCAGGGAGCGACAGTGAAAAGGAAGAATGTGCTGCCGGAGACAGGATATCAGAAGGGGAACACGGCAGTCAAGAGGAAGAAAAGGAAGATACAGCTTCGATATAGGATGACTGCCAGATAAAGCCTGTCAGTCTGAGAGGCAGACAGAGTCAGCGAGACAGGAAGAGCAGGCAGAAAGAAGGAGCCGGACAGAACCGGATGCACCAGATCAGCCGGACTGTCACATGATGGCACAGAAATCAGAAAGGAGTCATTTCGAGTGGGAATTTTATCAGAATTTCTGAACAATAAAAAAACTGTGGTGATACTTGGACATGTCAATCCGGACGGGGACTGTATTGGTTCCTGCCTGGGACTGTACAATTATATCAGAGAAAATTTCCCCCAGACAGAGCCTTACGTTTATCTGGAGCCAATGGGACAAAAGTTTGGCTACCTGAAGGGATATGGGGATGTGCGGAATGAATACGAGCCAAATCAGCAGTTTGACGCATGTATTACACTTGATGCCAGCGATGTGGGGCGGCTGGGGAGCTTTGCCCCTTACCTGGAATCGGCAAAGGACAGCCTGTGTATCGACCACCATATCACCAATCATGGGCTTGCAAAGACGAATCTTGTGGAAAGCAGTGCGAGTTCGACGTGTGAAGTGCTTTATGGTATTCTGGAGGAGGAAAAGATCAGTCTTTTGACTGCCGAATGTCTGTATACAGGAATCGTGCATGATACCGGAGTGTTTAAATACTCTAACACCTCCCGGAAAACGCTGGAAATCGCAGGCCGCCTGATCGAAAAGGGAGTGGATTTTCCGAAAATCATTGACCGGAGTTTTTATATGAAAACATACGGGCAGACCCGGGTTCACGGGGAGGCGCTCTCAAAATGCAGCCTCCTCATGGACGGCCGCCTGATCTACACGGTGGTGACAGGCGAGGAGCTTCTGCGGTATGGATGTACGGTCAAGTCCACAGACGGGATCATCGACCAGCTTCGTGTCGTGGAAGGCGTGGAGTGTGCCGTATTGCTGTATGAGACAGGAAAGCCCTCTGAGTATAAAGTCAGCTTGCGGACCAACACGGAGCTTGATGTGAGCCGCGTGGCGTCGGCCTTCGGCGGCGGCGGGCATGTGAAGGCAGCAGGCTGTACCGTGATAGGGAGTGTGGACGAGATTATCGAACGGGTTTGCAGTGAGGTCAGGAGACAGTGGGCCGGGATGGAACAGCAGGGAATGCCAGACTGAGGAGTACCAGGACAGGTGTGGAAATAACCTTCCTGCGCCCACAAGTGAGCATGCCGTTATAATTGAAAGTAGTCCGGGCGCATTAGGCATCCCTGAATCTATGCCGCCTGACGGCGACGAGACTTTCATAGTAGCATGGGGACTGGTACAGGAAGAGATACCGCCGGAGGGTATTTTTATGTGAGTACAGGAAACAGCGGAAAAGACGACAGAGAAATGACCAGGTGACGCGATGTATGATGGATTAATCAATGTATATAAGGAAAAGGGCTTTACCTCCCACGACGTGGTGGCAAAGCTCAGAGGTATTTTAGGGCAAAAAAAGGTAGGACATACGGGAACTCTGGACCCGGAGGCGGAAGGCGTCCTTCTGGTTTGCGCAGGAAAAGGAACCAAGCTCTGCGACATGCTGACGGACCGTGATAAAACGTACCGGGCTGTGCTGCTTTTAGGAAAACGGACGGACACTCAGGATACAACCGGGGAGGTTCTGGAAGAGCGCGACATAAGCGGGCTGACGGAGGAATCCATCCGGGATGTGATCCAGTCCTTTGTAGGCGATTATGAGCAGATACCGCCTATGTATTCGGCCCTGAAGGTGAATGGAAAGAAGCTGTGCGACCTTGCACGGGCTGGTGTGGAGGTGGAGCGGAAGGCGCGCCCGGTGAAAATTTACGGGATTACAATCGAGTCCATTGAACTTCCCCGGGTCGTGATGACAGTCTCGTGTTCAAAAGGAACGTATATCCGTACCCTGTGCCATGATATCGGGGAACGTCTTTTAGCAGGCGGCTGTATGCAGTCGCTTGTGCGCATAAAAACCGCCGGATTTGATATATCCGGAAGCCGTACTCTGGGAGAGATGCAGCGTCTGAAAGACGAGGACAGGCTTTCTGAGGCAGTACTGCCTTTGGAGGCCGTATTTCAGAATTACCGGAAGGTTCACGTTATGGATGCGGACACAGACCGCCTTGTCATAAACGGGAATCCATTTTATAATGCAGACGCCGCTCAAAACGAATGTGGAAGCCCGGTCTGTGTCTACAGTATGGACGGCCGGTTTGTGGGCATTTATGAATTTGTGCGGGAGAAACGTATGTTTTATCCCCAAAAGATATTTTTGTAAATATCCGTAACCGTTCTATGTAACAGAACGGTTACAGGATAAGAAACATCTTACTGCCGGAGGAAATTGACATGCAGTATATTGCTGGAAGCAGGGAATTCCATATTAAGGAGCCTGCCGTCGTCAGCATCGGGAAATTTGACGGGCTCCACAGAGGGCACAGAAAGCTCCTTGGCGAGATGCTTTCATGGAAGGAAAAGGGGCTTTCCGTGGCTGTGTTTACATTTTCCACGCCCCCCAATGCATTGGTGCGGGGGGGCGTGCAGACAATGATTATGACGAATGCAGAGCGTGAAGCCCTGCTTGCCGGGGCCGGAATCGACTATTTGGTGGAATATCCCTTTGATGAGGCGACATCGCATATGGAGCCGGAGCAGTTCGTGAAGGAGATATTGACGGAGAAAATGAACGCCAGAGTGATCGTTACCGGCCCGGACTGCCATTTTGGGTACCGCGCTGCCGGAGACTGTGGACTTCTGACGGCTTTGGAGTCCAAATACAGATATCATTTTTTTGTGGTTGACAAGGAACGCGATCAGGACAATAAGATTATAAGCAGTACGTATATCCGTGAAATGCTGGCTGGCGGGAAAATCAAAAAGGCCAACGAGCTTTTAGGCTATTATTATTTCATATCCGGACGTGTGGAGCACGGGCAGTCATTAGGACACAGAAAACTTTATCCCACGGCCAATCTTGTGCCTCCCAGAGAAAAGCATCTGCCAAGGTTCGGTGTCTACGTGTCGAGAGTGACGACGGAATCCGGAGTATACGCCGGCCTTACGAATGTGGGGACGAAGCCAACGGTTGGAGCCCGAAATGCTGCCGGTGCGGAAACCTATCTCTATGATTTTAGCGGTGATCTCTATGGGGAACAGATCAAGGTAGAGCTTCTGGACTTCGTACGGCCGGAGATGCGGTTTGCGTCCCTTGACGAGTTGAGAGGACAGCTCGACCATGATATCGTTGTATGCAGAACTATGTATCCGTTTGGGTAAGGCGGTGCGCGGTGGAGCCTGACCGGCATGGAGAGAAAATAGCATAGAATGGGAAGGAACAATCAATGAAAAAGGGCGAGTATATAAAATATCTGGTGATCGGCGTGATTGCGCTCTGCGTCTGCCTGATCGTGAGAAATCAGGCGGCGCTTCTGGGCACTGTCAGAGGGGTAATCAGCGCGGCATCGCCGCTGATTACGGGCTGTATCATTGCCTATGTGCTGAATATTTTGTTAGAGCGCATCGAAATCCTCTATTTTCCGGGTACAAAAAGCGGTCTGCTGATTAAGAGCCGGAGGCCGGTCTGTATTTTGCTGTCGCTTCTTGTCCTCCTGCTGATTCTGTTCTTAGTGAGCCGCCTGGTCGTGCCGGAACTTCGTTCCAGCATCCGGCTCATTACCGCTGAGGTTCCTGCCCTGGTGGAGCAGGTCGGAAAGCTGGCGGTGGACAGCCAGGTAAGCCTTCCTGCGCTCGAGGAGCTTGCGGCGCTTCAGGGGCTTGATCTGCAGGAAATCATTAAAAAGACCCTGAATATGGTAGCAATGGGAGCAGGAAGTCTGTTCAATTCGATTTTTTCCGTGCTGGCAGGAGTGTTCGGGGCTTTGACACAGTTTTTGATCGGAGGTATTTTCGCAATCTATTTGCTAAGCGGTAAGGAACGGCTCGGGGAGCAGGCGAAACGGCTGGCAAAGGCATATTTAACGCCGGATTTTAAGGATACGCTGTTCTATGTCTGCGGTGTGCTGAATGATACCTTTAAAAGCTTTATTATCGGACAATGTATGGAGGCAGTCATCATCGGTGTTCTCTGTGCGGCCGGGATGTTTGTCTTTCGGATGCCGTATGCGGTCATGACAGGAACCGTGGTGGGGGTGACGGCATTGATTCCGGTTGTGGGCGCTTACATCGGTGCAGTAGTCGGAGCATTCATGGTGTTTACCGTCAATCCGCTTCAGGCGCTGTTCTTTATCCTTTTCCTCATAGTCTTACAGCAGCTTGAGGGAAATCTGATTTATCCGAAGGTCGTAGGAAGCTCGATCGGTCTGCCGGGTATCTGGGTGCTGGCTGCTGTGACGGTTGGGGGAAGTCTTATGGGAATCAGCGGTATGCTGGTGGGAGTCCCTCTGGCAGCAGCTGTTTACCGGCTTACAGGAGCAGATGTGAGAGAGCGGTTAAAGGAAACAAAATGAATGTGAGACAGGAATGGAATGACAGATACTTGCCAGAGCATGGAATCTTCATGGTAAAAGGAGAGAGATTGGCATGGGAGAAGAAAAAACAGGAAGCGGCCACAAGGGCCAGAGCCGCCGTCGAAAAGCAGCTTCTGGCGGCAGCAGGATCCTTTTGATCGTGACTGGTGTCCTGCTGGCAGCGGTCGCGGCAGCAGCCGGCTCAGCCGGCTTTTTCTACATACATGAGACGGAGCGGTATAAGGAAGCGTTTTTACCTAATACCAGAATAAACGGGATCGACGCATCGGGAAAAACGGTAGAACAGGTCAAAGAGGAAATCGAGAACGAGATGCTGGGGTATACACTGCAGATCACGGGCCGTAACAGTCTGCGCGAAAACATCACCGGGGAGGAGGTCGGGCTCCATACAGAATTTGACGGTAGCCTGGAACAAATCCTTAACGGACAGGATCCGAGCGAATGGGTTTCCAGACTCCAATCAGGAGAGACCCATGAAGTTGCCGCCATGCTGGCCTTTGACGAAGAGCTCCTTGCGCGGAAAGTTGATTCTCTGAAATGCATGGAACCAGAGCGCATGCAGGAGGCAGAGGATGCCCATATTTCTGAGTATGACAGTGAAATTATGGGGTATACGATCGTGCCGGAGAAATCGGGGACTGTCGTGGACCGGGACGTCCTTTTACAGGCCGTAGGAGAAGCTGTCTGCAGCCTGACCCCACAGATGTCCTTAAGAGATTCGGGCTGTTATCAGGAAGCGGCGGTTAAAGCAGACGATGAGAGTCTTTCAGCGCTGGCAGCCGAGCTCAACACCTATACGGGAGCTGTAGTTACGCACGTTTTCGGCAATCAGAAGGAAGTATTAAACGGGGATGAAATACATAAATGGCTGTCTGTTGAGAATGGAGAAGTCGTGCTGGACGAGGCATCTGTATCCGATTATGTAAAGAACCTGGCAGAAAAATATAATACGGCCTACAAAGAAAAAAGCTTAAAAACGTCGTACAACTCCACGGTTACGATATCCGGAGGGAATTATGGGTGGAGAATCGACCAGAAGAAGGAAACAGAGGCAGTTCTGGCGATCATCAGGGCCGGGGAGCAGCAGACAAGGGAACCGGAATATCTGCAGACGGCGGCCAGCCACGGGGAGAACGACTATGGAAATACATATGTGGAAATCAACCTGACCGCACAACATCTGTACTTTTATAAAGAAGGCAGACTGGTTACAGAATCAGATTTTGTGTCCGGAAATGCGTCCAGAGGCTGGTCCACTCCGGCCGGGGCCTATCCGCTGACCTATAAGCAGAGAAATGCCACCCTGAAAGGGGAAAATTACCGCACGCCGGTGTCATACTGGATGCCGTTTAACGGTGGAATCGGCATGCATGACGCTGACTGGCGCGGGAGCTTTGGCGGGTCAATCTATAAGACGAACGGTTCGCATGGATGCATTAATCTTCCGCCTGCGATCGCGCAGACGATTTATGAAAATATTTCTGCCGGGACGCCGGTGCTCTGCTATCATCTGGATGGAACGGAAAACAGTAAGACAAGCAGACCTCCGGCAGGAACCAGTGGGAACGCGGATGCAGGGCAGGGAGCTGGTGGAACAGCTGCCGGCCGGGAGACAACAGCCGCGAGCCAGGATACTGGAGGGGCAGTTCCCGGTCAGGAGGCAGGAGGAACGGCTCCTGGGTCAGAGAGTGTACCAACAGGGCCGGAAGGAGGCCAGGAGAACACACCTGAGATGCAACCGGGAAATCAGGAATCTGTACCAGAGACCGTACCGGCAGGGTCGGAAGGAACCCCTGGCGGATCGGATACATCCGACAGTCAGGGAGGAAATCCGGGAGCCGGAACAGGCAGTGGGAGTTCTGAAACTGGAGGAGGGGATGCTGGATCCGATTCAGGGGAACTTATGGAGACAGCATCAGCCGGCTCTGATGGCGGAAGCGGGGAAAATCCAGATGTATCCGGAGGAGACCACATGGAAACAGCGCCTGACGTGGAGACTGATCCGATCTCGGGGAACGATGATAACCAGGTCGGCCCTGGATATGATTCGGTGGTGCGTGAGACAGAGATTCCGATTGGGCCGGGGTATTGATGTGCATGAATTTCTGAAATATTGCACAGACATTTTTTGATTTTCTTAAAAACGGAGACAGAGGCTAAAAATACAGCTTCTGGCTCCGTTTTTTTGTTTGCATTCGTGTACAGAGAAATACTGTCTGGGACATCGGTTCCCAATATAGATTGTAATATTGATTTCAATGGAAACAGTGCAGAGGAGACAGAAACACTCAAAAAAGAAAAATAAGACAGGAAAATGTAAAATACTAAATTCTCAAAAAGTGTAGGTTTTGAGAATAGGCCTTTGGATGGATTTCCCAGCAAAAAAGTCGTAAAAGTGCACAAATTTCATTGACTTTTTGCTGTTTTTATACTAAGGTTATAGGTGATTATTCATGAAAACAAAATTTCTCAAAACCTACACTTTTTGAGAAAACGAACAAGTGTATGTGCCGGCACCGGCATATACGGTTCTAAGATCATAGGAGCGGCTTTTTTGGATGGGTTTCGGCAGCATACTGGGACTTTACCGCAGGGAACAAGAAAGCAGTTCATGATATATGCCTGTATTGATGATGCAGGCGGAAAAACAACGGTCGGCATTAGAAGGCGGCTGCAGGCTGCGTATTGGGTATGCCAGGACCCTGTGAACACAGGATGGAATCATAATTACGGATGCGGCGGTATGATGTGCATCGGATGATGGATTTGCCGGTGAGGTAGCAGGGAGCGAAGCGGGTGATTCCGCATCATTCTGTTTGGGAATGACCAATATATCTTATTATCAAGCGGATAAAGGAATGTAGGAAGAGTTTGTATGCTTATTTTATAATATATATGTCTTATTTATTAAAGATAGCCTGATTCGTATCTTGCCTACATCCGGCGTCAAATAACCAATATAGTTCCAAAGATGCTGGGTGGAGCAATACAAAATGCGGAGGTCAGAGTCATTTATGATGGAATATATAATCGTACAGGCAGGCGGAAAAGGGACGCGTCTGAAGCAGCTGACAAGAAACAAGCCAAAGGCGCTCGTTCCGGTAGAAAACCTTCCGATGCTGTTCCATTTATTTCGGAAATATCCGGATAAACGATTTGTAATCATTGCAGATTATAAAAAAGAGGTCATGCATGAATATCTGGAAGTATTTGCGGATGTCAAATATCAAGTTGTGGACGCCGATGGCGCGGGAACTTGTGCGGGAATAAAGCAGGCCCTTGATCTGATACCCCAAAGCGAGCCTTTTATGCTTGTATGGTCTGACCTGATACTGCCTGACAGTCTGGAATTGCCGGAAGGGTATGGAAAATCCGAAACGGTACATCCACAGGAAGATTACATAGGAATTTCACAGACCTTCCCCTGCAGATGGTCTTTTGCAGATTCAGAATTTACAGAAGAAAATTCAATGATGCATGGCGTAGCCGGTTTTTTCCTGTTTACCGGAAAAGAAAAATTAAAGTCAGTACCAGAAAGTGGAGAGCTGGTACGCTGGATGCAGCAATGTCATATGAAATTCAGGGAAATTGGACTTGCCGGCACAAAGGAATTTGGAGTCTTGGAAGAGTATAACCAGTTGCAGGAGCAAAAATGCCGCCCGTTTAATAAAATAACGTTCAAAGAAAACCGGGTGATAAAAGAGTGGGTGAATGAACAGGGGAGACGGTTGGCAGAGAGAGAATGTGCATGGTATGAAAAGGCGGGAAGGATGGGAGCTTCATCTTTGCCACGAATCTATGGGTTCCATCCTCTGGAAATGGAGCGGATACAGGGGAAGAACATTTATGAGTGTCAGTTCCCATATGAAGAGAAGAAAGAAATCTTAAGAAGGCTTATAAATTCACTGCAAATGCTGCATGAAGCGGCTCAGATTCCGGCAGACTCATTTAGCTGTAAAGAGGTTTATTATAAAAAAACGTTCGACCGCATACGAAACATCAGGAGCCTGGTTCCATTTGCGGACAAAGCATATATTACAGTAAATAAACGCAGATGCAGGAATGTTTTTTATCATAAAAGGCAGCTGGAGCAAAGGCTGGAACAGCTCACATGCGACAGATTCTGTTTCATACATGGGGACTGTACTTTTTCTAATATGATGATACGTGAGAATGGGAGTCCTGTTTTGATGGATCCGAGAGGATATTTTGGTTTTACTGAATTATACGGGGATCCACGCTATGACTGGGCAAAGCTGTATTATTCTATTGTGGGTAATTATGACTGCTTTAATCGGAAGAAATTTGAATTAACGTTTGAAGGGGAAGAAGTCTGCCTTGATATTCAGTCGAATCATTGGGAGGAGATGGAAGATGATTTCTTTGAAATGACGGGAACGGATCCAGAGGAAATCAAGCTGCTTCATGCGGTAATCTGGCTTTCACTGACTACGTATGCATAGCAGGATTATGACTCTATCTGCGGAGCATTTTATAATGGATTGTATTATCTGGAGGAAGTCTTATGATTCGCTATTTTGAAAAGCAATTAGAAGAACTCGATTATTCCATACATTCCCTTGATGAAACAATATTTAGCAGATGGGTGGAGGAAGCAGCCGCCACACTGAAGAATAACAAAAAAATAATCGTTTCAGGGCTGGGAAAAAATGTCCCGATTTGTGAAAAATTTGTAGGTTCGATGGTTTCTTTGGGGCTGGATGCCTGTTTTTTGCACACAAATTCCGCCGTTCATGGGGATATGGGAATTGTGAAAAGCGGCGATATGGTGATCCTGTTGACTAAAAGCGGAGAAACCGAGGAATCCGTGTATTTTGCCGGGCTGCTAAAGCAGCGGGACGTAAACATGTGGCTCCTCACCTTTGAAAAGGAGAGTACGCTTACCAAACAGATTGACAATGTCATTGTACTGGATTTACATCATGAGGGAGATCTGTGGAACATCATGCCTAACAATTCAACGACCATCAACCTGATAATATTGCAGGGGCTGGCTATGTTGACAGCAAAGAAATTGGAGCTGGATATCGGGCAGTTCAGGCGCAACCATCCTGGCGGACAGATTGGCAAAAAACTGGAGTATGATAAAAATCAGAATGGAAAACCATAGGCCGGATTTACGGTTTTAAATGAGGGGTATCGTCATGAAAACGGTGATTTTAGCAGGGGGATTTGGAACAAGGATTGCAGAAGAATCTATGTTTAAGCCAAAACCAATGGTAGAAATAGGCGGAATGCCTATTTTGTGGCATATTATGAAGCATTATTCTTCTTTTGGGTTTCAGGAGTTTGTGATCTGTGCAGGATATCGGCAGAATATCATCAAAGAATGGTTTGCAAACTACTATTTACATATGAATGAGTTTTAATAGGAACACTGTAATATCAAGGCTTTTCGGAGCCAGCAACCACAAAAAAATATTATTTGAGCTATCACATTACGCAGAAAGCCGTCCGGCATGAAAAAACGGGCGGCTTTTTTGCGTGGATAGCCGGGAGGGAGGCGAAAAAATAGTAACAAAGTTTTAGCGCAATATTTGTGCAATATTCACGAAATTAAAAAGGAGGTAACGAATGGCAGACGAAAAATTGAACGTGAGCCCGGAGGAAAATCCCCAGCCCAGCTTGTTCGATACTGGCCCGGCGGATGCTCCTGCCCCGGAAACATCCGCGCCGGAGCCCCCGGCCCCGGAGAACATTCCCGAGCAGGCCGCCGTGGATGCGCCCGCCCAGGATGCCCCGGCGGGTGCTCCCGGCGAGGTGAGTGTATCCGCTGACCAGATTGAAAAGCTGATGGCGGAGCGGCGGGCGGCGGAACGTGCGGAGGTGGAAAAGAACGAGCCACCCGAACCGGAACAGCCGCCCACCCCGGCCCCGGAGGATAAGGCCGCCGGGGAAAAGGAGCCCGAGAAAAAGGGAAAGGCCGCCAAAGAGAAAACGCCCGAGCCGGATAAGTCCAAGGGCAGGCGAGGCCGCAAGCCCAAAGAAGAAAAAGCGGGGCCCGGTGAACCGGGAGGGACGGGGGCCCGCCGTGGCCGCCCGGCCAAGGCTGACAAGGCGGCCCCGGACAGGCCCCCGTCCCCACCTCGAGACAAAATGTCCCAAAGCAAGGAGGCCAAGGCCGCCACGGTAAAGGGCAGGGAAGAAGCCCCTGCCGCTCCTGCGCCGGAGCCGCCGCCCCAGCCCCGTGACGCGACCCGCGCTGAAAAAGAAGAGATTGTCTATCTCAAACTTTCGGAGCTGTTCCCGTTCAAAGACCATCCCTTTGGGGTGCGGGACGATGCGGAAATGAAAGGGCTTGTGGAGTCCGTCAAGGACAACGGCGTACACCAGCCCGCGCTGGTGCGTCCCCGGGAGGGTGGCGGCTATGAAATCATCGCGGGCCACCGCCGCCAGAGGGCCAGTGAGCTGGCCGGGTTTGCAAATATGCCTTGTATCGTCCGCAACATGACGGACGATGAGGCCATCCTTGCTATGACGGACGACAACCTGCGCCACCGGGAAAAGATTTTGCCGATGGAGAAAGCGCAGTCCTTAAAAATGCAGGTGGAGGCCATCAGCCACCAGGGGGCAAAACTGGCGGGCGATGACGCGAAGGACGTGGGCAAACGCTCCACGGAAATCGTTGGGGAACGCAACGGCATGAATTACAAGCAGGTACAGCGGTATATCCGGCTGACCGAGCTTGTGCCGGAGCTCCAGTCTATGGTGAATGAGAAAAAGCTGTCTTTCACCCCCGCCGTGGAAATCTCGTTCATCAAGCCCAAAAACCAGAGGTTTATCGCCGTTTCCATTGAGGGCGAGCAGGCATCCCCCTCGCTCTCCCAGGCCCAGGAGCTCCGCAAGCTGGATAAGGACGGGAAACTGAACGGCGATGTGATTGACGGCATTTTGAGCCGTGAGAAAAAGGAGGTAGACAAAGTGATTATTTCCGCCGCAGAGCTGAACAAGTATTTCGGCAAGGACGCCACGCCCCGGGAAATGAAAGACCAGATTATGTCCCTGCTGGCCGAATGGAAAGAGAAACAGCCCCCGGAGCGCACCGCCCCGGAGAAAAAGACCGACCGGGAAAAGTAAGCCTTGAGACATTTTGTCCCGAGGCTTTTCTCTTTCCCGCGCCCCTCTCCCGCGCCTTGCATGGCGTTCTTTTAGAGAGGGGCTCTGGTGGTATATCCCCCGTCGCCGCCTGCTACTGAGCACAGCCGGGAGTGGGCGGTCAAGGGGCGGAACGCCCGCCGCCTGCGGCGGCTTGCCCTTGACGGCCCGCCCCGGCTGTGCCACCCCTCCCGGCGCGGCGGGGGATATATCCTCCAGAGCCGCCCCCTTTCCCATGAATGGGAAAGGGCGGGGGGATAGGGCTGAACGACAACTATCAAAATATCGGAGGTAAACGACTATGAAACGACCCCTTGCTTACATCACCGCCGCTTGGTATGGCGGCGACACGGAAAACGCGGAGCTGGCCGCGCAGTACTGCCGGGCGGTCTACGATGCGGGCTTTGCCCCTATCTGCCCGGCCTTGTTCCTGCCCCTTTTCCTCAATGACGCGGTTCCCGAGGAGCACAAGAGCAGCATCGACATTGGCCGCGACCTGCTCCGCCGCTCCCGGGTGCTGGTGGTGTGCGGGCATACCGTCACCGAGTCCATGAAGAACGACATCGCCGTGGCCCAGCGGCTGGGCATCACCGCCACCACCCTTGAGGGCATTTTAACCGTCAAGGGACAGGGCCGCCGCTGACGTGGCCGCGCTGTTCGAGGCGTACATCACCAATCTGGGGAAATACAACGAGGGCGAGCTGGTGGGGGAAACGCTGAAATTCCCCACCAGCCCCCAGGCGGTGGAGGCGCTGTTAAAGAATATCGGCGTGGACGGCATACGCTACGAGGAATTTTTCATCACCAGCTTTGACGGCGATGTGCTGGGGCTCTATGACTATCTGGGCGAGTATGAAAATCTGGACGAGCTGAACCATCTGGCCTGCCTGCTTTCGGAGCTCCCCCAAAGCGAGATTGAAAAATTCGAGGCCGCGCTCCATATGGGGGCGCATACCTCCAGCGTGGCGGACATCATCAACCTTGCGGAAAATCTGGACTGCTTTGAATTTTACCCGGAGATTGAAAGCGAGGAGGATTTGGGCCGCTATTTTGCGGAGGATTTGCCGATCCCCGCCGAGCTGAAAGACTACTTTGACTATGAGGCATACGGGCGGGACATATCCATCAACGAGGACGGCCACCTTGCCCCCGGCGGCTATATCGTCCAGACGGGCGATATTAAGGAAGTCTACCACGGGATAGAGGATATTCCCAAGGAGCACAAGGTTTTTGCCCTCCCCCGGCTCTCCATCCGGGAGCAGATGGCTGCCTACAAGGAAGTGATTGACCGTTCCTCTCTGGCGGCTGAACGCAAGCACCCGGAAACAAACCGGGACGAGCGGTGACTTCGAGACAAAATGTCCCAAAGGCCGGAGGGCCTATCCCCCATGAAAGGAGGCGGTTTTGATTGATTGATGAGGATGTTTCCCGGCGCACGATAGCACTTTCTATCAGAACGGGAAAACTTTCGGCCCGGGTGCTGGCCTATGCGCTCCGGGCGGCTGGTCGGAAGATACAAAAGGAGCACCGGGCTCACCAGACGCCCCACGGCAGGCAGTCCGTGAAAAAGCTCATGGCCCACGGCGCGGCCACGAACAGCATCGAACTCACCGGGGCCCCCAAGGAATTTGACCGGGTGGCCCGGAAGTGGAATGTTGACTATGCCTTTTATAAGACCGGGCCGGACAAGTATCTGCTGTTCTTCAAGAGCGGGCAGGCGGACGCAATCACCGCTTGTTTCTCGGAATACTCCCGCCGTGTGCTGGATAAGGCAAAGACTGACCGCGTACCCATCCGGGAACAGCTCAGACGGGCCGCCGCCGAGATACTGCGCCAGCCCGCGCAAAAGAAAGACCGCGTAAAGGAGGCCGCCCATGAGGACAGATAAGCTGAAAAAGTACCTTTTGTCGAACCTCCCCTATCTGTTCATCGCGTGGGCCTGCCTGAAAGTGGGGACGGCCTACCGGCTTGCGGCGGGGGCGGATTTGGCCCACAAGCTGGTGGGGATGGTGGCGGCCCTCGGCCCGGCCTTTGCCGACTTCGCGCCGGGGCTCAATCCTTTTGACTGGCTCACTGGCATCGCGGGGGCTGTGGCGATCCGGCTGATTATCTATCAGAAAAGCAAGAAAGCCCAAAAATATCGCCGGGATGAAGAGTATGGTTCGGCCCGCTGGGGAACGGAAAAAGACATCAAGCCGTTCACCGACCCCAGGTTTGAGAACAACATCATTCTGACCGGGACGGAATTTCTCACCACCAACACCCGGCCCGCCGTCCCCGCCAACGCCCGGAACCTGAATTGCTGTGTTGTCGGTTCCTCCGGCTCCGGCAAGACCCGGTTCTGGCTCACGCCCCAGCTTTTGCAGGCCCATTCCTCCTATGTGGTGGTAGACCCAAAAGGCGGGGTGCTGGAGCAGGCGGGGTATTTCCTGCAAAAGAAAAAGGGATATAAAATCAAGGTTTTCAACAGCATTGATTTTTCCCGCTCTATGCACTATAACCCGCTGGCCTATATCCGCAACGAGGCCGACATTCTGAAATTTGTCAATACCCTAATAGCAAACACCAAAGGCGAGGGCAAGGAGGGCGACCCGTTCTGGACGAAATCAGAAACGCTTTTATACTGCGCTCTTATCGCCTATATCATTTTCGAGGGCCCGGACGAGGATAAAAACATGAATACCCTTGTAGACATGATTTCCGGCATGGAGGTCAAGGAGGACGATGACGATTTTATGAACGCGGTGGACTATATGTTCGCCGGGCTGGAAAAGCGCAAGCCGGACTGTTTCGCGGTCAAGCAGTACAAAAAGTACAAGCTGGCCAGCGGCAAGACCGCCCGCTCCATACTTATTTCATGCGGTGCGCGGCTGGCCCCATTTGACATCCCGCAACTCCGGGAGATTATGAGCTATGACGAGATGGAGCTTGACAAGCTGGGGGACAGACGGACGGCGGCTTTCTTCATCATCAGCGATACCGACACCACCTACAATTTTATTGTAGCTCTGGCGTTTTCGCAGATGTTCAACCTCTTGTGTGAACGGGCGGACAACGTACATGGGGGCCGCCTGCCCCATCATGTGCGGGTGCTGTGGGACGAGGCCGCCAACACCGGGCAGGTGCCGAACCTCGAAAAGCTGGTGGCGGTCATCCGCTCCCGGGAGGTGAGCCTGACGCTGTTCTACCAGCAGTTGGCCCAATGTAAGGCCATCTACGACAAGAACGCCGAGACGATACTCGGCAACATGGACAGCGTGGTGTTCCTCGGGGGCCGGGAGGCCAGCACTATCAAGGAGATTTCCGAGAACTGGCTGGGCAAGGCCACCATCTCCATGCAGACCGAGGGCCGCTCCCGTGGGCAGTCGGAAAGCTACAACCAGAACACCCAACGGCTGGGCCGGGAGCTTATGACCCCCGCCGAGCTTGCCACCATGCCCGGCGACAGGTGCATCCTGCAACTGCGGGGCCTGCCGCCGTTCTATTCCCGGAAATATGATTTGAAACAGCATCCCAACTACCGATACACAGCGGAGGCGGACAAGAAGAAAAACGCCTTTTCGCTGGAGCGGCTTATCTGCCGCCGTATAAAAAAGCTCAATCCCAACGAGCAGTACACCGTGTACGAGGCGGACGTGCCGGACGAAACGCCCATAGACGAGGACGAGGACATCCTCAACTATGACGATTTGGACGACCCGGACGCTTTTGTATAGCTTTGGGACATTTTGTCCCAAAGAGTAGCCAGCCGCCTAAAACGGGCGGCTTTTCTTGTGCCCGGGAACATCCCGGAGAAATGGAGGACTATATGGCATTTTTCGCATCCGCTATCACCACTTTGCAGACCCTTGTTATCGCGCTGGGCGCTGGCCTCGGAGTCTGGGGCGTTGTCAATCTGCTGGAGGGCTACGGCTCGGACAACCCCGGCTCAAAAAGTCAAGGCATGAAACAGCTCATGGCGGGCGGCGGCATTATCGTCATCGGCACGACCCTCATCCCCCTGCTGTCGGGGCTGTTTTAAGGGCGGCGGCTTATGGACTTTCTCACCGACTGGCTCACGGACTGGCTGAAAGAGCTGCTGATTGGCGGCATCATGGGGAACCTTGAGGGGCTCTTTGATACCGTCAATGCCCAGGTCGGAGAGATTGCGGTGCAGGTAGGGACGACCCCGGCGGCATGGAACGCCGGGGTTTTCTCCCTCATCCGCCAGCTTTCCGAGACGGTGATTTTACCCATCGCCGGGCTGGTGCTGACCTTTGTAGCCACCTATGAGCTCATCCAGATGCTCCTTGAAAAAAACAATATGCACGAGGTTGACGTGGCGAACCTCTACAAATGGATGTTCAAGACCGCGTGTGCGGTGCTGATACTTTCCAACACGTTCAATATCGTGATGGCCGTCTTTGACGTGTCGCAGAGCGTGATTTCCCGTTCTGCCGGGCTGATACAGGGCTCCACGGCGGTTTCCCCGGATATGTTAAGTAACCTCCAGACCACGCTGGAGGGGATGGATTTGGGGCCGCTTCTGGGGCTGTGGCTCCAGTCCTCCGTTGTCGGCCTTACCATGCAGGCGCTGGGCATCATCATTTTCGTGCTGGTGTACGGAAGAATGATAGAAATATATCTGCTGACCAGCCTTGCGCCCATCCCCGTTGCCACCCTCTCCAACCGGGAGGTGGGCGGCATGGGCCAGAACTACTTAAAATCCCTTTTTGCCGTGGGCTTTCAAGGGATGCTGATTTTAGTCTGTGTCGGCATCTATGCGGTGCTGGTGCAGGGCATCGCTACCGGGGGCGACCCCATCGGCGCGATATGGGGAACCGTGGGCTATACGGTGCTCCTCTGCTTCATGCTGTTCAAGACCGGGACAATCGCCCGGAGCATCTTCGGGGCCCACTGATTTAGCGGCACTTCGGGACATTTTGTCCCAAAGTCCGGGAAAGGAGGCCGGATATGCCGAGGCGTTATAAGCTGGGCCCGGAGGGTGAAATGCGCCGGGCATGGGGCGGAAAGCTCCCGGAGGAATTTGACCAGCGGGATATGCTGGCGTTCATGGCTGAAACCGATCTGCAACTGCATGGGGTGGTATCAGCGGAAATACTGTCCGCGATACACGCGGCAGGCTATGACTATGAGGGCGGGGCGGTCATCCCCCGGCCCGGAAAGGAGGAAGAAGATTTGAGCAACGACGTATTACTTACCCCGGAGCAGATTGCCGCCGAGGAGCGCCGCTGGCTGTTCGAGTCTCCCATCGCGGAGCTGGCCGAGGTCAAGGGCGTTACCATTGACGAAGCGGTAAAGATGCGGACGGACGCTGTTCTGCAGGAGGCTGTCATCCCCATCGAGGTGTCGGTGCGGCCCATTGAGCCCCAGGGCAAGCTGATTGGTTTTGCCAGCGTCAACTTCGGCGGCGTGGTGGTGGACGATTTCAAGGTGGTGAATGGGCAGAACGGCATTTTCTTAGGTGCGCCCTCAAAACCCGACCCCACCAGCAGGACGGGCTACCGGGCCACGGTGCGTATCAATGACCGGGCCACCCAGGAGCGGCTGAACGCGGCGGGGGTGGAGGCGTACCATTCGGCGGTTGAGAAACTTATCGCCCGGGCCGAGGCGGTACGTCCCGCGCCCATCCGGGAGCAGATGGATAAGGCGGGAAAGGAGGCCGCGCAGAAAAATGCCGCCCGCTCCGCCCCGGCAAAGGGAAAGGAGGGACGGGATGGCAGATAGCCCGGCTTTGGGACAAAATGTCCCAAACCTTAACCCGGAACCCTCCGGGCTCTACCTCATGGACGGCATCGCGGGCCTGCGCTCCCTCCCGGAGCACTCGGTTGATATGCTTCTGACCGACCCGCCCTACGGCACGACCCGCAACTATTGGGACGTGCCTTTGCCCCTCCCGGAGCTGTGGGAGGCGGTGCGCTGGGCGGTCAAGCCCTCCGGGGCGGTGCTGTTCTTCGCGCAGTGCCCTTATGACAAGGTGCTGGGCGCGTCCAACCTCTCCATGCTCCGCTATGAATGGGTGTGGTATAAAAGCCGCTGTACGGGATTTCTCAACGCCCGCCGCGCCCCGCTGAAAAAGACGGAGAATATTTTAGTGTTTTACCAAAAGCTCCCCTTATACAACCCGCAGTTTGAACAGGGCAAGCCCTACAAAAAGATTGCGTCCCAGCGCGACCAGAGCCCCAACTACGGAAAGTTCGTCCGCTCCGGCAGCGGCTCGGAGGACGGGCGGCGGTTCCCGGGGAACCTGCTTTCATTCCAGACCGTGGCCCATACCGTCCACCCCACCCAAAAGCCCGTGGAGCTGTGCGAGTATCTGATAAAGACCTACACCGCCCCCGGCGAGGTGGTGGCGGACATCTGCGCGGGCTCCGGCACAACGGCCATCGCCGCGCTGAACACGGGCCGGGAATTTATCTGCTTTGAGACAGCCCCGGCCTTTTACGGCCCGGCCACGGAGCGCATCACGCAGGCGCGGGCGGCTGTGGCCGCTGGCGGAAAGGGGGTGTGACTATCGGTAAATATAACGTGATATACGCCGACCCGCCGTGGCAGTACGCCCAAAAGGGCCTGCAAGGTGCGGCGGAGCGGCACTACCCCACAATGAAGATTGAGGAATTATGCGCGTTGCCCGTGGCGGAATTGGCGGCCCCGGACAGCGTTCTTTTTCTGTGGGCCACGTTCCCCCAGCTCCCGGAGGCCCTGCGGCTCATCAAGGCGTGGGGCTTCCAGTATAAGTCCGTGGGCTTTGTCTGGCTGAAAAAGAACAAAAAGGCAGACAGTTGGTTTTATGGGCTGGGCTTTTGGACGCGGGCCAATGCGGAGGTGTGCCTGCTGGCGACCCATGGGCATCCCCGGCGAAAGGCCCCCAACGTCCACCAGTTCATCATCTCCCCTATCGAGGGCCACAGCAAAAAGCCGGACGAGGCCCGGGAGAAAATCGTGGCCCTTATGGGGGACGTGCCCCGGGTGGAGCTGTTCGCCCGCCAGACGGCCCCCGGCTGGGACGTGTGGGGGAACGAGGTGGAACCTACGGCGGGACTTCGGGACATTTTGTCCCAAACCATGACAAGGGAGGAGGTAAAAAATGCCCTATGTGAACGTACCTAACGACCTATCGAAAATCAAGACCAAAATCGCTTTCAATCTGACGAAACGCCAGCTTGTATGCTTTGGCGGCGCGGCCCTTGTGGGAGTTCCCTCCTACCTGCTGGCCCGGAACGCGCTGGGGAACACGGCGGCGCTGTTCCTGATGCTGGGCATCATGCTCCCGGCGTTCCTGCTGGCGATGTATGAGAAAGACGGCCTGCCGCTGGAAAAGGTGGTAAAGAACATCATCCGGGCCAAGTACCTGCGGCCCGGCGTGAGGCCCTACAAGACCGGGAATATCTACGCGCCCTTTACCGGGCAGGCGGGAAAGGAGGCAGTGAATGGAAAACCGAAAAAGCAAAAGAAAGAATAAGGCGGCCTTATCCGCCCAGCAGTCCATCCCCTATGTGGCGATGCACCCGGACGGCGTGTGCCAGCTCCCCGGCGGGCTCTACACAAAGACCGTGGAATATGAGGACATCAATTATTCCGTGGCATCCACCGAGGATCAGTCCGCGATATTCAGCGGGTGGAGCTCGTTCCTCAACTACTTCGACAGCGCGCTCCCCGTCCAGCTCTCCTTTATCAACCGCCGCTCCCACTCCACCAGCCGCTACCATGTGAAAATCCCCGCCCAGGCGGACGATTTTGACAGCATCCGGGGCGAGTTCGTGGGGATGCTGAAACGCCAGATTGCCCGGAGCAACAACGGGATTGAACGCTCCAAATATATCACCTTTGGCGTGCCCGCCGAGGGGATTGCCGCCGCCCGGCCCCGGCTTGACCGGGTGGAGGCGGACGTGATGGGGAACCTCCACCGGCTGGGCGTGCCCTCGTCCCCTCTGGACGGGCGGGAGCGGCTGGCCCTCTTACACGGGCAGATGCACCCCGGACGACGGGAGCCGTTCCGCTTTTCGTGGGCGGATATTTCCAGAACGGGGATGGGGACAAAGGACTTTATCACCCCCAGCGGCGGCTTTGACTTTAGGGGCTCCCGGTTCTTTCGTGTGGGCGGCTTTTGGGGCGCGGCGTCCTATCTCCAGATTTTGGCGTCCGAGCTCTCTGACCGCCTTTTGCGGGAGGTTCTGGAGCTGGACGCGGAGCTCACCGTCACTATGCACATCCAGACCGTTGACCAGTTAAAGGCAATAAAGACCATCAAGGGGAAAATCTCGGACATAGACAAGATGAAAGTGGAGGAGCAGAAAAAGGCCGTCCGCGCCGGGTACGACATGGATATACTTCCCCCCGACCTTATCACCTTTTCCAAGGACGCGGCGGAGCTGTTGGGGGATTTGCAGTCAAGAAATGAGCGGATGTTCCTTTTGACGTTCACCGTCATCAACCTCGCCCCCACCCGCCAGCGGCTGGAAAATGACGTGTTCACCGTCTCCGGCATCGCGCAGAAATACAACTGCGCCTTAAAGCGGCTGGACTGGCAGCAGGAGCAGGGCTTTATGTCCTCGCTGGCCCTCGGCTATAACGAGGTGCAGATACAGCGGGGCATGACAACAAGCTCCACCGCGATTTTCATTCCCTTTATGACGAGGGAGCTCCGCATGGGCGGGCAGGCCCTCTACTACGGCATGAACGCCCTTTCCCACAATGTCATCATGGCTGACCGGAAAAAGCTGAAATCCGCCAATGGGATGTATCTTGGCTCCACGGGCTCCGGCAAGAGCTTTGCCGCCAAGCGGGAATTGATAAACGTCTTTCTTGCCACAAGTGACCGCATCGTTATCGTTGACCCGATGGGGGAATATTCCCCGCTGGTGCGGCGGCTGGGCGGGCAGGTCATCGAGATTGCCCCGGACAGCCCCCACCATATCAACCCGATGGATATTGAAATCGGTTTGAATGACGAGGACAGCCCCCTTTCCATGAAAGCGGATTTTCTGCTTTCCCTCTGTGAGCTGGTGGTAGGCGGCAAGGACGGCCTGCAACCTATTGAAAAGACCGTGATTGACCGCTGTGTGCGGCTGGTGTACCGGGAGCTTGCGCTGGGGCTGGAGGGCGCAAAGATGCCTTTGCTCCAGAGCTTGTACGAGGAATTACTCAAACAGCCGGAGCCGGAGGCGAAACGTGTGGCGACTGCGCTGGAGCTCTACTGTACGGGCTCCCTTAATCTTTTCAACCACCCGACCAATGTGGACTTGAGCTCCCGGGTGGTGTGCATCGTGCTGAAAGGGCTGGGGGAGAACCTCCGCAAGATTGCGATGCACGTTACCAACGAGTTTGTCACCTCGGCGGTGAACACCAACTATCAGAACGGGGCGGCGACATGGTGCTACTTTGACGAGTTCCACATCCTGCTCCGCGACCCGCTGACCGCCAGCTATTTCGTGGCGGTGTGGAAGATGCTCCGCAAAAAGGGCTGTGTGCCCTCGGCCCTCACGCAGAACGTGAAAGACCTTTTGGCCAGCCGGGAGATTGAGAACATCCTCGACAACACTGACTTTCTCGTCCTGCTCTCCCAGGCCCAGAGTGACCGGGCCATCATCGCAAAACAGCTCGGCATTTCCGAGCACCAGCTTTCTTACATCACCCATAGCAACTCCGGCGAGGGCCTGCTGTTCTATGGGAATGTGACGATACCCTTTGTTGACCGTTTCCCCAAGGGTGAGATTTACAACCTGCTCACCACCCGCCCGGAGGATATAGCCAATGACCAGAGAACCGAATAGCGCCGGGCCCGCCGGGGACAAGGGCACTTCGGGACAAAATGTCCCAAAGTCCCCCAAGGGGCCAAAAACCAAAAAATCGAAATTCCGCATGGAAAGCGAACAAGAGAAAATCAGCAAATCCAAGCTCCGCATGGAGACGCGGGAGGATAAGCTGAACCGGGCCCGGAAAAAGCTGGAGGGCAAAAAGCCGCCAAAACCCAGGGGCCCGGTGCGCCGGGTGCTGGGGGCCGCCGGGTGGAGCGCACACGGTTTTGTGCATGGCAAGGTTTATGAGGTGGAGCATGAAAACGTGGGAACCGAGGGGGCCCACCGCTCCGAGCTTTTGGGCGAGGCCGCCCTCCGGCATGGGACGCGGTACGCAAAAAAGCGCATCCGGGAGCACCCGGCCCGGGCCGTCCATAAGGCCGAGGCGCAGTACATCAAGGCCCGGGCGGACTACCAGTTCCGCATGGCCGCGCAGGAGACCCCGGAGCTTGCCAAAAATGCAGTTACCCGCTACTGGCACAAGCAAAAGCTGAAAAAGCAGTATGCCAAACAAGCGCGGCAGGCGGCGAAACAGACCGCGAAACAAGGGGCCAAGGCCGCCGGGAAAACCGCCGCTGCCACGGAAAAGCTGGCGGAGCGGGCCGTGGCTTTCGTGAAACGGCATCCCGTGGGGACGCTTATCGCGCTGGCCTGCGTGGTGCTCATTTTGTCGCTCCAGTCCTGCGCGTCCTCCCTTATCACTTTGGGGAACGCCGCCGCAGGCGCGGTTGGGGCCACCACCTACCCTGCCCAGGACGGGGATATGCTGGGGGCCGAGGCCGCTTATTGTTCGCTGGAGGCGGAGCTCCAGCATTATCTGGATACCTACGAAAGCACACACGACTATGACGAGTACCATTTTGATTTGGACGCTATTGAGCACGACCCCTATGTGCTGATTTCCTTATTGAGCGCATGGCATGAGGGCGAGTGGACGCTGGCGGATGTCCAGCCTACGTTGCGGATGCTCTTTGACCGCCAGTACACGCTGACAGAAAACGTGGTAAAGGAGCGGCGGTACTACATCGAAACGGATACATGGACGGATGAGGACGGCAACACCCACACCGACAGCTACCGAGTGTATTACGATTACTACATCTGCACTGTGACGCTGGATAACTTCAACCTTTCCCATCTCCCTATCTACATCATGGGGGAGGACAAGGTTTCCCGGTATTCCCTCTACATGGCTACGCTGGGGAACCGCCCCGACCTCTTTCCCGGCTCGTCCTATGTGGGGAAATACACCAGCCCGCCGGAAGGCTACGAAGTGCCGGGGGAATATCTGGACGATGAAACATTCGCGGCGATGCTCTCCGAGGCCGAGAAATACCTCGGTTATCCCTATGTATGGGGCGGGAGCTCCCCGGCCACGTCCTTTGACTGCTCCGGCTTTGTTTCGTGGGTAGTCAATCATTCCGGCTGGAACGTGGGGCGGCTGGGGGCCCAGGGGCTTTACAACATCTGCACCCGCACCAGCTCCCCCCGCCCCGGCGACCTTGTTTTCTTCAAGGGAACCTATGACACGCCGGGAGTCTCCCATTGTGGCATCTATGTGGGGGACGGGATGATGATACACTGTGGCGACCCGATACAGTACGCCAACCTAAACAGCAGCTACTGGCAGGCCCACTTCTACGCCTACGGGCGTTTACCATGAAAAGGAGGTTTTCAATGGCGATAAGCAAGAGCGCAAAAATCATGGCCGAGATAGAAAAGGTCAAGGCCAAAATCAGCGACCAGCAGGCCCGGCTGAAAGAGCTGGAACAGAAACACAAGGAGGCCGAGAACGAGGAAATCGTGGACATCGTGCGGGGCATGAGCATTTCCCTTGAGGAGCTCCCGCTGGTGCTCCAGCGCATCAAGGCCGGGGACACTTTGGGACAAAATGTCCCGAAGTCCGCCGGGCCGGAAAAGGAGGACGCGGAATGAAAGGAAAAAAATATCGTGTAGTGGCGGCGGCTCTGTGCGCCGCTTTTTTGCTGTGCGGCATCACCACCACGGCCTACGCCGGGGGCGGCGAGGAATGGGAGGACGGTACGGGCGGCCCGGAGTGGGAGGGGCTTGACCCCGTGGAGCCCCCGGCCACCCCGGAGCCGGAACCCGAGCCCAACCCGTTCACCCCGGACGGCCAGGGGACTATGGTGGATAACGCCACAGACAAAGACGGCAAGGAATTTTTCACCATCATGGCGGCGGATGAGTCCGTGTTCTATCTGGTGATTGACCGCCAGCGGGAGACGGAAAATGTGTACTTCCTGAACGCCGTCACCGTGGCCGATTTGATGGCCCTTGCGGAGCCCTCCCCGGAGGCCGTCCCCGAACCGCTCCCGGAGCCGGAGCCCGAACCTGCTACCGAGCCGGAGCCCGAGCCCGAGCCGGAAAAATCCGGCGGGGCTGGGACGCTTCTGCTGGTGCTGGCGGTGCTGGCTATCGGCGGCGGGGCTGGGTGGTACTTCAAGATATACCGCCCCAAACAACAGGCCGCCGCGCCCGGTGAGGACTTTGACGAGGCCGAGGAATACGGCGAGGACTATGGCGGCGGTGAATATGACGACCTCCCCCCGTGGGATGAGGAAGAAGAAAAGGAGGACGGAGAATGAATTTCACATCGAACCCTTTGGAACGGGAAATGAAACGCCGCCCCCGGCCCCGGGCTCCCCGCCCGGAAAAGCCCCGGGAGGGCTCCCGGTGCTGTGGCTGTCCCTACTGGCGCGGCATCCCCTGCGGCTCCTGCTTTCAGAGCCTTTTGAAAAAACCGGGCGGGAGGTGATATTTTGCGCGAGCTGACCCGTGAGGAAAAGGCCGCTATCCGCTCCCTTGTAGTGAAATGGTGCGCCAACTATGACCGGGAATATGGCTGTCTGCCCCTTGACTGCGAGTGCTATATGCTGGGGAAATGCTGGACGGGGGCTTACTGCCGCTACTTCCGGGAGGCGGTGCTCCCCTTAAATCCCGCATTGGAGGCCGCGCTGACTGACGGCCCGGCCCCCGGTCTGCGGCCCTGCGCCGTCTGCGGGCGGCTCTTTGCGCCGGAGGGGAAAAGGGCGTTCTGTTCGGCGGCCTGCGCCGAAAATGCGCGGCGGAAACGCCAGCGCGGCTATATGCGGAAAAGGCGGCTGGACTGTTAGCTTTTGCCGCTTGAAAACCCGCTTGTATCAAGCCTTTCCGGGCGCGGTTCATGGGGGCCCGGTATGTTTCTATGTCCGGCCCCCGTTTTCCGGCCCAAAAGCTAACATCTGAGAGGAGGCTACTATGGACAAAAATCAAGGCTATGCAATCTTAAAGGCCGTCATGCTGGAGAATGGCCGGGGCTTTGCGCTGGGGGAGCATCCCCGGGCCCCGTCCCCCTTTGTGACGTGGGCCTGCTACGATGACGAACACGGCGCAAGGCAGTATGAGTGGGGGCATTATGGCAGTGACCGGGCCGCGCTGGAGCAGGACTTGCTGGAGCGGGTGGAAAGCTACCAGCAGCAGTTCTCCGTCAAGGTGGCGCACATTGAGGCCCCCGGCCTTTACAAGTATTATTCCACCCAGCGGCCCGTTGACATCGGCACGTTTCCCAAGCCTGCGGGCAACGAGCCGGACGAGATCGAAAACTACGACAAGCGCGTACCCGTGGAGGGCGGCGCGTTCCTTGCGTGGGGGCATCTGACCTACACGAAACCTTTGACGGAAAAGCAGGCGGCGGACTATGAGCTCCGGCCCGCCCCGGAGGTGTCCGGCCTACTGCGGGACGGCGGCAGGCCCCGCCCGATTGCCGAGCAGATGAAAGAGGCGGCGAGGATGGCCGGGGAACGGCAGGCCCCCTCTGCGCCCAAACGGAACGCGCCCGACCGGGGCGGCAGGTAGGCATGGCCGGAAAAAAGCGCCGCCGCCCCATCCATCTCCATGTGATGGTGTCCGAGGATGAGCAGGCGCTTATCCGGGAACGCATGGCCCGGGCGGGCATCCGCAACATGGGCGCGTATATGCGGAGGATGGCCCTTTGCGGCTATGTGCTCCAGATTGACCTTGCCCCCGTCCGGGAGCTGGTGTCCCTCCAGCGGCGGTGCTCAAACAATCTCAATCAAGTGGCTGTCCACGCCAACACCTACGGGGGCATCTACCCCGAGGAAATATCGGCCCTCCAGCGGGACTACTCCGCCTTGTGGGGCCCTCTGTCTGATTTGCTGAAACAGCTTTCCGCACTGGTGGAGCTGTGACCTGCTGGGGAGCGGTGATGTGCCGCTCCCCGGCTTTTCGTACTTCGGGACATTTTGTCCCAAAGGCGGGGGGATGGACAACAGTACAAGAATGTGCTATACTTGCTTTTCAAGCAAGTTGTCTACTAACAAATACCGATTTGTAGGGGTGATATTTTGAAAAGAATAATTTTATATGTTCATGGAAAAGGTGGAAGTTATTTAGAAGCTGAACAGTACAAGAAAAATTGTCTGGGTTTCGATATTATCGGTATAGACTATAATGATTATTTTCCGTGGATTGTACAAAACCAAATTCAATCGGTTTATGACAAAGTTCGCGAAAGATACGACTGTATTTATTTGATTGCAAACAGTATAGGCGCTTATTTTGCAATGCACACATTGCAGGATTGTGATATTGCAAAGGCTTTATTTATATCGCCTGTACTTGACATGGAACGTCTTATACTGGACATGATGAATTGGGCAAATGTATCAGAGAAAGATTTGCGTGAGAAGGGAGAAATCCCTACAGATTTTGGGGAAACATTATCATGGAAATATTTATGCTTTGTTAGGGAAAATCCCATAACATGGAATGTTCCCACAGAAATTCTATATGCAGGAAATGATAACCTCGTATCTCGGCAAACAGTAAATGAATTTATTAGTAATCACAATACACATCTTACTGTAATGGAAAATGGGGAGCATTGGTTTCATACAGATGAACAACTTGCCTTTTTAGATATCTGGATGAAAAAGGCAATAGGATAAATTCCAGTTTGTGTAATAAGCTAACACATCAAAGACAGCGGGCGCTTTGCCTGCTGTTTTTTTTCATGGCGAGAGGAGGTGCTATCACGGCCACAACCTACATCCGGCCCTACAAGCAGGCGGCGGGACTGAGCGCCGTCCAGACGATGGAGGAGCGGTTTGCCTACGGGCTCAATCCCCAAAAGCTGGGGGCCGTGTCCTCCCACCTCTGCGACCCGGCCACAGCCGCCGCCGAGTTCCTGCTGGTGAAAAGCGAATACCAGGCGGCCACGGCCCGGCCCGTGGAGCGCGGGGCGCTGTTCTTCCAGATACGGCAGGCGTTCCCGCCCGGCGAGGTGACGGCGGAGGAGGCAAACAAGCTGGGCTTTGAAACGGCGATGCGCTGGACGAAAGGCAAATACCAGTTTTTCGTCTGCACCCATACCGACAAGGGCCACATTCACAACCACATTTATTTCAATTCCACGGCTTTTGACTGCTCCCGGAAATTCCATAATTTCCTCGGCTCCAGCTTTGCCCTCCGGCGGCTGTCTGACAGGGTATGTCTGGAGCATGATTTGTCCGTGATACAAAATCCCAAACAGCACAGCAAGGGCCGCTTTCTCCACTATGGCCAGTGGGTGGGGGAAAAGCCGCCCTCCGCGCAGCAGCGGGTGCGGCTGGCAATCATCGCGGCTCTCGAAAAAAAGCCCGCCGACTTTGCCGCGTTCCTGCGGCTAATGGAGGAGTCTGGCTTTGCCGTCAAGCGCGGGCGGGGCGGCGTGGTGTCGTTCCTAGCTCCGGGGCAGGACAAGTACACCCGGCTCCGGGCATCCACCCTCGGCGCGGACTTTGACCCCGAGGACATCCGGGCAGTGATCGCCGGGGAGCGGCCCCTCCCGGAGCTCCCCAAGAACGCGCCGCCCCCGGCCCGGCAGGTGGGGCTTATCATTGACATTCAAAAGCGCATGGCCGAGGGCAAGGGCCCGGCTTATGAACGGTGGGCGAAAGTCTACAACCTAAAGCAGATGGCCGCCGCCCTCCAGTTTTTGCAGGAAAACAATCTCACCGACTATGACGCGCTGGCGGCAAAGACCACGGCGGCGGTTGACCGGGCCCACGCGCTGGCCGGGGAGCTCCAGACCACCGAGGCCGCCCTCTCCAAAGTCTCCGGGCTGATGGGGGCCGTGGTGGACTATGCAAAGGCCCGGCCCGTGTTTGATGGCTACAAGGCGGCCCGGTACTCGAAAAAGTACCTTGCCGAGCATGAGGCGGAGCTTGCCACCTACCGGGCGGCCCGGGCCGCTATGAATGAATTGCTGGGCGGTGAAAAGCTCCCCAAAATGGACACGCTGAAAAAACAGCGGCGGGAGCTGGCGGATAAGAAAAAGGCCCTCTATGCCGAGTATAGGCAGGCCCAGCGGGATATGCGGGAGGCCGTGGCTGTCAAGGCCAACATCGACCATCTGCTCGGACTGACGGACGGGCGGGACGATAAGGAACAGACGCGATAGCGGCGGTGACGCAGCCAACCTCTTTGGGACATTTTGTCCCAAAGAGCCGGGTTTGGGGAGGCTCCCCAACAAGCATTTTTGCGGGCCTGCGGCCCAGCAAAAATTTCGGAGTGTGGCCACACCCGAATTGCTTGCCGAAACGCGCAACCCCGGAAGTGGCGCGAAAAAACGGAGGCGCGTGCTTCTCTTTACGCATCCTCCGTTTCTTTAGCCGCTTTCATCGCTTGGATCATGGCTTCTACAATTTTTAGTTCTTTTTCGTCCAGGGCGTTAAGAATGGCGTCGATCCGCTTTCTGCACTCACTCCCTTTATTCTTGGACGGATAGAAATATTGATCTACCGATATATCGAACATTGTCACCATCTGATAAAAGGTGTTGAGGCTGGGGTGCTGGCCGTCATTCTCGTTATACATGATGGTACGCGGAGCCCGGTCAACAATATAGGCCAGTTGTTCCTGCGTCATTCCGCTGGCCTCCCTTGCCCGCTTGATGGCGAGCCCTATATCGTGAAAATCAAATCGTCGATTATCTCTCTCAATCTTCATAATATCACCTAATGTAATTTTACATTTCAGGTGTTATTATTTGAACGATTGTGTATTTCATACCACTGACTAATTATTTTCACCTAACCTGCAATCTAAGATAGCCTTGCTGACTTGACAACAAGAGGAGAACTGATTATAATAAAAATAATATGACTATGCAAGAGGTGAGTACGATGTTGTTCGGAAAATTTTGTATTGACTTCGGCTCCACACAAGTTTATACCACGAAACATTGTGCGGAGCCTTTTCGGAAAGTTGATCTATAAAGCGGAAAGGCCAAGGCAGAGATAGGACTGTCTTTGGTTTTTATACCCTTTTTATCAGATCAACGATAGATAATTGACTGTTTAGGCCACAGACAATGTTTTGTTTGTGGCCTTTTGCTATGCTTATTGTTAAGTGACTATGCAAAGGGCGCACGATGTAGTGTGCCCTTTTTCTTTTTGGAGGAAATAGATATGACTGAAGAACATAGTTTGTTGACCGGAAGTGTGCCGAAAAAACTGGCCGCTTTCGCTTTCCCGTTGCTTTTAGCAAATACACTGCAATCATTTTACAATGTAGTAGATATGCTTGTAGTCGGCCAAATTGTAGGCGATACGGGTCTTGCGGCCATTGGTAATGCTTCTAAATTGTGCTATATCATCAATTCAATTTGTATTGGTATGACGATGGGCGGAGCCGTGTTGATTGCTCAATATAAGGGGGCAGACGATAAAAAGGGACAGACGGAGTCTTTTCAAATGCTGGCCTTGCTCTCGCTGGTATCTTCCCTGCTTGTGACTATTGTGAGTCTGGCAACCTGCCAGCCGTTATTCAAGATGTTAAATGTTCCAGCAGACGCATATCAAGATGCCTGCGACTATATGAAAATTATTTGTTGTGGAACTGTGTTCATCTTTGGATATAATGCTGTCTGCTCTGTACTCAAGGGGCTTGGGGATTCTAAATCTCCCCTCTATTTTGTGGGAATTGCTACCGTCATCAATATCGTTTTAGACATTATCTTGGTGGGCCCATTAGGAATGGGAACGGCAGGAGCGGCTTACGCAACGATTACCGCGCAGGGAATTTCCTTTGTGATTTCTCTATTCTATTTGAAGCGGCATAAAATATTTTTCTCTATGGAAAATCGCGGAAAGTTTACGCTTCAATGGGATAAGCTGGCCGCCATCGTGAAAGTCGGACTGCCCACGGCCATCCAAATGGTCGTAGTCAACACGGCCTATCTGCTTGTGGCAGGGATGCTCAATCAGTTTGGTACTGCTGTATCTGCTGCATCGAATGTAGGCTTGCAAATCAACACCTTTGCTGGTATGCCCTGCTGGGCTATTGGACAGGCAGTTACAGCGATGGTAGGGCAGTGCATGGGAGCTGGACAAATTGAACGCGCCCGTAAAGTAGTAAAAATCAGTTTAGTGATGAATGTTGCTGTAACGCTCGTTGTCGTAATTGGCGTACAGTTTTTTGCTGAACCATTGATTTTGCTTTTTGGTAGTACCACCCCGGAAGTAGTAAACGATGGAGTTTACTATCTGCGTGTCTGTTGCAGTATAAATAGTTTGATTTATGCCGTTATGTACACTTTGGACTCCTTTGCTATTGGTGTCGGTGCGGCAAATGTTGCTATGATTAACGCTTTACTGGACGCGGTTATTGTGCGTTTGCCTGTGAGCTGGCTCTTGGCCTTTGTACTTAATATGGGCTTTTCCGGGATTTATTACGGCCAGGCGCTTTCTCCAGTCTTACCTGCTATTGTAGGTTTACTCTATTTCACAAGTAGAAAATGGGAACACAAAACGCTCATTCAATCAAGCCACAAGGGGGAAAGTCTATGATGGATCGGATGGTATGGCTTCTATGCCCCATATGTGGGAACAAGACCAGACTTAAAGTGCGTCAAGATACAGAGCTTATCAATTTTCCACTGTATTGCCCGAAATGTAAACAGGAAACTTTAGTGAATGTCAAAAAATCAAAACTATCTGTCATCCGCATGGCTGACTTGATTTCTAAGGAGGATAACGAATTATGATGGACAAACAAAAAATTTATCCCCGGTCAAAAGATCGGGAAACTGTATATTTGAAAAATGTCGTTACTGATCCCAGCATCATCGTGGGCGACTACACCATGTATAACGACTTTGTAAATGATCCTATTGATTTTCAAAAGAATAATGTTCTTTACCATTATCCCATTAACCATGACAGGCTGATTATTGGTAAATTTTGCTCTATCGCTTGTGGCGCTCGATTTTTGTTCAACAGCGCCAACCACAGCATGACTTCACTTGCGACTTATCCATTTCCTATCTTCTTTGAGGAATGGGGGCTGGATGTTAGCCACATAACCGAGGCATGGGACAACAAAGGCGATATTGTTATTGGAAGTGATGTCTGGATTGGATATGAGGCCGTGATCTTCGCTGGAGTTACCATAGGGGATGGTGCCATTATTGGCACCAGAGCTGTTGTAACAAAAGATGTCCCGCCCTATACCATTGTAGGAGGTGTTCCGGCTAAACCTATCCGAAAACGCTTTTCTGATGAAACTATTTCGGCGTTGCTGACAGAGCGGTGGTGGGACTGGCCGGAAGAAAAAATTGCTCGCAATCTTGCGGCAATCCGATCGGGCCGTATCGATCAATTTAAGTAAATATTGAAAAGAGCCAGACGCACAGACGCAGAGCCATCACAACGAAACCGTTGTTGAATGGCCTGCGGTGCAAGAAAAACGGCGGTTTTGAGTCTATCAAGCCGCCGTTTCTTTATGAGCATATAATCTAACGGAGTGCGGCGGTCGCCTTGGAGGTGTCGCTGTGCTCTCGCTCATTTTCCATCCCCCTAACCTGTCAAAAAAAGCCCACCCGCCCAGCAGGATCAGTCCGGCGGTGGATGCGAAATTTGGCAGTACATAAATGAATTTGTCATTTCATGCGCTTGCGTGGCTTTGTGTCGCGCAGGCGCTTTTTGTTATCTGCACTTCGAGACAAAGTGTCCCGAGGTACGGAGCAGCTCCCCAGGGTGCCGCTCCCCGCCGCCCTCCATATCGTTTCCCAGCAACCCAACCACAAAAAACGATATGGAGGTACATACAATGACTATCATCAACTTGCGCGACTTTTACTACTGGTACACCCAGGACGAATATATGGAAGTTACTGACGATGTGGCCGAGGCGCTCCGGGCCAGCGTCCGTTATGAGGCGGCCTACCAGCGGCGGCTCTCCCGCCACAAGGCGCAGTATTCGCTGGACTGCGAGGACGGCATCGAATATTCCGCCTGCCTGCACGAGCCCACCCCGGACGAGGTTCTGGAGCTCAAGGAGCGGTTCTGCCGTCTGTGGAACGCGCTGAACAGTCTGCCCCCGGCCCAGGGCCGCCGGGTGGATGCCTGCATTATCCTCGGCAAGAGCTTTTCCGAGGTTGCGCTGGCCGAGGGCGTTGACGAAAGCGCGGTGCGGCGGGCCGTGGAGCGCGGGCTGGAGAACATGAAAAAGTTTTTGAAAAATTCCCGCTGAACCAGTCCGAAAACCATCCAAAAATGTCTCGGTATATGAGAGGAAGTTTTTTCTTCTCCACAACTGAATAGCGGGCGGCCCCGAGTGAACGCGGGGAGCCGGGCGGCGGGTGCGCTGGGACTTCTCCCACGGGAGGACGAGCGACCAACACCACCGCCGCAAGTGGGGAGACTGCCAACCCCACGGCCACGATCCGCGAGGGACAAGCTGGCCGCTTGCCGCTTGGGGCCGCCGCACAAAACAAGGGAACGCCGGGCCGCTACTCGCTGTCTTTTGACGGGCCAAACATACGGGCCCGGCGCTCCCCATTTCAAACAAGTTCGAGACAAATTGTCCCAAGGTGAGGACAGGCTAAAGGGCGGCACTTTTCGGAGTGCTGCCTTTTCGCGTTTCCCCACCAACCAAAAACGCAAAAGGAGGTTTTGCCGTGAAACTGACCGCACAAGAGCTGGAACAAATGAAAAGCGTGAACATCGGCGCGGTGAGCGCGGATGCGCTGGCTGACGTGAGCGGTATGGCCTTTGATCGCACCCTCCCCCGGGAGGAGCGGCTGGCCCGGTTTGTGAAACGGGCCGTCAATCCGTACTGCTTTAGCGTGGGCGGCGTGGGCGTGAAAATCGAATTTGCCGAGGGCGGCCCCTCCCTGCAGGAGACGCTGACCGCCTTTCTTATCCGTCAAAAGAGTGGGCTGTAACTGCTGTTGCGGCCCGTTCCTACTTCGAGACAAACTGTCCCAAAGCATCGACATCCTTGTTGATTGCCCCGGGCAGAGGTATAATATAAGTGTAATGTGATAGGGAAGGAGGAACAATGGCACGAACAAAAAACAGAGGGTATCAGCAGACTTTGGCCCCTACCTATACGGCCCGGCTCTGGAAAATGGGCGGCTACATCCGGCTTTCCCGAGAGGATTTACAGAAAATCAACCGGGGGCTTGACGATAGCAACAGCGTGAAAAACCAGCGCGACATTCTCAATGATTTTCACTTCAACCATGCGGAAGAATTTGAAAGCTACACCGAGTATGTGGATGACGGCCACACGGGAACCGATACGGAACGCGAAAGTTTCCAGCGGCTTTTAGGGGATGTGATGAGCGGGAAAATCAACTGTGTTGTGGTGAAAGACCTTTCCCGTTTCGCCCGGAATTACAGCGACGCTGGCAGTCTGATTGACAACCTTTTTGTGCAGATGGGCGTCCGCTTTATCAGCTTGGCCGAGGGCGTGGACAGCTACCTAAACCCGGACAGCGTGAACAGCATCATCGTTCCGATAACAAACGTGATGAACGACCAGTATTGTTATCAGACCTCAAAGAAAATCCGGCAGGTTTTTGATTATAAGCGGCGCAACGGCCAGTACATAGGCTCTTTTGCTCCCTACGGCTACATAAAAGACCCCAAAGACAAGCACCAGCTAATCGTTGACCCGGAGGCCGCTGAAACCGTCAAAAAGATATACGAGATGTGCCTGCAAGGTACGGCCAAACTTCAAATTGTGATGTATCTGAACGACCACGGCATACCCAGCCCCACGGCATACAGAAAGCTAAAGGGCCTGCCCTACTCCCCGGCTATATCGGACGCTCCCATGTGGGGGAACAAGATTATAACGGATATTCTCAGAAATCCTATTTACACTGGGGATTTGGTGCAGGGCCGCCGCCGGGTGAAAAGCTACAAGGTACACCAGATTGAGGCTGTGCCGGAGGATGAATGGGTGCGCGTCCCCGATACCCACGAGGCCATCATCACCCACGAAACCTTTGACCGGGTGCAGGAACTTCTGAAACGTGACACCCGGACAGCCCCTAAAAAGCGGGAGCTCCATTTATTCAGCGGCTTTCTGAGGTGCGCTGACTGCGGCAAGGCCGTGACCCGGAGCCAGAGCGGGAAGAATGTTTATTATTCCTGCTCCACTTACAAGAAACGCTCCCGTACAGCCTGCACCATGCACTCTATCAAGCACAACCGTCTGGAGGCCGCCGTTCTGTTCGCTATTCAGTATCAAGTGAGCACCGCCGTTTCCTATTCGGAAATAGTAGCCCGTATCAATGTGGCCCCGCTGAAAAAAAGTCAATCCCACCGCCTTAACGACCAGATAGCCGCAAAGGAAAAGGAATTGACGAAAATCACCCGCTACAAGCAGTCACTGTATCAAGACTGGAAAGACGGGGAAATCTCCCAGCAGGAATACCGGGAAATGAAAGCCGATTATGAGCGGCAGGCCGCCTGGCTCTCGGATTTGCTGGCCCGGCTGACGGCTGAACGGAAACAGCTTTCAAACGGCGTTGACCAGCAGCATCCCGCACTGGTAGCCTTTGCGAAATATCAGAACATTGAAAAGCTGACCCGCGAAATTCTGATTGAATTGGTAGACCATATCAAGATTTACGAAAACGGCAATATCAGCGTTCATTTTAAGTTTTCGGACGAGTTCCGCCGGATTGCCGAGTACATTGAAATCAATACCACTGACACCGCCGAGGCGGGCTGACCCCCGCCAAAGCATAAAATCCCTTTGGCAGTGTGTTTTCCTAATAAAACGCAATCTTACGAGTGATGTGACATTTGATTTTAAAGAGCACAATAAATGGATTGTCCATAAAAGCGATTCTGAACCGTGGAGGGTCACGATTGCAGATACCGGTCTGAATACAATGACTGGGGGAAGGATAAAGCGGATACAGAATTATGTAAATGATGAACCGTTTTTCCTGACATACGGCGATGCAGTTTCTAATGTAAATCTGAAACAGCTGCTGGAATTTCACAGGAGACATGGGAAGGCAGTTACGCTTACGACTGTGAACATCGCACAGCAAAAAGGGGTTCTTAGCATCGGAAAGGATAATACGATTGTGTCGTTCCGCGAAAAGGTAGAAGAGGACGGGGCGATTATAAATGGCGGCTTTATGGTATGTAATCCTGAGATATTCGAATACCTGCATGACGATCAGACCGTTCTGGAACAGGAGCCTATGAGAAAACTGGCTGGAAGAGGCGAATTAAAGAGCTTTTTCCATAACGGATTCTGGCAGTGTATGGATACCAAAAGGGAAAAGGATCTGCTGGAAAAACTGTGGGCTAGCGGGGATGCCCCGTGGAAAACATGGACAGATGTGCAGACAGATTGAGGCGGCATTCATGTTTTAATTGGCATGAGAAGGATGTATTGTGATGAACAAGATAGCAGTGTGTGTTCCAACGTATAACCGGCCAGATAAAATTTGGGAAGTTTTGGAAAAAGAAATAGGGTTTCTGCAGCGGCATGATGTAGACATGCATATTTTTGATTCCAGCGAGAACGCGGAAACCAGAAAAAATATAACGGAATACAGTCAGTACAAAAATCTGTATTATCACGAAATCGCCAGTGACATTCGTTCGAATGCAAAAGTATTTTATATCTATCAGGAATATGCCAGACAATACGAATACATCTGGGTGATACACGACCATACGGTATTTACAGAGGACGCGCTTTGTTACATATTAGAACATCTTGATGAAGACATAAGCTACTATTTTCTGGAAATACAGTCCCATGCATATGCCTGGGAGGATGTCACAGATTTGGAACAGCTGTTGTATGAAACAGCATGGCTTTCAGGAAGGTTCGGTACCGTGATCGTCCGTTCCACGCCTTTTCTATGTGATGTGGACTGGAAGTATTTTAACCGGAAATATCTCACAGAAACGATGTGGAACTATTCCCATATCGGATTTTATTTTGAGCGTGCAAGCCAGGTCACAGATTTCAGAGCCAGAATCATAAAATTTCCACGGGACTTATTTTCCGATATCTCCCGCAGTCAGAAGACGGGCTGGTATCGGGATTCAATCAGAATCTGTCTGGAATGCTGGGGCGAGGTGATTTCCAGCCTGCCGGAATGTTATACCAATAAACGGGAGGTACTCCGGACTCAGGATAAGTGGTTCATTTCCAAATACAGCCTGATTACTTATAAAAGAAATAAAGTGTACGGCATAAGACAGTATTGGAACTATAGGAAATGGATTCAAATCATTGCTCCGGATGAAAAGAGAAATGCATTTTTAATCGCGTTCCTTCCGAATTTTGTTTCCCAGCGGCTTTATACGGGAAGGTTGATTTCCGTGATAAAAAGAATGCGGTCAGAAGGACGAAAGATATGCATATACGGGGCTGGGCGCCATGCAATCGAATGTATGGACTATCTGGAAGCCTGCGGTATGGGAATCGACGCTTTCCTGGTTACAAAGAAAGAAGGAAATCCAGAGAGGATCAGGAGCTATCCGGTATATCAGGCAGACACTTATGTGCATGATAAGAAAGTTTTTGTCATCATTGCTATTATGTCAGACCAGATCAGGGAGATAAAGGCATATCTGGATTTTCTAAAGGAAAATAGTGCCATTCAGTATATGGAATTTGTGTGAACCTTCATGCGGATGGAAAGGAGCATGTCATGGAAAAAGTAAGTATCGTTTTGCCGTGCTATAACCATGCAGATTATGTAGGAGATTCAATTAGGAGCGTGCTCAATCAGACATATCAGAACTTTGAACTGTTTGTATTCGATAATGGGTCGACAGATCATTCATGGGAGATGATTAACACATTTGATGATCCGAGAATGATAAAGATCCGGCTGGAAAAAAATGATTTGCTGGAGGTGAAACGTCAATTTATTGAAAAAGCCACAGCAAACTATTTTGCCATTATGTATTCTGATGATGTATGGATGGATACGAAACTGGAAAAGCAGATAGCGCTGGTTTGCAGGGAAGGGGCGAGAGCCTGCTTCACATGGTCTAAATTTGTCGATGAAAATCTTGAAGATCTGTGGGAGGGCGAAATATTCTTCAACGAAACGAACAAATCACAAAAAGAGTGGTGGAAAACTTTTTTTACTAGGGCAAATCACCTTTCCTGTCCGTCGTTTTTGTGTGAGAGAGAAATCTACATCCGTTATTTCGGAAAGCTTTACCCTTATCGGCAGATCGCAGACTTTTACTGTTGGATGAAGATCCTTGAAGAGACAAACTTATATATTGTGGAAGAGGTGCTGGTGAATCAGAGGCTGCATGATAAAGGGAAAACCCCGAATGAATGTGCCAGAACCAAAGAAAATGTATATCGGGAAAATATCGAATTACGATATGTTATCTACAGGATCATCGACGAAATGCCGGACGAGATTTTCATCCGTAATTTTTGCGAAGATACATCCAATCTGGGACATATCGACGTGATGTGCAGAAAATTTTTGTTTTTTCTGGAAAGAAAAAAGGGCTTTTCGGAAGAATATGAGAATGCTATCCGATATTATAACACATATTTTGACTACGAGGAAAACGGCCGGATCTTTTACAGGCTTTTGGAAACCCGATATCATTTTTCACGGAATGATTTTTTCCGGTATACAGGAACCAGAGATGATATGTTTTCTATTATCGAATCACGATGCGGCCGTTGGGAAATATTAGAGAGCACGGATTTATCCACTTTAAGATATCCCGACAAAATGAGTCTGTATGGATTTGGTGCTGTAGGGAGAGCTTTTTTCCGACAGACAAAAGCATACTGCAGGGTAGAACAATTTATAGACAGACAGCCGCAGTGTGAAAACTTTGAAGGCGTACCGATCCATACCATTTCTAATGCCAGTGTGAGCAAGAATACAGTCATTATCGTAATTCCGACATATGATTTCGAGAAAATTGCGGAAGAAATTCGAAATGTGCATCCAAGTATCCCAGCGGAAAACATTCTGAAATTTGAGGATTTCGTGGGCGAAGGAAAAGTAATGCGATATGGGTTTTAGGAGGAGCAAAATGCAGTATGTGATATTTGGAGCCGGAAAATGGGGAAGCATGGCATTGTCTTTTTTGGGTATTCCCAGAGTGCAGTGCTTTATTGATAATTACAGGGCAGGAACAGAATACTGCGGCAAAGAAACTTTTGATTTTGAGTCATTGCTGAGGATGGATTTAGAAGAGATTATAGTAGTTATCGCATCGAGATATCATTACATCGAAATGGAAATGCAGCTAAAAGAACATCATATCCAACGCTATTTTCTTTTTTATGAAAACCACCTGGGCCTATGGACTCAGATGCTTCCATTTTCTTATCTGAATAAACAGTTCGAACTGGTTTCGTATAATCGTCTGTTGACAGCGTATGATATCACAAAATATAGGCATGTTGCGATATTGGGAGCCAATGAGTTGGTGCCATACCTGATATCTGAGATTGCGTTTCATAACAGAATTGAAAACCTATGTGAAGTAATTAAGTTTGATGACGATGAATATCAGACATTAGGAATTGAATGTACAAAGTGGAATGGCTCTCTTAAAGACATTGACTGCCTGATTATAAATTGTCCACGATGCCAGCCGGGCCTGGATGAGGTGCTGGGGAAGGTTCGTAAAGAAACAGACATAATTGACCTTTATGATGCAGATTTAATTGAGCCTTCTTTTTATCATCCTGAATTAAAAAAATACAAAGATATGTGTAAGGGGAAACGGGTTTTTGTAATTGGAACTGGTCCGAGCTTAACGATAGAGGATTTGAATACATTATGTCAATATGGAGAAATATGTATTGCTTCCAATAAAATGTATAAAGCATACCCTCAGACAGATTTTCGTGCGGATTTTTATGTAATAGAAGATCAGGATGTGATTGAGGATTGTAATGAGAATTTTAAAAATATTCCCGGTAATTTGTTTATAGCTGATGGATATCATGTGGAAAGACCAAATTATATTATAGATAGTATACAATATTTTCATATTATAATTCCGTTTTCTGGTTTCCTGCCTAACTGTCCTAAATTTTCCACAGATCTTTCGAAAGGACTTTACCGTGGGTATACGGTTACATATTGTAGCTTACAGTTGGCAGCATATCTTGGAGCAAAAGAAATCTACTTACTGGGGATAGACCATAGTTATTCTGACGACCCAGTTGCGGAAGAGAATCATTTCATAAAAGATTATTTCACAGAAGAAGAAAAAGAAAAGCATAGAGAAGTGTATAAGCAAGTAATGTTGGGAATAGATAATGTAACAAAAGCTTATGAAGCTACGGAACTATATTCTAAGAAGCATGGATTTAGAATATACAATGCGACTCGTGGTGGTAAACTGGAAGTGTTTGAAAGAGTAGACTTTGATAGTTTGTTTTAAAAAGTGAAGACGTATTGCAAGTGAGGAGAAATACCGTGAATACTTATTTAGACAAAATTTCTTCTGGCGTATCCTTTTTTGATATATGCTTTGATGATAATTATGGATGGTTTTGTGATGCATATACCAATACACTATATAAGTTTAATTTATCTACCCGACTAATAATGGTGGAAGCAATCATACCGACCAAGCGTGGTGAGCCCTTTTTTCAATATGGATTTATTGCTAAGTGGAAAACTCTATTGATTTTGGCTCCAAGATCAGCAAAAGACATCTTGGTATATGATATTTTAGAAAAAACTTTTTCAAGCATTAAATTGGAAATGGGTCGGACTCAGGACCGGGATAAATACAATTTGTTTTCTGGGATACAGATATACAATAACTATGCTTTTTTAATTCCGGGAAGATTTTCTGCCATTGTTAGACTGGATTTAAATACATTTGAAGTAAAATATTTTGATTCATGTATTAAAAATTTAAAAAAGAGCATAAAAAAATATGATGATAAAAAGGTTCTTTTCGCCAGGTGTAACTGCGTATCAGAAGATAAAATTATATTGCCTTGCTGGCAGGGAAATTTCATCATGGAATTTAAATTTGGGACTGGGGAATTTAAATTGATTGAATTTCCAGAGATATGTGGAGAACTATCAGGGGGATATGTACAGAACCAGGAATTATTTTTTGCTACAAAAAATGATAATTTTCTTTTTAAAAGTGACTTAAGCGGAAATGTTTTAGAGCAAATTGAAATAAAGATTGAAGCAGAGAAAGGTATCTCTTTTCTAACGAATTTTGGGAGTAAAGCTATTGTGATACCAGTATTTGGCAGAAAAATTATACAGTGGAATTGGGACACAAAACAGAGCACAGAAATAATGCAACTGTCAGATACTAAAAAAAAGAATTCATACGCAGGTCAGTTTTTTGGAGAAGTCGATATCTTATCTAGTGTTAAAGATGAAAAAGAGAATTTGTGGATATATTCAATATGGGGAAATGAAATATTGAAGCTTGATATGAATACTGGACAGGCAGAGAAAATTGCTGCAATCTTATCGGAAAATTGTGCAAAGAAAAAGCTAATCTCTTATCTAAAGAATACAAAGTCTATGTGGGGAGAAGATGACTCAGTATCAATATCAGATTTTTGTGATGATCTTTGGAAGGTTGATGATAATATAGAGGATAACATTGAAGTGACGAATGCACAGAGAATAACAGCCGGTGAGAATATATGCGAAGTAATCTTCGGTTAGGAATAGAATATGGTAAATTATCAGACAATAAGAAAAACGGTTCAAAGATGTATAGATGAAGGTTGGAAACGGTTTATTATTTTTCCGTTTGGTGAGAATGGAATGTGTACAAAACATATTTTGCAGGAGACATTTGGAATCACAGACATTGTCATTGTTGATACTGAACTATCAAAATATAACTCGAAAATAAAAAGTGTGGAAGAACTACACAGGGATAAAGAATTATGTAATAATGCTATACTTATTATTGCCAGTGTGGAACAGGAGATCATTGATTTTGCAAAAGATAATATTTTGTGTCCTCAAAAAGTAAACATTGCAGAGTGTAAAAAAGATAGTTTGATAGATAAACAGGTGGATGAACAAATAAATGAGCAGGTAGACAAACAGACAAATATTGGTCTCTATTCATATGGCCCTCTTGCCATACCTAATTCCAGGGTGGAACGTGTCGGAGCTTTTTGTTCTTTTGCAGAAGGCTGCGATGCAGTGTGGAATCATCAGCTTACAATGGTAACAAATCATGATTTTATATATGAAAACGTTATTTGCAAAGAAATAGATAACCAGAAATATTGTCATAAAGATTTCAATAAGAGATTTCGTATTGGAAATGATGTATGGCTTGGGAAAAATGTAATTTTAACAAATGGCTGTAGGATCGGAAACGGAGTGCGTGTGGCGGCAGGAGCTGTGGTGACAAAGGATCTACCAGATTATTGTATAGCGGCAGGAGTACCAGCAAGAATTATTGGATATCGGTTTAACGACGAACAGATAAAAAAGTTGAATAAAATTGCGTGGTGGGACTGGGATGTTGAAAAAATAAAGATGTGCTATGATGATTTTTTGGATATTGATGTGTTTTTGGAGAAACATTATCAGGAAGCAGAATAGTTGTTATAAGATTTTTAAAAATGTATGAATGTCGAGATTGCCGACATAATGTAATTGAGGGCATGGCCCCTCTAATTCGCTAAATATATAAAAGTAATGTGGGGAATACAGATGGAATGTAGCTTATGTGGTTCTAAAAACACCAAAGTGATATATGATGGGAAAATCAGAAACGGTGGATTGGGAAAATACACAGATAATAACATAAAAATGTATCAGTGTTGTAATTGCGATGTGATATGGCATGAAGACGTTTTAAGTGATTTGCAGCAATATTACGAAAGTGAAACGTATAGACAGTCACTGGAAGGAACGTCGGAAGAAAATGATTTTTATAAAAAGCATGATCGTGAGACACTGGAAAAGCTCCAGTATACTGGAACTGATATTTACCGCGGAAAGATAGTAGCAGATATTGGCTGCGGCTGTGGTGCTTTTCTTGATTTTTTAAAAGGTGTCTCAGCTTCAGTCATTGCGGTCGAACCATCAGAGATCTACAGAGAAGTCATGGACAGAAAAGGTTTTTTTACGTATGCGTATGCAAAAGAAGCAGTATCCAACTGGGCGGAAAAGGTGGACATAATTACTTCTTTTGATGTGATAGAGCATGTACCAGAACCAAAGGAATTCATGGCAGATATATATGGTTTGCTTACCAGTGGAGGAACAGCGGTGATAGGGACACCAACAGAAGCGCCAATTATGAGAAAACTGCTTGGTGAGATTTATGAGAGAAAACTATTATTCAGTACACAGCATTTGTGGATATTTTCGGAGAAGAATCTGAAATGGATTGCTCAGGACGCTGGTTTTGAAAAAGTAGAAATAAAATATTGTCAGAGATATTCGTTAAACAATTTGTTAGGCTGGCTGCGCGATAAAGAGCCATGTTCTGATATTCATGAGGATTTTATAACACCAACCTTGAATACTGTATGGAAGAATGAATGTGGAGAATATGGTTTCGCTGATTATCTTGTGATGTATCTTACGAAATAGAATGGTAGTTTTGACTTTGAGATTTTGCGAAAAGCAGCCGGACAGAGACGTAAACCAGCGGCGGAATACAGTTTACCATGATTGGATATTATGAGGGGAAAAATGAAAATTGTATCTTTAATACCAATAAAGTTAAATAATCAAAGACTTCCGGGAAAAAATCTGCTTCCACTTGGAAAACGACCGATGTGTGATTACATATTTGAAACGATCAAAGAGATTGAAGAGATACATGAAAAATATGTTTATTGCAGTGACGATTCCATTCAGAAGTATTTACCAAAAGAACTGACTTACTTAAGGAGGGATCCTTATTTGGACGGATTTCAGGTGAAAGGTTTGGAAATTATTGAATACTTTTTGCAGGATATTCGTGCGGATATTTATGTATTGACCCATGTTACCCAGCCATTTACAAAGGCGGACTCTATACGGAAAGCTTTGTTAAAAGTTATGAGCGGCGAAAATGATTCAGCTTTTAGTGCGGTAGAAATCCAGGACTATTGTTGGTATCAAGGAAAGCCTCTTAATTATGATATGCAGGATATTGTTACAACACAAAACTTAGAACCTGTTTATATGGAAACAGGAGCTTTTTACATTTTTACAAGAGATGTATTCGAAAGGTATCATCAGAGAATAGGGAAAAATCCTTATATGATGGCCGTAGACCAGTTTGAGGCGGTAGATGTTGATACAGCGGAAGATTATAAAATGGCACAAGTAGTTGCTGAATACATGGAGAAAAACAGACAGACAGTATGAAACAGATTGAGATTTTAGACTGTACATTACGTGATGGCGGAAGAATTATTGATTGCAAATATCCTGATGAAACAATTATAGGTCTGGGAAAGTACTTGAAACGGGCTGGTGTCGATATCATTGAACTTGGTTTTTTGCGCGATAGTGTTGTTTTTTCCGGAAACAGTACCTTTTTTTCTTCAATATCTGACGCAAATACATATATTGAAAAGATATGTAAGGATGAACAGATACAGAGCGAAAAGTATGTTGTTTTTGTGGACTTTGGATTATATGATATGAATCGTTTGGATTATGCGGCAGAAGACGGAGTATCGGGAATCCGATTTGGTTTTACGAAGACGGATTATAAAAAGCATAAAGATGAAGTGATCCGGGCGATGCAGATAATAAAAGAGAAGAACTATGATCTGTATTTGCAGACAGTGAACTCAAATGGTTATACAACAATAGAACTTTTAGAGCTGATAGATCTTGCAAATGTAATATCTCCAAAATCATTTGGAATTGTAGATACATATGGCGCTATGTACCTGGATGATTTGGATTATATGTGGAGTGTTGTCAATCGAAATCTGGACAGGCACATTGCAGTTGATTTTCATTCACATAATAATATGCAGATGTCGTTTGCGCTGACTCAGAGAATCATACAGTTGGCGTCAAATGAAAGAAAATTGCTTGTTGATGCAACGCTCAATGGGATGGGAAAGTGTGCAGGTAATCTTAACACAGAACTGATTGTGGATTATCTTGTCAGAAAAAAGGATTGCGATTATGACACCGATGTAATTCTTGATGCGATTGATCGCTATTTATATCCCATCAAAGCTCAGAGTGATTGGGGATATTCAATTCCTGCATTTATGGCAGGAATATATAAAGCTCATCCCAATAATGTGATCTATCTGGTAAAAAAGTATCGACTGAATAACAGAGATATTAAATACATTTTATCAGGTATAGAGGAGACAAAGAGACAACGGTATGATTATGATAATATACAACGTGTATATAAAGAGTATTCTTCCTGTAAAGTTAATGACAACGAAGTGATTAAAAAATTGATTGATAAGATATCAGGGAAAGAAATTTTGGTAATTGCTTCAGGAAGGACAATCGTGGATTATGCAGAGAAGATAACCGAGTACATTGAGAGAGAAAAACCGCTGGTGATTAGTGTCAATTTTATCCCCGAGAGAATAAAATGCGACTATTATTTTTATGCAAATACGATTCATTGGGAAAAAGTGAGTAAATGGGTGGATCGAAGCAAGTGTATTGTTTCCTCGAACGTCCATACGGATATTGAGAATGTGAATTTATGTGATTATTCACGTCTGATTATTGAGGATAGCCCACTGTTTGACAATAGCACGATGATGCTTCTGAACCTGTTAAACATTTTGTTGCCATCACAGATCAGCCTTGCTGGCTTTGACGGCTTGAATGAGAGGAAAGACAACTATGTGGAAGGAACATCACCCAATATAATTGATGATAGCGATTATCAGGAGTTTAATCGCGAAATTACGGAATTACTTCGTCGGTATAAAAATAAAACACAAGGAAAATTTTTAGTTAGTATGTTGACACCAAGCAGATACAACGTAGGAGAGGAATGATAATGTTAAGAAGTTTGAAATACTGGGTATTAGATGTAGATGGAACACTAACAGACGGCGGTGTGTATTATAGTGATACTGGTATAGAAATGAAAAAGTTTAATATTAAAGATGGAGCGGGAATTTTGCTGGCGCAAAAAGCTGGTATGAAAATTATTGTGATTACAGGAAGGGAATCGCAATCAACAAAACGCAGGATGGAAGAATTGAGTGTTGACTTTTTATTTCAAAATGTAAAAGATAAAGCAAGATTTTTGGAAAAATTTTCTGCAGAACACAATATAGATGTTGAAGAAATCGGATATATTGGCGACGACTTAAATGACTTGGAATCCATGAAACTGGTTGGCTTTTCGGCATGTCCTGCTGATGCCTGTAGAGAAGTGAAAAAAGTAGCCAACTATATTTCTCCTGTTAGAGGAGGATGTGGTGCAGTTCGGGAGATTATAGAATATAAATTGAAAGAAAATCTTAGGACGGGAATATAACAGTTTTAAAATCAGGGTAGATGCTTATGATGCCTATTCCATAAAAAGAAATAATACTCTTTTTATCGCAAATTTCCAGAAGATACAAGAGCATATTTAACACCATCAGCACATACTCAGAGGAGAGCAACAAATGAAAATAAGACTTGCAGATTACGTAGCAGACTTTTTGACATCCCACGGTGTCACAGATGTTTTCTCAGTCGTTGGCGGCGGCGCCATGCATCTGAACGACGCACTCGGCCATAAAGAAGGCCTGAAGGTGACTTATAACCACCACGAACAGGCGTGTGCGATTGCAGCAGAGGCATATACCAGACTGGATAACAGGATTGCGGCAGTCTGTGTTACAACAGGCCCGGGAGGCACGAATGCACTGACAGGAGTGGTCGGCGGCTGGCTGGATTCCATTCCTATGTTTATTATCAGCGGTCAGGTGCGCTATGATACGACAGCGAGATATGCTCTGCCGTTCACTCAGACGCCGCTGCGGGCAATGGGCGATCAGGAATATGACATTGTAAAGTCTGTAGAACCAATGACAAAGTATGCGGTAATGATCGAGGATCCCAGCCAGATACGCTACGCTCTGGAAAAAGGGTGGCATTTGGCGACAACTGGGAGGCCGGGGCCTGTATGGATTGATATTCCGGTTGATTATCAAGGAAAATATATTGAGACAGAAGAACTGCCATCATATGATTCACATGAAGAGGATGCCAGTCTGCCCATACCGGTAACGGATGATGTGATCCGGATTGTTTTAAATAAAATAAGAGATGCCAAGCGTCCTGTTTTCCATGCGGGATACGGGATACGGCTGTCCGGCGGATATGAGGCATTCCGTTCAGCGGCGGAGAAACTTAACATCCCCATTGTGACATACTGGAATGCCATAGACCTGATAGAGGATGAGCATCCCTTATATTGCGGACGCGCAGGAAACATGGGAGACCGTCCTGGCAATTGGGCGATTCAGAATGCCGATTTGATTCTGGCCGTGGGAACCCGTATTTCCATCCGTCAGGTGGGATATAATTGGAAAACATGGGCACGTGCGGCAGAGGTCATTATGGTTGATATCGACCAGGCAGAAATGAGAAAGCCGACTCTCCATGTGGACATGCCAATTTGGGCAGATGCCAGGGACTTTTTAGAAAAGCTGGACCAGGCGGCTGAGACGTTGGTACATCAGGAAAACGGGTGGCTTGACACATGTCTGCGATGGAAACGGGAATATCCGGTAGTCCGCCCGCAGCAGTGGAAGGAAAATGGCAGTACTGCCAATGTCTACGCTTTTATCCGTTATCTGAGCAGCAGGCTTCCAGAGAACAGCCTGACAGCAGTTTCCAATGGAGCATGCTGTGTTGCAGGAAGTCAGGCATATGTTATAAAACAGGGCAGCCGCCTGGCGAATAACAGTGCGGTTGCCAGTATGGGATATGGCCTCCCCGCCGCTATCGGTACGTGTATCGGAGGAAACAGGCGGGATACCATATGTCTGGAAGGCGACGGAAGTATCATGATGAATCTGCAGGAGCTTCAGACCGTTCTTACCAACCATCTGCCAATCAAGATATTTTTGATTAACAATGAAGGATATCACTCAATCCGAATCACACAAAATAATCTGTTCTGCGATCATTGCAAGGTGGGAATCGGGCCGGAATCGGGTGATCTGTCATTTCCGGAATTCAGAAAATTGGCAAGGGCATTTGGATATCCGTATTACAGTGCGCATAGCAATGCCGAAATGCAGACCGCAGTAGACATGGCTTTGGCGCAGGAGGGCCCTGTTTTTTGTGAGATTTTTACGGATACAAAACAGGTGTGGGAACCGAAAAGCAGTACGAAACGTTTGGAGGACGGTTCTCTGTTCAGTCCGCCGCTGGAGGATTTGGCGCCGTTTCTTTTGCGGGAGGAGCTGGAGAAAAATATGTTTATTCCGCTGATCGAAGAGGTATAAGTGACAATGCTTCCTGAGATCAGCTGATATGCAATCAACTATATGCTTACAGGAATGGGAGAAAATGATGACAATCATTGAAAGCATAGATCGATGTTTGAAAACGTTCGATATGATTCTGATGTTGATGGACGGAGACGGCGGGACCGAGAATCTGACAGAAGATTTTTGTTGTTCTGTAGCAATGAAAACGACATCAAAAAAGGTATTAATTCTTTCCACTTCCGGCTGCCTTCATCCGAATGATACCGATCATTACGAGTACTGGAAACTTACGGATGAAGAGCAGAAAAGGATACAGGAATTATATATGATGTATGACTTTTCCGATCATTTTCATATGATATCGAATGATTCAAAGTATGGCGGCCTGTTCAATTATGTGAATGCTGGAATCATGACGCGGGAAGAGGTATTCCAGGCGCTTCTGAATTAGCGTTTTGCATGGATGAGCGGACAGGGCGTTCCTGAATTCGGACTGCCTTTGTCAATAAATGTTCAAAGGAATCATGAGGTAAGACAAAGTGGAATTACAATATTACAGGGAAATGCAAAAAAGTCTTGAAGAAATGGAATCAGGTACCAATCTGGCGCAGAAACGTATTTACCTTTTCGGCCATTGCAATGCAACAGAGGAGCTGGCAGACCTGCTGATGGAAAAGGGATATGGCGTGACGGCAATTTTAGATAACAGCGAGGCTAAACATGGCATGGAATACCGCCGGCTCCCCATTGTTGCGCCGCATACGATTCTCCGGGAGCCTGCAGAGCAGACGATCGTGTGCATTGTGACGCGTTTTTACGAGGCAATGTATGCCCAGCTGAGAGCACTTGGATTTACCGGGGAAGTGAGGAAGCTGGTCGATTACAATACTTATGCGGAGTATTCGCTTTCCAGGGAAACGCTGGAGCGCAAGAAAACGCGTGTTGAACACGGCAGAGTGCTGATTGACTGTTTAGAGAAAAAATATCCTGGACATTTCCGCGTATTCTGCCCATTTGCCGCACTGGGGGACGTGTATTTCTGCATGTCGTATCTCCCGTATTTTCTGGAAAAGCGCGGCATCAGCAAATATATGGTCTGTGTACCGTCCGGTTCCTGCGTAAAGGTAGCAGAGCTTTTTGACGAGTGCCCTGTGGAGGTGATGCAGCAGCGAGAGCTGGATGCCGCTATCCAGGCGGAGCTTTACATACAGGATGAAAATGCTTTTATTGCACATCAGGACAGGCCCTATGTTGTCAATCTGTCCAGGGCTCTGTATCACAAAAGGATTCCATTGGAAAAAGTTTATCGCTGTGGCGTCTTTGGGCTTTCCGACAGGACAGAGCCGAACCCGCCAATGCATTGGAAACCATATCCGGATTTGAACCGGATTGAAAAGAATCGTGCCGTGATTCTCTCCCCGTACGCGAAGTCGGTAACAGCGCTGCCAGCTGCGATCTGGCAGGACATTGTGGCTCATTTTCGTACAAAAGGATATCAGATTTTTACGAATGTAACAGGAGCGGAACAGCCTTTAGAGGGAACCATGCCAGTCAGTCCGCAGATCTGTGAAATGCGGTCCGTGGTGGAGCAGGCAGGTACTTTTATCGGCATCCGCAGCGGTATCTGTGACGTAATCCGCACCGCAGAGTGCCGGAAAATTGCCCTCTATCCGGATTACAATTATTGCGATACAAAATGGAAGTCCATTGATATCTATGCGATCGAAGGATTTGAAAATATCGTTGTAACCCGTTAATAACCTGAGACATCGGATATCCGCCCTTTTGGCTTAAACCACCTCAAATCGCTCATTTTTCTGTGAAAAATCGCTGCTTTTCGGTGTTTTTACGGATCTCAAGCTCAAAATCCTTATGTAAGCGAGCCCGTATCTGGTTTTTTGACCTTGTGACCCTGGTATCATTTCATTTGGTTACAGGGGAATGTTACCAACGTTCCCTTTCCTGACAAAGGACGACGGAGACATGGCAGAGAAATTAATTTTATCCACACTTCCCAAAACATGGATTTTTGATTTGGACGGAACCCTGCTTAAGCATAACGGCTATAAACTGGACGGAACTGATACGTTGCTTCCAGGCGCGCGGGAATATATGGAAACGCTCCCCAAAGAAGATAAAATCGTCATTTTCACGTCCCGGACCGGAGAAGCCAGGGAGCAGACGATCCGCTTTCTGGAGGAGAACGGGATTCGCTACGATGAGATTCTGTTTCATATGCCAATGGGAGAGCGCATTGTCGTAAATGACAGAAAACCGTCGGGAATCGACATGGCAGTGGCGATCAACTGTGATAGAGACCGGTTTGAGATGCCAAAGATCGTACGGGAAAGGTGAAGAGATTTGTGGCGTTTTTACCTTTACGAATTTTTTTTCCTGTAGTAAGATAAATAGGGTAACGGCAGTTCTGGTATGAACCGACAGGCGGCATACATTCATGAATGCCCAATGCGCCAGGATTGGCATGAAGGCTACTGTTAAGGACAAACGATAATGACGGATTTAGGAGGGGTAAGAATGGGAAAGGTATATCTTCTGGACTGTACGCTGCGTGATGGTGGTTATGTAAATGACTGGCAGTTCGGCGAGGAGACGATAAAAGGATTTGGAAAGAAAATCGCGCAGACGGGTATCGAGCTCTACGAAGTCGGTTTTATCAAGGGAGATTCCTATGACCCGGATAAATCGGTTTTTCCCGATACAGCTTCGATCGCCAATGTGATTTGTCCCAAGGCAGAGAACCTGCGCTATGTGGGCATGGTGGATATGAGCGCGCCGATCCCCTTAGACCGGATTGCCCCCTGTGACGGCTCGTCTGTTGACGGGATCCGTGTAATATTCAAGAAAGATAAGATTGAGCAGGCCTACGAATACTGCAGACGGATTCAGGAGCTGGGATATTTTATTTCCGTGAATATTGTGGGTACGGATCTATATACGGATAAGGAATTCATTGAAGTGATTGAAAGGTTTAATCAGCTTCATCCATTTGCTGTGTCGATCGTGGACAGTTTTGGAGTAATTAAACGGAAGCACTTTCTGCGTCTTGTTTACCTTGCCGACAATAACCTTGCAGAGGGAATCGTGTTGGCCTACCATGCGCACAACAACCTCCAGCAGGCATTCGGCAATGCAGAGGCGCTGGTAGAGATGAATCTGAAACGTGATATCATCATCGACGCCTGTGTGTTCGGTATGGGACGGGGGGCAGGCAATCTGAACCTCGAGCTGTTTGCAGAGTACATGAATGAGAATTATGACACGCATTACAAGATCGAGCCGATGTTGGAGATCATGGACGAGTACCTGAACAATATCTACAAGACAAAGTTCTGGGGCTATTCGCTGCCATTATATCTCTCGGCAAGTACCGGATGTCATCCGAATTACGCCATCTATCTGGCTGAAAAGGATTCGCTTACTGTGAAGTCGTTCCATGAACTTTTAAGGGGAATCCCACAGGACGAGAAGGCGAAGTTCAGCAAGGAGCGGGCCGAGAAATATTACCGCCAATATCAGGAGAACTATATGGACGACAGGGACGCCATCGAACGGCTGGCGGCAGAGCTGGCCGGGAAGCGGGTGCTGCTTTTGGCGCCGGGACGTACGCTGGCAGAGTACAAAGATACCGTGCTGGCAGAGTGCAGACGGGAAGGCACTGCCACGATTGCAGTGAATTTCTGCGCCGATGAATTTCTGCCTGACTATGTGTTCAGCAGCAATATGAGGCGTTTCCATAAAATGCAGGGCAGGACAAAGGCCAAATGTATCACGACTTCCAATATGAAGGAAGCGCTGCAGACAGATTATGTGGTAAATTTTGCCAGCTTCGCCTCCCGGAATGCAGAGATTATTGATAATTCCGGCCTGATGCTCCTCAAAGTTCTCGCTGCCGCGGGGGTAAAGGAAGTGGCACTTGCGGGAATGGACGGATATTCTGTACAGCAGGAGGGCGATTATTTTGACCGGCAGCTCGAATATGATTTTTCTAAAGAGGCAAAAATGAGAAATGATCTCATTTCTGAGGAGATGCAGAATATCGGCAGAGCAATGAAGCTTCATTTTCTGACGCCGACACAGTATTGTGTGCAGTAGGCAGTTGTTTACAGAAAGCCGCCGACAAAATTCTCTCAAGAAAACCGGTTTACTTTTCCAGAACTCTGTGCTATACTACCTGAGTATGTAAAGCGCCGGCACTCGGTTTGTGGATGACTCCAACCAAAGCCTGGTGGTCGGTAAGTAATTGTATATAAGGAGGAAATCATCATGATTTCAAAGGAAAAAAAGTCGGCGATTATCGCTGAGTACGGCAGAAAGCCGGGAGATACAGGTTCACCGGAGGTTCAGATCGCGATTCTTACTGCGAGGATTGCCGAGCTCACAGAGCATTTAAAGGTCAATCCGAAGGACCATCATTCCAGACGTGGTCTGCTGATGATGGTAGGTCAGAGACGTGGTCTTCTTGCATATCTGAAGAAAACCGATCTGGAAGGATATCGTGCGCTGATCGAGAAGCTGGGTATCAGAAAGTAAACGGGAACTTAAGGGCGGGGGACAACAGGACTCCGCCCGATTGTTTATGTCAGGTGCGCCAGAATGTCGATGTGAGTGTCCGGCACGCCTATACATGCCGGGACGGCTGACAGCAGCGTCCGGCATACCGAGTTTAACAGGAGAGGCGGGAGAAACATCCGAGACCGCTAAAGTGTGCGCGGGGAGGCAGACCAGAGTATACAGTATGCCGCAGCGCTGAGAGCATATGGCTGTAGTCTGACAGGGGTGTCCTGGCAGCCCCGGCTTGTGGAAAAAGCCCGCACATAGTTTAGTAGTTTCGGCTTCTTCTGCCGCCATTGAGAATTATGAGAATGGAAAGAAAAAAGGAGAAAAAGCCATGTTTAAAAGTTTTTCTATGGAGCTTGCCGGCAGGACGCTTACGGTTGAGGTTGGCCGTGTGGCTAAGCAGGCAAATGGCGCCGCATTTATGCATTATGGCGATACGGTGGTACTTTCTACGGCGACCGCATCGGACAAGCCGAGGGAGGGAATTGATTTCTTCCCCTTGAGCGTAGAGTTTGAGGAGAAGTTATATGCAGTGGGAAAGATCCCCGGAGGATTCACGAAGAGAGAGGGAAAGGCATCCGAGAATGCAGTCCTGACGGCCCGTGTTATCGACCGTCCGATGCGCCCGCTGTTTCCCAAGGATTACAGAAACGATGTCACGCTGGACAATGTCGTGATGTCAGTTGACCCGGAGTGCAGCCCGGAGCTTACGGCTATGCTGGGCTCTGCGATTGCGACCAGCATTTCTGATATCCCGTTTGACGGTCCGTGTGCGACGACACAGGTAGGCTTAATCGACGGCGAATTCGTAATCAATCCGACTGCGGCACAGAAGCAGGTCTCTGATCTGGCCCTGACAGTTGCCTCCACGCGGGAAAAGGTTATTATGATCGAAGCCGGTGCCAATGAGGTTCCGGATGATACGATGATTGCAGCGATTTTTAAGGCGCATGAAGTCAATCAGGAGGTCATCCGTTTTATCGACCGCATTGTGGCAGAGTGCGGCAAGGAAAAGCATTCTTATGAGAGCTGTGCGATTCCGGAAGAATTATTTGCGGCGATTAAGGAAATCGTTCCTCCGGCAGAGATGGAGGAAGCTGTCTTTACAGATGAGAAGCAGAAGCGCGAGGAAAATATCCGCGCAATCACAGAACGTCTGGAAGAGGCGTTTGCGGAGAATGAGGCGTGGCTCCCGCTGATCGGCGAGGCTGTTTATCAGTACCAGAAAAAGACGGTCCGCAAGATGATTTTAAAAGATCATAAGCGTCCGGACGGCCGCAGAATCGACGAGATCCGTCCTCTGGCTGCTGAGGTTGACCTTCTGCCGCGTGTACACGGTTCCGGTATGTTTACACGTGGACAGACACAGATCTTAAATGCCTGCACGCTGGCTCCGCTTTCTGAGGCACAGCGTCTGGACGGGCTGGATGAAAACGAGACAAGCAAGCGCTATATGCATCATTATAATTTCCCGTCCTTCTCTGTTGGCGAGACGAAGCCGTCGAGAGGCCCGGGACGCCGTGAGATCGGACATGGCGCTCTGGCAGAGCGTGCACTGGTGCCGGTGCTTCCGAGTGAGGAAGAATTCCCCTATGCCATCCGTACCGTATCGGAGACGATGGAGTCCAACGGTTCCACCTCGCAGGCCAGTATCTGTGCATCATCCCTGTCCCTGATGGCAGCAGGTGTTCCGATTAAGTCAATGGTGGCGGGTATTTCCTGCGGCCTTGTCACAGGCGAGACGGACGATGATTATCTGGTTCTGACAGATATCCAGGGGCTTGAGGATTTCTTCGGAGATATGGATTTCAAGGTCGGTGGTACGCATAAGGGCATTACGGCGATTCAGATGGATATCAAGATCCACGGCCTGACCCGCCCGATTATCGAGGAGGCCATCCGCCGTTGCCACGAGGCGCGTGTGTATATTATGGACAATATCATGGCTCCGGTGATTTCCGAGCCGAGAAAGACGCTCTCCCCGCATGCTCCCAAGATTAAACAGCTTATGATTGACCCGCAGAAGATCGGTGATGTGGTCGGTAAGCAGGGCAAGGTGATTAACGGTATCATTGCAGAGACCGGCGTTAAGATTGATATCACCGATGACGGTGCAGTGAATGTCTGCGGCACAGATGAGACGATGATTGATAAGGCAATGTCAATCATCCGCAATATTGTCACCGAGATTGAGCCGGGCATGGTATTTACCGGTAAGGTCGTACGGCTGATGGAGTTTGGCGCTTTCGTCGAACTGGCGCCGAACCGCGATGGTATGGTTCACATTTCGAGACTGGCTGACAAGAGAGTGGCAAAGGTCGAGGATGTGGTGAAGATCGGCGATGAAGTGACAGTCAGAGTCATTGAGGTGGACCGCATGGGAAGGATCAATCTGACTATGAAGCCGGAGGACATGACAGCTGACATCGAAAAGCTGACCCGTCCGGAGCGCCGCGAGCGTCGTGAGGGGGACCGCCCGGAGCGCCGTGACAATGACAGAAGGGACCGCCGTGACAGGAGAGACCGCCGCGACGGGGAATAGACATCAGAGAGACGATGATGGAAGCTGCCTGCTCTGGTAACATCCATACAGGTTGTTCCATATAGTGAGATGCAGGACGCCCTGGGCAGCTGCCGGTTCCGTTTTTGAGACGGGTCAGGCAGCCCCGGGCGTTTTTTTGTAACTGCCGCTGTCAGGACGATCAATCCGTTCCGGTATCCGTACGTTTGGCGCCGGATTTATCTGCAGGAGCGAATGCTTTTGAAAAAAATTGCCTGAATTGGTTGATATTTGGTTAAAATATTCGTATAATAAAATTGTCTGCGCGGTAGAAAAAGAGTCTGCCTGCCGCACAGGGTGAAGAGATGCCGTTCAGACAAAAAGATGTCGCATGAACGGTACAGGACAGAAAAGGGAAGGAAGTGAACACAGAATGGAAGGTCGAAGTCGGAAGATGGAGGCAAAGGATCATCACGAAGCTGTGGCAATAGATGCGATGGCGGCCTGCCGTTGTGTGTATTGCCGTTTCTAGTGGGCTTTTTTGCCTTCATGCCGAAGAAAAAAGGAATGGAGGGAAGAGTCATGTCCAACGAATTAATGGAGAAAGTTGACATTGAGGCGCTTCTTTTGCTGGCGGAGGAGAAAAAATACCGCTTGCTTTTGAATACGCTTTTGGAGCTCAATGAGGTAGATATCGCCTCGTTTATTGAAGAACTGGATGCCGAACGCACAGTCGTTGTGTTCCGGATGCTGCCCAAGGCGATCGCGACGGATGTGTTCGCGGAGCTGCCGGTGGAGAAGCAGACGTACATTATCAACAGCATTACGGATCAGGAGCTTTCGGAGATCGTGGAGGAGCTGTTCGTGGACGATGCGGTGGATATGCTGGAGGAGCTCCCGGCGACCGTAGTGCGGCGTGTCCTGCAGAATACGAAGCCGGATACGCGCAAGCTGATTAACCAGTTTTTGAATTATCCGGAGAACAGTGCCGGAAGCATCATGACGGTCGAATACATCGGCCTTAAGAAGACAATGACCGTTGAGGAGTCATTTGCTTATATCAGGAAGCACGGCATTGACTCGGAGACCATCTATACGTGTTATGTGATGGATGAGAAGCGCCGTCTGGACGGCGTGGTGACAGTAAAGGATCTGCTGATGAATCCATATGAGACGCGGATTGGGGATATCATGGATACCCATGTTATCAAGGCAGTTACGACCGAAGATCAGGAGGAGGTTGCTGAGACCATGAGCCGGTATGGCCTCTTATCACTCCCGGTGGTGGACCGTGAGGAGCGGCTTGTGGGTATCATTACGGTAGATGACGTGATGGAGGTCATGGAGGAGGAGGCTACAGAGGATTTCGAGAAGATGGCAGCCATGCTCCCGAGTGAGAAGCCGTATCTGAAAACAGGAGTTCTCACACTGGCGAGAAACAGGATTCCCTGGCTTTTGATTCTGATGCTTTCCAGCACGATTACGGGTGGAATTCTTGTAAAGTACGAGAATGCGTTTGCAGCGATCCCGCTGCTTGTGAGCTTTATCCCTATGCTCATGGATACCGGCGGCAATTCCGGAAGCCAGAGCAGCACCATGATTATCCGTGGCATGGCAGTCGGTGAGATCGAGCCGGGGGACATTCTGAAGGTGCTCTGGAAGGAGGTACGGGTGGGGGTGCTGGTAGGCGCTGTGCTTGCCGTTGTGAATTTTATCCGCCTGATGATCCAGTATCCGGGAAATACCATGATCTGCCTGGTTGTGGTATTAAGCGTATTCTGTACCGTGATTGTCGCCAAGACGATCGGCTGTTCACTGCCGGTCGGAGCCAGAGTATTAAAGCTTGATCCGGCGATTATGGCTTCGCCGATGATTACCACGATTGTGGATGCGGTGAGCCTGATGGTATATTTTAATCTGGCATGTTACCTGCTGGGAATGACCGTGTAGGGAATCCGGATGCTGTTGCCTGAACTAAACGGATGCAGGCCCGGCCTTTGCAGGGGCATGTACATGAAAACAGAGAAAGAGGAGAACATTTGTTATGGGAAAGATCAGGACAAGATATGCGCCGAGCCCGACCGGCAGAATGCATGTGGGAAACCTGAGAACGGCGCTGTATGCATATTTGATAGCCAAACATGAGGGGGGAGATTTTCTCCTCCGGATTGAGGACACGGATCAGGAGCGCCAGGTGGAGGGCGCCGAGGAGATCATTTACCGGACGATGGAGAAAACAGGCCTCATACATGACGAGGGGCCGGATAAGGATGGCGGCGTTGGTCCTTACGTTCAGAGCGAGAGACAAAAAGCCGGAATCTATATGGAGTATGCCAAAATGTTGGTAGAAAAGGGCGAGGCATATTACTGCTTCTGTACGCAGGAACGCCTGGATGGTTTAAAACAGACGGTCAACGGCGAGGAAATTATGGTCTATGACAAGCACTGTCTGGGACTTACAAAGGAAGAGGTAGAGGCCAATTTAAAGGCCGGGATGCCGTTTGTCATCCGCCAGAATAATCCAAAGGAGGGAAAGACGACCTTCCACGACGATATTTACGGAGACATTTCCGTGGACAATTCGGAGCTGGATGATATGGTCCTTATTAAGTCTGACGGATATCCGACCTATAATTTCGCGAATGTGGTGGACGACCATCTGATGGGAATCACCCATGTGGTACGGGGCAATGAATACCTGTCCTCCTCCCCCAAGTATAACCGTCTTTATGAGGCTTTTGGCTGGGAAGTGCCGGTCTATGTCCACTGCCCGACGATTACGAACGAGGAGCACAAGAAGTTAAGCAAACGAAGTGGTCATTCCTCGTTTGAAGATTTACAGGAGCAGGGATTCCTCACGAAAGCAGTCGTCAATTATGTGGCGCTGCTTGGATGGTCCCCGGTCGGGAACCAGGAGTTTTTTACGCTGAAAGAGCTGGTGAAAGAGTTTGATTATCGTAATATCAGCAAATCTCCGGCTGTATTTGATATGGTAAAGCTGCGCTGGATGAACGGCGAGTACATGAAGCGGATGGAGTTTGACGAGTTTTATGAGCTGGCAGAGCCGTACCTGAAGGAGACGATTAAAAAGCCGCTTGATTTAAGGAAGATTGCAGCAATGGTCAAGACAAGGATCGAGGTATTCCCGGATATCGCGGGGCAGGTCGATTTCTTCGAGGAGCTTCCGGAATACGGCACAGATCTGTATGTCCACAAAAAGATGAAAACAACAAAAGAGAGCTCCCTTGAGACATTAAAGGATCTCCTGCCCGTTCTTAAGGCTCAGGAGGACTATTCCAACGATGCCCTGTATGAGGCCATTTCCAGGTATATTGAGGAAAAAGGCGTGAAAACAGGCTTTGTCATGTGGCCTGTCCGCACGGCAGTATCCGGAAAACAGATGACGCCTGCCGGTGCGACAGAGATTCTTGAGGTGCTGGGTAAGGAAGAGAGCCTTAAGAGAATTGAGAAGGGAATCGCGCTTTTGGAGGCGGATGTATAGATCGTTATTCTGTTTCCAGCAGGAAGGAGAATACGTTTTGCAGTTCGCAAAAGAGAATGGGAATCTGCAGGGGAGGTAATACGGAATGAAGAAATTCTGGGTTTGCGGATTGGCAGCAGCACTTTCTGCCATGCTTATTATGCCATCGCATGCCGGAGAGTGGGTTCAGGATACAAGCCGGGCGGCAAATGACAATGGATTATCTAACTGGTGGTATCGAAATGCTGATGGGACGTATCCGGCGAATGGCTGGTTCTGGATTGACAGTGATGGCGACGGTCTGGCCGAGAGCTATTGTTTTAATGAAGCCGGATGGATGTACGTGGACACGGTGATTGATGGATATATAGTGGATGCTTCTGGAATGTGGATATTAGACGGTGTGGTTCAGAGAAAACCGGTCGAGCCGGCTTTGGATCACACAGGAGAATATCAGAACAATGCCGGTATGAACAGGGACAGCGCCAAAGAAAACAATAATACCGGTAGTAAGGATCGTGACGAAAGCGGTACATATGACGGGAACAGCACGCCGGACGACGATTATTATGACAGTACAAGCGACGCATCAGACGGGAATGGGAGCAATAGCACAGACAGCTCCGGCCATCCCTCTGATAAGACGAAACCCAGGAACGAATGGCACACAGACGAATATGGAAGGCAGTATTTTGATGAGAACGGAGATCCTGTATCTGGCTGGAAAAAGATTGATGGCAGTACGTACTATTTTGACGAAGCGGGATATGCCCTGACCGGTTATCAGGAGGTCGATGGATGGAATTATTATTTCTACCATGACGGCGAACGCGCAGAAAACACAGTTCACTCCAGGGAAAACGGAGTGTACTATGTAGTCGTCAAAAAGGAATTCTATGTTCTGGATGTGATCGCTGAGTCAGAATGGGAGGATTACAAACGGGATGCTGACCGCAGTATGGTGGAAATTACCAAAATAACGGATGAAAATAAGGCAGAGGACCGGCAGGATACGACGGATGAGACGTTCCGCTATGACGAGGGCCTTAACGATGAGATGGCGATCGAATGCTTCAATCTCGTGAATGAGGAACGAATCAGGGCAGGCATAGAACCTTTGGTATACAACGAAGCAGTCATGGAGGCATGCCGTATCCGTGCCAGTGAGCTTGCAGAGAAGTTTTCCCACACAAGACCGGACGGTTCCCCCTGCTTTACGGTATTTGACGAGGTCGATCTGCTGTATTATGAAGCAGGCAAAACATTGCCGCTGGTATGAATACGCCAAAGGAGGCAGTGAGTGCGTGGATGGAGTCGCCGAACCACAAGAGAAATATCCTGACAAAGGAATATACGGATGGCGCGATTGGATGTTATGTAGAAAACGGAAGTCAGTATAAGGTATATTGGATCCAGATGTTCTGTAATCCAAGATAGGATAGAAAATGGAGTTTAATGAGTCACAGGCAGCCGCTGTTTTTCATCAAAAGGGACCGATGATGGTTCTGGCCGGACCGGGTTCCGGAAAGACGACGGTCATCACGCACAGGATTGCCCGTCTGATTGAGACAGGAGTGAGCCCGTCCTCTATTTTGGTTATTACATTTACCAAAGCGGCGGCCCGTGAAATGAAAGAGCGCTTCCAGAGCCTCTGTGCCGGAAGTGGAGTAGCAAAGAGTTCGAGTGGAAGCGTGAGCTTTGGCACCTTCCACTCTGTTTTTTATTATATTTTGCGCCTTGCTTACCGCTTCCCGCCGGGAAATGTGGTGAGCGAGGAAGAAAAACGCAGCTTTTTAAAGACGTTTTTGAGGGAAACGGCGTTTGAGACAGAGGATGAAGGGGAATTCATTTCCTCGATTATCAATGAGATCAGTTATGTAAAGGGCAGCCGGATTGATTTGAATTACTATTATTCGCAGAACTGTCCGGAAGAATGGTTTAAGACAATTTATACGGGCTATGACCGTATGCTGTCGGAGACAGGAAAGCTTGATTTTGACGATATGCTTGTTATGTGTCATGAGCTGTTCTCACAGCGTCGGGACATTCTTTCTGCTTGGCAGAGGAAATACCGGTACATTTTAATTGATGAATTTCAGGATATCAACCAGCTGCAGTATGAGATCGTAAAAATGCTGGCTGCTCCGGAATACAATTTGTTTATCGTGGGGGATGACGACCAGTCGATTTACCGCTTCCGCGGGGCGAGGCCGGAGATTATGCTGGGGTTTGAAAAGGATTTTCCCGGCGCGAAAAAAACGCTTTTGTCGTGTAATTACCGTTCCACACGTGAGATTGTGGAATCCTCCTTAAAGTTGATCGGACATAACCGGGTCCGCTATGAAAAGCAGCTCGTTCCGGTACGCGGTCAGGGGAGGCCGGCAGATGTCCGGGTATTCGAAAATCTTCGAAAGGAGGCCAGGGGTATCGCGTCACTGGTGAGGCAGTATCACCAGGCAGGGATTCCCTATGAGGATATCGCTGTTTTATTTCGCACCGGAATGGAATCCGGGCTGATGGCGGAAACGCTGATGGAATATAATGTACCGTTTAAAATGCGGGATGCTGTGCTAAACCTCTACAGCCACTGGATTGCCAGAGATATCTTTGCCTATCTCACACTTGCAGAGGGGAGCCGGAAGCGCAGTGATATTTTCCGGATCATGAACCGCCCGAACCGCTACCTGAGCAGAGATGCGTTTGAGATGCCGGAGGTGTCATTTGAGGATGTGAAACGCTTTTATCAGGATAAAGACTGGATGGAGGAGCGGATTGAACGCCTGGCGTGTGATCTTAAGATTCTGGGGAGGTTAAAGCCATCAGCTGCCGTCAACTATATCCGCAAAACGGTGGGATATGACGAATATTTAAGGACTGTGGCCGAGTTCCGGAGGATCCGTGCAGAGGAGCTTTTTGAGATTTTGGACCGCCTGTCCGAGCGTGCGGCAGATTTTGCAACGTTTGGGGAATGGCGGGAGTACGCAGAACGTTATGCAATGGAGATCCGGCGACAGGAGATAGCGAGGCAGGACGGCAGTAAAAGGGGCGGGGAAAACGCAGATGTCCGTTCCGGGGAGGAGAGCCTGTATGGCGATGCATCAGGGGGCGTGACGCTTTCCACCATGCACAGCGCGAAGGGGCTGGAATTTGCCGTTGTTTTTATTCTCAACGCGAACGAGGGGATCACGCCGCATCATAAGGCCGGAATCGCGGCGGACATGGAAGAGGAGCGGCGGCTTTTCTATGTTGCGGTGACGAGGGCCAAGGACCGCCTGCACCTATGCGCTGTGCGGGAGCGCTTTCACAGAAAGCAGGAGCTGTCCAGATTTGTGCGGGAGATGATGGAAGAGACAACGCAGGGGACAGGGCAGGCAGAACGAAAAGAGGGAAGAGGAAGGAGCTTCGCAAAAACAGAGAGAACGGACAGGCTTGTGGCAGGTCGTACGGCTGCAGAAAAGACGACGGCCGGAAAGGGAGGCCCTTAAAATGGGACTGGTACATATTTACTGTGGGGACGGAAAAGGAAAGACGAGCGCAGCAGTTGGACTGGCTGTGCGTGCGGCCGGACGAGGAATGCAGATCGTCATGGTCCGTTTCCTGAAAACAGATGATTCCGGTGAGATTTTTGCATTAAAACAGATTCCCGGGATCCACGTATTGCCGTGCGAGGTGTCTTATGGTTTTGTCCGCTCGATGGACTCCCGGGCAAGGCGTCTGGCAGCCGAATATTGCCAAAAACAGCTCCATAACGCGGTGCTCTCGGCAAGTCAGGCGGATGTACTGATCCTTGACGAAGTGACGGCGGCGGTGCGCTATGGGATGGTTTCAGAGGAACGCGTGCTCTCGGTGATTCAGAACCGGCCGCCTTTTCAGGAGATTGTGATGACAGGGAGAGAGCCTTCCCCCCGGCTTTTGGCGGCGGCAGATTATATTTCTGAGATCCGTAAGGAAAAGCACCCCTATGATGCCGGGATTTTGGCAAGAAAGGGAATTGAGTATTGATTTTTTTGGCGATTATTGATATGCTTGGATAGAATCATGTGCAGGATGCGCGTGGCGAGAAATGTGATGAAAGAAAGGAACAGACGATGGCAGATAAACGAAAAAAAGATATGGCTGCAGGTCAGGACACAGAAAATACAGAAGATATGACAGTAACGCTGACGCTTGACGACGGAACGGACCTGGAATGTGTGGTTCTCACGATTTTTGAGGCAGGGGACAAGGAATATATTGCCCTGCTTCCGCTGGACGGGATGGAGGCCGAAGAAGGCGAGGTGTACTTGTACCGCTATACAGAGGATGAAAATGGCAATCCGGATCTGGAAAACATTCTGAGCGACGAGGAATATGAAGTGGTTGCCGATGCGTTTGACGAACTTCTGGATACGGAGGAATACGACGAGCTTGTCGATGCTGAGGAATAAATAATACCCCCTGGGGCTGTTGCAAAGTACAGCTGATACATAATATATGGCTGATGTCCATGAGCTTCAAAGCCATATTTTGTATACAGCTGCTATTTCGCAACAGCCCCTTTTGGCATCATGGAGAACGCGCCTGGAGAGACAAAGGCGCGAAAAAACGGCTATATCCGTGGGAAGATTTGTTAAAGTTATGTAAAATATTTTACTTTTTTTGCTTTTCTAATAAATATTAAAAAATTAATAGAAAAAATATATAAATTTTAGAAAATATGATTGACAAATATTGGTGATTTTGCTATATTGTGATTAGTGGACAGGGGGAAGAAGGGATGTTGATTACACGGGAAACAGACTATGCACTTAGGATTCTGCGTACCCTGTCGGCTGGTGGGCATTTTACAGCAGGCGAGTTAGCCGAACGTGAGATATTACCCCAGAAATTTGCATATAAGATATTAAAGAAGTTAGAGAAGGCCGGGTTTGTCAATATTGTCCGTGGGACAAGAGGCGGTTGCTCTCTGGGCTGTGATTTGCGTAAGGTGACGCTGTATGAGCTTTTGGAGGCAATGGATATGCATTCCAGGCTGTCCGCCTGTATGGAGAGCGGATATCAGTGTGAGTGGAGGGGGAACGGCGAGCAGGACTGTACGATTCACTGTCAGCTCTCGAAGGTTCAGGAGGTGCTCGATTCACAGCTTCGTTCCCGCAGCCTGTACTGGATGCTTTATGGGGAGGACGACTAGAGAATGGCGATTTTTTGCGGCTGGCGCGGATTCTGTCGAAAAGCTGTCGCTTTTGGAGACACATAGTCAGGAAGGAATCCGACGGCAGATATTTTATTTGGATGAAACTTGATAAAAATTGTCAAGTTTTGCCCTGTGAAAAACCGTACGAAAGTTTATGGAGGGTTTTCTGTAAGGATTGCCAAATACGGCAAAATAAAAGAAGGAGGATATGATATGCTTTTTACAACGACACAGGAACATGAGGAATTCCGTAAAAAAATCAGGAAATTTGCGGAAGCCGAGATTAAGCCGCAGGCCTTTCTGATGGATAAGAACAATGAGTTTCCGGCAGAGGCTGTAAAGAAGATGGGTGAGCTTGGCTTTATGGGGATTCCGTATCCGGCGGAATACGGCGGAGCCGGGATGGACGTGATGAGCTATGCAATCGCTGTCGAAGAATTGTCGAGAGTGGACGGCGGAGCCGGCGTGATCCTTTCCGCACATGTTTCCCTCGGAAGCTGGCCGATCTTTGCCTTTGGTACAGAGGAACAGAAGCAGAAATATCTGGTTCCGTTAGCCAAAGGGGAAAAAATCGGTGCATTTGGACTGACAGAGCCGAACGCGGGTTCTGACGCGGGGGGTACGGAGACGACAGCAGTATTTAAGGGCGATCATTACCTCTTAAACGGTAACAAGATTTTCATCACCAATGGTGGCGTGGCTGATACATATGTGGTATTTGCAGTGACGACTCCGGATATCGGTACAAGAGGAATCTCAGCGTTTATCGTGGAAAAGGGCTGGGAAGGCTTTGAGTTCGGCGATCATTATGACAAGATGGGCATCCGTTCCTCTGCGACTGCGGAGCTGATCTTCAATGACGTGAAGGTCCCGAAGGAGAACCTCCTGGGTAAGGAAGGCGAGGGCTTCAAGATCGCGATGGCGACATTGGACGGCGGCCGTATCGGTATCGCGGCGCAGGCGCTTGGTATTGCACAGGGCGCGTATGAGCAGGCTCTGGATTACTCTAAGGAGAGAGTCCAGTTTGGAAAGCCGATCTGTCAGCAGCAGGGGATTTCCTTTAAGCTCGCAGATATGGCGACGAAGCTGCGCTGTGCGCGTATGCTGGTATACAGTGCTGCTGAGCTCAAGGAAGAACACGCACCCTATAGTATGGAAGCGGCGATGGCAAAGATGTATGCTTCCGATATCGCGCTCGAGGTGACAAACGACGCGGTGCAGATCTTCGGCGGCAGCGGCTTCCTTAAGGGCATGGATGTGGAGCGCGCATACCGCGACGCTAAGATTACCACCATTTACGAAGGCACGAACGAAGTGCAGCGTGTCGTCATTGCTTCCCATATCATCGGGAAAATGCCGAGAGACAAGGGAGGCCAGGGTTCCGCGAAGGTTATGAAAAAGGCAGCTCCTGTGACCGGATACCGGAAAAACATGATTTTAAAGGAAGGCCAGGCCCAGGACAAGGTGAAAACGCTTGTAGAGGCCTTAAAAAAGGACGGGTATGATTTCACGGTAGGGATTCCTCTCGATACACCGATCGCTCAGGCGGAGCGTGTGGTTTCTGCCGGACAGGGAATCGGAAGCAAAGAAAATATGAAGCTGATTGAGGAACTGGCAGTTCAGGCTGGAGCAGCCATTGGCTCCTCAAGACCGGTGGCAGAGACATTAAAATATGTTCCGTTAAATCGTTATGTGGGAATGTCAGGCCAGAAGTTTAAAGGAAACCTCTATATAGCCTGCGGCATTTCCGGCGCGATCCAGCATTTAAAGGGCATCAAGGATGCATCGACGATCGTTGCCATCAATAAGAATGCCAACGCTCCGATCTTTAAGAACTGTGATTATGGTATCGTGGGCGATGTGAACGAGATCCTTCCGCTGCTGACGGAAGCGCTGAATAACGGTGAGGAGAAGAAACCCGCACCGCCGATGGTAAAGATGAAACGCCCCCAGCCCCCGAAGGAGAAGCCTGTCGGCAAGACGTATGTCTGCGGCGGCTGCGGATATGATTATGATCCGGGTGTGGGCGACGAGGACGGCGGAGTAGCGCCGGGAACCCTGTTTGATAAGCTTCCGGACGAATGGGTCTGCCCGGAGTGCTCGGCAGCAAAAGATATGTTTATTGAGAGCTAAGGAAAGGGAGGTTCGCTATGTATTGTGTCAGAAATGTAACAGAAGATTTATACTGGGTCGGAGCCAATGACCACAGGCTGGCTCTGTTTGAGAATATTCATCCGATTCCGAGAGGAGTCTCCTACAATGCCTATCTGCTGCTAGACGAGAAAACCGTGCTCTTTGATACGGTTGACTGGTCGGCGAGCCGTCAGCTGATCGAAAATGTGGAACACCTTCTGGATGGCAGACCGCTCGACTATCTGCTGATTAACCATATGGAGCCGGATCATGGGGCCTCCATTGAAGAGATTCTCCTGCGCTATCCGGATGTGAAGATCATCAGTACAGAAAAGGCGTTTATGTTGATGCATCAGTTCGGTTTCCATATCGACAGCCATGAGCAGATCGAGGCCAAGGAAGGCGCAACGATGAACTTTGGCAAGCACACCGTGACCTTTGTCTATGCTCCGATGGTGCACTGGCCGGAGGCAATGGTGACATTCGATGTGACAAACGGCGTTCTGTTCTCAGCGGATGCGTTCGGTTCCTTCGGCGCGCTGGACGGCAAGCTCTTTAACGACGAGGTGGATTTTGAGCACGAATGGCTGGATGATGCCAGACGTTACCTGACGAATATTGTCGGCAAATACGGCCCGCATGTGCAGGCGCTGCTTAAGAAAGCATCCACGGTTGATATCAAGATCGTCTGCCCGCTTCACGGCCCGGTATGGCGTTCCAATCTCGGCTGGTTTATCGACAAATACGATAAATGGAGCCGGTATGAGCCAGAGGAGAAGGGTGTCATGATTGCCTATGCATCCATGTATGGCAACACGGAGTCGGCTGCCCAAGCCCTGGCTGCAAAGCTCTGTGAAAAGGGCATGACAAATGTAATCGTGCATGATGTTTCCAATACCCATGTTTCCCAGCTGATTTCTGATGCCTTCCGTTTCAGCCATATCGTGCTGGCGTCGGTGACGTATAACCTTGGTATTTACCCTGTTATGCACAATTTCCTCATGGATATGAAGGCGCTGCACTTACAGAACAGGACATTTGCAATCGTGGAGAATGGATCCTGGGCCTGCAAGTCCGGGGATTTGATGGAGAAATTCATAAACGACGAGCTGCGCGATATGACAGTATTAAATGAAAGACTGTCCCTGGCTTCTGCTCTCCATCCGGAGAAAGCTTCCGAGCTGGATGCGCTGGCTGACTGCATCATAGAATCCATGAACGGGGAGAAGAAATAGACGATTTTGTTCCCCGATATCTGGAAACAGGGGAAACGAACGATACTCATAAGACAGGATTCGAATTGTTTTAGGAGACGGCATAGCTTACAGGCTATGCCGTTTTCCTTACAGTAAAAACGCCGGGAAGCAATCTCACAAGGCTGCAGGATTCATCCGTTTGCTGCTTTTGGTTTAAGACAGCGTGAAATATCGCAAGATCCTTGAACTTGTAAAGACCAAAAGTAAAGAAAGAGCCTAGGCATTGAAATATAAGCATTTCTGCCAAGGCTCATTTCATATACAAATATTTATAAATTGCTCATAAATATTTTTTAGATGTAACTTGACAAAAGCAGAATTGTTGGGACTGAAATGGTCTGATATAGATTTCCAGAATATGGAACTCCGTGTAACATGCACTCTCCGCAAGGCAAAAGACTCGGATAATGCAAAAGAAAGCTGGCGCTTAGAATTTGGTTCCCCTAAGACTGCTGCCAGTGAAAGAACAATCCCCTTAATGACACGGCTGTTAAGGTACTCGCAGACGTATTTGCACAACAGGAAAAGAACCAGACAAAAGCCGGAACGGCATACGAGGACAATGACCTTGTTTTTGCCACTCAATTAGGCAGACTCCTTGCCCCTACCAATATGCGGCGAACCTTTTATAACATCTGTGAGAAAATCGGTATCAGCGGATTCCACCCTCATTGCCTCCGCCATACATTCACCACCAGAGTGGAAGAAAATAACATAGATATACGGGTGATACAGCCCATTCTTGATCATGCCACTATGAATGAGACGAACGAAACCTATACCCACGTTTCAAACAACCTGAAAAGGGCTGAAATCTTAAAGCTGGATAAAGCAGTAAATTATTGAGAGAAAAGAATGGATAGGGGTAAGGTAGGGGGTAAACGGCAAAAGGAGCCGCCACATGAAAGTAACGGCTCCTGGATTTTACAAAAGTTTTGTGATAGAAAATGGTATCAGACGTTAAACCGGAACAGCACCACATCCCCATCCTTCACGATGTAATCCTTCCCTTCGATGCGAACAAGCCCTTTCTCCCTGGCAGCGTTATAGCCGCCGCAGTCCAGCAGATCCTGATAATTGACGACCTCAGCTTTAATAAAGCCGCGCTCAAAATCAGAGTGGATCTTGCCTGCAGCCTGGGGGGCTTTGGTATTTGCCTTGATGGTCCAGGCCCTTGTTTCCTTTTCTCCGGCGGTCAGATAGCTGATAAGTCCGAGGATACGGTAGCTGGCGGCAATCAGCTTTTCCAGGCCCGATTCCTTAAGCCCGAGTTCTTCCAGGAACAGCTTCTTCTCATCCTCGTCAAGCTCGGCGATTTCCTGTTCGAGCTGGGCACAGATCACAAATACCTCACTGCCGTTTTCCGACGCAAGCTTCTGCACACGCGCGACATACTCGTTGGACGCACCATCGTCTGCCAGATCCTCTTCCCCAACATTAGCAGCAAAGATGACGGGCTTGGCTGTCAGAAGATTTAAGGAAGCAATGAGGGCTCCGGCCTCATCATCCTCCGGCGAAAAGCTCCTGGCCGGTCTGCCTTCCTCAAGATACGCCTTCAGGGCCTTTAAAACTGCAGCTTCCTTAGCAAGCGCCTTGTTGGAGGAAGCGCCTTTTCCTGATTTGGCGAGCCGTCTTTCAATGAGTTCAATATCGGAGAAAATCAATTCCAGATCAATCGTTTCAATATCCCGCAGCGGATCAACGCTTCCGTCTACGTGAATAACATTTGTATCATCAAAGCAGCGGACGACATGGACAATGGCGTCTACCTCACGGATATTGGCTAAGAACTGGTTCCCGAGTCCCTCTCCTTTGGAGGCGCCTTTTACAAGTCCTGCGATATCCACGAATTCAATAACAGCCGGGGTCGTCTTTTGGGAATGATAAAGATCCGTCAAAAGTTTTAGGCGGAAATCCGGCACCGGTACGATGCCGATATTTGGGTCAATGGTACAAAACGGATAGTTAGCGGATTCGGCTTTGGCCTTTGTCAGGGAATTGAATAAGGTACTCTTTCCCACATTTGGCAGACCGACGATACCTAGTTTCATGATGTGTGTCCTTTCTTAACGTTTCAGCATTTCCCATACAATCGAGACATACAGCTTAAGCCCAATGAGCAGGGAGCGCTCGTCAATATTGAATTTGTTGTTATGGTGGGGAGCGGCGATATCACAGCCAATGCACATGTAGGCCGCCTTTCCGCCGTGAGCCTGCACCCTTGCCATCAGATAGGTGGCATCCTCAGAGCCGGAAAAGCCGGATTCGGGTACATAGTTTGTGATCTCTGCCACTCTGGCGGCTCCTCTGGCGATATAAGGCTCGAGCTCCTTATCACTGTCTGCGCTGGAAGCGCTCCCTTTGACCTCTGTCTTTGCCGTACAGCCGAACATGGCAGCTGCGCCCTCGATGCTGTCCATTGCACGCTTATATACGCTACGCTCAATCTCTGCCGTTTCCCCACGCGTCTCAAGTTTTAACACGGCCCTGTCGGCGACCACGTTCCGGCCCGTACCGCCGTTTATCGTACCGACATTGATTCTTGCCATTCCGCGGGCGTCCTGGCAGGCCGTATGCATGGCAAGCGCAGCAGCGCAGGCAGCCAGGATAGCATTGTTCCCATCCTGTGGAGATGCCCCGGCATGTGCGGAAAGCCCGGTGATCTCGGCATCTATTTTGGTAGTGGAGAGGAAGCCACGCGAAAGAGCGGCGAGCTCACCTGTTTTCCAGCCCATGCCCAGATGGCTGGTGAGGAACATATCCACATCATCGAGAATCCCGCTCTCAGCCACAGACTGTGCGCCTCTTACGCCTTCCTCCGCGGGCTGGAAAATGACGCGTACAGTACCGGAAAGCTCGTCTTTTATTTCATTGAGCGCCATACAGACAGCGAGCCCCAAAGAAGCGTGGCCGTCATGGCCGCAGGCATGCATACAGCCGGAATTTTCCGAACAAAAGCCCCCGGACACCGGCGGATGTGCAGGATCTGTATTCTCTCCGACATCGTTACAGTCGATATCGAAACGAAGCGCCAGTACAGGCCCGGGCCGCCCTGTTTCGATTACAGCGCAGGCCCCGGTCATCCGCTCCATCTGATCAATTACCGCCGGGTCAGCGCCCTGACTGACAGCACGTGCAATACTCTGGTCGATCTCTGCCTCAGACGGATATGACCATAAATATTCCCGGTTAATGATTTCATGGCCGTATTGAAACGGGATTCCATGTTCCTTCAGACACGCAATAATCTTCGCCGTTGTGCGGAATTCCTTCCATCCCGGCTCTGCATAGCGGTGGAAATCACGCCGCATCTCGGTCATCGGTACTGCAAACCGTTCCAGTCCTGATAAATATTCTTCAATATTCATATCAAACCTCCCAAATCAAATGCATCCCGGCGGTATCCGGCCCGCCGGGTTTGTCCTGTTACCAGTATATAAGGACTTTCCCAATAAGTCAACCGCTTAACACGCCCGCCGGATTGGCGCCGCCCGAACTGCCATGCTCAATATGGAGGAAAGAAATGAAGAAGCTGAAACAAATTGTTGCCGCCGGAATCGACCATGTGCGTACCATAAGGACCAACCTGTCTACATCTCATGTGAATTTTGTGGGGGATAAGGTCATTTTTCGCATATGGAAAAAGATGAGGCATATGATATTTACTCTCGCGAAGGATTTGTGAGTGTGAATCCGGACGGCTCGGACAGAAAACTGGTTTTTTTCCATCATGACGGGGAAACCTCTACTTCGGAAGAATACGCTCTGGGGGACTGGATTTATTTCAAGTATCAGTGCGACAAACTGGCCCGAATGAAAAATGACGGCAGTGCTTTTAAAGTACTTCATACATTTAGCGGGGACAGCTTTTTTATTTCCGGAACAAAAGATAACCGCCTTTATCATTATACAGACGCCTGCCCTCGAATGTATGGCATTATATTACGCCGGATAGCTCTGTTCCGGTGGATATATTTATTATATTGAGCATGAGCTGCCGTATGAAATGCAGGTTTATAAAGTACAATAATACATGTTGAAGCCGCGTCCGCAGCAGGCAGGATCGCACTGTGGCGGAAAGGTAAAATGTCGCCAGGGCGACCCGCCGCAGGCGGAGAATTCTGCAAAGCAGGATTCTTATTCATATCATATTGTCCCAAAAATCACAAATTGTAATACAATTTCTGCGCTTTTTCGCGTATGTTTGAAATTTTGTCGAAAAAAGGGGAGGGCTGTCATGCGAAATAATTTGCTTTTTGTAGTATTTCGGAGTAAAATAGGAATCGCGACAAAGATCGGGAAAGCATCCCGGATACAAAAAGGAGTGTTTGAATGACAGAAGGAGCAGATGTAATTTTCGCCCGCCTGGGGATTTCTATTCCGCACATGGTGAAAACCTTTTCTGTCGGAGGAATTTCCTTTGCCTATTACGGATTAATCATCGGAATCGGTATGATCACAGGATTCCTGGTGGCACAGTCGGACGCCAGACGGAGAGGACAGGACCCGGATTTGTATCTGGATTTTGCTCTGTACGCGGTTATCTTTGCGATTGCCGGTGCGAGGATCTATTATGTAATCTTCCAATGGGGGTACTATAAGGACCATCTGGCTGAGATCTTTAATCTGAGAATGGGGGGACTGGCTATTTACGGCGGGGTGATCGGCGGGATCCTGACGCTGATCGTGTTTTCCAGGAAGCGCAGAATTTCTTTCTTTTCTATGGCGGATACCGCTTGCCTCGGTCTGGTGACAGGACAGATCATAGGAAGGTGGGGAAATTTTGTAAATTGCGAGGCATTTGGCGGATATACCGACAGCCTGTTTGCAATGAGGATCAAAAGGAGTATTGTCAACGAGAGCTGGATTACTCAAGAGTTGTTGGAGCGCCTGATCGTGGAGGACGGAGTTCCGTATATCCAGGTGCATCCGACCTTTCTGTACGAATCACTATGGAATTTCGGATTATTAATGTTTATGCTGTATTACCGTAAACGAAAAAAATTCACTGGTGAGATGCTGTGGATTTATCTGGCAGGATATGGAATCGGGCGGGTCTGGATCGAGGGATTACGGACAGACCAGCTTCTGATACCAGGCACGTCTGTGGCCGTATCACAGATACTGTCAATCCTTGTAGCAGCGGCCGCGCTTTTTGAGATCTGGCGCCATCGAAAGGTAACGAGGGAAAGCGAGGAAAAGATTAGAAATGAAGGAGACCAGGGAAGAACTGATTGCCTTGATTGAAAAGGCCAGAAAACGATTAAATGACAGTATTGATGCCAGAGAAGGCTATGATGTGATTTATCAATATAGCATAGAATTAGATAAGCTGATTGAGGAGTATATTTTGGCCGGGTACTAGCGGTGAAAATATACAGAAAACGCCGGATGCAATAGACACTGCATTTGGCGTTTTTTATGACGGAAGCTGTGTTTCTTCCGGTTGGAAGGAACGCATGCCCGAGGATATTTATGACGTCAAGATACAAAATGTGAATTTCACCCGAATGTGGGGGAGGGGTCAGAGCAGGTTATCTTATAACCTGCTCTTTTCTTATACCCTGAATCCGTTTTGCCTCTCCGCGAAAGAATTTCCTTCAACAATGTATAACAGTACCTCTTTTTTGCCACATGAAAATATAGAAAAAAGGCTTGCTATTTCCTCCTAAATGTAATAAGATTATTGCATGAAGTGGAGAGAAGTGGGTTAAAGTGGTGTGAAATGGATTTAAAGTGGAATCCAGGGGAGCGCTGCGCGACAGGAGAGAACGATGTTCATTGGAGAGTACAGTCATACAATCGATGCCAAAGGCCGTCTGATTGTCCCATCCAAATTCCGTGAGCAGCTCGGCGACGAGTTCGTCGTGACCAAGGGGTTGGACGGGTGTCTCTTTGCATACGAAAATGCAGAATGGAGATCGTTCGAGGAAAAGCTTCACGCACTTCCGCTTACCAATGCCAACGCCAGAAAATTTACCAGGTTTTTCCTGGCCGGAGCATGCGCCTGCGAAATTGATAAGCAGGGCCGGATTCTCATACCTTCCGTTCTCAGAGAATTCGCGAAGCTTGAGAAGGACGTCGTGCTCGTCGGCGTGGGGAGCCGGATTGAGATCTGGAATAAAACCATATGGACAGAGAAGAATGTATACGACGATATGGAAGAGATCGCCGAGAATATGGAAGGGCTTGGTATATGATATTTGAACACAAATCGGTCCTCTTAGAAGAGACGGTGGACAGCCTTAAGATCGTTCCCGACGGGATCTATGTAGACGGGACATTAGGCGGCGGCGGACATGCTGCCAGAGTTTTAAGCCGTCTGGGGCCGTCCGGGCGCCTTGTCGGCATCGACCAGGATGAGGATGCGGTGCGGGCAGCTACAGAACATTTAAACGATTATAAGGATAAGGTTATTATAGTAAGGAGCAGCTATGGTGACATCAGGAATGTGCTCCAGGGATTAGGGATTCAAAGGGTAAACGGGATTTACCTCGATTTAGGTGTTTCCTCATATCAGCTGGATACGGCAGAACGGGGATTCACCTATCGGGTAGATGTCCCGCTGGACATGAGAATGGACCAGCGCAGGGAAATGACGGCAGCAGACATTGTAAATGACTACAGTGAGAGTGAGCTTTGCCGCATTATCCGGGATTACGGCGAGGAGCGGTTTGCTAAAAATATTGCCAGGCATATCGCGGCAGAACGAGAGAAACACCGGATCGAGACAACAGGAGAGCTGGTGGAGCTCATCCGCGCAGCGATTCCTGCCAGGATGCGGGCAGAAGGAGGACATCCGGCGAAACGGACGTTCCAGGCGCTGCGCATTGAGTTAAACCAGGAGCTTACCGTACTGGAAGAATCAATGGATACCATGATTGATCTGTTAAAGCCGGGAGGACGGCTGGCTGTCATCACCTTCCATTCTCTGGAGGACAGGATCGTAAAGCAGAAATTCCGTACAGCAGAATATCCCTGCATCTGCCCGCCTGATTTTCCTGTATGTACATGCGGGCGGACAAGCAGAGGTAAGGTAATTACCAGAAAACCAATTATACCGGGGGAGGATGAGAAAGAGGACAACAGACGTTCGCGCGGCTCAAAATTAAGAGTATTCGAACGTCAGGAAAGGGAGTGATGGTATGGCAGCAGAGAGACGCCGTAGAAGGCCGGTACAGAAGGCCGAATACATCATGGGGAATACGGCGCGCAGGCTGGAGTTTTCCGAACAGCCAATAGAGCGGGAAAGGCCGAAACAGCAACGCCGCGTAAAACACCATACTGTTACAGTAAGAAGAAACCGGGAAAAAGCCCTGCATATGAATCTTCCGTACGTCTGTGCACTCACAGTTGCTGCAGTCTGCGCGCTGTATCTGTGCGCAGGCTACCTGAGACTTCAGTCTTCCGTGGCTGCCAGACAAAAGAATGTCGAGAGCATGGAGCGGATGCTTGACGACCTGCGGGAGGAGAACGATGCATTAGAGACCAGGATCAACACCTCAGTCGATCTGGATTATATCTATAAGGTGGCGACAGAGGAGCTGGGAATGGTATATGCCGACGAAAGCCAGGTACGCTTATACAACAAGACGGAAAGCGAGTATGTAAGACAGTATGAAGACATCCCGGAACGGTAGCAATAAAAAAATACTTTCGAGATACATGCAGGAAAAGCTGGCGGTTACGGTTCTCGTAATTACGCTGGCTTTATTCGCACTGGTCGTTGTCCTGTATCAGCTGGTCAGTGAAAATGCGCAGGAATATTCACAGATTGTCTTAAAACAGCACTCCTCCTATGACAGCCGCACGATTCCGTACCGCCGCGGCGATATTGTGGACAGGAACAAGACCTATCTGGCGACGAGTGAGAAGGTCTATAATCTGATTCTGGATCCTGCACAGATCTTAAGCAGTGCGGAGGAATATCTGGAACCGACCGTGACAGCATTATGTGATGTGTTTGGCTATGACCGGGCCGAGATCTTAGAGGTCATCAACGAGCGCTCCGGTTCCTATTATGTCAGATATGAGAGGCAGCTCGCTGCAGAACAGAAGGAGGCCTTTGAGACAAAGGCCGCAGAGATGAACAAAGAGTTTTCGAATCAGAAAAGCAGCCAGAAGGTAAAGGGCGTATGGTTTGAGGACGAATACCGGAGGTATTATCCTTACGGCGCATCTGCCTGTAATGTGGTGGGATTTTCATATGATGAGGGCAAACAGGGAAACGGCGGGATTGAGCAGTATTATAATGAAGAACTGATCGGGACGAACGGCCGTGAATATGGGTATCTGGACGATGAATCAAACATGGAGCGGGTGTTAAAGCCTGCCTCCAACGGAAATATGATAGTATCGACGATCGACATTACCATCCAGCGAACCGTGGAAAAGCATATCGACGAATGGATGAACGATATCGGAAGCCAGACAGCAGCGGCTCTTGTAATGAACCCGAATAACGGAGAGATTCTGGCGATGGCCTCCAACCGTCGTTTTGATCTGAATAACCCGCGTGATTTGAGCGCCCTCTACAGCCAGGCGGAGCTGGAGGCTATGTCGGACGAGGAAAAGTCAGAAGCATGGAACCGCCAGTGGCGGAATTTCTGTGTGAGTGACAGCTTTGAGCCAGGGTCTCCGATGAAGGCGCTGACGATCGCCGCTTGTCTGGACGAAGGCGTCATCGGACAGAACGAAACCTTTGAGTGCGACGGTGTCGAGGAGGTGGGGGGCTGGGCCATCAAATGTGTCAATATTTTTGGGCACAAAACGCTCACCGTGCGCGAGGTGTTAATGAAATCCTGCAATGACTCCATTATGCAGATGGTGGCCAGGCTGGGGATTAAACGGTATACCCTGTATCAGAAGAACTTTGGCATGGGGCAGAGGACCGGGATTGACCTTCCGGGAGAGGCGGATAATGCAGCGCTCATTTTTACAGAAGATACGATGGGGCCGACCGACCTGGCCTGTAATGCCTTTGGGCAGAGCTTTAACTGTACGATGGTTCAGATGGCTGCGGCGTTTGCTTCCGTTATTAACGGCGGCTCCTACTATGAGCCGCATGTGGTAAAGCAGATTCTGAATGATCAGGGCTCCATTGTCAAGGAAGTGGAGCCAAAGCTTGTGCGTGAGACCATATCAGAGGCCACGAGCGATTTTGTGCGCGGCGCGCTGTTTGATACAGTGGACAGCGGTACGGGAAAGTCCGCCCAGGTAGCTGGCTATAAGATCGGCGGTAAGACGGGAACAGCTCAGAAGCTGCCGCGTGCCGACAACAATTATGTACTTTCTTTTATTGGTTTTGCACCGGCGGACAATCCACAGGTACTGGTTTATGTGGTTGTGGATACGCCCAATCTGCCGGGAAAGGAGCAGGCGCACAGTACGTTTGCCTCCAATATTTTCCAGAAGATTATGGCAGATATCCTGCCGTACATGAATATCTTCCCGGAAACAAAACAGACAGGTGAAACTGGGGGAGATGAGTCTTCTCAGGCAGAGGAGACGACGGCGCCGGACGAGAGTGCCGGAGGAACCACAGCAGAAGGGGAGAACGAAGGGGGTATGGCCTCTGAGACAGATGAGGCCGGGACCACGGGAAGCACGGAGACGTCTGCTTCGGAAGAGGATGAAACGGAAGGAGCTTCAGAGACCGGATCCGATGTGTATGAGGAAAGCATCGGTGAGGATGGCCTGGGGTTGCCGGACCGCATGCCCGGAGACCCGCGTTAAAAATGATAAGATGCCGGGGCAAACGTTCAAAAATCCTCTTGTAAGCAGGTGTGCGTCGGATTTTTGGAACATTTGCCCTTGGCATCATAATAATCATTTATTTTGGAACATGCTTTCATAATTTTTGCAAATTCAAATATAATGATTAACAAGACATCTTGATGGATGTGAGCAATGGGTTCTTATCTGACACGCCACAGAAAGAAGATCCTGGTGACGGCCCTCATATCAGCATTCTTAATGGCCGGGCTGGTCGCACAGTTGGGATACCTGATGATATATCGTTCCGAATACTACAGTGCTCTGGCAGATGAGCTCCATGAGAGGGAACGGACGATCAAGGCAGCCAGAGGAGAGATCCGAGACCGCAACGGGACGGTGATTGCCGCCAACCGTACAGTCTGTACGGTTTCCGTGGTACACAATCAGGTAAAGGAGCCGGAGCAAGTTATAGAGATTCTTACAAGGGAACTCGAACTCTCCGGGGAGGAGGTCCGCAAAAAGGTGGAAAAGCGCTCCTCGAGAGAAATTATCAAGACGAATGTAGATAAGGAAACAGGAGATATCATCCGCGGCTTCGGCCTGGCAGGGGTAAAAGTAGATGAAGACTATAAACGATATTATCCATATGACAGCATGGCTTCAAAGGTGCTTGGCTTTACGGGGGCCGACAATCAGGGAATCATCGGCCTGGAGGTCATGTATGAGAAATATTTAAAGGGCACGGACGGCAGGATCCTCACATTGTCTGACGCCAAGGGCGTTGAGGTGAAAAATGCTGCCGAGGAGCGCATAGAGCCTGTGCCCGGGAATACGCTGACTGTAAGCCTGGATGTCAATATCCAGAAGTACGCTGAGCAGGCCGCCTATCAGGTGATGGAGAAAAAGGGAGCAAAAGCCGTTTCCATCATTATCATGAATCCACAGAATGGTGAAATCTATGCGATGGTGAACGCCCCGGAATTCAATTTAAACGAGCCGTTTGCATTACCGGAAGGTGCTTCTTATACTTCAGGGAAGGAGCGGCAGGAGCAGTTAAATCAGATGTGGCGCAACCGCTGCATCAACGATACGTATGAGCCCGGCTCCACATTTAAGATTATCACCTCGGCAGCAGGACTGGAGAAGGGAGTCGTCTCTTTGACAGATCGTTTTTCCTGTCCGGGCTTCCGCGTCGTGGAGGACCGGAGAATCCGCTGCCACAAGGCGGGCGGCCACGGGGGTGAGACCTTTTTGCAGGGTGTTATGAATTCCTGCAATCCTGTGTTTATCGACGTAGGACAGCGGCTGGGGGCAGAGGCATTTTACGATTACTTTGAGCAGTTCGGCCTTCTGGGAAAGACAGGAATTGACCTTCCCGGCGAGGCAGCGACCATTATGCACAAGGAGGACAATATCGGGCTCGTTGAGCTGGCGACGATTTCCTTTGGGCAGTCCTTCCAGATTACACCCATCCAGCTTGTGACGACCGTCTCCTCCATCATCAACGGAGGAAACCGCATCACGCCGCATTTCGCCGTGCGTGCAGAGAGTACAGACCACGAATATGTGATGGACTTTCGCTACCCTGTCCGCCAGGGAGTCGTATCAGAGGAGACGAGCGCCCAGATGCGCTATATCCTGGAGCAGGTGGTGGCGGAAGGCAGTGGAAAACGGGCGAAGCTGGAGGGATTCCGTATCGGCGGTAAGACGGCGACCTCGGAGAAGCTTCCGAGAAGCCTGAAAAAATATATTTCCTCCTTCCTGGGGTTTGCCCCGGCAGATGATCCGCAGGTCATCGCCCTGATTACGATCGACGAGCCGGTAGGCATCTATTACGGCGGGACGATCGCGGCTCCGGTGATCGCTGATATTTTTGATAATATCCTGCCCTATCTGGGCTTTTGATGTTTTGTATGGGAAACGCCCTGTCTGTTTTTAGCGGTATTTTCCATATCCATTAAGAAAAAATACATAAGAGTTTTGAGGTGTGGCATGGTAAATGAGACGATTCTGGCGGTTATTATCGCATTCGCAGTCAGCGCGGCATTGTGCCCCGTTGTGATTCCTTTCCTTCACAGGCTGAAATTTGGCCAGCAGGTCCGCGACGACGGCCCGCAGGCCCATCTGAAAAAGCAGGGGACGCCTACGATGGGCGGCCTGATTATTCTGACAGGGATTGTAATCAGCTCTCTTTTCTATATCAGGTCGTATCCGAAGATCATCCCGGTTCTCTTCGTTACAGTCGGCTTTGGTATCATCGGTTTTTTGGATGACTATATCAAGATCGTGATGAAGCGTTCGGAGGGGCTTAAACCGGGGCAGAAACTCCTGGGACAGATTGTGATTACCGGCATTTTTGCTTATTATCTCATCACCTCGGGCGAGGTGGGGACCTCGATGCTGATTCCTTTCAGCCGCGCCGTGTTCGGGAAACGGTATTATCTGGAGCTTGGCTGGTTCTTTATTCCGGCACTGTTTTTCATTGTTCTGGGAACGGATAACGGGGTAAATTTCACAGACGGCCTGGACGGCCTGTGTACGAGCGTGACGATTCTTGTGGCGACCTTTTTTACAGTGGTCGCGATTGGGGAAAGCAGCGGCATCAGCCCAATTACAGGGGCTGTCGTGGGGAGTCTTCTGGGATTCCTGTTATTTAATGTATATCCGGCGCGTGTGTTTATGGGAGACACAGGGTCATTGGCTCTGGGAGGCTTTGTGGCTTCAAGCGCATTCATGATGCGTATGCCGGTTTTCATCGCGATTGTGGGCCTCATTTATCTGGTTGAAGTACTTTCCGTCATCATCCAGATCACGTATTTTAAGAAAACGGGAGGGAAACGATTCTTCAAGATGGCGCCGATCCACCACCATTTTGAGCTGTGCGGATGGCCGGAGACGAAGGTTGTCGCCATATTTTCGATTATAACAGCAATCCTTTGTCTGATTGCTTACTTAGGATTATAGGAGGAGAAACCATGTCACAGAAGGTGTTAGTTGCAGGAACAGGAGTGAGCGGGATTGCGGCCGCAAAGCTCTTGCTCCGGCAGGGCGGAGAGGTCATTCTATACGATGGAAATACGACACTTTCCAAAGAAAGGCTGTTGGAGGAATTTGATGAGGGGGCGAAGGTTTCCGTACTTCTCGGAGAGCTGAAACGTCTTGATTTGAGCGGTGTGGAGCTCTGTGTAATCAGTCCCGGTATCCCTCTGGACGTCCCGTTTGTGGCAGTATTAGACGAGGCAAAAGTTCCGATCTGGAGTGAAATTGAACTTGCCTACCACTGTACCAAAGGCCGGCTGGCGGCTATCACAGGCACGAACGGCAAGACGACGACGACAGCCCTTGTGGGCGAGATCATGAGAAACTATTATGACAGCGTATTCGTGGTGGGAAACATCGGGGAGCCTTATACGGCGCATGCACTGGAGACGGAGGAGAATTCCGTGACCGTAGCCGAGGTTTCAAGCTTCCAGCTTGAGACAATCATGAAGTTCCATCCTAATGTCTCTGCCATTACCAACATTACCCCGGACCATCTGGACCGCCATAAGACGATGGAGGCCTATATTCAGGTCAAGGAAGGCATCGCCGCCAACCAGACAGAAGAGGACTGCTGTATACTAAACTATGACGATAAGATTCTGCGGGAGTTTGGATCCACATTAAAATGCCGTGTAGTCTATTTCAGCCGCAGGGAGTCTCTTACAGAAGGTGTCTTTATGGACGGAGACAGGATCGTGTGCAGGAGAGGCGGCGAAGAGATTACTGTCCTGAATGTAAAAGACTTAAATATCATCGGCGGGCATAATCATGAAAATGTTATGGCGGCAGTGGCAGTTTCCCTGCAGCTTGGCGTGCCGATGGCGAGCATCCGCTCAGCCTGTCTAAAATTCCAGGCTGTGGAGCACCGGATTGAGTTTGTCAGGGAACGTTTTGGAGTCCGCTACTACAATGACTCCAAGGGCACGAATCCTGATGCGGCGATCCAGGCGATCCGGGCCATGCCGGGTCCGACGCTTTTGATTGCGGGCGGCTACGATAAACACTCGGAATATGATGAATGGATTGAGAGCTTTGAAGGAAAAGTGCGCTACATGGTGTTGATCGGCCAGACGCGGGACCAGATCGCAGAATGTGCGAAAGCGCACGGGATTACAGATATCATGTACGCCGAAGATATGCAGGAGGCAGTGCAGGTCTGTGCCTCCTATTCGAATCCGGGAGACTACGTGCTTCTCTCCCCGGCCTGTGCGAGCTGGGGAATGTTTAAGAATTATGAGGAGCGCGGGAGGATCTTTAAAGAATGCGTCAACAGCCTCTGATTTCCGGGGCTGACAGGATGGGAGGGAGGGGATGGCCGGTATGGCCAAGAAGAAAAAGGTACGCAGATTTTATGATTTCAGTCTGCTCTTTATCATTATTTTCCTGACTATGTTTGGTCTGATTATGATCTACAGCTCCAGTGCCTATAATGCTCAGGTGCTGGGGAGGAAGCCTTCCTACCTTATGACAAGACAGGGCGGAATTGCCCTGGCCGGTTTTTTCATCATGCTGATTATTTCCAAAATGGATTACCATATCTTTGCCCTGTTCACAGTCCCGTCTATCATCGTGTCCTACGTATGTGTGCTTTTGGTTATGTTCACACCGTTAGGGATTGAGGTAAACGGCAAAAAGCGGTGGCTGGGAACACAGAGTGTGAGGTTTCAGCCGGCAGAACTGGTAAAGATATCGGTCATCCTTGTTCTGGCAGTCATGATTACAAAGCTTGGCAAGAAGATCAATGAGTGGCATTCGTGGGGAATGATTGCAGTACTGATTCTGCCTCTGGCACTCCTTGTGACGGCCAATAACTTAAGCTCCGGTATCATCATCTGCGGCATTGTTTTTGTGATGATGTTTATCGCGTGTAAGAAAATATGGCCGTTCCTTGCGACTGCTGTGACGTTGGCGACTATCTTTATCTTTGCCGCCCCCGTGGCGACGGCGCTCCTTAAGGCCGGGCTTTTAAAGGAATATCAGCTTATGCGGATTTTGGTCTGGAAAAATCCTGAGGCATACTCTTTAAAAGGCGGTTATCAGGTGCTGCAGGGACTCTACGCCATTGGTTCCGGGAGACTTTTGGGGAAGGGACTGGGGCAGAGCATCCAGAAGCTGAGTTTTCTGCCTGAACCGCAGAACGACATGATTTTTGCCATCATCTGCGAGGAGCTGGGACTTTTTGGCGCTGTTTTCATGATTCTGCTGTTCCTGTTTATGATCTACCGGTTTATGGTGATCGCAGGGAATGCGCCGGATTTGTTTGGGGCACTTTTAGTCATTGGTGTGATGGCCCATATCGCAATCCAGGTCATCTTAAATATTGCCGTTGTGACAAATGTGATTCCCAATACAGGTATTACCCTGCCGTTTATTAGTTACGGCGGCACCTCCGTTCTGTTCCTGATGATAGAAATGGGGATGGTTTTAAGCGTATCCAACCAGATCAGACTGGAAAGATAGGCACAAAAGGGCTTCACAGTGCATAGGATACCATATAGCTTTTCTATGGGGGAATCTTTTTGTCTGCTATCGAGGTCCGGGGGCTTTCGCCTCTTAACGGCAAAATTGAAATTCAGGGTTCCAAAAATGCAGTACTGCCGATGATGGCAGCAACATTACTGGCACGGGGGCTTACGGTGATCCGCCATGTCCCGGCAATCGCTGATGTATTTTGTATGATAGAGATTCTCCGTTCTCTGGGCTGCGTGTGCCAGCTGGCTAAAGGCGTCCTTACCGTGGATTCGTCTGTGGTGGATTCCGTGAGGATACCAGAGGGATTTGTGGGGAAAATGCGTTCTTCCGTCATGGTATTGGGGCCGTTGCTTGCCAGGATGGGTGAGGCAGTTACCTATTATCCGGGCGGCTGCGTGCTGGGAAAGCGGCCGATTGATATTCATCTGAAGGCGCTTGAGAGTCTGGGGGCGGAAACGTATGAGGCTGGAGGGATGATTCTCGCCAGGTCAAACGGGCTTAAGGGGAATCGGATCATATTCCGCTTTCCGAGTGTGGGCGCAACGGAGAATGCGCTGATGGCTGCTGTCACGGCAGAGGGGACTACGGTGCTCTCTAATTGCGCCAGAGAGCCGGAGATCGTGGAGCTCTGTGCGTTTCTTACGGCCATGGGGGCACGGATTGAACATGCCGGAGAGAGCGAACTGGTAATTCAGGGAGTCAGGATGCTTCATCCCTGCGAATTTTCTCTGGGGGCCGACCGGATCTGCGCAGGGACGTATCTGACAGCCGCGCTTATGGTGTCAGGAGATGTCGTGGTCTCCGGGCTGAATCCGGAATATCTCGACGGGCCGTTACGGCTCATGGAGCGGATGGGCGCTGTGGTGCAGCGCAACGCGAAGGCCAGGGAGATCCGTGTAACTGCCAAAGAGAGGCCGTGCGGGTTTGAAACAGTGACTGGGCCGTATCCCGCATTTCCCACAGATCTGCAGTCGCCGTTTTTGGCAGCGGCAGCCGTTGCCAGAGGAGAGAGCCGGATCGAGGAGACCGTGTTTGAAGCCAGGTTTGCTGCGGCTTTGCGGCTCAGGGACTTTGGGGCTGTCATCCGGCTTTCTGGCTGTACGGCGCAGGTGGAGGGGAGATATCCCCTGTTTCCGGCAATCGTGCGTGCGCCTGATCTGAGGGGCGGCGCCGCACTGATTTTGGCGGCGCTGGCGGCGGAAGGCGCAAGTGTCATCGATGGTTGTGAACACATTGAAAGAGGGTACGAGGATATCTGCCGTGATCTGTTACAGATCGGAGCGGACGTAAGACCGCTTTGACGTCGGTTTTTGGCCGCGTCATAAGGAAATGACGGGAAGCAAGGAGATCCGGAGCGAAGGAATCGGGGTACAGGTGGAGAAATGAGAAGAAAGAGAAGGGTGAAGGGACATGGAGGCTACGGACGGAGAAAAAAAGGGGAAAGGCTGGTCACGGTGTTCGGTATCGTGGCCGGCGTTTTCCTGCTTACGGCGCTCCTCCTGTTTGCGGTCAGGATCAGAGAGATCGAGGTGACGGGGAATAAGCAGTACACGAAGGAGCAGATCATCGAGCTGCTCTTTGACGGGACATGGTCGCGCAATTCGGCCTACTGTTATTATGAGAGCCAGTTCAGAGAGCACAAATCGCTCCCATTCATTGAGGAATACCGGATTGATTTTAAGAGCCCGACCAGGGTGGAGGTAGTCGTCTTTGAAAAGAGTGTCGTAGGCTACGTTTCCTATATGAGCAGCTACATGTACTTTGATAAGGACGGGATCATTGTGGAGAGCTCGTCCGAGCAGCTTCCCGGGGTTCCCTGGGTGACAGGGCTGGAGTTTGGCCGGCTTCTTTTGTACCATCCGCTTGAGGTGGTGAACGATGCGGACATTTTCCGCAAGATCTTAAATCTGACACAGGTTCTTTCTGTCAATGAAGTCAGGGTGGACAAGATCCATTTTGACAGCTTCGGGGAGGCTGAGCTCTATATTGATGATATCATCGTTGAGCTTGGAAATGACGAAAACCTGAATGGAAAGGTGGAGGAACTTTCCGGAATTATGCCGGAGCTTTCCGGGCTTTCCGGGACTTTGTATCTGGATACATATGATGAAAATAATTCGAATCCGATGTATACGTTTAAGAAGAGGTGAGGGCTGGGTATTTGGGCATGCGCCCTGTATCGCTTTCCCCCAAAAACACTTTGGGAGGAGGTGCTGCCACGCGATTCGGGTTTTGTGAGATAAATGGCAGAGCCGCCATGCAATCTTCTTGTTTTCGGAAGGCGAAAACAAGAAGCCGGGCATGCGCCCTATATCGCTTTTCCCCCAAGAACGCTTTGGCAGACAAGTCTGCCACGCGTTTTTGGGTGAGAAGCGATGCATGGCTTAAATATGTAAAATAGTAGTTGATATTTTTTAGAAAATCAAATATGATATATGTTAGACTTAGAGTGATAATTTGGGATAAGGGGCGGCTTTGTGGGGCTTGATGCTGCGGCTGCCGGTTTGTTCTGATATGCGCGGGATACGTGGATACCGGGGAAGTATTCAGAGTAGGAAGATAAAGGAGGACAAATTCTTGTTAGAGATAAAAATAAACGAGGCGGAGAATGCAGCTAAAATTCTTGTGATCGGCGTAGGCGGGGCTGGTAATAATGCCGTGAACCGTATGGTGGAGGAAAATATCATGGGCGTGGAGTTTATCGGCATCAATACCGATAAGCAGGCCCTTCAGTTCTGTAAGGCTCCGACGGCGATGCAGATCGGCGAGAAGCTGACAAAGGGCCTCGGCGCAGGAGCCAAACCGGAGATCGGAGAGAAGGCAGCCGAGGAGAGCCAGGAGGAATTGTCTCAGGCTATGAAGGGGGCAGATATGGTATTTGTCACCTGCGGCATGGGCGGCGGGACCGGGACGGGAGCAGCTCCGGTGATCGCACGGATTGCAAAGGATATGGGAATTCTCACCGTAGGCGTAGTGACGAAACCCTTCCGCTTTGAGGCCAAGCAGCGTATGAATAATGCTCTGTCAGGAATTGAAAATCTGAAAAATGCAGTCGATACTCTGATTGTAATTCCCAACGACCGCCTGTTAGAGATCGTGGACAGGCGTACGACAATGCCGGATGCCTTAAGGAAGGCCGACGAGGTGCTTCAGCAGGCAGTACAGGGGATCACGGATCTGATTAATGTACCAGGGTTAATCAATCTGGACTTTGCCGATGTGCAGACGGTGATGACAGACAAAGGAATCGCCCATATCGGTATCGGCAGGGCCAAAGGCGACGAGAAAGCACTGGAGGCTGTGAAACAGGCTGTCTCCAGTCCGCTTCTTGAGACGACGATCGAGGGAGCTTCCCATGTGATTATCAATATTTCCGGAGATATCAGCCTGATTGAGGCCAATGAGGCTGCAAGCTATGTGCAGGAGCTGGCAGGCGATGACGCTAACATTATCTTCGGCGCCATGTATGACGAGAGTGTGGAGGACGAGGCCACGATTACAGTAATTGCGACTGGGCTTGACGCGCGCGGCGCCAATACTCCGGTGGAACGCGCTATGAAAGATTTTACAAATTACAGGACCAAAGTGCCGTCATCACCGATGATGCCTCAGCAGATGAACGGCCAGAGGCCGGCGGCAGGAGGCCAGAGACCGGGCCCGGGAATCGGAGAAGCGGCAGCTGCGACGCCGCAGGTAAATATTCCCAATAATCCGCCTGTCTATCGTCCGGCTCAGAGAGAGACACAGATCAATATTCCGGACTTCTTAAAAAATCGCAGATAATGTACCAGCCGCTGTTGCGGACTGCGTTTCTGTATACCATGCGGCAGCTCAGACTGCCTGACTGCCGCATTCCAATCTGATTTCAAATTGTTTCGACAAACATTCTCAAAGACCTGTTTTTCGACAGGCATCCATTTTTCCCAAATTGATATGGAATTGAACAGAAAATCATGCGCATGACCCTGCATGCCTTTGCACGGCGTCTTTTGTGATACCAGGCGGTTAAAGGAGATTTTGCAGGAATCGGGGAAAAAAAAGACGACGAAAAAGTGGAAAGGCCATTGCTGTTTTGACAAATTCCGTATATTTTTCCGGATATAATAGGCTCTGTTATGAAAACGGAGGGATACCGGTGGAATATGAATTTTATGCAGATGTGTTTTTCCTGATCGTTTTTTTGATGAATCTTCCCATCCTGGTTCTTACCGCGGTTCTTGGGGGGAGAAGGATAAAGCCCGGGCGTCTGATCCTGGCGGCGCTGTTTGGGAGCCTCTGGAACTGCCTTACGTTCCTGGTTCCCCTCCTGCCGGTATCCTTAGAACTTTTTTTAACATTGGTTCTGTGCGGCAGCATTATGAACTGTCTGGCCTTTTCCATAAAAAGACCGCAGGAGCTTGTAAAAGCCGACGTTCTTTTGCTCATTTCCGCTATGCTCCTTGGAGGGGGCCTTAGTGCTATAAAAGAGATGTTCTCCTTATCCGGCCTGGAAGCCTGCGCCTGTCTGTCAGCCCTTTGCGGGGCATTTGCGGCGTTTGCAGGCGGCTATCTGAAAGAAAGGCAGGGAAGAAGAGAGACGTGTCCGGTGAGACTCTACTACCGCGGCAATATGCGGGAATTTCTCGCACTCGTAGACTCCGGGAACAGACTGAGGGAGCCTGAGAGCAAAAAGCCGGTCAGCGTTATTTCATACGAGGACTGCCAGGGATTCTGTGAGCGTATCTCAGGGATACTCTATATTCCCTACCGGGCTGTGGGAACCCGGAAAGGTGTTCTGCCGGGCATTATCTTTGAGCGGATGGAGATACAGGTGGGGGAAGAATGTCTGGAAATCGACCGGCCCGTAGTCGCGGTGACAAAAGAGCCGCTTTCCGGAAACGGGGATTTTTCCATGCTCCTGCCGGAATCACTTTTGTTTTCCCGTTGAGCTTTGTTTGACAAACGAAAAGAGGAGGAATGATTATGGTGATAAAAATTTCAGTACCCAACAAGTTTAAATTGAAAAAAGTGACCGCGTTAAGGACTGTGCTGTGGCCGAATCAGGGGGAGGTCCATTATATCGGCGGTGCGGATGTTCTCCCGGCCCCGCTCTCGACAGAGGAAGAGGGGAGGGCTCTGTCATGCTTTGGCACAGAGGAGGAGAAGGAAGCAAAATCGAGCCTGATTGAGCATAACCTGCGGCTGGTGGTGTACATAGCCAAGAAATTCGACAATACCAACGTAGGCGTGGAGGATCTGATCTCGATCGGTACGATCGGCCTTATTAAGGCGATTAATACCTTTAATCCAACAAAAAATATCAAACTTGCCACATATGCCTCCCGCTGCATTGAGAATGAGATTCTCATGTATCTGCGCCGAATCAGTAAGACAAAGGTGGAGGTATCCATTGATGAACCGTTAAACGTGGACTGGGACGGGAATGAGCTGCTTTTGTCAGATATTCTGGGTACGGATGAGGATGTGATCTATAAGGGACTGGAAGACGAAATCGAAAAAGAGCTCTTAAAAAACGCCATCGACCATCTGGGCCCCAGGGAACGGCAGATCGTGGAACTGCGTTTCGGCCTTAAAAATTCGGATGGAGCGGAGATGACCCAGAAGGAAGTGGCGGATTTGATGGGAATCTCCCAGTCCTATATCTCAAGACTGGAAAAGAAGATCATGAAACGTTTAAAAAAGGAGATCGTGCGCTTTGAGTAAAAATCTGCATTTGTACGCACACTATACCTCCTCATAGAGTCTGGTATACAGCATATCACAGAGTGCATCCACAAAGGATGGATCTGGCAAGTCACGTCCTGTCACAAGATAGTCCTGGATGAGCTCGAGGCGCTTTAAGCTTAATTCTTCCCCGGAAAGGCCAGGATCCTCTGCCAGGAGCTGGTTATCAAGGTCGTCGGCAGAATATGTTTTTAAGAACCATTGAAGGACCTCTTCCGTCAGCCGTTCCTCGTCGTCAGCCTGATCCTTCAGGCCTTTGACCGAGCGGCGGGAGGAGATGCCGACCATAAAGGACCCCACAGCCATCAGCGGGAGAAGAATGCGCAGAGCAATATTCATGGGCCCTGACGGAATCTTTAAGAGCCCGATAAAAATGACGGCAGTTGCGGCAAAAAGTACGGCGCTTATCATAAAAAATGCGGTCGCGGAGGAGGACATATCCTCACAGAGCTGTCGTTTCGTCACATAGACGTGCGAAGCGTCCTCCGGAGAACTGGACCGGGATGCTGTTTCGTCCTCTGTTTCCTTTTTCAGCTGTTCCTGCTGCGCCATGATCTCCTCAAAGCGCTTCCGCATTTCTTCCTCCTGTCTTTCCTTTTCTGAACGTCTGAAGGCTTCGGCGGCCTCTTTTGATTCGAAAAGCGGGCCGCCGCAGTCCGTGCAGACAGCAACTCCCTCTACAAATTCCATATCGCATTTTGGACAATAGGGCATATGAAAACTTCCTTTCAGGCAAAACGAAATGTGAAGATTTCTGCGGGAACGCAGAAATCATATGTAAAGTATAATGTCTGAAGATATTATATCATACTCCCGGACATTCGTCTATACTTTGTATTTTGCAGGGATTGCGCATTGAAAAAAGGGCGGGTGCATGGTATGATATTGGAGAATCAGACGCACAGCGGTCAGCGAAAGGGGTAACAGAATGAAGATTGCAGTCGTGACGGACAGTAACAGTGGAATTACACAGAAGCAGGGAGCCGAGATGGGAATTTCTGTGCTCCCGATGCCGTTTATGATTGACGGCGGCACATATTTTGAAGATATAACCCTGACTCAGGAGGCATTTTACGAAAAATTAAAGGGCAATGCGGATATCTCGACCTCCCAGCCCTCACCGGAATCGGTAATGGAGCTGTGGGACAGGCTCCTTAAAGAAAATGACCAGGTGGTACACATTCCTATGTCCAGCGGCCTGTCAAGCTCCTGCGGTACGTCCATGATGCTGGCAGAAGAGGAGCCGTACGCAGGAAGAGTCTTTGTGGTCGATAATCAGCGGATCTCTGTGACTCAGTACCAGTCGGTAAAGGACGCCCTCCTGCTGATAAAGAGAGGGGCCGACGGAGCACAGGTCAAAGAGCGCCTGCAGGAGACAAAGTTTGACTCTGTAATCTTTATTACCGTAGATACCTTGAAATATCTGAAAAAAGGCGGTCGTGTGACGCCTGCTGCCGCGGCTTTGGGAACGCTTCTTAAAATCAAGCCGGTACTTATTATTCTCGGGGAGAAGCTGGATGCCTTTGCCAAGGCCAGAACCATGAAGCAGGCAAAAACGATGATGTTGTCAGCAATCCAGAAGGAGCTCGAGACGCGGCTTGGCGATCCGGAATGCCGTCATACGCATCTGGCAATCGCTCATACACAGAACGCAGAAGCGGCAGAGGAGTTTAAACAAGAGGTAATGGAACGGTATCCGCAGGCAGATATTGTGATAGCGCCGCTGTCGCTCAGCATTTCCTGCCATATCGGACCGGGCAGCCTTGCACTGACAGCGACGAGAAAGATGGTTGAGGAAGATGAAGAAGCTCAGGAAAATCGTGTATGACTGCTACTGCCGGCATACACCCAGTATTAAACTTCCACTGGCGTTCATCATTCTCCTGTTCAGTATGGCTCCCTTGCTTGCAGAAGGGCGGATGCTGGCCGATGCCTCCCGGCAGACTCAGGTGGCAGGAAGAATCATCGAAGTACAGAACCAGTGTCAGATTATCAGTGATAAGATTTCCAGGAGCGGATACCTGTCAGGAAGCCGGGTGGAGAACGCAGGGATTGATACGGAACTGTCGATGTTGGCTGATATTTTCAGCGGAAGGATTATCATCGTTAATTCCGGATTTAAGATCATCAGCGACACCTTTTCACTCTCAGAAGGCAAGATTTGCATTCCGGAGGAAGTGATCCGCTGCTTCCAGGGAGAGATCACGAATAAGTACAATACACAGAAACACTATTTTGTACTGGCGATTCCTATTTCAGAAGCTGTACAGGGGCCGGAGAGTGCTTCGGGAGGAAGGACTGTCGGTGTTATGCTGGTGACGGCTTCGACGGAAAGTATGCTGGCATTGGAGGAATCCCTGATTGATAAAGCATCCTTTTTTCAGCTGGTCGTTTTCGTACTGCTGCTGATTTTGGTGAGCGTTGTTGTATATGTTATGGTAAAGCCTCTGAACCGCATCGCCGCATTGATTGATAAAGTGGCAGAGGGAAACCTCGATGTGGACATCCGGGAGGACACTTACCAGGAGACAAAGAAGATCTCCAAATCGCTCAACCGGAGCTTAAAGCGTTTGAAGGCGTTAGAGCAGTCGCGCCAGGAATTCGTTTCCAATGTCTCACATGAGTTAAAAACACCAATTACCTCGATACGTGTGCTGGCGGATTCCCTGATGGGGATGGAGGATGCGCCGAAAGAACTATACCAGGAGTTTATGAGCGATATTTCAGACGAAATTGACCGGGAAAGTAAGATTATAGATGATCTTTTGACACTGGTGCGTATGGATAAGGGAACTGCGGAGATCAACATTGCCCCGGTTTCCATCAACGGACTGGTGGAAATGGCATTAAAGCGCCTGCGGCCAATCGCCAGGAAGAGGAACATTGAGCTGATCTTCGAAAGTATCCGCGAGGTGACAGCAGACATCGACGAGGTGAAACTGTCGCTTGCTGTCAGTAATCTGGTTGAAAATGCCATTAAATATAATAAACAGGACGGATGGGTACGGGTGACGTTAGATGCCGATCACAAATACTTCTATCTGAAGGTGGCAGATTCCGGAATCGGGATTCCGGCCGAGTTTAAAGAACGCGTTTTTGAACGATTTTACCGTGTGGATAAGGCACGTTCACGTGAGACCGGAGGAACCGGGCTGGGACTTGCGATCACGAGAAGCGTGATTTTGATGCATCACGGTGCAATTCGCGTGGAAAGTATTGAGAAAGAGGGCACCACCTTCATAGTGCGCATCCCTCTGATTTACAGTTCATAAAAAGGCGGGATGTTTTGCAAATGGAGACAGGAAGAATAACGAAAAATGGAAGGCAGGTCAGGCTGTTATGGCTTTTTTTGCTTATATGTCTTTGGCTGTCAGGCTGCTCGGCAAAGGAGAGCGGCGGGGAGAATCCGGACGCCTATACAGTCTATTATCTGAATGCTGTCGGAAATCAGCTTGTCGGAAACAGCTATGAGGCACACGCGGCTGAAGGGGAGGAGCTGGTAAAGGAACTTCTGACACAGATGGCGAACGTACCGCCAGACCGGGACTGGCAGTGCGTACTCCCGGACCGTGTGGAGAAAGTCACATACCGCCAGGAAGAAAATGTCCTCTATCTGTATGCAGACGACAACTATGCCATGATGAGTTCCGTGCAGGAAATTCTGTGCCGTGCGGCCCTGACAAAGACCCTGACACAGATTGAAGGCATTGACTATCTTAGCATCTACTGTGCGGACCAGCCGATTGTGGATGGCGCGGGAAACCCGGTGGGAATGCTGTCAGCTTCTGATTTTATAGAGAGCATCCGCGATGTGAATTCGTTCGAGAAAACAGAATTGGTGCTGTATTTTGCGAATGGAGCAGGCGACAGGCTGGTGAAGGAAAAGCGGGAGGTTATGCGCAGTACCAATACTTCCGTGGAAAAGCTGATCGTTGAACAGTTGATCGAAGGTCCGGAGGGAGGAGGATTTCCTACGTTGCCCCCGGATGTAAAGCTTTTAAATGTTTCTGTTAATGATTCGGTCTGCTCCATTAATTTTGATGCGGCTTTTTTAAACAGTACCCTTGAGGTAAAGGAATATATCCCAATCTATTCGATCGTCGATTCCCTGACAGAACTCTCTACTGTGAGCCGTGTTCAGATTCGTATCAATGGTTCCCAGGACGCTGTATTTCGTGAGCTGATTCCGCTCAATACGACGTTCGAACGCAACTATGAGTATATGGAAGGAGGAGAGGAAGGTTAAGAGGCCCTTGCTGTATTTGACAGGGGGATTGGTACTTGGAGAGACAACAGCCCTTTTTCAAATGGCAAGGCAGGGAAGCGCCTGCGTCCTGACGGTGGCGGCAGCGCTTATCTGGCTTCATATATCTGCTGCGGCAGAATCCAGAAGAAATAACGGCCGGGGGAAACACAGGCCGGCAGCGCAGCATACACAAAAAAGAGAACTGGTAACTGGCAACAACGGAAAACGTCTGAGCGAGAAAGCGCTCAGGTGGCAGGCTGCAATGCGGACGTCGGTATTCGTTTTCTTACTGGGGTTTCTATGCGGGCTCTGGAGAATGGAGGCGGAGAAGCAGAATTTTCTCAAAGAGGATGCAGTGGCAGCCCGTTTTGCGAATACCGAAAGGGGAACGGACGGGGGAGCTGTCGTTACGGGAGTGATCGTCGGGATAGAAGAACGGGATCAGGGAGCGAGGCTTCTTTTGGGGGACTGCCAGTTTCATGATGACAGCAGCCCCGGGCCGGGAGGTACAGCAGGTTATGGCAGTGATTTTGGATGCGGGGCAGTTCGGAATCCCAGCAAGGCAGGAAGGGTGAGACGCCTCTTTTGTTACGTGGACGAGGCGGATGGTCTGAGGCCCGGGATGGAGCTTTGCGTATGGGGCGCGACAGAGCGCTTAAGGGGCGCCAGGAATCCGGGAGGCTTTGACTATCGGTTTTACTGTTATGCGAAAGGCATCGGCGGGATTTTCTATGCGAACCGCGTGGAGGTTTCTGAAGGAAGCAGAGGGACGCTTTCCTGGCGGCTGTCGCAGATAAGAAGCGCACTTGGCCGGCAGCTTGACGTGATCGCATCACCGGAGGATGCTGGGATTCTGAAAGCAGTTCTCTTAGGCGACCGGGGCGGGCTTGACGACAGAATTTACGCACTTTATCAGCAAAACGGGATATCGCATCTTCTGGCGATCAGTGGTCTGCATGTGTCATTGCTGGGGGCCGGTCTTTTTAAACTTCTCAGGCGGTGCGGGGTTTCGCGGGAGGAGGCGGGAGCGGGAGCTGGTTTTTTCCTGATCTGCTATGGAGGGATGACAGGCTGGAGTCCTTCGGTCGTGCGGGCCATAATGATGCTTTTGATCTCCTTCCTGGCAGACTGTGCAGGGAGGACATATGATCTTCCCTCTGCCATGTGTGTTCCGGCATTGTATCTGCTTTGCCACACGCCATATGTACTGACACAGGCTTCGTTTCAGCTTTCCTTTCTGGCAGTGGGAGCCGTCTTTTGCCCCGGCGGACTTCTGATTCGCCGATTTGAGGTCAAAGGTCCCGGTCAGGCATTCTTGATAAGCGTCTCCATTCAGCTTGTGACAGCTCCGGTGATTCTCTATCATTCCTTTGAATTTCCACCATATGCTGTTTTTCTCAATCTGGCAGTGATACCGCTCATGGCTTATGTGGTGGTGTCAGGGCTTTCAGGGCTTCTTGTTTCCATCTTAAGTCCGGGGGCCGGGAGTTTTTTCTTGGGGGCTGCCCATGTTATTCTTCGCTTTTATGAAACGCTTTGTCGCATCTTGTCAGAGCTTCCGGGAGCAAGCCTGATTCTGGGGAGACCTGACGGTGTCCAGATTGCAGGATTCTATGTCTGTCTGGTGGCTGCATGTCTGCTTCTGCTGCAGAGAAAGGGGAGGAATGTGCGGACAGCCTGCTGCCTGGGGGCAGGCTGTCTGTTGGGCAGCTTCTTTTTTCTGATACCGTTTCCAGAAAGCGGATTTTCTGCCACATTCCTTGATGTGGGGCAGGGGGACGGGATATTTCTGGAAGCGGATGGATACAGCGTTTTGGTGGATTTTGGGAGCAGTCAGCAGCGGGACGTGGGTGAAGATATCCTGATTCCGTTTTTAAAAAGCAGGGGAGAGCGGTTTGTTGACGACATCGTGGTCACGCACGGCGATCTGGATCATATCAATGGGATCCGTTATTTTCTGGAACAGGAGAAATGCGGTATTTCGGCCGGCCGTCTCGTGCTCCCGGCTTATCGCGGCGGGGACGAGGCGCTTCTCGAGCTTGCACGTCTGGCCAAAGAACGCGGGATCCCTGTGGTTTTTGCAGGGCGGGGAGACAGGCTGTGCGGGTTTGAAGGCAGCAGGGGCGGGATATGGTGCCTCCATCCATCCAAAACATATGCTGCCCAAAACCGCAATGACGGTTCTCTTGTGACACTCGTGCAGTACGGCCGTTTTTCCATGCTGCTGACCGGGGATGTGGGGAAGGAAGGGGAAGAGGAAATGCTAACCGAGGGGAGTTTGGGGCCGGTGACGGTCCTGAAGGCAGCTCATCATGGTTCCCGGACCTCTTCCAGCGATGCCTTTTTAGCGCTGGTCCGTCCGGCCTGCGCGGTACTCTCCTACGGGGAGGGAAACCGTTATGGACATCCGGACAGGGAGGTCGTGGAACGTCTTCTGGAAACCGGAGCCAGGATTTGGGAGACAGCCAGAGAAGGGGCTGTCATGATTCGCACAGACGGAATAACGATGCAGGTATCGGGATACAGGAAATAGCAGACAGGAGATCTGTAGCAGGGAGGTTTAACAGAACGATGGGTTTTTCAATTGAAGCCGGAATTCCGGCATTTACTGTGTTTTTACAGGGGATTTTCAGCTTTTTTTCGCCGTGCGTGCTGCCGCTTCTGCCTCTGTACATTGGCTATCTGTCAGGAGGTACGGGAAAGCGCGGTGAGGACGGCCGCATGCATTATGAACAGAAAAAGGTGATATTTCACACCATATGCTTTGTGGCCGGAGTCAGTTTTGCCTTCTTTGTCCTGGGGTTCGGATTCTCAGCAGCAGGCCAGTTCTTTGGTACAAACAGGGTGTGGTTCGCCAGAATCGGCGGGATACTGGTTATTGTTCTTGGAATTTTGAGGCTGGGTGAATTTGGGTTTGCACCCTTTGGGGGCCGTGAATACCGGCTGCCATTTTCTATTAGTGCACTCGCCATGTCCCCGGCTACAGCATTTCTTATGGGGTTTACCTTCAGCTTTGCCTGGACGCCATGTGTCGGGCCGGCTCTGGCCTCTGTTCTTTTAATGGCGGCATCGGCATCCACCAGAGCCTGGGGCTTCATGTTGATCGGGATTTATACACTGGGCTTTGTGCTGCCATTTTTGGCTGCCGGATGTTTCAGCGCCCTTCTTCTGGAATATTTTAAGAAACATGCAGGCCTTGTCCGGCTGGCAGAAAAAGCAGGGGCAGTGGTGCTCGTGCTTACAGGCGTATTGATGCTCTCGGGCAAAATGAACGATGTAAGCGGATTTCTGTCAGACATTTCCCTGTCTGCCGGACAGGAGGAGGCCGATCGGGGCATGACGGGAGAGAATTCGCCGGAGGCGGCCAAAGGAAGCGAACCCGGAAAGAACCCATCGGGGACTATTCAGGGAAACGTGGAGGGAGAGAATCCATCAGGAGCTGCGGAAGGAAGGGGACCGGAAGCGAGCGTGACAGGAGACGGCAGTTCAGACGGTGTATCAGGCGGAAATGAGACAGAGGCCGGAGATGATCCGAATGTGCTCCCTGCGATTGATTTTACACTGACCGATCAGTACGGCAATTCCCATACATGCTCAGATTATGTGGGGAAGACGGTATTTTTAAATTTCTGGGCGACCTGGTGCCCGCCCTGCCGCGCAGAGCTGCCGGATATTCAGGCGATTTATGAGGAATATCAGGAGGCCGGAGACGATTCGGTCGTCATTCTCGGGGTGGCAGCCCCTGAGTTTGGCAGTGAAAAGACAGAGGAGGAAATCAAGGAATTTCTGTCAGAGAACGGTTACACCTATCCGGTTGTTATGGATCCGACAGGCGAGCTGTTTATGGGCTATGGTATCTTTTCGTATCCGACTACGCTGATGATTGACCGTGACGGGAATGTGTTTGGTTACGCATCGGGACAGCTCAGTAAGGAAATGATGGAAAGCATTATTGAACAAACGATAACAGGAGAGAGAAAAACGGCAGAGCCGTAGAGAACGAGGAGGCAAGAGCGTGCAGACACTGAACCAGGATATGAAAGAGAAGAACTTTAAACGCGTCTATCTTTTGTTTGGCGATGAACCATTTCTTCTGAATCATTACAAAAAACGGTTAAGGGAAGCAGTCGCAGACGGAGATACGATGAATTTTAACTATTTTGAAGGAAAAAGTCCGGATCTCCATGAAATTATCAGTTTGTCTGACACGATGCCATTTTTTGCCGAGCGCAGGCTGATTTTAATTGATGGAAGCGGTTTTTTTAAAGGAGCGCAGGAAGAGCTTTTAGAATATCTTCCGCGCATCCCTGAGACTACCTGTATGGTATTTTGCGAGAGCGATGTAGATAAGCGCGGAAAACTCTATAAAAAGGTGAAAACAGTCGGATATGCGGCGGAGCTTAAGAAGCAGGATGCGGCGGAGCTTATGAAGTGGGCCGGAGGGATCCTGTTACGGGACGGGAAAAAGATTACCAGACAGGTGATGGAATATTTCCTGGAACGGACGGGAGACGACATGGGAAGTATCCATATGGAGCTGGAAAAACTGATCTGTTATACAGCAGGCAGGGAGATCATTACGAAAGAGGACGTGGATGCAGTAGGGAGCGTCCATGTGGAAAACCGTATTTTCGAGATGGTATCTGCAATCGTGTCCGGCAGTATAAAAAAAGCGATGGATCTATATGAGGATCTGCTCATATTAAAAGAACCGCCTATGCGGATTCTGTTCCTGATCGCCCGCCAGTTTAATCAGCTGCTTCAGGTAAAGGAGCTGACAGAAAAGGAGAGCAAAAGGGGAGAAATTGCCCGGGCTCTCAAGGTCCCTCCTTTTGTGGCAGGGAAACTTATGGCTCAGGCGAAAGCCTTTGAAAAGAGGCAGCTGTTGGCTTATGTGGAATTCTGCGTGGATATAGAGCAGGCGGTCAAATCAGGAAAGCTTTCTGACCGGCTGGCGGTAGAGCTTGTGATTGCAGGGAAAACAGAGAAATAACAGTCGTCTCTGTTTCATTCGCAGCGGGCCTCTGAGAGCGCGTAATGAGTACTTCTGCTTTCATACGGAGACGCAAAAAACCTTCCCGACACACCATGCGGGAAGGTTTTTTTGTTTATGTGTTAAATATCCAGCCTCAGAATTAAGCCATAGAGCTTACTGCCTTTGACAAACGGGATACTTTTCTGGAAGCCGTATTTTTATGATAGACTCCTTTGGAAGTAGCCTTATCAATCTCGCTTGTAGCAGCGACCAGAGCAGCCTGTGCAGCAGCCTTGTCACCGGTACTGATCGCACTGTCAACTTTCTTTATATAGGTTTTTACCTTTGAGCGAATTGATTTGTTTCTGGCAGCCTTTGTCTCCGCAACCAGAATTCTTTTCTTTGCAGATTTGATGTTAGCCAATCTGTACACCTCCATAATATAAAAATATACGTGTTTGTTTTGCATCAAAGACTGGACACGGTCAGTTTAATGTAAACATACTGTTATATTCTAGCGAAAAATCCAGTCGATGTCAATACATAATTCTTAAAAAAATGCGGGAAAATACGAAGAAAGAACAGTTTATACAGGTCCCGCGGGAGAGGACTGACGACACGAGGAGGAATAGAATGGAGCAGGAGAAAAAGAACCGGTTTGAGGTACGGACAGATCTGGCAGTAGAAGAGAGGGAGAGCTTCCCGGGCGACGGCGGGGAGATCGCTGGTGTCGCGTTAAAGGAATGGGAACAGAAGGAAGCGGGGATCCGCCTGACAGAGGTGGTGATAAAGAACGAGAACGGGGCGAAAAATATGGGAAAGCCGATGGGAACCTATCTGACGCTGGAAGCGCCGGCTCTGGAAAAAAAGGATGAGGATTACCATAAGGAGGTAACGGCAGAGCTGGCACGTCAGATACGCCGGCTGCTTGGACAGCATGGGATCCATCTGGGGGAGGAAGGGGAGACGGCGTCCGTTCTTGTGGTAGGACTTGGCAATCCGGCAGCGACCCCGGACTCTCTGGGATCAAGAGTCATGGAAAATCTGCAGATGACACGGCATCTGAGTCTGGAATACGGTGTTGAATTCTGCCAGAGAAACGGCTATCCCATTTTAAGCGGTATTACCCCGGGCGTTATGGCGCAGACGGGAATGGAGACAGCCGAGATTATCCGCGGCATCATCAGTCAGACGAGACCACAGGCAGTCCTTGTTATTGACGCCCTGGCAGCCAGAAGCGTTCACCGTCTCGGAGTGACGATTCAGCTGTCTGATACAGGAATCCACCCTGGCTCCGGCGTGGGAAATCACCGTCACAGCCTGACGAAGGAATCTCTGGGAGTTCCTGTCTTTGCCATCGGCGTGCCTACCGTTGTGGGAGCAGCAGCGATCGTCTACGATACGGCGGCAGCCATGACAGAGGTTTTGCGGCAGGAGACAGGAACCAGGGGATATGCCGATGTCATGGAATCTATGAATCCGGAGGATAAATATGAGCTGATTCGTGAGATTCTTGAACCGCAGTTCGGACCGATGTACGTGACGCCGCACAATATCGACGAGAGAGTCGAAAACCTGAGCTATACGATCTCCGAGGCGATTCATGAGGCATTGTTTGCATAAATGATTTCCGGCCTGTGAGGGCTGGACTGTGTACAGAAAGGTTTCGGTGATGAAACCCGGGAAGCCGGCATAAATATAGGAGAAAAGAGCGATACAGGCGGTGGCGATGAGAATCAGATGGCATTATGTAAAGCAGGCCCTGCGGGCGAACCGTCCGCTTTTCGTACTGCTTTTCTGCATTGCCGCCGCTTTGGGCATCCTGATCAGGGGCAGGTATATCATCGGGGCACAGGCAGCAGAGTGGTTTCGCATTTACGGGGTACAGGCTGCCGGTGAGCTTATGAAAGAGTGGTTTCCGGGACTCGCAGACTCAGACGGACAGGCGGCAGACAGACTGACAAACAGAAGCGTTTTGTTTTCCTATCTCGAGGAAATGGAGGCCGGGCCGAATGATTCGGAAGATCCTGCTTACGAACGAATGCTGGCCGAGGCATGGGAAAAAAAGAGACGGGCCGAGCTTGAGAGCGGACGGGCCGACGGAGGGACAGATACCGGGCAGGCCGGAAACGGTAATGGTACTGACAGAACGGGAAACGATGCTTCCAGTGAGAAAGGTGCATCAGGCGGAGGAGATGCAGAAAAAGACAAAGCAGTAGATGGAGGCGGAAGCGGGAACTTATCCGGAAGTAAAGCAGACATTGGGGAAACGGGTACGGCAAATACCGGAGGAGACAGAACGGGTGCGGCGGATAAAAATGAAGACAACAGTGGAGACGGATCTGGCATGGCAGGCAGTGGGGAAGGCGTGGCAGGCTGGGGACAGACCAGCGAGGCAGCCGTCAATCCTTCCCAGAGTTTGATACAGGAAAAGCTTGCAGATTATGATTATCTGATTAAGAGTTTCTATAATGTGCATCCAACGACAACTGCCGGCCGTGACTTTATGAATGCAGGCGATTTCCAGAAGATGGATCTGTCCATAGAAAAGGATGCGGATAAACCTCAGATCCTGATTTATCACACGCACTCACAGGAAGAATTCGCCGATTATGCAGATAATCCACAGGCGACGATTGTGGGAGTGGGGGAACATCTGGCCGGGCTTTTGCGTGCCAGAGGCTATCAGGTGGTTCATGATACCAGCGTATATGACTTCCGGGAGGGAAAACTCGACAGAAGCCGCGCTTATACATATGCCCTGGAGGGGGTAAACGGAATTCTCCAGAAATATCCGTCCATAGAGGTGGTTCTTGATATCCATCGCGACGGAGTGGCCGGAGGGACGCGCCTTGTCACAGAAATCGACGGAAAGCCGACAGCCAAAATCATGTTTTTCAACGGCCTTTCCCAGACACCGGACGGACCGATCGAATATCTGCCAAATCCCAACCGGGATGCTAATCTCGCGTTCAGCTTCCAGATGCAGCTTGAAGCCGCAAAACGCTATCCCGGATATACACGAAAAATTTATCTGAAAGGCCTGCGTTATAACCAGCATGTACGTGCCAGAAGCGCCCTGATTGAGGTCGGGGCACAGACGAATACGTATGAGGAAGCCCAAAATGCGATGGAACCTCTGGCAGATCTCCTTGACTATGTGCTTACTGGGGAGCAGGAGGAATAGAGAAGGCCGATATACGAAATCTCTTGCACAGGGGCCGAAAAGATGATATATTTGGGAATAGACATTATTCAGCAGGCGGCCCGTTTCAGGCGGTGAAGCATGCATTAGAAAAGAGGAAAATAAATGGCAGATATTTCTCAGGATAAGATCAGAAACTTTTGCATTATTGCCCATATCGACCACGGCAAATCGACCCTTGCAGACAGAATCATTGAGCAGACAGGGCTTTTGACGAGCCGGGAAATGCAGGCCCAGGTGCTTGACAATATGGATTTGGAGCGGGAGCGCGGGATCACGATCAAATCCCAGGCAGTCCGCACGGTGTACCGGGCAAAGGACGGGGAGGAATACATTTTCAACTTGATTGACACCCCGGGCCATGTAGACTTTAACTATGAGGTTTCCAGAAGCCTGGCGGCCTGCGACGGAGCGATTCTTGTTGTGGACGCAGCGCAGGGAATTGAAGCGCAGACACTGGCTAATGTATATCTGGCGTTAGATCATGACCTGGACGTGTTTCCTGTGATTAATAAGATCGACCTTCCGAGTGCGGATCCGGACCGTGTGGCGGAGGAAATCGAGGATGTTATTGGGCTCGAGGCACACGATGCCCCGCGGATTTCCGCAAAGATGGGACTCAATATTGATGAGGTACTGGAGTCCATCGTGACGAAAATCCCGGCTCCGGACGGGGATCCCAAAGCACCTTTGTCGGCGTTGATTTTCGATTCCCTTTACGACTCCTACCGCGGTGTCATCGTATTCTGCCGTATAGTGGAGGGAACGGTGAAACGGGGGACCCGGATCAGAATGTTTGCGACAGGCGCCTCCTATGATGTTGTGGAGGTGGGATACTTCGGCGCGGGGCAGTTTATCCCCTGTGAGGAGCTGTCTGCCGGCATGGTCGGCTATCTTACAGCCAGTATAAAAAATGTCAAGGATACCCGGGTCGGGGACACGATTACAGACCGGGATCAGCCATGTAAAGAACCACTTCCTGGTTATAAGAAAGTAACGCCGATGGTCTACTGCGGGATGTATCCGGCCGACGGAGCCAGGTATCCGGAACTGCGGGATGCCCTTGAAAAATTACAGCTCAACGATGCGTCGCTCTTTTTCGAGCCTGAGACATCGGTTGCGCTGGGATTTGGATTCCGCTGCGGCTTTCTCGGCCTGCTCCACATGGAAATCATCCAGGAACGCTTAGAGCGGGAATACAACCTGGATCTTGTGACGACAGCGCCCAGCGTTGTGTACCGGATCCATAAAACGAACGGCGAGGTCATTGATCTGACAAACCCCACCAATATGCCGGATCCGTCGGAGATCGACTACATGGAGGAGCCGATTGTCAGTGCAGAGATCATGGTAACGACAGAATTTGTCGGAGCGATCATGAAGCTGTGCCAGGAGCGCCGGGGCGTGTATCTTGGCATGGAATATATGGAGGAAACGAGAGCGCTTCTGAAATATGAGCTGCCGTTAAATGAAATTATTTACGATTTCTTTGACGCCTTAAAATCCCGTTCCCGTGGATACGCTTCCTTTGATTATGATCTGAAGGGGTACGAGAAATCCGACCTTGTTAAGCTGGATATCTTAATCAACAGGGAAGAGGTGGACGCATTATCCTTCATTGTATTCGAGGGCTCCGCCTATGAGCGCGGCAGAAAAATGTGTGAAAAGCTGAAGGACGAGATTCCGCGCCATTTGTTTGAGATTCCGATTCAGGCGGCTGTGGGTGGAAAAATCATTGCCAGAGAGACGGTAAAGGCAGTGAGGAAGGATGTACTTGCCAAGTGCTACGGCGGTGATATCACCCGTAAGAAAAAGCTTCTGGAAAAGCAGAAAGAGGGCAAGAAGCGCATGCGCCAGATCGGAAACGTGGAGATCCCGCAGAAGGCCTTTATGAGCGTACTGAAGCTGGATAATGAATAGAGCGTCAGGTAAGGAACGGCGGTGGAGAAAATGAAGCTTACGACACTCTGCTATCTGGAGCAGGACGAAAACTATCTGATGCTGCACCGGGTAAGCAAGAAAAATGATGTAAATAAAGACAAATGGATTGGGATCGGCGGAAAGTTTGAATTTGGGGAAAGCCCGGAGGACTGCCTCCTCAGGGAGGCCCTTGAGGAGACGGGCTACCGTCTTACAAGCTATCGCCTGAGAGGAATCGTCACTTTTCTTTTTAATGATGAAGAGGCAGAATACATGTTTCTCTACACGGCGGACGGCTTTGAAGGGGAACCTACAGAGTGCAGCGAGGGTGTCCTGGAATGGGTGCCAAAGGAGGACGTAGATACCCTGAGACTATGGGAAGGCGACCGGATTTTCTTCGAGCTGCTAAAGGAAAACGCCCCGTTTTTCTCGCTTAAGCTTCATTACAGAGGGGACAGGCTCTCTGAGGCAGTGCTTGACGGCCGGCCGCTCGAGCTGTTAGATGTTCTTAACGAGGACGGGGAGCCGTCCGGCCTTGTCAGAGAGCGCGGTATGGTTCATGCGCGCGGCGATTATCACAGGACGAGCCATGTGTGGCTTGCCCGCAGGCGGGAGGACGGGGGATTTGACCTTCTGCTTCAAAAGCGCAGCAGGAATAAGGACTCATATCCCGGCTGTTATGACATTTCCAGCGCCGGCCATATCCCGGCAGGCAGGGATTACCGGGAATCGGCTGTCCGTGAGCTTTTCGAAGAGCTCGGAATGGCGGTCAGCCAGAAGGAGCTTCATTTTCTCGGTTTCCATGACGGGCGCTGTCAGGGGGAGTTTCACAAAAGACGTTTTGACAATCATGAGAAGAGTGCGGTGTTTGTCTGTCTGAAGCCGGTAGAAGAGGAAACACTTATCCTGCAAAAGGACGAGGTGGAATCGGTCTGCTGGATGGAGGTTTCTCAGGTTTTGGCATCGGCCAGAGGAGATGCAGGGTTCTGCCTTTTTGCGGATGAAGTCGCAATGGTAAAGGAATACCTTGAGAAAGAAATCGGGGCTTTGTGTGAACATGGATAGGAATATGGAGCTGTATCTGCATATCCCGTTCTGTGTGAAAAAGTGTGGTTACTGTGATTTCCTGTCATTTCCGGCGGATGCCGGAGTACAGAGGCGGTATGTAGAGGCGCTTTTTAGGGAAATGGAACAATGGAAGGAGCCCTGTCGGGGATATGAGGTAAGCACCGTGTTTGTGGGCGGAGGTACGCCTTCCCTGTTAGAGGCTGAATGGATGGCAGAGATTTTTGACGGTATCCGGCAGAATTTTTGTCTGGCCGGGGAGGCAGAGATCACAATAGAGGCCAACCCAGGGACGCTCACAAGGAAAAAACTGGATATATACAAACATGCCGGAATTAACCGCCTGAGCCTTGGCCTGCAGTCCTCAGATAACCGGGAGCTGGCGGTCCTTGGGCGGATCCACACGTGGGAGCAGTTTCTTGAGAGCTATCGTTTGGCAAGGGAGAGCGGATTTCAAAATATTAATGTTGATCTGATGTCGGCTCTGCCGGGCCAGAGCATGGCCTCCTGGCTTTGTACATTGAGACGCGTGACGGAGCTTGAGCCGGAACACATTTCCGCCTACAGCCTGATTCTCGAGGAAGGGACGCCCTTTTACGAGCGATATGGGCATCAGGAAGAAAAGGGGAACCGCGTACCAGATGGTCTCAGCCTGGCGGATGGAAACGAAGCGTTATCCGGAATCAGCCTGCCAGATGAGGATACAGAGCGTGAAATGTATCACCGGACAGAAGAATTTCTAAAAGGCTGCGGTTACGAGCGCTATGAGATCTCAAACTATGCGAAAAAGGGGCGGGAATGCCGCCATAATACCGGCTACTGGACAGGTGTTCCCTATCTGGGACTGGGACTGGGAGCCGCTTCGCTCTGGGAGGGAAGGCGTTTTTCCAATGTGCGGGAGCTTTCCGGCTATTTAAACGGCCGGACAACGGACAGAGATTCGCTTCAAATACTGACGGAGCAGGACCGGCAGGAGGAATTTTTCTACCTTGGCCTGCGCATGGTGCGCGGGGTGCCGCTTGCGCAGTTTGAGGAGCAGTTTCGCAGGCAGGCAGAGGAGATCTACTCCGGTGTGATACAAAAACACATAAGGGATGGTACGGTTATCGTGGAGGACGGCTGCCTGCGGCTCACGTCCCTGGGGATGGATGTAAGCAACTACGTGATGGCAGATTTTTTACAGGGCTGACATTTAAGGGACAGTTCACCCGGAAATTTCACGCAGGCAGGATGCGCCGGACAGCAGAAAAACAGGCAGAGTGGCAGGAGGCATAGAGGATGAGCGGCTATCGGCTGAGATTTACAGACAAGATTCTTGATAACGTGCACGGCTTCATCGAATTTACGGATGTGGAGAATGCGATCATCGGGCTTCCGGTCTTTAAACGGCTGCAGAGCATCAAACAGCTGGGAATGACGAACTGGATCTTCCCGGGGGCAGAGCACACACGGTTCATTCATTCTCTGGGCGTGATGCATGTGGCAGATCAGATGGCAGTACAGCTCGGATATTCCGACGAACAGCGGCAGCTTGTGCGTCTGGCCGGGCTTTTACACGACATCGGACATTATCCCCTTTCCCATGTGGGCGAGCGCGCCTATAAAAATTGCGGGAATAAGACAGAAAGCCTGTTACGGGATCACAGGAGGGATGTTCAGAATGAGCTGTCACAGCTGGAGAAGGATACTGTATTTTATATGCAGGAGGCCACCAACCCGTTCCATCATGAGAGGATTACAGAACAGGTCATCCGCCAGGATGAAGAGATCCGGCAGATCATTGAAACATACTGCGGCGGCAGTGAATGGATCCAAATCGACAATATCTGCAGCATCATAACAGGAAATGTGGAGAGGAACCCTGCGCTCTCCGGCCTTGTACAGCTCATGCATTCTGAGATGGATGCAGACCGTATCGACTATATCCTGCGCGACGCTACATTTTCCGGCACCAGCTATGGAAGTTTTGAGCTGGGGCTGCTTTTGAGGAACCTTTCACGTACCACATACCACGGAGCAGAGATCATCGGCGTGCACCCGAAGGGAATCGCGATCGCTGACCAGTTTCTGATGAACCGCTATTATGCCTATACGCAGGTGTTCTTTAACCGCCATGTCTCTGTGCTGGAATTCATGGCGCAGTCATTATCCGGTGTTTTTGTCGAGCATGGAGATTCGGAATTCCCCTCGCCCTCCGGGCTCTTAAAGGCAGTAGAACGGCACGGTGAAGATACAGAATACCTGTATTTTACTGACCGCGCTTTCTGGGACAGCCTGCACCACGTAACCCTGCCTTATGGTTCACTGGAAGCCAGATTCCAGCAGCGGCTTCTTCGTTATCAGGAGCTTGATCTGACAGAGGAACGCGAGATTTCCGTGAATTTTTCGAGTACAGACCGGCTGACAGAGGAGTTAATGACGCATCCGATCTACCAGAACTTCATACACGAACGGGAGGGCGTACTGCCGCTTCTTTATATGGAGCGGTTTACAAAGCACGTCCCCCGAATGGAGTATGAGGGATGCCTGGAACGTCTGGTGGCATCGGGAAGGAGTCTTAGCGAAGGAGAAGCCATGCGCTGTAAAATCCGCCGCCTCCAGGAAGGGATTACCATCCTGGAAGAGGGGAAGGAACCCATTCTTCTGTGCGACAGCCCGGCATCCCTGATGTCACAACTTTACCATATGCGCATCTGCATTATGAGGGAGTACCGGCTGCCGGAATGATATCCCGGATCTCCGTGACCTGTGCAGGTGAAGAGTCTGTGGTACAAGTGAACGTGATCCGGCTGCCTTCCGTAAGGAACGGGAGCCTTTCATGCATAGAGACCGGAGCCATATATACAGTATCGCTTCCTGAGAGAGTAAAATAATAACAAGTATTTCCTGAGATTACCACGCTTGCAATGGATTCTATAACGCCTGTCTTTTCCTGTACATCCAGCGCATCTTTGATATCCACATCTTCGAGATTGAGAGCTGTCCGGTACGTTCTGCGGGCCTCGTCAATCGTCTGTCCCGTGCCTACGATCTGATACTGTTCCACATCGACAAATGCATACATTTTTACGAGCCCGGCATCGTCTTTTAAGGAAATGAAGTACGTCGGCCGGTCGGAAATATTGAGAAGCAGAGGGAAGGTAGCGGAATATTTTAAATGCTGTACCTGCCCCTGTGCGGACGCCATTGCAGAGGTCTCTGTGGCTCCGGGAACCGTATAGAATCTGGTAGCCTTGGTTCTGAGATTCACGAGTACAAAACCGATATTTGACTGGTCCGCCGTGACGGAAGACATACCGGTGTAAAGATACACATCATCATCGAGAGCCAGATAGTTGTATCCGTAAGTCGTGCGTCGCACATTTTTCTGTCCGAAAATGGAGTTGATATAACCATTCTGGAAGCGTCCGTTATCGTCCAGCTGTGCGATAATCAGATCAGAGTCATAGAGCTGATCAATCCACTGCGGGACGTTTTCTTTATCATAATAGGCAGATTCTCCCGTGACAGCGTTTACAAGGACTGCGCCGCCGATGTCCTTTCCGCTCCACCAGCCGATGCGGTAGGAGATTGTGGGAGCCACCCACCAGGGAGTCCCCTCATCGTCGATCTCGAACGTCACATCTTCAAAGATCTTTGTAGGATAGAGGAAACGGATATGACGGTAAATATTGCGGAAAAAATATTCCCCGGGCGAATATTTCATACCGTTTTCCAGCCACACGAGATCCGTCTGCTGTGAGACCATGTTGACCGTAATATAGGCCGGAAGCCCGCTTTTCTGATTATAAAACCATTTGATCGGATCTGCGTAGGTGAGCGGTGTGACACGGTAGGGCGTACCTTGATAGTTGATCTGCGTGTAGTCATTTTCGATCTCAAACTGTGAGACGAGCTCTGACATCTCACCCAGCTTACGGCTTCCAAGCCTTGTGGCAGTGTCGCGGTCCACAACGGGGATCTGGTTCATACTGATCTCTGCCACGTCCGCGGAAAAATCGCCGTTCTCAGTGATAATGAGGTCGCGGTAACGTTTGGCGTTAAAGAACTGGATGCCGACGAGAGAAGCAAGCATCATGAAGAGCACGAGAACGCCGATGAGAGCAAAGCCGTATTTCAGAGGCTTTGCGAGCGAGCGCCCGTGGCCCGCAGCCTCGTCGGCCCGCTGCATGCCAAAGCGGATCTGTCCACTGAACGGGTCTCGTTCAAGGCGGAGATTGCTGTTTGTGAGCCCCGATAAAAATTCCTTCATATAAGAGACAAAATTGACGGTCAGAAGGATAAGAATACTAAGAATCAGAAAAATAATGAAATCCTGACTCTTAAAGTTAATGGGGGGAAGCATAAAATAAAACAATAGAAAGATCAGTATGGCCGAGATAACAATACGGCCAAGGACTGCGGATACATGTCGTTTTTTCATCGTATTTTTCAGTGCTCCTTTCAGGAAGCTGTGCGCCATGTCAGAAAACAGGCGGGACAGCCATTATATTTCAGATAGTATAGCATTTATTCTGAAAATGTACAATCCTCTTTGTTGTAAAGGGCGTAGAAAATTTAAGGGATACCTGCAATATAATGGATAATCGGGTAAAAGACATATGGTAGCCTGACAGAGAAAGGGGAACGTTTTATCGAATGTGAACAAAAGAGAGGACGGACAGATTATCTTTGTATGAGGAAGACTTCAGCACGGCGTGTGCCATGTTGCAATGTTTCTGTGTGTGAATTGAAATAAATATCAATGTGGTTTCCTTTTACGGCTCCTCCGGTATCCTCGGCAATATATTCCACACCATTGATGAGAAGATGGCTGCCGATCGGAATCACACGCGGGTCAACGGCCACGGTATGGCCTGCTGCTGCGAGTGCGCCAGAGCTGGTATTCCGTCCCCAGCCCTCGGAACAGCGGTAGCAGGGACAGTAGGCAGTCGTCTTAAAGCTGCCGAGAGAGACCAGTTTTGTATCGCCCGTTGTGTGGAGGAGCGTTCCGGGGAGCGGAATACCATTGGAGGAAATACTTACGGAGTATGCTGCTTCGGGCAGGGTGTCCCAGCGGATTACAGCATGGAAGCCGTGGCTCCCATCCCCGATTCCCTTTGTCATTAAGTCGTCGCGGTATTCATCCGCCTGCACACTCTGAACCGCCGCGGTCTCGCCGGTGGCAGTATTTGTGACCGTGACCGTGACGGTCAGAGAGGTATCAGGCGATTGGGAATCCCAGATCCAGCCGGAGATACTGTCTCCGGAAATACTGTCGAGATGTCCCCGGATTGCTTTGTCAGAGGCGAGGGCAAGAGGGGTGTGTATAGTAAATATACTTATCAGCAGTATGATACAGACGAATCGCGAAATCGTTTTCATGTTTCATAATCCTTTCTTTTTGATTTCTTAAATATTTCATAAATATTTAATAATTAATATATATGTAATAAATCGGAAATAATTAGAAATTATACATGATATTGGGAATTTGTCAAGTACTTTTTTATAAACCGTTGCTGGTGGCTGCTATGAAGAGATAATGGGGGCAGCAGTACCCAGGGAGTGCTTTATGTGAATCTTCCAGAACTTCAGACTGTATGCTTTGGGGCAGAAGAAAGGCGAATTTCTATGATGATTTGCGGGCTGATTTTGCAGAATGACAGAAAACAGCAAATTTATTTGTCATTTCCTGCCAGGAATGTAGGGAAGCTGATATGGTATGAAATCATTTTTTGGAAAAATGTTATCGGATGTGTAAAGAAGGAAAAAAGAAATCCTCCCGCCCGGCTGCCGGACTGTAAGGCCGGTACGGGAGGCTCTGTTCAGATATGTAGCAGAAAGAAAAAATTCACTGCTCTATGGCTCTTTGACAGAAAAGACTTCCAATGTCTGTAAGCCAAAATTCAAAGCAGTTTCATGAGAATCGAAGAAAATATCAATGTGGTTGCCATTTACCATGCTTCCAGTATCTTCTACGGTGTAAACGATGCCGTCGATGATGAGCCTCGTTCCGATGGGATATAGATCAAGATCTGCAGCAATCGTGTGTTCCGGCATGGGAACTGTACCGGAATAAGTCAGATTGAAGCCGCTGGAGCATTCGGAACAGCCGCAGTAGCCACTGACTTTAAATTCTCCCAGGGAACTGCCTGTCATGGCGGCGACCTCCTCAGCTGTGTACAGGTACGGCATCAGCGGAACGCCTGTCACAGAGTCCGGATCATCAGAATCATCTGTTCCGGAAGTATGGGCTGTGGTGTGCTTTTGATCCTGCTTGGACTTTTTGCGTCCGGGACCGTCCTGATTCCCCTCCTTAAGGCCCTCCCGTTCAATGGTTTCGGCAACAGCCTCCTCATATCCCGGCCCTGGCTCCAGTGGAGTGGCGCCGTCCAGTGTCTCCTCAAAAGTTCCGTCTTCTGCGGCGTTGTCACCGGAGATTTCGGTATCCAAATAAGCAGGGCCCTGTTGTAATTCGGCAAAGGCTGAAAAAGCGGTCAGTGTGGAAAGGAACAGGGCAGTGCAGGCGGATGCCAGCAGATGTTTAACTTTCTTTTTCATATGTGACCTCTCATGTTTAACAAATGTAAGAATGTTACTTTTGTTCTATTATATTACAAAAATGTTAAATGTCAAGATATCCCGCCAAAACTGCCGCTGTTTCGCCTGATTTCGCCGTATTTTTGCCCTTTTTATCCCTGCTTTAAGAGGGAGAACAGCTCTGCAAGCTGCGTTTCCTTTGTGGCCCAGCTCGTTGCAAAGCGGACAACAGAATGGGTGTCGTCGTATTTTTCCCAGAAGCTGAAGGCAACCTTTTCTTTCAGGGCATCCATTTCTTCATTTTCCAGAATCACAAACTGCTGATTGGTCGGCGACTCAAGATAGAAGGAATAGCCCCTTTCAAGGAAGCCTTTTTTGAGGAGACCGGCCATGTCGATGGCATGCCTGCTGATTTTAAAATAGAGGTCATCTGTAAACAGGGTATCGAACTGGATACCAAGCAGGCGTCCCTTGGCAAGCAGCGCGCCGTGCTGCTTCATGGTGGTGATAAAGTGTTTCGGTGTGTTATTTTTCGTGAATACCACAGCTTCCCCACAGAGGGCGCCAACCTTGGTGCCGCCGATGTAGAATGCATCACAGTATTTGGCGATCATGGGCAGCGTTACATCCGCCTGAGGGCTCATAAGGCCATACCCAAGGCGTGCACCATCAAGGTAAAGCGGAAGGTGAAAACGATGGCAGACATTGGAAATAGCGGCAAATTCCTGTTCCGAATAGAGTGTCCCGTACTCTGTGGGATAGGAGATATAGACCATCCCGGGGCAGACCATGTGCTCATGGGTGGGATCCTGCCAGAATGTGTTCAGGTATTGCTCGAGCTCCCCGGCGTCGATTTTTCCGTCGTGCTGAGGAAGCGTAAGCACCTTGTGTCCATTGCTCTCAATGGCCCCGCCCTCATGGACGCTTATGTGGCCGGTCTGGGCAGCAATGACGCCTTCATAATTATGTAACAGGGAGTCAATTACGGTCTGATTGGTCTGCGTGCCTCCGACGAGCAGATAAACGTCGGCCTGCGGGCACTGGCAGGCATGTTTGATTTTTTCTCTGGCGCTTTCACAGTATTCGTCATTGCCATATCCGGGCGCCTGGGCAAAGTTTGTTTCTGAAAGGCGTTTCAGAATCTCCTCATGTGCGCCTTCTGAGTAGTCGTTTTCAAATGACAGCATAGCGTATTCCTCCTGTTTGCTCTCCTGGGAGCCGATTTGTTGGAATTATCTTACCATAGAAAAGGGGAAAAGGCAATGAAAGCCGATATTTTGCAGATATGGCCGATATGGCTGGCACGAAAAGGCCGGCATGATTTGATTTTCAGAAGGAATCCAGCGATATACCGGATTGTTTTATCAGAATTTTAATTATATAATGGAAGAAAAACGGGGATGCTAAGGCAGACAGAGCTGGAAATGAGGCCGAAAAAAGGCCGGAAACAGATGCCGCAATCAAAAGGCATCCGGTCATTACAGAATATGAGATGGAGGACAGGAAAATGGATATGACATTGCGCTGGTACGGGCCGGGTTATGACAGTGTGACACTCCGGCAGATTCGCCAGATTCCGGGCGTGACAGGGGTTGTGACAACATTGTACGGGAAAAAGCCGGGAGAAGTCTGGGAGCCGGAAGCCATAAGGAGCTTAAAATCGTATGTAGAGGACGCAGGATTAAAAATCAGGGGGATTGAGTCGGTCAATATCAGCGATGCGATCAAGGCAGGCGGTCCAAAGCGGGACGAGCATATTGAAAACTACATCGCCACACTGGAAAATCTGGCACAGGAAGGCATTACGATGGTCTGCTATAATTTCATGCCGGTTTTCGACTGGACGCGTTCCGAGCTTTCAAGAGTGCGTGCAGACGGCTCGATGGTGCTGGCTTACAATCAGGATGTGATCGACAAGATTGACCCGGCCCGGATGAAGGAGTCTGTAGAGGAGATGTCGGACGGCTTTATCATGCCAGGATGGGAGCCGGAACGATTAAACAGTTTAAAGGAACTGTTTGAACTTTACAGAGAGGTGGATGACAGGCATTTATTCGACAATCTTATCTATTTTTTGAAAGCCCTTGGCCCTGTATGTGAGAAATATGATATTCATATGGGGATCCATCCGGACGACCCGGCATGGCCGATTTTCGGGCTTCCACGCATTGTGACAGGCAAGGAACGGATTCTTGAGCTTTTGAAGGCAGTGGACAGGCCGTACAATGGCATTACGCTGTGTACCGGCTCTTTGGGGTCGAATCAGCAGAATGACATTCCGGATATCATCCGGGCCTGTGCGGGAAGAATTCCTTTTGCACACGTAAGAAATCTGAAATACAACAGTCCCAGGGATTTTGAGGAAGCGGCACATTTATCGTCGGACGGTTCGATGGATATGTACGAAATCATGAAGGCATTGTATGAGAGCGGTTTTGACGGGGTGGTCCGCCCTGACCACGGCCGCATGATCTGGGACGAGAGAGCCATGCCGGGCTATGGGCTTTATGACAGGGCGCTGGGGGCTGTGTATCTTATGGGATTGTGGGAAGCAATGGAAAAAGGGCAGAAAAGGGATTCGGGCATATAAAGCGGCAGGATCGCTGCCACACTCATGTTGGAAAGAAGAACTGGAAAGGAAGGATGAAGCTTATGAAGCTGTGTCTGAACGATCTGAAGGAAAAAGGCGCGTGGGATGCGGCGGGAATTGCGATTCCAGGCTATGACCCTGCCGCCGTTGCAGAGCGTACAAAGAAAGAACCTTTGTGGATCCATTTTGGCGCGGGGAATATTTTCCGCATTTTTATCGGAGGCCTGGCAGACCGTCTGCTCGCAGAGGGCGCTTTGAACAGAGGGATTATCTGTGCCGAGACGTTTGACTATGATATTATTGATAAAATTTATGATCCCTATGATAATCTGGCGCTGGCGGTAACGCTTCTGGCAGACGGGACAATGAAAAAAAAGGTGCTTGGCTCACTCAGCGAAGCGATACGCGCCGACAGCGCCGATGAACGGGCCTGGAAACGCCTGAAAGAAATCTTTACAAAACCCGGCCTGCAGATGGCTTCCTTCACGATTACAGAGAAAGGCTATGCCTTAAAAGGCGCGGACGGGGCCTGGCTTCCATTTATAAAGGCTGACCTGGAAAATGGCCCTCAACGGCCCGTGGGCGCGATAGCAGTTTTCTGCGCGCTTTTATATGAGCGCTTCCGGGCAGGCGGATTTCCCCTGGCGGCTGTGAGTATGGACAACTGTTCCCGTAACGGAGAAAAACTGAAACATGCCGTTTTAACCATTGCCGGGGAGTGGGCGCAGCGCAGAATGGTGGAGCAGGAGTTCCTCTCCTGGCTTCAGGATGATTCAAAGCTTACATTTCCCTGGACAATGATTGATAAGATTACGCCGCGTCCTGGCGAAGAGGCGGCGAAAGCGCTTGCCGCACTGGGAATTTCGGGAATGGAACCTGTGATTACGAAAAAAAATACGTATATCGCGCCGTATGTCAATGCGGAAGGGCCGCAGTATCTGGTGATCGAGGACGTCTTTCCCAATGGGAGGCCGCCCCTCGAGCAGGCAGGAGTCTATATGACATCAAGGGAAACAGTGAATGCTGTGGAACGGATGAAGGTGACGGCCTGTCTGAACCCGTTACACACGGCGCTTGCCGTCTATGGGTGTCTCCTTGGGTATACCTCGATTGCGGAGGAGATGGAAGATGAAGAACTCCTGGCTCTGGTGCGCGGAATCGGCCTCAAGGAAGGCATGCGGGTGGTACAGGATCCGGGAATCCTGTCTCCGGAGGAGTTTGTAAGAGAGGTCATCGAGGAACGTTTTCCCAACCGGTTTATCCCGGACGCGCCGCAGCGCATTGCCTGCGATACTTCGCAGAAGGTGGGAATCCGCTATGGGGAAACGATAAAGGCCTGGGTGGAGCAGTTCGGGAGCGCGAAGGAGCTTATATACATTCCGCTGGCGATCGCCGGGTGGCTCAGATATCTGCTGGCAGTGGACGATATGGGAAGGTCTTTTGTGCCGTCTCCGGATCCGATGCTCACGGAGCTTCGGGAGGCGCTTGCAGGGATTACGGCGGGGGATTGCAGGAATGTGGGCAGGATGGAAGCACAGGGAAGCGCGGACAGGGCGGAAACAGTTGGCGCTGATAAGGCGGAATCAGTCAGCACAGATAGGGCATCAGCGGGCGGCGAAGATATGGCAGACAGTGTGTGCAGCAGGAATCCGGAATGTGCGGAAAAGGCAGATCGTGTGAGTGAAACACTGCGCCCGCTGCTTTCCAATAAAAATATTTTCGGCTGCGACCTCTATGAGGCAGGAATCGGCGAAAAGATTGAGCGGATGTTCTGCGAGGAGCTGGCCGGGCCGGGAGCAGTGAGGGCGGTTCTTAAAAAATACGTGCATGAAGGGAGTGACAGGGCGTGAAACCATTTATGGGCAGAGAGTTCTTATTAAATACAGACACCGCCAGGAAGCTCTATGCAGAGCATGCGGACATGAAACGGATTCCGGTTCTCGATTACCACTGCCACATCAACCCACAGGAAATCTATGAGGACAGGCAGTTTGAAAACATCGCCCAGGTATGGCTGGCCGGAGATCATTATAAATGGCGGCAGATGCGTGCCAACGGCGTGGAGGAACCATATATCACAGGGGATGCGCCAGACCGGGAAAAGTTTCAGAAATGGGCTGAAACCATGCCAAAGCTCATTGGCAACCCGCTCTATCACTGGTCGCATCTGGAGCTGCGATACTATTTCGGCTACGAAGGGAATCTGAACGGCGAAACGGCGCAGGAGGTGTGGGATCTGTGCCGAGAAACGCTTACCAGTCCGGAATTTTCTGTCCGCAACATCATCCGCCGGTCGAATGTACGCCTGATCTGCACCACAGACGACCCGGCCGATACGCTGGAATGGCACAAAAAGCTTCGGGCAGACGGAAACTTTGACGTACAGGTACTGCCTGCCATGCGGCCGGACAAGGCCGTAAACATCGAAAAGCAGGAATTTCCGGCATATCTCGAGCGACTCTCCGCCGCTGCCGGAGTGACAATCAGCGGTTTGGATTCCTTACATCAGGCGATTCGGCGCAGAATGGATGTATTCGGTGAAAACGGCTGCAGACTGTCCGATCATGGCCTGGAATTTATGATGTACCGGCCGGTCAATGAGGAAGAGGCCGGGCGGATCCTTAAAAAACGTCTGGCCGGCGGGACGCTTACGCATGAGGAATGCCTGCAGTATAAGACCCATCTGCTGTTGTTTCTCGCCGGGGAGTACCATGAGCGCGGCTGGGTGATGCAGATCCATTACGGCTGCCGGCGGGATAATAATACCCGCATGCACCGGATCCTGGGAGCAGATACCGGATTTGACTGCATCGGCGACGCGTCTCTGGCGACGGAGATCTGTGGTTTTTTAAATGAACTGGCCTTTTCCGGCCGGCTTCCGAAGATGATTTTCTATTCTTTGAATCCGAACGATGATACCATGTTGGGGACCATTCTCGGCTGCTTCCAGGACGGAGGGATAAAAGGCAGACTGCAGCAGGGCTCGGCCTGGTGGTTTAACGACCATTACACGGGGATGGTGAATCAGATGAAAGCCTTTGCCAGTCAGTCGTGTTTTGGTAATTTTGTGGGCATGCTGACGGACTCCAGGTCGTTTCTGTCATATACGAGGCATGATTATTTCCGAAGGATTCTCTGCGATTTGATCGGCGGCTGGGTGGAAAACGGCGAGTATCCGGATGATGAGAAGATGCTCGGGGAGCTGATTCGGGGGATTTGTTATAATAATGCGGTGGAGTATTTTGGGTTTGAGCTGGGGGAGGTGTGAGGAGAGACGGGAGGAAAAGAGTGTGATAGGGATGATGAGGCGGCGGTGGAGTGGGAATGAATAGGTGATGAAATGGCGGTAATGCGTCGATGGAATGGGAAAGCGGTAGGGAATGAAATGGCAATGAGGCAGCGATGAAGTGGCAAAGGAGTTAATGAGGCGGTAAAGAGGTAAGTGATGGGGTAGGCGCTCGTGGGGTCATTTGAGAGGGAATAGAGCGGAAACAGGCGGTAATGGGGTGAAAACAGGGCGGCAATGGGGTTCGGAGGCATGGATTTTGAATAATCGGAATGAACATTGAATACTGCCAGGATGTTAGAAGGAAATAGAAGGACTGGGAAATGAACGGACAGATGGTATCTGCTTTAGAGCGGGTGTCGTCTGTCTTTTTAGTACTATAAAAATGAAGCAGTCAGAGAGTACTGACCCGGATACCGGCACTTATTGTAATGGTTTCATAGGCAGAAAGGGGCTTGCTGGCAGATTGACTGTGCATTGGCTCAGGATATCCGTGATGCTTCTTGCGGACTGATTATTACGGTCGTTATGACTGATAAAAGAATTTGCGGGATTTTGCGTGAATTTGCTGATGGGAGCTTCCTGAACAGGGAAGCTTTTTTGTTGCAAAAAGTGTAGTTTTTGAGAATCGAAATAAGAACATAAAAACATATATATTCTATTACAATATCGTCAAAAAATCAAGAGAATTAAATTCTTTTTATAGTAAATTTGTACCATAAAAAAAACTTCTCAAAAACTACACTTTTTGAGAAAGGTGATAAGAGAGGCATAAGAACCCATACCAGATCATAAGGGCAGCTTGTCAGATTAACTTCAGTTCGCGCTGCGGTTTTACCGGATCAACATAGGAATGTGTGTCGGACTGGCGGGCCTGTTCATGATTATAAAAAAACAAGTCGGCATTAGAAGGCAGTGAATCGCAAGAGGAGACTGTGTATTGGGTATGCCAGGACCCTGTGAACATGAGGGGGAGCCCTTGTGATGTAGTGGGGAGCGAAGCGGAGGGAGTCCGCAGCATCCGGTGGAATGTATGGATGTCCAATATGCCTTATTTAATTAAAATGAAATCAAGAAATGGTAATAAATTTGCGGATATAACAAAAATATTAAAGGACCGAGTAATATGGATTATTTTTCACATAAGTTTACAGAATATAATAATAAGTGCTACTTTATGGCAAAAAAATTTAATGGAATCTATATGCTTGATCTGGAAAATGGAAAAACAAGTTTTTTTGGCATGGTACCAGGCGAACCGAGCATGGGAAAAGACTTATTTAAAGAGATCGTGTGTATTGATCATAAATTATTTATTATTCCAGATAAAGCATCTTCTATTCATGTATTAGATGAGAATGCAAATGAAATTGTAAGACTGGAGCTGGAAAACAGAGTTTCCAGGTATTTCAGATCAGATTTGAAATTTCTCTCAGCGTTTTTCTGTAATGGGATAATTTATCTTGTTCCATATAGCTATCCAGCGTTGGTTACGATAGATCCATATACTTATGAAATAACATATTATGATGATTTTGTTAATGAAAGTGAAAAGGCAGATAATAATTTACACGCTGGAATGTTTATGATAGGGAAACGTATAGGAAATGAAATCTGTCTGGTACATCGTTCATCTAACAAACTCTTTTTTTTTGATATGGAGTTGAAGAAATGTTTGCTTGTTTCAATTGGGAATACAGCTAATATATATGTTGATATATGTTTTGACGGTACTTTTTATTGGCTGGTTACAGCAAAAGGTGAGGTTTTGAAGTGGAATAGGGAAAAAGATGAAGTTAATTGTATTTTCAATTATAAAACATATGGAGTGCCCCAGACAATTATAACAAGTTGGAACGTTATTGAGAAACAAATTTTTTATCATAATGGATATATATGGATTTTCAGTTACTGCTATCCGCCGATTAGAATTAACACAAAAAATAAAACTTGTGAGTTAATGGAAGAATTTGAGTTAGGTAAGTATGGGATTTCTTACCATGAGGCGGGAGGATATAATCACGTTTGTATCCGTACAGACGACAATAGATTATATGTGTACTGCCATTATCAAAACTTATTGTACCAATATGAGCTTTTGTCAGGGGATATTAGGGCAATTAATTTAATTCGAGAAAATGACATGCATAAAGATGAATTTTGTGTGTTCCTTCAGGAAGTAAGCGAGGATAACTTAATGATTGATAAAAAGGATAAAAAAGAACTTAATCCGATTGGGAAAAGTATATTCAGAAAACTGAATAGGTGAACTATAGATATGCTGTTATACATAGTAAAATGAGGAGTATTCAGGATGAGAAAATTAGTGATTATTCCGTCAGATTCAGTCCAGTCACTCGTAAGAGCCGGATGGTCATATGAACAGTTAGAAGAATATTATAATCCAGGATCATTTTTTGACGAAGTTTATTGTCTATATCCACATGAAGAAAGCAGTATAAGCGGAAAAATAAAATATATACAGGTTAGACCAGAAGAGATTAGAAGATACCTTCTGGAAATTAAACCAGATGTCGTGAGGGGATATGGTGGAGGATGGGCAAGTATCTATGCCAATGCCGCTCGTATTTTGGGTGTACCAGTTGTTGTTTCTGTTCATGATATTAGTCCGCTTTATGTAGATCCTTCTTTAAAATATGCAGATAAAGTTATATGCATGACAAAAGCGGTAAAAGAGGCAGTAAAAAAGATAGCAGGGGTGGAGGAGAGCAGAATTGAAATTTTGCCGAATCGTGTAGATATCAAAATGTTTTCCAAAAGAGAATGTCAAATTTTTCTTGATGAAATAGCTGAAAGATATGGGCACGGAAAATTTATTTTGCATGTTGGCAGAAAATCATATCAAAAAAATCTGGATACGTTAATAAAGGCACTACAATACCTACCGGCAGAATACAAAGCTATTTTTTTAGGGGTTGGGGATAGCGCTATCTATGAAGAATTGGCGAAACAGGAAAAAGTAGCTACTAGGTGTTTTTTTGAAAACAGTGTACCCAAAGATGAATTACCTTACTACTATTCTTGGTGCGATTGCATGTGCACTCCGTCTAGGTGGGAAGGATTTGGGATTGTTTTTATAGAAGCAGCCGCATGCGAATGCGTAGTCGTTACTTCTGATATTTCACCGATGAATGAGTATCTTCAGGATGGAAAAAATGCTTTTTTAGTGAAGTCCTATCTGGATCCCCATGAGCTGGCTATAACAATTAGACATGCTACGGAAAAAAGTGAGTTAACAGACAAGATAAAAAAGACAGCTCGCTATACAGCATCAGAATTTTTTGATAAAAACAAAATTGATGAAAAAGAGATAGGAATATATCGATCTGTGATGAAACGGGGTGCAGATAACAAATTTATCACATTGATAGAAAATGAAAAAATGGATGATAAAAAGATTATCTTATTTGGAGCCGGAAATAATGGAAAGAGGCTATGTAAAAAGATACGAGATAAGGTGGCATTTTTTGTTGATAATGATACCGATAAAACGGGGAGGCAGATAAATGGTGTGAGAATCATTTCTTATGAAACCCTGTTAAAGTTATATAAAGATTATACGATTGTTGTAACACCAAATGACAGAAAAGAAATTGAAAATTTACTGCTGGCTGATGGGATTCCATATATGAGCTTGGAATGGTTTTTGGCTGTCAATCAGTTAAAACTAGAAAACGAATATCAAATAAGTCCCGAATTTTCAAAAGCAGTACGACTGATTAATGAATCAGAAAATATTGTAGATTTGGGATGTGGGACGAATCCTTTACCCTCGGCAAGAGTGGCAGTTGATAAATATATAGAACCGATTCATAGGGTGTATGGAGAGGGAAAGCAGATTGATGTTAAGGAGATCGAGAGCAAAGGAATAAAATTTATTCAAGCTGATTTTGAAGCACTTCCTTTTGACAAGAATGAGTTTGATTTGGCTTATTCCCATCACGTGGTTGAACACATAGAGCATCCAGAAAGAGCTTTAGAAGAAATGCAGAGAATTGCTAAAAAAGGGATCATTATGTGTCCATCAATTTTTGCAGAAAGTATATTCGGAAGAGTATATCATAAATGGGAAATCACATGGAGAGAAAATTTAATTGTTTTTATCGAAAAAAGAGAGCGGAAGACATGGTTTGGAGAAGGCCCCCAAATTATTGATGGAAAGATGGAGATTCCGCCTAACTGTAATCCTTTCGATATGATCTTAAATGATGGCGATTGGTATAGTGGTAATTGTTATGATGAGAGACTGCGCAGTTTATTAAGAGATTACTGGTACGGTCATTTCTTAATTATGGAAAATGTTTTTGTATGGGAAGATAGTTTTGATTTTTTGATTATATACAATGACGGTACAATAGTGAGACATTGTAACTGATTGCGAGGATGAAATGAAAATTGCGATATTTGGAGCTGGTAAAGATGGTATAAAAGCATTGCAGGATTTTGGAAAAGATAATGTCAGTTTTTTTATAGATAATTATAAAGCAGGGGATGTAGTCAATGGGATTCCAGTATATTCCCTATTACAGATCCCACAAGAATGGAAAGAAAAACTATTGATTTTTGTTGCCTCTGATAAATATAAGGAAGCAATGGTTCTTCAGTTAGAAGAAAACCACTATATAAATTATCGGATATATGCAAACGGTCATATTTCGGGTAGTACCCGTGAAAGGCTTTCACGGGAACAATGGGGAGAAATGTACAACGAAACAACCTTGGAGAATGTAATAAATCATTTAGAGAATGGCTGTTTTAATGTACAGACACAGGAAATTTTGAAAATCACTCATGAAGGAGAACATGTTTTGGAAATTGGATGCGGAACAGGTGAATCCTCTTTGGCCCTCTCTAAAGAGGGACGTTTCGTATCAGCACTTGATTATTCTGTTCAAAGTATCCAACTTGTATCAAGATTGGTCGAACAAACAGGATATAAGGTAGATATGTATTGTATAGATGCATTTGGTGAGCTGCCATTTAAAAATCGGGAATTTGATGTAGTATTTCAGGCAGGGCTTCTGGAGCATTTTGAGAGGAAGCAACGAATAGAAATGCTTTCAAAGTGGAGACGAATTTGCAGAAAGATGGTATCTATGATACCAAACGCACATAGCCTGGCCTACAGAGCTGGAAAAAAGCTGCAAGAAGATGGTGGAATATGGGCATGGGGTCTGGAGATTCCCCAAAGCTCGCTGTTGAGTGAATTTGAACAAGCTGGTTATACAGATATACAGGAATACTCGATAGGCGCACGGAAGGCGCTGGATTTTTTGCCAAAAAATCATTACTTACGGATAGCGATTGAGCGTTGGATGGATGAAACAAATAATATAGAAGACTGGGGGCAAGGATATTTGCTGGTAACAACAGCAAAAAATCCGGACTGATATAAGGAGATATGTTTGTCAAAGAATATGGATAGAATAGATATTTATAAAAAAACCATAAATTGGATAAAAAATAATAGTATTTGCGAGAAAGGAATTGCTGTAAGTTCAGATGAATTCAGACCCTATCCAGAAGTGACGGGATACTATATACCAACCCTGATTCAATGGGGATATCGTGAAATAGCAGTTTCTTATGCGGATTGGTTATGCCGCATTCAGAAAGCGGATGGTTCATGGTTTGATCCTCAGGATAAAGCGCCATATGTATTTGATACAGCACAAGTATTGAAAGGGTTACTGGCTGCCAGAAAAATGGTGCCAAAAGTTGATACACATATTGTAAAAGGCTGCGATTGGATTTTAAGTAATATGCAGCCTGACGGCAGGTTGACTACACCAACAACGGATGCCTGGGGAAAGAATGAAGAAGTATGCTCTGAGCTGGTTCATCTTTATTGTTTGTCTCCACTCATTGAAGCAGCAGAAGTATACGGCAGACCAGAATATAGAGAAAACGCAGACAAAATTTTGGATTTTTATTTAAAACATTATAGAGATAAAATTTTGAACTTTAGTCTTCTTTCGCATTTTTATGCCTATATAATAGAAGGCCTTTTAGATATGGGAAAAGAAGATATTGCCAGGACTGCCATGAAGAATATGGAGAAATATCAAAAGAAGAGTGGAGCCGTTCCGGCCTATTATCATGTAGATTGGGTATGTTCTACGGGGATGTTTCAGCTTGCGTCCATATGGTTTAGGCTAGGAGATATTGTCCGTGGGAATGCTGCATTTGAGTATGCGTGTAGCTTACAGAATGAATCTGGCGGATGGTATGGAAGCTATGTATCAGAAAAGAATCCGGAAGAAATGAATACATATTTTCCCAGGAGTGAAATAAGCTGGGCAGCCAAATATTTTTTGGATGCATTATACTATAAAAATTTATCTGAATTTGAAAAAATGGCTGATATTTTTTTGGAAAAAATTGATTTTTTGGATGGCCGATATAAATTGATTAGTAACTTGATATCCAAATCAGAAGTGAGTTGGAAAATATTGGATGTTGGATGTGGGAAGGGAAGATATTTAAAAAATTTAGTAGAGGAATATCCGATGTATAGCTACTATGCAGTGGACATATCGAGTCATGTTATGCAGCGTATTACCTGTCCAATAAAAGAAAAAAGGCAGGGAACGCTTACCAATATTCCTTATGAGAACGATAAATTTGATTTTGTATACACTTGTGAGGCGCTAGAACATGCAGTAGACATTGAAAACGCAGTGAAAGAACTTGCAAGGGTAACGAAACCTGGTGGGAAAATTGTGATAATAGATAAGAATATAGAAGAAATCGGACGAATGAAAATCGCCGAATGGGAACAATGGTTTGATAAAAATGAGTTGAAAAATATTCTGAAAAAATACTGTCGTATGGTTGAATATAAAGAAATAACAGAATATGAGACGCATACAGGAGACCATTTGTTTTTAGGATGGGTCGGTATCGTAAAATAAAGATAAAATGTAATAATATAAGAAACGTAAGGTATGAAGCAATTTATAAGAAATTATTTTAAATACTATAGTTGGAGGTGCGCCATGATTCAAATATCAAAATTTACTGATGGAGCAGAGAAGAAAATATTGCTAATGCCATTTTGTCTAAATGCAGTTTTAACATTTCACAGGTTACAACACGGGGGGGGGGGGGTAAAAAATGAAGTGGTCGGATTTTTCGATAATGATTTTAAATTACAACATTCATCTTATAAAGATAAACCTATTTTAATGCCGCATGGAACAGACTATTCGGTTATTTTGTGTATGGAAGAGCATTTTGATGCAATGGAAAGGCAGCTAACAATGCTTGGGTATAAGGGCAGAATATTTAAATACAATGATTTAGAGTTTGAATATTCTGAACAGGATATCATTGGTGAGGTTGATGAGGCTGAATATATAAAAAATGCAAAAAATGAAGCGATATTTTTTAACGATGTAAGCAGAAAAAATGGAGTAATAAAAATTAAAGAGCTTAAAGTGGCTGCAAAAAAAAATAATGCTTTTATTGTTGATTCACTAGATATAAAAGTAACTGACCGTTGTACAATGAAATGCAATTACTGTGCTGCAGGATTAGATTATATGAAAAAAGGGCAAGATAACGAGATTAACGCAATTATAGAAGATTTTGTGTGCTTTTTGTCAAAGGTTGATTTTATAAGAAGAGTATTTGTCACGGGTGGAGAAGCATTTTTACATCCTGATATTGATAGCTTGCTGAGATGCTTTATTGAAAGTAACGAATGCAAAGAAAAATGTGGTAGTATTTGTATTATCACAAATGGAACAGTGATTCCAAATAGTAATACAATTTCATTATTGAAACAGGCTAATATGGGTGTTTTAATAAGTGATTACAAGCATTGGAATCCTACGAAAAAATATAGAGTAACAGAATTGATTAGCATATTAAACAAGAATAAAGTGCCATATCGAATTGATAGTTTATTATCTGGATGGAGAGATATACAGTCAATAGTAGACTATGGGGAAGCTGAGTTTAAGTCTAAAAATTGTAGCAACTTGTTTTGTAGCCCAATAGAAAATGGACGTTATTACAAATGCTGGTTTTTATTACAGGCATGTAAATTACAGGCTATTCCATTTGATGAGAATGATTCTATTAAGATAGATGATATCAATAGTGAATCGTACCAAAGATATCGCTCCAGTTTGACACCAGGGTGTGGATGGTGTAAGGGACATACATGGGAACAAAGAAAGACCGAAAAAGTAGCTGTGGCAGAACAATTAAGAGAACCAAGAAAGTATAAAAAGTATTTTGAATGAAAATTTAGAACTTCTACTTTTTAGGATAAATTTGCTGCTTTGTCATTGAAAATAAGAAGCTGTGGAGTCAGTGAGCGGATAACAGGAGCACAATTCGAAATGAAAGTAGTTATCGTATTCGGTACACGTCCTGAAGCAATTAAGATGTGTCCACTAATTTTACAACTGAAAAAGGTAAAACAAATAGAATGTATTATATGTTTAACAGGGCAGCATAGAGAGATGCTGAATCAAATAATGGACTTTTTTGATATTCATGCAAACTATAATCTAAATATTATGAGGACAAATCAGACCTTGACAGATGTTACTGTTGAGGTATTAAATAAACTAGATCCTATTTTAGAAAAAGAAAAACCAGACCTGCTCTTAGTACATGGAGATACATCGACTTCTTTCGCAGCATCATTAGCAGGATTTTATCGCAATATTATAATTGGACATATTGAGGCAGGTTTAAGAACATATGATATGTGTGCACCATATCCAGAAGAATTTAATCGCCAGGCTGTTGATCTGATATCGACACTTTACTTTGCACCAACCGAGCAGTCAAGACAGAATTTGTTAAAAGAAGGAAAAAGGAGAGAAGATATCTATGTGACAGGAAATACTGTGATAGATGCCCTTTCTTTTACTGTAAATGACAGCTACTGTAACGATGCCCTAGACTGGGGGAAGGATTCCCGTTTAATCCTTCTAACTGCCCATAGAAGAGAAAATTTAGGAGAACCGATGCGTCATATGTTTCGGGCAATCAAGCGGGTGCTTGATGAATACTCCGATGTAAAGGTCATATATCCTGTACATAAAAATCCTAAAGTACGTGAAGTGGCTCAAGAGATATTGGCGGGAGCAGAACGCATTCGTTTAATTGAACCATTGGATGTAGTAGATTTTCATAATTTTATGGCCCGGAGTTATATTATTTTGACAGATAGTGGTGGAATACAAGAGGAGGCCCCATCTTTAGGGAAACCAGTGTTGGTGATGCGTGATACTACAGAACGTCCAGAGGGAATAGTAGCTGGAACTTTAAAGTTGGTAGGAACCACAGAGGAGACGATTTACCATGAACTAAAAGGACTACTTACCAATAATGCGCTATATCAAAAGATGAGTAAAGCAGTAAATCCGTATGGAGATGGTCACGCATCAGAGCGAATAAAAGATATTATTTTGCAAAGATTTAGTTTGGAATGACAGAAAACTTTATTTAAAGCTGAAAGGACGATATATTCCTTTCTTTTAGGAGAATAATGATGCCTGAAATATCCATTGTATTACCTACATATAACGGAGAGCAATATATCAGCCAATCTATTGATAGTATATTGAAACAGACCTTTCCAGATTGGGAACTAATCGTTGTAAATGACTGCTCAACAGATCGTACTCTGGAAATTGTAAAGCAGTATGCAGAGTATGATCATAGAATAAAAATTATAGATAATAATATTAATAAAAAATTGCCAAATTCTTTGAATATCGGATTTCAACATTCTTGTGGGAGCTTACTCACCTGGACATCTGATGACAATTTGTACCATGAAAATGCCCTAGAGATCATGAAGAATGAGTTAGAAAAAGATCCTTCTATCAATATGGTTCGTGCAGGGATGATAAATATAGATGAAACGGGAGAAAAGATTGGGTTACAACCTGTTGGAGAGCCAGATATGCTTTATTTTCATAATAATATTGGCGCATGTTTTATGTATCGCAGAATTATACTGGAAGAGATTGGTGAATATGATGCCGATCTGTTTTTGGTTGAGGATTATGACTATTGGTTACGAATCATCGAGCATTATAGTAAAATAAAGTATATCAAAGAACCATTATATTATTATCGTCGTCACAAAAATAGCCTGACAGAAACTAAAAAAACGATGATAAATAATCAAATTAGAAAACTAAAAGATAAGCATATTCCGATTTTATTGAATAAGTTTGAACGGAATCCTTCTATGATTTGCCAATTATACTTGGATTATTACGGATGCACAGGTGATCTAAGTGGGATTGATAAATATTTTTTTAGAGTATTTCCGCCATTAAAATATAATAGACAAAGGCTAAATGGTAAAGGGATAATTATATTGGGCGCGGGAAATATAGGGTGCTATGCACAGAAAGTATTAGGAAAAAAAGTAATTTCATTTAGTGACAACGATTTAAAAAAAATTGGAAAGACTATAAATGGTATTCCTGTAATTTCGGTTGAAGAAATGGTTATGATGAAGGATATGATAGACATCGTTATTGCCGTTTCTCCTGCATTTATTCATGAACTGCTAATACAGCTAGACTCAATTGGAATAAATGAATTTTATATTTATCAATGTATACTTTTTGGCAATTTAGAAGGATAAAAATTTAATTGTCAAATTAACAAAGCCATACCTGTATTATATAAAAATGACTAGTATCTATTATGGTTTGAGGAGCGTCGGATGAAATCTGAATATTCATTGGGAATTGTGATTCCAGTTTATAATGTAGAAGAATATTTAAAGGAATGTCTGGAAAGTGTAGTGAACCAAACAATCCCGTTTGATGAGGTGATTCTTATTAATGATGGATCTTCAGACGGCAGTCAACAAATCTGTGAACAGTATTGTGAAACATATTCATATTTTCAATTAATAAATCAGGAAAATCAGGGATTAGGAGCTGCGAGAAATCGTGGAATGTCACATTTGCAAAGTAATTATTTCATTTTCCTAGATTCTGATGATTACATTTCTTTAATGACTGTTGAGACAATAAAAGCTAAGCTAAAGGGCCATGACATCCTGTTTTATGCATCCAAAATCATCGAAGACATGAAGGGGATTGTACATTCAAATACTTATCTACGGAAAAAATCGTCATGTAATCAGATTATGTCGGGCTTAGATTTTTTTGATCGGTCATTTCCGGAAAATCATATTGTTTCAGCTTGTATGGCGGCATATAAAAAAGATTTTCTTGACAAATATAACATAAGATTTCCGGAAGGAGTGTATTACGAGGATAACTGTTTTTATATAGAAAATATTATCCATGCAAAAAAAGTTGAAAGTCTGACAGAACAATTATATGTCAGACGATATCGTTTTGGTTCAATTATGACAGGCGATATCAGTCAAAAAAAATGTCTGGATAAAATGTATGTGCAGTTTAAAATATGGAATGATATTAGAGCAAATCCATCTATCGGATGGAAAGAAAATATACTCTGTAAGTATCTCTTAAGAAATGTATCAGATACAATTTGGATGATAGAACAATGTGAGAAAACAAATGATATAAAGGTACAGGAAACTTTTTTTTGTAGGAAATTTATAGAGTATTGGGGGGAGATATGTAAAAATAATTTAACACTTCTACATGAGTGTAATATACTTTTAAAAATATATAAAAAGACAGGAAAAAGTAATGAGGCAGAATATGAAGAGATTAAACAACAGTTTATAGAGAAACTAAAAAGCAAGCTGGAATCTCTACCTTTAAAAAATAAAAATTTGAAAGTCGGTATATACGGAATTGGAAATCATACAAAAACAATGCTACGCCTATACAAAAAATATGTAGGAAAAATAAACTGCGATTATTTCTATATTGTATCGGATATATCTCAGTCCGTGATGGATTTTGATAATAAAAAGCAAATGATTGTATCATATAAAAACATTCCTAAAGATGTTGGAACAATTATTATATCTAGCCTGATACATAAGGATGATATGGTAAGAAATTTAAAAAATATAGGTATAGAAATTGGGAAAATTTATTTGTTATATTCCTCAGAAGATTTTTTTGATTTGGTTATGGCAGAAGAATTTATAGAAAATGAGATTGAAAATGACGCCATTAGAAATAATCGATATAGCTAAGAATGAGTTGATTTTTCCAATATCGTGTAATAAGAGAATATATTTGGTTTTATACTTCAAAATTAACAAGGAAATAATACAGAAAAATTTTGATATAGGATGCTAAAAATTATGATAGGGGATTTTGTATAGTTTCTTAAATAAACTTGGGAAGATAAGCACTATCTCTGATTTTTTAAGAAACGCTGATTAAAGCGTTTCCTGCGCTGGATTTGTGCCATAAAACGGCAAATTCCTTGCAAAAGTGTGTTGCTTTGAAAAGCTTATTCCCTTATGGGTTTAATACCCTGATGCTTGTATCGTTCTGAAAAAGGTCAGGATCGGGTACTCCCGTATGCTTGCATCAAGGTGCTTCATTTAGCTTTGAAAAAGTGAAAAACAAAATGAAAAAGGCAATGTTATCCTTGTTGTCAACCGCTATAGGCGCAGTTGTCGGAACTGGAATTACAGGTAGCGTTATGGAAAAGTCGATTAAAAAGAATAATGCTATGTCGAACAAGCATTTATCTTTGCTTTTTGATGATGAATGAATGCGTGAAGGTGAAGCAGGAAGGAAAGAATCTTGCAGAATTATAGACAGAATTTTGTAAATCGGGCAGCTAACTTTTTATATTGGAATTTCTGGACACTGAATCGAGAGAGCCGAAAAGATCTGTTTTATGCAATAAGAGAATATGTGCTGGACGAGCTTTTTGTTTCAGTGGTTTCCTTAGTTCTTTTTTATAACACTTTTGACGAATGGTTTATCCGGCAGATTCGTGCAGCCGAAACCTTTGAAGCATGTGAGCTCCCTATAGATCATCAAATGTGCCGCACAAATCAAAGGAGATATTAATAGTTTTTGAAAATAATATTAAATTGTGACTCCCAATAGGGAAAGTAAGAAAATCAAAGAAATGAAAAAAGAACGGTAATTCGGACTTTATCGAGTTTCCGAGATCACGCTATTTGAGATAGTGAGGTAATACCATAAAAATCAAAAGCCCTTAAGAAGTTTTATAACTCCAACGGCACCTTTTGCAGAAAGGCGGATTACAAATATAGAGATACATATGGTATTTGGCACGTGTTTAGAAGCAATAGAAATATTCCCTGATTAATAGGTAAATATGAGGAATAGTGATGCAAGCAGATATATCAATTATTATACCAGTTTATAATATGGAAAAGCACTTAAGAGACTGTATAAATAGCGTTATTAATCAAACTTATAGAAATATTGAAATAATTTGTATTGATGATGCGTCAGAAGATGAAAGCCAAATAATTATAAAAGAGTACGCTGATATAGATGAAAGATTAAAGATGGTTTCAGAACCTCGCAATGTCGGGACATCTAAAGCCCGAAAAGACGGCGTACTGAAATCAACAGGGCAATATATTTTGTTTATCGATGCAGATGATTGCTTAGAGAAAAATGCGTGTGAGAAATTAGCGGAGGTAATGAAAGAAAATTCTGCAGATATTGTTCAATTTGGCGTTTACGTAAAAGCATGTGCAGGGATAAAAATAAGTGATGCAAAAATAATGCAAAACTGGATGAAACCCTATCTAGGAAAACATGATATAGATGATATACAGAATTTATGCTTTAAAGAAAAAAAAATTGGACACAACCTGTCTGGAAAATTGCTTAATGGCGATATTTGCAGAAGGGCTTTTTCTTATCTGTCTGATGAAAAATTTGTCATGGCAGAAGATATGTATGCATTTTTGGCTATAACCGAAATATCACAGTCTTATCTGGGTATTCCTGATATGTTATATATATATAATTATGGATATGGAATAACAGGAAAAAAAAAGGATCTGCTTGCACAGTTTGAAACATATTGTGAACTCCCCAAAATAATTGAAGGTTGCCGTTCTATTCTTGAAAAATCAGGAAAAAATATAGAACTATATGAATATATACAAGATAATTTATTAGATATCTGTATAGGCTTTATGATTGGAAATGCAGAGAAGTTGAAGCAATATTCAGAACAAATTCTGATAAACATGCTGATAAAATATTGGAACAAAAAATGTATTGGAAAGATGGTATTGACCTTATTAAGTGAGAGTAATTTTGGGCGGAGAGTGACAGAAGATAAAAAATGGTTATTTCCCTTCAAACATATAAAAAGAGATTCAAGAGTCGTCTTGTATGGGGCTGGCGATATGGGACATGACTATTATAGACAGATAAAGGAAACGAACTATTGTGAACTGTCTGCGTGGGTTGACCGGGCATTTATGGATTATTATGATAATGACTATAAAATTTCTTCACCAGAGGAAATTAACAGAATAGATTTTGATTATGTAGTGATTGCTGTTTATGGCGAAAAGATAAGGAAAGACATAAAGCGTTTTCTAATTACGTTGGGAGTGAGAAGAGAATGTATTATATAGAACGAATACAGAACGCTGGAAAGCTTGGTTCTAATGCAAAAGGGGACAGTACATTTTATAGTATATGAATGGGGACATCGAGTTATGGATTATTTAGAAAGAATTGATATATTTGCAGAGCAATAGATATAAATCCCTATGATGATCAGGAGCTTGAATTGTAAGGAGGAGAAAAGGATGGATAGGGTAATACCTGTTGTAACAACAACGGACAGTGCTTACGTTCTGAACTGTTATGTTACAATATTTTCCATTATCAATGCGTCAGATAAAAAGAATGCTTACTATATATACATAATGACAACCAATTTGGGCATGGAAGATATAACATTTTTGGAAAGTTTGTCGCAGGAGAAGATAACCGTAAAATGTGTAGACATTTCCGATATAGTCAAAAACGTGAATTTGCAGCAGACAATGCATTTTCCGATACAGACATATTACCGTATGTTTATTCCGTTAGCTTTTCCCAATTATGAAAAAATTCTTTATCTTGATTCTGATCTCTGTGTTTTGCATGATATTTCAGAATTGTATGACATCGATTTAGAGGGACACGCAGTTGGAGTGGTAAGGGATGTTCCATGTATTCATCTGGCTCAGCACGAAAAAGAAATCGGAAATCTCGACTGTAAAAGAACTTTTAATTCGGGTGTAATGCTGATGGATATCAAGGCCTTTGAGAGGGAATGTGTACGGGAAAGATGTCTTGCGCTACTTTCAGAGGATTATGAACGAGAAAAAAGAAAATTGATATATGCAGATAATGATGCATTAAATATAGTTTTGTATGATGAATGGAAATGTTTGGATGATGCTTGGAATTTTCAGTGGCAGTATCAATGGCAAATGGATGTCGTATATGGGGAATACCAGGGGTCCTACAGAAATACGGCTCAAAATCCCTATATCATACATTTTGCAGGAAAAGTGAAACCCTGGACACATCCAGAATATCCAATGGCAGAGGTGTTTTGGGATCTGGCAGAGAAGGCAGAGATCGCCCGAAAGATTGCTTTTAAATATATAGTGGATATAAGAAAAAACAAGGAAATTTTTGACTGTTTCGAGGTGTTTCGATTTCCATATTCACGTATTCCTTCAAATAGCAAAATTGCGATATATGCGGCGGGAAAAGTAGGAAAAGCATTTTTTGAACAAATGCAGATTATCCATTATGCAGAGGTTATAGTCTGGGTGGATAAGAATTATGGATATTTTCAATGTAATAAATTTGTAGATTCACCCAAGGAGCTTTTGGAGAGAAAAGCGGAATATCAGTATGTGATAGTTGCAATTGAAGATAAACAGATAGCAGATGATGCAGTTTTTGAGCTCATGAAAATGGGTATCGCAGAGGATAAACTTGTTTGGGAGCAATATAAAATTAAAAAAGAATAGAGGAGAGCCTGATGAAGCCGTTGGTTTCTGTTATTGTGCCTGTATATAATGCAGAAAAGTATTTAACTGAGTGTATGGATAGTATTGTTGGGCAATCGTATGGAGAGCTTGAGATTGTATGTGTAAACGATGGTTCAGAGGATCATAGCAGGGATATTATCCGTGATTATATAAAAAAAGATAATAGAATAAAATTATTGGAGCAGAAACGTAGTTTTGCAGGGGTTGCAAGGAACAGAGGAATGGAATTCTCAACGGGAAAATATATTATTTTCCTGGATGCCGATGATTTTTTTGATTTTAAACTGATCGAAAAAATGGTTGGGAGAGCTGAAAGTACAGAAGCAGATGTTGTAATATGTAATAGCCAGGGCTATAACGAGGAAAAAAAGAAAATTCATTTTTTAAAAGGAGCTTTAAATAAGAAAATCGCCCCTGAAAAGGATTCTTTTTCCTGGCAGGATGTGCCAGATCATATTTTTCAGCTCACTGTTGGATGGCCCTGGGATAAACTGTATCGCTTGGACTTTATCCGCAATAAAAATATTTGTTTCCAGGAAACCCGAGTAGCCAATGATGCATTATTTGTTGATCTTGCCTTTGCAGAGGCGCAGCGTATCACAATTGTTGATGATATTTTAGTTACCCACAGGACAAGCGTTTCTGAATCTATAGAGAATACAAGATATCGGTGGTGGAGATGCGGCTTTGATATGTTGTATGCAGAACAAAATGCTTTGAAGGAAAGGGATTTATTTCACCATCTGGAAAAGAGCTTTATAAACAGAGCGGCAGAATATGTTGTCTGGAATCTGTGTGGAATGAGCAGTACGGATTATTTTCATGAATTTTACCAGTATGTCAGATCAGAGGGAATTCTACGGCTGGGACTTTTAAAATATCAGGAGAATTTTTACTATGATAAATTTGTTTACGATAAAATACAGAAAGTAACACTTTTGGCAGAGAGTGAGTATTTAGCAAGGCATATATCAAAGTTGAATATATGTATAAATAATCTGTCAGAGATTATAGAAAGAAAACGATGGTATTTTCCAGAAAAAATATTTCCAAAAAATATAAGATTAGTTCTTTACGGATACGGAGAAGTTGGACGGGATTTTTACCAGCAGATTGTGGACTCGGGAAATTTTCGGCTCGTCGCTGTTGTGGATAAAAATTATAGAGAGATTGCGGACAAAACGGTTGAGGTGAAACCTGTCGAGGAAGTTTGTAATCTGGAGTTTGACTTCATCCTGATAGCTGTTTTGGATAAAGCCACAGCAGAAAAAATAAGAGATAGTCTGTTATGTAGAGGTATCGCTTCAAATAAGATTGCCTGGCATGATATAAGTGAGAAGGGTACGGATTAAAAGGTGATGGAATATGAGAATTATGATTCTTGGGGCGGCCGGATTTATTGGGACGAATCTGACGGAAAAAATAAGCAGCGCTAATGGAGATGTAATCACATTGGTGGACAAGGATTGGAGTGCATTGAAGAGGCTAAGTACGCTGCAAAGAGACTTGGTTAACAGAAAGCAGATCAAACTCGTCATGGAAACAGGTTTTGATGAATTGCTTGAGGGCCAGGATATCATTTATCATCTGATTAGTACGACTGTACCAACGACGTCGAATTATCATATCCCACAGGAAATCAGCGATAATGTTGAACTTATGTCCAGATTTCTGGAGTCATGTGTGAAGTGCGGTGTTAAAAGAGTTATTTTTCTTTCTTCCGGAGGAACCGTATATGGGATCGATCATCGATGTCCGTTAAAAGAAGGCATGGAGACAAATCCGATTAATTCATATGGCGTACAGAAGGTAATGAATGAAAAACTACTGTATTTATATCAATATATGCATGGATTAGATTATCGTATTATACGGCTTTCCAACCCTTTTGGGCCATATCAAAAGCCGAATGGTATATTAGGTGCGGTAACAACTTTTACATATAAAGCTCTGAAGGGCGAAGAGATTCTCGTTTACGGGGATGGTTCCGTTGTCAGGGATTATATTTATATTGATGATGCTGTAAAAGCAATTGTAGCGATTGGAAGCAGTGAGGGAAAGGAACGGCTATATAATGTTGGAAGAGGGATAGGGACCAGCATTAATCAGCTATTGGAGATAATTGGGGAAACATTAGGAATCACATTGAAAGTTAGATATGTACAGGGGAGGCCAGTTGATGTTCCGGTAAATTATCTGGATATTTCAAAATACGAAAAATATTTCGGGAAATTAAATCCTATATCTTTGCAGGAAGGAATTAGAAAGACTGCCGAGTTTATGAAGAAGGAATATTTATGATTCCAGGAAGATAAAGAGAAAAAATTGAAAGGGAGAAAGAAAACATTGAATCACCTTGAAAGCAGATGGGAGACAGATGGCGTAAACAGGTCTAATACATATGAGTCGAAAAAGATCAAGGTTTCTGTGCTGATATATGTTCGGAATGATAAATGCCATATTGAGACATGTATCCGAAGTGTTATGAATCAGACTTTACGGGAGATAGAGATCATCATTATAGACGGTCAGAGCAGCGATGGGACATTAGAAATAATTAAAGAAATGTCAGAAATGGATTGTAGGATTAAAGTATGCCATTCCGAACCAAGTGTAGGATTACAGTTTAATACGGGGCTGAAATTGGCAAAAGGCGAATATATTGGAATTTGTGAATCGGATGATTATGTGCTGCCCGATATGTATGAGAGACAGTATAATATCGCATGTCAGAATCAACTGGACGTTTTGAAAGCGGATTTTTATCGTTTTGGCGGGCATGGAAAAGGAGAGATCAGACTTCCTTTTGCCGTTTTAGGAGATGCGTCTCTTTATGGGCGGGTTATTTGCCCGCGAGAAAATGGATATATTACAAAGATGGGGGTTAAGGCATTCTGGAGTGGCATATATCGTAGAGATTTTTTAATAGAGAGTAAAATTTTCATGAATGAAACTGGGGGAGCCGCTTATCAGGATACATCATTTTATTTTATGACATTGCTAAAGGCAGAACGTATGCTGGTCTCAAAAGAAGCTTTTTATTGTTATTGTTGGGATAATGAAAAATCTTCCAGCAATTCTCCCCGGAAAATAACAATGATTATTGAAGAATACGCACTATTTAAGAAACGGCTGCAAGAAGAAGCGTTATTTGAAAAGTGGAAAGAACATTATCTTTTCTGGAAAATAGGTGATTTTATCTGGTTTTATAGCCGGTTGTCTGAAAGCCAAAAATCAGAATATGTTGAGTTTATGTATCATGAGCTAAAAAGAGACATAGATTCAGGCGAATTCCGGCAGAGTATGCTGACTTCGGTAGGAAAGGAAGTGTCAGACAAGGTAGTGCAGTCAAAGGATATATTGGAACGATATCTGAAAGAAAACGAATCGACTTATTGGAAAATGAAAATGAAAGAGAAACTGGATGAGATCAAATACAGAAAAGACGTAGTTATATTTGGAAGTGGAAATGTTGGAAAATTAGTATACAAATATATAACGAAGACAGGCGGCAGCGTACTGGCGTATGCTGATAATAAGAAAGAAATATGGGGTATAAAAGATGGAAATACTTTGATTATGTCACCAGAACAAGCAACAAAATTATTTAATGATGCTGTCTATGTTATAGCGAATTCCGTCCATTATGAAGAGATGAAAAAACAATTACTGGGTTTGGCAATCAGGGAAGAAGACATTATAATCTGTTCTGATTATGATTTTTTATTGGATCAGGATATATTTAAAGCCTCATGAGCGCACCAGCATAGTGCAGGTGCAGAAAAAGGGAGCCAGATGCCCGGTTTACAGAGCATATCGGAATGACACGCAGGGGAGGGAATACAAAAATTTATACGATTGTAGACGGACTGGGCCAAACAGGAGGTATGGAAAAAGTGACAGAGAATAGACAGACGACCATAGGGAGGCGGCAACACAGGGAATTACTAAGCCAAACAGGCATATGGCGGAATTGGGATATGATAAAAATATTTCTTGTAGCGGCCTCTCTTTTGGCAGGTGTTTTACAGCTTAAAAACATGGCTGACAGAATATTTTTTTCCAAAGAAAGGCGTATGCTTAAAAAGGAACTGGAGCGTTTCCAATGGCTGCTAAAGATTACAAATGAGCTGTTATGTTTAAATATTTCCCAAAAGCACTGGTATCAGCCTTTGGAAAGGAAAGGGTACCAGAACGTGGCGGTATATGGGATGGGGGAACTGGGAATCAGGCTTGCGGAGGATATTATATTAAACAGTTCCATGAAGCTTTTGTATGGTCTGGATCAGAATGCACATCAGCTTTCCCTTGTGTGCCCGGTATATCAGTTAGAGGAAATATATGATCTGCCAAAGCCGGATATTATTGTGCTGACGGCGCATAGTACCGATGACAGCCTGAAACGTTCCATTGTGGATGCGTCGGGATGCGAGGTGCTGAAGATAGAGGAGGTTATCCATGCAGTCAGATAACAGTGAGCTGGTCAGTGTGATTGTACCAATGTATCAGGCGGAAAATTATATTGGTAAATGCCTGGAAAGTATCCTGCAGCAGTCCTACCGTAATCTTGAGGTTATCTGTGTGGACGACGGCTCTTCTGATGGTTGTGCCGCCCTTTGCAGGAAAGCCGCAAAGAAAGACAGCAGAATTATTCTGATTGAAAAGGAAAAAAATGAAGGACAGGCCGTGGCAAGGAATACAGGACTGAAATTCGCCAGAGGAAGTTACATCATGTTCGTTGATTCGGATGACTGGATCAAGGAGGATATGGTGGAACTCCTTGTCCGGGGACAGAAAAAGAGTAATGCAGATATTGTCCAGTGCGGTTATGTAAAAATAAGGAGCGAGCTATTAGACGTACAAGGGCCGGAAGAAGAAGGAATGGAACTTCTCACGGGCAGGGAAGCTATTCTGAGGATGTATACAACACAGCGGAAGCAGCCGGATATTAAATTTACGATTGTGTGTGATAAATTGTATACCTCCAAAATACTGTACGGAGTCAGGTTTACAGAAGGGAAAATTTTTGAGGATCAGTTTTTTACATACAAATGTTTTGAACGTTCAAAAAAAATAGCAGTAATCCCCCAGAAGTTATACTTCTACAGGGACAATAATAACAGCACCACCAGAAGGAACTACAGTATACGGTTCCAGGATGAACTGTATGCGCATTTAGAGCAGATACAATATTTTAAGGAGAAGGACAAAGAACTTTATAAAATTATTTTGAAAAGACTGATCCCCCTGTGCATGGATCATTATTACAGAGCGCGGTATTATGAAGACACGGCAGCAGAGAAAAATGTTCGGGATATATGCAGAAGGATGGCGTGGAAGTATTTGAAAAATCCGCTGGTTGACTGGAAAAATAAAAGGGGGCTGCTTCTCTTTTTGCTTTCCAAGGAAGCGTACTGTTACTTCTATCAAACCGGAAGAATGTTGTTATAGTTTACCAGAGAGGTCTGACTGCTGCCTTGCATGTATTACCGAAATGGAACGGGAGCAGATCATGTGCTGGAGAGTGCCGGAAATGAAACTTATAAGGAAATTTTGCAGCAGGCGGTTCCATTTAGTATAGGGCAGATTTAACGACAAAACACAGGAGGGGAGAAGCACATGGAATATATTATTGTACAAGCAGGCGGAAAGGGGAGCCGTCTGGGATATCTGACGAAAAACAGGCCGAAAGCGCTTGTTCCTGTGGACAACCTTCCGATGCTCTTTCATCTATTCCGTAAATTTCCGGATAAGCGGTTTGTAATTATAGCAGACTACCACAAGGAAGTGTTGCGGGAATACCTGTCCTGCTTTGCAAAAGTGAAGTATCAGGTAGTAGATGCAGAAGGGACAGGGACATGTTCTGGTATCCGCCAGGCCCTGAAACTGGTTCCGTTCGGACAGCCGTTTATGCTGGTATGGTCAGATCTGATTCTTCCGGATGAGCTGATGCTTCCGGAAATGACAAAAAAGCAGGATGACGAGGGGAATATACTGGATTACATCGGTATTTCAGAAACATTTCCCTGCCGATGGAGTTATCATGGTGGACAGTTTACTGAGGAAAGTTCCTGTGAGCATGGCGTGGCCGGTTTTTTTCTGTTTCACGATAAAAGTGTTCTGTCTGATATTCCGGAAAGCGGGGAACTCGTACGCTGGATGCAGGGGCAGAAGATGGAGTTTAATGAACTGAGCCTTGCAGGGACAAAGGAATTTGGCCTTCTTGAGGAATATGAAAAACTCGGAAAATCGAAATGCCGTCCCTTTAACCGTATTGCCATTGAGGGGGATCTTCTGCTCAAAGAGGCTGTGGACGAGCAGGGCCGCAGGCTGGCAGAGCGTGAATGTGCCTGGTATGAGAAAGCGAAAGAGAAAAAGATAGCGATTCTGCCCCGGATTGACGCTGTAAACCCTCTGAGGATGGAATACATAAAAGGGAAGAACATTTATGAGTATCAGTTACCAGATGTGCAGAAAAAGGAGATATTAACAAAGCTCGTCGACGCCCTCAAAGAGCTTCATCAATCGGATAGCGTGATAGCGGATTCTTTTAGTATGAAAGAAGCCTATTACAACAAAACAATGGAACGATTGAAAGCGATCGAGGATCTGGTCCCTTTTGCCAGAGAAAAGATGATCCGTATCAATGGCAGGGAGTGCAGAAATATTTATTTTTACAAACGGGAGCTGGAAAAAAGGCTGGAACGTCTGACCTGCGAGAGATTCCATTTTATTCACGGGGACTGTACATTTTCCAATCTGATGCTGCGGGAGGACGGAACTCCTGTGCTGATCGACCCGCGTGGATATTTCGGTTTTACAGAGATTTACGGAGATATCCGCTATGACTGGGCAAAACTCTACTATTCGATTGTGGGAAATTACGACCGTTTTAACCTCAAGGATTTCCGGCTGGATATCGGGGAGCAGGAGATTTCTCTTACGATCGCACCGAATGGCTGGGAGAATATGGAGCAGGAATTTTTTACTCTGACGGGGGCAGATGCATACGAAATTAAGCTTTTGCATGCTGTAATCTGGCTCTCCCTAACAACCTATGCGTGGCAGGACTATGATTCCATATGCGGGGCATTTTATAACGGGCTGTACTATCTGGAGGAAGTGTTATGATAGCATATTTTGAAAAACAACTAGAGGAGCTTGATCATGCGATTCATTCTCTTGATTCCGAGGCGTTTAACAGGCTGGTGGCGGAGTCTGTGGAGACTCTTAAGGCGGGCCATAAGATTATCGTTTCCGGATTGGGGAAAAACGTACCGATTTGTGATAAGTTTGTAGGCTCGATGATTTCTATGGGGCTGGATGCATATTTTCTGCATACAAATTCAGCAGTTCATGGGGATATGGGACTCGTAAAGGACGGGGATCTGGTGATTGTCCTGACAAAAAGCGGAGAAACGTCAGAGTCTGTCTATCTGGCACGCCTGCTAAAAGAGCGAAAAACGAACTTGTGGCTTCTGACCTTTGCCAGAGAGAGTACGCTTACGAGAGAGATACCCAAATGTATTATTCTTGATCTTAAGCACGAGGGAGATTTGTGGAATATTATGCCTAATAATTCCACGACTATGAATTTGCTTGTTTTGCAGGGGCTGGCTATGATGATTGCGAAAGAGATGAATCTCGACATCGGGCAGTTTAAGCGCAACCATCCTGGCGGACATATTGGGGAAGTGTTAAAACATGCTTAGGGAAATGTTGGGCGTTCTGTATGGATGTATGATATGGCAGGGATTGCGGCTTAGGTTTGGTATTGGCGGAAGAACGGTTGTCCTTGCACTGGTTGGCGACAATAAGAGACTGGATTTTTTCGCAAGAGTACATCTTAAGGATTTTATGGATAGAAAATGCGCAAGGACAGCAGTAATTTTGTATACGTACAGAGAAAAGCGGTCAGGGAAAGAATCAGAGGGAAAAAAGCCGGACTGGAAGAGGCATCTCGCGGGCGATTCCATATACGCCAGAGTACATCATATGTCTGCTGGGAATATGGAATACCTGTACGATTACTACTCCTTTTATAAATGTTCCGATAAGCTTGTGTTTACGTATACCGATCAACCTGCAGATAACCGTTTGGGACGGATACTAAGGGAGACGGAGATTACAGAGGAAGAGGCTGTGTGCCTGGGACTTTACCGCCTGAAAGAGGTTCCTATATGGAATAGAAGAAAGCGGCTGGTGCACGAGGACAAATCTTTGTGACGCAGAGGAAAGGCGATGTTTGATTATCAGTTACTTAAGGTGGAAAAGAAAATAAAGAATCTTTGCAATCGGGGATTTTTTGACAAAAGACACATTTTTCTGTTTGGTGTGAGCGACAATACGAGACAGACGATAACGCTTTTACGGGCCTGTAATCTGGAACCGGAAGCTGTTCTCGATAACGACAGCAGGAAACAAGGAACGTTTTGTAGCGGACTTCCGGTAATCGCTTTAGAAGCAGTGAAAAATGCCTGGGATCCAGAAAATATGTTCGTCATTTGCTCTGCATACTGGAGTGAGATGTCGGCGCAGCTTAGGGAGACTGGGGTGATGCAAAAAAACATCCTGGTACTAAGTGAGAAAGAATCATTTCTGGGGTGCTTTTATCAGGCGGCGATAGGGAAGCGGATCTATCAGAGGCTTACGAAAATATATGGGGATGTGCCTGTTTTTGTATGTCCATATACGGGAACAGGAGACGTTTATCTGATCGGGACCTTCTGGAAACAATATATAGAGAAAAATCGGGTACACGATTATGTTTTTTTGGTAATCAGCAAAGCTTGTGAGAAGATAGCGCGTCTGTTTGACATAAAGAATGTAGTAATTTTTCAGCGAAAGGTGGAGTGTGTCTGGCTTCTTCGGTATTATATGCTCTGTCCGGACAAAGTGAGGCTTGTCGTATTAAACGATTCCTGGAAACAACTCCATACGGACCCTTTGGAGGGCCTGCGAGGATATAAAGGACTTGAGTTTACGCAGCTATTCCGCAAATTTGTGTTTGATCTGTCGGATACGGTACATCCGCTGCATCCGCATTTAGAGAAGAGTTATCAGAAGTCAAAAAAGACATTTAGAGAGTTGGGGCTACGTGAGGGTAGAACAGTAATTCTGTCCCCATATTCAAACACGCTAGCGGATTTGCCGGGCAGCTTTTGGATCAGGCTTTCTGAAAAACTTATGAGGGCAGGATTTCTTGTATGTACGAACAGCGGAGGCGAGAGCGAACCAGCAGTGGATGGGACAAAGCTGGTATGTTTTTCCCTCGATCTTGCGCCTGGGATTGTGGAAAGCGCCGGATATTTTATTGGTATCCGAAGCGGTCTTTGTGACGTAATCAGTGGGACAGATGCCAGAAAGGTGATTCTTTACCATGCCAGAGAACGTTTTTTCCATTGCAGCACGTATGAGTATTTCAGCCTCAGGCGGATGGAGTTATGTGATGACGCAGTAGAGATTACATTTGAGCAGGGGGATGATGATTTGATAGGGAAGGTAGTAGAGGCAGTAATGCTGAACACAAAGCAGGAGAAAGAAAAAACTAACATAACAAGAAGGCAAAAACAATCATAGGGGAAGAGAAGGATAAGCATACGACGATGTTTTACTTATAAATTAACTCGTTGTGCTACTTATATAACCAAAGCTGCATAGATCACCGAAAGGACAAAAAGCCCAAAAAGTCCCTTCCAAATGCTGAAAACTTAATTTTAGAAGATTAACTGCTTGATTTTTGCAATGTCACAGGGGCCTGGAATATGCTGTTGAATGCTATGTACAGATTATGTCCCAATATTTTGTTCTGCAGACGGGTGCATAATCCTCGGAAACTTTTTGCTAGTACTCTTTCCGCATTTAGCTACCCGCTAAGCTGTGAGAATACCGTTTCCACTCTTCGTCGGAAGCGGAAAATCAGCTGCCGTATTTGCGTAGGCCAGTTCTTTTTATAATTGGAAGGCTTCAGTGACATCAGGCAGATCCCTTTTTGCCGCATGTCATCAAAAAGGGCTTCTCCGGTATATCCTTTATCTCCAAGGATTACCAGACCAAGGTGGTTTTCCACAAGCTCCCGGAGACCCTCCCGGTCATCCACGGAAGCCGGAGTGATTTCAAAAGCTGTGATATAACCTTCCAAGGTAACCAGGGCATGAACCTTGAAGCCAAAATAGGTCTCTTTTTTGGAAGGACATCTGCCATAATTTGCACCATCTGCACGGAAAGAGCGGCAGTACCGAGCTCGTCCAAACTTACAAACTGGAAGGGGGAAGCTGTCAATCACAAAGTAACGGCTGGATGGTATGGGGAACGACTGGGCCAGCTTTTGCCGGATTAGTTCTGTTACCTGTAAAAGGGCTCTTCTGGTGCGGTTGAACCGTGTGCGGCAGCAGAGTCTGGGAAAGAGATGGCGGAAATTCCGCTTTACAAAGGAATACCAGGCGTTTTCAGAGTCTATCCCAAGCAGTTCGCCACAGATACTCAAAGTGATGATTTCGGTATCAGACATCTTTGCCATCCCCACATATCGCCTCTGAGAAACAGATGTGGGGACAGCCTGTTGATACAAATCATCAATAATCGAAAAAACAAGTAAAATAAAATCTTCAAAAGTTGCTATGAAAGTGGTATAATCATCTTGAAACTTCAATATCATGTGCCTCCTTTCGTAGTCGTGTATAACTATAGAATAGCACATTTTGTTGAAGTTTTTTATGTCAAATCAACTGGCACAACAGGTTAAATTAACCAGAATGAAAATATACGTTCCGTAACCCACAGCACTGGACTGACATCAGATGGAGCTATACAGGATATGCGCTTCTACTGGAAGGATGGGATGTTACTCCTGTCGGTTCTGGGATATTGCTTTAGGCTGGAATCATTAAGTGAAATTCCCGCTACACAGATTTCCTATTGGATTATACGTTGCTTCCAGAAAGAGAGCCTTTAGAAATGAGATAAGGATATGGCGATAAGAACAAATTAATTTGATTTTCGTATGATATTACACAATGTGAAAGGCGGGCGAAACCGTGTTAGATGAGAGAAAGCTGATCAGTCAGTTGGAATCAGATATCGAACAGTATGACCAGATTTTTCTGGTATCGGAGGATAGGACGTTGCTTCGGGAGGCAGTGTCGGTATTGTGCCGTCTGCAGGAGCCTGTAGGTTCTAACAGGAAACGGCTGATCCTGGTTACGTCGGATACAGAGTCGGAAGACATGCTGGCTCTCATACCGGAATCTGTGCCAGCCAGCCATGTAATCTGGCGGAGAATCTCCCAAAAGGAGGTTGACGCGTTATGTAGCCTGTATGATTCCTATGAATTCTCCGACCGTTTCCATATACTCTCCCGCGAGGAGCAGTATGGTGGAATGCTTAATTTTGTAGATACAGGGATACTGAGCACGGAGGAAATGATAGAAGCGTTATTGCATTAGGGGGCGCTATGGATCGATTGCATTATGAAGAGATGGTGGAAAGCCTGGACGAGCTGACTCAGGAACACGCCATCGAGGGGAAGGAAATC